>NZ_RCNT01000001.1 GCF_003688285.1 Rhodophyticola porphyridii
CACCATCCGCCACCCCGTCACGCCCCCTCGCGGCCCCGTGAGCCGCCGCAACATCCCTCACGAAAACAGAGACTTGCCCTCGCAGAGCCGTGACAATCGCACAGCCCCGCGCCCACCCCGAGGGCGCTCAGACGCGAATCAGGCGGCTGGGGAGTGGTATCAGCGGGAGATTTCGATAAATCCGCGTTCGGCCCTGCCCGTGGCATCGATTACCGTCAGTTCGGCAAACCCGGGGGCGGCCCTGCCAAGATCGACCTGCCGGTCGAAGACACCGGTCGCAACAGGCCGCCCGTTCCAAAGCCATGTGAAAGGGGGGTGGCCCCGCTCGACCCGCGCCAGAAGCGGCAGATCGGGTGTGGCCGCAAGGATTGCGCCGTCGGGTGGAAAGGCGATCACCGGAGCCTCCGCATCCCGTGCCCCGGCGGTTTCCGGCTGAAACCGGCGGAGCGGCGGCGGCAATTGCATATGGGGGACGGTCAGGGCCCCCAATGGCGGTGCCGCAAGCGGGGCCAGATCGGGACCAAGCCGGGCGAAGGCCTCGAACAGCAGTGGCGCCGCCAGATCGGCTCCGAAGGCACCGGGCACGGAGGCGCCATCGGCCCGGCCCAGCCAGACACCGACCACGTGGCGCCCGTCAAAGCCGAAGGCCCATGCATCGCGGTGGCCATAGCTGGTCCCGGTCTTGTAGGCCAACCCGTTGCGCGGCGCGTTGGGCGGCGGCACCAGGCCTGACAGGATATCGCCCAGATACCATGCGGCGGTAGCTGATAGGATACGGTTGCGCGCGCCTGCGTCATCGCTCGGACGGATACGCAGCGGCATCGTTTCTCCACCCCGGGCGATCATCGCATAGAGCCGCATCAGATCCTCCATGCTTGTCCCGATCCCGCCAAGTCCGATGGCAAGGCCCGGCTCCCCCTGGGGCAGTTCGGCCCGCATCCCGATACGGCGCATGCGGGTCAGCATCTCGGCCGGGCCGATCTGGTCCAGCAGGCTGACCACCGGGGTGTTGAGCGAGGCCTGCAGCGCGTGACGCACGCTCAACTCGCCGCGAAAAACGTTGTCGAAGTTTTGCGGCGCATAGCTTCCGAAACGGACCGGGCGATCATCGACCAGGGTTTCGGGATGGATGAGGCCCGCTTCGAACCCCAGACCGTAGACAAGAGGTTTCAGGGTGGATCCCGGCGAGCGCAGCGCGCGGGTCATGTCGACAAAACCTCGGCGCACATCGTCGGTGTAATCCGCGGCCCCGACCGTGGCGCGCATCTCGCCGGTCCGATGGTCCAGCACCATGATCGCGGCAGTCAGCCTGCGGTCGCGCCCCTCGACGGCCCGTGCAGCCAGAAGCTCCATCTGGGCCTGAACGCCGCGATCGAGCGTCAGCGCGTGGCGCGCGGCGGTCGGCCGGTCCGCCAGAACCCGATCGGCCAGATGGGGCGCCAGCGCCGGAAAGCCGTGCCGTTCATCCGGAATGGGCGCGCGGCGGGCCCAGGCGATTTCGGTTTCAGCGATACCGCCGAAGCGGATTGCCCGGTCGAGCACCCGGTCACGCGCCAGGCGCGCGGCCTCCGGGAACCGGTCGGGCCGGCGGCTGGCGGGTGCCTGCGGCAGCGCGACAAGCAAGGCGGATTGTGCGGCCGTCAGCCGCCGCGGCTCGGTTCCGAACCATGTCAGGCTGGCGGCGCGGAGACCCTCCACATTGCCGCCATAGGGCGCCAGATGGAGATAGAGCGTCAGGATCTCCTCCTTGCTCAGCACCCGCTCCAATGCCAGCGCAAGGCGTATCTGCCGCAGTTTCCCACGCCAGGCGCCCGTGCCGCTGTCTTCCAGCAGCCGCGCGACCTGCATCGTGAGCGTGGAGCCGCCCGAGACGATCCGGCCATACCGCAGTGCCTGCCATGCCGCCCGCGCAAAGGCGCGCGGATCCACGCCCGAATGGGTCCAGAACCGCCGATCCTCGTAGGTGATCAGCATGTCGATGAAGCCTGGATCCACCTCGGCCAGGCGGACGGGCAGACGCCACCGCCCATCCTCGACAGTATAGGCGCGCAGAAGATCTCCGTTCCTGTCGACGACCTCGACGCCCGTGACCGGAACCAGCGGCGGAAGCTCCGTCGCGTCGATCCAGGCGTTCAGCCGCGCCACCCCGGTACCGACAAGGACAAGCGTCAGGGCCAGCGCGATCAGCGGGCTCCGCCAAAGCCGCATCTATTCGGTCACTACCAACCGGCCCGATACCGTCTGCGCGCGGTATTGCGGGCGGTACATATCCTCGACACTCGCGGCGGGGTGATGAAATTCGCCCGGTGTGACCGCGCGAACGATATATCCCAGACGGAAGCTGCGATCGGTGCGCCAGTCGACGGCGGCCATGAAGCGGTCCTGCCGGAACTCCGTATGGGTCGCCACGTCGTCCAGTTCGAACCCGTCGAGTGCGCGGATATCGCCACCGCGCAGAAGATTCGGGTTATCGATCTCGAACCCGGCCGGAAGCGGGTCATTGATCATCAGACGCGCTTCGCGCCCGTCGAACGGCGTCACCGTCAGCAGCGCCACCAGCCGCGTGCCGACCGGAACCTGCGCCGGATCGGCGGGCTGTCCTTCCAGCGTCACGTAGCTCCGGCTGATGCGGTAGCCGTTGCCGAAGGCCTCGGTCGCGCCGGCGGGCACACCGAACCGGGTCAGGGTCAGGGCCTCGGGCGTGGTGCCCGTATTGGTGATCCGGCGGTCGGTTGTGTCGCCGGCGCGCAGCACCTCCACCAGCGGGCCGGATACCGGTTGACCGTCAAGTTCAAGGCCCGTCACGGAATCCGCATCGATAAGCGCATGGGCGGCCAGAAGGCTCCACACCGCTTCCTGTGTCGATACCTGCCGGCCCGGCGGGGTCAGCGCCAGCGCCAGATCGGAGATAGGGACCGCATCGGACCCGGCCTGCACCGCCAGCGTCAACAGCCCGGCCGCATCCCGCCGGTCGGTGCCGTAATCGCTGCGCCAGACCGTGGCTTCGGGGGCGTCCAGCCGGTCCTGCAGCATGGCATATCCGGCGCGGAACATCGCATCGGCCCGCGGCTGATCGCCATACATCGCCAGCGCCGCCCCCAACTGGCCAAGTGCAAGGGGGCTGCCGAACGCCGTCGCCTTTACATCGGCATAGTAACGCAGGTCGCCCATGGATGCCGTGCCTTCGCGGGCCAGCACCATCAGTGCATAGGCCAGATCTTCGCCGCCATTCTCGAAATCGGGATAGAAGGAGATTTCGTTGCGCAGATTGTCGAGGGCGCGGCCGAAGGCCAGATCAGACACCTGATACCCCTGCCCGCGCGCGCGGGACAGGAAATCGGTCACATAGGCGTCTAGCCACAGATCGCCGGAATAGGCGCCCCAAAGGCCAAAGCCTCCATTGCTGGCCTGATTGACCAGCACATCGCTGATTGCCGCGTTGATCCGGCGATCCAGATCCTCCGCCGTGGTCAAATCCATGGTCTGGGCGACCGAGGACAGGTAGAGAAGCGGCATCGCCTGACTCGCGACCTGTTCGGTGCAGCCATAGGGGTAGCGGTCAAGCATCTGCAGCAGCCCCGGTGCATCGAACCGCGACAGTGGTCCGGCGGAAAGCGTGGCCCGGCCCGATCCGGGAAGGAACCCGGTGAAGGCGGCGCTATCCAATGTGAAAGTGTCGCCGGGGTTCAACGTGACGACGCTCGTTTCGGCGATCTCGGGGTCGTTTATCTGCACCGGCAGGACCAGCGGTTTGGCAACAACGGTCCCGTCCGGCAGGTTCAGCGAGACAGAGATTTCCTGCACACCGGGTCTGTCGCCGGCCGTGATCGGAACCGAAAGGCGGCTGGTCTCTCCCGCGCCGAGATTGACGCTGAAGGGCATCAGCCCGACATCGACGCCCTGGGTGGAGGTCAGGCCAAGCCGCATCTCTCCGGTCGGGCCGGTGGCATGGGTTATCTCCAGCAGCAGTCGCGCCGTGTCGCCCGGTGACAGGAAACGCGGCAGGCTGGCGGTAACCACCACCGGATCGCGGATCAGAACATCCGCCTCGCCCTGACCGACACCGGTCCGGGACCACGCTACCGCCATCACGCGCACCGTGCCGTTGAAGGACGGTATGTCGAAGCTGGCGCGGGCCAGCCCGTCCTGCCCCACGGTGAGCGGGCCGGAGTGAAACGCCACCAGCGCCTCGGTGGGCGGCGGTGCCTGCATCCGCATCCCTGCGCTTTCGTCGCCGCCCGAGCGCACGCGCCCTTCGGCCCCGCTGCGGCTGTCGATCAGACGGCCATAGACATCGCGAAGCGCCATGCCCAGCCTGCGCTGGCCGAAATAATGGCCTTGAGGGTCCGGGCTCTCGAATCCGGTCAGGTTCAAGATGCCCAGATCGACGGCGGCGATCGAGGCGTAAACCGTGTCGCCCGGCGCGGCGTTGCCGATGCGGAGCGCGACCTCCAGCGGCCCACGCGGCATCGTCTCCGCCGGCGCCTCCAATGTCACATCCAGCGCCCGGTCGCCCGGATCGATCGCGGCATGCGCCAGACCGAGCGCCCGGGCCGGTGTCTGGGCGTCGATATCGACCACGGGCCGCAGCAGGGTTGCCGAGACATAGGCGCCGCTGCCCCAGTCATCGGTGACCGGCAAGGCAACTTCCACGGGTTCGTCGCCCAGTTCGACAATCTGCATGTCGATCAACCGGTTCGACATCACCCGGATCAGGGCCGTGCCTCCCTGCCGGGGGATGATGCGAAGTTGTGCGGTATCTCCGGGGCTGTAGGTCTCCGCATCCAGCGACAGGTCCAGCACGTCCGGTGTGCCACCGGTATCGGCGGGCGCATACCAGCCGGCTTCGAACCCGACAGAAGTGATGCCATAGGCGCCGGATGCGGTTTCCACCCGCAGTTCGAACGCACCCCATTCGACGGCCTGACCGATGCGCACCGGATCGGGGCCAAGTGTCTCCTGGCCGCTGGCGATCCGGGTGCGGGTCGTGACCTGCTCCCAGTTCCACGCGCCGTTCTGGGAGTACCACTGATAGCGGCGCTCGACACGGTTTAGGGTCCATTCCACGGGCACTGAGCCATCGGCATTCACCGCAACCAGATCGAACTGTGCCTCCGCACCTTCGGCCAGTGTGCCGTCGAAAAGCGGCCTGATGCCGATGAGCGCGCCCTGCGGCTCTACCGCGCGTGTGATCTGGCGCTCGACCGGGCGGCCCGATCCTTCCGAAACGCGGACCGTGACCGTCAGGTCCCGCGGATGCGGCGGACCGGAGGTTTCCGGCAGATCCAGGGTCAGCGTGGCACGCCCGTCTCTGGCGGTGACAACGTCGCCGGGGACGCTTCCGAAGGCGGGCTGGGGGGGCTGGTCGTGACGCCCGAAGCGATATCCGGGCCAGTTCTCAAGCGTATCCCGTGGGCGCAGTACCAGCGTTCCTTCAACCGGGAGATTGCCGGCGGGGGCGCCGAACAGATAGTCCGCCTCAAGGTCGAGCCGCGGTCTCTGACCGGGGCGGATCGGCCCCTCGGGCAGGCTAAGCGTCACGTCGATGCGCTCGGGCAGAAAATCCTCGACCAGCAGGGCCCGGCTGGCAAGCGGTGGCGCTTCGGGGTCCGCATGGACGGCCAGCCGCCACGTGCCGCGGGGAATGTTGGTGCCAAGCGGCAGCGCGAACACGAAGCCCCCCGCCCCGCTTTCGCGCAGCAGGGTCCGGGTGTACTCCACACCATCCGCGCGGGTCAGGATCGCGGTCAGCGGCAGGCCGGTGATCGCCTCGGCCCGGCCGTCGCGCGCCAGCGCCGTGGCGTGAATGACCTCGCCCGCGCGATAGGCGCCGCGATCGGTGGTCAGAAACAGATCGATCGCACCGGCCGCCTCTCGCCCCTCCACCCCGCGATCGGAAAGATCGAATTCCGCGTCGCGCAGGGACAGAAAGGCATAATCATCCGTGTCTGTCACGGCCACCATGGCGGGCGCAGCCCCGGCGCGGCCAAGGGCCAGCCCCGCATCGAACAGCGCGTAGCCCTCCGCGTCGGTCACGGCCTCGCCCAGCACGCGATTGGATTCCGAGATCAGGCTGACGGTCAGGCCCGACCGGGCGGCCGCATCGGACAGCCCGCGCACGACGACATGGATACCATCGGCGCCGCTCATGGTGGACAGCCCCAGATCGCTGACCAGAAACCACTGGGTGGCGGCTGTTGTATCCCGCGCGGCCTGATTGGCGGCGCGCGCCTCCAGCGCATAGATCCCCGGGCCCAGATCGGTCAGCACGTCGCCCATCGGCAGACGGGTCGTGACATCGCGGTTCAGCTCCTGCGCAACCTCGCCGGTTCCTGTCCAGACCTCTTCGGCCAGTTCGGTGGTAAAGCGGTTGATCTCCCACTCGTTCAGAGGCCGGCCGAAATAGGTCTCCTGCAAGCTGCGGACAAGATTTCGGTCAGACACGCGGAACAGGCGCAGCGCCACCTCGTCTGTATTGACGGCGACGACGGGGATCGCCGCGGCCTCGCTGCGCGGCAGGATATAGGCGCGACCGGGAAAGCGGACAGAGGGGCTTCGATCCTGCACATACTGCCGGATCGTGACCGGTGCCTGCAGCATTTCACCCGATGCCGCCGGCAGGCCTGCGCGCAATGTGAACTCGTATCTCTGGCCATGGGTGACACCCGAGATACAAAGCTGGCGATCCTCCGCATCCACGCTCAGCCCTGAAACCGTGGATTGCAGGAAATCGCCGTAGGTGACGCCACCGGGCTCCAGATCTTCTGAGAAGATCACGCAGATCCGCGGCATTGCCGCCTCGTTGTCGACCTGGGTTTCGAGCACGCGGAACCCGAAAAGCCTGATGGCCCTGTCGAGCGCGCCCGACAGGTCAGCCCGCGGGGCCTGGGCCAAAGCCAGGCGCAGGGCCGGGATCGTGTCGCGCCCCCGACCCTGCCGTTCCAGCGTCTGCGCGAGGATGTCGAGCGCATCGGCCAGAACCGGCCCGTCCGGCGCGCGCAGCGCCGCATTGGTCGCGGCGGCGAAAGCGCGGGTCTGCAACTGGTACCGTGGCTGCCCGTTGATATCGCTGAGTGCCAGAAGATGGCGGGCATATTCTGCCCAGAGCGCGGGCGCATCGCTGCGGGTGATTGCCGCCCCGGTCAGGCGGATCGCCCCCGGCAGGTCGCCGCGGGACGCGGCATCGCGGGCGGCATCGGCCAGTTGCTGTACACTCCAGGTGCCGGCGGGGTGCTCGCCGGCCAATCCCTCCGCCTGGCGGCGTGCGCTGGACAGATCGCCGGGGCGCAGAAATGACAGGGCCGCCACGCGGCCGTCCAGCCGCTCCAGAACGCCGGGATCGGTGGCGTAGGCCTCTGCGGAGATGGCCCCATCGTAAGGGTTCCGGGCAAGAACACCGGATTTCGGGAAACAGGCGTCGGAGCGCTGGTTGAACGTGAAGGCCCGGCAATCGGGATCCGCCAGACAGGCGGCGGAACAGGCTTCGAAGGTCGTGTCGAAAAGGGGCCGCAAATCGGCGCCGGGAAAATCCACATCGCGTGTTATGGCGATGAACCGATCCGGAATCGCATCCTCGGCAAATACGGGCAGAGCAACGAGCAGCCAGGTCAGCAGCGCAAAAATCGGGCGCATGGCAGTCTCCTGAAAATGATGAAATAATGGGCTGATAGTGCCACGCTTTTCAGGGCTCTGTCCACGATTTCCCGTGCCGCGTTAAACCAATGTTCAGACGGTTCGGGGAACATCGCGATCAAGTGATGTGCTGGGACATAGGGAAATCATGGGCAGCGCCGGTATCGATGACCGTTTGGCGCAGGAGCGCCGCTTGCGTCTGGCCGCCGAGCGGCTTCTGGTTCAGAAATCCGACGAGCTGTATTCCGCGAACAAGAAGCTTGCGGAACATACAAATGCGCTGAGTTATCAGGTCATTGAACAGCGGGAGGAAAATGCCGAGCTGATCGGGCAGACCACGCAGGTGAAGGCCCAGCTTGAGGTGGCCACCGAAAAAGCGGTGATGGCCGAGCGCCGGTTGTGGGACTCGCTGGAGGCGATCGATGACGGGTTCGCCATTTTCGACAGCGATTGGCGGATGATCGCCGCCAACCCCGCTTTCATCGCCGTGTTCGACAATATCGCCGATATCGGCCCGGGGGCCAGCTACGAGGCGGTGCTTCGCATCGCCGTGGAAGAAGGCATCGTCGATCTGGAAGGGGTCGGACCCGAAGACTGGATCGACGACATGATCGCCAGATGGGAAAGCGAGACAATTCCCGAAAAGACACTGAAGCTCTGGAACGGCGCCTATATTCGCCTGCATGACGAACGCACCGGCGAAGGCGATGTGGTGTCGCTGGCGATCGACATCACCGAAACGGTCCGCCGGGAGCAGGAACTGCGCAAGGCCCGCGATCAGGCGGAGGCCGCCAATCGCGCCAAATCCGCCTTCCTTGCCAATATGAGCCATGAGATCCGCACCCCGATGAACGGCGTGGTCGGCATGGCCGATCTGCTGCGTGACACCGAGCTGACCGAGGAACAGCGCCTCTACATCGACACGATCAAGAGCTCGGGCGAGGCATTGCTGGTCATCATAAATGACGTTCTGGATTACTCGAAGATCGAGGCCGACAAGATCACACTGCATCCCGAGCCTTTCGATATGCAGGAAATGATCCATGAAATCTTTCGATTGCTGCGCCCGGGCATTCAGGGCCGCGACCTGACGCTCCGGGTCGATTACGACATGTTCATGCCCGAAAGGGTGGTGGCGGATCGGGGGCGCATCCGCCAGATCCTGACCAATCTGATCGGCAACGCAGTGAAGTTCACCCCTGAGGGCTATGTTCTTGTCCGCGTCGTGGGCGAAGGCCGGAATGACGGCCAGGTCACCTTTCGGATGGTGGTGGAAGATACGGGCATCGGCATCCCCGCCGAGATGCAGGCCCATGTCTTCGGGCAGTTCAACCAGGTCGAGGATCAGGCAAACCGGAAATTCGAAGGCACCGGGCTTGGCCTGTCGATCACGCGCCGTCTGATCCGCATGATGGCGGGGGAGATGTGGCTGGAAAGCGAACCCGATGTCGGCTCCGCCTTCGGGTTCCGGTTGTGTCTGCCGGTGCCCGAGGATGAGGATGACAGGCCCGTGCCTCCCTTGCCCGCCGCATCCCGGGCATTGGCGATCTGGGAAGATGACGGCACCGACGCCACCGGTTTGGCGGAGCGTCTGGGCCGCCTGGATGCGCAGGTTTCTGTCCTGCGCGGGCCGGACAGGCCGCCAGCGGATCTGGCACTGCTCATCCTGCTCACGGACCGAACGGAAGAGCAGATCGGAGCGGCGATCCAGGATCTGCGTCAGGGGGGCCATGCGGGGCCTATCGCCCTGGCCGGGCCGAACATCGCAGAAGCCTTGCAGTATCCGGCGATTCCGCTGGCCGCATCGCGGGCGTTATTGCGCGATGCGGTGATGGCCACAGCCCTGGGGCAGGAGACGGAGCCCCCCTCCGCCCGGTCGGGCACGGAGACTGCCACTGCCCCGGCATCGCCCGCCCCCGCGGACCCGCATGCGGCACCGCCTCCGCAGCCGCGCGTTCTGCGCCTGCTGGCCGCCGAAGACAACAAGACCAACCAGTTGGTCTTCCGCAAAATGATCAAATCCCTCACGCTCGATCTGTGCATGGTCAGTAACGGGCGCGAGGCGCTGGACGCCTATGTCGCGCATCCGCCCGATCTGGTCTTCACCGACATTTCCATGCCCGAGATGGACGGGCTGGAGGCCGCAAGGGAAATTCGCGCGTTCGAAGCGCGCCATGACCTGCCGCGCGTGCCGATCGTGGCGATGACGGCCCACGCCATGGACGGAGACGAGAAACGCATTTTCGAGGCGGGGATCGATCACTATCTGACCAAGCCCCTCAAGAAGGACGCAATTCTGGACCGGATCGTGGCGCTTGCGCCCGCCGACCTTGATCTGGGCCCGGATGCGCCCGAGAGGACGGATTAAAGGCGCCAGTCGGCCAGACTGTCGCTGATCCGATAGGCGCCCGTCTCGATCCCGCGGCGATTGAGGATCGGGCCGTGGCGATACCGGATCGCGGCTGGATGATCCGCCGCAAGAACGCCCGCGCCGATCAATAGCTGAGTGATCACGGCCTCGGCCCCGCGTGTCGTGCCGTCTTCGATCTTGACGGCGATCCCGAGTTTCTGCTCGGGCAGGATCCCGACGAACACCGCTTCGGCCCCGGTCTTGATCGACGCGCGCCCGTTCATCGCGCGCATCAGAATGGTACAGGCCCGACCTTCCCCCGCCACCAGATGTGGATAGGCCGCCATGGCGCGTGTCAGCCGGAATTGTGCCTGGTCGCGTGGGTCGCCGTCGCCCGTGGCAGCGGCAAAGCCAGCCATCGCCCGCGCGAGCCCCGTCATCGTGCAGGCGAAATTCGGGGCTGAACACCCGTCTATGCCATGGCCGGGGCTGTCCTCTCCGGTGACCTCTTCGAATGCGGCTTTCACGGCGAGCTGAACCGGGTGATCAGTGTCCACGTATTCCGGCCCTGCCCCGAGATGCCTGCCAAGGGTCAGAAAGCCGGAATGCTTTCCGGAGCAATTGTTGTGACTCTGCCCTGGCTCCCTGTATCCACGGATCAGTTCGTTGCGGGCATCCCGGTCATTCGGCATCTGCGGCCCGCAGCGAAGCGCCTCTTGGGACAAGCCCAGATCGGCAAGCCATGCCTCCACCATGTCCGTGTGAACATGCGCTCCCTGATGAGATGCGCAGGCCAGGGCCAGTTGCGCATCGGTCAGGCCGAAGGCCTCTGCCGCACCGCTTTCGACAAGCGGCAGAGCCTGCACCATCTTGCAGGACGACCGTGGCAGGATCACGGCTTCCGGGTCGCCCCAGGCGGCGACGATATCGCCGCCCGCGTCCCAGATCACCGCATGCCCGTGGTGCAGGCTTTCACAGAAAGGGCCGCGCCAGACCTCGACCAGTGGCTCCGTATTCGTCATTGTTCCGTTCCCGTTCACATCCCGGCGAATTTCTGCCGCCGGGGCTTTCCCAAGCCTTGAAAATCAGGTTAGTCTGCGGCAGCAGAAAGTGAAATGTCCGTTCCGCTTACCAGAGATAAAAAAACCGCCGGATCGGGCCAGAGGCAGAGTAAGGCTGGAGGCAGTAGGGAAGATGAAACACTGGGTGTTGGGTGCGCTTGCCGCAACGGCGCTGTCCCTGTCGGCGAACGGGATATGGGCGCAGGATCAATCGTCGAACCGCGTGAATGCCGAAACGGACTGGAGCGTTTTCGTCGAAGACGATCCCACACAATGCTGGGTCGTTTCGACCCCGCGCGAAACCGTCAACACGCGCGATGGCCGCGTGGTCGCCGTGCGGCGCGGCGAGATCCTCATGTTCGTGAGCTATTGGCCCGCCGAAGAAAAGCGCGGCGAGGTTTCTTTTACCGGCGGCTATCCGTTTGCACCGGGCTCCACCGTCACGATGGCGATCGGATCGTCCACGTTCGAGCTGTTCACCGATGGTGAAATGGCCTGGGCCGCATCGGAACAGGATGATCAGCGCATCGTGACCGCGATGAAGCGCGGGGCCGAGGCGGTTCTGACGGCGCGGTCCGCCCGCGGGACACAAACGCAGGATACGTTCTCTCTTCTGGGCTTCACGGCCGCGGTCGAAGATGCCGAGGCGCGCTGCGGCAGCTAGGCCGTCCGGGGCCTGTAGGGGTTTGCGTTGCTGCGCGCGGGGCTATATGTGACCCGCCTGACCCCAAAGGATTGAGCCGATGACCGCCAGCGCTCCCGTCACGCAGGACGTTCTGACCATTCCGCGTAAACTGCCCGACGGACCCATAAATCTCGTGGGTCTGACGCGGGACCAGATGCGCGCGACCCTGATTGCCCACGGTACGCCCGAAAAACAGGCGCGGATGCGCGTCGGCCAGATCTGGCAGTGGATCTATCAGAAGGGCATCCGCGAGTTTGACGCGATGACGAATCTCAGCAAGGCCTACCGGGCTGAACTGGCCGAGACATTCGTGATCGCCCTGCCCGAGGTCGTCTCCCGTCAGGTTTCGGCCGACGGTACGCGCAAATACCTCGTCCGGATCGCGGGCGGCCATGAGGTCGAGGTTGTCTATATCCCGGAAGAGGATCGCGGGACCTTGTGCATTTCTTCCCAGGTAGGCTGCACGCTGACCTGTTCCTTCTGCCATACGGGCACGCAGAAGCTGGTCCGGAACCTGACGGCGGGCGAGATCGTGGGGCAGGTCATGCTGGCACGGGATGATCTGGGCGAATGGCCGGAACCCGGTGAGGGCTCTGATGCGCGGCCACGTCTGCTGTCGAATGTCGTGCTGATGGGGATGGGCGAGCCGCTTTACAATTTCGATGCCGTCCGCGACGCGATGAAGATCACGATGGACCCGGAAGGAATTTCGCTCAGCCGTCGCCGCATCACGCTCTCGACCTCCGGCGTCGTGCCGGAAATCGCGCGCACAGCCGAGGAGATCGGCTGCATGCTGGCCGTGAGCTTTCACGCGACGACTGACGAGGTGCGCGACAGGCTGGTTCCGATCAACAAGAAATGGCCGATTGCCGAGCTACTGGAGGCGTTGCGGGCCTATCCCAAAGCATCGAACAGCGAACGGATCACCTTTGAATACGTGATGCTGAAGGGCGTGAATGACAGCGACCAAGATGCGCGCCGGCTGGTCGATCTGATCAGGGGGATCCCGGCCAAGATCAACCTCATTCCGTTCAATGAATGGCCCGGCGCGCCCTATGAAAGGTCCGACTGGGAGCGAATCGAGAGATTCGCCGACATCGTCTACAAGGCGGGCTATGCCAGCCCGATCCGCACCCCCCGGGGCGAAGATATCATGGCGGCCTGCGGTCAGTTGAAGTCGGCTACCGAACGGGCTCGAAAGTCCCGCGCTCAGATCGCGGCGGAAACCGGTCAGTCGCTTTAGGCTTACTGGATTGAGACTACCAAAAGAAAAAGGCGGCCCGAGCGGACCGCCTTTTTACTGAATGCCGTAAGGCGTTCGATCAATCGGCCGCAACTGCAGCAGCGATCAGGATCAGTGCCAGGATCGGAACAAGGATGCCACCGGCGGAGGTCGAAGTGTCCTCAACGATAACAACGGGTTCCAGAACCGGTTCTGCCATGCCGCCTGCGAAAGCGGAGGTGGCAGCAACCGAAATAGCGGCGGCGAGAGCGAGTTTTTTCATTGTATCCTCCAAGATACGCCCCTTCGGCGCGGAATTGCGCAACTTTAGGGCACCCAAGACTGTACCTCGTGCCCCGGTTTAAGCAGCAATGACAGGCGATTGCAATGCCGCGGAAATGCCGGAAACGGCATCAAACCGGATTTGTCGTCAAATAAGCAACACTTGTGTGCCGCGCCGCGTCATCGCGAACAACTCGGCAATGTGTTCGTTGTAAAGCCCTATGCATCCGTTCGAAGACCGGCGCCCGATTTTGCGCGTATCGTGGGTTCCGTGGATCCGGTAATAGGTCCAGCTCAGGTAAAGCGCATGGGTGCCGAGCGGATTGTCAGGCCCGGGCGGAACGTAGTCGGGCCATTCCGGATTGCGCTGCTGCATAGCTGGGGTCGGGCGCCAGTCGGGGCCTTCGACCAGCCGCACCACTTCGGTGCGCCCGCGCCGGGTCAGGTCTTCGGTCATCGGAACGGATGTGGGGTAAAGCCGGTAGGTTCTCTGGTCCTCGCTCCAGTAATGCAGCGCGCGAGAGGTGACATCGACCAGAATCGCCCCGTTCCGCGTATCGCTGAAATAGGGTCGCCAATCCAGCGTCCGGAAACTTGAGATATTGTGGCGAACCGTTTGCGAGATATCGCCCTCGAACTCCACGGTTTCGGTCCCGCTCTGGGCCAGGGCGGGCGCGGCCAGCCCGGCGGCGGCGCTGCCGAGAAACATGCGGCGGGACAGGGGGTGTTTGCTCATGGCGGGTCTCCTTCGGGCGTCACGCCCGATACGGTCACCGAAACTATGACCGGCAGACAGTCACGGCAAATCAAACAATACCGTGAGCGCGCGATATTCTGCCGGTTGTGTTTGATTGACCGCAGTCGCGCCTGTAAGGGTCAGGGGAAGAAACGGGGTTTTGAAACAGGTATTTCCGCAATGAAGAGACGGACTCTGCTGCTTTCCTCAGGCGCACTGGCCCTTTCGGCATGCGTGTCGAACACAGCGCCGCGCCTCGGGCCGGACGGTCGCCCTCTGCCGACGATTTATCGAATCAATCCCGACGACACGGCGCGAATCCAGTTTCGTGTCCTTGACAGTGTGAATTCGCTTCGCGCGGCGGCGGGCGCACCGGCCTTGCGCCTGAATGCGGAGTTGAACGCCGCGGCGGCCACTCATTCCCGCGACATGTCGGTGCAGAACCGGCCCTGGCATTTCGGCTCGGACGGATCTTCGCCGATCGACCGGGCAAGGCGTGTGGGTTATCCGGGCACGGTTCTGGGCGAAAACATCTCCGAAACCTACGAGTCCGAGCTTGAAACCGTGGCCGCCTGGATGCAGCAGCCTGACACGCGCGACGTCATCACAGACCCGGGCGCGAGAGATCTGGGCTTTGCGTTCTTTCAGGAACCGAACGGCAAGATCTGGTGGACCATGGTCACCGGAGATGGCGGGACCTCGGGCCCTGCCAATGCGCCGACGGGTTAGGGGAAGATATCGATGATGGTGCCATCATTCACCATCGCGTAGATCTGCCGCATCTCGGCATTGGTCACGGCGATGCAGCCCCATGTCCAGTCATCCGCCCGCCGAAACGCTCTGGGCGTGCCATGAATGAAGATGTCGCCGCCAGGTGAAAAGCCCAGCGCAGCGGCCTCTTCGCGGTCCTGCTCATTGGGGTAGCTGATACCGATGGACAGGTAGAACTCGCTGTTGGGATTGCGACGGTCGATGGTGTAGCGGCCTTCCGGCGTGCGCCCGTCACCCTCGATCTGCTTGTCGCCGACCGGGGCGAAACCAAGCTCGAAGTCATAACTCTCCAGAATGGTTTCGTTGTGGAACAGATACATCTGCCGCGTGCTTTTATGCACCTCGATCCGGGTCACTTCCGGCCCGTTATACTCGATGAAGCGCGAACAGGCGCTGGTGCCCAGCACCAGCACACCCACCATCACCCAACTCAGAAACCGCATGCCCGTCGCCTCGATTTTTTACTCGATTATTGGTCTTCGCCATACAGCAAAACCGGCCCGGGCGGTATCTCTAATCGCGGCTCTCGGCGGCCAGCAGTGCCGCCAGTCCGGTCCGATAATCGGGATAGGTCAGCTGCACGCCCAGCTCCGCCTTGATCCGCGCGTTCGATACCCGCTTGCTTTCGGCATAAAAACTGCGGGCCATGGGCGATAATTCGGCTTCCTCGATCGGCACATCGGGCGGCACGGGCAGGCCAAGAAGCCCGGCGGCAAAGGCGATCACATCTTCGGGAGGGGCCGGGTCATCGTCGCAGACATTGTAGATCGCGCCGGGATCGGGCCGGGTCATCGAGGCAAGCAAAACCTGTGCGATATCGTCCACATGGATCCTGGAAAACACCTGCCCCGGCTTGATGATCCGCCGTGCGGTGCCGCGCCGGACCTTGGCAAACGGTCCGCGGCCGGGTCCGTAGATCCCCGCAAGGCGGAAGATATGCAGCGGCGCACCGGCCTGTTCGGCCAATGCCTGCCATGCGGCCTCCGCCGCGACACGCGCCCGGCCCCGTTCGGTCATGGGGGTCAGGGGCGTCGTCTCATCCACCCATCCCCCCTGATGATCGCCGTAAACGCCAGTGGTCGAGAGATACCCGATCCAGCGTTTTCCGCCCGCGACGGCTGCGATCTCATCATGCAGTTCGGCCAGAACCGGGTCGCCTTCGGGCCCCGGCCCGACGGAGCTGAGAATATGGGTGGCCCGGCGCAGGTCATCCCGCAGGTCGTCGCCCGGGAACACCCGCGCGGTAATCCCGTTCGCGCTCAGGGCTCGGGCCTTTTCGACACTCCGCGTGGTGCCGATTACCTCGGTCCCCCCGGGCAACAATCGTGTCAGCGCCTGCGCCGAATAGCCATGCCCAAAGCTCAACAAGATCATCGCAAACGCTCCACTGCCCATCTGGCCGCATCCGCCACGGCCTCGTCGGTGTCATTGATAAGGCTCTGCGCGGCGGGTTTGAGCCGTTTTTCGCCGCTGTTCCCGATCGCGTAAAGAACATTCCGCACGAATCTGTCCCGTCCGATCCGCTTGATCGGAGATCCCGAAAAAAGCGCGCGAAATCCTGCATCATCCAGCCCGGCCAGATCTTCCAGCCCGGGCGCGCGCAATTCGGCCCGCGCGGCGTAACGCAGCTCCGTCGCTTCGCGTGCGAACTTGTTCCACGGGCAGACCGCCAGACAATCGTCGCAGCCATAGATGCGGTTGCCCATTTTGCCACGCAGCTCGGGATCGACCGGGCCTTTGTGTTCGATGGTCAGGTACGAGATGCAGCGCCGCGCATCGAGCTGGAACGGCGCCGGAAATGCATCGGTCGGGCAGATATCCAGACATGCGGTGCAGCTGCCGCAATGCTCCCCTTCGGGCGGATCGGGGGCAAATTCGGCTGTCGTGAAAATCGCGCCCAGAAAGAACCAATTGCCAAGATCGCGGCTCAGCAGGTTGGTATGCTTGCCCTGCCAGCCGAGGCCCGCAGCCTCAGCAAGAGGCTTTTCCATTACCGGGGCTGTGTCCACGAAGACCTTGATCGACTCGCCCGGACAACGTTCCAGAAGCCATCGACCCACCCGCTTCAGCCGCTTCTTGACCAGATCGTGATAGTCCCGGTTCTGCGCGTAGACACTGATGGTCGCCCGGTCGCAACGGTTCAATGCGTCAAGCGGATCATGCTCAGGGGTATACATCTCCGCCAGCATGATCACCGAACGTGCTTCGGGCCACAGCGCCGTGGGGTCGCCGCGCCAGCCCATCCGTTCCTCCAGCCAGCTCATCTGGCCATGCCGTCCTTCGGCGACATATCTGGCCAGACGGCCGGCGGCCTCGGGGATCGCGTCGGGCCGGCAGATCCCCAGCTTGGCGAAACCTGCCTGCCGGGCCTCGGCTTCCAGCGCATGCCGCAGCGCGGTCAAAAGTCCAGATTGGCGTAATGCGGCGGCTGGATGAACCCCGGAACCTGATCGGCCAGGATCGACCGGAATGCAGGCCGCGATTTGATCTTGGCGTACCAGTCCTTGACGATCTCGGACCGGTTCCAGTCGACGTCGCTGATGTAATCGAGACAGCTCAGATGCGCGGCCGCCGTGAAATCCGCAAGTGTCATCCGGTCTCCGGCGAGCCAGCGGCGATGATCCAGCAGCCAGGCCATGTAATCGAGGTGAAACTTGATCTGCTGCGCGCCGGTCTTCACCGCCTTGCCGTCGGGATACCCGCCTCGCATGATCTTCTTGTTCACCCGTTCGTAAACCAGGTTTGCCGTGACTTCGGAGTGGAACTTGTCGTCGAACCATCCGCAGAGCCGGCGCACCTCGGCCCGCGATTTGGCGTCTTTCGGCATCAGTGCGGGCTCGGGCACGGTTTCCTCGACATATTCGCAGATCGCCTGACTGTCGCTGAGCATCAGCCCGTCGATCTTCAGGACCGGAACCTTCCCAGCAGGATTGCGGCGCAGGAACTCCGTGGAGGGTTCCCAGTATCGTTCCTCGACCAGTTCCACATCGATTTTCTTTTCGGCCAGCACCAGCCGGACCTTGCGACAAAACGGGGAGAGGGCGAAATGGTAGAGGCGCGTCATGCTCGGCTCGTCATTCTTGTTATCGGTCTTGTTTGCCCTGCCGGAGCCGTAAATTCAATTCGCAAAGCACATATCGCGGCCATCGGCGCGGATCGTCGCCGCACCGTCAAGGATCTGCCCGGCCCGCCGGCGCGTTGCATCGCTGGGCTCCGACGCGGATCTTGTCTGCGGGCTGGGCAGGATGGCGGCAAGCCGCGCGGCCTGCGTCTGGGTCAGGTCCGCGGCCGCGACCCCGAAGTAATGCCGGGCGGCGGCTTCGGCACCAAACACACCCTCATCAAACTCCGCAATGTTGAGATAGACTTCCAGCACCCGCCGCTTGGGCCAGATCAGTTCGACCACGGGGGTGATCGCCGCCTCCAATGCCTTTCGCACCCAGCTGCGGCTTTGCCACAGAAACGTGTTTTTCACCGTCTGCTGGCTGATGGTGGAGGCACCGCGCGCCCCGCCATCGGCAATCGCATCGCGGATCGCCGCCATGTCGAACCCCCAGTGGAGGCAGAAATTCGCGTCCTCCGCCGCGACGACGGCGCGTTGCAGGTTCGGCGAGATCTCCTCCATCGGCACCCAGTCGCGCGCGACACCGCCAAGCCGCCAGCTTTCGGAGATCATGTAGGGCGTTCGGGGAACCGGCACGACGGCGTAGATCGCAATCCACGCCACCGCCAGACCGACCGCCAGAAGCATCGCCCGCGAAATCCATCTCACCACGCCCTGCAAACGCCGCCGAAGCGGGGAGGCGGCATTGCCTTTCGATCTCCGCCCGGAGCCGGATTTTCCCGGTCTGGATTTTGCCCGTTTCGCCATTCCGCCCCGTCGTTTGGGTCTTCTTGTGGGTTCAAATACCGCCGCCGGAGGAAAAACCAAATCCCCAAGATCATAAAAGGCGCGGAATTCTGGCGCGGGGTTTTCCCGATCGCCGCGCATATCCGTGTGGGGCGGCACGCCCCGAATGTGTTTCCTGCAACCCGAGCGGGCGGAGCCGTGCCTTATCTCTGGCCAGTGTCAGAGGTTGCGCACGCCACCCAGAACCATGTCGGTCACCAGATCGCCATAGGCCTCGCGGCTGATCCCCTTGCCCGGCCGATGCCACATGTAAAACCAGTTGAGCATCCCGAACACGGTCATGGTGACGGCGCGCAGCTCCCCGGAAACGCCGATCGCGGCGATGACGTCACTCATCCGGGTGACAAGGCGCCGTTGCAGCTCGATCAGCGGTGCTTTCATGTCGGTGGGCAGGGTATCCAATGCGTCGATCTGGAGTTTGTGTTCTGCGTCCGCGTCCCGGTAATTGGTCAGAATAGCGTGGATCAGAGCGCGCAACTGGGCCTCGGGCGCGCCGGTGTCGGGCACCGTGTCGACGGCATTCACCAGCGCGCCCAGATGGCCTTCCAGAATGTCGAAAAGCAGCGCCTCCTTGCTGTCGTAGTAGTGGTAGATCAGCGCCTTGGACACACCGCAGGCACTTGCCACCGACGCCATGGAGGCCCGGTCATACCCGTGTTCGGCAAAATGTTTCGCCGCGCCCTTGCGCAGGGCGGCGCGCTTTTCCGCGTGATCCCGGGCCAGTCCGCGCGGCATCGCGCTAGGCCTTCGGCCGGTTGTCGATGATGCGCACGGCCTTGCCCTGGCTGCGCGCCACGCCGCCGGACCCATGGGCGGTGATCGCAACCGTCACGCCGACACGCTCCTTGATCCGCCGTTTCAGGGTCTCCGCGGCCTTTTCGAGCGCTTCCGAGCCCATCGGTCCCTCCGCCGCTTCCACATGGACGCGCATTTCGTCCATCCGGCCCTCGCGGCTCAGCTCAATCTGGAAATGCGGCGCAAGCCCGGCCACCTCCATCAACTGCTCCTCGATCTGGGTGGGAAAGATATTGACGCCGCGCAGGATGATCATGTCGTCGGAGCGACCGGTGATCTTCTCCATCCGGCGCATGGTTCGCGCGGTGCCGGGCAGAAGCCGGGTCAGATCGCGGGTGCGGTACCGGATGATCGGAAACGCCTCCTTGGTCAGCGAGGTGAAGACGAGTTCGCCCTGCTCACCATCTGCGACCGGCACCCCAGTTTCCGGATTGATCACCTCGGGGTAGAAGTGATCCTCCCAGATATGCAGCCCATCCTTGGTCTCGACGCATTCATTGGCGACGCCGGGGCCCATCACCTCGGACAGACCGTAGATATCCACCGCATGCATATCGAAGGCCTGTTCGATCTCCTCGCGCATTGCATTGGTCCAGGGTTCGGCTCCGAATATTCCTACCTTCAGCGGGCTTTTGCGCGGGTCCAGCCCCTGCTCTCGATAGGCGTCGAGAATGGACAGCGCATAGGAGGGCGTGACCATGATGGTGGAGGCGCCAAAATCCTCGATCAGCTTGACCTGCCGCGGTGTCATTCCGCCCGAGACGGGAACAACCGTACAGCCCAGTTTCTCCGCCCCGTAATGGGCGCCAAGCCCGCCGGTGAAAAGCCCGTAACCATAGGAGATATGGACCACATCGCCCGGTCGGGTGCCGCTCGCCCGCATCGAGCGGGCGACGCAACTGGCCCATGTGTCGATGTCCCGCGCGGTGTAGCCGACAACGGTGGGCTGCCCGGTGGTTCCCGAAGATGCATGGACCCGCGCCACCTGCTCCCGCGGCACGGCGAACATCCCGAACGGGTAATTGTCCCGCAGATCCTGTTTCACGGTGAAGGGAAACTTCGCCAGATCCGACAGGGATTTCAGATCGTCGGGATGTATGCCCGCCTTGTCGAAACTTGTCCTGTAGAAGGGCACATTGGCATAGGCATGGGCCAGCGACCATTTCATCCGCTTGAGTTGCAGCGCCGCAATCTCATCCCGGCTGGCGATCTCGATCGGATCCAGATCCTCCCGCTTCGGCGTCAGGTCCAACATCAGGCCTCCTCCTTGAAATGGGTGCCGCTGATCGTGCGCGACGCACCGCGAAACAGCGCCACCTGTCGCCCGTCTCCACCGGTCACGACCACATCCGTGATGCCGTTCCGCCCCTGACGGGAGATCTCCCGCGCCTCGGCGGTCAGGGTCTCTCCGGGCTGGCCGGGGCTCAGGTAGCTTATGGTGTTGTGCTGCGCGACGGCGATCTGGTTGTGGCTGTTGCAGGCAAAGGCAAAGGCGCTGTCGGCCAGGCTGAAAATCACGCCGCCATGACAGATCCGGTGGCCGTTCAGATGCTCTCCACGTACAGTGCAGGTCATCCGCGCATAGCCGGGCGCGACCTCGACCAGATTTATGCCGACCCATTTCGATGCGGCATCGCCCGCCCACATCGCTTCGGCGCTTCGCCGCGCGCGTTCTTCCGGTGTCATCGCCGTCCTCCCGTTCGCAAGCAGCTTGACGCAAACCCGACCAATCGGTCAAGACTGTTCGACAAGGGAGGACAGATGATGATCGAGCTTCAAAGCTTCGCGGCCGGTAAATGGGTCGCCCCTGACGGCAACGCGCGACAGATGTTCAGCGCCGTCACCGGCGAGATGATCGCGCGCGGAGGCGCCGCTCTGGATACGGATGCGATGATCCGGTATGCCGTGGAGGTTGGCGGGCCGGCCCTTCGCGCGATGGATTTCCATGCGCGGGCCCGCATGCTGAAGGCTCTGGCCCAGCATATCGACAGCCGCAAGGAGGAGCTTTACGCCCTCAACCCGCTGACCGGGGCCACCCGCGCGGACGGCTGGATCGATATCGATGGCGGCATCGGTACGATGTTCGTCTACGCCTCCAAGGGCCGCCGTGAGATGCCGGAGGGTCACGTCTATATCGAGGGCGAGACCGAGCAGCTTTCCCGAAACGGAACCTTCCTTGGCCAGCACGTGGCGGTCCCGCTGCGCGGTGTCGCGGTGCATATCAACGCCTTCAACTTCCCGATCTGGGGCATGCTGGAAAAACTCGCGCCCGCGCTTCTGGCAGGTGTGCCCTGCATCGTGAAACCCGCGACGGCGACCAGTTATCTGACCGAAGCCTGCGTGCGGGTCATGCTGAGTTCCGGCTTTCTGCCCGACGGGGCACTGCAATTGATCATTGGCGGGACGGGCGATCTGCTGGACCGTCTGGGCCCGCAGGACGTGGTCAGTTTCACGGGGTCTGCGGATACCGCGCTGATGCTGCGGTCGAACCCCCATCTGCTGAAACGGGGTACACGGTTCATTGCCGAACAGGACAGTCTCAACTGCTCCGTTCTGGGTCCCGATGTCACACCGGACGCGCCCGAATTCGATCTCTTCATCAAGGAGGCCGCGCGCGAGATAACCACGAAGGCGGGTCAGAAATGCACCGCGATCCGGCGGATCATCGTGCCGCAGGCGCAGTTTGACGCGGTGGCCGATGCGCTGTCGGCGCGGCTGTCGGGCACCCGAATCGGCGACCCCGCCCTTGAATCCACGCGGATGGGTGCGCTGGCCGGTGCCAGCCAGAAGCAGGATGTGATCACAAATCTGCGCCGTATCGCCGAAGAGGCCGAGCGGATCTGCGGCGACCCGGATCTGATGCAGGTGGACGGGGCCGATGCGGGGGCAGGGGCATTCCTGCCACCGACCCTGTACCGCTGTTCAGACCCTGATTCAGCACGGAATGTGCATGAGATCGAAGCTTTCGGCCCGGTCTCCACTGTGATGCCCTATCGCGATCTCGATCATGCCTGCGACCTTGCAAATCGCGGCGGCGGATCGCTTGTGGCCTCTGTGATCACACATGATCCGCAGGTCGCCCGGGAGGTCGTGCTTCGATCCGGTGCCTGGCATGGCCGGATCTATATCAACGATCGCGACAGCATGGGGGAGGCGACTGGCCATGGCTCCCCCCTGCCGCACATGATCCATGGCGGCCCCGGTCGCGCGGGCGGCGGCGAAGAGCTGGGCGGGATCCGCGGCGTTCTGCATTACATGCAACGTGTCGCCGTTCAGGGCTCCCCCGACATGCTGACCTCCGTGACCGGCCAATGGGTACCGGGCAGCGGCGAGAAAAAGGCACCCGCGCATCCCTTCCAGCTGACCTTCGACGAGATCGAGGTCGGCCATACGATCAACACGGCGCAGCGGCAGGTCAGCCTTGAGGATATCGAGCATTTCGCGGCCTTCACCGGGGATACGTTCTACGCCCATATGGACGAGGCAGCCGCCGCCGCGAACCCGTTCTTCCCAGGCCGCGTGGCCCATGGCTATCTGCTGCTGAGCTTTGCGGCCGGGCTGTTCGTCCAGCCTGACCCGGGCCCGGTTCTGGCCAACACGGGGCTCAACAGCCTCAGCTTTCAGAAACCTGTCAGCCCCGGGGACAGCCTTTGGGTCCGGCTGACCGCCAGGCGCAAGACCCGGCGCACCGACACTTATGGGGAGGTCCGCTGGCATGCGACGCTATACAATCAAGACGACGAGCAGACCGCCGCATATGAGCTTTTGACGATGGTGAGCTATTCCCGCTAAACCCGCGGGATGACCGATTTGCTGCGACCTCTTCTTGACGAATACCTGCACGATCAGGGCCGTCTGCGTGTCTGGTCGCTGATCGTGACCATTCTGGGCGACACCGTCGAGACCCGGCAGGAAACGATTTCGACCACACGGCTGGGCGTGCTGCTGGATCGACTGGGTGTTGGTCAGCCGGCGCAGAAAACCGCGTTGTCGCGTCTGGTGAAAGACGGCTGGGCGGAACGGAGCAAGGAAGGCCGGAACACGTTTTACGGCTTCACCGCCAAGGGGCGCGATGCCTTTGTTCCGGCCTCCCGGCTTGTCTACGCCGCGGCCCGGACGGAGGAGCCGGTTCATTGGCTGATGGCGGTGTCCGACGATCCGCGCGGGCTGCCGGTGGCGCCCGGTGTCGGGCTCTGGCCGGTGGATTTCGCGCCGCGGGATCGCGGCTTTTCCGTTGCGGGACGGATCGAATCGCTGCCTGATGAGATCAGGGCGGTCTCCCCCGAACATCAGGCGGAAACGGACACGCTGACGGCGCTTTTGCGGTACCTTGATGTCACATTCGCGCCGGATACGGGCCTTGACGCGCTGGCCGCGCGCACGGTGCTGGTCCATCGCTGGCGGCGCTATGTCCTGCGCTATCCCGAGGTGCCCGCCCGACTGGCGCCGGAGGGCTGGGCCGGGTTGAAATTGCGGGAGAATATCGGGGCGGCCTACTGGTCGCTGACCGGTCCGGCGGAAGAGTGGCTGCAGGCTGCGGGCCCGGGGTTCCGAAGGCTCAAAACACCGGGCCCGATGTACTGGGAGCGCTTCGGCTTTCGAAAATAGGTTACAAAAAAACGTTGATTCGCATTTTTTTGTAACCTATTTGTGCAACACACCCTGCATCTGGGAGGAGAGGCTTGTGTATTCTCAAGGTCTGATCGGTGCCGACAGCACCACCGAAGAAACGCCGGAATTCCTGGCGCGATTCCAGGCGCGCATCGACGCGGAAGAAAAGATCGAGCCGAATGATGCGATGCCCGAGGGATACAGGCGGACCCTGGTTCGCCAGATCGGACAGCACGCCCATTCCGAGATCGTGGGGATGCTGCCGGAGGGCAACTGGATCACCCGCGCGCCGTCGCTGAAGCGCAAGGCCGCACTTCTGGCCAAGGTCCAGGACGAGGGCGGTCATGGCTTGTATCTCTATGCCGCCGCCGAGACGCTGGGGGTCAGCCGCGAGGAGATGACCGAAGAGCTGCATGCGGGCAAGGCCAAGTATTCCAGCATCTTCAATTATCCCACGCTGAGCTGGGCCGATATCGGCACGATCGGCTGGCTTGTGGACGGCGCGGCGATCATGAATCAGATCCCGCTCTGCCGGTGTTCCTTCGGGCCCTATGCCCGCGCGATGATCCGGGTCTGCAAGGAGGAATCCTTTCACCAGCGGCAGGGCTACGAGATCGTCATGACGCTTGCGCGCGGCACACCCGCGCAGCGCGAGATGGCTCAGGATGCGCTGAACCGCTGGTGGTGGCCCTCGCTGATGATGTTCGGCCCCCATGATGCGGATAGCGAGCATTCCGACCAGTCGATGGCCTGGAAGATCAAGCGGTTCTCCAATGACGAGCTGCGCCAGAAATTCATCGACGCCACGGTGCCGCAAGCGGAGTTTCTGGGTTTGTCCGTGCCGGATGAAGATCTGAAATGGAATGAAGAAAAGAACGGGTACGATCACGGAGAGATCGACTGGTCGGAGTTCTGGCGCGTGGTCAAGGGCGGCGGTCAGATGAATGTGGACCGGATCCGCGACCGCAAGGCCGCCTGGGACAACGGCGCCTGGGTGCGGGAGGCCGCGCGGGCCCATGCCGCGAAACGGGCCACGCGGAAACAGGCCGCCGAGTGAATCGAGAAGGGCGGGAACGAGGGGCGCTGCCCCCGCTCTCGCCGCCATATTTCTGAACCAAGGATGGAGTGGGCGATGACCGAGGCGACGCCGTTATGGGAAGTGTTCATCCGGCCCCGGAACGGGTTGGCGCATAAGCATTGCGGATCCCTGCATGCCGCGGACGAGGTGTTGGCGCTGAACGCTGCACGCGATGTCTACACGCGGCGGGGCGAGGGTGTGAGCATCTGGGTGGTGCCATCCGCCGCGATCACCGCCAGCGATCCCGATCAGGCGGCGGAGAATTTCGAGCCGACGGCGGACAAGATCTATCGCCACCCGACCTTCTACGAGATCCCCGAAGATGTGGGGCATATGTGATGGCCCGGCTTGAGGCTGTTCTGGAACTGGCCGACGACCATCTGATTCTGGGGCATCGGATCTCGGAATGGTGCGGCCATGCGCCCATGCTGGAGGAGGATCTTGCGCTGCCGAACATGGCGCTGGATCTGATCGGCACGGCGCGGGTGCTCTATGACCATGCTGCGAAACTGGAAGGCAAGGGCCGGTCGGAAGACGATCTGGCGATGCTGCGGGTGGAGCGGGAGTATCGCAACTGTCTGCTGGTGGAGCGGCCCAATGGCGATTTCGCGCAGACAATGTTGCGGCAGCTCTATTTCGCGGCATTCATGGAGCCGTTCTGGAAGGCCGCTCTGGGATCCTCCGATGAGATCATCCGCGGCGTTGCCGGCAAGGCCGTGAAGGAGATGGCCTATCATATCCGGCACGCGGGCGAATGGGTGATCCGATTGGGCGACGGGACGGAAGAGAGCGCGCGGCGGATGCAGGGTGCCGTCACGGAGTTGCATCGGTTCACCGGCGAGTTGTTTGAAAGCAGCCCGGCCGCGGCCGCCTGCGAAGCGGAGGGCGTTTTGCCGGTCCGGGCGGACATGCGCGGGGACTGGGATCGGGTGATCGGCATGGTCTTTGGCGAGGCGCTGCTGGAGCAGCCCGACATTCCTTTCCCGCAGACCGGTGGCCGCGCGGGTATTCACGGGGAGCAACTGGGCCATCTGCTGGCCGAGATGCAGTATCTTCAGCGGGCCTATCCGGGGGCCGAATGGTAGCGGTTCTGGACCAGAAACGCGCCTGGGCCGCCGCCGCCGCCGTGCCGGACCCGGAAGTGCCCTGCGTGACCGTCGAGGATCTGGGAATCCTGCGCCGGGTGGAGCTGGTGGACGGGGTTGCGGTGGCGCAGGTGACCCCGACCTACTCCGGCTGCCCCGCGACCATGGCCATCGAGATGGCGATCGAAGTGGCGCTTCGCGAGGCCGGGTTCGACGTGCGGATCGAGCGGGTTCTGTCGCCGCCATGGACCACGGACTGGATCACCGAAGCCGGGCGCGAGAAATTGCGCGCCTACGGGATCGCGCCGCCGGTGGAGACTGCGGGCTCGGTCCGGGCGCTGTTTGGCGACGTGGCGGTGGCGTGCCCGCGCTGCGGCTCTGGAGATACAGAGAAGATCAGCGAGTTCGGATCGACCGCCTGCAAGGCGCAGTATCGGTGCCGGGCCTGCGCCGAACCGTTCGACTATTTCAAATGCATCTGAGGATTGCCTGATGTTTCATGAGCTGAAAGTGGCCGACCGGCGGGCCGAGACCGAGGATGCGGTGGCGATTTCCTTCGAGGTGCCGGACGAGATCGCGGGCCTTTTCGCCTATCGGCCCGGGCAGTATCTGACCCTGCGGGCGAAGGTCGACGGGCAGGATCTGCGGCGCAGCTATTCCATTGCCTCCCTGCCCGGCGAGCGCCTGACCGTGGGCGTGAAAAAGGTCGAAGGCGGGGCGTTTTCAACCTTTGCGCAAGGGCTGGCGCCCGGCGACCGGGTTCAGGTCATGCCGCCGGAGGGACGCTTTACCGATCCGGGCTGCGACCGGCTGGTTCTGATCGCGGCGGGCTCCGGCATCACGCCGATGGTGTCGATTGCGGGCGCGGCGCTGGCACGCGGTGCCGAGGTGACGCTGGTCTATGGCAACCGCCGGGCCGATACGATCGTGTTCCGCGAGACGTTGGAGGCGCTGAAGGATCGCTATCTCGGGCGCTTCACCCTGATCCATGTGCTGAGCCGCGAGCCGCAGGATGTGGCGCTTCTCTCGGGCCGGGTCGATGGCGAGAAGATCACCCGGCTGGCCCGGTCCGGCGCGGTGGATCTGGCCGGTGCCGATGGCGTGTTCCTGTGCGGCCCGGGCGAGATGATCGACGCGGTGGAGGCGGCGGTGCTGGCCCTTGGCGTCGCGCCGGAGCGCATTCACCACGAACGCTTCTTCATGGCGGGCGAGGTCCCGCGCCTGCCGAAATCGGCGGAGGCCGAAGCGGTGGCGGCGGGCGGCGTCGAGGTCGAGGTGCTGCTTGACGGCGCGCGGCGTCGGTTCACCTATGCGGCCGGCGACGATACGGTCATCGCGGCGGCGGAACGGGCGGGGCTGGAACTGCCCTATTCCTGCCGGGGCGGCATGTGCTGCACCTGCCGCTGCAAGGTGGAGGAGGGCAGCGCCGAGATGGCGGTGAATTACTCGCTGGAACCCTGGGAACTTGAGGCGGGGTTCACGCTGGCCTGCCAGTCCAGGCCCACCAGCAAGAAACTGGTGCTGGATTTCGACGCGGCATAAACCGGCTGTTCACGGCCGCGTTTTGCGCTAAAGACCGGCCCATGAAACTGAAAAACCTTGAACTGGAAGCCACTGCGCTGATGTCCGAAGTGATCTTCGGGCACGGGTTCGCGCATTACGGCTATTTCCCCGACGGCGTGCCGGAGGTTCTGTCCGCCGAAGCGATGGGCCGTGCGCAGCAGGCCTATTTCGAGAAGCTGGTGCAGGTCATTCCCGACGGGGTGACGTCAATCCTTGATGTCGGCTCCGGCACGGGCGCGAATGCCCGGGCGCTGATCGCGCGCGGGTTCGACGTTACCTGCGTTTCGCCGTCGGTCCAGATGAATGAAATGGCGCGGGCCAAGCTGCCGACGGGCACAGGCGTGCACGACGCCCTGTTCGAGGCGTTCGAGAGCGATGCGCGGTTCGACATCTGCCTGTTTGCGGAAAGCTTCCACTATATCGATCTGGAGGCCGCGCTGGCGCAGGTGAACCGGTACGCCACGCGCGGCATGGTGATGTTCGATTACTTCCGGCGACCCGGCTTCGCCCATGGAGACGGCACGCGGGGCACGCATCAGGCGTTTCTGGAGGCGGTCGCGGCGCAGGGCGCCTTCCGGATCGTCAGCGACGAGGACATGACCGATGCGATCACGCCGACTTTCGTGATCCACGAGTCGATCAAGAACGACAAGGTCGCGCCCTTCATCACGCGGTTCCGGGCCGAGATCGGCCGCGAATATCCCTGGCGCGCCTGGCTGATGGAAAAGATGCTGGGTCGTGCGCTGGACAAGCTGAACCGGCGCACCGACCGGGCCGAGAAATTCGCGCGGGAGCATGAATACCGGCTGGTGGTGCTGGAACGAGTCTAGCCGATCAGCGCCAGCAGCGCCCGTTCCGCCTTGCGAAGGCGCGCGGGCGTCCGGGCCTGCGCCAGTCTGGCGCGGTCGGTCTCGGAGCTGTCTGACAAGGCGATCACGTCGGGGTGGATGTAACTGTTCCGCGCGATTTTCGGCGTGTTGTGCAGCCGTTTCGCCGCCGCCTCGGCCATCGCGGTGATTGTCGGGTCGGGATGGCGAAGCGCCACCTCCATGGCCGCGACCGACCCGTTCCATGTGCGAAAGGCCTTGGGCGTCAGCCCCTCCTCGCCCGTCAAGTCGGCGATATGCCGGCTCAACATCTCCGGGGTCACCGCGCGCGGGGTCTCGCCATCAAGCCATGTGGCGACCGGGGCCCCGGGCAGATCGTCCAGCCGGCCGAGGGCGCGTGCCAGCCGCCTGTCGGTCAGCTTGGTGCGCACCTTCGCGCCACCCTTGGCGGTGAAGGACAGCGACAGGGCATCCTTCCCGACGTTCAAATGGCGCGAGCGGAGAGTGGTTGCGCCGTAACTGCCGTTTTCCTCGGCATAATCCACATGTCCTGGGCGGAGGGACAACTGGTCGATCAGGCCCAGAACCGCGGCCAGCGCGAAATCGCGGCTGCCCGGTTCACCCTCCAGCCCCTCGCGGATCTTCTGGCGAAGCCGCGGCAGGGCGGCGCCGAACCGGGGCAGATCGTCGAATTTGCACTGCGCGCGAAACGCGGTCCAGTCCACGTGATAGCGGTATTGCTTGCGCCCCGCCGCGTCGCGCCCCGTGGCCTGCAAATGGCCATTGATCCGCGGGCTGATCCAGACCGCGGAATAGGCGGGCGGGACCGCCAGCGCCTCGATCCGGGCGCGCTCGCGGCGGCTGGCGATGGTGGTGCCGTCCGGTGCGCGGTAGGAAAAGCCGCGGCCCTGACGCCGGCGCGTGATGCCGGGGCGGTCATCGGGATAATAGATCAGGCCATCGGGGGTCATGCAGGGGAAACCCTGCAAGCCGATAAATGGTTCCCGCCGGGTCAGTCTGCGTAGTCGGGCTCCTCAGTATCCAGAATCTTCCTCAGTTCGGCCAGAAACGCCGCATCGGCATCGGCGCAGCCCTCCAGCTCGCGCGCCGTCTTCTCCGCGATCTCCGGGGACAGCTCGCGCAGGGGACGTCCGGTCTGCAGGGCAAGGATATAGGTGCGCGCCGCACGTTCGAAGTAATACAGACGCGCGAAGGTCTCGGCCACGGTTTCGCCGATGATCAGGACGCCGTGATTACCCATGATCATCGTCCTGACGGACGGGTCCTGAAACAGGCGGGCGCAACGGGTGCCTTCCTCCTCAAGCGCGAGACCGCCATAATTCTCATCCACGACGTGCCGATTGTAGAACATGGCGGAGTTCTGATCGACGGGCGGCAGACGGCTGTCCGCCAGCGCCGCGAGCGCCGTGGCATAAGTGGAATGCACATGCATCGCGCAGCGCGCATGGGGCACATGGCGATGCAGACTGGCATGCAGGCCCCAGGCGGTCGGGTCCGGCGCGCCGCGGCCGCTGCAGCTTTCGGGATCATTGGCGTCGATCACCCAGAGGTCCGAGGCGCGCATCCGGCTGAAATGGCGTTTGGGGTTGATCAGGAAGCGGCTGCCATCCTCGCTCACCGCAAGCGAGAAGTGATTGGCGACCGCTTCATGCATGCGCTCGCGCGCGGTCCAGCGGAAAGCGGCGGCGAGATCGCGTCGCGCGGTGGCATGATTCATGTCATCCTCTCCCTCGAATGTGGCGAAGCCTAGATGCGATGACGGGGAATGGGAAACGGGAAGCCGAAGGCGCCGTCGCCCGCAAAACCTATCCTTTTGGACAGGTATTCCACGATTTACATAAAATTTGAGCTTTCGCGCCACCAACGGTCCCCCTTAATACCCGGCTTTGGCCTGCGCCTCTCCGCAATCGCGCCGCATTTTGATCCCATGGTGCCAGACAACAAGAACATGTGCTGATGGGTGACTGAATGGACCGTTTGACGGAGATGGAAGCGTTTGCCACCGTGGTGGATCAAGGCGGTTTCACGGATGCGGCGAGGAAGATGGGGATTTCGAAATCGGCCGTCTCCAAGCATGTGTCGAGCCTTGAAACCCGCCTTGGCGCGCGCCTGCTGAACCGGACGACCCGCCGGGTCAGCCCGACCGAAATCGGGCTGGCCTACTATGATCGTGCGCGGCGCGTGCTGAATGACGCGGGCGAGGCCGATGCGCTGGTGACCGCGATGCAATCGGCGCCGTCAGGGCTCTTGCGTGTTTCGGTCGCCACCGATTTCGGCGTGAACCATCTGTCGCCGGTTCTGGGGCAGTTTCTGCATTCCTATCCGGAAATCACGGTCAACATGATCCTGAACAACCGCTATGTCGAACTGATCTCCGAAGGGTTCGACATGGCGATCCGCGTGGGCGATCTGGAGGACAGCAGCCTGCGCGCCCGCAAGCTGACCGAAACATACAAGCGCATGATCGCGGCCCCCAGCTATTTCGAGGAGTTCGGCCGGCCCGAAAAGATCGACGATCTGAACGATCACAAGCTTCTGCATTACTCCAATCAGGCCAGCGGCAACGTCTGGAAGCTGACCGCGCCCTCGGGTGAAAAACGACAGGTCCGCACCGCCGGATCGCTGACGGTGAATGACGGCCAGTCACTTCTGAATGCCGCGATCGGAGGGCTTGGCATCGCCTATCTGCCCAGCTTCCTCTATGCCGATGCGATGCGTCAGGGCCTGCTGGTCGATGCGATCCCCGACCTTCCGATGGAGGTGCATGGCATCTATGCCGTCTATCCGCCGGGCCGCTACACCCAGCCCAAGGTCCGTGCCTTCATCGATTTCCTCGTAGAGCAGTTTCGGGACAAGGGTCCTGAGGACTGGTGAGCGTCATAAGCTTCCCCATGCGTGAGTATTGTGGGGTCGCTCTTGGGCCCGGTTGGCATGTGTCGACCGGGCCATTTTTTTGGCCTACTCCTTCCGGTGCGCGCCCTATTCCGTATTGGTCAGAACCACCTCGACACGCCGGTTCAGTTCCCGCCCGTCATCGGTGCTGTTGGGGGCCCTGGGTGCGAGATATCCCACCCCTTCGGCACGCAGCCGCTCGGGCGCGATATCGTATGTCGAGATCAGGAAGCTGCGCACCGAATTGGCCCGCGCCCGGCTGAGTTCGATGTTGTTCTGCAACGCGCCTTCGGCATCCGTGTGGCCCACCAGAACAACCCGCTTTTCCGGATTGGCGATCAGGTAGTCGGCCAGCGTCGCAAGCGACAGATACATGTCACCCGACAGCGTGGAGGCACCCGTCTCGAATTGCAGATCGTCTAGCGTGGCGGTACCGGTGCGTTCCAGAGTGGCGATCAGGGCTCCGGTGTCGGCAGGCAGGCCCGTCTCGTCCGGCGCGCGGCTTGAAAGGGTCACCTCCGGCCCTTCTTGCCCGGGCGGACCGACGCGGACCAGATGGATGTATCCATGGCCCCCCCCGCGGGAGACGATGAGCGCGATGGTGTCGTTTGCCTCGGCCGTCTGCCGCCGCGCGATCAGATAGGCGAAATCGCCCAGGTTGACATGCATCACCGGCTCCGGCGCCACGTCGATGCCGAAGCGGAAATCGAACCCGCCGCAATCGCGGTCGGTACAGGAAAACAGCACCTCGTAGCCGTCGGCCACCAATTGCGCGCGCAGCGGCGCCAGAAGCTGGACGGTGGTTCCGCCATAGGGCACCACCTGCCAGACCATGCGGGAAAATCCCCCTTCGGCATCGTAGCGCGCCATGCCCGCTTGCGTCCACGGGCCGGTCGGCATCTCGTAGCGGCCCATCGGCTCTGTCTCTTCCAACGCCAGCCGCGCGGCCGCGGGCAATTGCAGGTCAAGCGCCGCCGAGGGTGTGGCCATGACGCCCGCCAGAAAGAGATGCGCCAGCCGCAGTCTCACCGATCCTGCCCGTGATATTCCGGATTGGGCCGCATATCGACGGCGGAGGCCATCCGGTTCGACATGTTGAAGAAGGAGGCGGTCGCCGCGATATCCCAGATATCGCGATCGCTGAACCCGACATCGCGCAGCGCCTGACGGTCCGCCTCCTCGATCCGGTAGCTGGCTTCGGTCATCATCACGGCAAAATCCAGCATGGCCCTTTGGCGTGTGTCGAGCGGGGCCACGCGATAGTTCATTACCAGCGCTTCGCCCAGGGCCGGATCGCCCGACAGCGCCCGAACGGCGGCGCCATGGGCCACGAGGCAGTAGAAACAGCGGTTCACCGCGGACACGGCCACCGCGATCATCTCGCGCTCCAGCTTGCTCAGCCCGCTGTCGCCGAGCATCAGGTCATTATACATCGTCGTGAACGCGTTCAGCTTGTCCACGTCGAAGGCATAGGCGGCCAGGACGTTGGGGATCATCCCGAGCTTTTCCTGGCAGATATCGAAGTACTTCTGCGTCGCCTCGGGCAAGGGCTCAATCGGCGGCAGGTTCAGGGCGGTGGCGTTGGGGTCAGGTTTGCTCATCGGTCTCTTTTTTTATTCTGTAATGATAGTGTCCCACAGGCTGAAACCCCATGGAAGCGTAGAGCGCATTGGCCGGCAGGTTTGCGCCCGTCACCAAAAGTGTGATGTGGGTGGCGTCGCGGGCTTTCGCCCAGAATGCCATGGCCTGCATCATGTAGCGGCCCATCCCCCTGCGGCGATGCTCGGCGCGTGTCTCCAGCGCGTGCACCATGGCGATCCGCCCGTCTAGCGCGACAAATCCGGTGCCCGCCGGCCGGTCGTCGATCCGCCCGAAAATCGTCGTCTTGGGGGTGGCGGCGCGGTGCATGACGGCCAGCCGTTCCGGCCCGATCCCGCCTTGCGCCCAGATCTCCTCCTGCGCGGCCAGCGGCGGCCAGATCTCGAAGCAGGTGATCGGCGGGGGCGCGTCCGTCGCGATGGCATCGACCGGGGCGGCATAAAGGGTGACAGGGTCTTTGAGGACGTAGGATTCCGTCTCTAACAGATGATCCAGAGCCGTTTCGCCCTCCCGGATCATGAAGAGCGGCGGTTGCCCCATGTGGCGCATCGCGGTCTCCGCCTCGGCCAGATCTGCGGCGGTCGGATTTCCCTCGCGGAGGGTCGCGGCGCAGGTCCGGCTGCCGCTGCCGCGCCGCCCCTCGCGCAGGCGCCAGAGACCCAGGTCGAAAAGGCGCACGGGCGGCCATGTGTGGTCGATCACGGGATAGAGATCGGGGGCGCGGGGCAGCGTCATTGCGCCTCGGGGAACAGGGCGGCCAGTTCGTGGATCACCGCATCGATGGCGGCGCCGTCGGGGCTGCGCACTACGATATTCGCGCCATAAACACCGTCCTTGATGAACGGGTAGGAGCCGATTTCCACCTCCGGGTGGGCTGTTGCCAATTTGCCAAGGGGACCGGCGATGTCGCCTTCGCCCCGCGCGATGCGCAGCGATTGGGACAACATCGGCGCGCCGCCCGTCAGCGTCGGCAGGACCGAGGCGACCATCGTCTGAAATACGGTCGGCACCCCGGCCATCACATGCACATTGTGCAGCGTGAACCCGGGCGCGGCGGAGACCGGATTGTCGATCAGGCTGGCGCCTTCGGGGATGCGCGCCATGCGCAGGCGCGCCTCGTTCAAAGTGCTGCCCTGCCGGTCGTAATGCGCCTGCAGGATTGCGCGGGCATCGTCGCGGATGCCGATCGGCACCGCAAAGGCATCTGCCACGGCCTCCGCGGTGATGTCATCATGGGTGGGGCCGATCCCGCCCGAGGTGAACACGGTATCGTACCCCGCGCTCAGCGCCTGCACCGCGCCGACGATCGCATCGTGATTGTCCGGCACGATGCGTACCTCGCTCAGGCGGATGCCGTGTTTCGTAAGCTCCTGCGCCAGATAGTGCATGTTCGCATCACGGGTCCGGCCGGACAGGATTTCATCGCCGATGACCAGCATCGCGGCGGTGGGGTTTGGCATGGGCCTGCTCCTTGCCTGCATTGCCTGCCGGGTATAGGGGCTTGGCGATGCGTTTTCAAACCCCTCTGATCCCCGCGACCCTGCTGCGGCGCTACAACCGGTTTCTGGCCGAGATACGGCTGGAGGACGGGCAGGTGGTGACGGCCCATTGCCCCAATCCTGGCTCCATGATGGGGCTGAAGGAGCCGGGACTGCGGATCTGGGTCGAGCCAAATGACGATCCGCGAAAGAAGCTGAACTACGGCTGGCGGCTAGTGGAACTGCCCGGCGGTCACTGGGCCGGGATAGACACAAGCCTGCCGAACAGGGTAGTTCTGGAGGCGCTGCGCGCTGCCGCGATCCCGGAACTGGCCGCCTATGCGGAGATCACGCCCGAGGTGACCTATGGGCAGAACAGCCGGGTCGATTTTCTGGCCTCGGGCCCGGGCCTGCCGAATGCCTATGTGGAGGTCAAGAACGTCACCCTGCGCCGACAAGGCGACTGGGCGGAGTTTCCCGACAGCGTGACCGCCCGTGGCGCCAAACACCTGGCCGAACTGTCGCGCATGGCCGCCGACGGCCACCGGGCGGTGATGCTCTACCTGCTTCAGCGGAGCGATTGCGCCCGGCTGAAAATCGCGGGCGACCTAGACCCGGCCTATGCCGGAGCGTTCGACGCGGCCCGGGCCGCCGGTGTGGAGATGCTGTGCTATGGCACCAGGATCGGCCCTGATGCGGTCGAAATCGGCCATGCGGTGCCGGTCGACCCGGCCACGCAGATATGACCATGCCGCGTCTGGAAAATCGGCGTCTCATCGCATAAGTTTCGGCAAACACAGCTCCGGAGTGGTAGTTTGGACGATTTCCAGGGCCGTTTGACCAAGGACGGCATCCGCATTCATCAACCGCAGGATTTCGCCGGCATGCGCAAGGCCGGTGCGCTGGCGGCGCGTATCCTGGACGATATCGCGCCGATGGTGCAGCCCGGTGTGACTACCGGTACGCTGGACGACCGGATTACCGCGATGGTCGCGGAGGCCGGGGCAACCTCGGCCACGATCGGGTATCGCGGGTACAAGCACGCAAGCTGCATCAGCGTGAACCACGTGGTCTGTCACGGGATTCCGGGCGCGAAAGTGCTGAAGGACGGCGATATCCTGAACATCGACGTGACCGTCATCGTCGACGGCTGGTACGGCGATACCAGCCGGATGTTCGTCGCCGGTCGGTTGAACCGGCGGGCCGAACGGCTGGTGCAGGTCACCCATGACGCGTTGTTCAAGGGGATCGAAGCGGTGAAACCGGGCAACACCTTCGGCGATATCGGCCATGCCATCCAGTCCTATGTGGAGCAGCAGCGCATGTCGGTCGTGCGCGATTTCTGCGGGCACGGGCTGGGGCAGGTGTTCCACGCTCCGCCCAATGTGCTGCATTACGGGCGCCCCGGCACCGCGGCGGTGCTGGAGGAGGGCATGTTCTTCACGATCGAGCCGATGGTCAATCTGGGCCGTCCCGAGACCAAGGTGCTCGCCGATGACTGGACGGCGGTGACCCGCGACAAATCCCTGAGCGCGCAGTTCGAGCATTCCATCGGCGTGACGGCAGACGGTTGCGAGATTTTCACCCTGTCGCCCGGTGGGCTGTTTCACCCGACCTACGCCAGCTGAGCGCGACCGCCCTATTCCAGCCAGACCTCGACCCGGCGGTTGACCGCACGGCCCCATTCGGTGTCATCGCAGGCCATCGGCATCGCCTCCCCAAATGCATCCACGCGCAGTTGCACCCGGTTCAGATCGGCGGCATTCGCGGCCTCCATGACCGCGCGGCGGGCGGTCTCCGCGCGCCCCCGGGCAAGGCGCAGATTGGTGGCGGCATCGCCCGCGCCATCTGAAAACCCCACGAATATAAGGCGTTGGCCATCGAACTGACCTTGCTCGATGGCGCGCGCAAGCCGCGAGACGGAACTGCGCGACTGCGGGTCGAGATCGGTGGTGCCGGGGGCGAAGCGAAAGGTGGGCGACAGGCGCTGGCTGTCGCTGATCCGGGCGCTCAGCCGTTGCAGATCCTCAAGCGTGATTTCGGGGCCCGCGGCGGCGATGGCGTTGGCCAGCCGGTCGCCCTGACCCGAAACCGGGGTGCGCAGGATCGATTGGTTCACGAAACCGGCCCGGCGGATCACCCGCTCGGCGGCCTGGCTTTCGAAGAAGGACAGGAACTCGCGCACAAGCCTCGGCATCCTGCGGGCGGGCGTATAGACGAACAGTGGCGCTGTCAGCGGGTAATCCTCGGCCTTGAGGCTCGCCGCGCTGGCGGCCTGGTTGAAACCGCAGGGGCCGCCAAGCGCCAGCGCGCGGGCGTTTCCAAGACCGGCATAGGAGGTGATGCCGATCGCATAGGGGTCGCGCGCGACCGCGCCAGCCAGATCCGCCTGGGTCGTGTGACGGATGATGCCGGGGCCAAGGCCAAGCCGCGCGGGCAGCAGCACCCGGTTCGCAAACCCCTGGGCGAGGCCGGAATCGTCGCGCATCAGATGCAGCGAGATCGGCGCATCGCCGCCACCAAGCAGGGCCCAGTTGGTGATCTCTCCGGCGAAGACGCGGGCCAGATCGGACAGGGCGATGTCGCGCAACGGGTTTTCGGGGGAAACCACCGCCACAAGGCCGTCGATGGCCAGAACGCGTGCCCGTTGCGACAGGCCCAGATCGCCCTGATCGGCCAGCCGCGCGGCGTCGCGCTCCACCGGGGAGGGCTCGCGGAGCGCCAGCGCAAGATCCGCGTCGCGATTCAGAAGCGCCTCGAATCCGCTATCGGTGGTGCCCGGGATCAGCGTGAACCGCGCCGCGGTCGTCCCATCGACGCTGCGGGTCAGGGTGAAGACGGAGCGGCCATCGGGCGCCAATGCGCGTGAGACGGTCATGCCGCGCGCGCGCGCGAACCCCTCGATCAGCGCCGGCATCAGCCGGTCGGCGATCACAGAGGCGCCGGCGAACCGTGCCTCGGCCACGAAACTTTCCAGATCCGGACATCCCGGCCCGGCGCAGGCAACCCCCTCGGCGTTGACGGTGAGTGGCCCGTAGATCGTATCGACGCGGTAGAACTCCCCGTCGAAGCCGATCAGGGATCCGTCCAGCTCGATCGACCCGTCGAGAGAGCGCAGGGTGACATCCTGCGCAACCGCGGGGGACAGGCCCGTAATACCGAAAAAGGCGGCTCCGAAAGCCGCCCTCAGCCATGCATGCATCTGTGCCCTGTACCGGGTTGGATCAGTTCGACGCGACTCTCAGGTCCTGCAACAGATTTTGCAACACCAGATAGTCGCCAACCGCGTCGCAGGCGGGAAGCGTGAAGGTCAGCTCGGTCACCGCGACGGGCCCGGCGGGATCAGTTTGCACCGTTCTGGCCAGAGTGTCCTGGCCGCAATTGCGGCTGTTGATCGGCGCCTCGATCGAGATCCGCACCGATCCTTCGCGGGTCAGCGTATCCCGCGGGAAGGTATAGACCTGTGCCATCACCGGCGCGTCCACCGCATCGTCCCCCAGAAGCGTGACAAACCCGCCGACGCCGGTCTGCGCCCGGGCGACAGTGCCCGCGTTGTCCGCCCAGATATGGCCCGGCTCTCCGTAATCGGCGCCGAATTCCAGTGCGTGCAACTCCAGGTCCCGGGTGTCTTCCCAGGTGATGGCAACGCGGTCATATGCATGCAGATCCGGGATGGTGACCAGCGCACTCTCTTCCTCGTCCGCCAGGCGGATCGTGAAGAAGGCGGGCGTTTCGAAGGCCGGGATATCGACCGTCAGAAGACCCATCTGATCGGTGGCCTCGGTCAGGGTCAGGCCCGAATGCTCGATCACCACGCGCGCGCCGGGGCGGCAGGGGGCCATGATATCCAGCGCGACCATCGCCGCGGGCGCGGCCTCGGCACTGACGCTCAGCCCGCAGGGCAGGCCGAACTGGCTGGTTTCGGGGGTGGCCGGGGCGGCCATGGTGGCGTCGGGCGTTTGGGCCATCCGCTCGGACAGGTCGCGACCGGGCTGCGACAGATCGGGCGGGGTCAGCGCGAGCTCGGGGGCCGCAGGCAGGGCCAGCGCGCCGGGTGCCTCCGGAGCCGTCAGGACGGCGGGGGCGGGCAGGGCGGCGGGTGTTGCCGTCGCCTCCGGCGCGACCGGACGCGCCGCAGCGGTCTGATCTGCCGACGGAGCGTCGGCCTGCATGCCGGGGATCAGCCCGGCCTGAACGGCGAACAGGCCGCCGGATACGGTCATCAGCCCCACAGCGGCCAGTCGGATGATTTGGCGTTTTGGCATACCGCCCTCCTTCGCGGGTGTTGCGGCGAAGACTGGGCGTGGATTGGGGCGATATTGCGGAGCGATTGGCCGGATTTCGTGGAAAATCCGGCCAGTGTGGCGCGATTGCCGCGGGTTGTTTCCGGTTTCGACCCAATCCTTATGGAATCGTGGCGAAAAAGTGGCGCGGCCCCGTCTGTGTCAGGCCAGCCGTCCGTGACAATGCTTGAACTTCTTGCCCGATCCGCAGGGGCAGGCATCGTTCCGGCCCGGATTGCCCCAGGTGGAGGGGTCATCCTCCACGAACCCGTCGACCAGCGCGGCGGTCTCGCCCCCGTCGGGCGCGGCGGCGGCTGCGGTTGCAGCGGTTGCGGCCTTCTGTTGCGCCTGTTGCTGGGCCTGAAGCTGTTTGATGAGCTGTTCCTGCTGCTCCGGCGTCAGAGGCTGGATCTTCGACAGCCGCTCGGTCACATCCATGCGCAGACTGTCCAGCATGCTTTCGAAAAGCTGGAAGCTCTCGGTCTTGTATTCATTCAGCGGGTCGCGCTGGGCGTAGCCGCGGAAGCCCACGACGGAGCGCAGATGTTCAAGCGTCAGAAGATGCTCGCGCCATTTGCCGTCGATCGTCTGCAACAACACCTGTTTCTCGATATTGCGCATCTGTTCGGGGCCGAACTGCACGGCCTTTCCGGCCATGTACTCATCGGCCGCCACCTCAAGGCGCTCCCGGATCGTCTCGTCATCGACGCCTTCCTCATCGGCCCAGTCCGCCACCGGAACATCGATGCCCAGCTTCTCACGCACCTCTTTCTGCAGGCCTTCGGTATCCCACTGATCGGCGTAGGTTTTCGGCGGCATATGGATATGAACCAGATCGTCGATCACCTGATGGCGCATGTCGCGCGTGACCTCCGCGATATCCTCGGCGCCCATGATCTCCATGCGCTGCTCGAAAATCGCCTTTCGCTGATCATTCATGACATCGTCGAATTTCAGCAACTGCTTGCGGATGTCGAAGTTGCGCCCCTCCACCTTGGCCTGCGCCTTTTCGAGGCTTTTGTTGACCCAGGGGTGCACGATCGCCTCCCCCTCCTTCATCCCGAGGGTAGAGAGCATCTTGTCCAGCCGGTCGGAGCCGAAAATCCGCATCAGATCGTCTTCCAGCGACAGGAAGAAGGAGGAGCGCCCCGGATCGCCCTGCCGGCCCGAGCGCCCGCGAAGCTGGTTGTCGATCCGGCGGCTTTCATGCCGTTCCGTGGCCAGCACATAGAGCCCGCCCGCGGCTTTCACCGCTTCTTCGTCGGCGGCGTGTTCGGCCTCGATCCGCTCGCGGATCTCGTCGGGATGCGCATCGGGATCGGCCGCCAGCGCCTCCATCACCTTGAATTCCACATTGCCGCCCAGTTTGATGTCGGTGCCGCGCCCGGCCATGTTGGTGGCGATGGTGATCGCGCCCAGCTTGCCCGCGTCGGCCACGATCTGCGCCTCCTGCTCGTGCTGGCGCGCATTCAGCACGTTATGCGGCAGCCCGGCCTCTTTCAGCAGGTCCGACAGCATTTCGGATTTCTCGATCGATGTCGTGCCCACCAGAACCGGCTGCCCCTTTTCATGGGCCTCCCGGATCTGCGCGACGATGGCGGCGTACTTCTCTGCGCCCGTGCGATAGACCTGATCATCCTCGTCTTCGCGGGCGATGGGGCGGTTGGTGGGCACTTCGACCACGCCCAACCCGTAGATGGAGGAAAACTCCTCCGCCTCGGTGGCGGCGGTGCCGGTCATGCCAGACAGCTTGTCGTAAAGGCGGAAGTAGTTCTGGAACGTGACCGAGGCCATGGTGATGTTCTCGGGCTGGATCGCCACGCCTTCCTTGGCTTCGATGGCCTGATGCAGCCCGTCCGAAAGGCGGCGGCCCGGCATCATCCGCCCGGTGAACTCGTCAACCAGCACCACCTCCCCATTGCGGACGATGTAATCCTTGTCCTTCTGGAAGGCCTTGTGCGCGCGCAGGGCGTTGGTCACATGGTGGACGATGGTCGTGCTTTCGGGGTCGTAGAGGCTCTGCCCCTCGGGCAGGATTCCTTCGGCCAGCAGCCGCTCCTCCAGAAAATCGTTGCCTTCGTCTGTGAAGGTCACGCCGCGGGTCTTTTCGTCGAAGGTGTAATGATCCTCCGCAATTCCGGGGATCAGCGCGTTGATCGTGACATACAGTTCCGAACGGTCCTCCGACGGGCCCGAGATGATCAGCGGCGTCCGCGCCTCGTCGATAAGAATCGAATCCACCTCGTCCACGATCGCGAAATTGTGCCCGCGCTGCGCCATGTCGGCGAGGCTGGCGCGCATATTGTCGCGCAGGTAATCGAACCCGAGCTCGTTATTCGTCGCATAGGTGATGTCGGCGGCATAGGCGCTGCGCTTCTCCGTGTCGGGCTGGCGCGGATAGACGACACCGGTGGACAGGCCAAGCGCGGTATAGACCTTGCCCATCCAGTCCGCGTCCCGCTTGGCGAGGTAGTCATTGACGGTGACGATATGCACACCCTTGCCGGTAAGCGCGTTCAGATAGGCCGGGAAGGTGGCGACAAGCGTCTTGCCTTCACCCGTTTTCATCTCCGCGATATTGCCCTGATGCAGGAAGACACCGCCCATCAATTGCGTGTCGAACGCCCTTAAACCAAGGGCGCGGCGCGCGGCTTCCCGGCAATTGGCGAAGGCTTCGGGCAGCAGGTCGTCCAGCGCCTCGCCGTTCTGAACCCGGTTGCGGAACTCCGCCGTCTTGGCGACGATTTCCGTGTCGCTCAGCTTTTCGAACTCCGGTTCCAGCGCATTGATCCGGTCCACCAACGGTCTGACCGATTTCACCTTGCGGTCATTCGGCGTTCCGAAGACCTTCTTCGCGATGGTTCCAAGCCCCAGCATGTTCTCAAACGCCTTTTTGTTGCGGGCGGCGCCATTGGCGGCATTCCCCCGGATCATCAATTCGTGTGCGGCACGCGGCTTGTTTGGCCAGACTCTGCGGTCTATCAACGGCGGCAAGATCGGCACGGCCCCGGTGCGAAACCCGTCAGGGACATAAGGGGCCGCCGGATATGTGTCAACGCGGCCAATGGATCAAGGGCCCGACGAAAACAAAGGACTTTCGAAAATGAAACGACTTCTTGCCGGTGTGGCTCTGTCCGCGCTTCTTGCCGCTCCCCTTCAGGCTCAGGACGCAACTACCGTTCTGGCCACCGTGAACGGCACCGACATCACGCTCGGGCATCTGATCGCGATGCAATCGCTTCTGCCCGACCAGTATCGCCAGTTGCCCGATCAGGTGCTGTTCGAGGGGATGCTGGAGCAGCTGATTCAGCAGGAGGTCATGGCCGGGCAGGCGCGGGGCATGATGACCTCCCGGATGGAGCTCGGTCTCGAAAACGAACAGCGCGCGTTCCTCGCCGCCGCGCTGATGGACGAGATCGCCATGGCCGATATCCCCGAGGAGGAGATCGAGGCCGAATACGAAAACGTCTACGGCGCGACCGAACCGGCGCGGGAGTACAACGCCTCCCACATTCTGGTCGAGACCGAAGAAGAGGCGCTGGCCCTGATCGCGGACCTGGAAGGCGGTGCCGATTTCGCGGAACTGGCGCAGCAGCACTCCACCGGTCCCTCGGGTCCGAATGGCGGGCAGCTTGGCTGGTTCACCGCCGGCATGATGGTCCCGAGCTTCGAGGAGGCGGTCTTCGCCCTTGAGGCGGACGAGATCTCGGCGCCCGTCGAGACCCAGTTCGGCTGGCATGTGATCCGTCTCAATGAAAGCCGGTTGCAGGACGCGCCCGCGCTGGAGGATGTGCGCGAGGAACTGGTTCAGGGGCTCCGCCGCGCCCGCGTCGACGCCCGCATGGAAGAGCTGACCGCCGAAGCCGATGTGGAGCGCCCGGATCTGGAAGGCTTCGATATCAGCCTGATCCGCGACATCGATCTTCTGGAAAACTGAGCGCACAGGAATGAGCGACAGTGCCACGAAAGCCAAGCCGGCGGTTTCGCCGCTGGCACCGCCGGGCGGGTTTCCGGACCTGCCGGTGATCGACGGGGTGCGCTTTGCCGCGGTGGCAGCCGGCATCAAGTACAGGAACCGCGATGACGTGATGCTGGCCGAAATCGCGCCCGGTGCGTCACTCGCCGGGGTGTTCACCCGCTCTGCCACCCGCTCCGCGCCTGTGCTGGATTGCGAGGCCAAGCTGGCCGCGCTCGGGTCGCAGGAGGCGGGGTTCGCGATCCTGGTCAATTCCGGCAATTCCAACGCCTTCACGGGTGCCGCGGGCGCGGAGACGGTGCGCGCCGTTTGTGCGCAGGTCGCCCGCGCCATGGACCTGCCGGAGGCGCATGTCTTCACCGCCTCGACCGGCGTGATCGGAGAGCCACTGCCTGCGGAAAAGATCACCGGCGCCATCGCTGCGCTCAAGGCCGGCCTGTCGCCCGCAGGGGGGGCCGCCGCCGCGCGCGCCATCATGACGACGGATACCTTCGCCAAGGGTGCCGCGGCGACGGTGCGGATCGGCGGCACGCCGGTTTCCATCGCGGGCTTCGCCAAAGGCTCCGGCATGATCGCGCCGGATATGGCGACGATGCTGGCCTATGTCTTCACCGATGCCGCGATTGACCGCTCGGTGCTGCAGGACATGCTGCGGGCGCAGACGGTACGCACCTTCAACGCAATCACCGTCGACAGCGATACCTCCACCTCCGACACGGTGATGGTGGTGGCCACCGGCAAGGCTGGCCACGGGCGGATCACCGATGCCGACAGCGTCGAAGCGCGGGAGTTCGCCGCGGCCCTCGAAGCGGTGATGAAAGACCTCGCATTGCAGATCGTCCGCGACGGCGAAGGCGCGACGAAGCTGGTCGAGGTGCGGGTGACCGGCGCGGCCAGCGATGCCGATGCCGACAGGGTTGCCCGCGCCATTGCCAATTCACCGCTGGTGAAAACCGCTATCGCCGGGGAGGATCCGAACTGGGGCCGCATCGTCATGGCCGTCGGCAAATCCGGCGCAAAGGCGGATCGCGACCGTCTCAGCATCCGGTTCGGGGATATCCTCGTGGCCGAAGACGGCTGGGTCGCACCCGGCTACCGGGAGGAGGCGGGCGCGGCCTACATGACCTCCGACACGTTGCTGATCTCGGTCGATCTGGGCCTTGGCGACGGGTCCGCGACGATCTGGACCTGCGATCTGACCCATGGCTACATCACCATCAACGCGGATTACCGGTCGTGACCGCCGATTGTCGGGGCGATCGTCGGGACCGGCGATGAAAACGGTTCTCGTCTCGGCGGTCGCGTTGATCGACCCGGATGGCCGGGTGCTTCTGGCCCAACGCCCCCAGGGCAAATCCATGGCCGGCCTGTGGGAGTTTCCGGGCGGCAAGGTAGAACCGGGCGAAACGCCCGAGGCCGCGTTGATCCGCGAGTTGCACGAGGAACTGGGGATCGACACCTGGGCGTCGTGTCTCGCCCCGCTCACCTTCGCCAGCCATAGCTACGCGGAGTTTCACCTGCTGATGCCGCTTTTCGTCTGCCGGAAATGGCAGGGCATACCCGCCCCGCGCGAAAATCAGGTGCTGAAATGGGTCGCACCAAAGGCCTTGCGAGATTACCCGATGCCGCCGGCCGACATCCCCCTGATCCCCATCCTGCGCGACTGGCTTTAGCCCCGCGGGACCGGAATGAGGCCAGAATACCTGATATCTCCGCCGCTTTCCGGCCAATGCGTCGAATTTTGGGGCTGCTTTTTCGTGAAGCTGGAATAGTATTCCGTAATCACAGCCAATCGGGGGTTATGACTGTGCTCAAGACAATCACATTGGGGACTTGCGTGTCCGTTCAGGGTATTTTTGTGCGCGCGCTGACCGATGGCAAGATCATGGTGCGCGTCGGCGACCGGATCTTCACCGGACGCGCGGTAAGCGCCTAACCCACCCAGCCTTTCAGATTGTCATCCACTACGGCGGCCAGCGCCGCGATATGGGCGTCGTCATCGTTGAGGCACGGGATATAGGTAAACTCCTCGCCGCCGGCCTCCTCGAAGCTCTCTTTGATCTCTTCGTTGATCTCTTCCAGCGTTTCGATGCAGTCGGCTGAAAACGCGGGCGCGCAGACGGCGATCTTCTTCTTGCCGGTCTCCGCAAGCCGTGCGACCTCCTCCACCGTGTAGGGTTTGAGCCATTCCTCGGGGCCGAACCGGCTCTGGAATGTGGTTACGATATCCGTATCCTCCCAGCCCAGACGTTCCTTCAGCAGGCGCGTCGTCTTCTGGCACTGGCAGTGATAGGGATCGCCCTCCATCAGATAGCGTTTGGGCACGCCGTGATAGGAGCACACCAGAATATCCGGCCGGTTCTCCAGCGCGCCATAGGCCCGCTCGATCGACTGCGCCAGCGCTTCGATGTAAAGCGGATGCTCGAAGTAGGGCTCGACCGTGCGCACGATAGGCTGCCATTTGATCGACATGACAGATCGGAAGAACTGATCGCAGGCGGTGGCCGAGGTGGCACCGGCATATTGCGGATAAAGCGGGAAGAACAGGATCTTGGTGCAACCCTGCGCAACCAGTTCATCCACCTTGGATTTCGTCGAGGGATTGCCGTAGCGCATGCAGAAATCCACCACGACACTGTCACCATGGCGTTCGGCCATCACCGCCTTCATCTTGGCGGTCTGGTCCTTGGTGATCGTCATCAGCGGGCTTTCACCCGCCTCGTGATTCCAGATCGAGGCATAGGCCCTGCCCGAGGAAAACGGCCGTTTCGACAGGATGATCAGCTGCAGGAGCGGCTGCCAGATCCAGGCGGAATAGTCGATCACCCGCTTGTCGGACAGGAACTCGTTCAGATACCGGCGCATCGGCCAATAACTGTAATCATCGGGCGTGCCCAGATTGGCCAGCAGAATTCCGATCTTGCCGAATTTCACCTGCGGGTGGTCGGCGGGCGCGTGGCTCAACGCGGGCTTTGGCTGCATCATGTTCATCTTTTCGGCTCGCACCTCAGTCAGGTTCCCGGTCTAGAACCGGTGTTGCTGTGTCGTCAAACTCGGTTGTGTGCAATGCGTCAGCCAGCCGCGTGGTGGCGCTGCCGGGACGCAGGGGTTTCTGCTGGCTCTCGTGGGGGGTCCAGCCGGTCAGGAAAGCCAGCTCGAAGGTCGCGCGGATGCGCCCCCCCTCGGCCGGGAAACTCGCCGCGTAAATCTCCGCCGCGCGCCGGAACACGCGCCGGGGCGTGGGGGCCCGGTGGCGGCTGGCCAGCGCGTTGGTTTCGCCCATGGCACGCAGATCGGCCATCAGATCGGGCAGCGTCGCATAATGCACCTCGCGGCGCGTGCTGTCGGCAACCGGCAGGGCAAAGCCCGCGCGCTGCAACAGCCCGCCCAGATCGCGCAACTCCCCCATCGGGGCGATGCGGGGGGACAGGCCGCCCAGCGTGTCGATCTCGGCCTGGCCAAGGGCGGCGCGCAGCTCGCCCAGCGTTTCCCCCGCGAAACACACCCCCAGAAACAGCCCGTCAGGGGCCAGCGCCCGGCGGCATTGCACGATCTGGCCCACCGGATCGTCGGCCCAGTGCAGGCCCATCGCATGGATCACCAGATCATGGGCGCCCGGCGCCAGATCGATCACCTCCGCATCCGGCACGACCACGGCGCCGGGCAGGAAACCGTCCCATTCCGCAGGGAAAGGCGTCACGATCGCGGGCCTCGTAAACGATCTGTTAACGTCGATGAGTCTTTCCTGAAGCTCGAACCGGGCTTCGTCATGCAGGAAGCCGGCCTGATCCAGCCGTGCGCGGGCACGGTGCCGGGCAAGGGCAGGTCTGTCCACCAGAGCGGCTGGTCGCTGGTTCTTCATCAAGGGTTCCGTTCGCTGACCCGCTGCAACTTAGGGGCATGACATGAGATTGCAAACGGCGGTGCATGCGGTCTTTCCGCCCGAATGCCTCTGTTGCGGCGCGCAGGTGGAGACCGATTACGCGATTTGCGGCCCCTGCTGGCTTGAAACGCCCTTCATCCATGGCGCTTCCTGCGACATCTGCGGCGTACCTCTGCCAGGGCGTGGCGATGACCGCCCGATTCGCTGCGACGAGTGCCTGACGGTCGCCCGGCCGTGGTCGCACGGCCGCGCGGTCTTCGCCTATTCCGGAAATGCGCGCCGTCTGATCCTCGGTCTGAAACACGGCGACCGGGCCGAGGTGGCGCGGGCCGCCGCGCCGTGGATGCTGCGGGCCGCGGGGCCGCTTCTGGGCCCGCGCACGCTTCTGGTGCCGGTGCCGCTGCACCGCTGGCGTCTGCTCAGGCGGCGCTTCAACCAGTCCGCGCTTCTGGCCCATGCGCTCGGCCGCGCCGCCGGTGTGCCGGTCGCGCCCCGGGCGCTTGTGCGGGCGCGGGCCACGCAAAGCCTTGACGGGCTGGGCCGGGAAAGCCGGTTCCGAACCCTGGAGAGGGCAATCCTCCCCGCCCCTGGCCACGGGGCTGTGCTGGAGGGCCGCGATGTTCTGCTGGTCGACGATGTGATGACCACCGGCGCGACCTTCGCCGCCGCGACCGAGGCGTGTTTTCTGGGCGGGGCCGCAAACGTCTCCGTGATTGCTCTGGCGCGCGTGGCCCGGGACACCTAAATCGGAACGCAACATCGGATAGAGGGAAGCCAGATCATGCCGACAGTTGAAATCTACACCTCGCCGCTTTGCGGATACTGCCACGCGGCCAAACGCCTGCTCACCGAAAAGGGCATCAGCTTCGCGGAGTACAATGTCTCCGGCGATGCCGAGAAACGCCAGGAGATGCTGGCGCGCGCCAATGGCCGCCATACGGTGCCGCAGATTTTCATCGGCGAGACCCATGTGGGCGGCTATGACGAAATGGCCGCGCTGGACCGCGAGGGCAAGCTTGACGGGATGCTTGCGGCCTGACGCGACGTGCTGGCCCCTTGCTCAAGGAGCCAGAGTCTTGTGTTATGCGCGCCATGACCTCCACCGATGACCCCCTTGCCGTCGCGCTGTTCAGCGAGATGTTCATGGCCGATCAACTGGCGCGGAACCGGTTGTCCAGGGCGTTGCCGAAGGGGATGGAACTCAGCCATTTTTCCGTTCTGAACCAGCTGGCGCGCACGGGCGATGAAAAGACGCCGGCGCAACTGGCCCGCATCTTTCACGTCACCCGGGGCGCGATGACCAACACATTGGGCAAGCTGGAATGGGCGGGTCATGTGCATATTCGTCCCGACTGGGATGACGCGCGGCGCAAGTTCGTGTCGATCAGCCCCTCGGGCCGCAAGGCCCGCGATGCGGCGCTGGAGGCGATTGCCCCGATCCTGACGGCGACAGTGGCCGAGATCGGCGCGGACCGCGTCCGCGCGGCCCTGCCGGTGATCCGCGAGATGCGGGTTCGGCTGGAGGAGGATGGCTGATAGGCCACTCCGGGTCTGCAAGCTCGCCTTCGGGAATGGTGGCTTTGAGCCCCACTTAAGAATGCCAGGACAGGTCCGGACGGCCACTTTCAGTCATGCGCGACCGTTCGCCATGCTGAACAGTCTGGAATCCAGGTCTGCGACCGGAAAGGGATCGAATGAAAAATCTCTCGAACGCACCCGTGCTGACGACTGAGCGCTTGGTTTTGCGTGGCCCCGAACGGAGCGATCTACCGAGTTTTACCCGTTTCATGACCAGTGCCCCGTCGATGGAGGCTCAGGGAGAGACGGTCACGGCGGAACAGGCCTGGTTCGGGTTCCTGACTGGTATTGGCCATTGGCATTGGCACGGATTTGGCTTCTTTACGGTTGTGGCACAGCAGACAGGGCATCCCGTCGGCCGAGTGGGCTTGATCAGGCATTCCAACTGGCCGGGCATAGAGCTGGCCTGGCATCTTTTCGAAGACGCGGAGAGAAAAGGCTTTGCAACGGAAGCTGCGTTGGCCGTCAAGAAATGGGCCTATCAGGATCTGGGGTTGGATAGGCTATACAGCTACATAGATCGTGAGAATACGCGTTCACAGGCTGTGGCGAAGAGGCTCGGTGCCGCTACTGACGGAACGCGGGCACCGCATGAACCAGAGGCCGAGCTGTGGGTACACTCAATGGAAAGGCATTGAGCCAAGCTGGCAAGGACTGTGGTCGGCAACCCCGCCCCTAGGCCGGTTTCGTACTGGCCGTCACGTAATTCACGCTCAGGTCGCGGTCGGAGAGGCTCCAGGTCCAGGCGATCGGGTTGAAGACGAAGCCCTTGCGGTCCACGGGCGTCAGGCCCGCATTGGCAATCAGGGCGAAAAGCTCATCGGGCGTGATGAATTTCTGCCATTCATGGGTGCCCTTGGGCAGCCAGCGCATCACGTATTCCGCACCGACAATCGCCATCGCGAAGCTTTTCGGGTTCCGGTTGATCGTCGAGCAAATCATCAGACCGCCGGGTTTCAGAAGCTGCTGGCATGCGGTCAGGTAACCCTGCGGGTCGGCCACATGTTCGACCACCTCCATGTTCAGGACCACGTCGAACTGTTCGCCCGCCTCGGCCAGCGCTTCGGCTGTGGTGAAGCGGTAATCGATCTCCAGCCCCGATTGCTCCGCATGAACGCGGGCCACGGGAATGTTCCGTTCGGCCGCGTCCGCGCCCACCACATCGGCGCCCAGCCGCGCCATGGGTTCCGACAGGAGCCCGCCGCCGCAGCCTATATCCAGCAGTCGCAATCCCGCGAACGGGGATGCGTCTTTCAGGTCCCGCCCGAACTCGGCGGCGATCTGGGCGGTGATGTAGTCCAGCCGCGTGGGGTTCAGCATGTGCAGCGGTTTGAACTTGCCATGGGGGTCCCACCATTCCGCGGCCATCGCCTCGAATTTGGCAATCTCGCCGGCATCGACCGTTTGTGTCGCGGTGTTCATGGACATCCCTTTCCAATCTTGTCACTCTTTTGGTCATGTCAGACCCGTCATATGGGTCTATATAGGACCGGTATGGACAAGTTCTCTGGCCAAAAGCGCGCAGCCGCGCATCTGTTTCCGCCGATCGACCCATACGATCAGCGCATGCTGGATGTGGGCGACGGGCATCACGTCTATGTCGAGCAATGCGGCAACCCCGATGGCGCGCCGGTGATCGTGTTGCACGGTGGGCCCGGCGGTGGGTGCAGCCCGGCCATGCGGCGCTATTTCGACCCCGAGGACTGGCGGATCATCCTGTTCGACCAGCGCGGCTGTGGCCGGTCGCGGCCCCATGCGGCAATCAAGGCCAACACGACCTGGGATCTGGTCGACGATATCGAGCGGATCCAGAACACGCTCGGCATCGACCGCTGGGCCGTCTTCGGCGGTTCCTGGGGCGCGACGCTCGCGCTGATCTATGCCGAAACCCACCCTCACTCCGTGGCCTATCTGGCGCTCAGGGGGGTGTTCCTGTCGACCGAGCGGGAACTCAAGTGGTTCTATGGCGGGGGTGCCGGGCAATTCTGGCCCGATCAATGGGCGAAATTCACCTCCCTCGTGCCCGAAGCGGAACGCGACGATCTGATCGCGGCCTATAACCGGCGGCTTTTTTCCGGCGATCTGATGCTGGAGACACGGTTCGCGCGGGCCTGGGCGTCATGGGAAAACGCGCTCGCTTCGATGGACAGCGACGGGGCGGGGGGCGAAAGCCCGGCCGATTACGCCCGCGCCTTCGCCCGGCTCGAAAACCACTATTTCATGAATCGCGGCTTTCTGGAGGAGGACGGCCAGATCCTGCGTGACCTCTATCGGATCGCTCATATTCCCGGCACCATCGTGCAAGGGCGCTATGACATGATCTGCCCGCCGATGTCGGCCAACCTGCTGGCGCAGGGCTGGCATAACGGGCGGTTGCAGATGATCAAATCCGCGGGCCACGCCCTGTCGGAACCCGGGATCAGCCATGAACTCGTGCGGGTGATGAAGGCCGTGGGCCAGCATCGCGGCAAATACGGGCTCTGAGGGCCTTTTGGTCCCAAAAAAACCGTTTGCCGCTCAGTTGGCGCCGCCGCAGGCATCGCCCAGGGCGCAGCCCATGACCTCCGCTAGATCCTGTTCGGTGGGGGTCATGTAGGAATAGGCCGCGCAGGGATCGGCCTCGAAAATCACGCCGGCCTCTTCGTCCTCGCGCAGGAAAAACAGCGTATAGCTGTCAAGCGGCGGCGTTCCGCACCACGCCGAGACGCAGGACACCTCCACCGTTACATCCACCTCAAGCGGGTTCAGAAACCCGTCCGCCATGGCCGAGAGACCGGAAAACCGGGCCGGAAAACTGTAGGGCGCGGGCAGGTTTTCCTCCCCTGTCTGCACCGCGTCCGGGCGCGCGGTGTCGGGCCCCGTCCGGGTCAGCTCGCCCACCGCCATCACGAAGGTCTCCTCCCGCTCGTTGGCGGCGTTGAAACTGCCGGTCACGCTCGGCGCCAGACAGCTCAGCGCAAGCGCGGGCGTGGCGGCAAGGCCCAGACAGGCGGTCACCCATAATCGTTTCAGCACAATCCGAACTCCTTGAAGACCTGTTCATACATCTCGCGCTTGAACGGCACGATCAGATCAAGCAGCGTCGCCGTGGGCATCCAGCTCCAGTCGGAGAATTCCACATCCTCGTGCCGCAGGTCGATCACCCCGTCGTCCGCCTCCAGCCGCATGAGAAACCACATCTGTTTCTGTCCGCGATATTTGCCGCCCCACCGCTCTGGCACGATCTCCGGCGGCAGATCGTAGGTCAGCCAGTCGGCGGTCTGGCCCGCAAGGGTCACATGTTCGGCGCCCACGCCGGTTTCTTCCAGAAGCTCCCGGAAGGCCGCGGCCTCCGGCGTTTCATCCGCGTCCACGCCGCCCTGCGGCATCTGCCACGCGGGCGTGTCCATGTCCGCTCTCTGGCCCGCGAAGACCAGACCATCGGCGTTGATCAGGACAACGCCGACGCAGGGCCGGTAAGGCAGGCTCTCGATCTCGGCGGGGGTCATCGCCTCCTACTGCGAACCTGGCGCAAGCGCGTTCAGTCCGGTCAGGATGTCGATGGCATAGGCCAGCTGGTAGTCCTCGTTTCTCAGCTCTGCCGTGGCTTCGGCGACCGCTTGCTCCTCTTCCAGCTGGCGGCGCTCATCCTCCGTCAGGGTCGAGTTCTGAAGCGACCCGCGAAGCGAGGCTTCGGTCCGCTGCGGGCGGTCTTCCTCGTCCGACTCGACGCTTTCGCGCTGCTCCACCAGAATGTCCGGGGCGACGCCAAGCGCCTGGATCGACCGGCCAGAGGGCGTGTAGTAAAGCGACGTGGTCAGGCGCATGGCACCCTCGCCCTGCAACGGCATCACCGTCTGGACCGACCCCTTGCCGAAGCTGTTGGTGCCCACCACCACCGCGCGGCGATGATCCTGCAAGGCGCCGGCGACGATCTCCGAGGCGGAGGCCGAGCCGCCATTGATCAGAACCACCACCGGACGGCCGTCGATCAGATCGCCGGGTGTGGCGTTGTAGCGCTCGCCATCGGCCTCGTCCCGGCCGCGGGTCGATACGATCTCGCCACGCTCCAGAAACGCGTCGGAAACGCGGATCGCCTGGCTCAGCAGCCCGCCGGGGTTGTTGCGCAGATCCAGAACCACCCCGTCGAGGTTTTCCAGCCCGCCGACCTCGGCGATCAGTTCGTCCAGGCCTTCGCGCAGATTCGGATAGGTCTGGTCGTTGAAGGTGGATACCCTGAGGATGGCGGTGTTGCCTTCGAGCCGCGCGCGCACGGCGGTCAGGCGGATCCGGTCGCGCACAATGGTGATGTCGAAGGGCTCATCCACCTCCTCGCGGACCACTGTGATCACAATCTCCGAGCCGACGGGCCCGCGCATCAGATCGACCGATTCTTCCAGCGTCAGACCCAGAAGCGCCTCGCCATCCACATGGGTGATGAAATCGCCCGCTTCGACACCGGCGGCCATCGCCGGGGTATCGTCCATCGGCGTGATGACGCGGATGAACCCCTCTTCCTGGGTCACTTCGATGCCCAGCCCGCCGAATTCGCCGCGTGTCTGCACCTGCATCGTGTCGTAATCGCGTGGCGGCAGATAGCTGGAATGCGGATCGAGAGAGGTCAGCATGCCGTTGATCGCCGCCTCGATCAGATCGGCCTCATCCACCTCTTCCACGTAATTGGCGCGGATCCGTTCGAAGATATCGCCGAACAGGTCGAGTTGTTCGTAAACCGAGGCGTTGCGGTCATTCTCCTGAGCTATCAGCGGGCCGGCGATCTGCGTGGTCAGCAGAACGCCCGCCGCCGTTCCGCCTATGGCCGCCATGACAAATCTTTTCATCTGAGCCTTATCCTCATCTCTTACTCGGTGACGAACCACTCGGTCGGGTCCACGGGCACATTCTCTTCTCTTAGCTCTATATAAAGCGTTTCTGACAACTCTCCGCCACCACCTTGCGCATTTGTGACAATCACGTTGTCGCTGGTCTGCGGGGCGCCGCCCATCAGGCCGATCGGCGCTGAGGGCGGCAGAACCTCGCCGGGGCGCACGAAAACATCCGCCAGTCCTGCCAAAACCAGCAGGTAATCGCCATCCGGCTCGATGATCACGACGGTGCCGTAATCCAGCAAAGGCCCCGCATAACGGACGGTTGCGGGCCATGGCGCGGTGACCATCGCCTGCGCCTGCGTGGCCAGCACCAGACCGGGCCGGGCGATGCCTGCCGCGTCCTCCTCGTTGAACCGGCGCAGCACACGGCCCAGTGCGGGCAGCGGCAGAGAGCCCCGCGCCTCGGCGAAATCGGGCAGGTCGAACCCGCTCAGATCGGTCTCAGCGGGCTGTTCGCGAAGGCTTTCGGCGAAACTGTCCAGCGAATCGACGCTTTCCATCAGTTGCAGCATGGCTTCGGTGTTCAACTCGAACCGGTCGGGCAGAACGCGCCGGTCGGCGATGGCCTGAGACAGCCGGGTGCGGGCCTCCTGCGCACCGTTCAGCCCGTCGCTCAACCGGGCCAGCGCGCTTTCCTGCAGGGCGCGCAGCTCCGCGATTTCCTGCAATTGGCCCTGCAGACGCGCGGCCTCGCTGGCAATCGCGGGGCTTACATCGGACAGGATCATGCCCGACCGCGCGGTGCCGACGGGCCCTGAAGGATGCAGCATCAGCAAGGGTGCCGGCGCGCGTTCCATGGTTTGCAGAACGCCCAGAAGGCGCGCCAGCCGCTCCCGCTCCGCCTCGAACACCACGAGTATGGTCTGTTCGCGCAGGGCGGCGCGGCGAATGCCCTCGCGCAGCGCCAAGAGCCCCTCCTCATAGGCGCGCACGGTTTCGGTCAGCGCCTCGACCCGGTCGCGCGCGCCATCGGCCTCGCCCAGCGAGGTCGCCGCCGCATCCAGCATCTGGGCCGCGCGCTGCGCGGTCAAGGCCGGGTCCAGATCGGCCAGCGCCGTACCGGAGGGCAGCGCCCAGACCAGGGCCCAGATCAGCGCCAGACGGGCCAGATGCCTCATGCGATCAGGCTCTTTCCGGTCATTTCCGGCGGTGTCTCCAGCCCCATCAGCTGCAACAGCGTCGGCGCCAGATCGGCCAGCCGGCCATGGGACATGCGCGCGCCCTCCGGCCCGCCCACAAGGATGACGGGAACCGGGTTCAACGTATGCGCGGTATGCGGCCCGCCGGTTTCCGGGTCGATCATGACTTCGCAATTGCCGTGATCCGCGGTGACGATCATCGCGCCGCCCGCAGCCTTCAGCGCGGCCAGCGCCCGCCCCAACCCGGCATCGACCGCCTCGCAGGCCTTCTTCGCCGCCTCCAGATCGCCGGTATGCCCGACCATGTCCGGATTGGCGTAATTCACCACGATCAGGTCATATCCCGCCTCGATCGCCGCGACGAACCTGTCGCTCACCTCGCCCGCGGACATTTCCGGCTGCAGATCGTAGGTCGCCACATCGGGGGATTTCGGCATGCAGCGGTCCTCCCCCGTCTCGGGCACTTCCTTGCCGCCGTTGAGGAAGAACGTCACATGGGGATACTTCTCGGTTTCGGCCAGCCGGTACTGGCGCAGCCTGTGCTTCGAGACCCAGGCGCCCAGCGTGTTGACCACGCGCTGTTTCGGATAGGCGGTGGTCATGAATTCCTCATGCGTGTCGGAGTAATCGACCATCCCCAGCAGCGCCGCCAGATCCGGGCGCCCGCTCACATCGAACCCGTCGAACCCGGGCGCGCCGATCGCGCTCAGGATCTCGCGCGCCCGGTCCGCCCGGAAATTCAGGCAGAAAACTCCGTCGCCCCCGGCCACCCCGCCGAAATCGCCGATCACCGTTGCGGGGATGAACTCATCTGTCTTGCCGTCCTCATAGGCGGCCTCCACCGCCTGTTCCGGTGTCTCCGCCCGCGCCCCGTCGCCGTGGATCATAGCCGCATAGGCTTTTTCCACGCGGTCCCAGCGATTGTCCCGGTCCATCGCGAAATACCGTCCGATCACGGTGCCGATCCGCGCCCCCTCGGGTAGCGCACCCTGCAGGTCCGCAATGAAACCCGCGGCCGATTTCGGGGCCACGTCGCGCCCGTCGGTGATGGCATGGATCACGACCGGCACCCCGCCATCGGTCACGGCCCTGGCCGCCGCCACGATATGGCTCAGATGCCCGTGCACCCCGCCATCGGACACCACGCCCATCAGATGCGCCGTCCCGCCGGAGGATTTCAGCGCGTCGACAAAGCCCAGAATCTGCTTGTTTTCAAAGAAACTGCCGTCTTCGATGGCCAGATCGATCATTCCCAGATCCATCGCCACCACCCGGCCCGCGCCGATATTGGTATGCCCGACTTCGGAATTGCCCATCTGGCCTGTAGGCAGCCCCACATCGCGACCATGAGTGGTCAGGGTCGCATGCGGGCATTCGGCCATCAACCGGTCGAAATTCGGGGTGGCGGCTTGCTTCGGCGCATTGCCTTCGACGGAGGGATTGATCCCCCAACCATCCAGAATGCACAGAACGACGGGTTTCTGATTGCTCATGCCTCGCGTTCTACGCAAGGCCGCATGGACAGGCAAGGATCAGACCCGGTGATAGGGGCTTCCCGCAAGGATCGATGCGGCCCGATAAAGCTGCTCGGCCAGCATCACCCGCGCAAGCATGTGCGGCCAGACCATCTGCCCGAAGGAAATCGCCCGGTCCGCCTCGTCGCGGAATGCGCCGCTCACCCCGTCGGCGCCGCCGATGACAAAGGCCAGATCGCCCCGCCCCCGGTCGCGCAGATCGGCGATGTCGCGGGCGAAGTCGGGCGATGTCATCATCCGCCCCCGCTCGTCCAGCACCCAGAGCACGGCGCCCTCGGGCAGGGCGCGGCGCAGCAATGCGGCTTCCGCCTCCGGCCCGCCGCCTTTCTTGTCTTCGATCTCGGTCACGCGTGCCGGGCCAAGCCCCAGAGCCCGCCCGGTCCGGTCGAACCGTGTCAGATAATCGTCGATCAAATCGCGTTCCGGGCCGGCCCGGAGCCGGCCCACGACGCAAAGATGTATCCGCATGCCGCGCGTCTACTGCGGTTTCGCAGCGGCGTCCGCGGGCATCCACATCTTTTCGAGCTGATAGAACTCCCGCACTTCCGGGCGGAAGACATGGACGATCACATCGCCCGCGTCGATCAGCACCCAGTCGCCGGCATCCTTGCCCTCCACCTTGCAGCGGCGCCCGGTGACGGTTTTCAGCCGGTCCACCAGCTTTTCCGACAGCGCCGAGACCTGACGGGTGGAGCGCCCGGACGCGATCACCATGTAATCGGCCATGGACGACTTACCGCGCAGATCGATCTGCACGATATCTTCCGCCTTGTCATCGGTGAGGGAGGCAATGATCCGTTCGAGAAGCTCTTCGCTCGAAACGTTTTGCAAATCAGGCGCTCGTCGCGCCTCAGGTGCGGCAATACCAGATGCCGCAAGAGTTGGTCCAGCCAGGACTCTGTCCTCCATTTGACGCGCCGCAATGCCCCGGCGCCGGGCCCACATCAAAGATAACATCGCCAATGTCCGATCTCAACGGTATTGAAAAAATGCGCGGATTGCGGTGATGCAAAGAGGACGCTCCGTCGGTGGATGTACCGCAACCCGCGCGGGAGAGAGGCGCCAGGACGCCTCTTAGCCTGCCTGGGGGCACACCGGCAGCTCGGTCGGGCTCTCGCCCAGGACACGGCGCAGACGCATGTCGTCGATCACCGGGATAAACGGGCCGTCCGGCTCCGCCCTCAGATGCACGGAGACCCGCGCCCGCCGCGCCGGGCCATCGCCCACCCGACAGGGATCGATGGTGAACCCGAAATTGCCGTCCACCTCGATCTCCTGTCCCATCCAGCCCAGGATCAGCCGTTGCTGATCCGCCAGGCGGGCCTGATCGCCCGGGCTCAGTACGAAGACATCGGGCGTCTCCGCGGGAACCATCACATAGCGCTCGGCCGAGACGGCCCGGGTTTGCGTATTGACCGCCGACAGCACGATGACCGCGCCGCCATCGGGCAGGGCCACCCCCTCCGGCAGGGTCACCCGGGCCGCCACGCCCGCGGGATCGGCGGTTACCGGGTCCACGGGTTCGGCGGCGACAAGGCTGGTGCCAGGCAGAATCGCGGTGACGCCGACGGCGAGGAGGAGTAAGAGTCTGGTGTGCATTAAAGTTTCCTCTTTTAGTAATGAATTTTTATTGTATTACAGTAAATAAATATCAAAAGGGAAGAAGAAAATGACGAATCGTGATCTCAACCACATCATCTCTCTGGCGCGGCTGTTGCATCTGGCCTCGACCATCGGCCTGATTTTCCTGCCGGTGGCCATTGGTCTGGCTTTTGTCATCGGCGAGGCCGGCATTGACGATCTGCGCGAAACCTACGCGGAGCACACGCTGCCCGAGGTGATCGGCACCGGCAGCTACATCTCGATCCTCGTGATTCAGTCGGTCGGGCTCTTGCTGACCTTCTATGTGCTCTGGCAGATGCGCGGGTTGTTCGCCTATTACAAATCGGGCGAAACGCTCACCGCCCGTTGCGCCGGTCAGATCTTGCGGATCGGCAAGGCTCTGGTGGCGATCGGGGTCATCGGCATTCTCTCGAACACTCTGATCGTGCTGATCCTGACATGGGGCAACCCGGCCGGGCAGCGGGTTCTGTTGGTCAGCTTCAACGATGGCAATGTGGGCTTCATCCTTGCCGGCGGTCTGATCGTGGTGATCGGATGGGTCATGCGGGAGGCAGCGCTGGTGGCCGAAGAGAACCGGGGGTTCATCTGATGGAGATCGTCGTCCGGCTTGATGTGATGATGGCGCTGCGCAAGATGAAGGGCCGCGATCTGGCGGCCCGGATCGGCATCACCGAGCAGAATCTCAGCCTGCTGAAAAGCGGAAAGGTCAAGGGGATCCGCTTCGAGACGCTGGCCCGGATCTGCGAGGTGCTGGAGTGTCAGCCGGGCGACCTGCTCGAGGCCGCGCCGACCGAAGATTGATATACAATTGTTATACCTGTCAGGGCTGGTTCAGGCAGTGATGGCCGGCGTTTGCACGGGTGTGAAATGCCGCCGGGACAGCATCCAGACCAGCAGGATCATCGACAGTTGCAGTGCAATGGCCACGCCCGAGATCGCCCAGTAGGCAACGCCGAATTTCGCAACCAGCCCGGCCGCGACAAGGCCCTTGTTCAGCCAGAAATGGATCAGAACGGACAGCGCCACACCTGGGCAAACCAGCGCATAAGACCCGGCCGACGCGCCGCTTCCGCGCAGGAACTGCGCCACATACCCGACCCGCGACAGAACCATAAGCCCAAACAATGCAAAGAGAATTTCGACCGACAGAAGCCTGGTCAGCAGCATCAGAGTTTCGCCCGCGCTGCCATGGGTCTCGAAATGCACATGCAGCCCGTGGTTGATCCGCAGCATGGCGATGCCGATCACCGTCATGAGCGGGATCACCACCATCAATGTCGGCGCGGCCTCGGCGTTCACCCCGTTCTCCATCATCGAGCGGAGGCCGAGAATGCCGGCCACAAGTGCCACGATCAGGGCGGCAACCATGAAGAAACTTGCCGCGATGATGCTGATCCCGGCAGTTACCGGATTGCCCGACATCGCCGCCGGCGCGGCCAGTCCGACGGCGACCATCGACAGCGCGAACCCGGGCAGCATTTGCGCGAAAGAGTTGTTGGCCTCACAGCTAAAGCCCCCATTTGAAAGGCGTTTTCCAATGAACCCGCCCAACATGCGCAGCGCATATAGCCCGATTGTCAGAAAGGCGGCGAGGGCGGCGGGGAACAGATACTCGACCACGGACCAGAGGCCCGGCACGAAGGTGAGCCCGAGAATGAAGCCCACATTGATGCTCATCGCGAGCGCAAGCGGCATTGCAAGGATCTGGCTGCCCGCGTTCGATTCGCTGAACGCGGCATAGGCGTCGGATCTCCGAAAGGCTGAAAACCGGCGCAGATTCCAGATCAGCAGCTTGATGTTCAGGATCGCGAACAGCGCAATGCCCGCCATCGCGCCCAGAACCAGGGCCTGCTCCAGCAGGGTGCCTGTACTCATGAGCGCCAGATTGTCTTCAAAGATCGGAACGGGCTGGCCGGGATGGGGAACCCAGAACATCAGCCACATGAAAAACGTCACCGTCAGCCCGCCCGCGCCAAGCGAGGCAAGGAAGTAGAGCGGTGAATAGCGTGCGGATGCCACAGTCATGATTGACACTCCATATATTTGACATTGCAAACTATATGGCATGGAATTGACCTGCGATCAATCGACAGAAAGTCGCAGACGCACGATGATCAGAGTGGTTTTTCCATGAAGATGGAACTGGCTCCGTCGGGATAGTCCCCGAACGGCCCGCGCCGGATGTATCCGTGGCGTGTATAAAGCCCGATGGCCGCGGGGCTCAGCCGCCCGGTTTCCAGCCGCATCAGGCGGATGCCCTCGGCCCGCGCGGCATCCTCCAAGGCCTCCAGCAACGCCGAGGCGAGGCCTGTCCCCCTGGCTTCGGGTGCGGCGAACATGCGTTTGAGTTCTGCATAACTGTTGAAAACCGTATACCCGCAGCACCCGAGCGCCGTGCCGTCGATCCGCGCCACGAAGAAGCGGACGTCGTTTTCAACCAGTTGCTCCGGCGACATCGCAAACCGGTCTTCGGGCGGGTAGAGCGCCGATTGCTCCTCCTCGCTGCCGGCAATCAGGCGCAGGGCGTCTTCGGAAAAGGGGTCGGCACGCGTGACGGTGATCATCGGATGATCTTGCCGCGCTTGCCCGCACACCGCAATATGCCGTTTAACAGCCCATATTTTGTGGATAACAGCCGGAATACGCCCAGATGCAGGGCTTCACCGTTGACTTACGCCCCTCCGCAGCCAGACAATCCACGACCAACGGAATCACATGGGCAATGACGGCTTGCGCTTTTCCAAGATCAGACTGAACGGCTTCAAGAGCTTCGTGGACCCGACCGACCTGCTGATCGGTGACGGGTTGACCGGCGTGGTCGGCCCGAATGGCTGTGGCAAGTCGAACCTGCTTGAGGCGCTCAGATGGGTGATGGGCGAAAACCGCCCCACCGCGATGCGCGGCGGCGGCATGGAGGACGTGATCTTCGCCGGTGCCGCCACCCGGCCCGCCCGCAATTTCGCCGAAGTCTCGATCATCATCGACAATTCGGAACGCCTTGCGCCCGCTAACTTCAACAGCGAAGACCAGTTGGAAATCGTCCGCCGGATTACCCGCGACGCCGGCAGCGCCTACAAGACTAACGGCAAGGATGTGCGCGCGCGCGACGTGCAGATGCTGTTTGCGGATGCTTCCACCGGGGCGCATTCGCCGGCTCTGGTGCGGCAGGGGCAGATCTCGGAACTGATCAACGCCAAGCCGAAATCCCGCCGGCGGGTTCTGGAAGAGGCCGCGGGCATTTCGGGTTTGTACCAAAGGCGCCATGAGGCGGAGCTGAAGCTGCGGGGAGCGGAAACGAATCTGGCCCGCATCGACGATGTGCTTGAGCAGTTGGCAAGCCAGCTTGCGGCGCTGGCGCGGCAGGCGAAACAGGCCGCGCGCTATCGCGAGATCGGGGCCGAGCTGCGCCATGCCGAAGGTGTGCTTCTTTACCTGCGCTGGCGGGAGGCGGATCAGGCCCGGATGGCTGCGGAGACCGCGTTGCAGGCGGCGGTCCGGGATGCCGCTGCTGCGGAGGGCAATGCGCTTCGGGCGGCAAAGATGCGCGAGGCCGCCGAGACGGATCTGCCCCCCAAGCGGGAGGAGGAGGCGATTGCCGCGGCCCTGCTGCAACGGTTCACGGTGGAGCGGGCAGCGCTGGACGATGAGGACGCCCGTGCGGCAAAAACCATCGAAACCCTCACCGCGCGGATCGAGCAACTGAGCCATGATATCGGGCGCGAGCAGAACCTGAATGCGGATGCGGGCGACACCATCGCCCGGCTGGAGCAGGAACGTACAACGTTGACCGCGGCCAGCGCGGGCCACGAAGACGCGCTTGCCGCCGCATCGGCGGAGGCCGCGGATGCGGCGCGCATTCTAGCGGACCGGGAAACCGCTTTGAGCCAGCTGACCGAAGATGCCGCCCGGCTTGCAGCACGCCATCAGTCGGCGCAACGCCTGGTGGAGGATGCGAGCCGCGCGGAGGCGCGCAATACCGCCGAGGCGGAAAAAGCTGGTGCCGCGGCCGTCGAAGCCGAGGATCGCCTGAAAAGCCTGACCCGCGATCATGAGAATGCCGAAGCCGCACTGACCGCCGCGACCGATCTGGCCGTCCGCGCCGAAGACACGCTTGCCCAGACCGAGGCCGCCCGCGCGCAGGCGCAGACAAGCGAGGGCGAGGCCCGCGCCGCCCGCGCCGAGGCCGAGGGGCAGCTGGGCACACTGGATGCAGAGGTTCGCGCGTTGACGAAACTGCTCGATCGCGAACGCGGCAGTGGCGACCAGATCCTCGATCAGGTGCAGGTGGCCCCCGGCTTCGAGGCCGCGGTTGGCGCCGCTCTGGCTGACGATCTGAAAGCGCCCGTTGCTGTAAAGGCGGGGGCCAGCGGGTGGACCCCTCTGCCGGCCTATGACAGGGCGCAGCCATTGCCTGCGGGTGTGTCCGCGCTGACCGGTTATGCCGATGCGCCCGAGGTTCTGGCCCGGCGGCTGGGTCAGGTTGGCGTGGTCAGCCCCGAAGACGGGCCGCGTCTGCAGGCGGCGCTTTTGCCGGGGCAGCGTCTGGTCAGCCGCGAGGGGGATTTGTGGCGATGGGACGGGTTCGCGCTGCCTGCGTCCGAGGGGTCTTCCACTGCTGCGCGGCGGTTAAGCCAGGTCAACCGGCTGAACGACCTGTCCGCTGAGTTGGAACGCGCGACCAAGGCTGCCGACCGGGCCCGCGCGACCCATGAAAGCAACGCGGTCCGTCTGGCCGACCTGACCGGCGCCGACAAGGCTGCTCGGGAGGCCCGGCGCGCCGCCGATGCGCAGGTCGCCGAGGCGAGCCGAGCCTTCAGCCGGGCCGAGGCCGAACGCAACATTCTGGCCGGGCGCCTTGAAACCCTGCGGCAGGCCGCGCGGCGCCACGAGGAGGAGGCCGCCAATGCCCGACGCGACCTGAGCGAGGCCATGGCCGCACAGGCCGGGCTGGACGATCTGGAGACTGTCCGCGCCCAGGTTGCGGATACCAAGACGACAGTCGAGGCCGCGCGCCTGACGATGCTTGCCCGGCGGACCGGGTTCGACGAATTGAAACGCGACGGCGAGGCGCGCGCCAAGCGGATCGCCCAGATCGCGGGCGAACTGGAAACCTGGCGCAAGCGGCTGGCCACGGCCGAGACCCGGATCGCGGAGCTGAACAGCCGCAAGACCGCGTCGGAGGCCGAGCTGGACTCCGCCAGCGCCCTGCCTGCGGAGATCGCGGCACGCCGGGACGCGCTGGCCGGCACAATCGCCGAGGCGGAGACGCGCCGCGCTGTGGCGGCGGACGCGCTTTCGACTGCGGAAACCGCGCTCAAATCCGCCGTTGCCGCCGAGCGGGAGGCGGAACGCGCGGCTTCCGACGCGCGGGAGGCCCGCGCTCGTGCCGAGGCCCGCCGCGATGCCGCCGCCGAGGCCGTGGCCCAATCCGCCGACCGGATCATGGACGAGATGGAACTGACCCCGGACAGGCTTCTGGAAAGCCTCGATGCCGATCCCGAAAAGCTGCCCGGGGCCGAGCGGGTGGAAAGCGATGTCGTTCGGCTGCGGCGTCAGCGGGATGCGCTGGGTGCCGTGAACTTGCGCGCCGAGGAGGATGCGGAAGCTGTGCGGGAGGAGCATGACACGCTGGAGGCCGAAAAGCTCGACCTGGAAGAGGCGATCAAGAAATTGCGGGCCGGTATCGCGGCGCTGAACCGGGAGGGGCGCGAACGGCTACTGACCGCCTTCGAAGAGGTCAATCGCAACTTCGGCGTGTTGTTCACGCATCTGTTCGGGGGCGGCGAGGCCAAGCTCGTGCTGGTGGAAAGCGACGATCCGCTGGAGGCCGGACTGGAGATCCTGTGCCAGCCGCCGGGCAAGAAGCTTTCCACCCTGTCCCTGCTGTCCGGTGGTGAACAGACGCTGACAGCGCTTGCGCTGATCTTCGCAGTGTTTCTGGCTAACCCGGCGCCGATTTGCGTACTGGACGAGGTCGACGCGCCGCTGGACGATGCCAATGTCGCGCGATTCTGCGATCTGCTGGACGAGATGTGCCGACGCACCGACACGCGCTTCCTGATCATCACCCACCATGCGGTGACCATGTCGCGCATGGATCGGTTGTTCGGGGTCACCATGGCCGAACAGGGTGTCAGCCAACTGGTCAGCGTCGATCTGAAGAAGGCCGAGCAGATGGTGGCCTAAGGCGAGTTAGAAACTGCCGAACAGGCCGCCAAGCGTGAGCACCACGATCAGTGCCAGTGTCGGGATCGCGACGGCCACCATGAACACATCCGCATAGCTTTCCTTGTGGCTCAGGCGGCCGATGGCGAAAAGGGTGATCACCGCGCCGTTATGGGGCAGGGCGTCGAGACCGCCGGTGGCGATCGACATCACACGGTGCATCAGCGACGGTTCGATCCCGGCCGCCTCGGCGCTTGCCACATACTGATCGCCAAGCGCGTCGAGGGCGATGCTCATCCCGCCCGAGGCAGACCCGGTGATCCCGGCCAGGATCGCCGAGGAGGCGGCAAGGGAAATCAGCGGCCCGCCGGGTAGCGCGGCCACGGCATCGCGGACCATTTCGAAGGCGGGAAGACCCGCGGCGACCGCACCGAAACCGACGAGGGCGCTGGTGTTGAAGATCGGTAGAAGCGAGGCTTCGGCCCCCCGGCTGAGAGAGTTGGCCGGCTGGTCGAGCGTTCGATTGAAAAGCGCCATCGCCAGCAGGATGCTGCAGATCAGCGCCGCGATGATCGACCAGATCCCGATCAGAGCGCCTGCATCGGTGTTGCCCCAACGCGGATCGGCCAGATAGCTGGTATCGAGCCCGGGCAGCAGGATGGTGCTGAACACGAAGTTCAGGATCAGCACCGACAGGATCGGGCTGAGCGCCAACCAAAGCGGCATCGGCTTGCGGATCAGCGGCTGGCTCGGGGTGTCTTCCACGATTTCCGTCCCGCGCGGCGGGCTTTCGAAATGCTCGCCCGCGGCCCTGAGCGTGCGGGCGCGCCGGGCGAGCCAGAACAGGCCGAATCCCGCCATGATGAGCCCGGCGATGATGCCAAGCCCAGGTGCGGCGAAGGCGGTGGTGCCGAAATACGGCATCGGTATCGCGTTCTGGATCGCGGGCGTCCCGGGAAGGGCAGTCATCGTGAACGTAAAGGCGCCAAGCGCAATGGAGGCCGGGATCAGCCGTCGCGGCAGGTCCGCGCTGCGAAAGAGCGCCATGGCCAGCGGGTAGATCGCGAAGGCGACCACGAAAAGCGACACACCGCCATAGGTCAGGATCGCGCAGGAAATCACCACTGCCGGGATCGCCTGTTGCTGGCCGAGGGCGCGCACGATGCCATCGGCCACGCGGCGGGCCGCGCCGCTGTCCTCCATGATCCGGCCGAAGACCGCCCCAAGCAGAAACAGCAGGAAGTAGGAGATGATGAAGCCACCGGTCGCGGGCATGAAGCGTTGGGTGAGACTGGCCAGAAGCGGCTCTCCGGCCATGCCGGCGGCAAGCAACGCCATCACAGGCGACAGGATCAGAACCGAAACTCCCCGCCAGGCGAGCCAGATCAACAGGGTCAGCGGGATCAGGATGGTGGCAAGCGTCAGGATCGCGGCTCCGAAATGGGGTCGGAGCCACTCTGCCGGTCTGGGGGCCGGCGAAAACCAGTCGAAATGCCGCAGTGCGGCGGAAGCTCAGAGCGCGCGCAGCAGTTCCACCGTCGGCCAGGCATCCGCCGGCAGGCCGAGGCGCTGCTGTTCGGCCTGCACGGCCGCTCGGGTCATCCGGCCCAGAATGCCATCGACCCCGCCCACGTCATGGCCGCGCGCCACGAGCCGCTGCTGCAGCTGGCGCATCTGGTCGGGGCTGAGCCCGCCGGTGGCGCCGCCCGCGTTGTAAACCGGCGCGCCCTCCAGGCGTGTGGCGAAATATGCGGCGGTGGTCACATAGACAAAGCTTTGATTCCATTCGAAGAACACATTGAAATTAGGGTATGCGAGGAAGGCCGGACCGTTGCGGCCCTGAGGCAGGAGAACGGAGGCCTGAAGGTTGCGGCCCGGCAGGCTTCCGGTTCTGGCGCGAATGCCAGCCGCCTCCCATTCCGATACCCGGCGGGTGGTGTCGAGGCCGGTCTGCGCCCAGTCCAGGTTGTCGGGCACAGTGATCTCGACCAGCCAGGGCTCGTTCGCGCGCCAGCCAAGTCCGCGCAGCATGTTGGCACCGGACAGGAGCGCATCGGCCGGCGAGGTTTTCAGGGTGACATGCCCGTCGCCGTCACCGTCGACACCCCGGGTCAGGATATCTTCGGGGAGCATCTGCACCATGCCGATTTCCCCCGCCCAGGCCCCGGTGGTCGTGGCCGGGTCAAAATCGCCGTTCTCGAAGAGTTCCAGCGCCGCGAAGATCTGCGGGCGGAAAAGCTGCGGGCGGCGGCAATCATGAGACAGCGTCACCAGCGCGTTCAACGTGTTGAAATCGCCCTGAACCGCCCCGTAATCCGTCTCCAGTGCCCAAAAGGCCAGAAGCACCCCGCGGGAGACGCCGAATTGCCTCTCGGCCACGTCGAAGACGGCGTCGTAGCGCTGGCTGTTGCGGGCCCCGTTTGTGATCCTGTTCTGACTGATCACCCGGCGTGAAAATTCAGTAAAGGGCAGTTGGAACACCCCCTGCCGGCGATCGGCATTGATCACCGACTGGTCGAACCGGACCGAGCGGAAGAACGCATCGACATTCGCCTGGGAATGGCCCCGGCTGACCGCTTCGGAGCGCAGACCGTTGACGAAGCTGCTGAAATCCCCGCCGCATTGCTGGGCGAGGGCGGGCGCCGCGCTGAGCGTGACGGCGAGAAGGGCGGCGGACCAAATGCGCATTGGGAAATCCTGTTTTTTGCGAACGTCGGCAGATTAGCAAGGTTGCGTAGGCTGGCAAACCGTCAGAACAGCGCGAGGGCGAAAACAAGCCCAAGCATCAGCGCCCATGTTCGCCAAAGCACGCCTATGGCGGCGTCGATGTCGCGCGGCCCGGGGTCCTTGCGGCCGGACTCATTCACGTAGGGAAACGCCTTGCGCTCTCCGTGATAGCTGCGCGGACCGGACAGCGCGATGCCCAGAACGCCCGCCATCGCCGCCTCGGGCCAGCCCGCGTTGGGGGACCGGTGCATCCACGCCTCGCGGCGGGCGATGTGCCAGGCCTGCGGGGCGCCGTGGGCCATGGCGATAAGAAGCGCGGTGAGCCTTGCGGGCACCCAGTTCAGAACATCGTCCAGCCGGGCGGCAGCCCACCCGAATTGCGCATGCCGGGCGGTGCGATGGCCGATCATGCTGTCGGCGGTGTTCACGATCTTGTAGATCAAAATGCCCGGCAACCCGAGCGCAAGAAACCAGAATGCCGGCGCCACCACCCCGTCGGAGAGGTTTTCGGCGGCGCTTTCGATGGCCGCGCGGGCGATCTCCGGCTCGGTCATGGCGCGGGTGTCGCGCCCGACGATCATTGCCACGGTCCGGCGCCCGGGCAGGGAGCCGTACCGCAGTGCATCGGCCACCGCCTGCACGTGCTGCACGAGGCTGCGCTGCGCCAGAAGGATGGCCGCGCCAAGGGTGGACCAGAGCCAGCCAAGAGGCAGGGCATTCGCGATCACACCGATCATGGTCGCCAGACCGATCAGCCCTGCGAGTGCGAAAATGCCTTTCGCCACGCGGTTTGAACCGGTGTTGAAGCGGGTATCGCACCAGCCGACCGCGCGCCCCATCAGAACCGCGGGATGCGGGATGCGCGACCAGAGCCAGCGCGGCTCCCCCAAAATCGCGTCCAGCAAGAGAGCGAAGAACAGGCTCATGGCCGGCCCGGGTCGCCGATTGCGGCCTCCAGCCGTTGCCAGTGGTCGGGATGCGGAAGGCCAAGGCGGATCCAGCGGCTGGAATAGGGGAAGATGCGCGTCCAGATACGGTGCCGGGCAAGGCGGGTTTGCCAGGCGCGCGCGTCAGCGACATCGTAAAGCCGGAAGAGAGATGTGCCGCCGGCAAGCGTTGCGCCGGCACCGGCCATCAGGGCGTCCATCCGTACGGCGTCCGCGGCAAGCCGTCTGCGGGTCTCCTCCGCCCAGGCATCGTCGCTCAGCGCACGTGCCGCGATATGCAGCGCCGGGCCGGAGACGGGCCACGGCCCGAGCCTCTCCGCAAGCTGTGCCAGGGTTTCGGGCCGCGCGATCGCGAAGCCAAGACGCAGCCCCGCGAGCCCCCAGAACTTGCCGAAGCTCTTCAGGACAAGTGTGCCCGGTCGCCGGGCCAGCCCGATCAGTGTGCGCTCGGGCGTGACGTCGCAGAAGCTTTCGTCGATCACGGTCAGCGCGCGCGGCGGGATCTCCGCCGCATCCAGCATCCGGCCATCGGGGTTGTTGGGCTGGACGATGACTTGCGCATCGCCCGCGCGCCCCAGCTGCCAGCCTGCCGCGCGAAACGCCGCCTCATGTTCGTTATATGTGGGGCCGTTGATGGTGACCTTGGCCGCCGGGGCAAGCCGCGGCAGATGGGCGATCAGCGCCGAGGCCCCCGGGGCCGCCAGAATATCCGTCCCGTCCGGAAGACCCCAGAACCGGCGCGCCTGGGTCAGAAGTGCGTCCATGGCCCGGACATCGGGCAGGGCCTCCCACGCCGCCTTGGGAACATCGCCAACCGGATATGGCACCGGGTTGATGCCGGTCGACAGATCCAGCCACTCGTGCCGCCGCCCGCCAAAGCGGCGGGCGGCGGCATCGATCCCGCCGCCGTGATCGCGTTTTGTGTGAGCCGGCCCTGTCATGGAGCCGGTTGAACCTGATTTTCAGGCCGCCTGCAACGCCTCCCGCCCATGGGGCTCGGCCCAGTCGATCACCGGGTTGATCGGAATGATGCGGTGCGGATTGATGCTGTCATGGCTGTAGTGATAATGCCGCACGATGTGATCGAAATGGATCGTGTCCGCGACACCCGGCCATTGATAGAGTTCCCGCGTGTAGGCCCAGAGGTTCGGGTAATCGACGATGCGCCGCCGGTTGCATTTGAAATGCAAGTGGTAGACCTGATCGAAACGGACAAGCGTTGTCAGCAGGCGCCAGTCCGCCTCGGTCACCTGATCGCCGGCCAGATAGCGGGTTTTCGACAGCATCCCCTCGACCCATCCCAAAGCCTCGAAAAGCGCGGTGACGGCGGTATCATAGGCGTGTTGCGAGGTGGCGAAACCGGATTTGTAGACCCCGTTGTTGATATCGGAATAGACGCGCGCATTGATGCTGTCGATCTGCTCGCGCAGCGGTTCGGGGTAGAAATCCTGCGTGTCGCCTGTGATGTCGTTGAAGGCGGCGTTGAACATGCGGATGATTTCGGCGCTTTCGTTGGAGACGATGGTTTCCCGCTCCTTGTCCCACAGGATCGGGACGGTCACCCGGCCTGTCATGTCGGACTTCGCGCGCAGATAGATATCCCGCGCGAAGGGCAGGCCGAACAGTCGGTCTCCCGTCGCGCCGTCGAAATCCGTATCGAAGGTCCAGCCCTCGGACAGCATGTCGGGATGCACGACCGAGATGTCGATGTGATCCTCCAGCCCTTTCAGCGCGCGGAAAATCAGGGTCCGGTTGGCCCAGGGGCAGGCATGGGAGACATAAAGATGATAGCGCCCGCTTTCGGCCTTGAACCCGCCCTCGCCCGAGGGGCCAGCGCTGCCATCTGCGGTGATCCAGTTGCGAAACTGCGCCTCCTGACGCTTGAAGGCGCCATCCGTCGACTCGGTCTCGTACCACTTGTCCTGCCATTCGCCGTCGACCAAAAGGCCCATATCCGCGCTCCTCTCTTTTTGCTCACTGGGCAGAGGTAGTGCCCGGGGCCGCCGGGGGAAACAGGAACCGGCGCAGGGAGACATCGGCAGGAATGCACAGGCCGACTGTGGCCAAGCGGTGACGCCTGCCCGTGCCGTTCAGGGAAAATCTTGACGGAACGCATGGTTACGACATCTTAACCATGTCTGGGGAAAGGTGCTGCCATGACCGGTTTTTTGCCCAAAGAAGTGCTTGATGGCCTCAATGCGGCCCGCAAACGCGACATGAAACGCCGCGCACGCCGCAGGGTTCACGTGGGCGAAAACGTGTATCCGATTCTCGATTACGCGGATGAAGGCTTTGCCGTGGATGCGGAAAATGCACCAAATCTGCGGGGTCTGGTGGATATCTATGACGGGCCGCAGCATCTCTATCAGGCGCTGATCGTCGCCTCAGCCCGGGACGGGGACCTGATGCGCTATGAATACAAGCGCAATACCCCCGCCGTGCATCACGCTCCGGTGGATTTCGAGCGGACGGATACGAGCCCGATCGCGTTGCTGACACAGGGGTAGCCCGGCAATCGGCGATTCGCGATGTATCGGGGGCAAACCGGTTGCTATCTGCACAATTCTTGCGCCAACTCGCCTTCAGGCCGAAGAAACTCCGCCCATAGCGTATGCAGAGCGTCAAAGCTGCGAAGTAATTCCGGTCTGCCGCCCCTAAACTTGCTAGGACAAACATGGCCATCGGAGTGCGCGAAAGATGATCCAGACCCCCTATCTGCTTTTCCTTGGTGATGCGCCGGATCAACTGGCCGCCAAGGTTGCGCGCGGCATCCGCGACTGGCGGCCCGACAATTGCGTCGGCCAGTTTCGGATGGAGGGGTGCAACGCGGATATCGGCCTGCCCGACATGACCCTGGCCCAGGCCCGGTCTGCCGGGGCGCGGACACTGGTGGTGGGCGTGGCAAATCGCGGCGGTGTGATTTCGGCGGCATGGAAGAAGGTGCTGGTCATGGCGCTGGAGGAGGGGTTCGATCTGGCCTCCGGTCTGCATAACCTGCTGCGCGACGAGCCCGATCTTGCCGCCGTGGCCAAGGCGACGGGTCGGGCGCTGCACGATGTCCGCGTGCCGGAAGTGGCCTATCCGATTGCCAATGGCCTGAAGCGAACGGGCAAACGCTGCCTTGCGGTGGGCACGGATTGCTCGGTCGGCAAGATGTACACGTCGCTGGCGATGGACAAGGAGATGAAGGCGCGCGGCCTCAAATCGAGTTTCCGGGCCACCGGGCAAACCGGCATTCTGATTACCGGCGACGGCGTACCGCTGGACGCGGTGGTGGCGGATTTCATCGCCGGGGCCGTCGAATGGCTGACCCCCGACAATGACGCCGACCACTGGGACCATATCGAGGGCCAGGGCAGCCTGTTCCATGTCTCCTATTCCGGAGTCACGATGGCGCTGATCCACGGGGGGCAACCCGATGCCCTGATCCTCAGCCATGAGCCGACCCGTACGCATATGCGCGGGCTGCCCGGTTACGATCTGCCCTCGCTTGAGGCGTTGCGCGATACCGCCCTGCCGCTGGCACGCATCGCAAATCCGGCAGCCGAGGTTGTCGGGATCTCGATCAACACCGCCGCAATGGCCGAGGATGAGGCGCTCGATCATCTTGCCGAGGTGGAGGCACGGATGGGCCTGGCCACGGTCGATCCGTTCCGGCAGGGGGCCGGCCGGCTGGTAGATGCGCTGTCGGGCCTATGATCTCGGTCACGCCGGATACGTTTCGCCTCGCGGAGGTTTTCACCATCGCGCGCGGGTCGCGCAGCGAGGCACATGTGCTGACCGCAAGGGTCATCCGCGACGGCGTCATCGGTCAGGGCGAATGCGTGCCCTATGGGCGGTATGGGGAAACGCGCGAGAGCGTGACGGCGCAGATCGAGGAGCTGCCGCAAGGGATCTCCCGCCAGGATCTGCAGGATGCGTTGCCTGCCGGCGCCGCGCGGAACGCAGTGGATTGCGCGCTGTGGGACTGGCAAGCGAAACAGACCGGTGCGCCTGTCTGGCAGCTGGCCGGGCTGCCGCGGCCCGGGCCGGTGGTCACGGCCTTCACCCTGTCGCTCGACACGCCGGACAACATGCGCGCGGCGGCGACGAAACACAGCTTCCGCCCGCTTCTCAAAATCAAGCTGGGCACACCCGATGACATGCCAAGGCTGGAAGCCGTGCGCGCGGGCGCGCCCGCATCCCGCATCATCGTCGATGCAAACGAAGGCTGGTCGGCGGAGGTTTATGCCGATCTCGCCCCGCATCTGATCCGTCTCGGCGTGGAAATGGTGGAACAGCCGCTGCCCGCGGGGCAGGATGATCTTCTGTCGGAAATCGACCGGCCGCTGCCCATTTGCGCCGATGAAAGCTGCCATGACCGGTCCAGCCTTCCGGGGCTGGCCGGGAAGTACGAAATGGTCAACATCAAACTCGACAAGACCGGCGGGCTGACCGAGGCTCTGGCGCTTCGCAGCGCGGCGCAGGAGGCCGGCTACAAGGTCATGGTCGGCTGCATGGTCGGTTCCTCCCTTGCCATGGCCCCCGCGATGCTGGTGGCACAGGGCGTCGATCTGGTCGATCTCGACGGTCCGCTCCTTCTGGCGGAAGACCGCGACGTGCCTCTGCGCTTCGATGGCAGCACCGTGTTGCCGCCCGCGGCGGATCTCTGGGGCTGAGGTCACGCAACCGTGCGGTGCAATCCCGCGCCGCAGGCTGCACCATCCTGTCTGACTGGATACAGGATGTTTCGCCATGCGCAGGCTCGCCCTTTTTCTGACGGTTCTTTTCGCAAGCCCGGCCGCGGCCTGCGGGCCGGATACGGACTGCATGATCGGGGAGCGCAGCTATCGGCTCTACCTCCCCGAAAATCTAGGTCCCGACCCGGTCGGTGCGGTCGTCTTTGCCCATGGCTATCGCGGCAGCGCCGAGGGCGTGATGCGCAACCGCTCGCTGCGCGGTCTGGCCGATGAGCTGGGAATGGTCTTCGTCGCGCTGAAATCCGCAGGCGATGACTGGAACCTTGCCCATCGCCCCCGAAATCCGGCCCAGACCGAGGCGCTGGAATACACCTATGTCGCCGCCGTGCTGGATGATGTGGCGGCCCGCGTCGCTCTTGATCGCGACCGTGTTGTGGCCACGGGCTTTTCGGCGGGCGGGATGATGACCTGGACGCTTGCCTGCGGAATGCCGGGTCAGTTTGCCGGGTTCGTCCCGATATCCGGGACCTTCTGGGCGCCGGTGCCGGAAACCTGCAGCGCTGCGCCGGCCAACCTTGTTCATATCCACGGAACGCAGGACAGCGTCGTGCCACTTGGCGGGCGCCAGATCGGTGAGGCCCGGCAAGGCGATGTCCCGACGGCGCTGGCGACTTATGCGGCCCATGGCGCCTTTTCCTACACGGAAACCGTACAGGCCCCGGGCGATATGATGTGCCGGCAATCCGAAAACGCCGCCGGTCAGGTGCTTGATTTCTGTACCTTCCCGGGCGGGCATGATTTCTCCGTCACGCGGTTGCGCCATGGGATCGCGCGCGTACTCGGCCACTGAAACGGGGTTGACAGACCCGCGCCCTCGGACCCACCTGAGACCGGAAAAATCAGAGGTATGCCCCTATGTCCCGCACTGTCTACGTCAATGGCGAGTATCTGCCCGAGGAAAGGGCCACCATCTCCATCTTCGATCGGGGCTTTCTCTTTGCCGATGGCGTTTACGAGGTGACCTCTGTCCTGGACGGCAAGCTGATCGACTTCGCGGGCCACGCCAAGCGTCTGGAACGGTCGCTTGGCGAGCTTGAGATATCCGCCCCCTGCTCCGTGGATGACCTGCTGGAAATTCATCGCCGTCTGGTGGCTGAAAACGATATCACCGACGGGCTGGTCTATCTGCAAATCACCCGGGGGGCGGCGGACAGGGATTTTGCCTATCCCACGGACGCCACGCCAACGCTGGTGCTCTTCACCCAATCCAAGCCCGGTCTTGCCGACAGCCCGGCGGCGCGCACGGGCATCAAGGTGATCTCGATCGAGGATCAGCGGTGGGGCCGCCGTGATATCAAGACGGTGCAGCTGCTCTACCCTTCGATGGGCAAGATGATGGCCAAGGCGGCGGGGGCCGATGACGCCTGGATGGTCGAAGACGGCGCAGTGACCGAGGGCACATCCAACAATGCCTATATCGTGAAGGGAAATACCATCGTCACCCGGCAGTTGGGCACGGAAATCCTCCACGGGATCACCCGCGCGGCCGTGCTCCGTTTCGCGCGCGAAGCACAAATGCGGGTGGAGGAACGGCCCTTCACCATCGACGAGGCGAAAGCGGCGGACGAGGCGTTCATCACCTCGGCCAGCAGTTTCGTGATGCCGGTGGTGGAGATGGACGGCGCGCCGATCGGAACCGGAAAGCCTGGCGCCGTGGCCACCCGCTTGCGGGAGATCTATCTGGAGGAAAGCCGCAAGGCCGCGGTCTAGGGTGCGGACCAGTCCGGATCTTTCGCGACCAGTTCCACCGTGTTGCCTTCGGGGTCCTCGGTGAAGATGCCACGCCAGCCGATCCAGCCGAAATGCTCAACCCTGTAAGGTTGGCCTTTGGCCTCGTACCAGGCCATGACCGCCTCCTGCTCGGCAAAGGGCAGGCTCAGGGCAAGGTGATGCAGGGATGATCGCGCCCCGGTTTCGGGTGCATCCTCGCCTGTTGGATGCAGACCCGGCCGCCCGGAAACGCTCTTGTCGAACAGGGCCAGCACTGCCGTGTGCCCGGCGAACCCGTCGGCAATGCGGAAAAACACGATCCCGTCCCCGGTATTGCCGCTGAGTCTCGTCAAGCCGATGATACCTTCGTAAAATGCGCTCATCGCTGCGATGTCGTCGCAGCGAATGGCGATCTCTCCCAACGCGCGCACCTGGAACCCACGGGTCATCTGAGGCCCCCCTTTCCGCCACGACTATCCGCCCGGGCGCTTCGGCGCGTCAAGGCGTGTCTTGGCCGGTGTGCACGCCCGTGTCATGGATTGCGTGCATGGAGACACTTTCCACCCTCACAGCGCGCCACGCGCGGGACGGTCGGCTAGACTGGATCGGGCTGCGCCCTGCGCGCCGGGCAGGAATGATCTCAGTCCAGAGGGTCGGGATCTCGGAAACCGGCCTTGACGGCGATCATCGCACGAAACCGGGAAAGCGCGCTGTCACCCTTGTTCAGGCCGAACATCTGCCCGTGATCGCAGCATTTGCGGGGCTGGAGGCGGTCACCCCGCAAATGCTGCGCCGAAACCTGATGATATCCCGGATCAATCTGGCGGCCCTGCGCGGGCGCATCCTTACCCTCGGCGCGGCGCGATTGCGCATCACGGGCCCCTGTGCACCCTGTTCCCGGATGGAAGAGGCGCTTGGCCCCGGGGGCTACACCGCGATGCGCGGCCACGGCGGCTGGACGGCGGAGGTTGTGACGCCCGGAACCGTTCAGATCGGCAACGCGGTCAGCCTGGTCCGGCCCTGATCCCTTCTGCTTCGCTGTTCCCTATCTATATCTAGCGCAGGCGCTGCAATACCCGGAGAGAGGCGTACCCATCGGGCACCACGCCGATGGAGGCCTGATACCGGCGCACGGCTTCGATGGTTTCGGGTCCGACGATCCCGTCGATGCCATTGGTCGAAAACCCCGCCCGGGTCAGGCGGCGCTGCAGTTCTTCACGTTCGTCCCGCGTCAACGCCCGGTCGGTGCGTGGCCATGTGGCGCGGAAGCTGGCGCCGCCCGCGATCCGGTCGGACAGATGGCCGACGGCGATCACATAGGCATCCGCGGTGTTGTACCGTTCGATCACATGGAAGTTGTTGAAAATCACCAGCGCCACGCCCTCCGCTCCGGCCGGCAACAGGATTGACGAGGGGCCGTGGTCGGGCAGTTGCCCGCCATCCGGCAGGCGCACGCCCATCGCATTCCATTGGCTCACGTTCTGTTTGATCCGCTCCCCCGATTGCGCGTAGTCGAAGCCGCGTGGCAGAACCACCTCCATCCCCCAGGGTTGCCCATGGGTCCAGCCGAAGCTGCGGAGATAATTGGCGGTGGAGGCCAGCGCGTCGGCGGGATTGTCCGACCAGATGTCGCGCCGACCGTCGCCGGTGATGTCGACTGCATGTTCCAGATAGCTGTTGGGCATGAATTGCGTGTGGCCCATGGCCCCGGCCCAGGATCCGCTCATTTGCTCGGGCTGCACGTCGCCCGCTTGCAGGATCCGCAGCGCATCAAGCAGCTGTGCTTCGAAGAACTCCTGTCTGCGGCCCTCATAGGCGAGGGTGGCCATCGCCTCTATGATATTGATATCGCCGCGGACATTGCCGTACGCGCTTTCCAGCCCCCAGATCGCGGTGACCACTTCGGCCTCCACGCGATAGGTCGCCTCGATCTGTTGCAGGAGGCGCTGATTCTGGCTGAACGCGGTGCGGCCATTGTTGATGCGCGTGGGAGAAACGGCGGTATCCAGATAATCCCACAATGCCCGGGAAAACTCCGACTGGTTGCGGTCCCGGTCAATGACTGTGCTGTTGAGCCGGACATTGCGAAACGCCCGGTCAAGAGTGTTCCGGCTGATGCCTGCGGCCCGGGCGCGGGTCTGGAACCTTTGAATCCATTGGCGAAAACCAGTGTCATCCACGACGGTCTGAACCTGCGCAACGGCTTGCACCGGTTGAGATATCCCGCGCGCGACAGGGCGCAGCGAAGTTCGGACGGCATGCGATCCCTGCTGCGTGGACACAGTGACGGCGGCCACCGGCCGGGGTTCTGGCCGCAAAGAGGTATCCGGCGGAAATGGCAGCGCCGCACCCGGTAGAAAACTGAAAAGAATGCCGATCCCGGCCCATACGCCACGCATGCCCATACCTGTTTTATTGGTTCTCTGCTCACCCTCAGTATAGCGCGATCCGGGGCGGGTAAGAAGCGGAATGCGGGCCATGCGCGGGCTGTTGCCGGATCGGACAGGTTTGGAAAAATCGCGAAAATGCGAAAAACCCGACGCCATCGGCATGGTCGTCGCCTCAGGCAAGCGTTGCTCAGCGTCGCTTGCGCAGAACCTTCTTCTTGCCTTTCGCGGCCTTGGCGCGGGCCTGTCCGGCCTTGCGCCGGGGCGCCTTGCCACGCCGTCCCGAATTACGGTCCCCGCCGGGTCCGTGCCGCACGATCTCGCCATCGATGGACACCAGTTCCAAGGTCAGCCCGCCGGTGACCGGGACCGCTTCGGCCAGTTTCACCGTCACCTCCTGCCCGATGCCGATGACCAGCCCGGTATCGGCCCCCATCAGCGTCTGCGCCTCGGCGTCGTGGTGGAAGTATTCCCGGCCGAGCGCGCGCATCGGGAGCAGGCCGTCCGCACCCGTTTCGTCCAGTTTCACGAAGGCGCCGAACCGCGCGATGCCCGAGATGCGCCCGGTGAACTCCGCGCCCACACGGTCGGAGAGATAAGCCGCCAGATAGCGGTCATTCGTGTCGCGCTCCGCCATCATCGAGCGGCGTTCGGTGTCGGAGATGTGTTTGGCCGTCTCGTCCAGCCGCTCGATCTCCTCTGGGCTCAACCCGTCGCGACCCCAGCCGTGGGCCGCGATCAGCGCCCGGTGGACGATCAGATCCGCGTAGCGCCGGATGGGCGAGGTGAAATGCGCGTAGCTTTTCAGGGCCAGTCCGAAATGGCCGAAATTCTCGGCATTGTAATAGGCCTGCTGCATCGAACGCAGGGTGGAGATGCTGATCAGTTCGCTGAAATCGCTGTCGCGCGCGGCATTCAGGAGCGCATTCAGATGCTGCGTCCGTAGAACCTGCCCCTTGGCCAATGTGAAGCCGCTGCTTTGGGCGGTTTCCCGCAAGGCCTCCATCTTCTGACGGTCCGGTTCCTCATGAACGCGGAACAGCAGCGGTGTGCGTTTTGCGATCAGGGTCTCGGCGGCCGCGACATTGGCCAGAACCATGAACTCCTCGATCAGCTTGTGGGCATCGAGCCTGTCCTTGAACGCGACGGACGTGACCTTGCCCTCCTCGCTCAACACGATCCGGCGTTCGGGCAGATCAAGTTCCAGCGGCTGACGGTGGGCGCGGGCGCGTTTCAGCGCGGCATAGGCGGCATAAAGCGGCGCGATAACCGGATCCAGCAGGGGCTGGCATTTGTCATTCGGTTGCCCGTCCTGGGCGGCCTGAACCTCTTCGTAATTCAGCGATGCGGCGGATCGCATGAGCCCGCGATGGAAACTGTGGGAAAGCTTCGCCCCCTCCGCGTCGATCACCATACGCACGGCAATGCAGGCCCGCGGCACGCCTTCGTGCAACGAGCAGAGATCGCCCGACAGCCGGTCGGGCAGCATCGGCACCACCCGATCGGGGAAATATGTGGAATTGCCGCGTTTCTTCGCCTCGCGGTCCAGCGCGCTGCCCGGGCGCACGTAATGCGCGACATCCGCGATGGCGACCCAGATCACATGCCCGCCCGGGTTTTTGGGGTCGTCATCGCCATGAGCATAGCAGGCATCGTCGTGGTCGCGCGCATCGGCCGGGTCGATGGTGATAAGGGGCATGTCGCGCAGGTCGTCACGGCCGGAAAGCCCGGCCGGCCCGGCGCGGTCGGCCTCGTCGATAACCGCATCGGGAAAGGCATCGGGAATGCCGTGTTCGTGGATCGCGATCAGGCTGACCGCCTTCGGCGCGCCGGGGTCGCCCAACCGCTCGGTGATCCGCGCCCGAGGCAGGCCCATGCGGTTTTTCGGTCCCGCCTGTTCCGCCTCGACCAGTTCGCCATCCCGGGCGCCGTAGGTGGCGTCGGCGGCAACGATCCAGTCCTTGTCGCTGCCCTTCGCGATGGGCACGATGCGGCCACCCTCGGCGGATTTGCGGAAGATACCAAGCAGCTTGCGCGGGTTGGTGCCGATCCGCCGGATCAGGCGGGCGATATACTGATGATCCTCGCCCGAGACCTCCTGCAGGCGTGCGAGGATCCGGTCGCCCTCGCCAAGTGCGGGGTCGGTGGCGCGGGGCGCGAACAGAATGCGCGGCTCCGGCCCTTCGCCATGCCATTCCAGCGGGTGCGCGAACAGATCGCCCAGATCATCCGGCGGCAGCATCTGCAGGACGGACACGGGCGGCAGCTTGTCCGGATCGCGATAGGTCTTGCGGCGCTTTTCAAGATGCCCGTCCTCTTCCAGTTCCCGGAGGATCTTTTTCAGGTCGATCCGCGCCGCCCCCTTCACATGAAACGCCTTGGCGATGTCACGCTTGGAGGTCTGGCCGGGATGATCGGCGATCCAGGCTAGGATGTCTGATTTGGAAGGAAGACGGTTCATGAGAGGGGAGGTAGCACGAGGGACCGGGCGCGTCATCGGTGAAGTGCGATGCGGCCGGACCGCCCGAACCCGGGAGGCCGGAACGGAGAGGTGGCTCCGGTGGCGGGTATGCAGGCCGGACGAAGACCGGCGCGCGGGAGGCGGCTCAGGCGAAGTAATCGGTCAGGATACGGCCATAGATCCGTTTCAGGTCGTGGATATCCTGTACCCAGACACGTTCATCCACTTCATGCATCCTGTGTCCGACAAGGCCGAACTCCACCACCGGGCAATGAGATTTCACGAATCGCGCGTCGGATGTCCCGCCGGTGGTGGACAAAACCGGATTCTGATTGGTCTCCTTGTGGATCGCCTGACTGACCAGTGTGGACAGTGCGCCTGGCGGCGTCAGAAACGGTTCGCCGGAGATTTTTGCCTCAAGGGTGATCCGCGTACCCGTCTCTTCTGCGACCCTGTCGGCCTCCGCTTGCAGCCACTCGGTCAGGGAGGCCCCGCTATGGGTATCGTTGAACCGCAGATTAACGGTCATCCGGGTTTGGGCCGGGATGACGTTGGAGGCCGGATTGCCGGTGTCGATCGTTGTGACCGAGCAGGTGGAGGGATCGAAATGGTCTGTACCTTCGTCCAGCACGCGACTTGACAGACGATGTGCCAGAAGCGCCACCGCGGGCATCGGGTTCAGTGCCTTGTGCAGATAGGCGGAATGGCCCTGCTTGCCGGCAACAGTGATATGCGCGGTCATCGAGCCGCGCCGCCCGATCTTGATCATGTCGCCGATGGTCTCCGGGCACGTTGGTTCGCCGACGAGGCAGGCGGTCATCTGCTCGCCCTCCTCGGCCATCCAGTCGAGGATTGCGATCGTGCCGTCGGTGGAACTGCCCTCCTCATCCCCGGTGATGGCAAGGATGATCGCGCCGTCTGGCGGGGTGGTGCGCACGAAATCGATCGCCGCGGCAACAAAGGCGGCGACACCGGATTTCATGTCGGTTGCGCCACGTCCGTAAAGCCAGCCCCCGTCAAACTCCGCGCCGAATGGCGGGTGGGTCCAGGCGGCTTCGTCGCCGACGGGCACCACATCGGTATGGCCGTTGAAGCCAAAGCTTCGGGCATGGCCCTTGGTGCCCCACCGCGCAAACAGATTGGGCGTCCCGTTCCGGTCGACCCGGATGCTGAGAAACCCGGCATCTGCGAGCGCCTCCTGCAGCAGCTGCAATGCGCCGCCTTCCTCCGGGGTGACCGAGGGGCAGCGCACCAGATCGGCGGTCAGTTTGGCGGGATCGACGGGCTGGGACATCGGGGGGCTCGCTTTCTCCAATTGGGGTGATGTCAGCGATAGCGCCGGTGGCAGGCGGGGACAAGCGGTGCGGCCTGCCACGGTAATCTGCGACGGATGCCCAACTTTTGCCTCAATTCTGGCTAGACTTCGGGAAAAAGGCTGGGGCAGTCTGGCGGCAATGACCGCGTTTCGAAGACAAGGACCATTCCTGACGCTCTCCGTGGCGGGAATGCAGGTTTGTCAACGGGTCTGTCCGAGCCTTGAACGAGGCAGAGGCAGACCGACATGGCCACAGCAGACGAGCTGACAATCAACACGAGTGCCTCTGCCATGCAGATGGCGCGCGCGATATTCGGCGATGGCATCTCCATCGTGGATGCCAACTATGATGGCGACAGCCGGTCTTCCGGTATCTGGAGCGGCGGGGACAGTATCGCTCCGGGGCTGACGCCTTCGGATAGCGGCGTGATCCTCTCGACCGGCCGGGTCACGGACATCACGCGCGATGGCGGCGGCGACCCGAATACCCGCACCAATACCAGCACCAATACCTACGGTGACAGCAACCGGACAGATTTCAATGCCGTGGCCGGACGGTCGACCTTTGACGCATCGGTCATGGAGGTCGATTTCATCCCGAACACCGATGTCATGTCGATGCAGTTCACCTTCGCGTCCGAGGAGTATCCTGAATACACCGGTTCGGTCTTCAACGACGTGGTGGCGGTCTGGGTCAATGGCCAGCTCGTGACTTCGCCGATTTTCGAGGTCACGCAGATCAACTCGGTCAACCAGTCTGAGAACGAGACGCTTTTCGTCGACAACACGGGCGATGCCTACAATACCGAGGCCGATGGGTTCACCGTGACTCTGCGCCTGATCTTGCCGGTCAATGCGGGCGTGCAAAACACCATCAAGTTCGGCATCGCCGATGTGCAGGACAGCAGCTACGATTCCGCGCTTCTGATCGCGGCGGACAGCATTCAGGGCGACTTCATTGCCGGGGACGATACCAAGACCCTGTATGAAGGCTTCACCGGCACGGTGGACGTTCTGGCCAATGACGGCGATGGCGTGGGCCTGATGATCGTCACCCATATCAACGGGCAGGAAGTGTCGGTCGGCGACACGGTAACGCTCAGTTCCGGCCATGAGATCACCTTGCAGGCCGATGGCAATCTGGCCGTGACGCCGCCTTCCGATCTGGTCGGGCTGGTCGACCCGGATGTGGTCAACTTCAGCTATACGGCCGAGAATGCCGACGGCATCTCCGACACGGCCTTCGTCACGGTCACCACGATCCCGTGTTTTGTGCGCGGGACGCGGATTCTGACACCTTCCGGCGAGGTTCCGGTCGAACGGCTGCGGGTCGGCGACCTGGTGCAGACGCGTGATCACGGACCGCAGGCCATTCGCTGGATCGGCAACAGGCAGGTGGAGGCCACGGGAAAGCTCGCTCCGGTGGTGATCAAGGCTGGCACCTTCGGCGCGCATGGCACATTGCGCCTGTCCCCCCAGCACCGGGTGATGATCTCCCATTACATGGCCGAGTTGCTGTTTGGCGAGGATGAGGTTCTGGTGACGGCCAAGGATCTGGTCAATCATCGCAGCGTCTGCTTCGAAACCGGCGGTGATGTGGAATACTATCACCTGCTGTTCGATACTCATCAGATCGTCTGGTCCGACGGGCTTCTGACCGAGAGCTTCTTTCCGGGTCCGCACACGCTTGGCGGATTCGAAGAGGAAACCCGGGCGGAAGTGCTCGCATTGTTTCCGGAATTGAGCCAAAACTCCGATTTCGGGTATGGGCCGTCGGCCCGTCCGGCGCTGAAATCCTATGAAGCCCGGGCTCTGTTTGCGTGAGCCCTGAATTTGCCTCACTCCGGATGAAATCTTCCCACATTCTTATGCCAGATTGTTTCCGTATCAGGTGTTATAGAGGTGGTTGAGATGGTCTGGGCAGCAATCTGGGATGCAACGGGTCAGGTGGACGGCGTTGAGATCGCCACGATGCCGAAGCCGATATCGCCCGAATCCGGCCATGTCACACTCATCGTCGAAGGGCGCCTGCCCCGTGGTAGCGAACGCCCGATCCGGCTTTGGGCCGGCGCCGGCGCCGACACGGAACAGTTCGGATTTTTCCGCATGCCCGATGGCGCGATGCGCCTTTTCCACCGCGATGTCGATGTCATGACACAGCCCGGAATGCTGCAGCCCGGCGAGACCTTCCATCTGCATTACCGCACCGATATCAACGGTCGCGATACGCTTGTCGATATCCGCAACCTTGACAGCGGCCTGCGGCTCCTCCTGCGTCCGCGGGTGTCGGTCGTCCCGGATCTGACCGATTTTCTGCCGCGCAGCCCCCGATATGTGGAGCAACTGAACTTCGCCGCGCTGGCGACCCATGAGGTGCCGGTGGGCCCCGCCCCCTGTTTTCAGGCGGGCACGCCCATCAACACCCCTGCCGGCCCCGTTCGGGTCGAGGATCTGCGCCCCGGCATGGTCGTCGACACGCTCGATCGCGGGCTGCAGGTGGTTCGCTGGGCCGGACGGCGCGAGGTCTTGTGCCTTGGCTCCATGGCCCCTGTCGTCTTGCGCGCGCCCTATTTCGGGCTGACCCGGGATTGCACCGTGTCCGCGCAGCATCGCCTGCTGATGGATGGAACCGATGTGGAGTATCTGTTCGGCGAGGAACGGGTCTTCGTCCGCGCCAGAGATCTGGTGAACGGCATTTCGGCACGGCGCGACCACACGCGTCCCACACGGGTGTTCCACCACTTCCTTCTGGACGATCATGACTGCGTCATGGTCGGGCGCTGCCGGCTGGAGACGCTTCTGCTTGGCGACATGCTCAGCGCAAACGGGCGCAACACCGGCCAACTGTCCGAAGCAGATGCAAGCCCGCACTATCCGACGCTGGATCGCGCGGCGGCGCAGAGCCTATTGTCGCTGATCGCCGAGCATCGCCGCGTCGCAGCCTAAGGCGCGAACCCGTCCTCTCCGAAAAACGGTGTCATCTGCGCCACGATCACGGCGTTTTCGGCACGCGCGCGCTCCATCAGCGCGGTTTCCTCGGCATCGATGTCGTGACCCTGTGCAAGACGCTCATCGCGCGTGCCATAGCCGGTGACGTCCAGCGGGGCCAGATCGGCCTGTTTCAGGATCGCCACGGTTTCACGCACCGCTTCCGCTTCGTCGACACCGGACGCATAGCAGATCAGGGCTGCGCCGGTGGCGCCATCCGGCAACCCGTCGCCCGCCTTGCGGCCCACTTCCACCAGCAGGGTGAAAATCTGCTGGGGACGCTTTTCCTTCTTGGTGTCACTCATGCGGCGGCTTTGCGGGTTTGGAGGTGCCGCTGTCAAGTCGATGGCACCCCAACGGAAGGGCAGAACATCCACCCCGGCGCCTTTCGGTGGCCAAGGCAGGGCGGCGGGATCAGAAAAGATCCAGGGTTGCGGCGCCTGCCGGGTGCGATCCGGTTGGCGGCGTGCCCGCGATCGGCCCGGCGCCCAGGGTCGTGCCAGGGCCGCTCTGGTTCTGGGCGACCTGTGCCCGATGTTCTTCGGCCTGCATCTTTTGCGCGAAAAGGCCCACCGCGATGGCCATGGTCAGAAGGAAGGCTCGGGTCATGGTCTGGCTGATCTCCCTGTACGGTTCCGTCCGATAACACGCAACGGGGCCGCACTTCCGTCGGACGCGACCTTAGAAGTTGAACTGAATGCCGATATTGGCGCTATAGAGCCTGTCTTCGTCGACGATGGGGCTGTCGGTGATCGTGTCATCCAGAAAAGATGCCTGTGCGGTGGCAAAAATCGCCGCGCTGTCGGTGATTGGAAAAGCCGTCGACACGCCCACGAATGGGATCACCGCCGCATCGGGCCTATAGGCCGGGCGGGTGCCGGTCGCTTCGGAGGGGCGGACCCCATAGAGATACCCGGCCAGATCCTCGCTTTGCCATGTCAGCCCCGCGCTGAGGCCGAGAGGCAACTGCCCCAGCATAAGTTGATGCCGAACATCCACGGTAAGCTCCCGCCCGTCATGTTCACCGGTGATTTCCTGCAGGAATGTGGCGTTTACCGTGGCCTGCGGGCTGATGTCATAGGCAAGGCTGAAGCCTGCATCGACGGTGATGTCGCGGTCCAGCCCCTGAAGGGCGGCGGCATCGGGATCTTCCAGCGCGGTGAAGCGTGGGGCAAGGCGCCCCTGCACACGCATCCCGCCGCGATCGATCATGTCGACCGTCAGCCCGTCGAACCCGACCGAAAAGCCCTGCCCCTGGTAGCTGAGCAGCGGAAAGACCGATGTGTCATCCTCATCCCCTACATAAAGCGAGTTCGACACTCCGGCCGCGAGCCCGAAGCTCAGCCCTTGCGGCTGTTCCTGTGCAACGGCCGTGCCGGTGGCGAACACGCTCAGAACAAGGGCCAAACCGGCCAGATATCGGGTCATTTTCAACTCCGCTTTTCCTACTGCAAGATATACTTACGCCTCTGGTTTGGCAGAGAAATAAACTAAACTGATCAGTTTGAAAAGAAGTTTCTATCGGCGTATGGCCCGCCATCCGGCAATTAGCAGGCAGGCCCCGATCAGGCCGACGATACCCTGCGAAATCCATGTGGGCGATGCGTTGATTCCCACCAGACCGAGGAGGAAGTTGGCCACCAGGGCGCCGACGATGCCCAGAACAATATTCAGCACTAACCCGGTATCGGCCTTCATGATGGAACTGGCCGCCCAACCGGCCAGCCCGCCCACGATGATCGCCGCAATCCATCCAAGACCTTGCATGATACACCTGCTCGTTTACCTGATGCGCCGAGGCTAGCACGTTCCTATTTGGCCGAAAAGCACCAGGCTCAGTCGCGCAGAAGATCATTGATCGATGTCTTTGAGCGGGTCTTTTCATCGACCCGCTTGACGATGACGGCGCAGTAGAGATTGACGCCGTTTTTCGATGGCATCGAGCCCGCGACCACGACCGAGCCGGCAGGCACCTCGCCATACATGACCTGGCCCGTCTCGCGGTCCACGATCTTGGTCGACTGCCCGATGAAAACCCCCATGCCCAGCACGGATCCCTCACGCACGATGCAGCCCTCGACCACTTCGGAGCGGGCCCCGATGAAGCAGTTGTCCTCGATGATCGTGGGGCCGGCCTGCATCGGTTCCAGCACACCGCCGATACCGACGCCGCCCGACAGATGTACGTTCTTGCCGATCTGCGCGCATGATCCGACGGTGGCCCATGTGTCGACCATCGTACCGCTGTCGACATAGGCGCCGAGATTGACGAAGGACGGCATCAGCACCACACCGGGCGCAATATAGGCGGATTTCCGGACGACGCAGTTCGGCACCGCTCGAAAACCCGCCGCGCCCCACTCGTTTTCACCCCAACCGGCCCATTTGCTGTCGACCTTGTCCCACCAGCTTCCGCCCTGGGGTGAGCCGCCCTGCATCTCCATGTCTTTCAGGCGGAACCCGAGCAGGACCGCCTTCTTGGCCCACTGGTTCACGTGCCAGTCCCCGTTCTCCCGCCGTTCGGCGACCCGCAGGTGTCCGCTGTCGAGCGCGTTCAGAGTGTCCTCGACGGCCTCGCGGATTTCCCCGGTCGTGGCCGGTGTGATCTGGTTGCGCGCCTCCCAGGCGGCCTCGATCGCGGTTTCAAGCTGGGCGTTTGACATGGGGGTCCTCCGGGGATCGTGTTGGCAGGAGGCTATAGGCAACGTGGGCGGGTTTCGCAATCAGATCGCGGCGGGGGAGGCGGGTATCCGGTGGCACAGGGCGTGTGGGGCCGCTAGTGTCGCGGTACGGATTGCCCGAACAGGAATTTGTATAAAAATGAATGACGATCAGCGACACGGCCCATTCCGCGACGCCCATCAGGATATCAAGTCGAGCCAGATCAAGCCGGACACGCCGCAGGCGCGCTCCCCGGCTTACCGGCTGGCATTCGCGGACCCGGATTTCCTCTGCCGGGACGAGCTCAGACCCGTTCGGTTGCAGCTGGAACTGCTGAAGCCGCAGCTTGAGATGGATGAACGCGGGATCGAGACGACGGTGGTGATGTTCGGCGGCGCGCGCATCCCGGCACCCGGGGAGACGGCCCGGTCGGCGGCGCTCAACGACATGAGCCGGTATTATGAAGAGGCGCGCAAGTTCGCATGTCTCATTACCGAGCGTTCGGTCAGCACCGGCTGCACACGCGATGTCGTTGTGACCGGCGGCGGACCCGGCGTGATGGAGGCGGGAAACCGGGGGGCGGCGGAGGCGGGCGGTTGTTCCATCGGGCTCAATATCGTTCTGCCACATGAGCAGGTGCCCAACGCCTATATCACCCCCGAACTGTGCTTCAATTTCCACTATTTCGGTATCCGCAAGATGCATTTCCTGATCCGCGCGAAGGCGATCGCGGTCTTTCCCGGCGGGTTCGGAACCATGGATGAGCTGTTCGAAAGCCTGACCCTCATCCAGACCGGCCGGATGGAACAGGTGCCGGTCCTCTTGTTCGGCGAAAGCTTCTGGCGGGAGGTGGTGAACTGGGACGCCCTGGCTCACGCCGGAACGATCGCGCGCGAAGATCTGGACCTGTTCCGTTTCGTCGAAACTGCCGAGGAGGCTATGGCCGTGATAGACGGCTGGGCCTATGAGGGCAAACGCGGGGACATACCGGGCCGTTAGAGCCCCTCGCCTCAATCCGGTATCGGGTATTCGACGATCTGGCTGCGGAACATCCGGTTGTAATTGTCATCCGCGACAAGGGTGGCGATCAGCCGCCCGGTCTGATCTCGCCAGAGGCTGATGCCTTCGAGATTGGGATGACGGCCGGTGGCGGTTTCCAGCAGAGTCTCCAGCGGGCCGAGGCCGCTTTCCGTGATTTCCGCGCGCCGGATGCGGGTGGCAAACCCACCGAACATACTGAAACTGCGTTCAAGGATGTAAAGACGGCCAAGATCGTCGAAATCCATGCCCACCGGATCGAACCCGTTGCTGCGCGGATACATGAAGTCGGTGTCCCAGACGCCGCCGGCGAAGCGATAAAGCGGGGCTTCTCCGTCCGGGCCGCGTTCCGCAAGCGTATAAAGCGTGTTGTCTGGCCCTATGGCGAGAGCTTCGAACGAGCCGTTCAGGTCCATCCCGGCGATATCCGGCGGCGTCGGAAAGCTGAGATTGACGCGGCCGTCCGGTGTGTGACCCGTCAGCCGATGATCGCCCTCGTAAGAGATATAGACATGGCCGCCTGTGCTGACGGCGAGGCCTTCACTGTCGCGGGCGGCGCGGGTTTCGGGGCGGTTTCCGTTGGCGTCCAGAAGTTCGGCGATCCGCGTGATCCCGATGCCGGTGATGGCTCCTTCGGTACGGGAGATACGGGCGGCAATAAGATAACCCCTGTCGGACAATGCCCAGAGCCGGGTGCCATCGCTGCTGATCTCCACACCCGAGAGGCCCCCCAGTTGCGGTGCGTCATCCTGCCAGTCATGCTCGCTCAGCGGATCCGCGACCGCCGGAGCGCTCAGGGCCAGACAGATCAGGGCGGCGCGGATCAGGGCGACAGGATCGCCGCGCATTGGCGCGGCAGATCGCCAAGGGTCAGTTCCCGGCGCGGCTGCAGCGGCGGCGCATTCGGGTCTGGCGGCGGCGGGTTCAGGATGTTCTGAACCCATTCGCGGGCCTGATCGCAGCCGTCTCCGGGCGGCGGCGCGGCCTGATCCTCGCAGGCCGGCATGCCCGGCGGGCAGGATAGCCGCACATGGAAATGGTAGTGATGGCCCCACCAGGGCCGGATATTGCGCAGATAGCTGCGGTCGCCGGTTTCATTGTCGCACATCCAGACCTTGGCGCCGGGAAAGACGAAGATGCGCGCCACGCGCGGGTCGGAGGCGGCGGCGCGCAAAACACGCCAGTGATCCTCGGTCCAGCTGTCATTGACATAGGCGCCGTTGGCCCGCCGCATGGAGATGGAGGAGAGGGTTTCCCGCTCGGCCCGCGTGAGGTTAAGGTTGGTGGCGGGCCGCATCCAGATATCTATGTCGAGACCGGATTGGTGGCTGCGATGGCCGGTCAGCATCGGCCCGCCTCTCGGCTGGCTCATATCGCCGACGTAGATTCCGTTCCAGGATGTGGTCCGCGCAACCTCGCGGCTCAGATCCTGAACGTAATCCAGCGTAACCGGCAGGGCCCAGTTGCGGTTCCGGTTCAGGCGCATCGCCTGCCAGGTCGGGCCGGTTTCGGGCAATTGCTCGGCGCCCCCGACGCAGCCGCGCGCATATCCGCCGAATGCGGCGGGAGGGCCTGGGTAGCTGACACTCTCGGCGCCGAAAAGCTGGCGCGCCTCCTGCCGGGACTGGGTCACATCCAGCGGTGGCATAGCGGGCGCGGCAGGCCCGCGATCCGGCCCGGCACCGTTGCAGGCGGCCAGAACCGCAAGGCCAAGAGCGGCTAGGACGGGGCGGGTACGGATCATGCGGCGGGCTCCTGTCGGCCATCTGGATCCACCCAGACTAGCAGAACCAGCCCAAGCAGGAAGAGGGCGATCAGCGGTGTGATCCCCATTTGCTGACTACCGCTTATCTGGGTCGTCACCCCGATCAGAAGCGGTGCGATGAACGAGGTCGCTTTGCCCGCCAGCGCGTAGAGCCCGAAGCCTTCGGTCATCCGGTCGGGTTCTGTCTGTCGGACCAGCATCGTCCGGCTGGCCGATTGCAGGGCGCCGCCCGCCGCGCCGATCATAGCACCAAGAACGTAGAAGGCGATATCGGGCAGGAAAGACTGTGGCCCGACCGGGATGCCAAAGACGCTGTCCCGCGCGATGAAGACGATGCCGATACCCACAAGCGTCAGCACGACCACGTTGAGCGTGATCACGGGCTTGGGGCCGAAGCGGCTGTCGGCCATGCCGCCAAGCCAGGCGAAAAGGGCGCCGGTCAGCACCGCAAGGATGCCGAAAATCCCCACATCGACGACCGACCATCCCAATACGCCCGCCGCATAGATACCGCCGAAGACATACATCCCGTTCAGCCCGTCGCGGTAGAACATGGACGAGCCCAGAAAGGCGAACAGGCTGCGGTCCGTGGGCAGGGCCTTGAGATGGCTCATAAGATCGGGCAGGGCGGTAGACACGGCCCGGCCTATCGGTACCGCGTCTTTCAGCCTTGGCTCTTTCACCCATAGGAAGAAGGGGATCATGAAGACGGCGAACCAGAGTGCGGTGAGCGGGCCGACCGCACGGGTGCCTTCGCGCATCCCGGCATCCAGGCCCAGGATCGGATCGATCCCGATCAGGGTTTTGCCGGTCTCGGCGTTTTCGGCCAGCAGCAGCAGCATGATCACCAGCGCCAGAAACCCGCCCAGATAGCCGATCGCCCATCCCGTGCCCGAGATGCGGCCCATGTCCCCGCGCCCGCCCAGAGACGGCATAAGCGAGTTGGTGAAGATCGTCGCGAATTCCATTCCGATCAGGCCGATGGCAAAGAAACACAGAATGAAGACGAGGTTGAAATCGCCGGGCACAGCCAGCCACAGGCCGGCCGATCCGATCACGTACATCAGCGAAAACAGCCAGATGAACGGCATCTTGTGGCCCGCCTTGTCGGCGATCGCGCCAAGGATCGGCGCCATCAAAGCAATCAGCAGGCCGGCCGCGCCGATACCGTAGCCCCAGGCTGTCTGCGCCGCCGTACCATCGCCAAGCAACTCGTTGATGTAGGGGCCGAAAATGAAGGTCAGAAGCAGGGTGTTGTAAGGCTGGCTTGCCCAGTCGAACGCCCACCATCCCCAGATGCGCCTTTGCAATACCGTCGCTGTCATGCCTGCCCCTAAGGTCCCGATTTTGGCGCAGCATCGGTGGCGCGGGGCGATTTGGCAATGAAAATGCCCGTGTGGCCTACATTCTCGGCGGCCAGGGGCGGGTCGCGTCCGCATCGATCCAGGCGGCGGCCCAGTCGGGAAGGTCGGGGGAGGTTTGAGATGTCCCAAGCGCCTCGACCACCCGTGCGGTGGGCACGATCCGGCCGTTTTCCGTCACGGCCGTGCGCAGCAGGACATGGTTGCAGCACAGCTCGCCCCGCCACATCGACTGTTCGATATAGACAAACCGGGCATCCCAGGCGAGCGCGCGGCTGCGCATCTCGAAGGTCTGAAACGGACGGATGCGGGCCCGATAGCGTACCGAGCTTCCGGCCACGACCAGACCCCATCGGCGCTGCCGGAGGACCTTTATAAGCCCGATCCGAACCGCCAGCCCGAAGCGGCCGATATCGAACAGCGACAGCGTACGCCCGTTGTTGAGTTCCAGAAAAAGGTCGATATCGCCAGGCCAGCACCGCATTCGGGTCTTGTGCAGCCCCAGAAGCGGCAGGGGGTCGGCGCGGCGGGCGCGCAGAATTTCGGCGGCGGTGCGGATGATCGGGGTCATGATCGGGCAGATGATTTCGGTTTGCGTTGGGGTCAAGCCCGGGCGTTGCGTCACTTGCAGAGCCTTCACATCCCGCTTAGGTCTGGAAGCAAGCTGATTTCCAAGGCAAAAGGCCGCGCGCATGACCTCCCTTTTCCAAATACTGATGCTGCTGATCAACGTGGCGTTCTTCATCGTGATCGCCCATGTGATCATGAGCTGGCTGATCAATTTCGGGGTGCTGAACATGCGCCAACCGATTGTCGCCCAGATCTGGGACGGGCTGAACCGGCTTCTTGAGCCGGTCTATGCGCCGATCCGACGCCTGTTGCCGAACATGGGCGGGCTGGATCTGGCGCCGCTGGTGGTGATCCTGGGCCTTTACGCGCTGGAAATCATTCTGCGTAACAACGTGGCCTTGTTCCTGTGACGCTCAATGGCTGAGAGCGGAGCTGCCCCAAAGCTCGCGCAGCCGCGCATCGCGGCCACAGGCTTCGCGGTAAAGCTCATAGGCCACTGACTTCCGGCGTGGGCCGAACCGTGTCACGATCAGATCGGAGCTGCGGTAGTAATCCTGATGATATGCCTCGGCAGGGTAGAAAGTCGCCGCCTCGCGTACCGGCGTCACGACCTGACGGCCCAGTGCGGCGCTTGCCTCGGCCAGCGCCGCCTCGGCAGTCGCACGTTCCTGCGCGGTTTCCACGAAAATCGCGGTGCTGTAGCTGTGCCCCCGGTCGCAGAACTGTCCGCCGGCATCAAGCGGATCGACGGACCGCAAGAACAAGTGCAGCAGGTCCGCGTAGGACAGCCGGTCCGCGTCATAGGTGATTTGCGCGACCTCCAGATGTCCGGTGCCGCCGCGCACGACCTGCCGATAGGTTGGGTTCGCCACCGTTCCGCCCGCATAGCCCGAGACGACATCGATCACGCCGGGCACCTGTTCGAAATCCGCCTCGACGCACCAGAAACACCCGCCGGCAACCACGGTTGTCTGGATGTCGGCTGCATGGGCCTTGCCATGCTGCAAGGCCAGCCCGGCCAGAATGGCAACACCAAGCATGGCGATTTTCAGCGTGTCGCGGATCGGAAGTCGGGACATGGGAAAGTGCGCTCCATACTGCAGTCGGCCACAGTTTAACGACCGAGAGGCATTGAAATACAACGCACATGGGTGTGAGGTCACGGAGCGGTGAAGAGGGAGCCCTGGCCATGGACGACGCGGTAACAACCCATCAGGCGGAAGAGGATGCGCGGAACGACAAGATCCTGATCTGGGTGAACGGTGCGCTGAAACCTCGCGGCGCGGCGATGGTCAGCGTCTATGACAGCGGCTTCATGCTGGGCGATGGCGTATGGGAAGGCCTGCGGCTTTACAACGGGCGCTGGGGGTTTCTGGATGAGCATCTGGATCGCCTGTTCGAAGCTGCCAAGGCGATTGATCTGGATATCGGCCTTGATCGTGCGGGTCTGCGCGCGGCGCTGGAGGAGACCCGTGCCGCCAACGGGATGCATGGTGATGCCCATGCCCGCTTGATGGTGACGCGCGGTGTGAAGCAGCGCCCGTTCCAGCACCCGGCCCTGTCGGTTTCCGGTCCGACCTTGGTGATCATCATGGAGCATTCCCGCCCGTCCCTGCCGCGCCCGATCCGGCTGGCCACGGTGCCGCATCTGCGGGGCCTGCCGATGACGCAGGATCCGAAACTGAACTCCCATTCCAAGCTCAACTGCATCCTGGCCTGCATCGCCGCCGAAAAGGCAGGGGCCGACGAGGCGCTGATGCTTGACGTGCATGGCTTTGTGAACACGACCAATGCCTGCAATTTCTTCATCGTGCGCAAGGGCGAGGTTTGGACCTCGACCGGCGATTACTGCATGAACGGGATCACCCGCCAGAAGGTGATCGAGCTTTGCCGCGCCAATGACATTCCGGTTTTCGAGCGGAATTACTCGCTGGTCGAGACCTATGGGGCGGAGGAGGCGTTTCTGACCGGCACGTTCGGCGCGCAGACCCCGGTGGGGGAGATCGACGGACGGCAGATCGGCGATGGCCGGATGGGGGCGATGACGCAGAGAATCCGGGCGCTCTATGCCGATCTGGTGGCGCGCGATGGATGAACGGTTCTTGTGCGGCGCGCATGCAGGGTGAGTGAGATGAAGATTGCCATGTGGTCCGGGCCGCGGAACCTTTCCACCGCGATGATGTATGCATTCGCGGCGCGGGGCGATTGCGCGGTCTGGGACGAGCCGTTCTATGGGGCCTATCTCCGGGAAAGCGGCTCGGATCACCCGCTCGCCGGTGAGATCGTGGCCGCCCATGAGAGTGATCCGGCCGTGATTGGCGCGCGCTGTGCCGGGCCGGTTCCGGGTGGCAAGGAGCATTTCTACATGAAGCACATGCCCCATCACATGCTGCCCGGATTTCCGCTGGACTGGGCAGAGCACTGCGTGAATGTCCACCTGATCCGGCATCCGGCACGGGTGATCGCGAGCTATGCGGCCAAGCGCGAGGCGGTGACGCTGGAGGATATCGGCTTTCCCCAGCAAGCGGCGCTCTATCGCCGGCTTGGCGGGGTGGTGATCGACAGTTTCGACATCCGGCAGACCCCCCGAGGAATGCTGGAGGCGCTGTGCGGGGCACTTGGGCTGCCTTTCACCGAGGCCATGCTGCGCTGGCCCAAGGGCGGTCGGCCCGAGGATGGGATCTGGGCCAGGCACTGGTATGGTGCGGTGCATGACAGCACCGGCTTCGCGGGTGCCGAAGGCCCTCTGCCGGCCGTCGCGGAGGCCCATCGCCCCGTGCTGGACGCGGCGTTGCCGCTTTATGAGCAGATGCGTGCCGACGCTCTGAGGGTCTGACCCGCCGTCATTCAAATGTCGCTTGAAGCCGGCCTGTCAGGGTGGGAAACTGTGCCATGGAAATGCTGAAGACCTGGGCCGATAGCGCCGCCGATCTGGTGGCTGTCGCGGCCGGACGAAAACCCGCCGATCTGGTGCTGAGAAACGCCTGTCTGGTAAATGTGCAAACCCGCGAGATCCTCGACGGGTGGGATGTGGCGGTGGCTTGCGGGCGGTTTGCCTATGTGGGTCCGGATGCCGGCCATTGCATCGGGCCGGATACAGAGCTGGCCGATCTTCAGGGAAGATATCTGATCCCCGGTCTTTGCGACGGGCATATGCATATCGAAAGCGGCATGCTGACGCCCGCCGAGTTTGCCCGTGCCGTCATTCCCCACGGCACCACCACGATGTTCACCGACCCCCATGAGATCGCCAATGTTTTCGGTCTGCGTGGTGTCAGGCTGATGCATGACGAGGCGCAGCTGCAACCGGTCAACATTTATACCCAGATGCCCTCCTGCGCACCCTCCGCGCCGGGTCTGGAGACCACCGGTTTCGAGATCGGACCCGAGGACGTGGCCGAGGCGATGACCTGGCCGGGCATCGTTGGTCTGGGCGAGATGATGAATTTTCCCGGCGTGGTCGCGGGCGATACGATGCTGCTGGCGGAGATGGCCGAGACGGTGAAGGCCGGCAAAGTGATCGGTGGGCATTACGCCTCCCCCGATCTGGGCTCCGCATTTCACGCCTATGCCGCGGGCGGGCCGGCAGACGATCACGAGGGTGTGGCCGAGGCGGACGCCATCGCGCGGGTGCGTCAGGGGATGCGGGCGATGTTGCGCCTCGGGTCTGCCTGGTATGATGTGGAAAGCCAAATCACCGCGGTCACCGAGCGCGGACTGGATTCGCGCAACTTCATCCTGTGCACGGATGATTGCCATTCCGGCACGCTCGTGAATGAAGGGCATATGAACCGGGTTCTGCGCCACGCGATCGCCTGCGGGTGCGACCCGCTGGTGGCGTTGCAGATGGCCACAATCAACACCGCGACGCATTTCGGGCTGGAGCGCGAGCTTGGGTCGATCGCGCCTGGGCGCCGGGCGGATATGATCGTGACATCGGACTTGCGCAGCCTGCCGGTTGAAACCGTCTATGCGCGGGGCAGGAAGGTGGCCCAGGATGGCGATTGCCTTGTTGCCTGCCCGCATCTCGATTGGCCTGACGACACCCGCAGGTCGGTCAATCTGGGCAAGACACTCAGCGCGACGGATTTCGAGATTGCCGCGCCCGATGGCGCCAATCAGGTCAAGGCCAAGGTGATCGGTGTGGTAGAGAACCAGGCGCCGACCAAGGCGCTGACCGCCGATTTGCCGGTGCGCGATGGCGTGGTGGAGGGAAAGGGCGACGTCTGCCAGATCGCATTGGTCGAACGGCACAAGGGCACGGGCAGCGTGGTGAACGGGTTCGTCTCGGGGTTCGGATATCAGGGCAATGTCGCTGTTGCCTCGACCGTGGCCCATGACAGCCATCACATGATCGTGGTCGGCACGGACCGGGACAGCATGGCCAGGGCCAGCATGCGGCTGGCCGAGGTTGGCGGCGGTGTGACCGTTTTCAGGGATGGCGCGGAGCTGGCGCTGGTGGAACTGCCGATCGCCGGATTGATGTCCGACCGTCCGGCCGCGGAGGTAGCCGCGAAAGCACAGGCGATGGTCGAAGCGATGGTGGCCTGTGGCTGCACGCTCAACAATGCCTATATGCAGCATTCGCTTCTGGCGCTGGTGGTTATCCCGGAACTTCGGATATCCGATCTGGGTCTGGTCGATGTGACCCGCTTTGAGCTGACGGATTTGTTCGAAAAGGATACCTTATGACCGCGCCCATGATACATTTGCCGGTGGAAAGCCCCGCCGATCAGGGTGTGAAAAGCTTCACCGATCCCAAAGAAGCCGTGGCCTATCTGCGCGAGCTGTACGAGACCGCGACGAAGTTCCTCAGCGCGCATTTCGCCGAGGTGGTCATGGGCGAGATGCCCGACAAACGCTTCCGCGCGTTTTATCCGGAGATCCGTATCACGACGACAAGCTTCGGGCAGATCGACAGCCGCCTGTCCTTCGGGCACGTTGCGGAGCCGGGAAGTTACTCCACGACCGTGACCCGCCCTGACCTCTTCAAGCATTATCTGACTCAGCAGATCGGCCTGCTGATCGAAAATCACCAGGTTCCGGTCAGTATCGGCCCGTCGATGACACCGATCCCAGTGCATTTCGCGGTGCTGAATGATGCGGATATGCAGGTGCCTCAGGATGGCGCACTGGCTTTTCCGTTGCGCGATGTATTCGACGTGCCCGATCTGGGTACGACCAATGACGAGATCGTCAACGGCTTCGGCTACCATAACGAGGACGGATCCGGGGCGCTTGCGCCCTTCACAGCGCAGCGGATCGACTATTCGCTGGCGCGCCTTGCCCATTACACGGCAACGGCGCCTGAGCATTTCCAGAATCACGTGCTTTTCACCAACTACCAGTTCTATGTGGAGGAGTTCGTGGAGTTCGGCCGGGCGGCACTGCGTGACCCCGATAGCGGCTACACCGCACTTGTCGGTCCCGGGAATGACGTGATCACCGATCCCGATCAGGCGCTGAACACACCGCCAAAACTGCCACAGATGCCGACCTATCACCTGACCCGCCCGGGCGGGGCCGGCATCACGCTGGTCAATATCGGCGTCGGCCCGTCGAACGCGAAAACCGCGACGGATCATATCGCGGTCCTGCGGCCCCATGTCTGGCTGATGGTGGGGCATTGCGCGGGGTTGCGGAACTCGCAATCGCTTGGCGACTTCGTCCTCGCCCATGCCTATCTGCGCGAAGACCACGTGCTTGATGACGACCTGCCGGTCTGGGTGCCGATCCCGGCGCTGGCGGAGGTGCAGATTGCGCTTGAGGATGCCGTGGCGGACGTGAGCGATGTGGAGGGTTACGACCTGAAACGGATCATGCGGACGGGAACGGTTGCGACCATCGACAACCGCAACTGGGAACTCAGGGACCATAGCGGCCCGGTGCAGCGCCTCAGCCAATCGCGCGCGATCGCGCTGGATATGGAGAGTGCCACGATTGCCGCCAACGGGTTCCGTTTTCGCGTGCCCTACGGAACGTTGCTTTGCGTTTCTGACAAGCCGTTGCACGGAGAACTGAAACTGCCTGGCATGGCGAGCGCGTTCTATAAAACACAGGTCTCGCGCCATCTTCTGATCGGCATCCGGGCGATGGAAAAGCTCAGGGAGATGCCCCTTGAACGGCTGCATTCCCGGAAACTGCGCTCGTTTGAGGAGACCGCATTCCTTTGATTCGGCGAAAAAGCCCGATTTTCGGGCTGATTTTGCAGAAATCGACACACAAAGCGTTGTGTGTTCCTACAATATTCGGGTAGTTTTGCGCCAACGAGCCCTAGGGTTCGGGCAGTAAAGGAGAACAAACCCATGGCACAGAAACCCATGACCAAGACCCAACTGGTTGCCGCCCTGGCCGACGAGATGGGCAGTGACAAGAAAACCGCAAGCGCTGCGCTGGATGCAATCGCTTCGGTCGTGACCAAAGAAGTGTCCAATGGTGGCGCCGCCACCATCCCCGGTGTTGGCAAGGTTTATTGCCGTGAACGGCCCGCCCGCATGGTGCGCAACCCCGCAACGGGCGAGCAGATCCACAAGGATGCCGACAAAGTGGTCAAGGTGACCATCGCGAAAGCCCTGAAAGACAGCGTGAACGGCTGATTGCCGACGCAGGCAAGACATGAAAGGGTCGCCCGGTTGCGGGCGACCCTTTTTCACTGAAGTAAGGCAATCACGATGGACCTGCGCGCGATCCTGCTTGGTCTCGGCTTTGCGCTGATCTGGTCATCGGCCTTTACCTCGGCCCGGATCATCGTGGAGGCCGCGCCGCCGCTGACCGCCCTCGTGCTGCGATATGCGCTTTCCGGGCTTGTCGGTGTCGGTCTGGCGGTCTGGCTTGGACAGACATGGCGGATCAGTCGCGGCCAGTGGCGCGCGGTGCTGATTTTCGGGGTGTGTCAGAACGCGATTTACCTGGGTTTGAAATTCGTGGCGATGCAATGGATCGAGGCGTCGGTGGCCGCTATCATCGCATCGACCATGCCGCTGATGGTTGCGGCCGCCAACTGGATCGTTTTTCGCGAAAGACTGCCGCTCATGGGCGTACTTGGCCTGTGTGCGGGGTTTGGCGGGGTGGCCCTGATCATGGGCGATCGTCTGACCATGGGTGCGGACGGCGTTGGCCTGACCCTCTGCCTGCTGGGGGCGGTGGCCTTGACCGTTGCGACCCTGGCCGTGCGCAGCGCGTCGTCGGATGGCAAAAACCTGCTGATGATTGTGTCGCTGCAGATTCTGGTGGGCGGTCTGGCGCTTTTGCCCTTTGCTGCGGCGCTGGAGCCCTGGTCGGTGACCTGGTCCTGGCAGTTGATCGTCGCTTTCCTCTACACCAGTTTTGTCCCCGGTCTTCTGGCTACATGGATCTGGTTCATTCTGGTGGGCCGCATCGGACCGACACGCGCCGCGACTTTTCATTTCCTCAACCCGTTCTTCGGTGTCGCGATAGCCGCGCTGCTGCTCAGCGAGCGTCTGGGCCTGGCCGACGTGATCGGCGTGGCGATCATCGCAGGCGGTATTCTGGCGGTTCAACTGTCGCGGGTGAAGGCCTAGCGGCCCCAACAGGAGATCAGCCCGAGCCCCCCGTAAAGATCTGGAGCGGTGGCCGCCCGCAGGCGCCACATGGCGGCGCTGATGGTGAAACGCCTCGTACAATTCGGCTGAATTGTGGCAGACCTGCCCGGCGGCACCGGCGGCCGCCCATGGAATGTGACGCGGCACGGCTCAAACCGGGGGCGCGTCGGTCGAGATTACCCGCAGATTGTCGATCGCCCAACTTGCGGTGTCGACATCCTCCGACAGGGTGGAGCCGAAGCCGATCCGCAAGGTTTCGCCGGGGGTTTCGGCAATCACCTGAACCTGAACCGTCTGGTCCTCGGCCCCCGGGGTTCCGCTTGCATAACCCCGGTCCGGCCGGTTGGGGGGCCGGGTACTGGTTTCTATCCTCACGCCATCGACAGCGTGCAGCGACAAGGATTGGCGGGCCATCATTTCAGGCCGCGTGGTGAAGCTTCGCCGTGCGATGGCGGTGCCGTTCATGTAGAACACGACCTCCTCCAATGCCCAGTCATCTATGGCGTGAAGGTCGAAACTGATCAGAACATGGGAGCGGCTTGTGTCGAGATTATAGGTCTTGGACACGGTTTCGACGCCATTGCTGCCGCCGAAGCGCCCCAGTATGCCGCCGAAGCCAAGCGCGCTGTCTTCGAAGCGGCCGCCCTGCCAGCCGGGCGCGCCCGAGGCGAAATCCTCTGCCGCGACAAGACTGTCGGCCTCACCGAGAATGGGAACACCGCTCAGGTTCCATCCGGTGGCGGCATCCGCCCCGCCAAACCCCGATTTGATCGCTGCGCCGGAAGCCAGACCAAGAGCCACAAGACCTGCAAATGCCAGGGACCAATCCACCGACACGGCTCCAGCCCGCCGCGCGGCATTACTCAAAAACAACATAAGACATCCTTTAATGTACCCCAATTTCGACGCATTTCGTCGAAACGTGGCCAAATAAAGGCAAGAAGATGGCGCCCTCCGCGCATTGTATCCGTAACAGAAACTGTTAACCTTAACGCTTGGGACTGTAGGTGAACTCCGTGGAAACGAACTGTTTACGGAGATATTCGGCGGCCTTTCGCAGACCCGCGCAGGGCCTCACCCTCACGGGGCCTCAGCCGATACCGGAAACAATGGCCTGCGTCAGATCCCTGAACAGTCCCGGCGATGCCAGATCGGTCTGAAGCCCGGTCGAGAGGTCTTCGACACCGGATGCAACCGCCGAAACCGTCACGAGGGCAACGCCCACGCAGGCAACCGTCAGCACCGTCCATCTGAGTTTCAGCGCGCCGGCCTCCGATAGTATGAAATCTGCAATTCGCAACTTGCCGCTCCAGCCAGCCGCCCCCTGACCGCAGTCATGCCTTCAGATTCGGGCGAAATCATGTGGCTGGTATGGCCGGCAGATGAAAGCGGCGCTCACCCGATACGTCCCCCGGCATCGCCCACCTGCCCGCGATGCAGCAGCACATGGTCCAGCAGGACGCAGGCCACCATCGCTTCCCCCACCGGGACCGCGCGGATACCGACGCATGGGTCGTGACGTCCCTTGGTGATGATCTCCGTCGCTTCGCCCGATTTGGTGATAGTCTTGCGCGGAGTGAGAATGCTGGAGGTGGGCTTGACCGCAAAGCGCACGACCACATCCTGACCGGTCGAAATGCCGCCCAGAATGCCGCCCGCGTGATTGGAACTGTAGATCGGGCCATCGGGGCCCATGGAAATCTCGTCGGCATTTTCGCTGCCGGTCAGGGCCGCGGCGGCCATCCCGTCCCCGATCTCTACGGCTTTGACCGCGTTGATCGACATGCAGGCGGCGGCAAGATCGGTATCCAGCTTGCCATAAACCGGCGCGCCCAGACCGGCGGGCAGGCCCGAGGCCGCCACCTCGATCACGGCGCCGACGCTGTCGCCGGATTTACGCAAAGCATCAAGGTAGCCGGCCCAAAGCTCGACGGCCTGCGCGTCTGGCGTCCAGAACGGGTTCCGGTCGATCTCGGCAAGGTCGATGCGGGTGCGGTCGATGGGATGCGGGCCCATCTGCACCATGTATCCGGTGATCTTCACGTCGGGCAGCAGCATGTTCAGCGCCGCGCGTGCGACACCGCCTGCGGCCACCCGCGCCGCCGTCTCCCGCGCAGAGGATCTCCCGCCGCCGCGCGGATCACGGATGCCATATTTCTGCCAATAGGTGATGTCCGCATGGCCGGGGCGGAATTTCTCGGCGATATCGCCATAATCCTTGGAACGCTGGTCGGTGTTGCGGATCATCAGCTGGATCGGTGTGCCGGTGCTGCGGCCCTCATAGACGCCCGAGAGAATCTCGACCGCGTCGGCTTCGCGCCGTTGGGTGGTGTATTTGCTCTGTCCCGGTTTGCGCCGGTCCAGCCAGCGTTGCAGATCGGCCGGCTCGACCGGGACACCGGGCGGGCAGCCGTCGATCGTTGCGCCAAGTGCGGGCCCGTGGCTTTCGCCCCAGGTCGTGACGCGGAAGAGATGGCCAAAGCTGTTCAGTGACATCGGAAAACTGCCCTCGGTTGCTTTCCGGAGTTAGCCGCAGAAAGCCGGAATGCCAAGGGTCAACCCGATCCTCAAAACTTGTTTAATGTTAAACTAGTTTTCCGGGAGGCAAGATTCGCCTTGCGGTCCGGGGGCATCGCGGATACCGCTAAAGACACCTCGGGGTGGCCCATCGGGCCTGAGATGCAGCAAGCGAACCCGTAGAACCTGAACCGGTTAGGACCGGCGGAGGGAAGGTAAAGGCCCAGGGTCTCAGCCTCACTTCGCCCGGCGCAATGGAGGCGTGAGATGAGACACACCATCATGGCAACGGCGTTTTCTCTGATCGCAGCGGCGGCTGCGGCGGATACTCCCGTATTGTCGATTTATTCCTATGACAGTTTTGTCGCCGAATGGGGGCCCGGCCCGCAGATCGAGCAGGCTTTCGAAGAAACCTGCGGCTGCGACGTGCAGTTCACGGGCGCGGGCGACGGCGCGGCACTGCTGGCGCGGGTCCGGCTAGAGGGTGCGAACTCGGATGCCGATGTGGTTCTGGGTCTCGATACGAATCTGATGGATTCAGCCATGCAATCCGGCCTTTTTGCCCCCCATAATGTGGCCGTTCCGGAGCTGACCCTGCCCGTGGCGTGGCAAAGCGAGACGTTTCTTCCCTATGACTGGGGTTACTTCGCATTCGTTCACAACACAGATATGCAAGACGTGCCCGGCAGCTTTGCCGAGCTTGCGGAAAGTGAGGCGCGGATCGTGATCCAGGATCCGCGCTCCTCCACCCCCGGTCTGGGGCTGCTGATGTGGGTCGCTGCGGCCCATGGTGACGAGGCCGGCGCGATATGGAGCGGCCTTGCGGACAATATCGTCACGGTCACGCCCGGCTGGTCCGAGGCCTATGATCTGTTTCTTGAGGGGGAGGCGGATATGGTGCTGTCCTATACCACCTCTCCGGCCTATCACCTGATCGCGGAAGAGGATGACAGCAAGGCCGCTGCTGCCTTCGAGGAAGGGCACTACCTTCAGATCGAGGTGGCCGGTATGCTCGCAGGCAGTGATCAGCCCGATCTGGCCCGTGCGTTTCTGGACTTCATGCTGACGGAAAGATTTCAGTCCATCATCCCGACCACGAACTGGATGTATCCGGCCGCATTGCCCGTGGATGCCCTGCCGGACGGGTTCGATACCCTGATCGTACCGGAGCGGGCACTGCTTTTCGACCCGGCCACCGCGGCGGCCCTTCGGGCCGATGCGTTGAATACATGGCTGACCGCGCTCAGCCGCTGACATTCCTGCAAGGCCTCGGCGGATGTGTTGCCGCCGGGGTCGCGCTGGTTCTTCTGGGGCCTCTCGCCGCGGTTGCGCTGCGGGCTGAGGAAGCCGCGCGGCTGACTGGCGCTGACTGGGCCGCGATCCGGTTTACGGTTCTTCAGGCGCTTCTGTCTGCCGCGTTGAGTGTTGGTTTGGCAATTCCTGTCGCGCGTACGCTTGCACGGCGTGTGTTTCCGGGCCGGCGGCTTCTGGTGACGCTCATGGGCGCCCCGTTCATCCTCCCGGTTATTGTGGCCGTTTTCGGCTTGCTTGCGGTGTTCGGGCGCAATGGCTGGTTCAGCCAGGTGCTTGATCTGGTGGGTTTGCCGCCGATCGAGATCTACGGGCTGCATGGTGTCGTTCTGGCGCATGTCTTCTTCAACCTGCCGCTCGCCGTAAGGCTGTTCCTGCAGGGCTGGCTGGCAATCCCGACGGAGCGTGTGCGGCTTGCATCCTCCCTGGGCTTCACCGCCCGGGATATCCGGCGTCATTTCGAAGTTCCGATGCTGCGCGCCACAGCGCCCGGCGCCTTTCTCGTGATCTTCCTGATCTGCACCAGCAGCTTCGCCGTGGCCCTGATCCTTGGTGGCGGGCCCCGTGCGACCACGATAGAACTGGCGATCTATCAGGCCTTCCGGTTCGATTTCGATCTGGGACGGGCGGCGATGCTGGGTGCCGTGCAGGTCGGTATCTGTGCCGTGGCCGCACTTCTGGTTCTGCGTTTCGCAATTCCGCGTGTCCTTGGCGGCAGTCTCGATCGCGAGCCGATGCAATGGGAGGCATTTGTGGGGCGCGGGCGGTTTGCAGACGGGCTGATAATCCTGCTGGCCGCGCTTTTTCTGGTCTTGCCGCTTCTGGCGCTTGTGGGCCGCGGCGTGGACGCGATGGCGGGATTGCCGCCTTCGGTCTGGCATGCGGCGCTTCGTTCTCTTGTTCTGGCCACGGCATCGGCGGCACTGGCACTGGCGCTTGCGCTGCCCATGGCCGCCCTGATGGCCCGGCGGACACGTACGGGCCTCGAATTGATCGGCGCGCTCAGCATCGCGATCTCGCCTCTGGTGATCGGTACAGGGGCATTTCTGATCCTGAACCCGATCGCCAATCCCGTGGCGCTGGCCTTGCCGATCACCGGTCTTGTCAATGCGCTGATGAGTCTGCCCTTCCTGCTGCGCGCCCTGCTTCCCGCCATTCAGCAGGCAGAAGCCTCTCAGGGCCGCCTGGCCGATGCGCTCGGGCTGAAAGGAGTCGACCGGCTGCGTCATGCAATTCTGCCGCGCATCTGGCCGTCTCTCGGATTTGGTGCGGGCCTCTCGGCGGCTCTGTCGATGGGGGATCTCGGGGTGATCGCACTTTTCTCCTCGCCCGCACAAGGAACCCTGCCTTTGGAGATGTACCGGCTTATGGGGTCGTATCGCACCGACGACGCTCAGGGAGCGGCCCTGCTTCTTCTGGCGCTCAGTCTCGCCCTGTTCTGGGTTTTTGATCGGGGAGGGCGGTTGCGTGCTACGGCTTGAACACACGGTCACGAAGCTGGATGGCTTCACGCTACGGGCCGATCTTACGCTGGAACCCGGTCGGCGGCTGGCCGTTCTGGGCGCATCGGGCAGCGGGAAATCCACGCTGCTGAACCTGATTGCCGGTTTCGTTCTGCCGGATGAGGGGAAAGTCATCATCGGTGGCTTGGACCGTAGCCGGGCGAGTGTCGCCGACCGGCCGTTGAGCATTCTCTTTCAGGACAGCAACCTGTTTCCGCATCTCAGCGTTTTCGACAATGTCGCCCTTGGCCTGCGCAGCGATCTGCGGCTTGATGGCGATCAACGCGCCCGGGTTTCGGACAGCCTTGCGCAGGTGGGCATGGACGGGATGGAGAGCCGCTTGCCCGGGTCTCTGTCGGGCGGGCAGCAATCGCGGGTGGCGCTGGCCCGGATGCTGCTCAGGGACCAGCCGCTGGCCCTCATGGACGAGCCGTTTTCGGCTCTGGATCCGGGCCTGCGGCGCGAGATGCTGGATCTGGTTGCGGCATTATGCGACCGGACAAAGCTGACCCTTGCGATGGTGACGCATGACCTGCGGGACGTGTCCGGGCTTTGCACCGATCTTTGCCTGCTGGAAAGCGGACGGATCGTTTTGCAGGGGCCGCTGGATGACATCCTTGCCGATCCGCCGGCGCTGATCCGACCCTGGCTCTGAATGTAAAACGCGCCCCGGGGGGCGCGTTTTTTCCGATCCGGGAGTTTGCTTACTCGGCCGGTGTATCCGACCTGGTCCGGTGCTTGACCGGGGCCCAGATACGTTTGTTGGTAAGGTACAAAAGAACAGACAGGATCGTGAGAAGGATGACGGACACAAAACCCATCTGCTTGCGTTCCATCATCTTCGGCTCCGCAGTCCACATCAGGAATGCGGCCACGTCCTGTGACATGCTTACCACATCATTGGGTGAGCCGTCGTTGAACTCCACAGCCCCGTCCCAGAGCGGAGGCGCCATGGAGATGAGACCACCCTCGAACGTCTCGTTCTCGTAGAGGATCGTTCCGGCCTGCTCGACTTCCTCACCGGTATAATAGACCAGCAGGGACGCGATATATTCCGCGCCGCCGATCCCACGGAAGAGCGGGTTCAGTGCAAGCCCTGCGGGCCCGTGAAACCCGGCACGTGCCTTGGCCATCAGGCTGAGGTCGGGCGCGGTTTCCAGATTGGAGCCCGGGAAGTGGTCGTTCGGCGTGGCCGGCCTCCAGTCTTCGATGGCCGGGTCATAGATCTCGAAGAACTCGGCATAGGCGCGCACCTGTTCCTCGGGCAGTCCCGGGCCGTTTTCATCCCCAAGGGTGCGGATCGGTACGAACTGCAAGCCGTGGCAGGCCGCGCAGACCTCGGTGTAGATCTGCAATCCGCGCTGTAGCTGGTTCTGGTCATAGGTTCCGAACGGCCCCTCGAAGGAGAAGTCGTAATCTGTCACATGACCGGCGCCGCCTGCCGCGATGGCCCCCCCGGTTGAAAGGGCCAGCGCCGTCAGCGTGCTAAGGGCAAGGTTCCTGAACATGTCAGCGTCGTCCTTTCTTCACTCAGCCGGATTGGAGACCGGAGCGGACGTGCCGCCCTGTGCCTCGGGGCCGTAATGGGCATTGAAGTCTTCTTCGATCGTTTCCGGCTGGGGCAGCGGTTTCTCGATCACGCCGAGGATCGGCAGGATCAGCAGGAAATACGCAAACCAGTAAGCCGAACCAACAAGCGCGATATAGGGATAGATCCCTTCCGCCGGTCTTGCTCCAACCCACATCAGAAGGAAGAAGTTCAGGATGAAGATCCAGAAGAACCACTTGAACATCGGCCGGTAGCGGCCCGAGCGCACCGAGGAGGTATCGAGCCATGGCACAAGTGCCAGGACCACGATCGCGCCGAACATCGCGATGACGCCAAAGAAGGCCGCGTTCACGATGCCACCGGTCAGGAAGCTGGCTGCGATCACTACCCAGACATCGCCGTCAAAGGCCCGCAGAACCGCGTAGAACGGCAGGAAGTACCATTCCGGCACAATATGCGCGGGCGTAATCATCGGGTTCGCCTCGATATAGTTATCGGGGTGACCGAGGAAGTTGGGCATGAAGCCCACCACGGCGAAGAAGCCGATCAGGATCACGGCGAGCGCAAACAGGTCCTTGATCACGAAATATGGCCAGAACGGCAGCGTGTCCGCATCGGCCTCTTTCCGCGACGTGCGGCGAACTTCGACACCTGTGGGGTTGTTGTTACCCGTGGTGTGGAAGGCCCAGACATGCACGATCACCAGGCCCAGAATCACGAAGGGCAACAGATAATGCAGCGACAGGAAGCGGTTCAGCGTGGCGTTGTCCACCGCGGGCCCACCCAGAAGCCAGGTCTGGATCGCGTCGCCCACGAAGGGGATGGCGCCGAAGAGACCGGTGATGACCGTGGCTCCCCAGAACGACATCTGACCCCAGGGCAGAACATAGCCCATGAAGGCCGTTGCCATCATCAGCAGGTAGATCAGCATGCCGATGATCCATGTGATTTCACGCGGGGCCTTGTAGGACCCGTAATAGAGACCACGGAAGATATGCATGTAGACCGCGATGAAGAACAGCGATGCGCCGTTCTGGTGGATGTAGCGCAGAGCCCATCCGCCGTTCACGTTGCGCATGATATGCTCGACCGAGGCGAAGGCCATGTCCACATGGGGTGTGTAGTGCATGACAAGCACGACGCCGGTGATGATCTGCATCACGAGACAGAACACCAGCACGATCCCCCAAATCCACATCCAGTTGAGGTTCTTGGGTGTGGGGATCATCAGGGTGTCGTACATGAGCGACACGATCGGCAGGCGCCGGTGGAGCCACTTTTCGCCGTTGGACTTGGGCTCGTAATGGTCGTGGGGAATTCCGGACATGTCTTCCTCCTTAACCCAATAGAATGGTTGTTTCGTCCACGAAGGACGCGACAGGAACCGGAAGGTTTTCCGGAGCGGGGCCGCGACGGATGCGGCCGGATGTATCGTAGTGAGACCCGTGGCAGGGGCAGAACCAACCGCCAAAATCACCCGCGCCGTCACCAAGCGGGACGCAGCCGAGATGGGTGCACACGCCCCACATCACCAGCCACTCGCCGGTGTTCTCGCTATCGCCGAATGGGGCCAGGGCACGGTTTTCATCCAGCGCCTCGACCTCTCCCTCAATATTCGGGTTCCGGGCGATCGGGTCGACAAGATCGTCCAGCGGAACGGCCCGGGCTGCCTCGATCTCGTCTTCGGCCCGGTGACGGATGAAAATCGGTTTGCCGAGGAACAGAACCGTAAGCTGGGAACCGACCGGAACGTCAGCGATATCCACCCGCAGAGTGGACGCGGCCTGCACGTCGGCCGAAGGGTTCATCTGGTTGATCAGCGGCCAGACAGCGGCGCCGGTCGCGACGGCACCTACACCGCCTGTTGCATAGAACAGAAAGTCGCGGCGCGAGCTGTGAGGATCTTCTGCATGTGACACGGTGCGCGTCTCCCTCATCATGGGCCCGGTATGCGGGCCGGAATAGGCTGTAGGGCGACGGAATCCGTCCGCCGCCCATCTTGGAGGTGTTTATGGAATGCGAGTATAGCCGTCCAGCGGACAAACGCGCGCAGCCGGGCCGAAGTGTCGCAGGGAAAATCACGCTTTTTCGCGGGAAATGACAATATCGGGCGGATTTCGGCGATCTTTGCCTGTTTCGTTCCAATTGTCTGGTTTGATAAGAGCATATCCGGGCGCAGGCGCGACCCCGGAAAAAGAGGCGCATCATGGCCAATCATCTTTGCGACGCGCTTTTGCGGCAGGCTTCACATCGGCCGGAGGCCATTTTTGCGACGGATGCCGATGGCCGGATTCAGACACTCGGGGAACTGGCGGAGGGGGCGGCGCGCATGGCAGGCGTGTTGCGCGGTTTCGGCGTGTCCCCGGGCGAGCGCGTGGCCGTGCAGGTGGAGAAGTCTCTGTCGGCGCTGGAGCTCTATCTCGGGACGGTCATGGCGGGAGGTCTCTTTCTGCCGCTGAACACGGCCTATACCGAGACGGAGCTTTCCTATTTTCTGAATGATGCCACGCCACGGGTCTTTGTCTGCGATCCCACGAAACGGGAGATGTTGCGCGCTGCTGCAACGCAGGCGGGTACGCAGACCCTCCTGACCCTTGACCGGCGGGGTCAGGGCACGCTGACCCATGCGCAGGCTCAGGCCGCCCCGATGGTATTTCCCGTTCCGCGGGGCCCCGACGACATGGCCGCGATCCTCTATACCTCCGGGACCACGGGCCGCAGTAAGGGCGCGATGCTCAGCCATCATGCGCTGCTGTCGAACAGCCGGACCCTTGCCGATCTCTGGCGGTTCACGGAAAGCGATGTGCTTGTCCATGCGCTGCCGATCTTTCATACCCATGGTCTGTTCGTGGCAAGCAATGTGGCGCTGCTGTCCGGAGCGTCGCTGATTTTTCTGCCCGGGTTCGACGCCGATGCCATTCTGGAGGCGATGCCGAACGCCACCACGATGATGGGTGTGCCGACCTTTTACACCCGGCTTTTGGCCGATCCGCGTCTGACGCGGGACCGCGCGGCCAGTATGCGCCTTTTCATCTCGGGCTCGGCCCCGCTTCTGGCAGAAACGCATCGTGACTGGGAGCGCCGCACCGGCCACCGCATTCTGGAGCGATATGGGATGACGGAAACGAACATGAACACCTCCAACCCCTATGACGGCGAGCGTCGCCCGGGCACCGTGGGGTTCGCCCTGCCCGATGTCGAGCTGCGGATCATGGGCGAGGACGGTGTCGAAATGCCCACCGGCGAAACGGGGATGATCGAAGTGCGTGGCCCCAATGTCTTTTCCGGCTATTGGCGGATGCCCGAGAAAACCGCTGAAGAGCTGCGCCCGGACGGCTGGTTTATCACCGGCGATCTGGGCCGGGTGGATACGGATGGATACATAACGATCGTGGGGCGCGCGAAGGATCTGATCATTTCCGGCGGTTTCAACATTTATCCGAAAGAAGTGGAAAGCCTGATAGACGATCTGCCCGGCGTGCTGGAAAGCGCCGTGATCGGGGTGCCGCACCCGGATTTCGGGGAGGCGGTGGTGGCCATTGTCGTGGCGGACGGATCGGCAGACCTGACCGGGTCCGAGCTGCTTGCGGGTATCGCCGGGGATCTGGCCAGGTTCAAGCACCCCAAAAAGGTGATTTTCGTCGACGCCCTGCCGCGCAACACGATGGGAAAGGTGCAAAAGGCGGCATTGCGCAAGGCGCATGCCGGCCTGTTCGATGGCTAGAGCGCGCGCGTCATATGCCGGTGCGGAATACCGGCATCCTCGAACTCCGGCCCCTCGGCGACAAAGCCCAGCCTTTCATAAAACGGGATCGCGTAGGTCTGCGAATCCAGTGTTACGGTCGCGACGCCGCCGGCCTTCAGGTCTTCCAGTATCGCCAGCATCAACTGCATGCCGAGGCCTGTGCCGCGATGGGCCCGCGTCACGGCCACCCGCTGGATCTTGGCCACGCCATCGCCTACCGGCAGCACCCGCGCGGTGGCTGCAGGGCCGTCGTCATTCTCGGCAAGAAAATGTAGGCACTGGTCGTCCAGCCCGTCCCATTCCTCCGCTGCGGTGACCCCCTGCTCGTCCATAAAGACTGTCTGGCGGACCATATGGCAACCGGCCATGTCATCGGCGGTCGTGACGCGGAACACTCTCATGCAGCCGGTTGCACCGTGCCTTGCATGGACGGACGCGCGGCAAAGGCTTCATACCAGGCGGCCAGTCCGTCCCGACCCTTGCGCCAGTCGTTGGCCCCATGACGGAAATCGAGATACCCAAGGGCGCAGGCCACGGCGATCTGCCCCATATCCAGGGGCCCGTGAAGATGGCTCATCCAACGGCTTTCGAGCGCATCGAGAGCCCGGGTGACCTTGGTCCACTGCGCATCGAGCCAAGGTTGATACCAAAACTCTTCCGGGCGAAAGCGCTTTTCATAGACCAAGGTCACCGCGGCATCCATGATGCCTTCGGCCGTCGCCTCCAGTGTCAGTGTCTCCCAGAGCCGGGTTTCGGGATAAAGGCCCGCCTGCGCCCTGTGGTCCAGAAATCGCGTGATGACCCGGCTGTCATAAAGCGTCGGGCCGCCATCGCGGATCAGGGACGGGATCTTGCCAAGCGGATTGGCCGCGGCTGCCGCGGCGGCGGTATCCATCGGCGTCGTCGCCACTTCTGTGAAGATCACGTCGTCCTGGCCGGTCTCGGCCAGAACAACAAGGCATTTGCGGACGAAAGGAGAGGCTGGAGAGCCGAGAAGTTCCATCATTTCAGACGCCTGACCTTGATACGGGCGAAGCCGGTTGCATCTATTTCCACGCCCGGGCCAGTCTGCCCGAACCGGTAGGTGCGGGTCCAGCGGGCGGAACCGTTGACCTGCTCATCATCGCGGCGCAAGCAGAATCCTTCCGGGGTTTCGTCCATAGCGTCTTCGACGCGCTGATCCCGGCGCGCCGGCGCTGCGTAGCGCGCGGCGGCATAGGCAACCAGAGCCACGGACCCGTAACGGAGGGCGAATCCGGCGATCGGGGCAACGGGAAACGGCATGGGATCCTCCAGCTTTTGGTGTTAGTTCATATGTAGGACGCCTGCGCCTGGCTGTCTATTCCGCGTTCCGCACACCCAGCATCAGGGCGGTCAAGAGCGCGGTTTCCTGACCAACGGGCGACGCATTCAGATGCCGGGCCGCCGCCTCGCGCACCGCGTCCGGCTTGTTTTGCCCGAGCTTCCATGTCCCGTGCACCTCCGCGATATCGAAACGAAACGGCAAGATCTGCCGCATCATCCGCTCCAGCACGTCTTTGGTCATCTTGTCGGCGGTCCAGACGGGTTTGGGGCGCAGCATTTCCTCGAAATGGCTTGAGAGCTTGTCCAGCTGCGCCCGCATCAGCCCGTGATCCATCGGGTGCAGCGTTCCGCGCAGATGCACGGCCACGTAGTTCCATGTCGGAACCTGATCGGCCACCGCGTACCAGTCGGGCGAGATGTATCCGTCAGCCCCGGTGACCGCGATCACCGCCGGCGTCGGCGCGGTCACCGCGCGCGCAATCGGGTTGGAGCGGACCAGATGCAACTCTGCCTCCGTCCCGGCCTCGTTCAGAATGAACGGGATATGGGAGATCAGAGGGCCCTGGTCCGCATTGATGCTGAGGGTCCCGAACCCCCGCTCCCGGGCGAAATTCAGGTTACAGGTTCGGGGCTCGGACCTGAAGGCGGGGTTTGGATGCATCGCAGGGCCTCCTCTCGTCATGACCTTGCCGATCGGTGCCGCATAGGCAAGAGCGGCTCAGCCGGGAAAGGCAATCTCCGCATCACCCGGCGCCCATTGAGGATGTTTCGCCATGACCGCGGCAAGACGCTCGGACACCAGAAAGCCATCCAGCCAGCGGCGGACATCCGCACCCGCCTCCGCATCGAACCTCGTCTTGTCGATCATCGCGAATTGGCGAATGAACGGCAGGATCGCCAGATCGGCCAAACTGGGCGTTTCGCCGAAGATCCAGAGGCTGCCGTCCAGACGCGCATCGAGCGCCACAATGAACGCCATCGCCTGCGCTCTTTCCGCCTCAGCGTCGAGATCGGGATGGCGGCTGGCGTATTTCGTATGGTCCAGCGCTGATTTGAACGGGCCGTCACACTGGGCGATCAGCGTCATCCCGGCGTTTGGCATTTCCAGCAAGCTCTCGGGATCGTTCCGCTCAAGCGCCCAGAGCATGATGTCGAGGCTTTCATCGATGCTCTCGCCGTCATCCTTAACCAGACAGGGCACCGTGGCGGAAGGCGACGCGGCGAGAAACGCCTCCGGCTTGCTACGCAGAACCACCTCGCGAAGCGCCACTCTGACGCCTGCGCTGGCAATCGCCAGCCGTGCGCGGATTGCGTAGGGGCAGCGACGGAAGGAATAGAGAATGGGAAACGGCACGGGGCTATGCCAAGAGCTGATTGCCCGACTTGCCCTTGATCGTCGCGGTCACGATCCGACTTTCCGGCTGGTCACTGGTGAACGCCACTTCCGCGAATTGCTCGGTCCGGCCCATGCGCGGAGATTCCATCAGCACCTGATGGGCCTGCCCGATCTGCGCGCTCAGATGCGCCTCTACGCGCGTCGCACCGGCTGCGCGAAGACGGGCAGCGCGGGCCTTAACATCCCGTCCATCCACCGCCGGCATGCGCGCGGCGGGCGTCCCTTCACGTGGCGAATACGGAAAGACATGCAGCCATGTCAGGCCACAATCGTCGATCAGCCTGAGCGAGTTTTCAAAATGCGCCTCGCTCTCGGTCGGAAAGCCCGCGATGATGTCGGCGCCAAACGTCATTTCCGGGCGCAGGCGACGCGCCTCTTCGCAGAACCGGATTGCATCGTCCCGCAGATGACGCCGTTTCATCCGCTTCAGGATCAGGTCGTCGCCATGCTGAAGGCTCAGATGCAGATGCGGCATCAGCCGGTTTTCGGTCGCTATGGCCTGCATCAGGTTCGGATCCACCTCGATCGAATCGATGGAACTTATCCGGAGGCGTGGCAGATCGGGCACCAGTTTCAGGATCCGCATGACAAGATCGCCAAGCCGTGGCGCTGCCGGCAAATCCGCCCCCCAGGAGGTCAGATCGACCCCCGTCAGCACGACCTCGTTATATCCGCGCTCGACAAGCCGTTTGATCTGGTCGACCACAACGCCCGCCGGCACGGAGCGCGAATTGCCCCGCCCGTAGGGGATTATGCAAAACGTACACCGATGATCGCAGCCGTTCTGGACCTGCACATAGGCGCGGGAGCGGGTGCCGAACCCGTCGATCAGATGGCCGGCGGTTTCGGTCACCGACATGATGTCGTCCACCTGCACCTTTTCTGTCGCGCCGATGAAATTTGCGCCGGCCAGGTTGCGCCAGGTCTGCGGCTGCATCTTTTCGGTATTCCCGATGACGCGATCCACCTCCGTCATCCTGGCGAAGGTCTGCGGTTCGGTCTGCGCTGCGCATCCGGTCACGATCAGCGTGGCATCGGGGTTTTCCCGGCGAAGCTTGCGGATTTCCTGACGGGCCTTGCGCACGGCCTCGGCGGTCACGGCGCAGGTATTGACGACCACGGTGTCGCCAAGACCGGCATTTGCCGACAGCTCTTTCATCGCTTCTGTCTCATAGGCGTTCAGTCGGCATCCAAGCGTATGGAACACGGGCGCGCGGCGATCCATCAGAGCGTCTCCAGAAATTCGGGCGTGATCGTGCCGGTGAACACATGTGTCGTGGGGCCGGTCATCCAGACGCCATCCTCGCGCCAGTCCACCGTGATCTCTCCGCCATCAAGGGCGATCTTCACCGTGCGCCCCGTCAGCCCGCGGCGCGCGGCCGCGACCGCGACCGCGCAGGAGGAAGAGCCCGAGGCGAGCGTCACTCCGACCCCCCGTTCCCAGACCCGCATCCGCAGATGATCGGGTGCGATCAGATGGGCAAACTGCACATTCGTCCGCTCCGGGTAGAGCGGGTGATGTTCCATTTCCGCGCCGCGCGCTTCCAGATCGACTGCTTCCGCATCTGCGACGAAAAAGGTGCAATGCGGATTGCCCATGCCGGTCGCGACCGGATCGCCTTCCACTGGCAGGTGCAGCGTGTCCAGATCCTTCGCCAGAGGTATCTCGCGCCAGCCCAGTTGCGGCTGGCCCATGTTGACGGAAGTCAGCCCATTGCCCGCATCCACGGCGCGCAAGAGCCCGCGTTCGGTGCGAATCCTCAGGTCGGAAAGCCGCTCGGTATCCATCACCCACCGGGCGATACATCTGGTCGCGTTTCCGCAGGCGGCAGAGACCGATCCGTCCGCATTCAGAAAACGGAGCGCGACGTGAGGCCTCTCCGCTGCCGGCAGGGGATCGTTGCTTTCGTTCAGCGGGCCGGGCGTCTGATCCTCTTCGATGATGGCGAGCTGGTCAAAACCTATGCCGCGATGCCGATCCGCCAGGGCCTGCGCCAGATCCGGAGTGATCACGGCCCCGTCGCGCCGTGAGTCGATCACCACGAAATCATTGCCCAGCCCATGCATTTTCATGAAAGGCAGGCCCATATCAGCCCCATTGACGGTCATGGGCGCGGATATAGACGCATCGTAACTTATTTGAAATCCCTTGCATTGATTTCCGCTTGACGGCTTGGACCTGCTTTTCTAGGTAGACGCTTCGTGTGGGCCCTTAGCTCAGTTGGTAGAGCAACTGACTTTTAATCAGTGGGTCGCAGGTTCGAATCCTGCAGGGCTCACCATTTTTCCTGCGTATCTGTCCCGATTGTCGCGGCCTTCCGCGACCCGTGAGTTCCGGCAATTGCGGTCACCTTGCACTGATGCACCTGGGCGCTCCGGGCGAGCGGCACGGATCAGTGCTGAGACAAGGTCTGACCCGACACCAGCGAGGTGATTGTCGGGCGAAAACCAAGGAATCGCGACGCAAAAAACGCCGTGGTCGCCGGGCGACCTGGAACGGCCTCAGAAATCCAGGTTCTCGACGCTCAGCGCATTCTGCTGGATGAACTCCCGGCGGGGCTCCACCACGTCACCCATCAGTTTGGTGAAGATGTCATCAGCTTCGGCCAAGTCGTCGATCTTGACCTGCAGCAATGTCCGCGCCTCGTGATCCAGTGTGGTTTCCCAGAGCTGATCGGGGTTCATTTCGCCCAAGCCCTTGTATCGTTGCAGGGTCAGGCCCTTGGCACCTTCCTCCAGAATGGCCTCCAGCAACTCGGTCGGTCCGTGGATCAGAACATCGCGATCCTTGCGGGAGAGATGCGACGGGTCCCGGTAAATCTCACGGCTGTCCTTGGAGACGGAGGAGAGCTTGCGGGCCTCGCCAGACCGCAGGACCGCGCCGTCAAGCGTACGGATCTCCTCCACGCCGCGCAGGACACGGGAAAGGCGGATGCCGTGGTCCTGCGTGATACGGCCCTGCCAGCCGCGTTCGTACTCCACCGCAACAAGGTCCAGCCGCTTGGCGACATCGTCCGCGACGCCCTGCAGATCGGCATCGACCCGGCCCTGATCGAAGGCGCCCGCGATGGCGGCCTGTTCCAGGATACGGCGCGGATAATGGGTGGGAAACGCATCGAGCACACGTTTGAACGCGCGGGCGGCATCGACCACGCGCGCCAGATCGGCGCCGGCGATCTCCTCTCCTGAGGGCAGGCGGAGCGTTGCGCCTTCGATCCCCTGCCGGATCAGATAATCGTCAAGCGCGGCCTGATCCTTGAGGTAGACCTCGGATTTGCCGCGCGCGACTTTGTAAAGCGGCGGTTGAGCGATGTAGAGATAGCCGCCTTCGATGATCTCGGGCATCTGCCGGAAGAAGAAGGTCAGCAGGAGCGTCCGGATATGGGCGCCATCCACATCCGCGTCGGTCATGATGATGATCTTGTGATAGCGCAGCTTGGAAATATCGAACTCTTCACGTCCGATGCCTGTTCCAAGCGCGGTGATCAGTGTGCCGATTTCCTGAGAGCCGAGCATCCGGTCAAACCGCGCCCGCTCCACATTGAGGATCTTGCCCCGAAGCGGAAGCACGGCCTGATTTTGCCGTGAACGGCCCTGTTTCGCGGAGCCGCCGGCGCTATCGCCTTCGACAAGGAACAATTCGGATTTGGCGGGGTCTTTCTCCTGGCAATCGGCCAGTTTTCCGGGCAGGCTTGCCACATCCATCGCGGTCTTGCGGCGGGTCAGCTCGCGCGCCTTCCTTGCGGCTTCGCGGGCAAGTGCGGCTTCGACGATCTTGCTGACGATGACACGCGCCTCCGCCGGATGCTCTTCGAACCATTCCGACAGCTTCTCGTTCATCAGTCCCTCGACGGCCGGGCGCACCTCGGAGCTGACCAGTTTGTCTTTGGTTTGGCTGGAGAATTTCGGGTCCGGCACCTTGACGGACAGCACGCATGTCAGGCCTTCGCGCGCATCGTCGCCGGTGAAGTTGATCTTCTCCTTCTTCGCGATACCAGACGAGCCCGCGTAAAGGTTGATCGTGCGGGTCAGGGCCCCCCGGAAGCCGGCGAGATGGGTACCGCCGTCGCGTTGCGGGATGTTGTTGGTGAACGGCAGGACGGTTTCATGGTAGCTGTCATTCCACCACATCGCGACCTCGATCCCGATTCCATCCCGCTCCCCCTGAATGAAGATCGGTTCCTCCATGGCGGAGCTTTTGGAGCGGTCCAGATACCGCACGAATTCGCGGACACCACCTTCGTAATACAGCTCGGACTTGAGAGGTTCAGCCGGACGCTCGTCTTCCAGGATGATGCGAACGCCGGAGTTCAGGAAGGCAAGCTCCCGCAGGCGGTTTTCAAGCGTCTTGAACGAGTAATCGAGGTTCGAGAACGTACCGGTTGAGGCCATGAAGTGAACCTCGGTGCCTTTCCGGCCTTTCGCGTCGCCCACAACCTCCAATGGCTTGGTTGTGAACCCGCCTTCGAACCGGGCATGGTGTTCCTTGCCATCGCGCCAAATGCGGAGTTCCAGCCAATCGGACAAGGCATTGACGACCGAAACGCCAACGCCATGAAGTCCGCCGGATACCTTGTAGGAATTCTGGTCGAACTTCCCCCCTGCATGGAGCTGGGTCATGATGACCTCGGCGGCGGACACGCCCTCCTCCTCGTGGATGCCAACCGGGATGCCTCGGCCATTATCGCTTACGGAGACGCTGGAATCGGCGTGGATTTTAACGTTTACCGCGTCGGCATGGCCGGCAAGGGCCTCATCGATTCCGTTATCGACGACCTCATAGACCATGTGGTGAAGACCCGAACCATCGTCCGTGTCGCCGATATACATGCCGGGGCGTTTGCGAACCGCCTCCAAGCCTTTGAGAACCTTGATGGAATCTGCGCCATAATCGTCTGGCTGCGGGGTTTGCTCGGTCATATGTTATTCTTCCCGTTCTGCTGCGCAATATATACGCAGTGGAGTGGGTGATGTCACGCAAATGGCACAAGATTTGGGGTGCGAGATGGCGCCCATCCCGGGCGTGACCGGAACGGTGCCGGTGCGGGGCCAAGCGGGCGCGCGACGATCAGGGCCAACTGCGCTCAGGGCCCGTGCACCATGCTTTCACCGTTCTCTTCAGTCACCGCAATATGCTGGGCGCGGGCGCCCAGCTCCGAGAACAGCTCCGGCCCCGTGCCAGTCATCCAGGCCTGGGTGTCGAGCGCACAAATCTCGTCGAACAGCGCGGCGCGGCGGGCGGCGTCCAGATGGGCCGCAACCTCATCGAGCAGAACGAGCGGGGCGGTGCCGGTATCTTCGCGAAGCGCGCGCGCATTGGCGAGAACGAGCGAGATCAGAAGCGCTTTCTGCTCGCCGGTGGAGCATTGCGGCGCGGGCACGCCCTTCGCGCCGTAGACCGCCGCGATGTCGCTGCGATGAGGTCCGATCAGGGTCCGCCCCGCGGCCATGTCGCGGCTGCGGAACTGCGCGAATGCCGCCGCAAAATCGTTGGGCGCAACAAGCGTCTCGCCGCCCTCCGCTTCGTCCAAGGAAAGATCAGCCGTGGGAAATACGGTTTCGGCATTGGCCTGCGCGGATGCGATCCGGTCCAGCGTGGCGCGGCGGTTGGCGATGATTTTCGACGCATTGTCGGCCATCTGCGCTTCCACGGCGTCATACCAATGGGCATCCCTTACCATGTCCTTCAGAAGCCGGTTCCGCTCCCGCATGGCCTTGTCATAGGCCAGCACGGCCTCCGCATGGTCCGGCGTGAAACTCATCGTCATCCTGTCGAAGAATCGCCGCCGCCCCTCGGCACCCTCGATCCAGAGCCGGTCCTGGGAGGGGACAAGCCAGACCATGCGCAGGATGCGCGCCAGCCGGGTTTGCGGGGCCGATTTTCCGTCGATGCGAAGCGTACGGGGCTGGGCGGCCTCGGCCCCGGTTTCAAGGTCATGGGTCAGACTGCCGGCCACTTCTGCCCTGATCTTCCACCCCAGTCCTTCGGGCTTGCGCGCGATCTCTTCGGCGCTGGCCCGACGCAACCCCCGACCGGGGGACAGCAGCGACACCGCCTCCAGAATATTGGTCTTGCCCGCACCATTGGGGCCATGAAGCGCGACGGGACGCCCGTCCAGAACGAGCCTTGCCTGTCTGTGGGAGCGGAAATGCGACAGGACCAGTGAGGAGAGGTAAAGCGCGCTCATATCAGCCGCTTCTCTTTTTTCGTGATATCCCCGCCGGAGACGTGGATCGCCGGCCCGTCACCCCTCAGACACGCATCGGCATGACGACATAGACCGCTGAACTGTCGCCGCCTTCCTGCATCAGCGTCGGGTCGCCGGCGGAGTTGAACAGGAACACGGCATTTTCCCGGTCGACCTGCGACGCGATTTCCAGCAGGTACTTCGCGTTGAACCCGATTTCCAGCCGCTCGTCGGCATAGGCCACGGCCAGTTCCTCTTCGGCATTCCCGCTATCGGGGGCATTGACGGACAGGATCAGCCTGTCCTCGTCAAGCTGGAGCTTGACCGCACGTGAGCGTTCCGAGGACACCGTGGCGACCCTGTCGACCGCCTTGGCGAAATCCTTCGCATCGACTTCCATCTTGCGGGTGTTGCCCGTGGGAATGACGCGGGAGTAATCCGGGAATGTCCCGTCGATGACCTTCGAGGTCAGGGTGATCTCCGGCGTGGCGAAGCGGATTTTCGTCTCCGAAACCGAAACGGCGATCTCGGCCTCGTCATCTTCCAGAAGCTTGCGCAATTCGCCGACGGTTTTACGGGGCACGATCACACCGGGCAGCGTTTCCGCGCCATCGGGCAGAGCCGCGTCGACCCGCGCCAGACGATGACCATCGGTCGCCACCGCCCGCAGTACCTTGCCGGTCTCGCTATCGGCGACATGGAAATAGACGCCGTTCAGATAGTAGCGGGTTTCCTCGGTCGAGATGGCGAATTTCGATTTGTCGAAGAGGCGCCGGAGGACCGGAGCGGGCGCGGAGAAATTGGCCGAGTATTCCGAGGAGGTCATCACCGGAAAATCCTCTTTCGGAAGCGTGGCCAGCGAGAAATTCGAACGTCCGGCTTCCACCGACAACCTCCCCGACGCGCCATCGTCTGTCAGCCGCACCAAGGCGCCATCGGGCAGTTTGCGCACGATCTCGTGCAGCGTGACCGCATTGACCGTGGTTGCACCCGCCCGCTCGACCTGAGCGTTGATCTTGTCGACGACCTCGATATCCAGATCCGTCGCGCGGAACGAGACCGTATCGCCCTCGGCCTCGATCAGCACATTGGCGAGGATCGGGATGGTGTTGCGGCGTTCGACCACGGATTGCGCTTGGCTTACCGCGCTCAACAAGGTGGCGCGTTCGATCGAGATTTTCATGCCCAGGCTCCGACAGATAGCGGGGCGCAGAGAGTATCCCCTCCGCCCGCAGGCTCAAGTGTTTTATTGAGTGTCGCGGATCGGGCCCCGGCGTCAATGGGGTTGGGCCCGATTTCCCGCGATATGAGGCACTTAAAACGGTTTCAGGTTCTCGCTTGCCGGTTTCCCGGGCGCGCGCGCCGAAAGGCGCTACGCCTCCAGCATCCGGCGCAGCAACTCCGCATCCTCGGCGATCTGGCTGTCGACGGCCATCAGTTCCTCGATCTTGCGGACGCCGTGCAGGATGGTCGTGTGATCGCGTCGGCCCAGCTTGAGCCCGATCTCGGGCAGGGACCGCGTGGTCAGCTTTTTGCAAAGATACATCGCCATCTGCCGGGGGCGTGCATTGTTGCGCGCACGGCTGGGTCCAAGCAGATCCGCCTGACGGATATGGTAGTGCTCGCACACCTTCTTGACGATTTCGTCCATTGTCACCTTGCGGTCGGTCGCGCGCAGGATGTCGGACAGGCATTCCTGGGTCAGATCCATGGTGATCTCGGACCCGATCAGATCGGCAAAGGCGAAAAGCCGGGTCAGCGCGCCTTCGAGCACCCGGACATTGGTTGAGATGCGGTGCGCCACGAATTCCAGAACGCCCGGAGCGATCTGCAGTTTGGGATAGCGTTCGCGATACGTCTCCGCCTTGGTTTGCAGGATGCCCAGCCGCAACTCGTAATCGGTGGGGTGGAGATCGACGACAAGGCCGCAGGCCAGCCGTGAGGCGATGCGGTTGTCGAGATTCTCCATATCCACCGGAGCCCGGTCCCCGGAGATCACGATTTGCTTGCCCATCTCGATCAAGGCATTGAACGTGTGGAAAAACTCTTCCTGTGTGGAGTTCTTTCCGGCGATGAACTGAACGTCGTCGACCATCAGCACATCGACCGAGCGGAACATCTCTTTGAAGCCGATCGTGTCCTTTTCGCGAAGCGCGCGGACGAAGCGATACATGAACTGCTCGGCCGAAACGTAAAGAATACGCAACTGAGGCTGGCGGGTCTGCAGCTCCCACGCGATGGCATGCATCAGATGCGTCTTGCCGAGACCGACGCCGCCGTAAAGAAACAGCGGATTGAAGGAGACCGGGCCGCCTTCTGCCACGCGCCGGGCCGCGGCATGGGCCAACTCGTTCGGCTTGCCCACAACGAATGCATCGAACGTGAAGTTCTGGTTGAGCGATGCGTTGAGCAGCCCGTTGCCGTTGCCATTATTGCCACCCACATTGACGGGCTCCGGCGACGGGATGGCATCGGGCGCCGTGTCTGCGGAATGTGGGGCGGGTTTTGCCTTGGCGGCGGGATCGACGGTGAATTCGATCCGGTCCGCGCCGACCCCGGCGGAAATCAGATGACGGAGGATCACGTCGCCAAAGTTCTGCGACACCCATGAGCCGATGAATTTTGCGGGAACAAGAAAGCGGACAATGCCATCTTCAAAACTGTGGAAGGTAATCGGTTCGATCCAGGCTGAAAAATTGTTCTTCCCAATCGACTTCATCAATTCGCCGCGGACATGTCCCCAGGTTTCATCAGTCATTTTATACCCGTCTTTTTGTTATCGGATCGCTGCCAAGCCAACCCGCGAGCCGCCCCGCCGGACGGCTCTGTTATGCGTTCACGTGTGATCTGACGGTCTGCGACAAAACCCGGCGACATTGATGCAAAAGCATCATGCCCAATCGCCGGATCACGTCTACAACGGTCCATGCCAATGGCACAGACCTCACGACAAAGCCCGAACTAACGATCAAGGCCCGAAAACACCGGAACCCTGACACGTGCTTGCAGCGCTTTGACGCTCTGCGGGTACTGAGACATCGCTGGCCTCACCTGACCTTGGGCGACAAGCGCCTTCCAGCCGTGAGACGACATTTCAGAGCGACCGACATATGCCCGTCCGGCCGCTGTCATCATGCCGATGGGGAACCCTGACCGGTGTTTGAAAAACACCACCGAACATCAATCCGCCGAAGCGTCTGGATGCCCGTCCAAGGCCCGTTCCCATCCGTTCTGTCCCCCCAGACAATCTGAATCACAAGGGCAAGCTAGCGGGAGTCCGGGACGCCTCGCAACATCTCTTCGTGCTTGACTCCGGCCATTCCGGCAATCGAATCTGGGTGTGGGAATTTAGCGCCTTGATCCGACATCATATTTTGATCACAAAAAAAAGCGCCCCTGTCGGAGCGCCTTTAAAACAAGGGTTAACCAATCGCTTTATCAGGCGCCAAGCGCCTTAACGCGAGCGGATAGCCGCGACATTTTCCGTGCGACGGTGTTCTTGTGCAACACCCCTTTGGTGACGCCCCGCATCAATTCGGGCTGGGCCTCGCGCAGGGCGGTTTGCGCAGCGGCCTGATCGCCGGAGGCGATCGCTTCCTCGACTTTGCGCAGGTAGGTGCGGATCCGCGAGCGGCGGGCTTTGTTTATGGCGAAGCGGCGCTCGTTCTGACGGGCGCGTTTCTTGGCTTGAGGCGAATTTGCCATATCGGTTTCCCTTCGGATGGGTCTGTTGAATATCTGTCGCGCAACGAGACCACACCCAGGGTTTGCGAACCGGGCAAATCTGGCCAGAGCGGGCCTCACGCGCATGTATCGGGGGCATCTAAGGGATTCGCGCCGCGAAGGGAAGAGGTTTCGCGGCCGGCCCGGAGCGGCCCGGGCGTTGCGCCATCACCGCCGATGCCGACCAAGCCCTACTTGTCGCGGAATTGCGCCTCGCGTTTTTCCAGAAAGGCGGCCATGCCCTCTTTCTGATCCTCGGTCGCGAAAAGTGCGTGGAACAGGCGACGCTCGAAAAGCAGACCTTCGCGCAGTGTCGTTTCGTAGCTGCGATTGACCGCTTCCTTCACGGCCATGGCGGTCAGCGCCGATTTCTCGGCGATCTTGGCCGCGGCTCCCATCGCCTCATCCATGAGTTTCTTGGCGGGCACCACCCGGGACACGAGACCCGAACGCTCGGCTTCTTCGGCGGTCATGAACCGGCCGGTCAGATGCATGTCCATGGATTTCGACTTGCCCACGAACCGGGTAAGGCGCTGGGTTCCGCCGATGCCGGCGACGGTGCCCAGATTGATCTCGGGCTGGCCGAATTTGGCGGTGTCGGCGGCAATGATGAAATCGCACATCATCGCCAGTTCGCATCCGCCGCCAAGCGCATATCCCGCCACGGCGGCTATGATCGGTTTGCGGCATTTCAGGATCTGGTCGGCCTCGTCGCCGAACAGATTGTCGGTGAAGGCCTCGACGAAGGTCTTGGTTGACATCTCCTTGATATCGGCGCCGGCGGCGAAAGCCTTGTCCGATCCCGTCAGCACGATGACGCGAACCTTGTCATTCTGCTCGACGGCTTTCAGTGCTTTCGACAGCTCCCCCAGAAGCTGACTGTTGAGCGCGTTCATCGCGTCGGGACGGTTCAGCTTGATCAGGGCAATATGATCTTCGATATCGACGATCAGGGTCTCATAGGCCATGCGGGCGGGCGCCTCTGGTTGTTCAACTTAAGGCGTTAGGGTTAGCAGTCTGATGCGCGGGTTCAAGCTATCTTTGACATGATGCGCAGTAAAAAGAGGATCGTCCGGATTGCACGATCCGGCGGATTTTCCCGTGACATCCGGGGGTTGAGCAGGGCTCGCCTGCCCTGTCATACACCCGAAAGTTATGTTGAAAATACCCGAGTTCGCCGTTGGTCTGCCGGTGATCGCGCAGCGAGGAGCCGCCGGCTTCGATCGCTTCAGAGATGACATCGCGGATCACCGGAACCAGCCCCGCGATGCGCGCCGCCGAGATCCGGCCCGCCAGACGTTTTGGCGAAATCCTTGCCCGGTGAAGCGCCTCGCAGACATAGATATTGCCCAGACCGGCAATGATACGCTGATCCAGCAGCGCGGTCTTGATCGGGGTTCTGCGCCCGCTCAGGCGTTCGGCGAGATAGGTTTCGTTGAACCGGTTGCCAAGCGGCTCGGGGCCCAGACCGGCCAGAAGCCAATGCGAGTCCAGATCAGCGGTGGCGGTCAGGTCCATGGCGCCGAAACGCCTTGCGTCGTTGAAGGTCACCCGCACGCCATTTGCCATGTCGATTACCACATGGTCATGCTTTTCCGGCAGCGGGTGGCTGTGATGAAACTGCCCCGGAACGCTCTGCCCGGCATCCCCCGAGATCAGCATCCGGCCCGACATGCCCAGATGGATGATCAGCGTTTCGCCGGTGTCGAGATCGGCCAGGATGTATTTCGAGCGACGCCGCAGGGCCGTGACCGTCGCGTCCCTTAGCCGGGTAGCCATATCCGGCGGCAGCGGCCAGCGCAGATCGGGCCTGCGCGCCTCGGCCCGCACGATCCGGACATGCTCCATCACAGGGGCCAGCCCGCGACGCACTGTCTCGACCTCTGGAAGTTCGGGCAAAGCGGGCTTTCCTTGTGTGGGGCGGGCGGTGTATCCGCGGGGGCAGAGCCCACCATTACAAGGGCAGACCGATCAGGAGGGCAAGAGCCCATGAGCGAGAACGACACCCGCACTACCCATTTCGGGTTCCAGACCGTGGGCGAGGATGACAAGGCGGGCATGGTCCATGGCGTCTTTACCAATGTCGCTTCGCGCTATGACGTGATGAACGATGTTATGTCGGTCGGCATCCACCGGGTGTGGAAAGATGCGATGATGGATTGGCTGGCCCCGCGCGACGGGCAATCCCTGCTGGATGTGGCGGGCGGTACCGGCGATATCGCCTTCCGGTTTCTCAAACGCGCACCCGGGGCCGGGGCGACAGTGCTGGATATGACGGAATCGATGCTGCTGGAGGGGCAGAAGCGGGCCGAAGCCGCGCAACTGGCGGAAAAGCTCGGCTGGGTCGTGGGCGATGCCATGGCCTTGCCCTTCGAGGCGAACAGCTTCGATGTCTACACGATCAGCTTCGGCATAAGAAACGTGACCCGCATCCCCGATGCCCTGGCCGAGGCGTTTCGCGTCCTGAAGCCGGGAGGCCGCCTGATGGTGCTGGAATTCAGCCAGTTGCCCAATGAGGGGCTTCAGAAACTCTACGATCTCTATTCCTTCAACGTGATCCCGCGCATGGGGCAGATGGTTGCGAATGACCGGGACAGCTATCAGTATCTCGTCGAGTCGATCCGCAACTTTCCCGAGCAGGAGGTGTTTGCCGGGATGATCCGGCAGGCCGGGTTCGACCAGGTGAAATACCGCAATCTCAGCATGGGTATCGCGGCACTGCATTCGGGGTGGAAAATCTAACCGATGCGAGGCCCCCACAACATCTGGCGCGTGATCCGCACCGGCGCCACATTCGAGCGGACGGGTGCGATGCGTGTCGCGCTGGAGGCACTGGATGCGCCGCGCAGCCTGCGGATCGCGGCGCGTGTCCTGGGCTGGCCCTTTGCCTGGCTTGGCCTGAAGGGCGACACCAATCTGCCGCCGGTGACGCGGGCGCTGACAGCGCTTGGCCCGGCCTACATCAAATTCGGCCAGATCCTATCTACCAGGCCCGACGTGGTGGGCGGGGAACTGGCGACGCAATTGCGGGTTTTGCAGGACAAGCTGCCGCCATTTCCGACCGAACGCGCCAAGCAGGTCGTGGCGCGGGAACTGGAAATGCCCGTCGCGCAGATGTTTTCCGAGTTTTCCGAACCGGTCGCGGCGGCCTCCATCGCGCAGGTCCATCGGGCGCGCCTCGTGGGGACCGGGCAGGAGGTGGCTGTCAAGGTGCTGCGCCCGAACATCGAGCGTGCCTTCCGCAAGGATATCGACGCCTTCTATTTGATTGCCTGGCTGGTGGAGACCTTGTCCCCCAACTCGCGGCGGTTGCGACCCAATGACGTTGTCGCGCATTTCGAAGGGGTTGTCCTGCGCGAGCTGGATCTGCGGATCGAAGCGGCGGCGGCCGGCGAGTTCGCCGCAAACACGGCCCGGGACGAGGGCTTCACCGTGCCGCCGGTGGAGTGGTTTCTGTGCTCCCGTCAGGTGCTGACGCTTGGCTGGGCCAAGGGCATTCCCTATGGCGACACCGAGGCGGTAATCGCCGCCGGGCATGATCGAAAAGCGATTGCCTCGCGAACCTTGCAAATGTTCCTGACCCATGCGCTGCGCGACGGGTTTTTCCATGCGGATATGCATCAGGGCAATCTGAAGGTCGGGCCGACGGGCGATATCGTGGCACTTGATTTCGGCATCATGGGTCGGCTCGATGAATATACCCGCCGGGTCTATGCGGAGATCCTGATGGGTTTCATTCGCAAGGATTATCGCCGCGTGGCCGAGGTGCATTTCGAGGCCGGATATGTCCCCTCGGATCGCGATATCGACGAGTTCGCGCAGGCGCTCCGCAGCGTCGGAGAGCCGATTTTCGGGATGGATGCCAGCCGTATCTCCATGGCGCGGTTGCTGGCCTATCTGTTCGATGTGACAGAGCAGTTCGGCATGGAAACGCGGACCGAGCTGATCCTGCTGCAACGCACCATGGTGGTGGTCGAGGGGGTGGCGCGATCCCTTGATCCGAATATCAACATCTGGGACGTGGCGCGCCCGGTGGTGGAAGATTACATCACCCGCAACATAGGCCCGAAGGCGCTGGTCTCGGATTTGCTGAAAACTGCGCGCGTGTTGTCGCGCTTCGGCCCGCGCCTGCCGCAACTGGCTGAGGCGGCGCTGCTGGCGCAAAACGCCCCGCGACCGGACCCCGCGCCGTCCCGCTGGCCGGACCGGGCGCTGTTCGCGGCGATAGGCCTCCTGGCGGGCGCGGGATTGCTGGCGCTGCTGTCGTAGCGGAGCGGCTGGGACGCGGTCGTAGGCTGGCCGGTGTTTCCCGGCCCTTTACGGATTGCGGATGCCCTGGACCAGATCGGCCGGGATGCTGATCCCGCCAGACATGTTCAGCCATGTTTGCTCATCTCGAATCATGGCCTCCTCCACACGGGCATAGGCTTGCGCGGGGCGCTCTTCCAGCAGGGTGTCATCGGCAAACGCTTCGGTGGTGAAGCTGTAGATACCCTCGGGCAGCGGGCCGCCGTCGGGGCCAACCCCGGCCCAGGTGAAGGGATCATCGCTGATGGTGAGGTTCAGGCGCTGCACTTCGCTGCCCGCCTCGTTCCGTACCACCAGTTCCATCCGGTCGGCAAGGTCGTGCGGCGGGGCGGCGAGGGTGATGGGGCTGCCGGTGAACGCCACCGGCATCTCCGCGCGTGCGTCCATCCCGACCCAGCCGCTGAGTTGGCCCATGCTCATCATCGTCATTCCGGTTTGCAGATCGCCCAGAAGCTCGTTGGTGCGAACCTGTTGTTCGACGCCCGAGAAGGTGGCGAGCTGCGTGGCGAAATCCGTGGATTCCATAGGATTCAGCGGATCCTGGTTTTCCATCTGTGTGGTCAGCATGGTCAGAAATGTCTGAAAATCCGAATTGATCATGGATCCGGTTTCAGGCTCGGCAGAGCTGAGCGGCGGTGTGTTGGCGCGTTGTTGTGCGGTCTGGATGACATCCATGGCGCGATCTCCTTTCTAAAGGCGCAGGTCCAGCGCACCGTCATGGGCGTGCGGGCCGGGCCCGGGTTGCGGGCCGGTTGCGGCGGAGGGCTCACCGAATCCGGCCGTGCGGTTGGGTTTGTGTTCCGTTTTCGAACTGTTTCCGTTCTGCTGGCCCTGAAAGCTGAACGCCGTGCCGCCAAGACCTGCATCGGAGAATTCGCGGGCCAGAAGGTCCGCATGCCGCCGCATCAGGTCGAGCGTTTCGGGCCGGTCGGCCGTGATTGCCAGCACCAGTGCCCCGTCCACATGGCTGAAAACCATGCGCACACGGCCCAGTTCCGGCGGGTCGAGGGCGATCTCGATCGGCTGATCGGGCATTCGGGCGCCGGGCTGTGCCTGCATCGCCGAGGCCATCTGAGCGGCCGCGCTTTGCGCGGTGGCGGCCTGAGGTGCGGATGGGCCGAGCGGAGTAAGCTGCACCGGCATTCCTGTGCCCGTACCGCTTGCTGCAAGCTCCGGTATCGCGGCAAGCTCAAGAGGCATTTCATCGGGCGGGAGACCGGTTTGGAAAACGCCGATAGGCAATGGCGGATTGATACCGGACGGACCTGCCGGCAGGACCGATGCCGGTGACATTGGTGGCGTGAAGGCTTGCGTGACCGGCGTAGTCGACGGCGCCCGCACATCGACCTCTGCAAGGATACGCCCGGCGCCTGCGGTGACCTCTTCGCGCAGATGCAGCGGCGTGATGTGGGTTGCGACCGGGTGCTCCGCCACTGGCAGCCGGTTGGAAACTGGTGTCGCAAACGGGCTCATGGCGTTTTGTAGTGTGGATGCCACCGGCCGTTGTCCTGACGGTTTCGGTTCGGGCTGAACACCCCGGTCAGGCCCCTTAGTGGCCAGGGTGGGCTCCGATCCGGCAGGTTTTCGATCAGGCGTCTGCTCAGTCGCGGCGGGCGCGGTTTGACGCAGCACCGGAGCAGGATCGGAGATGGCCGATTGTGACACCCTCTCTGCGATGTTCGGCATTTGGCCGGAGATATTTTTCACCTCGGTTGGAGGAGCTGGCGCAATGCCCGCCTCGCGCGTCCGGGGAGGCTGAGCCTCCGATGTGCCTTCTTCTAGAGGAACAGTCTCTGTTTTCGCTGGCTGGGACATGTTGAGTGGCGTCTGCGGCGCGGGCCGGAGATCTGTTTGCGCGGGCCGGATCTCCTCTCCTGCCGCTGAACCAATCTGTGTCTGGCGCGTGCCCGCCGGTGTTGCAGACTCGTTGGGCGCGTTCGGTGTCGATGCGCTCGGGTACTGAGGTTCGGCCGGTTCCGGTAACGCCAACTTATTTGTCGGCGATTTGGATATGGCGGCAGGGCCCCGGGTGGCCAGATCGCCGGCCACCTGACCCGAGGGTGATGGTTTCGGCAGATCGACGGGGGTGGGAATGCTGCGGTCTTGCGCTGCTGGCGGCCCCGCCATTGCCCGCTTTTCAACACGGGTCGCAGCATCAGATTTCGCAGGTAGAACGGCTGCGGCGCGTACATCAGGATTTGGTCGGTCGGCGCGTATGGTGGCAGCCGGCTGCGTCTGACTGGCGGGAACGCCATGGAGGGTGGCGCTGGCTATCGTATCTGCGGGCGGCTCTGCCGGTAGCTCATCCTGGCCGATGACAGCGCGCCATGCCTCCGCCGGCTGCGTCATGTCTCGCAACGGGCGCTCCACCGTTTCCTGAATGATGGGAATTGGGGGGGCCTCCAGTTCCTCCTGACCAATCTCGGTGGCTTGGCCCCGCATCGGCAAACCGGGCGCGGAACCGATTGTCTTGCGGGCGGTCCCGGACAGCTGAATCGGCCAGATTTCATCCTCCTGGCCCGGAGCCGGGATAGCCAACTGACCGTTCTTTATCAGATCGGCAAATCTCTCACCCTGACCATCGGCGGTTTCCGGAGTGACCGTACCACGTGACCCAGGGGGCGCGGGCGGGGCCGGGAAGATTTGAGACGGTTGCATGTTCTATGCTGTCCGATAATGAGATCGACTGCCCGCAACATCCCTCGTCCGCGTTACCAATTCTTTACCCGCAGCGGTCATGCTTGATCCGAAGTGTTTCGAATTGAGCGTATTCCCATGAGCGTAGCCCCGACCCCTTCCGTGACGTCGCAGCCGCAAACGGCTTCGTCCCCGATGCCCCCCGACGCCGAGGCGCGGTTGCGTCAGGCTGCGGTTGATCTGGAAGCCAGCTTTCTCGCCGAAATGCTCAAACAGGCCAAGTTCGGCGAAGCCCGCGGCGCGTTCGGCGGCGGCGCGGGGGAGGAGCAGTTCGCCTCTTTCCTGCGGCTCGAGCATGCGCGACAGATGGCGGCAAGCGGTGGGATCGGTCTGGCAGAAAATCTCTTCCGTTCGCTGGCCGCGCGTCATCAGGGGGGCGGCTCGTCATGACACTTGCCCATCGCAGCCGGTCCTTGATGACATTGCTGACCCGACAGGGCGAAGATCTGCGTAACGGCGATCTGGCCGGGCTTGCCAGATCCACTCCGGCCTTGGCGCAGGCTCTTGAGCAACTGAGGCGGACCCCGCCTGCAGAGACGGACGAAGAGGCGTTGCAGAGCTTGCGCCGCGCGGCCCGGCACAATGCCGAGCTCCTGGGGGCCGCCCTGCGCGGCGTGAAGGCCGCACGCGCGATGCTGGCGCAGAAACCGGACGTGAGTTTTACCGGTTACGATGCATCCGGACGCACGGCGCAGATAGGGGCCGCGCGGCCGAGCCTGGAACGCCGCAGATAGGCTCGTTCACATGTCGTTCATCTAAAATCCAAGACAAAGAACCTGAAACTTTAGGAGCTTGTTAGAGCTTTGCCGCGAGTGTCGCGCCTGCACCAAGTGGTGGCGTGACCCGGCCTACGGTCAGGTTGCAAGCGTCAGAAAGACGTTCCGAATTGCCCGTTCGGGCATTGGATAATCCAGGCGCAGAACAGGTGCCATGAACGCAAAAAGGAAGGGCAAAACATGTCCAGTATTCTGACGAATAACAGTGCAATGGTTGCATTGCAGACACTCAAGTCTGTGAATGCGAACCTGCAAAAAGTGCAGGGCGAAATCTCCACCGGAAAGTCCATCGCCTCGGCCAGGGACAACTCCGCGGTCTGGTCGATCTCCAAGGTGATGGAATCGGATGTGAAGGGGTTCAAGGCAATCTCTGAAAGCCTCAGCCTTGGTGAATCGACTGTCTCCGTGGCGCGCAGTGCATCGGAAACCGTCACCGACCTGTTGACCGAAATCAAAGGCAAGATCGTCGCCGCGCAGGAACAGAACGTGGATCGTGACAAGATCCAGACCGATATCAAGGCGCTGCGGGATCAGATCAACTCTGTGGTGAGCGCGGCCCAGTTCAACGGCCTCAACCTCGTCAAGGGCACCGATGACGTAAACATCCTGTCATCGCTGGACCGCACGGGCACAAGCACGGTGAATGCGTCCAACATCACCATCAGTCGCCAAGACCTGGGGACGGGCGCAGGGACTAACGGCGTCGGCAGCGGGGGCACGGACCTGTCTGGCCAGATTCTCGATGCCGCCGGCGGCTCGACCTATGCGGGCGGCACCCTTTCGGCAACGGGCAACACCGCCGTGATCGAGTTCGCCCAGACCACGGGCTGGGATGCGAACGATTCGACCACGATCAGCGTAGCGGGCCTCAGCGTTGGCTATACCTCTGCCGCTGCCGACCAGACCGAGACCAATGTCCGTGACGCGTTGCTGAGCAGTCTGCAGGCTCTCGATCTCGATGGGGTCAGCTTCTCCTCCAACAGCACCAACCAGATCGTGGTGACGTCGACCCGACCGTTCGAAGCTTTGGACATCGCAATCACCGACTCGGTCTCGGGCGGTGACGGCAACACGTATATCCAGGCGATCAACGGCGCGACGACCGGGAACACGACAACCGAAACCGGTTCGATCGATCAGCGTGCCGAAGAGATCTTCTTCACCGCAGGCGCAAGTGTTGCCGAAGGCAACAGCTATCAGGCGTCGATCGGTGGCACGGCGTATTTCTATACTGCCGGCAAGGGGGAGACCTTTGAGGACGTGGCTCGCGGGCTGAAAACTGCGATCGACAGCGCAGGCATCGAAGGCATCTCCACCCAGGTCGCCATCGACAGCTCCACGGGGCAGGCCAGTCTGAAGATCGACAACAGCGGTTCGGACCTCTCCCTCGCGACGGCCGCCATGGATGGCGGCACGGCCTCTGGTGGTCTGTTTGGTCTCGACTCCATTGATGTGACCAGCAATGCCGGCGCGGACGCCGCGCTGGACAACATCGAAACGATGATCCAGACGTCGATCGATGCGGCTGCGTCATTCGGCTCCGCTCAGGGCCGGATCGAAACCCAGTCGGATTTTGTCGGCAAGCTGATCGACTCGCTGAAATCCGGTATCGGTACGCTGGTTGATGCGGATATGGAGGAGGCCTCGGCCCGGTTGCAGGCATTGCAGGTGCAACAGCAGCTGGCAACGCAGTCGCTGTCCATCGCCAACCAGGCACCGCAGAGTATCCTGTCGCTCTTCCGGTAAAGTCAGGATCGCCGGGGTCCATCGCGGCCCCGGCGATCTCCAACGGTTAACGATGTCCCATACCCCCGGAAGGAACCTCGCTCGTGAACACAACCTATATGGCCAGATCCGCCTACGCTCAGCCTGCCTCGCCGGTACGCACAGATCGCGGTACCGAATACGCCGTTTTCGAAAAAATCACGGCACGTATGGTCCAGGCCGAAAACTCCCCGCGCGGAGTTGGCCAGAAAGCTGCGGCGATCCATGATAACCGCCAGCTCTGGGCGCTGCTCGCAGGCGACGTGGCAACAGAGGGAAACGCGCTGCCACCGGCACTGAGAGCGCAGATATTCTACCTCTGCGAATTCACGATGATCCATAGTCGCAAGGTTCTGAAAGAGGGGGCCTCGCTGGCTCCACTGATCGATATCAACACTGCCATGATGCGCGGGTTGAGAGGCGAGGCGGAAGCGGCATGAGCGGTCTTGTCCTGAAGTTGAGCCCGAAAGAACGGGTCCTGATCAATGGTGCGGTTGTTGAAAACGGTGACCGGAGATCGCGGTTGTCCATCATGACGCCGAACGCCCATATCCTCCGTCTTCGCGATGCGATTCATCCCGAGGAGGTCAACACACCCGTTCGAAGGGTTTGCTACATCGCGCAGTTGGTGCTGTCCGGAGATGCGGATTTTGAAGACGCCAAGCTGCAGATCCTGCGCGGAATGGAACAGCTGAGCCAGGTCTTCACGGATGCTGACAGTCGTGCCCAGCTGGCCGCCGCCACCGATCATCTGGTGAATGGCCAGACATATCAGGCCCTGAAGGCGCTGCGCACCTTGCTGCCACGGGAAGATCGATATCTTGCCGCCGGTCCCACATGACCTTTCAGCCTTTCGTGCCATTTGCCGGCTATTCCGGTTGGACGTTCCTGAGCCGTACGCTGCCGGAGCAAACGGCGGCCTTCGCGGCATCGCCCGCTCTTGACCGGGACATGACGTACTTTCGGGAAAACATTGGCGCGGTCAAAAGCGCCGATGACCTCGTTGGTGATTTCCGGCTGCTGCGTGTGGCGCTTGGCGCCTTCGGCCTTCAGGACGACATGCCGAACAAGGCCTTCATTCGTACGGTTCTGGCCGAAGGTGTCAGCGAGGGCGATGCATTGGCGAACCGTTTGGCGGATAAGAGATACCGCGCCTTTTCGGAAGCATTCGGCTTCGGGACCTCTTTGCCGCCCAAATCCGGGACGCCCGGATTTGCCGACCGGATTCTGGCGAGATTCGAGCGGCAGGAGTTCGAAAGGGCCATCGGAACCCAGAACGAGGATATGCGCTTGGCGCTTACAGCGACGCGAGAGTTGCCCGAGATTGCAGAGCGAGATCTTACCAACGATGCGGCGTGGTTTACCATCATGGGCAATCCACCCCTGCGCAAGATTTTCGAGACCGCGTTTGGCTTGCCATCCGGCGTTGGCGGGATCGATCTCGACCGGCAGTTGAAGACCTTCGAAGAACGGAGTGAGCAGGTTCTGGGCCGTTCCGACGTGGCGCAGTTTCGTGAACCCGAACAGGTCGAAGAGCTGATCCAGGCGTATCTGACCCGATCACAGCTCAACAGCTTTGCCAGCGTCAATTCGCCCGCCTCCATCGCGCTCACATTGCTGCAAGGGGCGGTTTGAATTGGCTGAGTCGCTTGGATAGGCTTTGCTCTGGCGCTCTCGTTGCCGTTGATTTGAGGGCACAGAATGCCGCGGGCCCTCCTGCGATGATGATGCGTGTGATGGGTGATCGCCTTATCGGGTTCGGCCTGCTCTTTCGAGTCTTGTCTTGGTCAGCCGGCAGGAGAAACTTCCGGCTCCAAGATACTTTGTAGCATTGCGAAGGCTTCCGTGGCGCCGCCCGGGCTGTCTGAGGCGAGAAAGGCGTCCAACGCGGGCCAGAGCCTGACCGCGGTATCGGTCACCGGGTCGTGCCCTTCGGCATAAAGACCGGCCTGAAGCATCAATTCGGTCTTGTCATATGCTCCCAGATAACGGCGTACCAACGCGATGAGCCGGTTTTCCTCCTCGGTCGCGACGCCTGGAAGCGAACGGGAGACCGAGCGCAGCAGACTGACCGCCGGATAGCGCCCGCGTTCCGCGATTTTCCGGTCCAGCACGACATGTCCGTCAAGTACGCCGCGCATGACATCCGCGACAGGTTCCTCCATATCCGACCCGGCAACGAGAACCGAAAGGATTGCCGTTATGTCGCCCTGGCCCTCCGCCCCGGGACCGGCACGTTCGCACAGCGACATGATCTGCTGCGCCATGGAAGGTGGAAAACCTCGTAGGCTGGAGGCCTCACCCGTGGCCGCGGCGACTTCCCGCTGCGCTTCGGCAAAACGGGTGATGCTGTCGGCCAGCATCAGCACATGCGCGCCCTGGTCCCGGAAGTATTCCGCCACGGTCATCATTGTATGGGCCGCCCGGGCGCGGGTCAGAGCCGAGCGATCCGACGTCGCCGCGACCACCACGGACCGTGCCAGACCTTCGGCACCCAGAGTATCCTCCAAAAAATCCCGCACCTCGCGGCCACGTTCGCCGATCATCCCGATCACCACCACATCGGCGCCGACGCCAAGGGCCAGCCGCGACAAAAGACGCGACTTGCCCACGCCGGAGCCTGCGAAAAGCCCGATCCGCTGACCTTGAGCGAGGGGCAAAACTGTATCGAACACGGCCAGCCCCGTATCCAGCCGCCGGCCCAGCCCACGACGTGCGGTGGGTGAGGGGGGCGGGGCGTGCAGGGCCCGGGCTGTTGTTCCGGGGAAGAGCGGCCTGCCATCGATCGGTCTGCCATCCGGATCTATCACGCGCCCGATCCAATGCCTGCCCGGCGCGATCAGGCGTGGCCCCAGATGGCGGGCAGGCGCGCCCAGGCGCAGGCCCGCGGTGGTGCCCTCGGCCATCACCAGACATCCGGCGGGATCGACCCGGACGACCTCCCCGCTCAGCCCGTCGCCCAGGTCGATCACATCTCCCAGCGCCGCAACGCGATTCAAACCGACCACTTGCAGCGCGTTCGTCGACACCTCCACCACCTTGCCGACGGAGTAACACGGTCGCACCTGCTGGATGCGCGCGACGAGCGGTTCGAAGACATCTTGGGGCATGGATTTTCCTTGGGGCTTGGGCCTGCACTTACCGTTTCTAAAGGAATCACGGTTAAGCCTTGGTGTAAGCGCACGAGGGAGAAGCCCCGATGTTCGACAATCTTGAGATCTTTGGCCTGGCCGAGGCCCGGGCCCGTCACGCGGCGGCCCGGCAAGCCGTGACTGCAACGAACGTGGCCAATGCGGACACGCCCGGCTACCGCGCACAGGATATCGCCGCCTTCGAGGATGCGTTTCGCCGTGGCGGCGGCGGTGCGGCAGAGGCTGCGCGAAATATGGATTTCACGACATTCGATGCCGCAGGGCCGCCCTCGCCCAACGGCAATACGGTCTCGCTCGAAGCGGAGATGCTCCGCTCGGTCGAGGCGCAGCGTGCCCACAGCCGGGCGCTGACGGTCTATCAATCCGCCCTGAGCGTTCTTCGGACGTCTCTGGGCCGCTAGCAGTAATCGGAGAAGCCGATGACGGATTTCAGTACAGCATTGTCCGTGGCAGCAAGCGGGATGCGCAGCCAGACCCACCGATTGCAGCATCTTTCGGAGAACATCGCAAATGCGGACACGCCGGGATACCGCCGTAAGCTGATCAGCTTCCAGGCGGATCGCAGCATGGGTCAGGTCTCCGGCGCGGTCGCCCCGGGGCCTGTGCGGCTGGATCAGACGGCGTTGCCGGAGATTTACGACCCCAGTCATCCGATGGCCGATGAAAGCGGACATTATGCCGGGTCCAACGTGGATCTGGTGATCGAGCTTGCGGACGCCCGGGAGGCGCAGCGCAGCTATGAAGCCAACCTGAAGATCTTCGATCAGGTCCGGCAGATGTCATCGTCGCTGAACGATCTGCTTCGGCGTTGAAGGTAGGGAAAACTCGAGATGGATGTACGCAGCTCACTTGCCGCTCAGGGTTATGGTCTCGCTCAAGGCGCGACGCGGCCGGCTCCTGGCGCCAGCCCGTCGCGGAGCGATGCGGGCGAGGCGTTTTCGGAGGCGATCCGGAGCTTCACCGACACGGTGCAAAATGGCGAGCGGATGGCCCAGGCCGCGCTGACGACCGGTGCCGATCCGCATTCTCTGGTCACCGCGCTGGCCCAGACAGAACTGGCGGTTCAGACCGCCGTTACCGTGCGCGACCGTGTGGTCGAGGCATATCAGGAGATACTGAGGATGCCCGTCTGATGGAAGATGTTGTCTTTTACGATACCTTGCGGCAGGGCCTGTGGATCTCCGTCGTTATCTCCACGCCAATCCTGTTCGTAGCCCTGTTGAGCGGTGTTGTCGTGGGTCTGTTTCAGGCGCTGACATCGATCCAGGAAATGACCCTCACCTTCGTGCCCAAGCTGGCCGCAATCGTCGCGGTGTTCTGGGTTTCGATGGGATTCATGACCGAGAGCCTGAGCTCTTACTTCGCTGATCGCCTCGTCCCGCTGATCGAGGCGATGTGATGGACAATGCGACTTACGCCACGCTGACCCGCCAGTCGGGTCTCTTGCGGGAAATGCAGACCGTCGCGAACAACATCGCGAATATCTCGACCACCGGGTTCCGTGGCGAAGGCGTCGTCTTTGCGGAACATGTGGCCGCTTTGGGCGCCGATCACGAAAGTCTTTCCATGGCTTCGGCCGTCGGGCGCCATATCCGGCTGGAGCAGGGCGCCCTGACACAGACCGGCGGTAGCCTGGATTTCGCGATCGAAGGCGACGGGTTCTTCCTGATACAGACCGCCGAGGGTGAGGCGCTGACGCGCGCAGGGCATTTCATGCCGAATGGTCAAGGGGAACTGGTCAACCCCGATGGGCAGCTTCTGTTGGATGCCGGGGGCGCGCCGGTGTTCATTCCCCCTGATGCGCGGAGCATAACGCTCGCCACGGATGGCACGCTCAGCGCGGATGGTCAGCCGCTGACGGTCATCGGCCTGTGGCAGCCTGTTGATCCGAATGACCTACGGCATCAGACCGGTGTTCAATTCGTCGCCGATGGCGGTGTGGGACCGGCGCCGCCCGCGACGTTGTTGCAGGGCTTTCTTGAGGAAAGCAATGTCAACCCGGTCGGCCAGATCACCCGCATGATCGAGGTCCAGCGCTCCTATGAGCTGGGCCAGAGCTTTCTCGACAAGGAAGACGAGCGAATGCGCTCCTTCCTGCGCACGGTCGGTGCGCGATCATGATATCCAAGGAGTTGCCGATATGAGAGCCCTGAACATCGCCGCGACTGGCATGAGCGCACAGCAGATGCGCGTCGAGGTCATCTCGAACAACCTCGCGAACATGAACACCACGGGCTACAACGCCCGGCGTGCCGAGTTTTCCGATCTGCATTACCAGCAGATGACCCGCGCGGGCAGCATAAATGCCGCCGATGGCACCGTGGTACCGGCAGGGGTGCAGCTTGGTCTGGGGGTGCGGCCGGCGGCGGTGTCAGTGAATGTGGCCCAGGGCAGCCTGTCGCAGACAAGCGGCGATCTGGATGTGGCCATCGAAGGGCTGGGGTATCTTGAGGTGACGCTCCCCTCAGGCCTTCCAGCCTATACGCGGGATGGCGGGCTGAACCGCACCGGCGACGGGCTGATCGTCACCTCCGACGGCTACACCGTGGCGCCCGGCATCACCATTCCGAATGATGCGCGCAGCATTTCGATCAATGCCGACGGAGAGGTCTATGCCTATTTCTCCGACCGCGTGGAGCCGGAGGTGCTGGGCCAGTTCACGCTGGCGGGCTTTGCCAACCAGCGCGGGCTGGAGGCGATCGGCTCCAACCTCTTTGTGGAGACGGCGGCCTCGGGCCCGGCCCTTGTTGGTCAACCCGGGCAGGATGGCCTCGGCTTGCTCCGGCAGGGGTATCTGGAGGACAGTTCGGTCGATGCGGTTCGCGAGATTACCGACCTCATCGAGGCGCAGCGCGGTTATGAGCTGAATGCCAAGGTGATCACCGCGGCAGATCAGATGCTCAGCGCCACAACGCAGATCCGCTGAGATGATACGGTTTCTTCTGATCCTGTTTCTGCTTGGCCTTACCGGGCAGGTCTGGTCCCAGACGCTCGTGGCCAATGGCACGATCCGCAGCCAGGCTATCATCGGCCCCGCAGACGTGCGGCTGGCCGAAGGCAATGTGCCCGGCGCGATAACCGACCCGGTTTCCGCAATCGGGATGGAGGCGCGTGTCAATCTTTATCCGGGCCGCCCGATCCGCCCTTCGGATCTGCGGGCGCCCGCCGTTGTGGACAGAAACGAGATCGTCACGCTGCAATATAATCAAAACGGCCTGCTGATCGTCACCGAAGGCCGCGCGCTGGAACGCGGCGGCGTAGGGGACCGCCTGCGGATCCTCAATCTTGCCTCGCGCAACACGATCACGGGCACCGTCCTGTCACCCGGTCTGGTCGGGGTCGGACATCTTCAATGAGGAGTACAGTCATGCCCCTGCCGTTTGCCCGTCTGGGTCTTCCCGTTCTGCTTGGTCTAATGCTGATCGTGGCCGGATGCGCACGGTTGGAGAATGTCGGCCGTGCCCCGGCGCTGAGTTCCCCGACCGGCGGCAACGAGATTCTGGCGATGACCTCGGCTCCGTTTCCTGTCGGCACGCCGTCTCTGGATCCACTGGACCGCGCTTCGCTCTGGACTGCCGGGCGGCGTTCCCTGCTGGGCGACCGGCGTGCCGGAACGCGGGGGGATATCGTGACCGTGGTGATCGAGATCGACGAAAGCGCCGAGATTTCCAACAGTACCGCCCGCTCGCGGAACGGCTCCGAGCAGATGTCGCTGCCATCGCTTTTCGGCATCCCGCAACGGCTTGACGAGCGGCTGCCAGATGGGGCGAGCATGGCCGACGCGGTCAGCACAAACTCCTCCAGCAGCTCCGGCGGCGACGGCTCCGTGCGCCGGAACGAAGAGCTGACATTGCGGATTGCGGCCACTGTTACGGATGTGCTCCAGAACGGGGTGCTGCGGATCGAAGGATCGCAGGAGGTGCGGGTGAACTTCGAGATTCGCGAGTTGCTGATCTCCGGTTTCGTGCGGCCCGAAGACATCTCCCGCGTGAACGAAATCACCTATGACAAGATTGCCGCAGCGCGGATTTCCTATGGCGGCCGAGGTCAGATCACCGATGTGCAGCAACCGCGCTATGGCCAGCAGGTTGCCGATATTCTCCTGCCGTTCTGAGGTGCCAAGATGATCCGCATTCTGATCCCGGTCGTTCTACTGGTCGTGGGCCTCGGCGCTGGTATCGCGGTTGGCGCGATGATGTCCGGCAGCGACGAGACTGCGGGAGAGGACACCCATGCAGAGGATGCCGCCGATGACCACAGTGGCGACGACCATGGCGAAGACGAGAGCCACGGGGATGACCACGGCGGAGATGACGGCCACGGCGAAAGCTCGACCGAGCTTGAGTATGTACGGCTGAACAACCAGTTCGTGGTGCCGATCGTGCGTCATGGCACCGTTCGCTCGATGGTGGTTCTGTCGCTGACGGTCGAGGTTGCACCGGGCCAGAACGAAGCGGTTTTCCAGCGGGAACCACGGCTGCGGGACGCGTTCCTGCGCGTCATGTTCGCCCATGCGAATGCCGGCGGATTTGATGGCAGCTTTACCGAAGCCGCAGCCATGATGCCGCTTCGCGAAGGGTTGCGCGAGGCGGCGGTCGGGGTTCTGGGCGACATTGCAAGCGATGTTCTGATTGTGGATATCGTCCGTCAGGATGCGTGACTGATCAGCTCCTGAAGCGCCTGTCTGCGCCCTTCTGCCTGCTGGGCCAGCCTCAGTTTCTCCAGCCTGACGGCCTGTTTCGCCGCGAGTTTCTGCATCAATGTGATGCGGCGCAGGCTGTGATGCTTCTGGAGATTTGCGAGGACCGCGCCGCTGGCCGGGTCGACGGGCGCGGCGAGAGTCCTGGCATGCGCGTCCTTCAGCTTCTGCAGTTCGGCTTCCAGCTCAGAACACGTCTTGGTTGCCGCGGAAAGCTCCAGGCAGGCCCGGTCCGCCAGAACCTCCGCGATCTGCAAAAGCCCGATCAGCTTGGGATTGGCCGCGTGTCTCAAGACATCACCGAGCGCGCCTTGCTGCGCATCGTATCGGCAAAACGGATGGCGACCGCGACGGCGCGGAAATGGCCGGGCGTAATCGGCGCGCCGATCTCGATTGTGGCATGCAGTGCCCGCGCCGTTGGCGGGTCATGGAAAATCGGCACGCCGTTCTCAGCCGCGCGCTCCCGGATCCTTGCGGCGATTTCGTCGACACCTTTCGCCACGCAGACCGGCACCGTGCCCTTGCCCCGTTCCCATTTCAACGCCACCGCATAATGCGTGGGGTTCACAACCACGACATCGGCATCCGGGACGTCCTGCAGCATCTGGTTCATGGCCAGATCATAGCCGCGTTGACGGCGCTGCTGCTTCATATGCGGGTCGCCCTCGCTCTGCTTGGTCTCATCAACCAGTTCCTGTCGGCTCATCCGGTTCTTCTTCTGATGCTCGCCCCATTGCCAGAGATAGTCGACGGCGCCCATCACCAGCGCGATGATGAAAACAAAGGCCAGAAATTCCATGACCAGCTGGCCGAGAGCGCCGATCACCTGCCCGTCGGAGGCATAGATCGAGGTCAAGATCTTGTCGGATCGCACCCACAGGAAGGCTCCCAGAAGGATCGAATAGATCGCCAGCTTGGCGCTGGATTTGGCGAACTCGAACAGGCCGTTGGCCCCGAACTTGTTCTTCGCGTTGGCAATCGGGGAAATGCGCGACAGCTTGGGAGCAAGCTTGCTCGGCGTGAAGAGAATTGCCCGTTGCGCGAACAGCGACGCGATGAGGAGCGCGGCCGGAACCGCGATCAGGGTCAGAAACCCGACCATGACGACCCAGATCATCCCCCCGCTGAGCGCCTGACCGCCAGGGGCGAGGATCAGCGCTGCAAGCGTATCGGCCTGACCGAACACCACCTGGCTCAGATGCCCGATATCCACGCCGGTCGTCTGCCCGAAGAGGGCCGCGCCCAGAAGCATGCCGCCATAGACAACAGCCGTGTTCAGATCGGTGGAGCGGACAATCTCGCCTTTCTGGCGCGCGTCTTCCAGCTTCTTCGGTGTCGGGTCATATGGTTTGTCGGAGCCTGACTGGTCGTCGCTCATCACGGAGACCCGAACGGGTTGGCCAGCCGCGCCTCGAAGACCGCAAACCAGACAGGCAGGATGAAAGGTGTCGTGACCAGCAGCAGCACCAGTCCGCCCCAGGTGATCGCCGGCGCCCCGACAAACGCGACCATCAACTGCGGCATTGCCTTGTTGATGACACCCAAGGCGACATTATAGAGCAGCGAGGCGATCAGAAACGGCGCAGCAAGCGAGAAAGCCAGTGAAAAGGTTGCAGCGACCTGAGCCACGATCCAGGCGCCGGTATCGCCGCTGAACGGAAACTCACCTGCCGGCAATACCTGATAGGAGCGCAGAAAAGCTTCGGCCAGATGCACGTGAAGCCCGGACATGATGGCGAGTGTTAAGCCGGCGAGCATCAGAAGGTTGCTCATCGCGGGCTGCGCCTCCGGCAGCGCGCCACCCATGATCTGGGACAGGGACGTCGCCTGAGCCGCCATCACACCCGCGATCTGCAAACCGTGGACAACCAGGCGCAGGGCGACGCCGATCATCAGCCCGATGGTTGCCTCGGTCAGGAAAAACCGTGTGGGCGGCATGTTGCCGGCAGGCAGCGAAAGAAGATCCGGACCGATGGCGGGAACGAGAATCGCGGTGAAGGCAACCGCTGCGGCCAGTCGCACCCGCATGGGAATAAGCGCCTCCCCGAAGGCGGGGAGGGCAAGAAAAGCCGCCCCAACGCGGAGGAAAACCGCCGCGGCCACGCCAAGCCAGGCCTGCAGGGCAGGAAATAGCTCCCACAACAGCGGGATCATGGCGCCGCCAGTCCGACAAGGGCCGGTTTCCCGTCAAGCCCGATTTCCTCGAAGGAGAGGACAGGATTGGTGATGCCCCGCGCCGTCAGCACCGTGCGCAGGAAGCGCCGCCGCAAGGCCGAGGTCACGATTGCCGCATAGGTGCCGTTTTCGCTGGCCTGAGAGACCTTGTCGCCGACGCTTTTCGCCAGTTTGTTGAACTCCTCGGGCGGCAGGGCGATCTCGGGCAGGCCGCCATCGCCCGGCAGCTGATGTTGCTGAAACACGTCCTCCCACTGACCGGCCAGCTGGATGAGGGGCAGGCTCCCGTCCGCGCGGCGCAAATCGGCGATCAATTGAAATCCGAGCCGCTGGCGCACATGCTCGCAGATCAGGTCGGGTTGCGGCGTAGAGGGGCGGATCTCCGCGATCGCTTCCAGGATCAACGGCAGATTGCGGATCGATACCTGTTCTGACAACAGCAGCCGCAGGATCGCATGCAGCAGATCAAGCGGCACCTTGTCGGGTACCAGTTCCTCCAGAAGGCGGCGATTTTCCTCGGATCTTCCGGCATCGCTCAATGTCACGAACGCATCCAGTTGGCGTTGCAGGGCCTTGAAGGTCAAAAGGCGGGAGAGATTGCGCTTGAGGGTCTCCAGAAGGTGGGTCGCAAGCACCTCGGACGGCGCAACGGCGGTCAGCCCCAGCATCGTCGCCTGCTCTCTGTCCACGGTAGGTATCCATCTGGCCGGTGCGCCGTAAACGGGCTCCTCCACATCCGTGCCCGGGGGCAGCCCCGCATCGGTTTCGCCTTTCAGGACCAGTACGCCGTTTGTGTCCAGGCGGTCACGCGCATGCTCGACGCCGTGAATACGGATCGCATAGGTGCCGGGGGGCAAATCGGCACGATCGGTCAGGCGCATCTCGGGCAGGATCACACCGAACCCCCGCGCCACGTGGTCCCGCATATTGCGGATCCGCGCATCGAGCCCGGTGGCCGGATCCAGGGCGAGGCTCACGAGGTCGGGCGCAAACTCTACATGAATATCGTCCAGTTCGAGGATATCGCCGATCTTCTCCTGCTGCTCGCGGGTATCGGCATCTGCGACGTCGGTCTGGGCCGTCGTTTCCTCGCGTTTCAGGGTCGCGAATTTCATGAATGCGGCCGTTCCAAGCGCAATCGATCCGATGACGAAAGGCAGAAACGGCAGACCTGGGACAAGGGCGAACACGCCCATCAGTATCGCCACCGTCGCCAGCGCCGAGGGATGCCGGCCGAGTTGCCCGAAAAGCGCGATATCCGTGGCACCCGTGGCACCGCCGCGCGCGAGCAGGAGGGCTGAGGCAATCGCAATGATGACCGCCGGGATCTGAGACACCAGCCCATCGCCCACGGTCAGAATGGAATAGGTTTCGAAGGCCCGTCCAAGGGGCATGTCGTGAATGACCGTCCCGATGATCAGACCCATGACGAGATTCAAGAGCGTGATCAGCAGCCCCGCGATCGCATCGCCCTTGACGAATTTCGAGGCCCCGTCGAGCGAGCCGAAAAACGTGGTTTCGGCTTGTTCCCGCTCCCGTCGCTCCTTGGCTTCGGTGTGGTCGATGGCGCCGGCCGACATATCGGCATCGATCGCCAATTGCTTGCCGGGCATGCCATCCAGTGCAAATCTCGCGCCGACCTCGGCCATCCGCGCAGCACCCTTGTTGATGACGATGAAATTCACGATCAGCAGGACCCCGAAAATCACCAGCCCCATCACCACGCTGCCGCCCATCACGAACATCGCGAACCCCTCGATCACGCCGCCTGCGGCTGAGGTGCCCGTATGTCCCTCCCCGATGATCAGCTTGGTGGAGGAGACGTTGAGCGACAGGCGCAGCATCAGAGATGCAAGAAGCACCGTCGGGAAGGAGGAGAAATCAAGCGGCCGCTCGACGAATAATGTCACCGTGAAGATGAGGATCGCGAGTCCGAAGGATGCGGCCAGCCCGACATCCAGCACCCAGGACGGAACCGGCAGGATCATCATCACGATGACCGCCATCAGTGCGAGCGCGAAGAGTATTGTCGGCTGAAAAAGGGAGCGGAGATTTTCCATCACATGTCCTGAAACAGGGCTTGGACGCCGCCGTGCACATGTGGCACCAGCGAGCCGGGGGTCGCGCCCGGTGTTGACCCCGCTTGCAACAATGGAAACCGGTTTCGCCGGATAGGCTGCGGCGCGGATGGAGCGTCAGCCGGAAATGCTGGGTCGGAGGTCTGCAAAGCCGCCAGATGCCGGTGGTAGCTGGCCAGATAGCGCGTTGCGTGTTCCGGTGTGCGGGAATGATAGGCCCCGGCAGCCGCATCCCACGTCCCGAGCTCAGCATGGAGGTCTGCAAGAAACTCCGCTGCATAGCGCGCGTTTGCAGCCGGATCGAACATGGCGTCAATCGAGGTGAATGCGCGCCCGTGCCAGCGATGATTGATCTGGAAGCACCCGATATCGAAGCTGGTTGCGCCGGTCGCATGATGCCGAATGGCATAGTTCAGTGCCTCGGACCGGGTGGAGAACCACGCCCCCGTTCCCTCCATGTTGACGGTCCACGGCCAGGGCCGGGTTTCTCCGTTCCTGTGCCGTCCGGTTTCCGTTCTCGTGATTGCCATCAACACCTGCACCGGGACGCCGGTCTGGTGACTGGCCATCTCCGCCGCGCGGTCGCAGCTTTCATAAGCCTCGGACATGTTCGCCGACCCGATCGCCGGGAGCGGCGCGAGCAGACCGGTTGCCAGAAGGCACAGCCTCAGAGGTATCGCGAGGATGCGGCGCGCGGGTCGCAAGTCCTGTTCTGGCATCATCGGTCTCGCAGTTCTTGCAAGTCAACAGACCTGACCAGACTAGGGTGCAGTGTTTACCAATCCGTTAGTCCGGAATCGAAATCGCGGGCGGGCTGTTCAGGATCGTTTCGACAAGGGTCCGGGTCGCAGAGCTATCGGAGACTGTACGGCTGATGACCGTCAGATCCCGGATTGGCGGTGTGGGCGTCCCGTCTGTGGGCAAGGTTGCGATCAGTTCCGCGAATTCCGCATGTGGGCCGGCAGGCATTCCGGCAACGGCGGGCCAGTCGCCGCGACGCCATGCCGATGCCAGATCACTCTCGGCCGGAGTGTCCGCTGACAGGTTTTCAGGCGGATCGATCGGAATCCCGGGAGGCGCAACCCTGAAGACCAGTTCCTGCAAACCGGCCTCCAGAAACCGGCGCGCAATCTCCTGACGAAGAGGCGCAGTCGCGCGATCCTGATCCCATTGATCCGCGCGCGCCGTCGCCAGCAGGACCAGCCCCGCCAGATCCGGATTTGCAGCCTGTTGCGCGAAAAGATCCGTGAGTATCTCCTGCTCGACATCGGGATCGGTTGCCAGCGCAGCCAGTTCGAGTGCGCGTCCGAGATTTCCCGCCGCGGCGTGCGCCAGAAGTGTTTCATGCCAAAGCGTGCCTGGCTCCGGCCTCCCGCCGGTCTCTCGCAGCAAGGCATCCGCGACGGTCAGTCTTTCTGGGTCGACGACACTTCGTTCTTCGCGGTGCAATGCAAGTAAGCGTCGCATCGCTTCGGGGGCGTTTCGGGTATCGCTGCGCATCACCTCTTCCAGATTCGCTCGTGTCGTCTCCGGATCGCGTGTTTGCGCCACATCCATATCGACCAGGAATTGCTCCGCGTCGGATAACCGGTCGCCTCGGAGCAGAGCGTTGCGCACCTCTTGGGCAGATGCGGTGCGATCATCGGCCAGAAACTTGCGTACAAGCCGCGGCCCGAGAATATCGCGCAACCCACGCGGCAGGCCGGCGAATGCGCGCAGCAGAAGACGGGTTTCCTCCTCGCCGGGAGCCGGCCCGTCCTGACTGTCGAGATAGCGCCACAGAATCTCGGTACTGCTGCAGGCGGCGGTGGTTTCTATCTCGCTGAAGACGGGCCCTTCGGCATCTGTCAGATAGAGCGCCATGGACGTCAGCGCGGGCGGGGCATTCTGAACCTGATCGAGCCAGAAAACCGCCTCCGCGCCGAAGCCGTGGTAGATGTAATATTGTGCAAGATCGATGGCTGCGTCGGGTATCAATTGATCCCGCTCATCATATAACCTGGCCCGAAGCCAGCCGATCTCCTGCTCAAACCCGGTTCCGCTGGCCCAACTCGAGATATCGAGTTCAGTGCCCGGCGCGCAGGACAGGGGTCGCTCTATCGGCGCGGGATCGTCACGGGCGTGACGGCTCAGATCGAAGGCGGTTTCTGCCCGCAAGGCGAGGCCCGGTTCAGGCGCCTCGACCGCCTGTTCATCTTCGACCGTCGGATGTGACCCCTCCTCAGCTGCGAGATGGTCATCAGACGGTGCCGGCTCATCGGGTTCCGCCCTGATCGAAGGCGTCGGATCCGCGGCCGATAGTGGCTGCATCGGAGCGACCTCCAGCAGCCCGGCGGAAGAGGCCCGCGCCAATTGCTCGGCCAGCAGATTTGCAGCCTGATCGAGCTGATGGTTTTGCTCCGGACCGGTTTGCAGGGGCGACGCTGCATCCTGGGCGATGTCCAGCGTCATCTGCCGCGCGCCAAAGGGATTTGGGAGGATCGGAAGCTCCGCACCCGTCGGCGTCGATGTGTCTGTCAGCGCAGGGTCTTCCGTTCCGGCGGTCGGCCCCGGATCGGCATCGACAATATCGACCACGAGGAACCGGTCGCGATACCGGAACAGACGCAACTCGCAATCGCAGGCGAGCGAAAGCGTGAGTTCATCTGCGAGCGCGATATCGGCAAGGCGGTTGCGGCTGGCCCGGTCGAAAACGCGGGAGAGATCGAGCGCGGGCACATCCGGGGTGAAGGTGATCCGGCGGATCTCTCCCTCCCCGCCGACCTCCCAGTCCCGCTGGCTTCCGATCGGCAGGACCAACCGGGTATAGCCGTCATGTTCACCCGACTGAACCGTCGCCGATTGCCCCCATGCGAGCCCGGCCCCAAACAGCCAGACCGTCAAACTGACGGCTACGCGGATCATGCCGCAGCGGCCTGTTTCAAGGACTTAAGAGAGTCTTCGAGTTCGTTGAAGGACGGGCGAATGTGGCTTGGCGTGTTCTGGCGCCCGACCTCGATGCAGATATTCGTGGCGTGATTGAACAGATTGGCGACCAGAACCTCGCGGATCAGGACATAGAAGTTCTGATCGTCTTCGACCACGGATTTGAGCCGGGTCGAAAACGGCCCGACAAGGCCGTAGGCAAGAAATACACCCAGAAATGTGCCGACCAGTGCCCCGCCGATCATCTTGCCGAGAATCTCGGGCGGCTGGTCGATCGAACTCATTGTCTTGATCACCCCGAGAACCGCCGCCACGATGCCCAGAGCCGGGAGCCCGTCGGCCACCGATTGCAGGGCGTGGGTCGAATGCATTGCGTGGTGGAGCTTTGACTCGAGCCTTTTTTCCAGGACTTCTTCTACCTGGTGCGGATCGTCGTAGTTCATCGAAGCCGAGCGCAGGGTATCGCAAATCATGTCGACCGCTTCGCGGTCGGCGAGGATCTTGGGGTAGCGGCCGAATATCTCGGACGTCTCCGGCGATTCCGTGTGTTCTTCCAGTGCGACGGCATTCTGTCTGCCAAGGCGGATCAGTTCGAACAGCAGACACAGAAGATCCCGGTAGTCATCCGGTTTCCAATGCGGCCCTTTGAAGACCTTCTTCATATCCTTCATCGTGTGTTTCACGCCCGAGGTATGGTTCGAAATGACGAAGGCACCCGCGGCCGCCCCGGCGATCATGGTGAACTCGTAAGGCAGCGATTTGAGGATAATGCCCAGCTTTCCGCCCGCGGCGAGATAGCCGCCGAACACGGTTACGAAAACGATGAGAATGCCAACAAGGCCGATCATGCGGAGGTCCTCGTGAAGGATGTTGAGCGACAGATTGCCGGATAAGGCTTAATTTTCAGTGTCGTCGCCTTCGGCAAATCGCGGTGCGGAGGCGTTGCGTGTGGCCATGAGCACCGAAATGGAATAGGCGGTTTCAGGTGGCATCTCGGCCAGGAGAGCCGCGCCGGCTTCGGGGCGCATTCGGGCCAGAAATCCTGCGGCGAAACTGGGTTCCATCTGTTCGAACAAGGCCGCTGCGGTTTCGGGGCGCATGGTTTCATAGACCTGTGTCAGCCGGCCAAGATCGTTTTCAGCCGCGCTGTCGGACAGGGCGAGAAGCGTTTCCAGTCGCACTTCCAGATCTGCCAGTTCGGCCAGGCGATCTTCGACCAGGGTTTGCGCGGCGGCAATCGCCTGCTCCCGCCCGTCAAGTTCGGCTTCCCGCTGGTCCAGCATTTCCGCCCGCCCGTGGACCATTGTTAGGGCCTCGCTGAGTGGTGCGGTTGTCGGGCACATGAGGCCGGTTTCATCGCTCGCCATATCGTGCGTTTCGGTGGCCGACGCCCATGCGATATCCATTGTGCCGAGGCGAAGGATGCCGGAGGTTACAAAGGCGAGAGCGAGCACGAGCAGGACGCTTCTCTGGCGCCAGCGGCTTCGCCGGAGGATCTTCGCGCCGCTCATTGCGCGGCCTCGATCTGCCCGGAGCGGCGATGGCGGAACACAGGCTGAGCGCTCTGCTCTTCCGGCTCTGCCGCGGCCCGTCGGCGGGCGAAAAGCGGAGTTTCGGTTGCGGGTTCTTCGGCCTCAGGGTCCGTGTCCTCTTGGAGGAGTCCGGGGAACTCCTCCTCAGGATGAGGCTCGGAGTCCTCGACAGGCACGGGATCACCGGCTGGTTCTGGCGCCGCCACGTCGTGGCAGGCGGCAATCATCAGCTCCAGATCGCTTGCGATCTCGCGCGCCTGGTGTGTCAGATCCTGAAGATGGGAGGCGGCGGAGTCAGACTCCGACTTCGCCGCCTCAAGCGCCTTGTTCATATCGTCGACCTGGGCGGACAAGACGGCGATCGCGCCGCCAAGACCCTTGTCGATACTGCTCAGCCTGGTCAGCCGACGGGACAGAATGAAGCAATAGACTGCCGCGCCAAGGGCGGCGACCACCATGAGAGCATCTGCGAGAAAGGTCAGAAAAACCGTCATCAGTTCACCACGAATTGGGTTATCAGAAGGTCGCGCACCCGCCCGTCTCCGGTCACGACCTGCACCCGGCGCAACATCTGCGCGCGCAACCGGATCAGGCTGGTCGGTTCGCTCAGTTCCCGCAGGTCGATGACCCGGAGATAGCTGTTGAGCACGTCCAGAACCCGTGGCGACAGGGTCGTGACCTCATCTGCATAGGCCGGATCCACTTCCAGTTCGGCGGATACGATAAGATGCTGGCCCGCGGCCTCCGACCCCAGGGAGACGACCAGCGTCTCAAGCGGAACAAATGCCACGGGCATGTATTCGGCCGGGCGCTCAGCCTCATCATGGGCCTCCTCGTCATCCGTCTCGGCATGGGAGAACAGGCCGGCAAGCGGCCCTTGGGTAACCGCCCAGAACCCACCACCCCCTGCTGCGGCGGCCAGAAACAGGCCAATCAACAACGGCATCATCAGGCCCCGCTTTTTCGGCGCCTCGTCAATATCCGGATCTGCTGCGGCGGCCATTCTGTGCGGCTCCTGCTGATTTGATCTGGGTTTGTTCTATCCGCTCAGAACTAACCGAATGTTAATCGCAGCCGGTCTATCACCGGGGTCGAACGGGCCAGAATGGCGCAAGGATGAGGTTTCAGGTGGAGCAGCTCAGTCTCTATTGGATGACGTTGGAAACACGCCGAAAGGCGCTTTTCCTGGGCGGGCTGGCGGCCCTTGTGGTGGTCCTGATTATCCTGTCTCGCCTGGCGACGACACCCAGCTATGTTCTGCTGTATTCCGGTCTGGAGCCAACCGCCGCAGGGGAGGTCATCGCGGCACTGGAAGCGCGCGGGGTCGCCCATTCGATTCGGGGCGACGCCATCTATGTCGATCAGTCGCGGCGCGACGAATTGCGGATGTCCCTGGCCGGCGAGGGACTGCCGGCAAATGGCGCGGCCGGATACGAGTTGCTTGATTCGCTTTCCGGTTTCGGGACGACGTCGCAGATGTTCGATGCCGCGTATTGGCGCGCCAAGGAGGGGGAACTGGCCCGCACCATCCTGGCAAGCCCGCAAATCCGCGCCGCCCGCGTGCATCTCGCCAACCCCGGCAACGATCCGTTTCAGGACCGCGCCGAGGTCACCGCCTCTGTCGCGGTCCGGCCGGCGGCCGGCGGAATCGGGGCGGGTCATGCTCGCGCTCTGCGATTTCTGGTCGCCTCCTCCGTGCCGGGCCTTCTTCCGGAAAATGTAACCGTCATCGACGCGGATAGCGGGCAGATAATCGGTGCAAGTGAACTGGATATGCCGGGCGCCGATGCTGCGAATCGCTCCGAGGAGTTGCGGCGCAATATCGAACGATTGCTGGCGGCGCGTGTGGGCCGCGACAATGCGGTGGTAGAGGTCAGTGTCGATCTGAACACCGCCCATGAGACGATTGTCGAGCGGCGGATCGATCCTGAAAGCCGGATCATTATCGCCACCGATACCGAGGAAATGTCGAACAGTTCCAGCGACGCGGCATCGGGTGCGGTCACCGTGGCCTCCAACCTGCCCGATGGCGATGCGGCCGGGGATGGCCAAAGTTCCAGGGCGGAGACAAGCGAAACCCGTGAGCGCGTGACTTTCGACGTATCCGAAACCCAGCGCGAAATCGAGCTCGAACCCGGTGGCATTCGCCGGATCAGCGTGGCGGTTCTGGTCAATGGTGTCCCTCGTGTGAATGCCGACGGCCTTGAGGTGATCGAGCCACGCGACCCCGAAGAAATAGACGCGTTGGAGCAACTCGTGCGTTCCGCTATCGGGTATGACGCTGAGCGCGGCGATCAGGTGACGATCCGCTCCATGGCATTCGAGGTATTGCCCGCCGGTGAGCTGATCGAGGGCGGTGGCAATGGCCTGCTGGCGCAACTCGACATGATGCGGCTTGCCCAGCTGGTCATCCTCGCGGCTGTCGCGCTGGCCATCGCGTTCGGACTGATCCGGCCGATTCTGAGCCGCCCGCCAATGGTCGCGCCGGAGGGGCCCCGCGGCCTGCCACTGACGCCCGCCCTGTCGCAAGGGGCGCTTGTCCCCACACAATCCGCGATGGACGGCACGACATCGACCCAGGTGCTTGGATACGATCCGTCGCAATCGCCCTCGGGCAGCTCTGGTTCGGACGGGGCCGCAGCCGATGCCGAAGCGGGCACCCCCGGATTGCCGGCTGTTTCGACTGCGGTGGCGGATCCCGTGGAACGCTTGCGGCGACTTATCGAAGAACGCGAAGACGAAACCGTCGAAATCCTCCGGGGCTGGATGGAAGAAGACGAGGAACCCGCATGAGCGCCCGCCGGCTGGACCTGGAGGAGTTCGGGCAACCGTCTGCGCCGGAAAGCGTGGCGCCCGCACCGGCGCATCACGACCTTGAGGCGATAAAGCTCGATGCGTTCGAGAGCGGTTATCGCGACGGGTGGGACGATTGCCTGAGTGCGGAGCAGCAGGGACGGGCGCAGATCGGTTCCGACCTGAGCCGAAACCTGAAGGATCTCAGCTTCACGTATCTGGAGGCCCGGAACGATGTTCTGAAAGGTCTTCAGGCACTGCTGGACGGGATCATCGAGCGTCTGGTGCCGGAGGTCGCGGCCGCCGCCATGGTTCCCATGGTGCGCGCCGAACTGGCATCAATTCTCGGAACGCTGCCGGATGAGACATGTGAAATCCTGGCATCGCCCGCAGCTTGTCCGGCTTTGGAGGCCCTTGTCGCCGAACACGTGGAGACCGAGATCAGGATCGTCCCCGAGCCTGCCTATTTCGAAGGCCATGTCACCCTGCGGTTCGGAGCCGAGTTGCGCGAAATCGACTTGGGCGCCGCGACCGAACGGATTGCTCAAGCCATTCGCGATTTCACCCTGAACAGCGACGACGACCTACCTCAGCAACACGAGAGATCAGCCTGATGTCCGATCCCACCGCTCTTCCCCCCAAAGGCGCATTGCGCGGCGTGCCCATCGAGATGCGGGTTTGCGTCGGGCGCGCGCACCCGACAATCGCCGAGCTTCTGTCAATGGAACGCGACACGGTCCTGCCGCTGGATCGGCGAATCGAAGACGAGGTCGAGGTGATTGTCGGCGACCGGCTGGTGGCGATCGGCGAACTGGTCGAGCTGGATGGCGACAATGTCGGGCAACTCGCCGTCCGTCTGACCAAGGTCGTGGATGCCGGCGATGCTGCATAAGCGGCTTTGTCTCGCCTGCTTTGGTCTGCTGGTCATGCTGCTGGCGACCCAGACCGCGCAGGCGCAGGAAATCTCCATCGACATGGGCGATGGCGGCTCTCTTACCGTCCGTGCGCTTCAGCTGATTGCGCTGATTACCGTGCTCAGCCTTGCGCCCGGCCTTGCGGTGATGATCACGTGTTTTCCTTTCGTGGTGACGGTTCTTTCCATCCTCCGTCAGGCCATCGGCCTGCAGCAGTCACCCCCCAATATGCTGATCGTCAGCCTGGCCCTGTTTCTGACCTATTTCGTGATGGCGCCCGTTTTTCAGGATGCCTACACTCAAGGCATCGCACCCTTGATCGACGGCACCCTGACCCCGGAAAGTGCGATCCCGCTGGCCTATGCGCCGTTTCGCGCGTTCATGGAGGCGCGCGTCGATCCCGAAACCCTGCGGGGCATGATGGAGTTGCGCAACGCACCGGTCGACGCGTCGCCGGACCCCTCGGTGCTGATCCCGTCCTTCATGCTCAGCGAAGTCGAGCGCGCATTCCAGATCGGGTTCCTCATTTTCCTGCCATTTCTGATCATTGATCTGGTCGTCGCCGCGATCCTCATGTCCATGGGGATGATGATGGTGCCGCCGGCCATTGTCTCGATGCCGTTCAAGCTGGCGTTTTTCGTTGTGGCGGATGGCTGGGCATTGATCACCAGTGCGCTGGTCCGCAGCTATTTCTGAAGGGACATCACCATGGTGCAGCATCCAGAGCAGCCAAGATCCGGCCCCGCCCCAACCGGCGATCCCAAGTGGAAGGCCGACAAGGCGAGGGTTCTGCTGGGCCTTCTGGGTCCGGAACGCTTCGAGGCTTTTCGGAAAGGTTCCCCCGATGGGGCAGGCCTGAACATCGACACATCCGTTCCGACGGACAGCGATGTGACCGCGTGGCAACGCAACCGTCTGATACAGAGGTTTCGCGACAGGGGCCTGCTGGCCGGTGAGGATGCTGATGCGCCCGTGCGAGCTCATGCTCCCAGAATTGATCCACCATCGGGCGCCCCCGCACTGGTGGCGCGGTTGGCGGATAATCTCGATGACGCAACACTGATGAACGAACATCCGGCAGTGATCGCGCATCTTCTCAAACCGCAAAGTACCGCTCTGCGCGCGCGGGTTCTGCGGCAGCTGCCGGGGGCGCAGGCCCGTGCCGTCATGCGGGTCTTGAAGGCCCTGTAGAGCGGGGAGCGCCTGGAAACAGGCGGACCCTGCCGATCAAACGTTAAAAATACGACTCAGGATATCATGTGGATGGGTCCACCCTTCGGGATCGGACCCATTTCATGCTCCGCCGTCGTGAATGTCTCATCCGCCGCCCGGATTCCGGCAAACAGGGGATGATGATTGAGCACAACATCCCAGGCGATTGCAGCCCGACCAGCCCCGGCGCGGGGTTCCGGCGGCACGTAGCATCCAGATGTCAGCGGACGATGAACTCGGCGTGTAACGCGCCGGCCGCCTGGATGCTGTTCAGAATGTCGATCATGTCCCGGGGCGACACGCCGAGCGCGTTCAGGCCTGCGACAACTTCCGACAGGGACGTGCCGCCGCTGATTTCGGCAAGCCCTGTTCCGGGCTCTTCGACAAGATCCACGTCAGTCCGGGGAACGATGACGGTTTCGCCTTCTGCGAACGGGTTCGGTTGCACCGCGATCGGGCGCTCCTCGATCCGCAAGGTCAGGTTCCCCTGCGCAATCGCCACGCGAGAAATCCGTACATCTTCGCCCATCACGATTGTGCCGGAGCGTTGATCGACAACCACACGCGCCCGGATTTCCGGCTCGACGAACAGGTTTTCCACCCGGCTGAGTGCGTGGGCGGGAGAGGCCGATCTGGTGGCGGCCACATCAAGGGTGACGGTGCCCGAATCCAGCATGACGGCAACGCGGCGGCCAAACTCCGCATTGATTGCGCCTTCGATCCTTGCGGCCGTGGTGAAATCGGGCGTTCGAAGGGCGAGGCGGATATCCCGGAGGGCGGAAAAGTCGAACTCGACCTCGCGCTCGATCCGCGCCCCTGAAGGGACGACGCCGGCGGTGGGCACACCTTGCACCACCCGCGCGCCGTCCCCTTCCGCCGAAGCGCCGCCGGCGATGACCGTGCCTTGTGCGACCGCATAGATTTCCCCGTCGGCCGCGGTGAGCGGCGTCATGACCAGCGTCCCTCCCAGAAGGCTGTCGGCATCGCCGATGGCCGATACTGTGATATCGATCTGACTGCCAGCACGGGAAAACGGCGGCAAGCTTGCCGTGACGAAGACCGCCGCCACATTCTGTGGCCGGAATTGCTCTCCGGAGACATTGACACCCAGGCGTTCCAGGATGTTGGTCATGATTTCTTCGGTGAACGGGGCGTTACGAATTCCATCTCCTGTACCGTTCAACCCCACCACGAGACCATAGCCGATCAGGTCATTGCCGCGGACCCCGTCGAACTCCACAAGGTCGCGGATACGGATGGGAGAGGCCGTGACCTGAGCCGCCATCAGCATCAACAGAATTGCGGAAGCAAGCATGCGCATCATCTCAGGAACTCCGTGAGGTTAAGACGCGCCATGCGCGAGGTAAGGACGAAAAGGCTTTCCAATTGCATTTGCACCGCTTCCAGTTCGGTCGCGGTCGTATAGGGGTCCGAACTAACCAGGCGGTTGTGCTCGATCGACAATGCCGTCTCCGTCGCCGAATTCCGAACGCGGGCGGTTTCGATCCGGGCTTCGGCGGCGCCGAGTTCCGCCCGGATTTTCGACAATCCGCCCTGGCTGCCGATCATGCGTGTCGCAGCCGCTTCGAGAAGCGTGCGCCGCGATGCCTCATCCGCGGGACCCAGATCGTTGCCGACAAGCGCACTCAGCGCGAAAGCGGCCAATGCTCCGCGAAGCTCCGGGGCAAGCGCCGACACATCTGCATCGATCACGTCGCCATCTCCAACCGTAAAGCCGGCCGAGGAAGACGTGCCCCCCTGATAGGCGGTCGTTTCGAACCCGCCACCCGGAGCCAGAAACCAATCCTCCACAATCGCGATCATGTCCTGTGCCGTGGCGGCGCCGGCCACCAACGGACCCAGGTTCGACAGCATTTCCTTGCCGCTGATCAACGGGATCTGGTCCGGCCTGTCGCCGCTGAACAAGCTGCGTCCCGCAATCCTGCCGTTCAGCGCGTTCACGACAAGATCAAGCCTGGCGCCGCTATCCACTGCGAGAATGTCGAGATTGCTCGACGATCCCGCACCGGCGGCCGCCAGCAGGGTAGGACCCGTTTCGTCAAGCTGTGTCTGGACCGTCTGCAGCGCGTCTTGCATGACGGATGTATGAAGCGCCGCCTCGTCGGCGGCGGCCTTGTAGACCAACCCGAGGCGGAGCCCACGTTCAACCGCGGCAAGACCCGCAAAATCGCCACCCAACGCCTTGCCCAGATCGGATTTCCGGCCGCTGCTGAGCTCGGAGGTAAGCCGCAACATTTCCGTTTTCACCTTGGCGCTTCGTTGATACATGTGAAATGTCTGCGCTCTGTCGCCCGTTGAGATCCAGCTCATCTTCAGATCCTCAGCAACTGGTCAAGCAGCTCTTCGACCGTTTGAACAATCCGGGCATTGGCCGCGTAGGCCTGTTCGATCAGGAGCAGCTCCTGCATCTCCCGGTCAGTATCGACGCCGGTGCCCAGTTCGGCCTCGCGCAGCGTGCCGTGCCGGGACGCGGCAAAGATCTCATCGTTCTCCGCCGATTGCCGGGCCAGGCCAGCCATCGACAGGAAATCCGCGGCAAGTGTGCCAAGGTTGCGGCCGGCCCCGGAGAATCCTCCCGATTGGGTCGGGGTCACGGACTGAAGAGCGGTCAGCATGTCCTGCAGCAAACCGGCCTGACCGGCGGGACCTTCCGCCGTTGCGCCCAGCCCGTCGCGAAGCCGCCAGACTGCGCCGCCCTGTGCGGGATCGACCTGTGCGTTCACGCGAATCCGCCCCGACAGGCCGATCTCATTTGCCGCGGCCACCAGATTTCCGGCGTCGGTAAACAGCCCCGGGTCTCCGCTTGCCAGTGTGGGATCCAATGCGGGGTCATCCATGCGACTGGCAAGATCGCGCGCGACGGCATCAAGTTGCGCCTGCGCCGTGATTGCAAGGTCATCCCGGACCGTGAACCGCGCCGCAAGACCGCCGCCCTGCAATGCGGGAAAGGAGCCGCTCATCTCGACGGGTCGCCCATTCAGGCTGAGGCCAGACAATCCCGCATTGGCGAGCGTCAGATCCGCCGCCATCACCGTTGCGCCATCGAAGCTGAAGGTTGCGGGCCGCCCGTCCAGCAAGGTCAAACCATCGGCGCTGTAAAGCGATACCTGCCCGGTGTTGTCCCGCAATTCGCGCACCGGGATCAGCGGCGTAATTCCGTCAATCAATGCCTGTTGCTGGTCGAAGAGCGCCGAGCTGTCCCGCCCTGCGCCCTGATTTCGGCGGATCTCGATATTGATCTCATGAATGTCTGCGAGCGTGCTGTTCAGATAGGCGACGTCGCGGGCGATGCCCTTGTCGGCGTCCAGCCTTGCGGATTGCACGGTTTCCGAAAGCGTGTTGAGCTTGCCGGCAAGCCGCTCCGCGGCATCGAGAACGCCTGCCAGTCTGGTCTGGCTCTCCGGGCGATTGGCCGCATTAACGAGGCTCGCCTCGAAGTTCGCGATATTTGCGTTGAGGCTGAACGGGTCGTCCGGAGATCCGATCGCCGCCTCGACCCGGCGGGTGAAATCTGCCTGGGTTGCCGCTTGCCCCAGGGAAGCATCCGCGTCGCGGCGCGCACTGATCAATACCGTGTCGACCTGGCGGTCGACACCGACGATCCGGACGCCGGTGCCCTGCCCGCCCAGAACCGCCGCCGAGGTTACCAATCGTCGCACACCGTACCCGTCCGTGGACGCGTTCGCCACATTTGACGATACGATCTGCGCCGCACGGCTGGTTGCGGTCAGTCCCGACAGGGCGTTGGAAAGTGCGGTTGAGATACTCATGGCGGTACTTTCGGATCAAACCTGCATCAACGTTTGATGTTGGTCGTTTCCTGGAGCATCTCATCGACCGTTTGTATCACCTTCGCGTTCGAGGAATAGGCGCGCTGTGTCTGGATCAACTGGGTCAATTCCCCGGCGACATCCGTCGCGGATTCCTCACGTGAAAAGCCGATCACATCGCCCGTTGGCCCGTCGCCCGCATCCCACAGGAAGAATGGGCCGCTTTCCGGAGAGACCTGATAGGCTTGGCTGTTCAGTGATATGAGCTTGTTCGGGTTCGGGACATCGACCAGAGGAATCTGATAAATCGTGCGGGTGAAGCCACTGTTGTAAATCGCGTTCACGTGACCATCCGCGTCGACTTCAACGGAGTCCAGATTACCGACAGGAGAGCCGTTTTTGACGACCGGCGCTCGGGCGAAAGTATCCGACAACTGCGTAAGGCCCGATGGGTCCCCGATGCCGCCGATGGAAAGCTCGATCGGGCCGCCGACCACATCAACCGACAAGGTGCCGTTCACCGGGTCATAGGCACCGCCTGCGGCGCCTGGGACAAGTGTGGCGGAGAGAAGGTTGCCGCCATTGCCCCGTGTGTCATCGAAGGTCAGGGTGTATTCGCCAATCGGCGTTGCGCCGGTGGCGGAGTCGCGGATGGTCATCGTCCATTCATGGGAGGTGCCGCTGGCCGGTACGGTCGGGGTAAAGGAGATCTCGATGCTTTTGGATGTCCCCAGATTGTCGTAGTATTCCGCCGTCATGTTCAGCGGGTCACCTGACGCGCCGGCCTCGGTCGCTGTGGCGGGCAGGTTCACGCTGAGTTGCATTCGTGTCGTCGGGTCGCCGGAGAACTGGTTCGAGTTGATTTGAATCGGTTCCAGACCTTCGAAGGAGTCGCGCGGGAAACCCGCGATCACACCATCGGCATCGGCGGGCCATCCCATCAGAACCAGTCCGGAATCGGTTCGCAGGAACCCCTCGGCATCCGGTCGAAACGATCCGGTCGTGGTCAGCATCGTCGGAGTATCTCCCTGATCCAGCGCAGTGATCGATGTCACCGGCAGCATCCCACGTCCGCCGATCGCCAGATCGGTCGGGTTGTCGGTGGTGATCAGGGTGCCGCGCTGGTCGATCATCCGGCCTGTCGTGACGCGCACACCGCCCGCGGAATAACTGCCCTGACCCTGGCTGATGACCATGGACTGAAAATCCGCGACTTCGCGTTTGTATCCGTAGGTGCCCGAGTTCGCGATGTTGTCGGCGATCGTTGCCAGACGGCTGGCATTTACGTTCAGGCCGGCCACGCCGGCATTCAGGGAGGATGAGATGGTCATCAAATGCGCCTTTCTGCTGCACGTCTCGATTTGCAGGCAGCTTTGACAGAGGCGGCTTAAGGACAGGCTAACAGATAAAATCCGAGCTAGTTTTCGCAGCCCTGCCGTCAGGACCGGTTGCTCAGATCCGGTTGCGTAGCAAGATAATCTCGATCCGGTCATTGCGTACCGACATCGGGTCGTCATCTACCGGGCGTCTGTCCGCATGGCCTGTGATCCGTTGAAGCCTTGTTGCCGGCAAGCCTGCGTCTTCCAGCAGAACGCGGACCCTATGGGCATGGGCGGTGGACTGCATCCAGCGGCTTTCCTCGACCACGGTGATCGGTTCGGACCGGACATGTCCGATGATCGCCACGCGATTGGTGACGGTATCGAAAAGCTCCACCATAACCCCGGCAAGAGCGACCAGCCAATCTGCGGGCGCACCCGTTTCTTCATCGAAGAGCGGCGCGCCGGGGCGGGCAAAAACCTCGATGATCAGCCCCTCGTCGGAAAGCCGGGTCTGGACATGGCGCAGGGCCAGATCCGTCACCATGCTGTCGCCGCCGCCGGCCATCAGGGCGTCTTCCAATGCGGCCAGTATCGCCTCTTCCTCTTCTTCGGTGTGCCCCACGCCGGTCATTCCCATACTTTGCCGCCCTTCGGTCGGTCGGCGGTCGGTGGCACCGGTTCCGTTTTGCGCCTCGACCCGCTCGGAAAACACGCTTTCGCCGCCGAAAGCACCGTCGCCGCCGCCGGAAATCCGCGCAATCGGCACCGTCGGGCTGAAGTAATCCGCAAGTCCCTTGCGCTGTTGTTCCGTTGTGGCGTTGAGCAGCCACATCAACAGGAAAAACGCCATCATCGCTGTCACGAAATCTGCATAGGCGACCTTCCAGGCACCGCCATGATGCCCATCTCCGCCGACTACTTTCTTGCGTTTGATGATGATCGGACGGGCGTCGTTCTGGCCGGACATTTCAGATACTCATGCTGCGGTTTCCCGGTATGGATAGGGACAAAATCTAAAAACTCCCTAAAGGGTCTTTGACCTCTCTGTTCAGATGATTTGGAAGATATCTGTTGTGATGTCTGCGATGTCGGTGTCGAGGAAGGTGATTGTGACGCCGCTGTCGGCGAGCAGCAGATCGGTGCCCTGCCGGGTCAGGTCGGCAAGCACGGCGCCCGCATCGGCATAGCTGAACCCGTCCAGGATCACCCAGTCCCACGCCTCCAGATCCACCACCTCATGGGTCCCGCCATCGCCGGCGTCGAAGACGAAACTGTCCGCCCCGAACCCGCCGAAGACCGCATTGGCGCCGCCGCCCCCCTCCAGCCGGTCGCCGGGGAAGGTGGCGCGCATCCAGGCGCTGAGATCGGGTCCCGTATTGTCCCGGAATTCGGCGCTCTCGGCGAACCCGCGCACCACCTCCTCCCGGCTGAGCGTGCCGTCATCCAGAAGCCCGCGCCAGCCCTGCAGCCCGGCCGGATCGGGCGCCCGGCCCAGCACGTTTTCATACATCAGCGTGACGAATTCGGCATTGTCCGTCGCGCCGTACCGCCCCTGGAACTCGGACGAGTTGACGAAGCCCGACACCACCTCCAGATAAGGCCGCCCACCGGCCAGCTCCCCGACCCAGGCCAGCAGGCCGCCCGGATCGGGCGCCCGGTCCAGCGTCGCCTGATACAGCCGGAACACCTCGTCGGCCCAGTTGGCCCGGTACCCCGCCTGGCTGAACTCCAGCGCCCCGGCGGCGGTGTTGCCCATGAACTCCTGGCTTTCGGAGAACCCGAACACCACCTCCGCCCGGCTGAGCGCACCGCTGTCGAGCTGGTCGCGCCAGGCCTGCAGCCCCGCCGGATCGGGCGCCCGGCCCAGCACGTTCTCATACATCAGCGTGACGAACTCGGTCGTGTCCGTCGCGCCGTACCGCCCCTGGAACTCCGGGGAGCCCATGAACCCCTCGATCACCTGCAGAAGGCTTGCCTGCCCGTCGCGCAGCGTCTCCGTCCAGCCCCGATGCCCGGCCGCATCCGGCGCCCGGTCCAGCGTCGCCTGATACAGCCGGAACACCTGCGCCGAGACCGGGTCAAACCCCACATCCACATCGTCCCCGTTCAGAACGTCATCCCCAAAACCCCCGAACAAACTGTCCGAACCAGACCCGCCAACAAGCAGGTCAGAGCCGGCGCCCCCATCAATCTGGTTGGCGATGCCATTTCCGAGGACGTAGTCCGACCCGCTGCCCGCGTTGAGGTTCTCGATCAGCGTATCGCGGGCGATCACCAGATTGCCGGTCAGGCCATAGATATCCGATATGCCCTGCGCCCGCATATCGATCGTCTGATCGGCAGGGTCGTCACTGAAGTCGAACAGATCGGTGCCGCCCGCGTCGTAGATGGTCAGGGCAAACGCCTGATCGCCGTAGTGGTTCGCCGGATCCTGGCCGTTATGGACCGCATCCATCAGGAGCTGCATGTACCCGGTTTGAGTATGGCCGCGCCCGTAGACCGTATCGCCGGCGGATGCCGCGCTTTGCGCATCCGGGGCGCCGTACAGATCCTGTATCGCAAGAATGTCGGCGAGCATCGGGGTGACAAGCGCCGCCCGGCTGGCATTGACTGTCGTATTCTCATCTTGCGAGAAATACGACATCACCGACAGCTGATAGCTGTCATTGATGAAATCGTTGTCGATCCCGAAAACCGCCGAGCCGTTGTAACCGCCCTGATGCCCGAGACCAAGCGCGTGGCCGACCTCGTGAATATAGGTCTGGAAGGAGTAATCGTCGATCTGGGTGCCGTAGGTCTGCAACCAGGCGGTGGAGACGTTCACCCAGGCGAAAGTGGTCACATCTCCTGTCGCCTGATAGTTGGCAAATGCACCGGACTGGTCATCGTCGAAATCGATCATCGCGTCCGTGACGCTGAACACCTCGACGAATCTGAGATCGGCCACCGCTTCCCAGGCTTCCAGCGCCCATTCGGCCAGGCGCCGGCCATCGGCCGTCAATTCGTTGAGATAAACGGTGATCTCGTTGCTTTGGCTGGTGTCGAACGCGTGGCGGGCCCCGCCGAATTGCTGCCAGAAACCATCTGTCAGGAAGCTGGCAAGTTCATCCGGGGAGCCTGCCGGCGCGTCCGACGCGGTATTGACCGTGACCTCGTAGGCGCCGGTCCCCGCATCGGCATAGGCGCCGAGATCGAGGTAGAAGGTGCCCGAACTGCCCGGCGCATAGATGATCCTGGAGTCCAGGTTGGTTCGCGGGACGATATCGTCGTTATCGGCCACCTGAACGCCGCTGGCATCGCGCAGACGCAGGTAGGGATCGGCAAGCTCCGCGCCCCCCACCCCGGTCAGGTCGATTTCGTAGGTTACATTCGCCTCCAGCTGCACCGCGACCCAGTCGCGATCCCCGAAGGAAGAGATCTGGCCGGCGAAGACATCCCCCAACGAGATCGAATAGGCGGTGTTCTGGCCAGCCGCGGCATCGGCCCCCTCCGTCACACGGGCCTGGGTTCCGGTCGCCGTGCCATAGGGGCAGCTATCGTCATAGGGGCGGAAGGAGGTACAGATCATACACATCAAACAGGTCCTATTCGGAAGGTGCCGGGCTGAAAGGCAGCGGGGCACTGCGCACAAGCCCGTCGGCGAAACGTTGGTGAAGTGCCGGCGACAACGTGGTGTCCAGCAGTCCGAACCGGATCCGTGGCCCTCGCCCCTTCGCCGCGGCGCTGCGCCATTCCAGATGCGCGACAATCAGGTCTGGACGCAGATCATGGATCGTCATCACGAAGGCCAGATCGGCGGGATCGTCGCCGAAACTCAGACCGTGGGCTTGGGAGAGCGCCATCTGCACGGCCCCGCAGAGCCCCGGCACCTGCCCGTCCATGTCGGGCACCGCCACGTCACAGCGAAGCGTGGCCGAAACCGGTGGCTGATCGGCGAAGATGGGGGCGGTGGCGGCAGAGACCACGGCAAGTCCTCCAAGTATCTGATTCAGTTTTCGCGGCCGACGCGTTTTGCGGGCGGCACCTGTGTTGCGACTGATCGGTTTCACCTCGGGCTCCCGGTGGTCAAGGCTTGCCGGCCGTTCTGGCAAATGGCGCCGATCCGGGCTCAACCTGCCTGATTTCAATTAGAAAAAGAAAAAGAAAAATCCGTTAATGCGAGGCAAATTTGAACGGATTATCCCGGCCGGCTAAACTCGCGCGATCAGGGAGAGCAGGCTCAGGATCCCCGCCGCCGGCCGGCCCTGGCGAAACACGCCCGCCCGGCGCAGGCTGCGAAACCGGGGCAGGCCGCCCTGGCCGGACGTGGCCAGAACCTCGCCCAGACGGTCCGCCGCATCCGGGGTCAGATGGGGCGTCACCCGTGACAGGGCGGCAGCGTTTTGCCGGACCCATGAGCCATAGGTGCCATTGGCGATCAGCCGCAAGCGCCGCGCGGAGGCCCGGGTGCCGCGATGGCTGCCCAACAGATTTGCGTGATGCTGACGGTAATAGAGGCACGGCGTCTCGTCGAAAACGATCTCTCCGCCGATCCCCGTCAGCAACTGGTACAGCCACCAGTCGTGGAACGGCACGTCGGGTCTTGGCGGCATGGTTGCGCGGATGGCGCGCATTGCCGCGGCATTCAGCATGATCGTGTTGCCCGCGATGATGTTCTGAACCAGCGCGTTGGCGAAGGAGGGCCGGAGCCCCGCGCGGTTCTGCATGCGCCGTGGGCTGAGGTCGGCATCCGTCTGAATGGTGTTGGCGGCATAGAGAACGGGCCGGGCGTCGGGGCGCCGGTTCATCAGGTCCAGACCCCGCGCCAGCCGATGCGGCATCCAGACATCATCCTGATCCGACAGGGCAACCGGCCCGTCCGGCAGATCGGGGTGCTGCAGCAATGACAGGAAATTCGCGGCCATACCGGCGCCCGGCCCCTGCATCATGCGAACCTCGCGCTGCCCGGCCGGTCCGCGTTCGAACCGGCGCAGAATCGCGGTGGTCTCGTCGGTGGAGCCGTCATCGCTGACCCAGAGACGCCAATCCGCATGGCTTTGGGCGGTGTAGGAGGCCAGCTGCGCGCCCAGATGACGGGCGCCGTTGAAGGTAGTCAGAAGGATCGTGACGGTCTGGGGTGAGCGATTGGCCATAAGCAGGTCAGAAATTCAGGATATCGCGGTGGTAGCGCCGCAGGAAGACAAGTCCGGCCGCCGTCAGGAACAGACTGAGGCCGAAGACATATACCATCGAAACGTAGGAGGCGTCGTAGCTGCTGTAGAAACCGGTCCGGACATAACCCACGACGTGAACCAGCGGATTGTACCAGAGATAGGAGCGGTATGGTTCGGGAATGGATTCAAACGTGAAGAAGATGCAGGAGATAATGAAAAGCGGGCGATTGAAAATACCCCAAACCACCTGCCAGACCGGGAAAAGGGAGACCAGGAAACAGTTCATCGTGCCAACGCCGATGGCAAGGCTGGCCATCATCAGGAACCCCATGGCGATCCGGTCGATCTCCACTACCGTGCCGGTATCCCAGATGGTCAGGATCCCGAAAAACAGGATGTAGGCGACGAGCAGCTCAGTCATCAGATTGAGGATGAACCGGGCGATCATGGCGTCGACATAGGTCACGCTCGGGTATGAGAGCAGTGCGCGGGAATAGTTGAGAGATTGTGCCAGCTTCGCGCTGAGCCCGCTATAGGCGAGAAACGGGATCATCCCCGTGGCATAGAACATCGCGAAGTTGGAGCCCATCGGCGGCGCTTCGAACGCGACCGAAAAGACCAGAACCAGAAGACCGATACCTGCCGCGGGTTCAAGCACCGCCCAGATATACCCCCCCGGAGACCTGCCATAGGTGACGCTCATCTCGCGCAGGATCAGCGCGGCGACCGCGCGCCCCGTGGCAAATCTGCGGCCGCTTCTCACCGGCCTGAGACGCCGGGGGCGGTTGGTGTCGGGCACGCTCGTCATGCCGTATCCGTCATGCCGGCAAGCCCACGTGCAGGTCCGATGGTACTAGCGGCGTGCATATCGGTCCTCGTAGCGCACGATATCATCTTCGCCGAGATAGCTGCCCGTCTGCACCTCGATCAGGACCATCGGCCTCGGTCCGGGGTTCTCCAGCCGGTGGCGCGCGCCCACGGGAATGTAGATCGACTGATTTTCGCCGAGACTGCGGACGGCATCATCGACCGTTACCCTCGCCTCTCCCTCGACGATGACCCAATGCTCCGAGCGATGTTCGTGGGACTGCAACGACAGCGCCGCCCCCGCATGCACATGTATGCGTTTGACGTGAAACCGGTCGCTCAGGATCAATGTCTCGAACCAGCCCCATGGCCGGTAATCGACGGGAAGCTGCACCGCCTGCTTCGCCTCCCGCGCCTTCAGCGTATCGACGGCCTTTTTCACATTCTGCGACTGGGACATATCGGCCACCATCACCGCGTCGTGCATGGCCACGGCGACGATGTTCTTCAGCCCGATCCCGACCAGCTCGATTTCTGGACTCTCGGAGCGCAGGAGCGAACCTTCGCAATCCATTGCGGTTGCGTTCTCCGAGACCGCATTGCCGGCGCCATCCCGCGGGCTCTGCTGCCAGACCGCCTGCCAGCTGCCCAGATCGGACCAGGCGCCTTCAAACCTCACGACAGAGACATCCCGCGCTTGCTCCATGATCGCATAGTCGATCGAGATGTCCGGCATCTGCTGCCAGACCTCCGGGTCGATCCGGACAAAGCCAAGATCGTCCCGGGCATCTCGCAACGCCTTCTCGGCCAGTGCGAGAATCTCCGGTGCGTGGGTCCGGTAGGCCTCGATCATGCGGTTGGCCTTGGCGAGGAACACGCCCGCATTCCACATGTTCCGGCTGTCAGCCAGCAACCGGCGGGCGGTGTCCGTATCGGGTTTCTCGATGAACCGCTCCAGCGCGAAGACACCGGGCGACGTTTCGGTACTCCGTTCCAGCCAGCCGAACCCCGTTTCCGGACGATCTGGCGCGATGCCGAAGGTCACGATCTGGCCGGCTTCCGCGGCGGGCCGGCCTCTGGTCACCGCCTCGCGGAACAGATCCGGGTCGGCCACCGCGTGGTCGCTCGGCACGATCAGGATCAGATCGTCGGGCGCCGTCCGCGCCACATGCAGCGTGGCGATGATGGCGGCGGGCGCGGTGTTCCTGCCCTCGGGCTCGATCAGGATCGAGCCCGGAGCGACAAGGCACTCATCCAGCTGCTCGGCCACGATGAAGCGGAAGGCATTGCCCGTCACCACGACCGGATCGGCAAATCCCTCGCCCACGAAGCGGAGGGCGGAGGCCTGAAACAGGCTTTCCTGCCCCACGAGATCGGCGAACTGTTTCGGAAAGCTTTTGCGGGACAAGGGCCAAAGCCGGGTTCCCGATCCACCACAGAGCAGTATTGGAGTGATCATGCGCGTCCGTGCCTACGAGCCGATGCCATCTTGTGCCAAGGTGACAGGATTGGCCCATAATTGCACCCCGTCGATTTGGATGGTCGGATCCCCGCCGACGGGCGGCGCGATAGCCGGGCGTTCCATCTCCAGATGCCAGCCCTGCTCCAGAAAGCGGCTGAAGAGCCGACCCTCGATCACACGGCTATGGGTGCCGATCAGAACACGTTTCACATAAGCCGAGATGTCGGCAAAACATCCGTCCACATAATCGAACTCGGCCCCCTGAATGTCGATATGGAGCAGATCGACCATATCCTCCTCGACGATCTCGGAGAGCGGAATGCTGGGCAGCTCGCGATAGCGCGCGCCCTGCCGGATCTTGGCCAGTCTCTCGGGGCTTGGATCGAAGATCGCGGCGCCGCCCCAGTCGGTTCCGTCCTCCTCGGGGATCGGAAAGATCGCAGTTCCCGGCCTTGGCCCGGCCACCCCGTGGATCAAACGGTAATCGGACGCCGTGAACCCGTTCAGCCGCAGCGTCTTTTCGGCGCTTGCCAGATGATAGCGATCCGCCTCGATGCCGATCAGATCGAGATCGAGCCCGCGCCTGCGCGCGGCCACGCCCATATTGGCGATCCAGCAGCCCCAACCGCATCCCAGCTCGACAATCCGGTAGGTTCCGCGTGCCAGCGCCACGCTGCGCAAGGCCGCGGCCCATTCCGCGATATCGGCGTGCCAGTTGCCCGGATGCGGCACCGGCTCGACCATGCCGGCCATCGGGGTGAGGATCGGCGGAAAGACATCCGGGGCGATCCGCGTGCCCAGAAAATTGCGCACGATGCCCGGCTCGGAGGCCTGACCAGCCTCGTGAAACCGCTCCAGAAGAGCTTCGGCATCGAAGTCGCAGAAATAGGCGAACAACGCCTGCTGGATCCGGTCTTGTGGCTGAAGGGACATTGCTGCGGCTTTCTGGCGGAGCGGCCGAAGCCACCCCGGAGGTTTGGCGTTAGAGCGTCTTCAGGATTTCCTGCAAGCGCGCCTCGTAGCGTCTGGCGATCGCATCGGCGGAGAAGTTCTGCCGGACATTGGCGAAGGCAGCCTCCACCTTCGCGGCCCGCTCCCGGGGATTGCGGTAAAGGGCGATTAGCTGGGCGGCGGCATCGTCGATATCCGGATCCGCCCATTTCTGGCCGGCCCTGACGAAGATGTAATCCCCCTCCACGAGATAGCTGTCTTTGTAATCCACCAGCCATGCCGTCTGCTCCGAGCAGAAATCCATGTTCCCGGAATAACCCGTGCAGACCACCGGCACCTTCAGGTTCATCGCCTCGATCATGCCGAAGCCCCAGCCCTCGGATTTGTGCAGCGAGATATAGCAGTCGCTGGCGGCCTTGAGATCGACCAGCGCCTCGTAGGTGAGCGTTTCGTTGATCACGTGAATGCGGGGGTCGGCGGCGATCATGGCGTCGGCACGTTTCCAGATCCGTTCCTGCATCGGGTCCGAAACATGGTCGCGATTCTGTGTCTTGATGATCAGATGCGCGGTGTCGATCCCCCGGAAGGCCTTCTGAAACGCCGCCAGCACGCCAAGCGGGTTCTTCCGCTGCACGAAGGAAAACGAATCGAAGGCCACGAGGGAGAGGAACGCGTCGTCCGGCAGCTGCAACTGCTGCACCAGATTTCGGCGGGCCGCATCCTTGTCGACCGCGCTCAACTCCTCGAAACACATCCCCACATTGACGACCGGCTGCGCGGTTTCGGGCCGATAGATGCTGACACCGAACTCGGTGGAAACCCAGATCTCGTCCAGCAGTTCCATGCCCAGGTAATGGCACAGAGCGGGCGTATCGAGTTCCCAGTAGAAATAGCCGATATTGTAGCTGTCGGAAAACACGTCCGGCCCGTAAGCAAACGCCAGAGGAATGGATTCCGCATTCAGATGCAGCAGGTTGATCCGGGCTTTCTTCCAGTCTGACATCTTGCCGACCTTGCTGAACCCTTCGGGCGCGGGGTTGTCCAGCCCGAAATCCACGCAATTCACGCGCAGTCCGGTGCGGCTCATGATCTCCGCGGAAAGGCGTGTGGCTTGCCCGAGCCCGGATGCCTTTTCAAACGGCCCGATCAGTTGCACATCCACCCTCTCCGCGTCGGCCGCAATCGGCAGGGCCGCGGCGTGCAGCCTGTCACCCGTTTCCGTCCGGGCAAGGAACTGATGGCTTTGCAGGTCGTATCCGCGAAGACGGATCAGGGCCGCGAACATGTCATGGGAGATCGAAACCGGATCATCCTGCAGGGTCATGGCCTGATAGAAGGTCTCGAAGATCGACGGGGTCTCGCCCTGTCGCGCGAAGATCCTCCTGAGGGATCCGGCCGGGACGTATCTCAGCAGATCGGGGCGGCTGGCGCTGCACAGCACCATGCACAAGGTAAAGAGTTTTCTGTCCTCCTCCTCCGTCGGGTCGAGGAATTGGAAACTTGACCTGTCCTCCTGAAGGCGGACCATGAAATTGGAAAGCGGGAAGGCGTCGTCCTTGCGGGCCGTGGGCACCATCCGCAACAGGTCGGCATGACGCGCGGGCACCAGGCAATCCTCGACAGAGAGGCGCGGCGCCTCTTTTTCCGCCCACCAATAGAGCAGGTCGAGGAAGGCCGCGCTGTCGGACAGATCCAGCGACTTCAGCTTGGTGCCATCATCCACGATACGCCACCACATCGCCCGGGTCAGGGTGTGTTTCTGGCCCCCGATGACGAAAGGCGCGTTCAGGTAGTCGATCACGTCATGGGGAAGCGGCGTGCGCAAGCCGCGGCGTATGGTGCCGTAGCCGGTAAGGTACCAATGCAGGAAATGATCGCGATCTTCCGGCGTGCCGTCGGTATCGAAGTCCCGGTTCTTGTGCAGGCGATGTTTCACGTAGTCGAGATAGGCGGGCAGGCGTGTGTCCGTATCCGGTGCCGCGTCGCTCTCGGGGATCAGGCGGCCTTTGTCGAAGAGCAGGGCGTGTTTACCGAGTTTCGGCCAGGTGACCGGCCGGTCCACCCGGGCAAGCAGTTTCGCCATCAGCGTCAGCTCATCGCTCAGCAACATCCGGCAATGGTCGATCATCGGGCTGTTTCGATCGAGGCCCCCGAAAAGCGGTTTGGGCAGCGTATAGGTCCCGATCTCGAACTGCGGGTCGTCAAGAACCCGGACGCTCACCTGATATCCGAAGCGTTTCGCGAGGGCATAGGCCGCGTCGTCCACCGGCAACTCGAAGCCACAGTAGCCATCCCCGATCCCGGCCTCCTTCACATCGGATCTCGGTTTGCTCGCCAGTTGGCGGATCAAGGCGCGATCACCAATGAACAGACCCACCATGGGCCGGCTCTCCCTGGCATTGGTCCGTACAACCCAGCCATGCAGTTTGCCGGCGGAGAAATAGTCGATATTGCCGGAATAGGGCGGCTGCCGCTCCGTCGGCGCGGGGGTCGCGCCGGGCAGGCTCCGCACCGAAGATACCGGCATGCGATCCTCTTCGCGCGCGCGGCTTGCTTCGCGGGCCCGGGGAACGGCAACAGATCCGATCGAGCCAAGTTCCGGAGTGCCCTGTTTCGGGGTTCCAGATCCGTTGGCCGCGCCGCGTTTCTCAAATCCCATTTGCGCAAGACCCCTCTGTGATCGATCGCCGAACCCCCGGCCCGGGCAATTGCCCGGGCAGCCTGCACATCCGCGAAGGCCCTGAGTCACAAGACATGTCACGGGGATGCCAAAAAATGGTTAACGGATCGGAATATCCTGAAGAGAGCCCGCCAGAATCGGCTGATATCAGCGCGGCGGGCCGGAGCTGGCCCTAACCCAGAGCGTCATAATCCGCCTTTGCCATCATCTCCGCCAGGGTACGTACATCAACCTTGGGCGACCAGCCGAGTTTCTGCCGCGCCTTGGTGGCATCGCCGATCAGCAGATCCACCTCCGCCGGGCGAAACCATTCCGCACTGACCTGGACGACGCGCCTGCCGGTCTTGCGGTCGGTTGCCGTCTCCTCGACGCCCTCGCCGTGCCACTCAAGATCCATGCCGAGCGGGGCCGCCGCGAAGGCCACGAAATCGCGGATCGCAGTCGTCACACCGGTGGCCAGAACGTAATCGTCGGCCTTATCTTGTTGCAGCATCCGCCACATGCCGTCGACATAATCCCCGGCAAATCCCCAGTCGCGCTGCGCATTGAGATTGCCCAGAACGACCGGCGCGCTGTCGCCACGCGCAATCCGGGCCAGCCCCATGGTAATCTTGCGGGTCACGAAATCTTTTCCTCGCAAGGGGGATTCATGATTGAACAGAATGCCCGATGACGCGTGAAGCCCGAAGGATTCCCGATAATTCACCGTGATATGATGGCCGTACACCTTGGAAACGCCGTAAGGTGAGCGCGGGTAGAGACGCGTTGTCTCACTTTGCGGAACTTCCTGCACCAGTCCGAACATCTCCGATGTCGACGCCTGATAGAACCGGGTTTCAGGCGCGATCGTGCGCAAGGTGTCAAGGATCCGGACCACGCCCTGCCCGTTCACATCCGCGGAGTAGACCGGCACATCCCAGGACGCGCCCACGAAGCTGAGTGCGGCGAGATTATAGAACTCATCCACCCGAACATCCCGCAAGGTACGGAAGATGTTGTTCATGTCGCTGAGGTCGAATTCATGCATATGGACCGCGTCGGCGACGCCCAGCCTGGCGAGACGGGACTTCTGTTCATGAGAAATCCAGCGCGCGCCACCATGGACCTCGTAACCCTTGTCGAGCAGAAGCTTCGCGAGATAGGCGCCGTCCTGACCGGTGATGCCGGTGATAAAGGCCTTCTTCATCTGATCGTTCCCGCCTGTCTGGAGCTGCCGCCGGGCCGGGGCAGAAGGGTGATAGTCTACCGGGCCCGGTTTTCGCAACCATGAATGGGCGCGCGCGTATCCGGGCGGTTCGTGAATGAGACCGGAAAACTGCAAGTCTAAGCGAATGTCCCAACTCTGCCACAATGCTCTGACCAGACGTTAATCCTCCCGAGGCATGGTCCCCCGGAATGCGTGGGGGCGCAGATTTGCGAGGGGGAGTCAGGGGTGGCTCAACTATCCTATGTCGCGACGATGTCGCACGCCGTGCCCGAAGTGGTAACGGCGATCACCGATCTGGATCTCTTCGTGACGTCCAGCGGTCAGGCGGCATTATACGCCACCAGCCGGTCCGGCGAGGCGATCACGGTTTTCGGGCTGGGCCCCGACGGGTCGGCACAGTTGATCGATACCCAGTATCTTTCCGAGGATACGATCTCGCTCGAGCTGATGGAATTCGGCGGTTCGCTGCGCGCGGTTACCCTCGGGCCCGCGATGGATGGGCCGATAAGCTTCCAGATCGCGGCGGACGGAACCATCGGCGGCGTGCCGCAAACCCTCTCCAGCATGGCGGCCAGCGAAGGCTTTTCCGATCTCGTGCTGACGGAAAGCGCCAGCGGCACCTATGTCTACGCTGGAGACAAGGCCGAAGGCACGATAAAGGCCTATGCGGTTCAGCCCGATGGCGAGCTCGTTCAGCAAACCCAGCAGGACGTGCCGGGAGGAGCTTCCCGCCTGATGGCCGCCCAGGCCGGGTCCGAGAAATACCTGATTGCCGTGACCGGCGATGGCAACCAGGTGGTCAGCTACGAAGTCGTCGCGGGCGGGGCGTTGCAGATCCGGGGTCGCGCCGGGGCCGCCGACGGGCTCGGCGTGGCCGGGATCAGCGCCCTTTCACAGGCGACGATGCCCGATGGCGAATACATCGTTCTGGCGTCCCAGGGCAGTTCGTCGCTGAGCGTCCTGCGGCTCAACACCGACGGGTCCCTGGTGCCGGTCGACCATGTTCTGGACGATCTGAGCTCCCGGTTCCAGTCCGTGACCAGCCTGGAACTTGTCACATTGGGAGATCAGGTCTTCGTCATGGCCGGTGGCGCCGATGACGGGATGTCGCTTTTCCAGCTTCTGCCCGGCGGGCGGTTGGTGCATCACGCCACCATGGCGGCCAGCTTTGCGGCCAGCCTGGAGAATGTCAGCAGCATCGCCGCCACGACCCGGAACGGCACGCTCGAAATCTTCGCGGCCAGCCATACCGAAACCGGTATCACCCATCTGAGCTATGATCCCGGGACCGTCTCAGACACCTTACTCGGCAGCGAGGGCGGTGATGAGATCAACGGGACGGCCGCGGGCGAAGTGATCTCAGGCGGGCATGGCAATGACACTCTGAACGGCGGTGCCGGCAACGATATCCTGATGGACGGGACGGGCGCCGACCGGTTGACAGGCGGCGCCGGGCGGGACGTCTTTGTCATGGCGGCCGACGGGATCGACGATACGATCACGGATTTCGACCCGGCTGAGGATGTGCTCGATCTCTCCGCCTATCAGATGTTCCGCAATCTGGATCAGATCACGTTCCAGACCACCGCGGACGGCTGCATCCTGACCTTCCGCAACGAGGTGTTGCGGGTGATCAGTGTCGATCAGCGTCCGCTCGACGCGGCCGATATCCTGGTGCCCGACCTGATCAACCTGTCCCGCCTTCCGGTCGGCAATCTGGGGGGCGAAACCGTCTTCGCCGGCAGCGTCGAGGCCGATTTCCTCAACGGCAACGGCGTGTCGAATTACATGGACGGTGCCGGCGGCGATGATCTGATATTCGGCATGGCCGGCTCTGACCTGCTTGTTGGCGGGTCTGGTTCGGACAGTTTGTTCGGGGGTTTTGGGGATGACGTTCTGAACGGGGACGATGTGGATGTGGGGTTTGACCCGGTCTCGGCGCAGGTGTTCCGGCTGTATCAGGCGACGCTGGACCGGGCGCCGGATGCGGCCGGGCATCGGGGCTGGACGGAGACGCTGCGCGACGGGCAGGCAAGCCTTCTGCAGGTGATCGAGGGGTTCATGGGCTCCCCGGAGTTCCAGGGGCGGTACGGCGCGACGGACACGACCGAGTTCGTCACGCTGATGTATGAGAACGTGCTGGGCCGGGCGCCCGATCCGGCGGGGCTGCAGGCCTGGCGCGACCAGCTCGACAGCGGTGCGCTCAGCCGGGCGGAGGTGGTGTTCGGGTTCTCCGAAAGCCAGGAGTTCATGGGCAACACCGCCGCCGGGGCGCTGGAGTTCAGCCAGGCGGGGTACCGGGCCAACTGGGCCGACGAGGTGTTCCGGCTGTATCAGGCGACGCTGGACCGGGCGCCGGATCCGGGCGGCCTGCTGGCCTGGGTCGGGGAGCTGGCCAGCGGGCGGCCTTATCTGGAGGTGGTGTCGGGCTTCGTCAACTCGTCCGAGTTCCAGGGGCGGTACGGCGCGACGGACAATGCCGAATTCGTCACGCTGATGTATGAAAACGTGCTGGGCCGGGCGCCCGATCCGGCCGGGCTGCAGGGCTGGCGCGGGCTTCTGGATGACGGCACGCTCAGCCGGGAGGAGGTGGTGCGCGGGTTCGCCGAGAGCGCCGAATTCCGGGACAATACGGGGCCCGATCTCAGCGCCTGGATGCGCGCCACCTTCCCCGGCGACCGGCTGGAGGGGGGCGGCGGCGCCAATGCGGTCTTTGGCGGGTTCGGGGCGGACAGTTTCGTCTTCGACGCCGGCGATGGCGGGACCCATGAGGTGGTGGATCTGGAGGCGTGGGACTGGGTGATCCTGGACGGGTTCAGCTATGCCGATGCGGGCGCCGTGCTTGCCGACCTGACCCGGCAGGGCACCGATCTGCTGCTCGCCGACAGCGGCGTCACAATCACCTTCCTCGACACCGACATCGCAGACATCACAACAGATATCTTCCAAATCATCTGAACAGAGAGGTCTCAGGAATTCCCGACCATGTTGGGAATGTTGAGGTTGCGCAAGTGGTGGTCGATCGCCTCGTCCACATCCTCGTAAACCGTGATCTTTCCGTGCTCCAGGACGATGCCGATATCGCAAAGCTCGCGGATCTGCGGCATGTTGTGACTGACAACGAAAGACCCGGCCTGTTCCATCCGACGGCGGAACATCGCGCTGCTTTTCTTGCGAAACGCCGCATCGCCCACGGCGGTGACCTCATCCACCAGATAGGTGTCAAATCCGATCCCCATCGAAACGCCGAAGGACAACCGCGCTTTCATGCCCGAGGAATATCCGCGCAACGGCTGCCTGTAACTCGCCCCCAACTCGCAGAACTCCTCCACGAAATCCGACAACTCTTCGGTGTCGACGCCGTAGATGCGGGCGACGAAGCGCACGTTCTGCGACCCGGTCAGATCCGGATGAAAGGACCCGGCAAAGCCGACCGGCCAGGAGATGCTTCCCGTGGAGAGAATCTCACCTGAAGTGGGCTCCAGGGTCCCCGCGATCATCTTCAGCAAGGTGGATTTTCCGGCGCCGTTCCGGCCCAGAAGCGCGACCGAAAGCTGCGACGGCACGGTCAGGCTGAGATCATCGATCACCCGGTTTCGGAAGCCGGCCCGGGCGAACTCCTTGGTCACATTGCGGAATTCGATCAAGGCGCCCACCCTAGCGCCGGTCGCGCAGGCTGTAGGCCACCAGCACCACCACTGCCCACATCAGGAAGGCAAAGAGAGTGATCATCGACAGCAGCACGACCCGTTCGGGGTAGCGCGATGCCTCGGACAGGGTGGGGCGGACATGGGCGGCCAGATAACGGCTCTGCCGCCGGGCTTCGTTCCGGGCGGAATCGAACGCGGCCAGCGCGGCGGTATAGGCCTGCGCGGCGAATTCCTGATCCGTAGCCAGCCGCTCGTATTCCCCGACCAGATCGGCGAACGCGCTATCGCCGGCCGCACTGGTGCCCAGAACGGCGCGCTCCTGAGCGATACGGTTCTCGATCACCGACACGCGCCGCTCCACCTGCACAATTCGCGGATCGCTTTCCCGGGTTGTCTCGCGCAGAATATCGAGCTCGATCAGCGCTTCGGCCAGCTGCGCCTGCAATGTGTTGAGCAGACCCATCTGACCTTGGGTGTCGATCGTCGGATCTACGATCTGGGTCCGGTTGCGAAATGCGGTCAGCGCCACGCGCGCGCCGGTCAGCCGTTCCTCGGCCTGGGCGAGTTCATCGCGGGCATAGCCTATGGCGTCTTCGCGGGCGACCGCCGAAAGCGCGTTGATCATCGCGCTGCTCTGTTCGAATACCTCCTGCGCGATCCGCTGCGCATCGACGGGGTCATAGGCCAGGACGCGCAGGTCGATCAGGCCTGTGCCGCTGTCGTAATAGATCCGTACCTTGCGCGCCCAATGATCCACCAGATCCTCGATCGTGCCGGGCGGCTGAAAGGCGAAAACCGGATCTTCTTCGGGGCTGACCCGGGACCAGATCGCGCGCAGGTCGAGCCGGTCGTCGACCAGCCGCACCAGTTCCTGACCTTGCAGGAACTCGTAAAGGATATCGGTGTCGGACGAACTCGATCCCGACAGGTCAGTGATACCGCCCAGAATTTCGATGGCTGAGCTGGCCTCTTCGGTGCGCACCGAAAAGCCCACGAAAGACGCGTATTGGTCGGCCGCACGGGTCCAGAGATACCAGGCGGAGAGAGCGGCCGGGGCGACCACCATGATCATGAAGGACAAGGCCACCAGCCAATGACGCCGCTGCGTTCGCATGGGCCGGGCCGCGGGGGCGACGGGTATCGAGGGCGAGCCAGATTTGGCCTTGCCGCCCGGTTTCGGGCCGTGCCCTGCCGCTGCGGGTTTCGGTGGTGGCGTCACCTCCCTTTGCTGCTCTGCCGCCTTGCGGATGCGGGCAAGAGGCTGCGTTTTCTGCCATGCCTCCACGGTTCGTTCAGCTTCCCCGGCGACCGTCTGCGGGTCCGATGCCTTGTCGGCAGGCGGTATCCGGGCCGCGCGTTTGGATGGAATGCTGTCTGCCAAATCTGGGTCCACCCTGATCAATGGAGAGTGCGGAAACGCGGCCGCCCGCGCCCGAATGCTATGCCTTGCGCCGGTTCAGGCTCCCTCGCCACGCCCCGCGTTCGCGCCGAGGCTAGGGCATCAAGGGTCAACAGATGGTAAATTTTTGACGTTTTCTATGATAACCTGCGTGAGATTATCCTCAATTGCGAAGCCGATCGGGTGGCCGTTTTCCGCCTGCGCCACGGCCTCACCCTGTGCGCCGATGTCGAAGGCCAGAACTGGCAGCCCGGTTGCCAGCGCCTCGTGGGTGGTGAAAGAAAAGGTTTCCGGCCAGACCGAGGGGATCAGCCAGCAGGTCACCCCATAATGGCGAGCATGCTCTGCGATGTCCTCGCGGCGATAGGGGCCATGAAGAGGCACCGACCGGGGCAGGCCGAATGACGGGTCAAGCGTTCCGATCAGGACCATCGAGATGCGCGGGTGCCGTTCCAGTTCCCGGGCCAGATCGCAGATCAGCGCGGCGCCTTTCTGCGGCGCGATATTGCCGAGGATGCCGATGACGATTTTCCGCGCATCCCGGGGCACCGGCACCCGGCCTGTCGCAGTTGGCGCCGGATGCGGTGCGACGGATATCTTGTCCGACAGGTCGGGATAGGCGGCCGCCACCTGCGCGCGGCTGTCGTTCGAGTAGACGACGAGCTTGCCGGCGGCGCTGAGCGTTCGATACCACGCGCGCTGCCAATCGGCGAGGCTGACTAGCTTACCGTCCGCTCGGGTCGTGCTGTGGGCCGCGTCGCGGCGGCTGGCGGTGACGGGACCGCGATAATGTCCGTCCTGATCCAGCAGGCAGTAGGATGGGGAGACCGGGAAAAAGTCGTGGAACCGGATCTCGATATCCGCGTCGTTCACCGCAAGATCTTGTATAAGATCAGGCAGGGCCATTGGATCCGTATCGCCCACGGCGCAGGAATAGATGATCCGCCGGCGCCGCACCGGTTCCAGCAGCCGGTGAACAAGTGCGAGGTCCGAGGTCGTGCCCATGATCCGGCCCCGATCCGTATGAAGCTCCACCTGCATCCGCGCGGGTCCGCCAAAGCGCAGCACGATCGCGGCGCATCCTCGGCTCAGCACATCGGCAAGCTCGCCGCGAAGATGCGCCTCCGCTCCGCCGCCGAGGGAATGGGCAAGATAGATCGGCACCGCCACCTCCGCGCGCGCGGCGGCCCATCCGATCGCAAGCGCCAATCGCCCGGACAGAAGCGGATCATGTCTCAGAAACGCCTGTACCTCGGCATCGAATTGCGGGTAACGGCAGGACAGGACCGCCGCGTTCTTCGCCAATTGGGCGGCTTTCTCCCCGGTCCCGAAGCTGGCGCCGCCGCGATGTTCGACGAACAGGCCGGGCAGGCCCACATGCCTGCCGCCCATTTCCATGGCCTTGCGGCACCAGTCCACCTCTTCGCCGTAGCCCCGGCCGAAGCCGGTGTCGAGTTGCGGCTGATCCCGCAGAAACCGGTGGTTGAGCGCCATGCAGAAGCCGACGCCGGTTGGAATGTCCACCGTGGCAAGGGGCGACAGGCCCTGCGCAACCGCATCGATCCGGTCGGCTTCGCCGGGGCGCAGATCGCGCCGCTGGCACATGAGGGGGACTGACAGGATTTCCGCGTCATTCGACATCGGCGTCACGCTGGCAATATCGGGCGCGTCAAGCAGGGGGGCTACGATCCGGCTGGCCCAGCTCACCGGCAGGAGACTGTCCGAATTCAGCAGGATCACCGGATGATCGCCCCCCCGGATCTCCTCCAGCGCACGGTTGACGCTGCCGACAAACCCCAGGTTCTCGCTGTTTTCCAGAAGGGTGACCTGAGGGGCCCACGCCGTGGCCCAATCCCGCAGGAATGGCCGCACCCGTGCATCGGTGGAGCCGTCTTCTACCGCGATCAGATGCCAGGGCAGATCTGTATGTCGCTCAACCCGGTCAAGGCATTCCTGCAAGATCTCGAACGCGTTGAAGACCGGAAGCAGGATCGTCACCGGTGTCGCCGCGCGCGCCGCATCTGGCGGAGGTTTGTGAAAAACGGATATGTCGAGCGGATGGGCCAGGTCTACCGGGGTCAGACCCAGCCTGGCCTTGACTTCGGCCTTCCATTCCGGCGCGCCGGTCAGATACCAGCGCAAGGTCGGCAGTGTCGCGCCCATCGCATCGCGAAGGAAGCGCAGAAACAGGCGGCGTTCCGAAGGCGGGGGCGGAGCGACGGCCGGTGCCGGATTCCAGACCGTGCCTGTCTCGCCGGATCTGATCGCGGCGATGTCTCTGTGATGCGCCGCATAACGCGCGTATAATCCACGGAGCCGGCTGAGCACATGACATCCTTGGTAAGCGGCCCGCAAACGGGCGATACGATGCCAGATGTATTGGCCTGTCCGACACCTGTCCACTATCGCGGCAATGCGGTGACACCGCACAGCGGATGCGTGCCACCTGGGCTCAGTGACGGCGTGCGGCGTCGTTCCGCCGGGATTGCAGGGCCTCGGCGGCATCCCGGACAATCTCCGAGATATGGGTCAACTGCTCCGCCAGCGGGCTGGTCCTGCGCCAGATCATTCCGACGGTCCGCGATGGCTGCGGCCCCCGCAACCGGCTTGTCGCGACCGGAGCCGAGCGCGTTTCCACGGCCACCGCCATGTCAGGGATCAGGGTCACGCCGATGCCCGCCCCGACCATCTGCACCAGCGTCGAAAGGGAGCTGCCATCCAGCCCGTCACGGGGCTGCGACGACTGGATGTTGCAGAAGGAAAGCGCCTGATCGCGGAAACAGTGCCCCTCTTCCAGCAAAAGCAGCCGCATATCGCGCAGGGCCTCGCCGCTTGGCACGGGCGCGTCGGCATCGCCGATGGGGCGGACAAGCACCATGTCCTCCTCGAACAGCGGCACCTCGGTGAGCGACGGTTCCGATATGGGCAGGGCGACGATGGCCGTGTCGAGCTTGCCGTCCTCCAGCTCCTCGATCAGCCTGGGCGTGATGGTCTCCCGGATGTTCACATCCAGACCGGCATAATTCCTGGTGAGCGCCCCGATCAGTTCGGGCAAGAGATAGGGAGCAATTGTCGGGATGACGCCAATCCGCAGACGCCCCGAAAGCCGGTCGCCTGAGGCGCGGGCCAGATCCTCCAGTTCGTCGATGGATTGCAGGATCTTCCGGACACGCTGCGCAAATTCTTCTCCCAGCCCGGTCAGCTGCACATGTCTGGGTCCGCGTTCGAAGAGCTTTGCGCCAAGGCTTTCCTCAAGCTCCCTGATCTGCACCGACAGGGCCGGCTGCGAGATGGCGCAGGCATCCGCCGCACGTCCGAAATGACCGTGGCGGGACAGGGATTCGAAGTAGCGGAGTTGGCGCAGGGTCAGGTTCATTATAATGTATGGTTATTGAGATGATTAGAAAATGCAACTTAATCCAATCGAAAACATTTGCTACCCTGTGCCGGAGAAGGAGGGGTGCGATGACGGGTCTAGGCCGGCTTGATGGCTTTTTCAGGGCGTGGGCCATGCGCGAATCAGGAAAACCGGGCCCGTTCCTTCCCCGGCCTGACCGCAGGCGCATGGTTCGCAAACAGACCTTGCGGCGCGCGGACCTGCCGGGCTAGCCATTGGGCCGGATCGCCCTCGATACGAACACGCGCTCACCCAAATCGCTTTCTAGCATCAACAGCCAGGATCGGAATGAACCATGGACGGAAATGATATCGGAACCTCAGGCAAGTGCCCGATGATGGGCGGCTCCAGCCTGCACACGACCTTCGGGGTCAGATCGAACCGGGACTGGTGGCCAAATCAGCTCAACCTCGGAATCCTGCACCAGAATTCGCAGCTGTCCAATCCGATGGTCGACGGGTTCGACTACGCCGAAGCGTTCAAATCACTCGACCTTCAGGCGCTCAAGAAAGACCTCCATGCGCTGATGACGGATTCCCAGGACTGGTGGCCCGCGGATTATGGGCATTACGGTCCGTTCTTCATCCGCATGGCGTGGCACAGCGCCGGCACCTATCGCACCGCAGACGGTCGTGGCGGCTCCTCCTCGGGGACGCAGCGTTTCGCGCCGCTCAACAGCTGGCCGGATAACGGAAATCTCGACAAGGCGCGCCGCCTGCTGTGGCCGATCAAACAGAAATACGGCAACAAGATCTCCTGGGCCGATCTGATGGTCCTGACCGGCAATGTCGCGCTGGAATCCATGGGCTTCAAGACCTTCGGCTTCGGCGGCGGCCGCGCCGATATCTGGGAGCCCGAGCAGGACATCTACTGGGGTACGGAAACCGAGTGGCTGGGCGACGCGCGCTATTCCGGCGACAGGGAGCTTCAGAACCCGCTGGCGGCGGTGCAGATGGGCCTGATCTACGTGAACCCCGAAGGTCCCAACGGCAATCCCGATCCGGTCGCGTCTGGGCGCGATATTCGCGAAACCTTTGCCCGCATGGCGATGAATGACGAAGAGACCGTGGCGCTGGTTGCGGGCGGGCACACTTTCGGCAAGGCCCATGGCGCGGGCGATGCGGCACTGGTCGGCCCCGAGCCAGAAGGCGCCCCGATCGAGGCGCAGGGCCTAGGCTGGCTCAGCACCCATGCCTCGGGCAGCGGTGTGGACGCGATCACCAGCGGTATCGAAGGTCCTTGGACGCCGACGCCGACGACATGGGACATGAGCTATTTCGATGTGCTTTTCGGCTATGAGTGGGAACTGACGAAAAGCCCCGCCGGCGCGCATCAGTGGCAGCCCAGGGGTCTCGCCGCTGATGATCATGCGCCGCAGGTCGATGGCTCGGGCACTGTGCCGATCATGATGACGACCGCTGACATGGCCATGCGGATGGACCCGACCTACGAGAAGATCTCCCGCCGGTTCCACCAGAACCCCGAGGAGTTCGCCGACGCCTTCGCACGCGCTTGGTACAAGCTGACCCATCGCGACATGGGGCCGCCGATTCTGTATCTGGGTGACGAAGTCCCGCAGGAAGAGCTTCTGTGGCAGGATCCGATCCCCAAGGTCACGCACCCGCTGATCGACGCACAGGATATCGCGGAGCTGAAGGGCAAGATCCTCGACTCCGGCCTCTCCGTGGCGGACCTGGTTTCCACCGCATGGGCCTCCGCCTCCACCTTCCGCGGCTCCGACAAACGCGGCGGCGCGAATGGTGCGCGGATCCGGCTCGCCCCCCAGAAGGACTGGGAGGTGAACCAGCCCGAGCAACTGGCGCGCGTACTGGATACGCTTGAGAGCGTCCAGACCGCCTTCAACGATGCGCAATCCGGTGGCAAGCGTGTGTCGCTTGCAGACCTGATCGTCCTCGGTGGTGCGGCGGCGGTCGAAAAGGCGGCGAAGGATGGCGGCCATGAGGTTGAGGTGCCGTTCGCGCCCGGTCGGGCCGATGCTTCTCAGGAGCAAACAGATGTCGAGTCCTTCGAGGTGCTTGAACCGGTCGCCGACGGCTTCCGCAACTACCTGAAGGCGGATTACACCCTATCGGCCGAGGAGTTGCTGGTGGACCGCGCGCAGCTTCTCACGCTCAGCGCGCCGGAAATGTCCGCCCTGGTGGGTGGCATGCGGATGCTGGGCGCGAATTTCGGGCAGTCCTCCCACGGCGTGTTCACGGATCGCCCGGGAGTGCTGAGCAACGACTTCTTCACCAATCTGCTGGACATGGGAACCGAATGGAAAGCGGTCTCCGACGCGGAAGACGTGTTCGAAGGCCGGGACCGCTCCACCGGAGCGGTCAAATGGACCGGCACGCGGGTCGATCTGATCTTCGGCTCCAACTCCCAGTTGCGCGCGATTGCGGAGGTCTACGGTCAGGATGATGCGCCGGAAACCTTCGTGAAAGCTTTCGTCGCAGCCTGGACCAAGGTGATGAATCTCGACCGCTTCGATCTGGCCTGAGATATCCATGAAACAGGCCCGGGCGTGGCCATCGAAACGCGGCGCCCGGGTCTTTTCCGACATACCGATCCCTTTCGGCCTGTCCCGATCCTGGGACGTCGGAGCCCGGCCCCGTCAGGCCGCCGCCCTTACGGATCGCGTCCAAGAAAGCCGATCACCCTGTCCAGAACATCGCGCCATCCGGGGTCGTTTGAAAGAGCAACCATGTATAGGCTTGCTCTGACCTCTCGCCTTCCGCATGAGATGTGGCGCTGGCCTTCCAAAGACCCAGAATCCTGAGTGTGTGGCGCAAGGCCCACGATTGTAGCGGCCTCACCTTTGGTCAGTGACCCAAGCTCTGGAATGTAAGCCAGACATGCCGCAGCCGTCTTTGGACCGACGCCGATAACGGACATCAGCAAATCGGACTTCCGCCGAAACTCGGCTGTCGAAACAACCAGCTTTGCGATCTCGTTTTCCAAGTCGTCAACCACCTTGATCATGGCGCGGACGTTCCGCTTCGATAGGCGTTCAGCCGCTTTGATCTGTGGATGGTCCACCCGGTTCTGTTCCTTGCGGATCATTTGAGCCAAATCATCCCGCCGAAGCCGCAAGTCACACAGCTCAACCGTTTCCCTACTGGGAGGCTGCCAAAGGCGCAGGTCTTAGGAGTTTGCTGCGAACAGTGCCAGCATCCGGGCATCGATCGCATCCGTGTTCGTCGACAGTCCAAGATATTGCGCAAAGTTCCTGGTCTGTGTGCCGTGAGCGCAGTGAACAGGCAGCTCCAAATCAAAACAGCGCTCAAGTACGGAGCGCTCATAGCCACCCGACGCCTCGCAGATAACGGAAGTCGTTCGGTCTTTGCTTGCAGGCTTGAGAAGGCGCTTGATCGCTGTGACGGTTTTCAGGATTGTGATCTGCTGATCCTCGGGCAGCCTGTGAACCGTCAGGCTGGCCTTGGAAACTTCTAATGCAATGATGTTGGTGCGATCCACCTCGCTGAATTTGCCGTTCATGTTTTGTCGTTAAACTTGATTATGCTCGGCGGCGAAGGCCCTTCTACCGTTCGGACGGCCGGACAGATGTGACGGGTGGCTAGATGTTTTGCGGCCTCAGATCGGGTCATTCCTCGGGGAGGTTCGCCCGCCACCAGCTCCCCCGATGGCCATCAAGGAAACCGACCGCCTTCATTCTCTCAAAGAGGGAGATGAGGGCAATGTCTCACACATAATCTCGCAGGCAGCCCTGCCTTTGCCATCGACCGCACCAAGGCAGTAAATCACCCGCGCGCCAGCGATTTCCACCCGTCCCCGAATGCCTTCGGGCTGGCTTGATCGGAAAAGTGGTGCCGCTGAAGGGACTCGAACCCCCGACCCCATCATTACGAATGACGTGCTCTACCAGCTGAGCTACAGCGGCGCCCGGCGCGCTCTTAGCAAGCTTGCCCGGCGATGGATAGCCCTAATTTCGAGCGGTCGCCTCCACATCGCCGGCCTCCTCGGACGGCACGGTTTCGCCGGCATCGCCGGTCGCGATGGCATCGGGATCATCGACAAGATCTGCGTCCGGCACCTCAGCTTCATGGCTACGGTCGTCCAATGCGCCGACGATGAGAGGCAGCATCTGCGTCGGGCCGGTCAGCGCCGCGTCGCTTTGCGGTGCGGCCTCCCAGCTCAGCGTGTCGAAGCTGTCGCAATGCGCGCAGACGGGCTGCCAGTCGGCATGGATATGGCCGCAGGCGGAACAGAGCCATTGCGGCCCGCGGGACGCGGTCACCGCTTTTGCCAGCCAGGCCCGGACCAGTTGATCCTCTCCGCCTTCACCCCGCTCGATCGCGGCCATGATGGTGAGTGATCGGGCGCTCGGGCTTGTCTCGGCCAGATCACCCAGGGCGGCGCGGGCACCGTGGAAATCCTCGGCGGCGATGTGCAACTCCGCCTTCAGGAGCCGGGTTTCCTCGTCATTCACATGGCGGCTGGTCAGCACGGAAAACCGGCGCATCCGTTCGGAGGGGTTCTCGTTCGGCTCGATCGCGGCGAAGGCGGCGGCCAGATCGGGGTGCGGCTTGGCATCCCACGCCTTGCGGATGATCTTTGTGGCCACTTTGGGTTTGCCCTCGTCGATCGCCATCCGCGCGGCCATCACGGCGGCGGGCACCAGATCGGGGGACATCTTGTTGGCCTCGGCCGCGTCGCGCCGCGCGATTTCAACCTTGCCCTCGGCCAGCGCCTCGCGCGCATGGGCAAGCGCCAGAACCGCATCGCGGCGCTTGTGCACGTCCCGCGGGAGATTGCCGGCCTTCAGCTTCGCCGACAGGGTCGCGCGCGCCCCGCGCCAGTCCTCATGCTGAGCCTGCAACTGCAACAGCGTGTCCTGCACCTCTTCATGCTGCGGTCTCAATGCAAGGGCCTTTTCGGCGAGTTTCAGTGCGGTTTCCGTGTCGCCCGCATCGAGTTTCTGCTTCATCAGCCCGCGCACACCCACGAACCGGGTCCGGCTGTCCCTGACCAGCTCTTTCAGGGTATTCGTCGCCAGCACCCGGTCGCCGACCATCTCGGCACCCTGCGCGATCAGCAGATTTGTGATCTCCGGCCGGTGAAGATAGCCCTCGGCGCGCTGCGCCTTGCGGATCGCAAGCCGGCCTTCGCCGGCGGCCAGTGCCAGCATGCCATCGGCCAGCGCCTGAAAGCCTTTCTGCTCGCTGCGCCGGTTGAAATAGCGCGAAATCGCCGTCTCGTCGCCGTTCAGGAACCGCAGCGTCGCCACCAGCAATCCGGCCAGACGGAAAACCAGCCAGATGGCCAGCAGCAGAACCAGCGCCACAACAACCGACGCCAGCGGCGTCAACGCGAATTCACGCCCCGCGAAGGTGATCAGCACCACGTCGCCGGATTCCAGCAGATAGATTGCGCCCAGAGCCACGGCGGCGACAATGCCGACGAAGAGCACGATTTTGAGCAGGGACCATAACATCGCGCCGCCCCCTAATTCGCGCCGTCAAGCGCTACGGCGAACCCGTCGAGCGCGTCGGTCGCATCCAGCCGGGTCTGCGCGTCGCTGATCCAGATTGCCATCTGGTCACGGGCAGCTTCCGGCAGCTCGCCGATTTCCATCAAGGCCGTTGCCAGATCGCCCGAGGCAACCGCAGCCTCGGCCCGGGACAGCCGTGCATCCGGGTCGTCGCCCTCGCGCGGTTCCAGAGATCGCCCGCCGACCTGGCCGCGCAGAAACGCGCCGACCCTGTCCGCGGTGGACTCGCCTGCGGTCTCACGCAGGGCCACCGGCAGTGCGGCCCGCGCCACGGCGGGGAAACTTGCCTGCAACTCCTCCAGCGTCGGTACGCCGGTTTCCGCGATCACGGCCAGCCGGTCCGGCACCTCGAGATCGGCATTTGCCGCCACATCGGCCAGCGCGTCCGAAAACGGGTTGCCGGCCGCCACCGCGATCCGCAGCTGGCTGAGAGCCGCCTGTGCCGTGGCCGTGCCGACGCGCCGCTCGGCACGTTCCTCGGCAGTGGCGATTCTGGCCTCCGCCTCTGCGGCCGCGTTTGCGACCTGTTCGGCCATCGCCAGATTGGCGGCCTGCTGTTCGGCCAAGCTGGCCTGCAGATCGGCCATCGCCGCTGCCATCGCGGCATCGTCGATCGTGCCCTCGCCGGTCAGCACCGGGCGCGCCTCCAGCGCCGCGATTCGATCGGTCAGGTCCTGAATGGTCGCGGTGACGTCTGAAATCGCCGTCTCAAGAGGGGACAGATCGATCTCTTGCGGGGCGGCAGGTTCGGGCAGCGCGGCCAGCTGGCTTTCGATTCCGTCCGCACGATCGGCCAACGCCGCCAGATCTTGGGCCAGATCTTGGGATTGCGCCTCCAGTGCCGCGCCCAGTTCCGCGATGGCCGGGTCCTCACCCGGTTGCTGTGTCGGCAGAAAGCCGAGATAGGCGGCCCCATAGCCCAGTGCGGCGGCAAGAACACCGCCCAGAAGCAGCGGAACGAAGCCGGGCCCCCGCTGTTCGACGATCGTCTGCGGCGGCGTCGCATTGCTCATCAGCGTGGCCATGGGTGTGGGCTCGGGCGCGGGGTCGGGCCTGCGCTCGTCCTCTGTCGCCTCCGGCTGAGGGGGCTCCCCGGCCGCGGTCGCGTCTGTCTTGCTGTCATCGGATTGCGGGGCGTCGCCCGTATCGGAGCTTTGCCTGTCGAGGAGCAGCGGCGACATATCGCTGTCCCCCGCGACCGTGTCTTCGCCCCCGGGGGCCGTCGCTTCGGGGTCCGCCGGTCCGGGGCTGGTCTCTTCGGGGGCGGTTTCCTCCCGTCCCGTGGTCTCGTCCCGGGTGGCGGCGATATCATGCTGCGTGTCTTCCCCGGCTACAGTGTCGTCCGATCGCTTTGAGGTCTTTCTTGCCACCATGCCATCCCTTCAACTGTACTTCATGGGCCGCCCGGGTCGCAGCTATCGCGCGCCCGAGCAACGCCTGACCGGGCACCCGAGTCAGCTTAGACCAGCGTTGCATGCCCCTCAAGGCGCGGCTAGAGGGAAATATGCCTCGTAATTGCCGCAGTTAGCGCATCGGCGTTCGGCTCATCGGCCAGCAACGCGTATGCCTGCAAATCGGGCGGCAAAGCCTCACGCACAGCCGCGCTCAGACAGGGCAGTGTCAGAGCCGCGGGCCGCGCCGCGCCAAGCGCCTCGGCGAAGATCGCCGCGCTGCGGGGCGAAAACAAGGGCGCGATCACCGGGCGGCTGCCAGCCGCGACACTCAGAAACGCGTCATCCGGCGGGCATCTCACCTGATCGTAGATGGCCAGCCCGCCGGCACCGAGGCCTGCTGTGCGCAATCTGTCGACCACGTCGCCCCGCACATGGCGCCCGTGAAGATGCAGCAGCCGTCCAGCGGGCCGTTCCGCCAGAACCATTGCCACCAGATCGCCGGCCGCGCCCTTCGCGGATCTGGCGGCAAGGCCCATCGCGCGCGCCACCTCGGCGGTGCGGTCCCCGACGCAGAAGGCGGAGATATCACGCCGCGGCGATATCTCCGCAAACACCCGCACGCCGTTTTCCGAGGTGAAAATCACCGCCTCAAGCCCGGCATCATCCAGAACCACATCCAGAGGCACGATCTTCTGAAGGGGCGCGATTACCGTGTCCAGCCTGCCCGCGAAACGCGCCGCAAACTGCCGCGATTGCGGCGCGGGGCGGGTCAGGAGCAGAACGGGGTCGGCATTGTCAGGCATAGGCCCGAGTGTTACCTGCGATCCCACGTCCTAGCAACGAAGCCGATGATGACCGTGCCCCTGACCCTTCTTGGCCTTGAAAGCAGCTGCGATGACACCGCGGCGGCGATCCTGCGCGATGACGGCACCTCGCATATCCTTGCGTCCGTCGTATCGGGCCAGACCGATCTGCATGCGGAGTTCGGCGGGGTGGTGCCCGAGATCGCGGCCCGCGCCCATGCCGAACGGCTCGATCTGGTGGTGGAGGAGGCGCTGGACCACGCCGGCCTGACCCTTGCGGAGATCGACGCCATCGCCGTGACCGCGGGGCCGGGGCTGATCGGCGGGGTTCTGTCCGGCGTCATGGCGGCCAAGGGACTTGCCTTCGCGCTTGGCAAACCCCTGATCGGGGTGAACCATCTGGCCGGGCATGCGCTGACCCCGCGGCTGACCCACGGGCTTGCCTATCCGTATCTGATGCTGCTCGTCTCGGGCGGACATTGCCAGTTTCTGCGCGTGGACGGATCGGACGCCTTCACCCGGCTTGGCGGCACGATCGACGACGCGCCGGGGGAGGCCTTCGACAAGGTCGCCCGCATTCTCGGTCTGCCGCAGCCGGGCGGGCCATCGGTCGAAGCCGAGGCGCTGGGTGGCGACCCGGCCCGGTTCGCACTGCCCCGTCCGCTACTCGACCGGCCGGGCGCCGATCTGTCGTTTTCCGGGCTCAAGACCGCGGTCCTGCGTGCCCGCGATGCGGTGATCGCGAAGAAATCCGGCCTGACGGCGCAGGACCGTGCCGATCTCTGCGCCAGCTTTCAGGCAGCCGTCCGAGACGTTCTGGCCGAGAAATCCCGCCGGGCGCTCTACGGTCAGACCGGGCTAAGCGGGTTTGCGGTGGCCGGCGGGGTTGCGGCCAACCAGACCCTGCGCGCCGCGCTGGAAGAGGTCGCGGCCGGGCAGGATCTGCCCTTCGTCGCGCCGCCGCTTGCCCTTTGCACCGACAATGCCGCGATGATCGCCTATGCGGGGCTGGAGGCGTTTCGGTGCGGGCAGCGCGACGGCATGGACCTGTCCGCCCGCCCCCGTTGGCCGCTGGACCTGATCAGCCCGGCTCTGATCGGCTCGGGCCGTAAAGGGGCCAAGGCATGACGCCCACACCCATCGATATCGCGGGCGCGGGGGCGTTCGGCACCGCTCTGGCCATCACCCTTGGCAATGCCGGCCATCCGGTGCGACTCTGGGCCCGTGACGGGGCCGCGGCCATCGACGCGGCGCGCGAAAACACCCGTCGCCTGCCCGGCTACACATTGCCGCCGACAGTCCGTGTGACCGGGGATCTCGCAGAGCTGACCGCGCCGATCCTGATCCTCGCCATCCCGACCCAGAAGATGGATGAGTTTCTGGGCAGAAGCGCGCCCTTCCGGGCCAAGGCTCTGGTTTCGACCGCCAAAGGCATCCACCGTGCCACCGGGCTTGGCCCGACGGCGCTGATCGCCCGGCACCGGGGCGCGGATACGGCCATTGCCCAACTCACCGGGCCCAGCTTTGCCGAGGATCTGGCCCGCGGGCTGCCAACGGCCCTGACTCTGGCCTGCACGGATGCCGATATGGCCCGGGATCTGCAACATGCTCTCTCAACACCCGCGCTGCGCCTCTATATCACCAGCGATGTGATCGGGGCCGAACTTGGCGGCGCACTGAAAAACGTCATCGCCATCGCGGCCGGCGCCGTGATGGGGGCCGGGCTTGGGGAAAGCGCGCGGGCTGCGCTGATGGCTCGCGGCTTTGCCGAGATGCGCCGTGTGGCCCGCGCCGCCGGCGCGCTGGACGAAACGCTTTCCGGGCTTTCCGGGCTCGGCGATCTGGTTCTGACCTGCACCTCCGCGAAATCCCGCAACACGGCCTTCGGCATGGCCCTGGCCGAGGGCCGCAGCCCCGATCCCGCCGTCACGGTGGAGGGGCTCGCCACCGCGGAGGAACTGGCCGCGCGCCCGGAACTGGACACGCCCATTGCCGATGCGGTCGCGGCCCTTGCCACGGGCGCGCTGACGCTTGATGCTGTCATCGACATGCTTCTGCGCCGCCCCCTGAAACCGGAGTAGCCCCCATGACATACTGGCTTTTCAAATCCGAACCCTCCACCTGGTCATGGGACCAGCAGGTCGCCCGGGGCGATGCCGGAGAGGAATGGGACGGTGTCCGCAACTATCAGGCGCGGAACTTCATGCAGGAGATGAAAGTCGGCGACCGGGGCTTTTTCTACCATTCGCAGAAAGATAAGGAGATCGTGGGGATCGTGGAAGTGATTGCCGAGGCGCATCCCGACAGCACGACCGATGACGAGCGGTGGGAGTGCGTTGATATCAAGGCGGTCGGGCCGCTGAAGTCACCTGTGAGCCTTGAACAGATCAAGGGCGACACGCGTCTGGCCGAAATGGTTCTGGTGAAAAACTCCCGGCTGTCTGTTCAACCCGTCAGAGATCACGAATGGGCCGTGATCTGTGAACTGGGCGGGGCCGGGGGCTGACCCGTGCGGAAGAGCCGCAACATGCAGACTCCAGAAGAAAGACTGGCCGAACTCGGTCTCATGCTTCCCGCCGCGATTAGCCTGCCGCCCGATCTGCATCTGCCATTTGCGCTGATCAATGTCCGCGGGGATCGCGTGTTCGTCTCCGGCCATCCGAAACAGACATCGGAGGACGCGATAGCCGGGCCCTATGGCAAGGTCGGCGCAGATCTGTCGACCGAGGCGGCGGCGCTTGCGGCTCGGGATATCGCGCTTTCGGTGCTGGCCAATCTCCGGGCCGAGATCGGCCCCCTGTCCCGGGTCGCGGGCTGGTCCCGCGTGTTTGGCATGGTCAACTCCGCCCCCGGTTATGATCAGCAGCATCTGGTGATCAACGGGTTCAGCGACCTGATCGTCGACGTGTTCGGCGCGGAGGTGGGGCGCCATGCGCGCTCCGCAATCGGCGTTGCGGGATTGCCGATGAATTTCGCCATCGAGATCGAGGCTGAATTGTCTCTCGCCTGATCCAGCCTTGGCGGCTACGCCCGGGCCCAAGGCCGATGCGCGCTTTGGCGCTGCGCCGGAAACAGGCTTGGGGGAATGCGAAGAAAGGTTGCGAGAGGCCCCTGCGGCCCGCAAAAAATGGAGGGCCCCGACCCCCCGGGACCCTCCAACACCCACGCGCACATCTCGCTCCGCACGTGTTCTATCTGAGGGCCCACCGTCCTGGCCGGGCATGCAGGGGGTGATAGCGCCAAGCCATCTCACACGCAAAACAATTGCCCGGAGAATTTAAGCTAAACGAACCCTTAGAAATGCAAAAAGGGCCCGCGCACCGGCCGGCCCCTTTCCGATCTCGGTGCGGTCCGGCTTCAGCCGTAGACGCTTTCCTTTCCGAAATGCTTGGTCAGCATGTAATAGACCACGGCGCGGTACTTGTTGCGCTCGGATTGGCCATAGGTCGCAATGACGCTGTTGATCGCCTCCATCAATTGCGGGCCGTCGCTCAGACCCAGCTTCTTGATCAGGAAGTTGTTCTTCACCGTCTCCAGCTCTCCGGGCTGTGTGGCAGCCACGGTTGCGGCGTCGGCGTCGTAAATCGCGGGGCCGCAGCCGATCGTGACCTTGGTCAGCAGGTCCATATCCGGTGTCATGCCACACTTGTTTTTCAAATCATCCGCATAGATCGCGATCAAATCGTCTCGCTTGCCCATCAGATACTCCCAGTCATTATGGTTCGGGGCTTTCCCCCATTTTGCGGTGCCGAGAGTGGCGCGAAGAAGGTCAAAAAGAAAGGGGAAATGGCGCGCCGTCGGCTCAGACGCGCCGAAACCCTCGGTTTCGACGGCACCGGTTCATCCGCGGCCGGCCCGGATCAGGCCGGTCAGAGCACGATCTCGATCAGCTGTGGCCCCGGCGTCGCCAGCGCCTCCCCCAGCGCCGCCACAAGGTCGTCCGCCGTCTCCGCCCGCTGCCCGGGCACCCCGTGTCCCCTGGCCAAGGCCACCCAATCCAGCAGCGGATCTTCCACATCGAACATGGCGTGGGCGTTCCGGCCCACCTCCGTCACGCCCAGATTGGCCAGTTCCCCTCGCAGGATCTGATAGCCGCGATTGGCGAAGATCAGCACCGTAACGTTCAGCCGCTCCCGCGCCATGGTCCAGAGCGATTGCAACGTATACATGGCCGACCCGTCACCGCTAAGCGCGATCACCGGCCTGTCCGGGCAGGCAACCGCCGCGCCCGTGGCCACGGGAAGGCCCTGCCCGATCGCCCCGCCGGTCGTGACCAGCAGGTCATGGGGCCGTGCGGTCGCTGTGGCCGCCAGTATCGGCGCGCCATTGGTCACCGCCTCGTTCACCAGTATCGCGTTTTCCGGCATCAGGGCGGCAATTGCGTCGGCCACTTTGGCAATCTCCATCGCGCCCGTGGGAAGGGCGGGCAGATCAAGTGGTGTCGTGTCGAACGGCGCATCGTCGTCCAGTTCCAGATGATCGGCCAGCGCCTGAAGGGTCCAGCCCACATCCATGCCCGGCAGGCACAAATCCTCGATGATGCATCCGGGTGGTGTTGGCAGACTTGGCTTGCCCGGATAGGCGAAGAAATTGACCGGTCGATTGGCGCCGCATAACACGATCCCGTTCAGATCCGCATGGGCGGCCAGATTCTGATCGACCGGATAGGGTTGCAACTGTATTGGCGGATGACCCGCGCCGCGTTGCAGGCGCGGAACCTGCAAGGGCGACATGAGCCGCGCGCCCGTGGCCGCCGCGATCTGGCCCGCGCGGACCAGATGCGGCGCGCGCAGCGCCGGGCCAGAGATCAGCAGGGCCGACCTGCCACGCGACAGGCGGTCCGCCGCTGCGGCGATGCTGGCCTCATCCGGTCGGTGCAGGGCGGGCGGCGCGGCGGCGGTCACCGCGCCCTCGGCCGGACCCCATGCCGTGTCGGCGGGCAGGATCAGCGTAGCAATCCTCCCGCCCCCGCTGCGGGCGGCGGTGATTGCCGCGGCCCCGTCTCTGGCCACATCGCCGGCGCTGGCGGTCACGCGGGTCCATTCGGAGATGACTGCGCTTGCCCCTGCCGTGTCCCCTTTCAGCGGGCTTTCATATTGCAGGTGATAGGTCGCGTGATCCCCCATGACATTCACGATTCCGCTGCCCGCTTTCCTGGCATTGTGCAGATTGGCGATCGCGTTGGCGAAGCCCGGGGCCAGATGCAGCATCGTGGCGGCAACCCTGCCGCTCATGCGAAAATACCCGTCTGCGGCGCCCGATGCCCCGCCTTCGAACAGACACAGGACACACCGCATATCGGGGTGCCGGTCCAATGCGGCGACGAAGTGCATTTCCGACGTGCCGGGATTGGCAAAGCAGGTGTCCAACCCGCTTTGAAGAAAACTGGAGACGAGGCTTTCGGCACCGTTCATGGGGCAACTCCTGTAGGGTTTGGCACGGGGCTCCCACGCTCACGGAGTACCGGCCTTGCAAAGAGAATTCACCGATGGGCTAACCCTGTATTAATCAATCTGTGGCATCAAAAAAGGCGGTATGCCAGCGGTCGGGTCGACACCTGCCGCGAAACAGGACATCGGTTTTCGAGCGCCTTTCCCAAGACAGCCCCCAAGGGCCAAGGACGGGCGGCAGGAACCGCTGACAGCGAAACGCCCCTTGCCCGGCTGATACCCGGACCGGGGACTGAAAACCGCTCCGCCTTTGAAGCGGCGCCGCTTCTTCTTCTTTCCCGAATGCTCTGGCCTGGGAAACATGAAGACCCGAAAAACCCGAGGAGCCAGAATGTGCGTGCCCGGCCTCGGCTCGGCCGCCCGCAGGCTTACGCGCCCTGCATTCCCGTGCCGGCCCATCCGGCGGTCCATGACCCTGCGTGCGCGCCGCGGCCCGTCTGCAGCGAGGGGAGGGCTAGAGATTTGAGATGAATCTTTCGGGATCGATGAGATCGAAGCGGTCATAATACGCGCCCGCACCCAACTCCGCGAGTTCCAGATCCTTGTAGCGCTTGAGAAGCGCGTCGTATTCCTGTTCCAGAACCCTGTTCTCCGGATCGAGGTTGCTGATGCAGGCCAGACCCGTGCGCCGGGCCGCCACGATATCGACAGTCAGGTCCAGAAGTGCCATGACGACTTTCCAGACATCCCCGGTCCAGGCCGTCAGATGATCGACCTTGCTGAGGTTGCGCGTCGTCATCTCGTAGTCGAAGGGACAGATATCGTGCAGGCAGATCATGCCGCTGCCGCCCATCGCCTTTTCGGCATTCATGAAGTCGCGAAGAGCATATTCAAACAGGTGCATTCCGTCGACAAACGTGAGGTCCGGCACCCAACCCAGTCGTCCCAGCACGCCGGACGCGAAGAAGTCGTCACTCGTCTGCTGGAAAAACATCATGGCTTCGGATTGGTTGAACACATCCGCCCGGATGGCAAATTCAGGGTCGACGGCCATGAAGCTGCACTTCACCCGGGAGACTGAATCGCCGCTCCGGGATCCGATCTCCAGATAGCGCTCGACATTTCGGCGGGCTTCGATCTCCGACAGAACCCGCAGATAGCTCACATCCGTCATCGCCGGAAAATCGGGATGCGGGATATCTCCGCGATTTTTTTCCTAAGCCAAACATGCAGGTCCTCTCCAATCCCTGGGGGCTAGTTCACCGATTGGATTGCGCTATGCAACTGCGCGGCGATGCCTTTATGCGATGTTTTCTGCTTCAGCACCATGACCCGCTCCATGGCGTCATGCCATGGAGGGCCGTCGAAGCTCTCCTTCAGAAATCCGAATCCATCGTTCAGGGTCTTCTCCGACGTATCGGGCAGCATGTACGGATAATCCTCTCCAAGAAGCTCCACCGCATCGTCGGTCTGTCGGTTGGTAATGATCACAGAGTTGCAGGCCGCGGCTGTTATTCCTTTGGTAAACGGACGAAAGGAGCGATCATCCTCCTGCGGCATGGCCGGCCGAACGCAGTAATGGCAATTGAACGCGCCCAGCTTGCCCACATTCCGGTCAAAGGACGGCTTCAGCCCAGCCTCCAGCACCGTGAGCTGGCGCAGGATTTCCGGGGTGGTTGCAGCGGCTGCAGGGCTTCCAAAAAACACCACGGACAGATGGTCCGGCGGGGTGAACGTGATCCGGTCAAGGGCCGCATCGTAGTTGTGCAGCACGACATGGATATCGCCGGATACAGTCTGGCCAGCTGCTTTCAGGGCATCCTGATGTTTCTGCAACATGTGCGCCCCGATATGGGATGTCGCGATATGCCCGTCCACGCCGTGGGGAATCATGTACTTGACGCCCAGATCCACGTAATCGACCAAAATCGCACGACTTTTCCGGCGGAGACGCTCGAAATCCTCTGGTTCCCAGCCAAGGGCGGCATATTTGGAGAACACATAGACGCTGCCCTTTGGCTGAGCCGCGACCCATGCTTTCACCCAGAGTTTCTGAGCCCGGCTCACATATGCGACCCGCGTATCGTAGTCTTCGGCATGGAACCGGCGCATATGAGCGGCGAGCTGGTTGATCCGCATTCGCGAACTTCCCATGTCCCGCCGCGCCCAGCGGGCCACGAATACCAGTCTCGTTTTCCCTGTCATCGGCGCCTTTGGTTCTTTCAATACCGATAATGCTCGGGCTTGAACGGCCCGTCCTGCGCCACGCCGATATAGTCCGCCTGTTCCTTGGCGAGTTGGGTCAGTTTCACACCGATCTTCTTCAGATGCAGGCGCGCGACTTTCTCGTCCAGCAGCTTCGGCAGGACGTAGACCTCGTTGTTGTACTCCTCCCCCTTGGTCCACAGCTCGATCTGGGCCAGAACCTGGTTGGTGAAGGAGGCCGACATCACGAAAGACGGGTGGCCGGTGGCATTACCGAGGTTCAGCAACCGCCCCTCGGACAGCAGGATCAACCGGTTGCCCGAGGGCATCTCGATCATATCCACCTGTTCCTTGATGTTTGTCCATTTGTGGTTCTTCAGCGCGGCGACCTGAATCTCATTGTCGAAATGGCCGATATTGCCGACGATCGCCATGTCCTTCATCTCGCGCATATGCTCGATGCGGATCACGTCCTTGTTGCCGGTGGTGGTGATGAAGATATCCGCATGCGGCAGTTCGTCTTCCAGCAGCACGACCTCGAACCCGTCCATGGCTGCCTGCAGGGCGCAAATCGGATCGACCTCGGTCACCTTCACGCGGGCCCCGGCCCCGCGCAGGGATGCCGCCGAACCCTTGCCGACATCGCCATAGCCGCAGACGACGGCCACCTTTCCGGCCATCATTGTGTCGGTGGCGCGCCGGATGCCGTCCACAAGGCTTTCCTTGCAGCCGTACTTGTTGTCGAATTTCGACTTGGTCACGCTGTCATTCACATTGATCGCCGGGAAGGGCAGGTGGCCCTTCTCCATCATCTGGTACAGGCGGTGAACGCCGGTCGTCGTCTCTTCGGTGACGCCCTGGATCATGTGACGCTGCTTCACGAACCAGCCGGGGGTTTCCTTGATCCGCTTGCGGATCTGGTCGAAAAGCGCGACCTCCTCATCCGACGTCGGCACCGCGATCAGGTCTTCCTCGCCTTCCTCGACCCGTGCGCCCATCAGGATGTAAAGCGTCGCGTCGCCCCCGTCGTCGAGGATCATGTTGCAACCGCCTTCGTTGAACTGGAAGATCTTGTCGGCGTAATCCCAGTATTCCTCCAGCGTTTCGCCCTTGATGGCGAAGACCGGCACCCCGGCGGCGGCGATCGCGGCGGCGGCGTGATCCTGCGTGGAGAAGATGTTGCACGACGCCCAGCGAACCTCCGCACCCAGCTCCACAAGCGTCTCGATCAGCACCGCCGTCTGGATCGTCATGTGCAGAGAGCCGGCAATTCGCGCGCCTTTCAGGGGTTTGGAGGCCCCGTATTCCTCGCGCAGCGCCATCAGCCCGGGCATTTCGGTTTCGGCGATATCCAGTTCCTTGCGGCCATATTCGGCCAGAGCAATGTCTTTCACGATGTAATCGGTCACGGGGGGCAGCCTTTCCTTCGGGCACAGATCTCTGTTTGGATGGCGACATAGCAGGGCACCATTGGCGCGGCAATGCCGGCGGCGCCGCGAATCCGGCGCGCCTTGATCAGTGTCAAATCCCCGACAACCAGAACATGTAAGTTGCAGTTGAAAGCAATCTTTAGGAGAACGCCGATGTCCCTGCCCAAAACCATGAAAGCCGCAGTCGTCCCCGCACTCGGGAAGCCGCTGGAGATCCGCGAGGTTCCGGTGCCGGAGGTCGGCCCGGGGCAGGTGCTGATGCGGGTGCGGGCCAGCGGTGTCTGCCATACCGACCTGCATGCAGCCGAAGGCGATTGGCCGGTCAAGCCCACCGCGCCGTTCATTCCCGGCCATGAAGGCGTGGGCGAGGTCGCGGCGGTGGGCGAGGGCGTCACACATCTGAAAGAGGGCGACCGGATCGGAGCGCCATGGCTGCACACCGCCTGCGGTCGCTGCGAACATTGCGTGGGCGGCTGGGAAACCCTGTGCGAAAGCCAACAAAACACCGGATATTCCGTCGATGGCGGCTATGCGGAGTTTGTGCGTGCGGATGCAAATTATGTCGGGCAACTGCCCGATGGGCTGGAATTCGGGCCCGCGGCTCCGGTGCTGTGCGCGGGTGTCACGGTCTACAAGGCTCTGAAGGAACTGGAGGCGAAACCCGGCGACTGGATCGCGGTCTCCGGCATCGGCGGGCTGGGTCATATGGCAGTGCAATACGCCAAGGCCATGGGGCTCCACGTGGTCGCAGTGGACGTGCATGAAGACAAGCTGAAGCTGGCGCGGGATCTGGGTGCCGATCTCACCTTCAACGCGGTTGATGAGGACCCGGTCGGCGAGTTGCAGACGCAGATGGGCGGGGTGCGCGGGGTGCTTGTCACCGCGGTTTCCAACAGCGCCTTCAGTCAGGCCGTAGGCATGTTGCAGCGCGGCGGGTTCATGTCTCTGGTGGGGCTGCCGCCCGGCGATTTTCCGCTGCCCATCTTCGAGATCGTGCTGAAACGGATCACCGTACGCGGCTCGATCGTGGGAACGCGGAACGATTTGCGCGAGTCGCTGGTCTTCGCGGCCGAAGGTAAGGTGGCCTCCCATTTCACATGGGACAGGCTGGAGAACATCAACGCGATTTTCGACAAGATGCGCGCCGGTCAGATTGACGGGCGGATCGTGATGGAGATCTGAATCATCGCTCCTGCCGAACGAAAAAACCGGCCGCCATTAACCCGGCGACCGGTTTCGGTCATGGGGCCGGGTGGCGAAAGGCCTACTTGCCTTTGCCGCCGCCCTTGCCGCCGCCCGGCACCTTTTCCGTCCCGTGGGGCGTGGTGCCCGGGCCCTTGCCGCCGTCTTTGCCGCCTTTGCCGTCCTTCGACATTAAAACTCTCCCCTGGATTGCACGTAAGAGAGGAAATCCTAAGCGCAAAGCCCCGCGGGCGCCTAGCGATTTCTGATGATCGTGAGGCGGTTGTGCTTTGCGCGACTGCCGCTTATCCATCTCGGGCGCAGCAATTGCCGGATAGAGCTATGCCCAAAAATTCCCCCCGTGCCTGGCAGCGCATGTTGTCCGGACGCAGGCTGGACCTTCTGGATCCGACGCCGGTGGATATCGAGATCGAGGATATCGCCCACGGGCTGGCCTTCGTTGCGCGCTGGAACGGGCAGACGGCGGGGGATTATCCCTATTCGGTGGCCGAACACTCACTTCTGGTGGAGGAAATCTACGGTCGGCTGGTGCCGGACGCGCCAACGAAATGGCGGCTGGCGGCCCTGCTGCATGATGCGCCGGAATATGTCATCGGCGACATGATCTCGCCGGTGAAGGCGGCCGTGGGGCCGGATTACGGCGCACTGGACGACCGGTTGTCAGCGGCGATCCATCTGCGGTTCGGGCTGCCCGGCCTGCTGCCGAAAACCGTGAAGGCAAAGATCAAGCGGGCAGACCGGATCTCGGCCTGGCTGGAAGCGACGCAACTGGCCGGTTTTGCCGAGGCGGAGGCCGACCGGTTCTTCGGGCATCCCCGGCCCGGCGTGACGGAGGGGTTGACCCTGCGCCTGCGCCCCCCGGCGGAGGCGCGCGCGGAATTCACGGCCCGCCATGCGGCGCTCCTGGCGGCGCTGTGACCGGCGAGGTGCATGTCAGGCCCGCCCACGGGCTGGATGCGGGCGGAATGGCCGAGCTTCTTTGCCGGATCATTCGCATCGGCGGGACAACCGCGATCACCCGCCCGGTGACCGCCGCCGAAATGGCTGACTGGATGTCGAGGGATCCCGACCGAAGCGCATGGCATGTGGCCGAGGACGGGCAGGGAAGCATCCTGGGATTCCAGTCCTTCGGGCCGGCTGGCTATTTGCCTGCGGCCGCCGCGGAAATCTCGACCTTCGTCGCCCCTCACCAGCAGGGGCTCGGGATCGGCTCCCGCCTGTTTCGCGCCACAGTACCGGCGGCCCGCCTGCTCGGATACGCATGGATCAACGCCAATATCCGCACGGATAATGACAGCGGGCTCACCTATTACCAGAGCCGGGGCTTCCAGCCCTACGGATCCATGACCGGCGTTCGTCTGGACGATGGGACGGTGGTCGACAAGCTGCTGATGCGGTTCGATCTGGACTGAGCCCGGGTACCGTGAGACCGGCAAAAAAGGCCGGAAGGCCTGAAGCTTTCGCTTAGACCCTCCAGCCGAGTCGGACAGGCCGTTTCCGGCCCGTCACAGGGATGCGGGGAGATGTCTGATGTAAGCAGGCCTCATAAAATGCCGGTATCGCGCAGCCAGCGCCGCATCGAGCTTTGACGCGGATTCTGCCGGGCCAGGCGGCGGGCCGGGCGTTCGTCCATCTGGCGCCAGTAATCCGGCGGGTCCCAGTCATGCTGGCGAGCTGCAATTTTCAGACTGTCGGAAAGAATGCGGAGCATTGTCGGCTTCCTTTGATATGACCTGTCACGATACTACAGCGCTTGACCGAAAGCGGTGAGTCAGCAATAGCTTTCGTATGTAAGATGAGGTTACATATGGATTGGCGCGATATCCCCTCCCTCTCCGCGCTTCGGGCATTCGAGGCAGCCGCCCGGCTGGAAAACTACTCGGCTGCCGCGCGCACGCTGAACGTGACCCATGCGGCCATCGCGCAGCATGTCCGCGCGCTTGAGACCCATTTCGGACAATCACTTATCGAGCGGGAAGGCCGGCGCATGGTGCCCACGCCTGCGGGGCGCCGTCTCGCCACGGATCTGGCCAACGGGTTTGCCGAGATCGCGGCGGGTGTCCGCACGCTGACCGAGGCGCGCCGCGAAGGGCCGATCTCGCTGACGACGACGCGCAGCTTCGCGGAAAACTGGCTGATGCCGCGCCTGTCGGAGTTCTGGTCGGCGCGGCCCGATATTCCGATCACCATCTCGTCGGACGACCGGGTCCATGATCTCCGGCGGGAGGGGCATCATCTGGCGATCCGCTATGGGCGTGGCGTCTGGCCGGGCGTCGAGACGCGGTTCCTGAGCCGGGCGAACACCGTGGTGGTCGCGCATCCCGCTCTGGCCGCAAGGCTGCCGGAAACCTATGCCGCCGCCGCGCCGGAGGCGGTGCGGATGCTGGCCGATCTGCCCTGGGTCGTGGATACGAGTTTCGGGGAGCTGTTCTCCTGGCTGACGGTGCAGGGTCTTGACCGCGCCGACATCTCTGCGACGGAGCTCAGTTCCAGCGCCCTTGCGCTCGCGGCATGCCGGGCCGGAGCCGGGGTCAACATGCAACCCTATGCCGTGGTGCAGAAGGATCTGGACGAAGGCCGGCTGGTACTCCTGCTGGAACAATGCGACACGGAACTGGGATATTATCTGGTTCAGCAGCCGGGCCCGTTGCCCACGCGGGTCAAGGTGTTTGTGGACTGGCTGGTCCGATGCGCGGCGTATTGCTAGCGCTGGAAACAGGTGGTCCCGGCCCAGATCATGCGCACCTCCGAACCGCGCTCATCCAGAATGCCGGAGATCCCGCCTGCGCGAAACTCGGTGCCCGGCGAGATCCCGGAGAAATCTGCGTCCGGCATGTCCGCGCGCGCCATGCCGGCGAAGATCCCTTGCGGCGTGCTCAGGCCAGGGCCCGTCATCGTCCAGCCACGAAAATCGCCATCGAGGAAGTTCAGGGTCAACCCGTTCTGCCAGCGCGCAGCGGTCACCGGCCCCGCGCCGCACTCCGTCTGCCGGGCAATCTCGACCGGGGCGGCGCCCTGAAGGCGGGTCATCGTTTCGATCACGCCATCCTGCGCCCGACCGAAATCGATCCGCAGGGGTGTGCCCGACGGCTGCACACCGCCCTCATCGAGGGTGACGCTTCGTGTGGTGGGGGTGGCGGCACGCTCCGGGAGCGACACGGGCGCGCAGGCCGTCAGCGCAAGACCGGCCGCGGCCAGCCCGATACGGATCACCGTGGCGACCGTTTGGCGAGGATGCGCTGCAAGGTCCGGCGGTGCATGTTCAGCCGCCGCGCGGTTTCGCTGACATTGCGGTCGCAAAGCTCGTAGACGCGCTGGATATGTTCCCATCGCACCCGGTCGGCGGACATCGGGTTTTCCGGTGGCGGCGGCATCTCTTCCTCCGCCGCCAGCAATGCGGCGGTGATATCGTTGGCATCGGCGGGTTTCGACAGGTAATCCGTCGCGCCGATTTTCACCGCGGCCACGGCGGTGGCAATGGCGCCATAGCCCGTGAGCACCACGATCCGGCTGTCGGGGCGCTTTTCGCGCAGGGTTTCGACCACATCCAGCCCGTTGCCGTCTTCCAGCCTCAGGTCGATGACGGCATAGGCCGGGGGGCGGGCCGTCGCGATGGCGATACCGGCGGCCACGGACCCGGCCGCTTCGACATCGAAGCCGCGTTTTTCCATGGCGCGCTGCAGACGTCTCAGAAACGGTTCGTCATCATCCACGAGAAGCAGGGATTTATCCGGCCCTATATCGCGTAGCGTCCGTTCCTGGGACATGCATGTTCCTCCGGTTCTTCAACAATTCAACCTACATAGGCGTAATCGTCGGGACAGGTCAATTTGTGGCTACGAGCGGGCCTCGATGAAACATTCGACCCGTTCGGCCATCTGCGCCGGCGACATCTCCCTGCGGAAGAACTCCACGAACCCGTCCTCGGGCATCACCAGATAGGTGAAGGTGGAATGATCGACCAGATAAAACTCGTCCGACGTGTCATGCAGCCGGTAATAGGTGCGATAGGCGCGGGAGGCGGCATCGGTCTGTTCCGGCGTACCGGTCAGCCCGATCATGTCGGGATGGATGTTGGCGGTGAAGGCCTCCACCACCTCGGGCGTGTCCCGGCCGGGGTCGACGCTGATGAAGACCGGGGTGACGGAATGGCCCTGTTCACTGAGGATATCGACCGCTTCGGCATTCCGGACCGTGTCCAGCGGGCAGACATCGGGGCAGAATGTGTAGCCGAAATAGATCAGCGTGGGTTCGGTGATGATATCGGCATCCGTCACGGTCTCGCCGGTTTCGCTGACCAGTTCGAACGGGCCGCCGATACTGCCCGCGCCGCCGGCGATCTGTGAACTGCGGCATTGCGCATAGGGGTCGGCATCGGCAAGCTGCTGCCCGCGACCCATATAAATGACCACCGCGATGGCGGCCAGCATGGCCACGATCAGCGTGACCGCGCTGATGGCGTAAACTCGAGTCATCGCGACCTCCCGCACCGTTGTGCTGTTTGTTGAACACTTAAGACCAAGCGACTATCAATTCACGATCCTGTACCTGTGACAGAAAGCCCCGCTCGTCCGATGGCCTCACTCCCTGATCCGTCAATCACGCTCGTCACACGGGATGCGCCCAGCGACTGGGTGCGTCTGCGCACTCTGCTGGTGCTGCGTTGGCTGGCGATACTGGGGCAGACGATCACCGTGGTCGTGGTCAGCCTCTATCTGGGCCTCAGGGTCGAACTGGGCCTGTGTTTCCTGGCCATCGGTGCGGGGGTCATCTCGAACCTGATCGCGATGACGATTTTCCCGGAGAACCAGCGCCTCAGCGACCGCGACGCGATGCTGACACTGTTGTTCGATCTGACCCAGCTGTCGTTCCTGCTGTTCCTGACCGGTGGGCTGAACAACCCCTTCGCCTTGCTGATCCTCGCGCCGGTCACCATTTCGGCCACGGCGCTGACCCTGCGCTCCACCCTTTTTCTGGGCGCCGTGGCGATATTGATGATCTCGCTTCTGGCGTATTTTCACATTCCGCTGGCGACGACGGATGGCTCGGTTCTGGAGCTGCCCGATCTCTTCGTGCTGGGCTTCTGGCTTGCGATCGTGATCGGAATCATCTTCCTGTCGGCATATGCCCGCCGCGTCACGCGCGAAACCCATTCGATGAGCCAGGCGCTGATGGCCACGCAGATGGCTCTGGCGCGGGAGCAGAAACTGACCGATCTGGGCGGTGTCGTGGCCGCCGCCGCCCATGAGCTCGGAACCCCGCTTGCGACGATCAAGCTGGTCTCCACCGAACTGGTCGAGGAACTGGCGGACCGCCCCGACCTGCTGGAGGACGCGGCCCTGATCCGGGACCAGGCGGACCGGTGCCGCGACATCCTGCGCTCGATGGGGCGCGCCGGAAAGGATGACGTTCACATGCGTAGCGCGCCCCTTGGCGCCGTGGTGCGCGAGGCGGCGGAACCCCATGCGGATCGGGGCACGGAGATTCATTACGATTTCCAGCCCACCGGTGACATGTCCGCCACCCAGCCGATCATCCGCCGCAAGCCCGAGATCATCCACGGCCTGCGCAATCTGGTGCAGAACGCCGTCGATTTCGCCGATGGCAGGGTCTGGATCGAGGGACGCTGGGGCAACGGGACGATCCGGTTGCGGATGGTCGATGACGGGGCCGGGTTCCCCCCTGATCTGCTGGGCCGTCTGGGCGACCCGTTCCTGCGCGGCCGCTCCAGGCCCGAGCACGACCCGCGACCGGGCTATGAGGGGATGGGCCTTGGCCTGTTCATCGCCAAGACGCTTCTGGAGCGCTCCGGCGCCACGGTGCAGTTCATGAATGCGTCCGATCCGTTCCTGGCGGCCGAGGACAAGGGTGAAAAGCGCGGCGCGATTGTGGAGGTCAGCTGGCCCTATGAGGCGATCGGCCTGCCGGCGGAGGAAGCCAGCAAGCCGCTTGGCGAGAACCAACCCATTCCCGTTTAACTGATCATTAATGCTTCTGCCGTTTGGTGCTTGGCGAATGTGTCCCCCAGGCTCTGGAGCGTCGTCTTGCCCGATACCGCCGTGATTGTGCTTCTCGTGGTCGTAAGCGTGGCGGCGGCATCCTGTGCCATGATCCTCAGCCAGTGGCTGCTGCGCCGGCGCGGCGCGGCTTCGGCGCACCAGTTCTGGCAGGCGCTGGACATGCCGCGCAGATACGTGTTCCGCGAAGGGTATCTGATCTCCGATCCGGAGGAGGACGAGTGCTTCATTACCGACCCGGAGGACCGGGCCACCGCCTGGGCCGCGCTGGTGGAGGGGCTGACCCCGCTCAACGAGGGTATTCCCGACGCGATGCAGGCGTTGCGGCATCGTGGCGAGGGGTTCGTGCTGATCGGCTATCTGGGCAGCGACGCGATCTCGGTCGCGGGCAGGACCGAGGGCGAGACGCTCTGCGTCACGGTCGCCACTGCGCAGGAGGGAAAGGCGCGTCAGGCGATCCACAAGGGCAGTCTGGACGGTTTGCAGGCCGAACTGAAAGGCCTGCGCGCCGCGCTCGATTTCCTGCCCGTGCCGATGTGGCGGGAGGGGGCCGATGCGCAGGTCACCTGGGCCAATGCCGCCTATTTCAGACTGGTCCGGCGCTCCGCGGAGCTGGACGGGCCGCTGGTCTGGCCGATCCGCAGGCTGTTCGCCGATCAGCTTGACCCGCCGCCCGATCCCGGCAGCTTCCGGCGCTGCCAGCTCGACATTCCCGATCAGCAGGAGCCCAGCTGGTACGATGTTTCGATGACACCGGAGGAGGATGGCGGAACGCTCTATGCGGCCCGGTCGATCGACCGGCTCGTGGCGGCGGAAACCGGGCTTCGGAACTTCGTGCAGACCCTGTCCAAGACCTTCGCGCATCTGCCCATCGGTCTGGCGATTTTCGACAAGCGCCGGGAACTGGTGCTGTTCAACCCGGCCCTGCTGACGCTCTCGACGCTCGACCCGGAATGGCTGTCCTCCCGGCCAAGCCTGTTCGCGTTCCTCGACCAGTTGCGCGAACGCCAGCGGATGCCCGAGCCCAAGAATTACAAGGCATGGCGGGCCAGCCTGTCGCGGCTGGAACAGGCCGCTCAGGATGGCAGTTATCAGGAGCTTTGGACGCTGCCCACCGGGCAGACCTACCGGGTGATCGGCCGCCCGCATCCCGACGGGGCGGTGGCCTTCATGTTCGAGGATATCAGCTCCGAGGTTTCCCTGACCCGGCAGTTCCGCGCGGATCTGGACCTCTATCAGGCGGTGCTGGACGAGGGGGAGGCGGCGCTTGCGGTATTCTCCAAGGATGGCCAGCTGATCCTCAGCAACGATGCCTATGCCGGCCTCTGGGGGATCGACCCGCGCGAGATGCTGGGCACGATGGGTCTGGTGGAGGCGACGCGCCAGTGGCAGGAGGCGACCCGGCCCGCGCCGGTCTGGGGCGACATCCGCGCTTTCGCCAGTCAGGAGGCCGAACGCGCGGCATGGTCCGACGACATCGTGATGGCCGACGGTCGGGCGCTGGAATGCCGGGTTGCGCCGCTCAAGGGCGGGGCGATGATGGTGAGTTTCGTGCGCTTGTCCAAAACCACCGAGAAGCTCGAACGCCTGCGCGAGGTGGCGGGCGGGCAGGACTGATCCCGGCCCATCTTGTGCAAGGTTGCGGTTGCGGGCCGCCGGGCCATGGCTAAACTCGCCGCAAATGTCCGACACCGCCGCCTGTTCCCCCGAATTGCCCTGTCTGGCCCGATGGGTCAGCACCTCCCCCGAGGCGACGGCCGCCATGGCGGCGCGGATCGGGGCGGAGCTTCGTGCCGGAGACGTGATTTTGCTGGCGGGCGATCTTGGCAGCGGCAAGACCCATTTCGCCCGTGCTCTGATTCAGAGCCGTCAGGCGGAGCACGGGACGGCAGAGGATGTACCCTCCCCCAGTTTCACGCTGGTTCAGACCTATCATGCGGGCGATCTGGAGATCTGGCATTGCGATCTCTACCGTCTGACCGGTGCCGATGACGCGCTGGAGCTTGGGCTGGAGGAGGCGTTTTCCGATGCGCTTTGCCTCATCGAATGGCCTGACAGGCTCGCCGGGTGCTGGCCCGAAGGCGCGGCCTGGCTTGTCTTTTCCCATGATCCCGAAACGCCCGACCGCCGCGGGGTCTCCCTGCACATGGCCGATGATACCGGGCTTGCCGCCCGTCTTGCCCGCTGTCTGGAGGCGGGATGAGCGCGAAGATCGACGAGTTCCTGAAACCTCTGGGCTGGGCGGAGGCGGACAGGACGCCGCTGCCGGCGGATGCCTCCGCACGGTACTATCTGCAGTTCCACGACCGGGTAGGGAACCAAACCGCAATCCTGATGATCGCTCCGCCGGACGAGGAGTTCGACCGGTTCCGGGACATCGCCGCCTACCTGAAAGCCCACGGCCTGTCGGCGCCAGCCCGTCTTCCCCATCTGGCGCCGGAACGGATGAGCGACATGCTGGCCGTGACATTTGAAAACATGCTGGCCGTGACATTTGAAAAACTGTCGCCGGGGGCCGATGCGGCGGGTCTTCGGCAAGAGATATCCGGCCGGCAGGGGCCTGACCGGGTCGGGTTGCCGGATTTCCAGCTCGCGGCCACCGGGCCCGCGGGCTACGATCTGTTTCCCCTGCTGGATGATGCACACCGGGATGTGCCCGAGCCGCTTCGGGCCGATCTGATCGCGCTGCACGAGGCTGCGCCGGGTCTGGACCCGGCGGTGTTCCGGCTGCTTTGCGCCCTGCGCGCCCCGGTCTCTGCGCTTCTGGACCATTTGCCGGTCACGGACCCTGTCGGATGACGCCCCGGTCCTGCATGATCCTTGCCGCCGGGTTCGTACGCCGGATGGGCGCCCTGGCCGCGGACCGGCCCAAGCCGCTGATCGAGGTGGCGGGACGCCCGATGATCGAGCATGCGCCTGCGCAGGCACGCGATGTCGGTGCCGCGCCGATCGCGGTAAACGGCCATTCCCGCGCCGATCGACCGGCGGCTTATCTGACGGCTTTGAAGGATGTGAGCTTCCTGAACGAAACGCCGGAGATCCTCGAATCCGGCGGGGGCGACCGCAATGCCCTTCCTGTTCTGGGGGAGGGGCCGATCTGGTGCCTGAACTCCGACGCGGTCCGGCGCGGGGAAAACGCGCTGCGCCTGCTGGCCGCCGGCTGGCGGCCCGGGGCGATGGGCGGCCTTTCGCTGCTGGTGCCCCGCGACCGGGCCGTGAGACGGCAGGGCGGTGGCGACTTCGCGCTGTCCGAAACCGGGAATATCACCCCGGACAGGACCGGGCTGGTCTGGACCGGCGCGCAGATGCTTGATGGGACCGAGTTCGACGATACGCCCTCCGGCCCGTTTTCAATCTGGGCGATCTGGCGCAAGCTGATGGTGCGGGGCCGGATGTTCGGCGCGATCTATCGCGGCTTCTGGGCCGATATGGGTCACCCCGGCGGCATCCCCATGGCCGAAGCGATGCTGGAGCGGTGCGATGCTGTTTGAGCCCGCGCCCCGGCCGCGCGTTTTCGCGACCCCACTCGGGGTCGATTTCATCGCCGCGCTGATCGACGGGATCGAGACGCGTCTGGCCGGGCAGCCGCCCGAGGCGCTGGCGCGGGTGGAAATCTACGTCAACACCGCGCGGATGCAGCGCCGGCTGACCGCGCAATTCGCCGCGCGGCGTGCCAGTTTCCTGCCCCGCATCCTGCCTGTTACGGACTTGGCCGGGCGGCCCGATATGGCGGGGCTGCCGCCTGCGATGTCGCCCTTGCGGCTGCGCCTGCAACTGAGCCAACTGATCGCGAAACTTCTGGAAAAACGGCCGGATCTGGCGCCGCGGTCCGCGCTTTATCCGCTGGCCGACAGTTTGGCCGATCTGATGGGCGAGATGCAGGAGGAACGGGTCAGCCCTGATACCGTCCGCGGACTCGACGTGGGCGACCATGCGCAGCACTGGCAGCGCAGTCAGGCGTTCCTGTCCATCGTGGCGCCGTTTTTCGCAGGTGATGACAGTCTGACGATCGAGGCGCGCCATTCCGCCGTCGTCGACCGGCTTGCGCGGACCTGGGAGACCGCGCCCCCCGACCATCCGGTGATCGTTGCGGGATCCACCGGATCGCGCGGGTCGACGGCCCGGTTCATGGCGGCGGTGGCGCGTCTGCCGCAGGGGGCGGTGGTGCTGCCGGGGCTGGATTACGACATGCCGTCGGAGGTCTGGCAGGGGTTGATGCAAGGCCGGACGGTGGGTCTGGGCGGGGAGGATCACCCGCAGTTCCGTCTGGGGCGGTTTGCGGAGACACTGGGCATGCTGCCCGGCGATGTGCCCGTCTGGAGCGGCATAGAACCGCCGCATCCGCTTCGCAACCGCTTGATTTCGCTGGCCTTGCGCCCCGCTCCGGTCACCGACCAGTGGCGCGAAGAAGGGCCCGGGCTGGGGGATCTGACCCCAGCGGTGGCGGACCTGACCCTGATCGAGGCGCCGACGCCGCAGGCGGAGGCCACGGCGATTGCCCTGCGCTTGCGGCAGGCGGCGGAAACCGGGCAGACCGCCGCATTGATCAGCCCCGACCGGACCCTGACCCGGCAGGTGACCGCTGCCCTTGACCGCTGGAACATCCTGCCAGACGACAGCGCCGGACAGCCGATCTCGCTCACTGCGCCGGGCCGTCTGCTGCGCCACGTGGCCGAGCTTCTGGTGGCGCCGGCCACGGCGGAGGCGCTGCTCATCTTGCTGAAGCATCCCTTGAGCCATTCCGGGCGCGACGATCGCGGGCAGCATCTGCTCAGGGCGCGCGATCTGGAACTGGAGATGTTGCGGGGAGGCGGGCCGCATCCGCAGCGCCAGGACCTGATCGGATGGGCAAGCGGGCGCCGCGGCGATCCGGGCAGCACCGACTGGGCGGCATGGGTTGCCGATCTGGCGCTGGCCGACCGGCCCGGCGGGGCGCTGCCGCTGGCCGATCATGTCGCCCGGCATATCGCCGTGGCCGAGGCGTTGGCGGCGGGGCCCGGCGCGGATGGCGCAGGCGCGCTTTGGGCGCGCGAAGACGGGCAGGCGGCCGAGCGCCTGATGCGCGCGGTGGCCGAAGACGCGGATGCGGGTGGTCTGCTGAGCCCGGCGGAATATCGCGATCTGATCAGCGCGGTTCTGGACGATGCGGAGGCGCGCAACCCGGTTCGGCCCCATGCACGGATCATGATCTGGGGCGCGCTGGAGGCGCGGGTTCAGGGCGCCGATCTGATGATCCTTGCGGGGCTGAACGAAGGTGTCTGGCCATCCGCGCCGGGTGCCGATCCGTGGTTGAACCGGGCGATGCGGGCCGAGGCGGGACTGCGCCTGCCGGATCGGCAGATCGGCCTGTCCGCCCATGACTTTCAGCAGGCGGCGGCGGCGCGGGAGGTCTGGCTCAGCCGGTCGCGCCGGGATGCGGAAGCCGAGACAGTGCCCTCTCGCTGGCTGAACCGGTTGGTGAACCTGATGGACGGGACAAGCCCCGCATCACGGGCCGCGCTTGCCGATATGCGCCGACGGGGAGCCGACTGGCTGGCGCTTGCCGACACGCTTGGCGCACCGGCAGCCCCGGTTGCTCCTGCTTTGCGCCCGTCGCCGCGCCCGCCCGTCTCGGCCCGGCCCGGCAGGCTGTCGGTAACCCAGATCGAGAAGCTGGTGCGGGATCCGTATGCGATCTACGCGCTGAAAATCTTGCGCCTGCGGCCGCTGGAACCCCTGAGACAGGCGCCGGATGCCCGCCTGCGCGGCACCGCGCTTCACGCCATTCTGCGCAGGTTCGTGGAGGCAACCCGGAGCGGTCTGCCCGATGATGCGGAGGATCTGTTTCTCCGGCTCGCGGCCGAAGCGCTTCGCAAGGAGGTGCCCTGGCCGGTGGCCCGAAGGCTTTGGCAGGCGCGGCTGGAACGTATCGCGCCGTGGTTCGTGGCGGGCGAACGCGCGCGGCGCGGCTTTGCGGAGCCCTATCTGCTGGAGGTCGCGGGCGAGATGCGGCTGCCGGTGCCCGACGTCACGCCCGACTTCACGCTTGGCGGCACCGCGGACCGGCTTGACCTTACGCCGGATGGTGCGCTTGCAATCTATGACTACAAGACCGGATCGGTCCCGTCTGCCGATCAGGAGCGGTATTTCAACAAGCAGCTTTGGCTGGAGGCGCTGATGGCGCGGGCCGGCGCGTTCGGGGAGGTCAGGGATGTCGCGCGGATTGCCTATGTCGGTCTGGGCGGCGGCGGTGGTGTTCTCAGCCATGACGTGAGCGCCGCGGAGATCGACCGGATCGGCCGGGAGCTTGCTGCGCTTCTGGCCCGCTACGCGGATCCGGCCACGGGTTATACGGCGCGACGGGCCATGGCGGAACTGCGCTATGCGGGCGATTACGACCATCTGGCGCGCTACGGCGAGTGGGACGAGACCACCGCGCCGACACCGGAGGAGGTGGGCCCATGAGGCTTGACGATGCGTCGCGCGCGCAGGTTCTGGCGGCGGATCCGGGCACATCCACATGGCTGTCGGCCAATGCCGGCAGCGGCAAGACCCGGGTGCTGACCGACCGGGTGGCGCGGCTGTTGCTGGATGAGGTGCCGCCCGAGCGGATCTTGTGCCTGACCTACACCAAGGCGGCCGCGTCGGAGATGCAGAACCGGCTGTTCCGGCGACTGGGTGGCTGGGCCATGATGCCCGATGACGATCTGGCCCGCGCGCTCGCCGATCTGGGATTGACGGCGGAGCGGGTGACGCCGGTGCTGCTCTCGCGGGCCCGCACGCTTTTCGCCCGCGCGATCGAGACGCCGGGCGGCCTCAAAATCCAGACGATCCACTCGTTTTGCGGCGGCGTCCTGCGCCGGTTCCCGCTGGAGGCGGGAGTGTCGCCGGGCTTCACCGAAATGGACGAGCGCGCGCAGCTCCTGCTGGCCGAAGACGTCTTGGCGGATCTGGCGGAGGGAGGCGATATCCCGGCGGTTGACGGGGTGGCGCGCTACCTGTCGGGCGACGATATGGCGGGCCTGGTGCGCGGGCTTCTGGCCCATCGCGACGGGGTGGAGCCGCCACGCGAAAGCGACAAGATCTTCGCCTGGTTCGGGGTCGACCCGGGGCTCAGCGCCGCCGATATTCTGCGCGAGACCTTTCTGGGCGACGAGAAGCCGCTTTGCGACAGGCTGGCCGGGTTGCTGGACCCGAAAAGCCGCGCCCACGGCAAAAGCCACAGGGTGCTGAGCGGGTTCGACTGGGCCGCGCCCGATCTGGAGGATCTGGCGCAGATCGAGGAGGTGTTCCTGACGGGTTCCGGCGCGAACACGCCGGATGCGGCGAAAATCGGCAGTATCGGAAACGCGCAGATCCGGGCCGCGCTGGGGGCGGATCTGCCTCCGCTGGAGGCGTTCATGCTTCGGCTCGAGGCGGCGCGCCCGCGCCGCCGCGCCATGCTGTCGGCACAGAAGACCGCGGCGCTGCATCGCTTCGCGGCGGCGTTCCTGCCTGCCTATGACGCTGCGAAACAGGCGCGCGGCTGGCTGGATTTCGACGATCTGATCCGCCGTATGAGAACCCTGCTGATGGCCCCGGGCGTCGCGCAATGGGTCTTGTTCCGTCTGGATGGCGGGATCGACCACATTCTGGTGGACGAGGCGCAGGATACCGCCCCCGCCCAATGGCAGATCATCGCGAAACTGGCCGAGGAGTTCGCCTCAGGCGAAGGGGCGCGGGCGGATACGGCGCGCACGGTTTTCGTGGTCGGCGACAAGAAACAGTCGATCTATTCCTTTCAGGGCGCGGACCCGTCGGGGTTTGACCGGATGCGCGACCATTTTGCCGACAGGCTGGCGCAGATCGACGCCCCGTTTCAGTCGCGCGAGCTGATCTATTCCTTCCGCTCGGCGGCCCCGATCCTGGCGCTGGTCGATCATGTGGCCGGCGGCGCGGCGGGGGCGGGGCTTGGCCCCGATGTCGGCCACAGGGCGTTCAAATCCGCGCTTCCGGGCCGTGTGGATATCTGGCCCCATATCCCGAAATCCGACACGACGGAGCCGTCGAACTGGGAAAACCCGGTCGACCTGCTCGAGGAGGATCATCACCACGTCCGGCTGGCCCGGCGCGTGGCCGAGGCGATCGGGTCGATGTTGGACGGCAAGACCATGATCGAGGTCGAGAAGGATGGAAAACCCAGTCGCCGCGCCGCCAGGGCCGGCGATATCCTGATCCTTGTTCAGCGCCGCTCGGATCTGTTTCACGAGGTGATTGCGGCAATCAAGGCGGCGGGGCTGCCGATTGCGGGAGCGGACCGGATGCGCGTGGCCGCGGAACTGGCGGTGAAGGATCTGATCGCGCTGATGGCGTTTCTGGCCACGCCGGAGGATGACCTGTCGCTTGCGGCCGTCCTGCGCTCCCCGATCCTGGGCTGGTCGGAGGCGGATCTCTACGGTCTTGCCAACCCGCGGGAGGGTTTCCTGTGGCGGGCGCTGCAAACCCGTGCGGCGGAGTTTCCGCAGACTGTGGCCCTTCTGGAAGACCTGCGCGATCACGCGGATTTCCTGCGCCCTTACGATCTGCTGGAACGGGTGCTGATCCGCCATGATGCGCGGCGGAACCTGCTGGCCCGGCTTGGCGGCGAGGCCGAGGACGGAATCGATGCGATGCTGGGTCAGGCGCTGGCCTATGAGCGGATGGACGTGCCCAGCCTGACCGGGTTCGTCGGCTGGCTTCAGGCCGATGACGTGACCATCAAGCGCGATCCGGGCAGTGCGGGCAACCAGATCCGGGTGATGTCGATCCATGGGGCCAAGGGGCTGGAATCCCCGATCGTGATCCTGCCCGATTGCGCGCAGCGCCGCGCCGGGAACCGGGGCGTGACCCTTTTGGAGCCGGAAAACGGCCCGTTGATCTGGCCGCTGACCAAGACGGATGCGCCGGCGAAGGTCCGGGCCGCGCTGGACGGCATGGCCGAGGCCGAGGCGGAAGAGCGCAACCGCCTGCTCTATGTCGCGATGACGCGGGCGGAAAGCTGGCTGATCGTGGCCGCGGCCGGAGAGTTGGGCAAGACGGCGGCGCAAAGCTGGTACGGGACGATCCGCGAAAGCGCGGAGGCTCTGGGCGCCGAGCGGCATCCGATGTTCGGCGAGACCGGGCTTCGCCTTGAAACCGGCGACTGGATGTCGCCCGGCGACGAGACGCCGCCGTCGGATGCCGCCCGCCCGCGCCTGCCGGGCTGGGCCCTAACCCCGGTGGCGGAGGAGGGCCGGATGCAGGCCGCGCGCAGCCCCTCCGATCTGGGCGGCGCGAAGGCGCTGCCCTCCGAGGCCGCCGGATTGGCGGAGGAAGCGGCGAAGCGGCGCGGGCGGCTGATCCATCTGCTGCTTGAGTACCTGCCCGGCCTGCCGCAGGCCGGCTGGCTTGCTGCGTCCCCGGGCATTCTGGCGATGGAGGACGCGGTTGACGAGGTGGAGGCCTCGGCCCTGCTGGAGGAAGCGGCGCGGGTTCTGAACGCCCCGGGCCTCGCCGCCGTCTTTGCCGACGATGCGCTGGCCGAGGTGGCCCTGACCGCGTGGAGCGACACGCTTTCGGTTCAGATGATGGGGGTGATCGACCGGCTGATCATCCGCGAGGATCGGGTGCTGGCCGTGGATTTCAAGTCCAACGCGGTCGTGCCCGCCGATACGGCGGAGGTGCCCGAGGGCCTGTTGCGCCAGATGGGCGCCTATGCCGAGATGCTGGCCCCGCTTTATCCCGGGCGGCGGATCGACACCGCAATTCTGTGGACGCGCAACGCGACACTGATGCCTCTGGCTCACGGTTCCGTCATGGCTGCGTTGCAAAGGGCGGCCACAGCTTGACCTTGGGCGGGCGGGTCCATACCTTCGACCTCCAAGCACACTTCCCGCGCCTTTGAGGAGAGCGACACATGAGCACCGTTTCCGTCACCGACGATACGTTTGATGCCGAAGTCCGGCAGTCGGCCATCCCAGTAGTGGTGGATTTCTGGGCCGAATGGTGTGGCCCCTGTAAGCAGATCGGCCCGGCCCTCGAAGAGCTGTCGATGGAGTATGACGGCAAGGTCAAGATCGTGAAGGTGAATGTGGACGAAAACCCCAATTCGCCAATGCAGCTTGGCGTGCGCGGGATCCCGGCGCTGTTCATGTTCAAGGATGGCGAGGTGGTGTCCAACAAGGTTGGCGCGGCGCCGAAAGCCGCACTTCAGAAATGGATCGAAGAGGCGGTCTGAGCCGTCTGTTCCAGTGCTGTGAGACGGGGCGCCTTCGGGCGCCCTTTTTCGTCGCTGCGCCGCATTTTTCGCGGTTTCAGTATCGATAGGGAAACGCGACCTCTGTCCCGTCGGCAAGGACGGCCCCGGTCGCATAGACCTCCAGCGGGAGGTCATCATCCACCGTGCCGATAACGGTGAGGGTTTCCCCTTCCGCCGCCGGCACCGGATTCGGCCCGACATAGACCCGGACGCGTCCGGTCCCGTCGGCCAGTTCGAGTTCGTCCTCATCGTTCACCCGCTCGACCGTGCCGGTCAGCGTGACGGACATGCCCGGGCGCAGATCCGCGATATCGGTCGTCTCCGCGACGGCGGCGGAGACAATCAGGGCGCCAAGGGCGAGACCAAGTGCGGCGGCTTTCATTTTCGGCTGTCCGGGTTCAATCCAGCGCAGCAATGAGAAGGACGAGCGCGGCAAGCCCGCCGGCGCAGAGGCTCCATCTGGGCAAGGTCAGATGCACATTGGTCGTCATCCACGCGCGCCACTCGTCAAGGCTGGACGACCCGCGCGAGGGGGGTGTCGGATCTGTCATCGGGCTCTCCTGTTTCATGGGTTTCAGATGGGTGCGCGCCCGGTGCGTGCCAGTGGGTGTATCCTTTGCGCGTCATAGGTTTTGCTGATTGCCGCCGCCGGCTCAGATGCCGAAGACGTCGCGCAGAACCCGGATGTCATGCAGGTCAACGTCGCGCAGGGCATATCCCCGCCGGTTCGCGATCTGGAATTCCGCCGTCATGCATCGGACCTGCTGCCCGGCCAGATCGCCCCGCCCGGCAAAGGCGGCGGCGGGATAGCTCTCGCCATTCTCGGGCGGGCCGTAGATGCCGTCGCCGCCGGTCCCGAAGACCACGACATGCAGGTCGATCCGATGGCCGGCATCGTCCCCAAGCACGAAGTTCCACGCTCTTTGATCCGGGCTGTCGATCACGGCGAATCCCATCTCGTCCAGCCGGGCCAGGAGAGGTTCCAGATCGGTAGCGGCAACCACCAGATCAAGGTCGCCATGGGGCCGGGTCTGCCGGCCCAGAAGCGCGTCAACGCCCCATCCGCCATCGATCCATACGGTGACACCGGCCTGGGCCAGCGCGGTGCAGATCCGGGCGGCCATCCTGTCCGGCATTTCTGGTGACATGGTCTGGCGCATTGTCCCGGCGGCGTTTTCAGGTTCTGACCGGCCTTTGCATAGTGGCTGGCCGCGCGGCGCGCCAGCATTGAAAAAGGCGCCCCGTCCGGAGCGCCTTTTCCAGTCTTGTTTCGCGCGGTCCGGGCCAGATCAGCCCTTCGCGAATTCCGGGTAGGCTTCCATGCCAAGCTCGGAAACGTCGAGGCCGTTGATCTCGTCCTCTTCGCTTGCGCGCAGACCTATGGTGGCCTTGAGCACATAGAACACGATCAGCGAGCTGACGAAGACGAAGCTTCCGATCGCGGCCATGCCCATGATCTGCGTCAGGAAGCCTGCGCCGTCATTGGTCCAGGGAACGATGAACGTGCCCCAGAGACCCGCGATCAGGTGGACCGGGATGGCGCCGACCACATCGTCGATCTTCATCCGGTCCAGCATCGGGACGGTGAAGACCACGATCACGCCGCCGATGGCCCCGATGATCAGTGCCTGCCACAGCTCGGGCGTCAGCGGTTCGGCGGTGATCGAGACCAGGCCCGCCAGTGCGCCGTTCAGCACCATGGTCAGGTCGGTCTTGCCATAGACCACCTGGGTCAGGATCAGCGCAGCCAGCGCTCCAGCCGCCGCCGCCATGTTGGTATTGGCGAAGATGCGGGAGACATCGGCCACGTCGCCCACGGTGCCCATGGCTAGCTGCGAGCCGCCGTTGAAGCCGAACCAGCCGAGCCAGAGGATGAACGTACCCAGGGTGGCCAGCGCCAGATTGGAGCCGGGCATCGGGTTGATCTTGCCATCCTTGCCATACTTGCCCAGACGCGGGCCCAGAACGATGGCGCCGGCAAGGGCCGCGAAACCACCGGCGGCGTGCACCAGCGTGGAGCCTGCGAAGTCGGAGAAGCCCGCTTCGGACAGCCAGCCGCCGCCCCACTGCCAGGATGCTTCGATCGGGTAGATGAAGCCGGTCAGCACGACAACGAAGGTCAGGAAGGGCCAGAGCTTGATCCGCTCGGCCAGAGTGCCCGAGACGATCGAGGCCGTGGTGGCGCAGAACATCAGCTGGAAGAAGAAGTCCGAGCCCGCGGAGGCGTAATCAAGTGCCGCATCCGCCGGATCGAGCCCGACCGGTTCCAGCGTGGTGATGGCGAAGAACGGGCCCAGCCAGCCTTCGATCAGCCAGTCGGCGGGATACATGATCCCGAAGCCCACGAACCAGTACATGATCGCGGCAATGGCGAAGAGGGAGATGTTCTTGGTCAGCTGCATGGTGACGTTCTTGGAACGGACCAGACCGGCTTCGAGCATTGCGAAGCCGGCGGCCATCCAGAACACGAGGAAGCCGCCGACGAGGAACAGAAGCGTCGTCAGAATGTAGGAGGTGTGCGCTGCGGCCTCTACGCCGGCTTCCTGCGCGACCCCCACGGATGGCAGCAGCGCGGCGGTTGCCACGGCGGCCAGCGGGATAAGATACTTGGTTTTCATCTGATGGATGTCCTTTTGTCGAAAGGGCGCGCGCTCACAGCGCGTCGTCATTGGTTTCGCCGGTCCGCACGCGCACGGCGGAGTTCACGTCGAGGACGAAGATCTTGCCGTCACCGATCTTGTCGGTCTTGGCGGTGCTCTGAATGGTTTCGACCACCTGATCCGCCATCGCGGCCGCAACGACGATTTCCAGTTTCACTTTCGGCACGAAATTCACGGCGTATTCTGCGCCGCGATAGATCTCGGTGTGGCCGGATTGAGAGCCAAAGCCCTTGATCTCGGTCACCATCATGCCGCGCACGCCGATGGCGGTCAGGGCTTCGCGGACCTCCTCCAGCTTGAACGGTTTGATTGCTGCGATGATGAGTTTCACGTTCATCCCCTTCCGGTTTTCGGTTTTGTCCCCCAAAAGGACGTCACGGAGGAAAAGACAGGCCGCGACCGCAGCGAGGGCAACGACACGATGCAGCGTTTGCACAACCTGAAGTTGTACACGCAAATTTTTTGCGCAAATCACGTTAACTGCCCGTTTTTTTGGCAAGACGTGAATGCGGCGGTGCAGCATCATGGGCGAAAGAAAGGGCGCATTCTGCCCTCCACAATCGAGTCGTTTTTCCCTATCTTGGCGAAAAAGAAGGCAGGACATCATGAGCCCATCAGGAAACGGCGGCCGCCCGCCGCGCAAAGGGCAGCGCGGGCTTGTGGCCGACCGCAGGACAAAGTCCGCATCCCCACCGCGCACGGCCTCCGCCAGGCGCGCACCCCGCCGACGGAAACAGGCGCGAACACGCCGGACCGGTATTCTGGGTTGGATCGCGACCCTTGTCAGGTTCGTGCTCCGGGTGATCTTCGGGATGATCTGGCGCAGCGCGGTGGTGCTGGGCATCATCGTTCTGGGCGCGGCGGCCTATTACTACACCCTGCTGCCCCCGGTGGGCGAGGTGGTCGATGCGCGGGCGCGCGGATCAGTGACCATGCTGGATCGTGACGGCAATGTGTTCGCATGGCGCGGCGAGCAATATGGCGGTATGATCGACCCCGACAGTGTCAGCCAGCATCTGACCCATGCGGTGGTCGCCACCGAGGACCGGCGGTTCTATCGCCATTTTGGGATCAGCCCGCGGGGCATCGCCAGCGCCATCCGGATCAATATACGCGAAGGCCGTGGGCCACTGGAGGGGCATGGCGGCTCCACCATCACGCAGCAGGTGGCCAAGCTGATGTGTCTGGGCGTCGCCTATGATCCGTCCGAATGGGAAAGCGAGGCCGAGTACGAAACGGATTGCCGTCGCACCACGCTCTGGCGGAAGATCCAGGAGGTGCCCTTCGCGCTGGCGATGGAGTTCCGCTACACCAAGGACGAAATCCTGACGATCTATTTCAACCGCGCCTATCTGGGCGCCGGGACGCGCGGGTTCGAGGCGGCGTCGCAGCGCTATTTCGGCCATTCCAGTTCCGAATTGCAGCCGCAGCAGGCCGCGATGCTGGCCGGTCTTCTGGTTGCGCCCTCTACTTATGCGCCGACCCGCAATCTGGAACGCGCGCAGCGCCGGGCCAATCTGGTGCTTGGGCTGATGGAAGAGCAGGGCTTCCTGACCGCTGCCGAAGCGGATGCGGCGCGGGCCGCCCCGGCAACCCTGTCGGACGCGGCGCGACAGGAAACCGGCGGCTTTTTCGCCGATTGGATCATGGGCGCGGGGCCGGGGTTCCTGACCAATGAAACCACAGAAGACGTGATTATCCGCACCACGTTCGACCCGGCCATGCAGGCCGCGGCCGAAGACGCGCTGGCCGATGTGTTCACCAACCAGGTGAGCGAGGGCTCGGGGGCGCAGGCCGCCATCGTCGTTATGTCCGCCGATGGTGCGGTGCGGGCCATGGTTGGCGGCCGGGAGACGCAGGCGCCGGGGCACTTCAACCGGGCCGTGCAGGCGATGCGGCAGACCGGCAGTTCGTTCAAGCCCTTCGTCTACGCCGCCGCGCTCAATTTCGGCTGGCGGTTCGACGATCTTATCTATGACGGGCCGTTGACCATCGACATTCCCGGATCGGGACCGTGGAGCCCCGAGAACTACTCCGGCCGGTTCTACGGCGAGGTGACGCTGACCGACGCGCTCAGGGCGTCGCTGAACACCGCGGCAGTGCGCCTGTCGGAAACCGTGGGCCGCGAGGCGACGCGGGATGTGGCCGAGGGGTTTGGCATCGACAGCGATCTTGCGGACGGGCCCGCAGTGGCGCTCGGCGCGTCGGAGGCGAGCCTGATCGAGATGACGGGGGCCTATGCGGGCATTCTCAACGGCGGGTCCGCGGTGACGCCCTATGGGCTGACGGAGCTGCGGATTCTCGGCGATGACAGGCCGCTCATCGGGCAGGAGGGCGGTATACAGGATCGCGTGATCTCGGAAGAGGCCGCACGGCAACTGACCTATATGATGGCGCAGGTGGTGGCCAACGGCACCGGCCAGCGCGCGCAACTGCCCGACCGGCCCGCCGCTGGCAAGACCGGCACGACCAACTCCGCCCGCGACGCGTGGTTCATCGGGTTCACCGCCGATTACGTGGCCGGTGTGTGGATGGGCTATGATAACAACTCGCCGCTGTCGGGCGTGACGGGCGGCGGATTGCCGGCGGAGATCTGGCGGCAGACGATGGAGCGGATCCATGTGGATATTCCGCCCCGTCCCCTGCCGATGATCGACCCGATCGCCGAAGCGCAACCCGCCCAGCCTGTCCAGCAGGCGCCGCAGGCTCAGGGCGAAAGACGCCCCGATCTGGCCGAGCAGATCCTGATGGAGGTGCTGGGAACGATCCTGAACGGAAACTGACGACCGGGCGCAGCCCGAGGCGGGGCTGCCTTCCGGGCCGGGGAGCGGGCGCCCGGAACCGCCCCCGCAGCCCGGCGTCAGCTAGCCCACGGTTCTCAGATGTGAGATCAACGCGTCGATATCGCCGCCGCGCCGGTCCAGCATTCCGCCGATTTCCGACCGCTCGGTGATCAGCAGGTTCACGCCCTCGATCACCAGATTGAAGAATCGATCCTGCCCAGATCTGTCCGACACCAGCCAGCGCAGCTCGAAAGGGCGTTCATTCCGGATCCGCACGGTGGAGATGATCTCGAAATACTGATTGACCTGACGGCCATCGACCACCTCGATCCGCCCGCCGATGAACTCGCGGAAACGGCGACCGTATTTGCGCGCCATGTAGCCCTGAAACGCCTCGGTGAAGGCGCGCATCTGTGCGCGGGAGGCGCTGCGCGCGGGCGGGCCCAGGACCGATTGCGCGATGATCGGCACATCGGCGTGGCGGGCGAAAAACCGCTCGAACTCGCGAATCATCGCCGCTTCGGACTGCCCGGAATTGATGATCTGCAGCAATTCGGCCACCACGCGGTCGATCAGGCCGCGTGCCTCGGCGGTGTTCAGGGCCATCGCCGGACGGGGCATGACCAGCGCGGCCAGCCCGGCACCCGCCGTCAGGGCGGCAAAGCGGCGCCGGGTCAGACCGGACGGTAACGTTGCATTATTCTGCATAGGGGTCAAAGAACAGCTCTCCATAAGGGTCCTCATACGGGTCGATGAAACCCGGATCGGCGTCGCCACGCAACTCGAAGCGGCGATTCTGAAGATAGATCGACCGCGCCTGTGCGTAGCTGTCTTCGCTCTCATACAGGACACTGTCGATGGTGCCGCCAAAGCGATGCCGGTTGCCGAAACCCGCGGCGACATCGATCCCCCTTGTGACATTGCGGGGCCGGGTGTCCAGCCCACGCAGCGGATTGAGGGCAAAATCGACAACCCGCCCGACCGTATCGCGGGAGGTCGAAGGGCCCAGCACCGGCAATTCCATGTAAGGCCCCTCGGGTGCGCCCCAGAGATGCAGGGTTTCGCCAAAATCCGTATCACGTTCCTCAAGCCCCATCGCGCTGGCCGGGTCGAAGATGCCGCCGATCCCGATGGTGGTGTTGATCACGAAGCGCGCGGTGTTGTGGATCGCCTGACCGAACCGGAATTGGAGAACATTGTTAACCACATAGCCCGGCTGATTGAGGTTGGAGGACATTCGCCCGACCCCGACCAGCACCGGCTCAGGTATGGCGGAGCCGAGCGCCGAGGCGGTGGGCCTTACCAGCGCACGGTCCAGCCCGCGATTGAACTCATGCGCCGCGCGATTCTGCGCCTCGTCAGGGTCGTTTATCGCGCTTGCGGGCGGCAACGCGGCCGGGCCGCAGGCTGAAAGCGTGACGAGCAGCCCAAGAACGGCACAGAGACTGCGGGTGCGGGAAACGGGCATGACGGGCACACGGGACTCCTGTTGGCGGTCTGCTGTTTTAAATCGGGACCACGCGGAAGTAACGGTTTGCAAAGGTCCCGTGTTGCATAAATCGGTTCACTGAACCTTTGAGAAAGGCGAGCGGCTCTATCCCTAATGTCGCAGTGCCCGGCTCTGCCTGCAATAGACTTATGCCCGGATTGTTGGATGACCCCGACACGATCGCATCACGGCCAGCCCGTCACGGATGACCTGACCCGCCACCGGCGGGCCAGTTCCGCGCTGCTATGGGCGATCTTCCTGTTCAGCGTGTTCACCAATCTGCTGATGCTCACGGGCCCGCTCTACATGTTGCAAGTCTATGACCGCGTCCTCGGCAGCCGGTCGGAGGAAACGCTTCTGGCGCTGTCCCTGCTGGTGACGTTCCTGTTCCTGATGATGGGGCTTCTCGACTATGCCCGGGGTCGAGTGGCGGCGCGGGTCGGCGCCCGATTGCAGGACGGGCTGGACGCGCCGGTTTTTTCCGCCGCCCTGTCGCGGGCGCGCAGGACGGGCGGACCCCAGACCGGCTTGCGGGATCTCGAATCGGTGCAGCGACTTTTGTCCTCGCCCGCGTTCCTGGCGATTTTCGACGTTCCGTGGACTCCTCTCTTTCTGGCGGCGATCTTCATTTTTCATCCATGGCTCGGTTGGCTGGCGCTTAGCGGCGGCGCGCTGCTGATCGTCATCGCGATCGTCAATCAGGCGATGACGCGGGAGCCGCTGAATGCGTCCGGTCTCGCCTCGATGCGCGCGGACCGGATGGCGGGGCAGCTCCAATCGGAGGCGGAACTGATCCGCAGCCTGGGAATGCAGGGGTCGGCCTTTCGCCGCTGGCGTGCCCAGCGGTCGGTTGCCCTTGGCGCGTCAATCCGGTCCAGCGACCGGGCCGGCGGGTTCACCACGCTCACCAAGACGCTGCGGCTCTTCCTGCAATCGGCGATGCTGGGTCTGGGCGCCTATCTGGTGTTGCGCGGGGAACTGACCGCGGGCGCGATGATCGCCGGCTCGATTCTGATGGGCCGGGCCCTCGCCCCGATCGAACTGGCGATCGGTCAGTGGGCGCTGATCCATCGCGCCCATGATGGCTGGACCAATCTGCGCCAGCTTCTGGCGGAAACCCCGCGGGAGCCGCATCGCCTGCCGCTTCCGCGCCCTGACGCGCAGCTGACGGTGCATCAACTGGCCGTTGTCCCGCCCGGGGAAACCCAGGCAACGCTCAGAATGGTCAGTTTCCGGGTCGAACCCGGGCAGGCGGTCGGGATTATCGGGCCCTCGGGCGCCGGAAAATCTACGCTTGCCAAGGCCCTGACCGGGGTCTGGGCGCCGGCGGCAGGCCAGATCCGCCTCGATGGCGCGACGCTGGACCAGTACGATCCGGACGTTCTGGGCGGGCTGATCGGCTATCTGCCGCAAAGCGTGACGCTGTTCGATGGCACGATTGCGGAGAATATCGCCCGTCTGGCGCCCGACCCGGACCCGGAGGCCGTGGTCGCCGCCGCCCGGAAAGCGGCGGCGCATGACCTGATCCTGAAACAGCCCAAGGGTTACGACACGCCGGTGACCGCCGTGGGATCACGGCTCTCCGGCGGGCAGGTGCAGCGCATCGGCCTGGCCCGCGCGCTTTATGGCGACCCGGTGCTTCTGGTTCTGGACGAGCCGAACTCGAACCTCGACAACGAGGGCAGCGAAGCCCTGAACCAGGCCATCCGCGAGATGAAGATCGATGGCCGGTCGGTGCTGATCATGGCGCACAGGCCAGCGGCCATCCGCGAATGCGACATGCTTCTGGTTCTGGAGGGCGGCATGCCCAAGGTCTTCGGCCCGCGTGACGAGGTGCTGAAGAAAACGGTGCAGAACCACGCGCAGATTGCCGGTGGCGCCGCGGCCGGGGGGGTAAGCTGATGCAGGAAATACCGGAAACCTCCTGGTCCATTCGCGGGCCGATGCTGCTGGGTTTCCTGTCGCTCGCGATCCTGCTGGGCGGGTTCGGGACATGGGCGGTGATGTCGAATATCGCGGGCGCGATCATCGCGTCCGGCCAGATCGAGGTGGATCAGAACCGCCAGGTCATCCAGCACCCGGATGGCGGTGTCGTGGCGGAACTGGCGGTGACCGAAGGCGAGCAGGTCGAGGAGGGGCAGGTGCTGCTCCGTCTCGACGCGTCGGACATCGCGTCGAGCTATGCGGTGGTGCGTGGCCAGTTGAACGAGGTGCGCGCCCGCCGCGCCCGTCTGGAGGCCGAACGGGACGGCCAGGCCGAGGTTGCGTTCGGGGCCGAATTGCTGCGGGCCGCCGAGAGCGACGCCGAACTCGCCGATATCCTCACCGGGCAGCGGAACCTGTTTGCGGCCCGGCGCGACACGCTGGATCGCGAGATAGACCAGCTGAACCGCCGCACCGAACAGATCGGCAACCAGATCGACGGGATGATTGCGCAACGCACCGCGCTGGAACGCCAGCAGAATCTGGTGGCCGAGGAGCTCACCGCCCAGCAGGACCTTCTGGAGCGCGGGCTGGCCCAGGCCGCCCGGGTGCTGAGCCTGCAACGCGAGGAGGCGAATCTTCTGGGCACGTTGGGGGAGATCGATGCCGCGGCCGCCGAGGCCGAAGGACGGATCACCGAGACCGAACTGGCGATCCCTCAGGTGGAGACCGCCCGCCGGGAGGAGGCGATTGCCGAGCTGCGCGAGGTCCGCCTGCAGGAGGAGGAGCTTGCCGAACGCGCTCAGGCGCTGGAACGCCAGCTTGCCAATATGGATCTGCGCGCGCCGGTGGCGGGGGTGGTCTATGGCCTGACGGTGTTCGGCCCGCGATCGGTCGTGCGGCCTGCCGATCCGGTGCTGTTTCTGGTGCCGCAGGACCGGCCGCTGGTGATCTCCGCCCGGGTCGAAGCGATCCATGTGGATCAGGTCTTTCTGGGGCAGGAGGTGCTGCTGCGCTTTCCGGCCTTCGATTCGCGTACAACCCCGGACCTCTACGGGCTGGTAACGCGCGTATCGGCGGATGCCTTTCTGGACGAGGCCACGGGCGCCAGCTTCTACCAGACGCAGATCGTTCTGGACGAGGGCCAGATCGAGCTTCTGGAGGGGGAGACCCTGCTGCCCGGCATGCCGGTGGAGGCCTTCATCCGGACCGAGGATCGCACGCCGCTTGCCTATCTCATGCGCCCGCTGACCGACTATTTCAACCGCGCCTTCCGCGAAAGCTGATCCCCCCTTTCCTCCGCCCGTCTCGGGCGTTAGCCTGTCCCCCGGATCATTCCATTGGGAGAGGGGCGATGAGCAACGGAACAGAGGCGCGTCTGGCGGAATTGGGCGTGGAATTGCCCGTCGCACCGGCGCCTGCGGCCAATTATGTCCCATTCGTGGTGGTGGGCGATCTGGCCTTCGTGTCGGGGCAGATCTCCCAGAACGCGGATGGATTGATCACCGGCAAGGTCGGGGTCGATCTGACGACCGAAGAGGGCGCCGCCGCGGCACGGACCTGCGCGATCAGCCTGCTGGCGCAGGCCAAGGCCGCCTGTGACGGGGATCTGGACCGTCTGGTGCGGGTGGTCAAGCTGACCGGGTTCGTCAATTCCGGCCCGGATTACACCGATCAGCCAAAGGTGGTGAACGGCGCCTCGGATTTCCTGGTGGAGGTTCTGGGGGATGCGGGCCGGCACAGCCGTTCGGCCGTCAGCGCCGGGGCGCTGCCGCTTGGCGTCGCAGTAGAGATAGAGGGGATTTTCCAGATCAGGCCATGACCTTTCCCGCCGCATTTCTGGGCCCGCCCATCGCGCATCGCGCGCTGCATGACGCGGGCCAGGGTATCCCCGAAAACGGGGTCACCGCGGTGCGCCGCGCGGTGGCGATGGGCTACGGGATCGAGATCGATGTGCAACCCTCGGCGGACGGGCAGGCGATGGTGTTTCACGATGCCACGCTGGACCGGATGACCGGTACGACCGGCCCGATCCGAGCCCGTACCGCGCGCGACCTGATGGATCTGCGCCTGAAGGGCTCGGAGGAGAACATCGCCTCGCTTTCGCAGATCCTTCAGCTGGTGGCCGGGCGCGTCCCGCTGCTGATCGAGATCAAGGATCAATCCGGAGGCATCGGCGCGGCCGCCGACGATATGCTCGAACGAGGAGTCGTGTCGGCGTTGCAGGGATATGAGGGGCCGGTGGCGGTGATGTCGTTCAACCCGCACACGATCGCATCCTTCCGCGCGCATGCGCCGAATGTGGCGCGCGGGCTGGTCACCTCGGGGTTCATGCCGTCGCAATGGCCGGGACTGAGCCCCGAGCTTTGCAGTCATCTGCGGTCGATCCGCGATTTCGGCAAGGTCGGCGCGCAATTCATCAGCCATGACTGGACCGATCTGGGCAGCCCCCGGGTGGCGGAGCTGAAAGCGCAGAAGATCCCCGTACTGTGCTGGACGATCCAATCCGCCCAGGCCGAGGCAGAGGCGCGCCGGATCGCGGACAACGTGACTTTCGAGGGGTATCTGCCCCCGCTTGACGCGGCCTGAACGCGCCCCACCTGTTGACCCGACACAATCCAAGGCAGAGCCATGCGCGACGACGTGCAAATCGAGGTGACGGCGCTGGACAGCCTGCGCGGCGTGGACCCGGACGAGTGGGATGCCTGCGCCTGCCCGGAAGCCGCCGATGGCGGCCCGCCGCATGACCCGTTCACCACGCACCGCTTCCTGTCGGCGCTGGAGCAAAGCGGCTCCGTCGGGCCGGGTTCCGGCTGGCAGCCGCGCTATCTGCTGGCGCGCGCGGGCGGCGACCTGATCGCGGTGACCCCGCTTTACGCGAAGGGCCACAGCCAGGGTGAGTACATCTTCGATCACAACTGGGCCCATGCCTATGAACGGGCGGGCGGGCGCTATTACCCGAAACTGCAGATCGCAGTGCCGTTCACCCCCGCGACCGGCCGCAGGTTCCTGACCCGGCCCGGCTGGGAGGAGGTCGGCCGGGCGGCACTGGTTCAGGGCGCGGTGCAAATCGCCTCGGACAACCAGCTGAGCTCGCTCCACGTCACGTTTTGCACCGAGGCGGAGGCGGCGGCGGGCGAGGAGATGGGCCTGTTGCGCCGCACCAGCCAGCAGTTTCACTGGACCAATCACGGCTATGGCGGGTTCGAGGATTTTCTGGCCAGCCTCAGTTCGCGCAAGCGCAAGAACATCCGCAAGGAGCGGGCAACGGCTCAGGGTTTCGGCGGCGAGATCGTGTCGCTGACGGGCGACGCGCTGAAGCCCGGGCACTGGGATGCCTTCTGGCGGTTCTATCAGGACACGGGCGCGCGGAAATGGGGCCAGCCCTATCTGACGCGCGCGTTTTTCGACATCGCGCAGGAGCGTTTGCGCGACGATATGTTGCTGGTTCTGGCGATGCGCGGCGGCGCCCCGGTGGCCGGCGCGCTGAACTTCATCGGGCGCGACGTTCTCTACGGCCGCTATTGGGGCTGCATCGAGCACCACCCCTGCCTGCATTTCGAACTGTGTTACTATCAGGCGATCGACGCGGCCATCGCGCGGGGGCAGTCGCGCGTCGAGGCCGGGGCGCAGGGCGAGCACAAGCTGGCCCGGGGCTACATGCCGGTCACCACCCATTCGCTGCACTGGGTGGGGGACGAGGGGTTTCGCCGCGCGATTGCGAGCTATCTGGAGGCCGAACGCGCCGCGATTGATGAAGAGATCGAGGTCCTGACGGCCTATGGCCCTTTCAAGACCGCACATGTGGAGGAACAGGAATGAACAAACCCGAAAAACTGAGCGATGCGCAGCGCAGCACCGCACTGGCCGAGTTGACGGCCCATGGCTGGCAGGTGGGAGAGGATCGCGACGCGATCAGCAAGACCTTCACCTTCGGCGATTTCAACGAGGCCTTCGGCTGGATGACGCGCGTTGCGTTGATTGCCGAGCACATGAACCATCACCCGGAATGGTCGAACGTTTACAAGACCGTAAAGGTTACGCTAAGCACCCATGATGTCGGCGGCCTGAGTGCGCTGGACATTGCGATGGCGACCAAGATGGACCGGCTTGCCGGATAGGGACTATGGATATCGAGCAGATACTGGCGACGGAGATCGCCGCGGGCGTGACCGTGGGCGACATTTTCACAGTCGAGTTCATGGCCAGCGTGCTGGGCGATGTCGTGCTCGCCCTTGTTCTGATTGTTCTGGCCTTCGTCGTCTCCGGCTGGGCGCGGCGGCGGATCACCGCGCTTGGGGAGCGGCACAAGGCGCTGGATGACACGCTGTTCACCTTTCTGGGCAATATCGCGCGTTACGTGATCCTGGCCTTCGCGGCCATGTTCATCCTCAACACGTTCGGGGTGCAGACGACCTCGCTGGTGGCGGCCATCGGTGCGGCCGGTATCGCCATCGGCCTGGCGCTTCAGGGCACCTTGTCGAACCTTGCCGCCGGTATCATGATCATTCTGTTCCGTCCGATCAAGAACGGCGATTTCGTCGAGGTCGCGGGGGAGATGGGGACGGTCAGGAACATCTCGCTCAACATGACCGAGCTGGCGTCGCTGTCGAATGTGCAGATCCTGATCCCAAACTCGGATGTCTGGGGCAATGAGATCAAGAATTACTCGGCCTATCCCACGCGCCGGGCGGAATGGGAGTTCGGTGTCGGCTACGGGGCCAATCTGGCGGAGGCCGAGAGGATCATCCTTGAGACGATCATGGCCGACGACCGGAGCCACACGACGCCCGAGCCCTTCATACAGGTGAACAACCTCAATTCTAGCTCGGTCGATTTTCTGGTCCGCGTCTGGGTCGATGCGGGCGACTATTTCGCCTATCAGGCCGACATGAAGCGCAAGGTGAAAGAGGCGCTGGATGCGGGCGGCGTGGATATCCCGTTCCCGACCCGGACCATCATCCACGAAAACGCCGCCGCCGATCAGGCGCAGGCGGCGGCGGAGTAGGGTCGCCCCCCGTCTTCGGTCAAGTCGGGGCATCCGGGCGGCGGGCCGGGCCGGCCGCCCGGTATCCGTCAGATCTCGGCCAGCATCGCCTCGCCGCCCGACGCCTCGCAGACGCCCGGGTTTTCCTCGACATGCAGCACCTTGACCACGCCGTCCTCGACATACATCGCGTAGCGTTTGGAGCGCTTGATGAAACCCACCGGCGGGGCGTCGAAATCCATTCCGATGGCCGAGGTGAACTCGCTGGCCGCATCGCCCAGAAGGGTCAGGCCGGCCGCGCCGGCACCGGTGCTCTCGCCCCAGGCCTGCATCACGAACGGATCATTGACCGAAACGCAGATGATCTCGTCCACGCCCTTGGCGTCGAAATCATCCTTGGTGCGGATGAAGCTCGGGACATGGGCCGTGGTGCAGGTGCCCGTATAGGCGCCGGGCAGGCCGAAGAGGATCACCTTGCGCCCGGCAAGCTTCTCGCCGATGGAAACGGATTCGGGCCCGTTTTCGCCCATTCGGAGCAGGTTCGCATCCGGTAGTTTGTCGCCAACGGCAATACTCATGTCGCGGTCTCCCTCGCTTGTGTAGCTGTGCCTCTCGCATATAGGGTGCGGACGGTTGGGTGCCAGACGAAAACGGGAAATCGCGATGTCGCATATCGTCGTTGTTGGGGCGGGGCAGGCCGGTGCGGCGCTGGTCGCCAGGCTTAGGGCGGACGGATTCGGCGGCAGGATCACCCTGATCGGCGAGGAACACGTTCCGCCGTATCAGCGCCCGCCTCTCTCGAAGGCCTATCTGATGGGAGAGATGTCTCTGGAGCGGCTTTTCCTGCGGCCCGAGAGTTTCTATGCCGAGAACGGGATCGATCTGCATCTGGACGAAACGGTCGTGGCCATCGACCGGGCCGACAAGGTGGTGATCGCCGGTGGCCACAGCATCCCCTACGATCAGCTTGCCTTGACCACGGGCTCGGTGCCGCGCCGCCTGTCGGGGGCGATCGGCGGGGAATTGCGGGGCGTGCATGTGGTCCGCACGCTGGCCGATGTGGATGCGATGGCCCCGGACATGGAGGCGGGGCGCAGGGTGCTGATCGTGGGCGGCGGATATATCGGGCTGGAAGCGGCCGCCATCTGCGCCAAGCGCGGGATGGAGGTGACCCTGATCGAGATGGCGGAGCGGATTCTGCAGCGCGTCGCCTGCCCCGAAACCTCGGCCTATTTCCGCGATCTGCACCGTGCCCATGGCGTGGATATCCGTGAAGGCGTTGGCCTGACCTGCCTGAACGCGGCCGATCACCATGTCACCGGCGCGATCCTGACGGACATGACCGAGCCTCCCTTCGACATGGTGATCGCCGGTATCGGCATCAGCCCGGCCACATCGCTGGCCGAGGCCGCGGGGCTGGAGATCGACAACGGCATCAAGGTGGATACCCGCGGCCGCACCTCGGACCCGGCGATCTGGTCGGCGGGCGATTGCGCGTCCTTCCCCTATCGGGGGGACAGGATCCGGCTGGAAAGCGTTCAGAACGCCATCGATCAGGCGGAACTGGTCGCCCGGAACATGATGGGCGCGGACGAGCCTTACGACCCGCACCCCTGGTTCTGGTCGGATCAGTATGACGTGAAACTGCAGATCGCGGGGCTGAATACAGGCTATGACCGGGTCGTGGTGCGGGGCGGGGCGGATGCGGCCCTGTCGCACTGGTATTATGCAGGCACGCGGCTTCTGGCGGTGGATGCGATGAACGACCCCCGCGCCTACATGGTCGGCAAACGTCTGCTGGAGGCCGGAAAATCGCCCGCCGCCGAGCTGGTTGCCGATCCCGGGACCGATGTGAAGACCCTTCTGCGCGCATGAGGATCATCGCCGGGACGCATCGGGGCAAACGGCTGGCTTCGGTCGGAAAGGGGGATGCGGGCGCGCATCTGCGCCCCACCTCCGACCGGGTGCGCGAAAGCCTGTTCAATCTGCTGGTGAATGGCGGCTATGGCGACCCGCTGGGCGGCGCGCGGGTGCTGGACCTTTTCGCGGGCACCGGCGCGCTTGGGCTGGAGGCGCTGTCGCGCGGGGCGTCCCACGCCACATTCGTCGATGACGGCGCTGCGGCCCGGGCCCTGTTGCGGGAGAATATCGGGCTTTGTCAGGCTCAGGGCGTGACCAAGCTGTTTCGGCGCGACGCCACCCGTCTGGGCGAGGTGCCGGGCAAACCCTTCGATCTGGTCTTTCTCGATCCGCCCTACGGCAAGGGTCTGGGTGAGCGGGCGCTGGCCTCGGCGCAAGCGGGCGGCTGGCTGGCCCCCGGCGCCCTGATCGTCTGGGAGGAGAACACCCCCCCGGTTTTGCCGGAGGGGATCGCATTGCTCGATCAGCGCCGCTATGGCGACACGCTGATCACGCTTGCGCGGTCTACCGGTTGACCCGGCCCGCCGCCGTGCCGATCTGCGCGGCCATCGCATCGCGCGCCGATTGCACCAGCGCGGCGCCATCGAGACCTTTCTCATCGGCCTCTGCGATCCAGGCGGCGATCACGCTGTCGCCCATCGCGCGGATTTCGGCGGTGACCTCTTCGGACATCTCGGCGATCTCGTTGCCCGCGGCGGCCATCGCGTCGCGCCCGCGCAGATCGCCTTCATTATGGGCGCGGCCCGCCCAGGCGCTCGCCATCATCCCGGAATTCGCGTCGATCACCGCGCGCAGATCCTCGGGCAGCGCCTCGTAGACATCCCGGTTCATCGCCCAGATGAAGTAGAGGTTGTAGAGCGACCTGTCACCCGCGACATCCGTGTGGCTTCGGGTCAGTTCATCCAGCCGCAGGGAGGGCGCCATCTCCCAAGTGATCACGCCGCCATCGACCACGCCGCGCGCCAGCGCCTCCGGAAAGGCGGGAACGGGCATTCCAACCGGGGTCGCGCCCAGTTCCTCCAGCAGCAGGGTTGCCGGTCGGGACGGGCCGCGCAGCGACAGACCGTCGAAATCGGCGACCTCGTCGATTGCGGGTCCGCGCAGATGCACAAGGCCGGGGCCGTGCATATGCGCGGCGATCACATGCACATCGGCGAAGTCATCCATCAGATGTTGCTGCGTGTAAGTCCAGGCCGCGCGGCTCGCCTCTTCGGCGGATTTCGGCGTCATGAACGGCAATTCCAGGGCTTCGGCCTCGGGGAAGCGGCCGGGCTGATATCCAGGGATCACCCAGCCGCCGTCGATCGCGCCGTCGCGGATCAGGTCATACTGGCTTTGGGCAGCACCCCCAAGCTGCATGAAGGGGTAAAGCTCCACCCGGATACGGCCATCGGACTGCGCCTCGATCGCGTCGGCCCATGGCTGCATGAAGCCGGTGGGGTTGGCCGACAAGGGTGAAACGAAATGCTGAAATCTCAGCGTGACCTCCTGGGCGGACAGCGCGCTGGCCGCGACAAGGGTGGTTGCGGCAAGTACCAGGGACTTAACGAAAGACATTTCGTGCCCTCCTTTTCGGAACAGGGTAGGTTGCGGCCCATGTGGTTTCACACCGGCCCTCGATAGGTAAGCCCTATTGTCGCAATTGCAACTCATTTGCAGATTTTTCGGTCGCTGGCGGGCTTTTGCCCCCGCACCGCTCGCCGTTGCGGGCATCTGGCGCGATCCGTCGCGACCGCCGCCTTGTGAACCTCATCCCGATATGGGACAGTCCGTGAAAATCGAGCGTCAAAGAAAAAATCGACAGGCCCAAGCACTGCCATGCAGGACCCCGAGAGCTATCTCTCCTCCGTCTTTGGTTTTGAAAGCTTCCGCCCGGGGCAGGAAGAGATTGTGCGTGCCGTGGCGGCGGGCCTGAACACGCTGGCAATCATGCCCACGGGCGGCGGAAAATCCCTGTGCTTTCAATTGCCTGCCCTGATGCAGCCCGGCGTGACGGTGGTGATCTCGCCCCTGATCGCCCTGATGCGCGATCAGGTGCGGGGCCTGCGCACGGCGGGCGTGGAGGCCGGTGCGCTGACATCCGGCAACACGCCCGAGGAAACCGATGCCGTCTGGCAGGGGCTGGAGGCGGGCACGCTCAAGCTTCTCTACATCGCGCCGGAACGGCTGGCGGCGTCGGGCACCGAACGGATGCTGAAACGCGCGGGCGTGACCATGATCGCGGTGGACGAGGCGCATTGCGTCAGCCAGTGGGGCCACGATTTCCGCCCCGATTACCTGCGCATCGGCGCCTTGCGGAAAACGCTGGACGTGCCGCTGGCCGCCTTCACCGCCACAGCCGATACCGAAACCCGCGCCGAGATCGTGGAGCGACTTTTCGACGGCACGCAGCCCGAGACTTTCTTGCGCGGCTTCGACCGCCCGAACCTTGCTCTGGCCTTCGAGGTCAAGAACCAGCCCCGCGCCCAGATCCTCAGTTTTGCCGCCGCACGCAGGGGCCAGTCGGGGATCGTGTATTGCGGCACACGGGCCAAGACCGAGACCATTGCCAAGGCGCTGCGCGACGAAGGCCACAGCGCCTGCCATTACCATGCCGGCATGGAGGCGGAGGACCGTCGCATCGTGGAGACGCGGTTCAGCCGCGAAGACGGGCTGATCGTGTGCGCCACGGTCGCCTTCGGAATGGGCGTCGACAAGCCCGACATCCGCTGGGTCGCCCATGCGGATTTGCCGAAATCCATCGAAAGCTACTATCAGGAGATCGGGCGCGCGGGCCGGGATGGCGCGCCTGCGGACACCCTGACCCTTTACGGCCCCGACGATATCCGGTTCCGCCGCAGCCAGATTGACGAAGGCCTTGCCCGGGGGGATCGCAAGTCCGCCGATCATGGCCGTCTCAACGCGCTTCTGGGGCTGGCCGAGGCGCTGGGCTGCCGCCGGCAGATCCTGCTGGGCTATTTTGGCGAGGAGGCGACCGGCCCATGCGGCAACTGCGACCTCTGCGCTGTCCCGCCCGAGACCTTCGACGGCACCCAGCCCGTCCGCAAGGCCCTGTCCGCGATCCTTCGCACGGGCGAGAGTTTCGGCGCGGGGCATCTGATCGACATTCTGACCGGCAATGCCACGGACAAGGTGACCGAGCGCGGCCATGACCGGCTGCCCACTTTCGGCGTCGGGCGCGAACTGGACAGGCGCGGCTGGCAGGCGGTGTTCCGGCAGATGGCGGCCCATGATCTGATCCGCCCCGACCCGGACCGGTTCGGGGCGCTTCGGATGACCCAGGCCGCCCGCCCGATCCTGAAGGACGAGGCCACGATCATCCTGCGCAAGGACGCGCTCGCCAGGGCGCCGCGCCGCCCGGCGGTCCGGACGCTGGTTTCGGAAGAAGATGCGCCGCTGCTGTCGGCGCTGAAGGCCAAACGCCGCGCCCTGGCGGAGGAGGCGCGGGTTCCCGCCTATGTCATCTTCACCGACCGGACCCTGATCGAAATGGCCGAAAGGCGCCCGGCCACGCCCGACGAGATGGCGAAAATTACCGGCGTCGGCGCCAAGAAGCTGGACAGCTACGCCGCGGCGTTTCTTGAGGTCATCAATGGCGAGGCGCCCGCGCCGCAACACCCCGCGCGGCGCAAATTGGCGGGCCGCCCGGCCGGCAGTCTCTATGACCGGCTGCTGGAGGTGCAGGCTGCCTTGGCGCGCGGACCGAAAGGTGCGGACAAGCCGATGAGCTGTTCCTCCTCGCAACTGGCGAAAGTGGCCGAGATACAGCCTGCCGATCTGGGCGGGCTGACACGGTTACTGGGCGACCGCCATGCCGAGCGTTTCGGCGCCGCCTTTCTGGAGGTGTTGCGGGATGCCGGTTAGATCGCGACCAGAAAAGCACCGGCATAGAACAACAGGCCCAGTCCCGGCTGGTCGATCATCATGTAAAGCACGAAGCCTGGTTCCAAGAACCACGGCGAATAATCCTGGATCACCGGGGGCGCCCTCCATTTTCTGTCCATCCCCCGTGACACTGCCACGAAGCGATCTAGATTTCACCAGCGACATTTGACAGGAGACGCACCCGATGCTCACAGTGATTTCCCCCGCCAAACGCCTCGACTGGGCACCGCGCGCCGTGGAAATGTCGGACCCCGCGTTTCAGAAGGATGCCGATGCGCTGGCCGCGGTTGCGCGCGGGCTGTCGGTGCGGGAGCTGGGCAAGCTCATGCACATTTCCGACGATCTGGCCCGGCTCAACCACGAGCGGTTTCAGCGATTTGCCGAAGACCGGGACGATCTGCGCCCCGCCGCGCTCGCCTTTGCCGGCGATACCTATGCCGGGCTGGAGGCTGCCAGCCTCGATCCCGACGACCTGAGGTTTGCCCAGCAACGGCTGCGCATCCTTTCGGGGCTGTACGGGCTGCTCCGCCCGCTCGATGGGATCCGGCCCTATCGTCTGGAAATGGGCAGTCGGCTGAGCACCACGCGCGGGCCGTCGCTCTATGCCTACTGGGGGGATCGTCTGGCCCGGGCGCTGAACGCAGAAGCGGAGCGGACGAACAGCGACACGCTGATCAACTGTGCGTCGGTGGAGTATTTCTCCGCCGTGGATGCCGGGGCGCTGGACCTCCGGGTGATCACGCCGACCTTTCTGGAAGACAAGCCCGGGGGCCCGAAAATCGTCAGTTTCTTTGCCAAGAAGGCCCGTGGCGCCATGGCGCGCTTCATCATCGAACATCGCCTGACGCAGCCGGAGCATATCACTGAGTTTGCCATAGGGGGCTATCGCTACGCGCCTGATCTCAGCACCGACGCAAAGCCCGCTTTCCTGCGCGCCGAGGCGATTGCCGCCTGACCTGGCGCCGCCTGCTTCTGGGATTTCCCCCGCCGGCTCGTGCCGGTCGTCACGTCAGGCGGGCGCTTGGAGCACGGCGGTGAGGAAGCCTCAATGGCCGGGGTTCGACCGGCTGAACGCGTCTTTCTGCGCTTCGCTCGCCTCGGTCTGATACTTGGCCTTCCACTCCGCGTAGGGCATGCCATAGACCACCTCGCGCGCGGTCTCCTTGTCGATCTCGATCCCCCTGGCCTCGGCGGCTTCGCCATACCAGCGGCTCAGACAGTTCCGGCAGAAGCCGGACAGGTTCATCAGATCGATGTTCTGCACGTCTTTGCGCTCATCAAGATGCTGCAAGAGGCGGCGGAATGTGGCGGCCTCCAGCTCGATCCGGGTTTGGTCATCCATCGGTGTTACTCCCTGCAACTCTCGGTCATACCTGTGCAATGGTCAGCGCCGCGTCAAGCATCGGAGCCAGGCGCAGGCCCCAGGCCTCCTGCTGAGCCGCGGTCCTGATCAGGTCGTTGCGCAGCTCGATCAGGACATGGGGCCGCCGCGGCTCCACCCCATGGCGATACATGCTGTCCCCGGGCAGATGGCCGGAATAGGGCTGGTTATCGCCCACGCACAGATCGGGTTCGGCGTTCAGCCGGGCAACCAGAGGAAGCGCCAGACGCGTGTCGCCGGCATAAAGCACGCCCACATGCCATGGCCGGGGCGGGCGCCCCCTAAACTGTTTCGTGAAGGAATGGATCGCCACCAGCACCGGGTCGGGCCGCGCCGCCAGAAGGCCCGCAAGCGCCGTATGATAGGGCCGGTGATAAAGCCGCAGCCGGCGCTCCACCTCGGTCGCGTCCGCATGGCGGTTGGCCGGGATGATCGTGCCGTCATAGAGCTTCATCAACAGGGTCGGGTCGTCTTCGCCCCGGTTCGGATCGATCACCAGCCGCGAGAAATCCGAGGCGATCATCGGCGCGTCCAGCGCGCGGGCCAGCGCCCGTGTCACGCCAAGGGCGCCGGGGTCGTAGGCGATGTGCCGGTTCATGTCCGCCCCCGACAGGCCCAGATCGCCGCCATTCACCTCCGGAGGGACACGGTTCGAGGCGTGGTCGCATGTCAGCACCCACCGGCCCTTGCGGCCTTCTCCCTCGATATGAAACGGCGCGGTCATCTGGCTGTCACTCTTGCCTGTCAGGGCTTGCTCATAGGCCAGCTTCGGGCGGAGTGCCAGTTGTCCTTGCGCCGCTTTTCCGCCATAGCTGGCCCAACGCCGGTGTGAGCGCTACCAATGAGAAAAGACCAAAAGGGACATCGCAGTTTATGAGACGCCTGCGCAATGTGAAGATTGTCGCCACACTTGGCCCCGCTTCCAATGATTACGACATGATCCGCGCCCTGTTCGAGGCCGGCGCCGATGTGTTCCGCCTGAACATGAGCCATGGCGATCATTCCGAGATCCGGGCGCGCCACGGAATCATCCGGCAGATCGAAAAGGATCTGGACAGCCCGATCGCCATTCTGGCCGATCTGCAGGGCCCGAAACTGCGCTGCGGCGCGTTCGCGGGCGATCGCGGGTTCGATCTTGAGGACGGGGCGCCCTTTCGCTTCGATCTGGACGAAACACCCGGCGACGAGAGCCGTGTGCAGTTGCCCCATCCCGAGATCTTCGCGGCGCTGGAGGTTGGCGCGCATCTCCTGGTGAATGACGGCAAGGTCAAGCTGAAGGTCGAGGCCTGCGGCGAGGATTTCGCCGATTGCGTCGTTGTGGCGGGCGGCCCGATTTCCAACCGCAAGGGCGTGAACGTGCCCGATGTGGTGCTGCCGCTTGCGGCCCTGTCCGAGAAGGACCGCCGCGATCTGGAATTCGTCTGCGAACTGGGTGTGGACTGGCTGGCCCTGTCCTTCGTGCAGCGCGCCGAGGATGTGACCGAAGCGCGCGAACTGGCCCGGGATCGTGCCGCGATCCTTTCGAAGATCGAGAAACCGGCCGGAGAGAAGGCCTTCGACGAGATCCTGGCCGTCTCCGACGGGATCATGGTCGCCCGCGGCGATCTTGGCGTCGAACTGCCGGTGCAGAATGTGCCGCCGATCCAGAAACGACTGGTGCGCAAATGCCGCTCCGCCGCGAAACCGGTGATCGTGGCGACGCAGATGCTCGAATCGATGATCGAAAGCCCGGTGCCCACCCGGGCGGAGGTGTCGGATGTGGCCACGGCGATCTACGAAGGCGCCGACGCGGTCATGCTGAGCGCGGAATCCGCCGCCGGAGGCTATCCGGTCGAGGCGGTGACCACGATGAACAACGTCGCGATCGAGGTCGAGGGCGACCCGACCTATCACGAGATCATGCGCGCCTCGCGGCATGTGAACCGCTCCTCCGTGGCCGACGGGATTGTGGCTTCGGCCCGCGAGATTGCCGAAACGACGGATATCAAGGCGATCTGCTGCTTCACCCAATCGGGCACCACCGCCAGTCTGGTTGCCCGCGAACGCCCGGCGGTCCCGATCCTCGCGCTGACGCCGCTGCGCCATGTGGCCCGGCGGCTCTGCCTCACCTGGGGCACCAACTGCTTCGTGACCGAGGGGGAGGTGAGCCGCTTCAAGCTGGCGGTCGTGAACGCCGCCCGCGCCGCCCGCGAAGGCGGGTTCGCCAGCGAGGATGACCTGATCGTGGTGACTGCGGGCGTCCCCTTCAACGTGCAGGGCACCACGAATATCCTGCGTGTCGCCCCTTGCGCGGAACGCTTGATTTTCTCCACCGATCCGGATTGATCTGCCCCCCATGACCATCCTGGCCGACATCCTTCTGGTCATCGCCACGTTGGTGACGGGCCTCGCCCTCGCCTCGTTGGTGTCGTCCTGGGCGGATCGGGTGCTGTCGGTGCCGGCCCTGATCAGCCTGCTGATCGGCCTCGGTCTTTTCGCGTTTGTGCATGTCACGCACGAGACCGGCCTCGTCTGGCGGAACATTCCCGACGCCTTCATCGCATTGGCGGCGCGGATCCTGAACTGACCCCCCTTGCGTGACACGCCAATCGGCGCTACATCGCGCTTTCCTATCGGTGCGGCCGGCCCAAGTGGCATGCCGAGTCGCGCCTGAACCGACCCAGAGTTAGGAGACGGAAATGCCCAAGATGAAGACGAAATCGAGCGCCAAGAAGCGCTTCAAGGTGACGGCCTCGGGCCGCGTCAAGGCTGGCCAGGCCGGCAAACGGCACGGGATGATCAAGCGGTCGACGAAGTTCATCCGCGAAGCGCGGGGGACGACGACGCTGTCGAAGCCCGACGAGAAGATCGTCAAATCCTACATGCCCTACGCGCGCTAAGGAGGCCTGAGATATGTCCCGCACCAAAGGTGGAACCGTCACCCATCGCCGTCACAAGAAGATCGTCGACCAGGCGAAAGGCTATTACGGCCGCCGCTCCACGAACTTCAAGACCGCGACCCAGGCCGTCGACAAGGCCAACCAATACGCAACCCGCGACCGCAAGAACCGCAAGCGCCAGTTCCGTGCCCTGTGGATCCAGCGGATCAACGCGGCTGTCCGCTCCCATGACGAGGCGCTGACCTATTCGCGTTTCATCAACGGCTTGTCGCTCGCCGGTATCGAGGTGGACCGCAAGGTTCTGGCCGATCTGGCCGTGCATGAGCCAGAGGCTTTCGGGGCCATCGTGGCCCAGGCCAAGGCCGCGCTTTAACCCGCGCCCGCCTTGACAGAGCTTTGGGCCCCGCCGCCGGTATCCGGCTGCGGGGCCTTTTTGGTTCCGGGCGCCGGCCCGGCTTGCAATCGGAGGGTGCTGTGATAGCTGACACCCGACTTGAGATGGAGACCTGAGATGGACGGGTTGAACGATCTGCGCGGCGGCTGGCTGGAGCGCATCGCCGAGGCCGCCGACGAGGCCGCGCTGGAAGAACTTCGGGTGGCCGCTCTTGGCAAGAAGGGCGAGATCAGCCTGAAGATGCGCGAACTGGGCCGCATGACACCGGAAGAGCGTCAGGTCGCGGGCCCGGCACTGAACGCCCTGAAGGACGAGGTGAACTCCGCATTGGCCGCCAAGAAGGCAGCCCTTGGCGACGCGGCGCTGGAGGCGCGGCTGCGCGGCGAATGGCTGGATGTGACCCTGCCGGGCCGGCACCGGCGCGTCGGCACGATCCACCCGGTCAGCCAGGTGATGGAAGAGGTCACCGCGATCTTCGCCGATATGGGTTTCGCCGTGGCCGAAGGCCCGCAGATCGAGACCGACTGGTACAATTTCGACGCGCTGAACATCCCCGGCCACCACCCCGCGCGCGCCGAGATGGACACGTTCTACACCCACCGCGCGCCCGGCGATAACCGCCCGCCGCATGTGCTGCGCACCCATACCAGCCCGGTGCAGATCCGCCATATGGAGGCCCATGGCGCCCCCGTCCGCGTGATCGCCCCCGGCCGCGTCTACCGTGCCGATTACGACCAGACCCACACGCCGATGTTCCATCAGGTCGAGGGGCTGGCGATCGACCGCGATATCTCCATGGCGAACCTGAAATGGGTGCTGGAGGAGTTCTTCACCGCCTATTTCGGCACATCCGTCAAAACCCGCTTCCGCGCGTCGCATTTCCCCTTCACCGAACCCTCGGCGGAGGTGGATATCCAGTGTTCATGGGAAGGTGGCACCGTGAAGGTGGGCGAAGGCGATGACTGGCTGGAAGTGCTGGGCTCCGGCATGGTGCACCCGCATGTGCTCCGCTCGGCGGGCGTGGACCCGGACGAGTGGCAGGGCTTCGCCTTCGGCATGGGTATCGACCGGATCGCGATGCTGAAATACGGCATTCCCGATCTGCGGGCGTTTTTCGATAGCGATCTGCGGTGGTTACGGCACTATGGGTTTGCAGCGCTGGAGGTGCCTGCGGTTCATTCGGGGGTTTAGTATGGAGTTTGCTGCCAGCATCTGGTCAGCTTTAGAGCCGGCAAAGGGTGAATTAGCCAGCCTAGCCGTTACCATGGCAGCTCACTAATTCTATTCCTACTAAGGCCTAGGGTTAAACTAATATTTGGAAAAGCAAATAACTCTCGAAATGTGATATCCGTTCCGGCACCAGAGCAACAGAACGTCAGCCAAGCGACAGAGATTTATGTTGAAAAGTTCTTTTTGCAGAACACTGGTCGCAAGGCTGCAACCAATGTGGAGTTTGTTCTAAGTTCTTTTCCGGCAGATATATCAGTCTTCGAACCTCGGGATGTCCAATATAAGTCCATCGAAAAAGGATGCTGTTTGGTTCAGATTCCGCAGATAGCACCTTGGGAGTTGGTCATAATTGACTGCGCCTACATTAATCAGCGAGCAGCATGGATTTCTTCAGTAAAATGCGCTGAGGCATTGGGTCGAGAAGTAGAATTTTGGACAATTCGGCGATTCTCCAATTGGTTGAATATCACCTTTTCTCTTTTGGCATTATTTGGAATTGCCATGGTTATTCAAATTATGTTCGACATAATTTCTTAGCGCTACCGCCCGAATAGCGCTGAAAGCGCCGGGCGAGTGCCTGCCCGTCCCGGCGGGCTGGCGCTTTGGCCCCTCTCGCGCCGCGCCCGTTCTGTGCCCTGACTGGGCCACCATAAAGTGCTTTTGACCACCCGTTGCAGCGCCATCCCACTGGCAGGCGCGCGCCCGGCTTGCGGTGTGCTTTCGGCGGGTCGGGCGAAGGTTCCGTAGATTGGCTCCGCCCCCCCCCGCATCTTGACCTTGCCGCTCCCACACACACTTATCGGTCCACGCCCGCCCAAAGGATCGCCGCGCATGAAATCCGCCCTCTCGCTCCAGAATATGGTCCGGATCATGGACCGGGCCCTGATGCCAGACGCCGCCCATCTGGTGTTGCAGCCGGTCTGCCTGGAGATCGAGGCCGATGTGGGCACTGCCGACATGGATCAGGACGAAGCCCGTCAGATCATGGCGGAGATCGACGCGAAATCCTCCGCGCTGCTGGCCGTGCTTGCGATTATCCTCGCAACATCGGCCTTCATCTTCTCGCTCGATCAGACCTGGCTGACGCTGCTTCTGATGTTCGCGCAGATCGTCAGCATTTCGGTTTCCATCCTGTTCCTGCTGCGGTGTCTGATCTACGAGCCCTCGCCCAGGCTTCGTCATGTGTTCGAACTGGACCGGGTGGCCGATGCGTTCTACCTCCAGATCGAAGCGATCAAACAGGTGCGCTATTTCAATCGGGTGATCGTGCTCACGGTCGTGACATGTGTGTTGTTCTTCGCCATGTCGATGATCGTGGGTATCGACGCCATGATGTAGGGCGCGCCGCCATTTCGGAGGCCGCCACCCATGTCCACCCATGCCCGCGTCGCCCTGCTCGTCATCGCCGTTCTCGTGATCGGCGCGCATGTGGCCATGTGGCGCTCGGACATGCCGCGCGACGTGGCGTTTCGGTTCACGGTGATCAATGCCATTGCCTGGGCGGTGGTTCTGGGCCCGGTTTTCCTTGTCGCGCGCTGGCTGAACGCGGTCGAAAGGCGCAATGCGGAGCGTGAGCGCGGCGAGGATCGGTAACGCGGCGCGTCGCGGGCTGGCCGGACGTCGCGGGCCGGGGCAGACGGGCGCGCGCGCCGGGTTTTCATCCCGTCGCGCATGCGTTATCGCTCGGCCCGAGTTTTGACATGAGAGCGGACCGATGAAATTCACCCTGTCCTGGCTGAAGGATCACCTCGAAACCGAGGCGGATCTGGACGAGATCACCGAGACCCTGACCGATCTGGGCCTTGAAGTGGAAGGCGTGGAAGACCGCGCCGGCCGGCTCGGGGATTTCACCATCGGCAAGGTCATCAGGGCCGAGCAGCATCCCGATGCCGACCGGCTGCGCGTGTGTCAGGTGGAGACGGACGAGGGCGTGAAACAGATCATCTGCGGCGCGCCCAATGCGCGCGAGGGGATCACCGTGGTCGTGGCCAAGCCGGGCGTCTATGTGCCGGGCATCGACACCACGATCGGCATCGGCAAGATCCGCGGGATCGAAAGCCACGGCATGATGGCCTCGGAACGCGAGATGGAGCTGTCCGAGGAGCATGACGGCATTATCGAACTGCCCTCGGGCGACGTGGGGCAGCGCTTCGTCGACTGGCTGGCGGTGCACGATCCGGCCAAGGTCGACCCGGTGATCCAAATCGCGATCACGCCCAACCGGCAGGATGCGCTGGGCGTGCGCGGTATCGCCCGCGATCTGGCGGCGCGGGGTCTGGGCACCCTGAAGCCGCAGGAGATCGCGCCGGTTCCGGGCGCCTTCGACAGCCCGGTCAAGGTCGCCATCGACGATGACACGCGCACCGGCTGCCCGCATTTCGCGGGCCGCGTGATCCGGGGTGTCACCAACGGCCTGTCGCCGCAATGGCTGCAGGACCGGCTGCGCGCGATCGGGCTCCGGCCGATCTCGGCGCTGGTCGATATCACCAACTTCTTCACCTACGACCAGAACCGCCCGCTCCATGTGTTTGACGCGGACAAGGTCGCGGGGGACCTGCGGGTGCATCGCGCCCGGGGTGGCGAGACGATCATGGCGCTCGACGACAAGAATTACACGTTCCAGACCGGCCAGATGGTCATCGCCGACGACACCGGCCCCGAAAGCATCGCGGGCGTGATGGGCGGGGCCGCGACCGGCTGCACCGAGGCGACGGTCAATGTGTTCATCGAAAGCGCCTATTGGGACGTGATCGAAATTGCCGAAACGGGCCGGGCGCTCAAGATCAACTCCGACGCGCGCTACCGGTTCGAACGCGGCGTGGACCCGGAATTCACCCTGCCCGGGCTGGAGGCGGCAACGCGCATGGTGCTCGATCTCTGTGGGGGCACGCCGTCCCATGTGGTCGAGGCGGGCGCGCCGCTGCAGACGGCCCGAAGCTACACGCTGGATACCGCGCGGGTGGTCAGCCTTGTGGGCATGGAGATCCCGAAGGACGATCAGATCCGGTATCTGACGGCGCTCGGCTTCTCTGCAACCGGGGCGGGCGACGTGCTGGAGGTCTGGGTGCCAAGCTGGCGGCGCGATATTCAGGGCGAGGCCGATCTGGTGGAAGAGGTGGCGCGCATGGCGTCGCTGACGCGGCTGGAGCCGAAGCCCCTGCGCCGCCCGAAACCGGGCGTCCCGGCACCGGTGCTCACGCCCCTCCAGCGCCGCGAGCGCACCGCCCGGCGGACCATGGCCGCGCTCGGCTACAATGAATGCGTCACCTACAGCTTCATCGACCGGGCCAGCGCGGACCTGTTCGGCGGCGGGGACGATGCGACGATGCTGGACAACCCGATCTCCAGCGAGATGAGCCATATGCGCCCCGCCCTGCTGCCGGGCCTGCTGCAGGCCGCCGCCCGTAATCAGGCGCGCGGCATGATGGATCTGGCCCTGTTCGAGCTTGGGGCGGTTTTCCACGGCGGCGAGCCGGGCGAGCAGCATCTGCTGGCGACGGGGCTCCTGATCGGTCAGACCGGGCCGCGCGACCCCCATGGCGCGCGCCGCGCGGTCGATGTGTTCGACGTGAAAGCGGATGCGGAGGCCGTCCTGTCGGCCATCGGCGCGCCCGCCAAGGTGCAGATCCTGCGTGGCGCGCCGGACTGGTGGCATCCGGGCCGCCACGGGATGATCTGCCTTGGCCCCAAAAAGGTGCTGGGCGTCTTCGGGGAGCTTCATCCCCGGGTTCTGGCCGCGATGGATGTCAGGGGCCCGGCCATGGCCTTCACGATCTGGCCCGCGGAAGTGCCTGTGGCGCGGTCCGCCGGGGCCAGCCGGGGGGCCTTGCAGATCAGCGATCTGCAGGCGGTCGAACGTGATTTCGCCTTCGTGGTCGATGCCGAGGTGGAGGCGCTCAGCCTGGTCAACGCCGCCGCCGGTGCGGACAAGGCGCTGATAGAGGATGTCCGCGTCTTCGACGAGTTCATCGGCGGCGCGCTTGGCGAGGGCCGGAAATCCATCGCGGTGAGCGTGCGTCTCCAACCCCGGGACAAGACGCTGACCGAGGAGGAGATCGAGGCCGTGGCGGCCAAAATCGTGGAGAAGGTCGGCAAGGCCACGGGCGGCGTTCTGCGGGGCTGAAACCGCGCGCCCGCGCGCCTGAGGGAGGGGCCCCGCACCATCATGGAAGCAAGGAAAGGCGGACACATGTCGTTGAAAGTCTATTTGTCGGGCGAGATTCACACCGACTGGCGCGAACAGATCGTCGAAGGCGCCAAGGATCTGGACGTGACGTTCGGCGGGCCTGTCACCGATCACGCGGCCAGCGATGATTGCGGTGTCGCCATTCTTGGCGCCGAGCCCGACAAATTCTGGCATGATCACAAGGGGGCCAAGGTCAACGCCATCCGCACCCGCATGGGGATCGAGCAGGCCGATGTGGTCGTTGTGCGTTTCGGCGAGCAGTACAAGCAATGGAACGCGGCCTTCGACGCGGGCATGGCGGCGGCGCTTGGCAAATCCCTGATCGTGCTCAGCCGTCCCGAACACCAGCATCCGCTGAAGGAAGTGCATGCCGCCGCGCTGGCCGTGGCCGAGGAGCCCCGCCAGGTGGTCGAGATCCTGCGCTATGTTCTGACCGGTGCGCTGCCGTCCTGACGTGGGGTTTTGCTTTGCCTGCGTTCGCGCTGGCGTAGCATGACGGTCATGGAGTTCGATTACGTCATCGTCGGCGGCGGGTCTGCCGGATGCGTGCTTGCCGCGCGGCTTTCGGAAGATCCGAACGCGACCGTGTGCCTGATCGAAGCAGGTGGCGGCGGACGGGATATCTTTATCCGCGCGCCCGCTCTGGTGGCCGCGATGGTTTCGGGCCGCCCGAAAATCAACAACTGGGCCTTCCATACGGAGCCGCAGCCCGGGCTCAACGGGCGCCGCGGGTTCCAGCCGCGCGGCAAGGCGCTCGGCGGGTCTTCGGCGATCAATGCGATGCTTTATGTGCGGGGCCACAGCGGCGATTACGACGACTGGGCCGATATGGGGTGTGAGGGCTGGGACTGGTCCGGCGTTCTGCCCTATTTCCGCCGGTCCGAGCGGTTCGCGGGGGGCGGCGATGCCTTCCACGGCGGTGACGGGCCCTTGCAGGTGGGGCCGCAAAGCGCACCCCGAAAGATCACGCGCGCGTTTATCGAGGCCTGCGAAAGCATGCAAATCCGCCGGACGGCGGATTTCAACGGCCCGGCTCAGGAGGGTGCGGGCCTTTATCACGTCACCCAGTTTCAGGACGGTCCGCAGCGGGGGGAGCGGTGTTCCGCCGCGGCGGCCTACCTATTTCCTGCCATGGGGCGCGGCAATCTGACGGTGCTGACCCGCGCGCTGAGCGAGAAGGTTGTTGTAGAAGAAGGCCGCGCGACAGCCGTGCGCATACGCCATCACGGGCGCGCCCGGGTGCTGCGCGCCCGGCGGGAGGTGATCCTCAGCGCGGGCGCTTTCGGTTCGCCGCAATTGCTGATGCTTTCGGGGATCGGCCCCGCGGAGGAGCTTGGCGCACATGGCATCCCGGTGATCCGCGATCTGCCGCAGGTGGGGCGGAACCTGCAGGATCATCTGGACTATGTGCTGTCCTACAAATCCCGCCGGAGGGACGTGGTCGGGCTGAACCCGCGCGGGTTGGGCCGGCTGGGCCGCGCCGGGCTGCGCTGGCGCAAGACCGGGCAGGGGCTTTTCGCCTCGCCCATGGCCGAAGGCGGCGCCTTTCTGCGCAGCGCCCCCGGTCTCGACCGGCCGGATCTGCAGATCCACTTCGTGATCGGTATCGTCGACGATCACATGCGCAAGCTGCATTTCGGTGATGGTTATTCCTGCCATATCTGCGTCCTGCGCCCGCATTCCGCCGGTCGTGTGGGGCTACACGGCACGAACCCGTCCGCCGCGCCGCGGATCGACCCCGCCTATCTGAGCGACCCGCGGGATCTGGAGACACTGAAACAGGGGGCGCGGGTCATGGAGCGGATCATGCAGGCCGATGCGCTGACGCCATGGCGCGGCGAACGTCTCTACCCCCATGATGGCAGCGACCGCGCCCTTGAGGAGGATATCCGCAGCCGGGCCGACACGATCTATCACCCCGTCGGCACCTGCAGGATGGGCTCCGACGCCGATGCGGTGGTCGACACCGCCCTGCGGGTGATCGGCGTGGCGGGCTTGCGCGTCGTCGATGCCTCGATCATGCCGAAGCTGATCGGCGGCAACACGAACGCGCCCACCATGATGATCGCCGAGAAGGCCGCCGACCTGATCCAGCCCGTTCAGCGGCCCGCGCCGGTCTAGCAGAGGGGCGTCACCCCGCCGCCATGCCGCCATCCACCGGATACTGCGCGCCGGTGATGAAGGCCGATGCGTCGGAGGCCAGAAACAGCACCAGATTGGCCACATCGCCCGCCTCGCCGTAGCGGGCCAGCGGAATGCTGTGTTCCAGTTGCTCCTTCACCTCGGCGCCGTGACCGGGATTGAACCCTTCCTCGAGCGCGCGCATCATACGTGTATTGATCGGCGAGGGATGGACGGAGTTGACGCGGACATTGACGGCTGCCGCTTCGATCGCAGCGGCGCGCGTCAGGCCCACGACCGCATGTTTCGAGGTGATGTAGGGCGCGACATTCGGGCTGCCTTTCAGGCCTGCGACCGACGACATGTTGATGATGCTGCCGTGGCCCTGTTTCATCATCACCGGCAGCACATGTTGCAGGCCCAGAAACACGCCCCGCACATTCACCGCCATGACCTTGTCGAAATCCGCGATATCCTGTTCGATCAGAGGCGCGACCTTGCCCTCGATGCCGGCGTTGTTGAAGAAGATATCTATTCCGCCGAATTCCGCGACGGTCCGGTCCACATAGCGCCGCGTGTCTTCGGCAGAGGAGACATCGGCGGCAATGGTCAGAAGCGCGTCGCCCGCGTCCAGATCGCGGGCGGCTTCATCCAGTCTGCCCTGTTCCAGATCGACAATGGCGACCTTCGCACCCCTGTCCAGAAACAGGCGGGCGGTTTCCAGGCCGATGCCCGCCGCGCCGCCGGTGATGATTGCTGTTTTCCCGGTCAGTTCTGTCATGTGGTACCTCCGATCCCTGCATGATGGCGTCATTGCTCAGAGGCCCCCGCCGCAGGACGGCGGGAGCTTCGGGCGGTATCAACACATGGGCGAAGCCGCCCCGCTATGCCTCAGGTTAAACCGCGGACATGAAGGGGCACGCAGGCAACTGGCGGGACTTGCAACTGCAAGGCCGGCCCCCGGGGGAGGCCGATCTTGCGGAAACGCGTCGGTCCGGTGCTAGTCGCGCGGCGGGGTCACAAGGCCCTTCTGCACGGCCGGGCGCGCCAGGAACCGGTCGAGATAGGCCACCACATTGCCGTAGCCGTCCCAGCCCACGGCCTCTTTCACGCCATAGAAATCAAGGCCGCGCAGCCATGGCGCGATGGCGATGTCGGCGATGGAATAGCTGCCGGTGATCCAGCTCTTGCCCTCCAGTTCGCGGTCAAGCACTGCCAGAAGGCGCTTGGCCTCGTTCAGATAGCGTTCCCGGGGCCGCGGATCTTCGATCTCGGCACCGGCGAACTTCGCGAAGTAGCCAAGCTGCCCGAACATCGGGCCGATCCCGCCCATCTGGAACATGACCCATTGGATGGCCTTGTATTTCTCCGCCGGGCCGTCGCCGATCAACTGGCCCGTCTTCTCGGCCAGATAGATCAGGATCGCGCCGGATTCGAACAGCCCGATGGGTGCGCCCCCGGGTCCGTTCGGGTCGATGAGGGCCGGGATCTTGTTGTTCGGGTTCAGCGACAAGAACGCGTCGCTTTTCACATCCGCATCGGCCAGCGTGACCCGATGCGCCTCATAGGCCAGACCAGTTTCTTCCAGCGCGATGGAGGCCTTCACGCCGTTCGGCGTGGGAAAGGAATAAAGCTGGATCACGTCCGGGTCGGACGCGGGCCAGCGGGCGGTGATGGGAAATGCGGAAAGATCGGCCATGAATGCACCTTCGGTTTAGGGTCAGGGGTGACACATAGCCACCCTTTCCCATTGGGCCAGAGCCGAAAATGTATCACTATGCGCATGCGACTGTGCGCGGAGGCACCGTAGAGGCGTGCGCCCGGCGCCCGCACAGAGGGATAACAGGACAAAACAGGATCGACCAATGCTTAACGAATTCAAGGATTTCATCGCCAAGGGCAATGTCATGGATATGGCCGTCGGCATCATCATCGGCGCGGCGTTCACGGCGATCGTGTCGTCGATGGTGGCCGATCTCATCAACCCGTTCATCGGGCTTTTCACTGGTGGTCTGGACTTTACCAACAACTACCTCGTGCTGGCCGGCGAGGTGCCGGCGGGTGCATCTCTGGAGGCCGCAAGAGAAGCGGGCGCTTCAATCTTCGCATGGGGTGCCTTCGCGATGGCGGTGATCAATTTCCTGATTATCGCCGTCGTGGTTTTCATGCTGGTGCGCTTCGTGAACAAGGTGAAAGCCGCCGCCGAAAAACCCGACGAGGTGGCGCCCGAAGTGGAAACCGGCCCCTCCGAACTGGATATCCTGATCGAGATCCGGGATTCGCTGAAACGCGCCTGAACCGGTTTCGACGGGTAAAGGCCTGCCGGTTACGGCGGGCCTTTGCATGTCCCGCGCCGGGCCGGTACATTTGAAGCCGGTCCAAACGATGCAAGGAGACAGATCATGGCCGCCACCGCTCCCGTCTGCGATTTCGGCTGGGCCGCGCCCGATTTCGATCTGCCCGCAACCGATGGGCGGCGCTATGGATTGCGCGATGTGATGGGGCCAAATGGCACCGTCATCGCCTTTATCTGCAACCATTGCCCCTATGTGCTGGCCGTCATCGACCGTCTTGTGCGGGATGCGCACGATCTGGCCCCGCATGGCGTGGGTTTTGCTGCAATCTGTTCCAACGATCCGGTCCAGTACCCGGTGGACGGGTTCGACGGCATGGTCGCAATGGCCAGGGAGCGGGCGTTTTCCTTCCCCTATCTCCATGATGCGGATCAATCCGTCGCCCGCGCCTACGGGGCCGCCTGCACGCCCGATTTCTTCGGCCTGAATGCCGACGGCGCGCTGCAATACCGGGGCAGGCTCGATGCCTCGCGGGCAAAAGCCGGCCCCCCAGATCTGCGCCGCGACCTGTTCGAGGCGATGCGGCAGGTCGCGGAAACCGGCCGCGGCCCGGAAGATCAGATCCCGTCGATGGGATGCTCGATCAAATGGGCCGCCGCCTGACCTGACGGCTCAGGCTTTCAGCGCCAGATTGGGCGACAGAACGTCGATGCCGAGCGCCTTGCCCACGGCATAATTCGTCAGCTTGCCGGCATGCACGTTCAGCCCGTCCAGCAGATGCGGATCGTCGGTGCAGGCCTGCTTCCAGCCCTTGTCGGCCAGGGCGATCAGGAACGGCATCGTCGCGTTGCCAAGCGCCAGGGTCGAGGTGCGCGCAACCGCCCCCGGCATGTTTGCAACGCAGTAATGCATGATACCGTCGACCTCGTAGATCGGATCCTGGTGAGTGGTGGCCTTCGAGGTTTCGAAGCAACCGCCCTGGTCGATCGCCACATCCACAATCGCCGCGCCCGGTTTCATGTCGGACAGCTGCGCCCGGCTGACCAGTTTGGGCGCCGCCGCGCCGGGCACCAGAACCGCGCCGATCACCATATCGGCCTGCGCGACCAGTTCGGCGGTGTTGCCGGCGCTTGCATAGCGCGTGCCGAACTGCCCGCCGAAGACATCATCCAGATAACGCATCCGCGGCAGCGACCGGTCCAGCACCGTCACCTTCGCGCCCATGCCCGCGGCCACGCGGGCCGCATGGGTGCCCACGACACCGCCACCGATCACCACCACCTCGGCGGGTCCGACACCGGGCACGCCGCCCATCAGCACGCCGCGCCCGCCATTGGCCTTCTGCAGGGTCCATGCGCCCATCTGTGGTGCCAGTTTCCCCGCAACCTCCGACATCGGCGCCAGAAGCGGCAGGCCGCCGCTTCGGTCGGTCACCGTCTCATAGGCAATGGCGGTGCAGCCCGAGGCCAGAAGATCCCTGGTCTGATCCGGGTCCGGTGCAAGATGCAGGTAGGTGAACAGCACCTGCCCCTCGCGCAGCATCTTGCGCTCCCCCGCTTGCGGCTCCTTGACCTTGACGATCATATCGGAGCGCGCAAAGACATCCGCCGCGCCGTCGGCAATCTCCGCCCCGGCCTCGATGTAATCCGCGTCGGAAAATCCGGCGCCGATGCCCGCCCCGGCCTCGATCAGCACCTTGTGGCCATGGGTGACGGCCTCGCGCGCGGCCACGGGCGTCACGCCCACGCGGAACTCCTGCGGTTTGATCTCTTTCGGGCAGCCGATAATCATGTGGTGTCTCCTCCCAATCCTGGCACAGATGTCGCATGTTTTCTTCGGAAAGGCTTTGAAATCTGGTTGCGTTTTCACGGGCTTGCCGCAAGAATTTCCGACATTAATGGTAATTTTCGGGAAACGGATGCGTGATGATCGAAATCGACGAAATGGACCAGCGCATCCTGCGCCTGTTGCAGCGCGACGGGCGGATGACCAATGCCGAGCTTTCGGAGCAGGTTCACCTGTCGCCCTCGGCCTGCCACAGGCGGGTGCAGCGGCTGGAACAGGCCGGCGTGATCCGCGATTACGTGGCGTTGGTCGACGCGCGGGCGGTGGGTCGCGTCACGACCGTTTTCGTCGAGATCGGGTTGAGCGGGCAGGCCAATGAACTGCTCGGCGCGTTCGAACGGGCGGTGGCACAGGTGCCCGACGTGCTGGAATGTCATCTCATGGCCGGAAGCGCCGATTACCTGCTGAAGGTCGTGGCCCGCGACAGCGAGGATTTCGCGCGGATCCACCGGCAGCGTCTGGCCAGCCTGCCGGGCGTCGCGCGGATGCAGTCGAGTTTCGGGCTGAAAACCGTGGTTCAGACCACGGCCCTGCCAATCTAGCCGGTCACGTATAGCATCAGATAGAGCGTTCCCATCCCCGCGACGATTGCGCCGATGGCGCTTTTCATCAGGTATCCCACGGCCAGCGCCATGGCCGCGGCCGCCAGCCGCGCGGGGTCGGGCTCGCCACCTGTGGCACTGGGCCATAGTACCAGAGGCATGATCAGCGCCGGCAGCACGGACACGGTGGTGTAGCGCAGATGCCTCAGAACCCATGGCGGGCCCTTGCGATTGCCGATCAGGCCCAGAAAGGAAAACCGGATCAGGAATGTGCCGATGGCCAGAACGACGATGATCAGCCAGATCTCGATATCGGTATAGGTCATCCGCGGCGCTCCATCCGCCGCTCGATCTCCGCGCCCACCATCATCGCGAGTGCGGCGGCCAGAAGCACGCCAAGATTATAGGGCACCGCGACAAAGGCCAGCGCCATGATCACCGATGTCAGTGCAGCAGCCATATGGGCAAGGGTGCGCAGCGCAGGGCCCACCAGGGCCAGAAACGCAATCGGCACGGCGAAGTCCAGCGCGTATTCGGCGGGGATCAGCATGCCCAGAACCGCCCCCAGCCATGTCGCCAGAACCCAGACCGGCGCCAGCGGGGTGGTCACCCCGAAATAAAACGCGATTTTCTCTGGCATGGGGCGTTCGGGCCGCGCCTCGTATTCCTGAACCGACAGGGCGTAGTTCTGATCGAAATTCACATAGGCGACCAGCGCGCGCTGCCAGATCGGCGCGTCGCCCAGATAGGGGGTGAGCGCGGCGGAATACATCACCATCCGCAGGTTGACCGCCAGCGCGGAGATCAGCACCACCAGCGTGGGCGCGTTCTCCGTCATCAGCTGAAGCGCGGTGAACTGTGCCGCACCTGCGATCACCAGCACCGAAAAGCCCATCACCTCCGCAAGGTTCAGGCCCGCCTCGGTCGCGGCCACGCCGAAAACCATTCCGAAGGGCATCACCACGAGCAAAAACGGGAGCCCGGCGCGAAGGCCTTGCCAATAGGCGCTTTTGGTGCTGGCAGCGGGCATGGGGGGCCTCTAGAGTGTGGGTCACCAACCGCCATAACGTCCGCACACCGGAGATGCAATTGAGTGTTCTTGATGAGCCTGATCACGGCTATTTGATCGCCCCCGATCCCGCCCGCGCGGGTCTGTCGCGCTGCGTCGCGGGCCATGACGAGGCGGGCCGGCCGGTCGAAACCCGCGTGGTGGAGGAGCGTCCGCTCACCATCTATCTGAACGCCCGCGAGATCGTCACGGCGATGACCATCGGCGATTATCCGGAGTATCTGGCGCTCGGCTTTCTGGCCAATCAGGGCATGCTCGCCGCCGCGGAGGAGGTGACCGGCGTCGAGTATGATGCTGAGCTGGAAGTGGTCGTGGTGAGAACCGCCGTCGAGACAGACCACGAGGCCAAGCTGCAGAAGAAAACGCGGACCAGCGGCTGCGCCGTCGGCACGGTGTTCGGCGACATGATGGCCGGGCTGGAGGGGCGGCAACTCCCGGCGGCCGAGTTGCGCACAAGCTGGCTTTACGCGCTCAGCCACAGGATCAACCGGACCCCCAGCCTGTATCTGGAGGCCGGGGCGATCCATGGCACGGTCCTCTGCCGGCAGGATCGCCCGCTGGTCTATATGGAGGATGTGGGCCGCCACAACGCCGTCGACAAGATCGCCGGCTGGATGCGGGCCGAGGGTGTCGGCCCTGAGGACAAGATCCTTTACACGACCGGGCGCCTGACCTCGGAAATGGTGATCAAGACCGCGCTGATGGGCATCCCCGTGCTCGCCTCGCGGTCCGGCTTCACGGCCTGGGGCGTGGAGATCGCGAACCAGGTCGGTCTTACCCTGATCGGCCGGCTCAAGGGCAAGCGGTTCACCTGCCTCGCGGGCGAAAGCAGGCTGGTCCGGGACGCGGACATGGCGGTGGTTCCCGAAGAGGGCCGGCGCCATCGCCGCAAGGGGGCCTCGGAATGAATCATCTGCCGACACGCGGGTTTCATCCGCCGCGCCAGCGCCCCCATTCCGCGCGCCCGGGCCCGTACGCCCGGGCAGGGGGTGGAGCATGATCCCGCCCGGTGTGATCCTCGCGGGCGGTCTTGCCCGGCGTATGGGCGGCGGCGACAAGGGCCGCCTGATGCTGGGCGGGCAAAGCCTTCTGTCGCATGTCATCACCCGTCTCCGCCCGCAGGTGAGCGCGCTGGCTCTGAACGCGAACGGGGATCCCGCGCGTTTCGCCGATCTGGGCCTGCCGGTTCTGCCCGACGGGGTGGCCGATCATCCTGGCCCTCTGGCGGGGGTGCTTGCCGGTCTCGACTGGGCCGCGGTGCAGGGAGCCAGCCACATCGTCACCGCCGCTGCGGACACGCCATTTTTCCCGCCCGATCTGGTCAACCGTCTGACCCGGGCCGCCGAGATGCAGGGCGCGCAGATCGCGCTGGCGGCCACGCCCGGGCCGCACAAGGTTTTGCGCCACCCGACCTTCGGGCTCTGGCCCGTCGCACTTCGCGATGACCTGAGGGAGGCGCTGGCCGGCGGCCTGCGCAAGGTCGTTCTCTGGACCGACCGGCACGGCGCCGCCAGCGCGATGTTCCCGGCAACCCCGTTCGACCCGTTCTTCAACGTCAACACGCCGGACGACCTCGCCGTCGCCGAAGGGATGGTGCCATGAAACTCTGGGGTGTCACCGGCTGGAAGAACACCGGCAAGACCGGCCTCATGGAACGTCTCGTGACCGAGTTCACGGCCCGGGGCCTGTCGGTGTCCACGCTGAAACATGCCCATCACGCCTTCGATGTCGATCAGCCCGGAAAGGACAGTTTCCGCCACCGTCAGGCCGGCGCGACCGAGGTGCTCCTGGCATCGGGAGCCAGATGGGCGCTGATGGCCGAACTGCGCGGTGCGCCGGAGCCGTCTCTCGATGCGCTGCTGGCCCGTTTGTCCCCCGTCGATCTGGTTCTTGTAGAAGGATACAAGCGCAGCCCCCACCCCAAGATCGAGGCCTATCGCGCAGTCGCCGGCCAGCGGCTGCTTGCGCCGGACGATCCGACCATCCGTGCCGTGGCCAGCGACAGCGCCCATGATCTGGATCGCCCCATCTTCGATCTGGACGATACCGCAGGCATCGCGGGCTTCATCGCGCGGGAGCTGTCGCTGTGAGCCGGCCATCCACCGATGCGGGCTTCGATACCGTCATCGTGGTTGACTGGTCCGCCCGGTCGCAGCCATCGCCCGCGGCACCCACCGCGGACGCGATCTTCATGGCCGTGTCGCACGGGCCCGGCACCGAGCCGCGCGTCAGCTACCATCGCACCCGCGATGCCGCGACGCAGGCTCTCGTGGTGCATATCTCGGCCGCGCTGGATGCTGGCCGCCGCCTTCTTGCGGGGTTCGATTTCCCGTTCGGATATCCACGCGGCTTCGCGCGCGCGCTGACCGGCGGCGACGATCCGCTGGTCCTCTGGCAGGCGCTGTCGGCGCGGATCGAGGACGCCGCCGACAATGCCAACAACCGCTTTCGCGTCGCCACCGACCTGAACCGCCTGTTCCCCGGCCTCGGCCCGTTCTGGGGCTGCCCGCCATCGCAGGCCAATCCAGATCTTCCGGAACGCGGCAGCCTGCGCCATGGCCACGGCCTGCCCGAGCGGCGCGAGGTCGAGCGCCGCCTGCCGCGGGCGCAGCCCTGCTGGAAGCTCTACACCACCGGCGCGGTCGGGTCTCAGGTTCTGCTCGGCCTGCCGCGTTTGAACCACCTGCGGGAGCGTTTCGGCACGGCGATCTCGGTCAGTCCGTTCCAGCCGCCCGTGACGCCCATCGTGCTGGCGGAGGTTTACCCGTCGCTGCTTCACCGGCTGGTCACGGCGCGCCGCCGTACCGGCGAAATCCTCGATGCCGCGCAGGTGCGCGTTCTGGCACAGGCGCTGCATGCCCTTCCGCCCGCCGCACTGACCGGGATGCTCGCCGAAGGGGACACGGAGGAGGGCTGGATCCTCGGCCTCGGCCATGACCGTCTTCTGTTGGAGCCCGCATCATGCACAAGCTGACCCCGCCCCCGCTCAAGGACGATTGCTTCGCCCTGCCACCCGGCGTCGACTGGACCCCGGTGCCCGAGGCGCTGTCCCGGCTCAGGGCGGCGCTGCATCCTGTCGCGCGCTTGCAGACGGTGCCGCTGGCGCAGGCCAACGGGCGTATTCTCGCGTCGGACCTTCACGCCCATCGGGCCAACCCGCCGCAACCGAACGCGGCGGTTGATGGCTACGGGTTTGCCCATGCCGCTACGGGCGCGGGTCCGCAGACCCTTCCGCTCGCGGCGGGCCGCGCCGCGGCAGGGCAACCCTTCGGCACCGCACTCCCCCGGGGTCAGGCGCTTCGCATTCTCACCGGTGCGAGTTTGCCCGAGGGTGTCGACACCGTTGTGCTGGAGGAGGATTGCACGGTCACCGACACGGCCATCGCCTTCCACGGTCCGATCAAACCGGGCGCGAACACCCGCAAGGCGGGTGAGGATATGGCCGCGGGCGACCTTGTCCTGCCGAAATCCCACCGGCTGCGCCCGCCGGATCTGGCGCTTCTGGCGGCCACGGGCCATGCCGAAATCCCGGTTTACGCGCCGCTCCGGGTTGCGATCCTGTCCACCGGTGACGAGCTTCGCGAGGCTGGCGCGCCGGTTGCCGCGGGGCAGATCTACGATGCCAACCGCCCGATGCTGCGCGCGCTTCTGCAGGCCTGGGGCCATGAGGTCATCGACCTTGGTCGCCAGCCCGACGATCCGGCGCAGATCCGCGCCGCGCTCGACAGGGGCGCGGAGGCGGATGCCATTCTCACCTCCGGCGGCGCATCCGCAGGGGACGAGGACCATATCTCGGCTCTGCTCTCGACCGAGGGGCGGCTGACAAGCTGGCGCATTGCGCTCAAGCCCGGGCGCCCTCTGGCGCTTGCGATGTGGCGGGGCACGCCCGTCTTCGGCCTGCCCGGCAATCCGGTGGCGGCACTGATCTGCACGCTGATCTTCGCACGTCCGGCACTTGCGCTGATGTCGGGGGCGGGCTGGTCCGAGCCCTTGCGCCTGACGGTTCCGGCGGGGTTCTCGAAATCCAAGAAACCGGGGCGCGCCGAGTATCTGCGGGCCCGTCTCACCGCGGACGGGGCGGCGGAGGTCTTCAAGTCCGAAGGCTCCGGGCGCATCTCCGGCCTTTCCTGGGCCGACGGGCTGGTGGAGTTGCCGCCCGAAGCGGCGGAGATCACGCCCGGCACCCCGGTCGCCTATCTTCCCTATGCCGGTTTCGGGATCTGATCAGGGGCGCAGCCCGCCCGCTCGGATGCCGATGCCCTCGCCGAAGCTATCCGGCTCCGCCCGGCCGGCGCGGGCTCAGTCGAAGGTGCCCGTCACCCGGCCCAGCAACATGAAGGCCCGCGCGGTCCGGGTTTCGGCCAGCCGCGCGATCTCCTCGTCGGAGGCGTGTTTCTCGAACCCCAGAAACGTGTGGTCGAACTGGCGCAGGAAATGATGCACCGCATCGCGAAACACCGGATCCTGCTTCATGCGCCCCGCCGCCAGAGCAAGCGAGGATCTGTCGTGGATGCCACCCAGGGGGGCGACGGCCCGGCCCCGTTCCCCGGCCGCGAATTTGCGCCAGATCTCGGGCCTCGACCGGTCGGGGCGCAGGTCGTCCATATAGATCCCGTCCTGCGACAGGAGCGTCAGCACATCCTGACTTGCGCGGACCAGCCGTTCGGTGCTGCGATCTTCCAGAGCGCGGCGCAGAGCGCGGAACCCCTCCTTGTCATGCTCGTTTTCCGGGAAGTTGAGCGCCTTGACGAAATCGGCCACGGAAATCGGATCTTTCAGCGCTTCTGCGGGTGTGCCCAGCCCAAGGCTCGCCTGATGCTCGTCGGGCGGGGCAGGCGCCACGGCGGCCCGGTTTTCCGATATCATCCCCTGCGACCGCATGGAGGTGAAGGTGGCCAGCTTCACCTCGGTGGAGCGCTGCGCCTCGGCGATCTCCTCCAGCTTGCGCACCATGTCGGGTTTCATATCCAATGTCCCGCGCTGCTGGCCGGCCACATAGGCCGCGCGCATGGCATCGATGGAGCTTTGCAGCCGCGCGGCCTCCTCCCGCATCACCCGGGCGGTCCGCGCCGCAGAAGCCGCCACCCAGATCAGCGCGATGGGCATCAGGATCGCCAGCAGGGTCAGCGCAAGGCTGGCGCCGCCCGCCACCCCACCGGGCCCCGCATCCATGCCCCAGAAAAACAGCGCAACGGCCGCCAGCCAGACCACGGTCAGGATCAGCGCGATCACTTCGATCCCGGTGATCCGCTGGGCTGTCGGCTGCTGTGCGTAAACGCCAAGCTCCAGCGGGACGGGCTGTTTCGGGTCAGACATCGTCAGGTGGTCCTGCGCAGGGACAAACGGCGGTATTGGGGCTCAGATATATGAGATCTTCACGATCTCATAGGCCTTGCTTCCGCCGGGCGTGTTGACCTCGACACTGTCACCTTCATCCTTGCCGATCAAGGCGCGCGCCAGCGGCGATTTGATGTTGAGCAGACCGTTTTCGATATCGGCTTCGGCCTCGCCGACGATCTGATAGGTCTTCTGTTCCTCGGTATCCTCGTCGACCAGATCGACGGTGGCGCCGAACTTGATCGCCCCGGATAGCTTGGCCGGGTCGATCACCTGGGCCAGGCCCAGCATGCCCTCCAGCTCCTTGATCCGACCCTCGATGAAGGACTGCTTCTCGCGGGCGGAATGGTACTCGGCATTCTCCGACAGATCGCCATGCTCGCGCGCCTCGGCAATCGCCTTGATGATCGCAGGGCGCTCAACCGATCTCAGATTTTTCAGCTCCGCATCCAGCGCCTTGTATCCGCCGGGCGTCATCGGGATCTTTTCCATGTGCAGGGTCACATCATTAAGGGGAGAGAACAGGCTCAAAGCCCAGACGTTAGGGCGTGCGCGCGGCTTGTTCAACGGGGATTTGGCAAATCCGTTTAGAGGTTTGTGCTCTGCTCGTCGTCATCGCGCGGCTCCGGCGGGATCGGGTCGCCATCCACGCCGCATGCCGCCAGCAGGGACAGGATCAGAAGAGGGGCCAGAAACCGGATCATGCGAGACGCTCCTTCCAGCGGGCGATCTGCGCCCGTACCTGCACCGGGGCGGTGCCGCCGTAAGACATGCGCGAGGCGACGGAATTGTGCACGCCAAGCACGTCATAGACGCCCATGGTGATCCGGCCCTCGACGCGCTGCATCTGCTCCAGCGCCAGATCCGGCAGGTCGCACCCGGCGTCTTCGGCCATTTTCACCAATGCGCCGGTCACATGATGGGCATCGCGGAACGGCATGTCCAGTTCGCGCACCAGCCAGTCGGCCAGATCGGTCGCGGTCGAAAAGCCCGAGGAGGCGGCCGCTTCCAGCGCATCGCGGTTGGCGGTCATGTCGCGCACCATGCCCTCCATCGCCGCCAGCGCCAGCATCAGCGTGTCGGCCGCGTCGAACACCTGCTCCTTGTCCTCCTGCATGTCCTTGGAATAGGCCAGTGGCAGGCCCTTCATGACGGTCAGAAGCGCGACATTCGCCCCCAGTATCCGCCCGATCTTGGCGCGGATCAGTTCGGCGGCATCGGGGTTTTTCTTCTGCGGCATGATCGAGGAGCCGGTGGAAAACCTGTCCGACAGCGTCACGAAGCGGAACTGCGCCGAAGACCAGATAACCAGCTCTTCAGCGAAGCGGCTCAGATGTATCGCGCAGATCGTGGCCGCGGCCAGAAACTCCAGCGCGAAATCGCGGTCGCTCACCGCGTCCAGCGAATTGGCGGCGGGCCGGTCGAACCCAAGCGCCGTCGCGGTCATGTCGCGGTCGATCGGAAAGGAGGTGCCCGCCAGCGCTGCCGCGCCCAGAGGGCATTCGTTCATCCGCGCCCGCGCGTCGCGAAAGCGCGAGAGATCGCGGCCGAACATTTCGACATAGGCCATCATGTGATGCCCCCATGTCACCGGCTGCGCGGTCTGCAGATGGGTGAACCCGGGCATGACCCAATCCGCCCCCGCATCGGCCTGTCCCAGCAGGGCCCGCATCAGCGCCTCCAGCCCGTCCATCGCGGCATCCATCTGCCCGCGCACCCACAGCTTGAAATCGGTCGCCACCTGATCGTTGCGGGAGCGTGCGGTATGCAGCCGGCCCGCCGGCGCGCCGATCAGCTCGGCAAGCCGCGCCTCCACATTCATGTGAATGTCCTCCAGCGCGGTCGAAAAGGTGAAATTTCCGCCCTCGATCTCTGACAAGACCGTGAGCAGCCCTTCCCGGATCGCGTCCGCGTCCTTAACGTCGACGATACCCTGATGGGCCAGCATCGCCGCATGGGCACGGGAGCCGTCGATATCCTGACGCGCCAACCGCTTGTCGAAGCCGATCGAGGCATTAATTGCCTCCATGATCGCATCCGGCCCGGCGGCGAAGCGCCCGCCCCACATCGCGTTCGATTTTGTGTCTGTCATGTCGTGAACCCCGAGGAAGGGACCAGAAAGATGATCCGTGCCGTGATTTTGCCTGTGCTCTACATGGCCTTGGCCCTTGGTGCAAACGCCCAGACGGTCGATGATCTGCGGGTGGGCGACATGCGCGGGCTGGTGTTCCATGACGCGCCGGTGCCGGTGCCGGACACACCGTTTATCGACATGGAGGATGCGGAACATCGGCTGGCCGATCTTCAGGGGCGCTACATCCTGCTGAATTTCTGGGCCACATGGTGCGCGCCCTGCCGCCATGAAATGCCCTATCTGAACACGCTTCAGCATGAGCTGGGGGGCGAGCGGTTTCAGGTCGTGACCCTTGCGACCGGGCGCAACCCACCCCCGGCGATCCGCCGCTTCTTCGAGGAGGAAGGGATCGACGCGCTGCCGATGTATCGTGATCCGGGGCAGGTGATCGCCCGGGAGATGGGTGTTTTCGGCCTGCCGATCACCGTCATCCTGAACCCCGACGGGCAGGAGATTGCCCGCCTGCGCGGCGACGCGGATTGGGCCAGCCCGGAGGCCATGGCGCTGATCCGCGCTCTCCTCGCCGAGGGGGAGGGGTAAGCCCGGGCCGCTCCCCAGGCACCGGCGGCGCGCCGGATGTATCTTAAGGCAATAAAAGGGACGCGGCCGGGCTCAGCGCGCCAGGGCGGCCACCCGGGCATGGGCCGGGCAGGTCACCAGATGGTCGTTGACCAGCCCCATCGCCTGCATCGCGGCATAGACGATGGTGGGGCCGCAAAACCGGAACCCCGCTTTCTTCAGGTCCTTCGATATCTGCGTGCTGAGCGGCGTGAAGGCGGGCACCTCGGCCAGCGCGGTCCAGGAGTTCTGCACCGGACGACCGCCGACATAATCCCAGAGAAACCGGTCAAATCCCTGCTGCTGCTCGATTTTCTGCCAGGCGCGCGCATTTCCGATCGTCGCCTCTATCTTGCCGCGGTGGCGCACGATGCCGGGGTTCGACAACAGACGCGCAACCTCCGCCTCGCCCCATGTGGCAATCACATTCGGGTCGAACCCCTCGAACGCTTCGCGGAACGCCGCGCGCTTCTTCAGGATCGTGATCCAGCTCAGCCCGGCCTGAAATCCGTCCAGAATCAGCTTTTCCCACAAGGCGCGGCTGTCATACTCCGGCACGCCCCATTCGTCGTCGTGATAGGCCACATAGATCGGGTCGTCTCCGCACCAGCCGCAGCGCTCCGACATGTCGGCGTCTCCCGTTTCGTAAAATTAGAACAAAATACGAATGTTCACCCCTTCTTAAAGATTTTCGCGACAACACTGCAAGCGCCGTGATCGGAGGGGCTCATGCAGGGGCAACAGCAGAAATTCAGGGATCAGGACAGTGCGGGCAGCCCGCTGGACATGGCCCTGATGGAACGGGACCGTGACACTATCGCGATGGTCGCCCGGGCGCTGGATGTGAACGATGTGGCGCTGGCGTTTCAGCCGGTCGTATCCTCGCGCGCGGGCAACACGGTGGCCTATTACGAGGGGCTGATCCGGATTTTCGACGAAACCGGCAGGGTCATCCCCGCCCGCGATTTCATGGGCGCGGTCGAAACCCGGGAACTGGGCCGCCGGATCGACTGCGCCGCGCTCGGCATCGGGCTGAAGACGCTGAGGGCCAACCCGTCGCTCCGGCTGGCCATCAACATGTCGGCCCGGTCGATCGGCTATCCGCACTGGATGAACATTCTCAAGAAGTTCATCCGCCTGCATCCCGATGTCGTCGAACGCCTGATTCTGGAGATCACCGAAACCTCGGCCATGCTGGTGCCCGAAATCGTAACCATCTTCATGGCGGAGATGCAGGAAAAGGGCATCACCTTCGCGCTGGACGATTTCGGCGCCGGTCAGACCTCCTTCCGCCACCTCAAGGATTTCTGCTTCGACATCCTGAAGATCGACGGCCAGTTTTCCCGCAAGGTCCATTCCGACCCCGACAATCAGGTCCTGACCCAGGCACTGATGTCCATCGCCAGGCATTTCGACATGCTCGCCGTGGCGGAGGCCGTCGAAACCCGGGAAGAGGCGCAATGGCTTGTCAATTCGGGGGTGGATTGTCTGCAAGGCTATTACTTCGCCGCGCCCAGCCTCTCCGCCCCCTGGAAGGTGCAGGAGAGCCAGACCCTCATCACCGGCTGATCCGCCCTCTTTGGGGGCCGATCCGCATCTTCCGGTTGAACCGCGCGCCGGACTGAGACACCGTGTCAGTTGTGACCCGGGGTCCAACCGCCTATGACCGCCCCGGAACTGCAGCCAGTCTTCCGCGCGGGCGCTCCTGCCTGTCTGCCCGTGCGATGGTCCAAATCGAAAGGGACGTCTTCATGACCAACGTCGTCATCGCCTCCGCAGCCCGCACGCCCGTGGGCAGTTTTCTTGGCTCCTTCGCCAACACCCCCGCCCATGATCTGGGCCGCGCCGTGCTGGAAGAACTCGTTGCCCGCGCCGGGGTCGACAAATCAGAGGTGTCCGAAACGATCCTGGGTCAGGTCCTGACCGCCGCACAGGGCCAGAACCCCGCGCGCCAGGCCCATATCAATGCGGGCTTCCCGCAGGAAAGCGCCGCCTGGGGCATCAACCAGGTCTGTGGCTCGGGCTTGCGTGCTGTCGCGCTCGGTGCGCAGCACATCATGCTTGGCGATGCCACGATCGTTGCCGCCGGCGGGCAGGAAAACATGTCGATGTCGCCCCATGCGGCCGCCCTCCGTCACGGCCAGAAAATGGGCGATATGAAATACATCGACACCATGATCCGGGACGGTCTTTGGGATGCGTTCAACGGTTATCACATGGGCCAGACCGCCGAAAACGTCGCCGAGAAGTGGCAGATCAGCCGCGAGCAGCAGGACGAGTTCGCCGTTGCCAGCCAGAACAAGGCCGAAGCCGCGCAGAAGGCCGGCAAGTTCGAGGACGAGATCGTCAGCTACACGGTTCCGGGCCGCAAGGGCGATATCGTGGTCGACAAGGATGAGTACATCCGCCACGGCGCCACGATGGAGGCGATGCAGAAACTGCGCCCGGCCTTCACCAAGGACGGCTCGGTGACCGCCGCCAACGCCTCCGGTCTGAATGACGGCGCGGCGGGCGCGCTCCTGATGTCCGCCGACGAGGCCGAAAAGCGCGGCATCGAACCGCTGGCGCGCATCGCCAGCTACGCCACCGCCGGGCTTGACCCGTCGATCATGGGTGTGGGGCCGATCTATGCCTCCCGCAAGGCGCTGGAGAAGGCCGGCTGGAAGGTCGAGGATCTGGATCTGGTGGAGGCGAACGAGGCGTTCGCGGCCCAGGCCTGCGCCGTCAACAAGGACATGGGCTGGGACCCCGAGATCGTCAACGTCAATGGCGGGGCGATTGCCATCGGTCACCCGATCGGCGCATCGGGCGCGCGCGTCCTCAACACGCTTCTGTTCGAGATGAAGCGCCGCGACGCAAAGAAAGGCCTCGCCACCCTGTGCATCGGCGGCGGCATGGGTGTCGCCCTCTGCGTCGAGCGCCCGTAAGCGAAAAGGCGGCGTAATATCGTTGCGCCGCCTTCCGCGACCGCCTAACAATATTTCAAGGGAAGCTTAAGGAGGAGATGGGTATGGCCCGTGTTGCATTGGTCACTGGCGGAAGCCGTGGCATCGGTGAGGCGATTTCGAAGAGACTGAAAGCGGATGGCTATGAGGTTGCGGCCACATATGCCGGCAATGACGAGGCCGCCGCCGCCTTCACCAAGGAAACCGGGATCAAGACCTACAAGTGGAACGTCGCCGATTACGACGCCTCCAAGGCGGGCATCGAACAGGTCGAGGCGGATCTCGGCCCGATCGATGTGGTCGTCGCCAATGCGGGCATCACCCGCGATGCGCCGTTCCACAAGATGACCCCGCAGCAGTGGAAAGAGGTCATCGACACCAATCTCACCGGCGTGTTCAACACCGTACATCCGGTCTGGCCCGGCATGCGGGAACGCAAGTTCGGCCGGGTCATCGTGATCTCGTCGATCAACGGTCAGAAAGGCCAGTTCGCGCAGGTGAACTATGCCGCAACCAAGGCCGGCGATCTCGGGATCATCAAATCCCTTGCTCAGGAGGGCGCCCGCGCAGGCATCACCGCCAATGCGGTGTGCCCCGGCTATATCGGCACCGAAATGGTCCGCGCGATCCCCGAAAAGGTCCTTAACGAGGTGATCATTCCGCAGATCCCGGCGGGCCGTCTGGGCGAGCCTGAGGAAATCGCGCGCTGTGTGGCGTTCCTTGCCTCCGACGATGCGGGCTTCATCAACGGCTCGACCATCTCGGCCAACGGGGCGCAGTTTTTCGTCTGACCGGCGTGAAACGGCTTGTGGAGAACGAAAAAAGGGCCGGCCCATGACAGGCCGGCCCTTTCTTGCGGCGCGAGGGGCGCCTAGCGGGCTGTTCTGGAGGTGAACAGCCAGTTGAGGGCGGCCTTGGCGGCCCGGGCCCGCTCCTGATGGGCGATTTTGAAAGCGCGGCGGGCCTCGGCGGTCATGGAAACTTCGATCATGGGTCAAATCCTTTGATGTGAGTGTCGTCTTGACCCTTGTATGACGCCTTGAAACAAAATCGACAAACGAGACTTTTCATCGGTTCAGATAAGCTATACTTAACTGATATGTCTGATCGTCTCCCCCCGCTGACGGCCTTGCGCGCCTTCGATGCCGCCGCGCGGCACATGAGTTTTGCCAAGGCGGCGGAGGAGTTGAGCGTCACGCCCGCAGCGCTCAGCTTCCAGATCAAATCGCTGGAGGAACATCTGGGCGCGCCGCTTTTCCGGCGTCTCAACCGCGCCGTCGAGCTGACCGCGGCGGGCAAGACCCTTGCCGCCGGAACCGAACAGAGCTTCGAGGGTCTGCGCCTGGCGTGGCGCAACGTGACCCGCGCGCAGGAGGAAAACACGCTGACGGTCACGGCGGGTCCCGCCTTCACGGCGAAATGGCTGGCGCCGCGGCTGTTTCACTTCGTGCAGGCTCATCCCGAGATCGAGCTGCGATTTTCCGCCACGCTTCGGATCATGGATTTCGACCGGGACGATGTGGATGTGGCGATCCGCTTCGGAATGGGCGGGCGCAACGATGACGGGCTGTATTCGAAACCGATCATCCAGGATTGGGTCACGCCGATGATGCACCCGGTTCTGGCCGAGAAATACCCCGACCCCGAAAGCCTGGCCCATGCGCCGCTTCTGGATCAGGAAGACACCAGATTTCTGAAACCGCCGCTTGACTGGCCAGCCTGGTTCCGCGCCGCCGGGCTGAGCGCGCCGCCCGATATTTCGGCGCATTTCAATCAGGCCGACCACGCCATCGACGCGGCGGCGGCTGGTGGCGGTGTGATTCTGGGCCGGGTGTCGCTGAGCGAACGCGACCTGCTCGAAGGGCGGCTTGTGATGCCTTTCCCCCTCGCCCTGACCACCGAGGCGCATTACCGCTTCGTCTGCCCGCATGGCACGGAAACCAGGCCGCAGGTGGCCGCGTTTCTCGCCTGGCTGGAGGCGGAGGCGCAATCGCTGCTGGCCTACCGCGAGGGGCGGGAGTTCATTTCCGCGGCGGATGTATCTGTCTGAGATGGGGGCGCCGGTTCCGCGCCCCCCGGAGTTCGCGTCCGGATCAGCCGTCGAGGCGGCTGATTTCTTCCTTCAAACGCAGCTTCTGCTTTTTGAGGTCCCGAATTGCAAGTTCGTCCATACCGGGGCTGCGTTGCGCCTGTTCGACCCGTTCCGAGAGGTGTTCATGCTTTTTCCGCAGTTCCTGAAGATGGGCGCCTAGCGACATCCGTCGTCCTCCTCTCAATGTGTATGTCATATGACAATGCAACCACAGCTTGGGCTGCATGTCACGCTGCACCTGCAATAGGATATCTCAAATTGAACGGGTTTTTGGCGGAGTGCCCCAGACAACCGGCATCCCGTCGCGCAGAATGGCGCGCGCGATCTCGCCATGGCTGTCCCCGTCGCGGTCATGCCGCGCCCCGTCATGCAGGCAAAGCGGCGCCAGCAGGGTGAAAGGCCCCCGCCCGGCCTTGCGCGCCTTCAGCAGGATCCGGCCCGCCGGGCGCCCCTGCCGCGGCATCAGCGGCAGGACGGTGACCGACCCGAACCCGCCCGACAGCGCAGAGAGCGTATCGGGCAATCTCTCGGTCATCTGGATCATCGTCAGCCAGCCCTTGGGCGCCAGCCGTCGCCCGGCCACCGCGATCCAGCGGTCCAGCGGCGTATCTTCCCGCAACGCGGCCTCGCGGCCCGGGTCGTCCGCCGCGGTGCCGTGCCCGGCGCGATAATAGGGCGGGTTTGCGATGACATGATCGAAGCTTTGCCGGCGCAGGTCATCGGGCAGATCGGTCAGATCGGCCTCCACCACATCCACCCCGTTCCGTCGCGCCAGATCGGCATAGGCCGCCTGCCGCTCGACGCCCAGAATGCGCAGCCCCGGCACCCGGGCGGCAAGGCAGAGGCCCGCGACCCCCGCGCCGCATCCCAGCTCCAGCACAGATTGCCCGGGCCGCGCGTCGCAGGCGGCGGCCAGAAACACCGGATCTGTCGCCGCGCGATAGCCATGGCGCGGTTGCCACGCCTGCACACGCCCGCCCAGAAAGGCGTCCCGGGTCAGATCCTCTTCGGCAAACACGGGGGGGGGTCAGTCCGAGACGTGCAGGTCATTGTCGCGCAGAACCGCGCGGGCCGCGAAGGCGTCCTTGCTCCGCACCATCAGCCGGCGCGGCAAAATGCCGATGGAGCCTTCCAGAACGCTCATATGGACGTCGATCTCGAAGAACTCTATATCCTCCCCTGACAGAAGCGCCGAGGCAAAGGCGATGATCGTCGGGTCATTGCTGCGCAGAATTTCTTGCATATCCGGCATTTAGGCATGTGCCGCGCACTTGTCGAGAGAAGGGATGACCGACCGATGAGTCTCGATGAGGCCAAGACCAAACCCCATGACCGGCTGCGCGCCTATCTGGAGGCCGATCTGGAGGCCGTGAACGGGCTGATCCGCGCCCGCATGGCATCCGAACATGCGCCGCGCATTCCCGAGGTAACCGCCCATCTGGTGGAGGCCGGCGGCAAGCGCATCCGCCCGATGATGACGCTCGCGGCGGCCCGGATGTGCGGCTACAAGGGCGACGCGCACCAGAAGCTGGCGGCGACCGTGGAGTTCATCCACACCGCCACGCTCCTGCATGACGATGTGGTCGACGAAAGCGGCCAGCGGCGCGGGCGGCCCACGGCCAACCTGCTCTGGGACAACAAATCCAGCGTGTTGGTGGGCGATTACCTTTTTGCCCGCGCCTTCCAGCTGATGGTCGAAACCGGCTCTCTGAACGTGCTCGATATCCTCTCCAACGCGGCCGCCACCATTGCCGAGGGGGAGGTGCTGCAACTGACCGCCGCGCAGAACCTCGCCACCACCGAAGCGACCTATATGCAGGTCATTCGCGGCAAGACCGCCGCCCTGTTCGAGGCCGCGACCGAGGTGGGCGGCGTCATCTCCGCCGTGCCCGACGCGCAGATCGAGGCGCTGGCCGCCTATGGCGATGCGCTCGGCATGAGTTTCCAGATCGTCGACGACCTGCTCGACTGGGGCGGGGCCTCGGGGGATATGGGCAAGAATGTCGGCGACGATTTCCGCGAGCGGAAGCTGACCCTGCCGGTCATCCGCGCCGTTGCAAGGGCGGACGAGGCCGAACATGCCTTCTGGACGCGCACCATCGAACGGGGCCGTCAGGAAGAGGGCGACCTCGATCAGGCGATGGAGCTGCTCCGCCGCCATGGCACGCTGGAAGAGACGCGGGACGAGGCGTTGCGCTATGCGGGTCTGGCCCGGCGCGCGATGGCCCGGATGCCCGATCACCCCCTGCGCGACATACTGGCCGATCTGGCCGATTACGTGGTGGCGCGGGTCAACTAGGGCCGCGCCCGGTACACCAGGCGCGCCCGGCACGGCAATCCGTACGCGCGGCGGCGGCCCAGGTCAGACGTGTTGCGCGCCGTTCACTTCGATCTCCGTGCCGGAGATGTAGGAGCTGTTTTCCGAACACAGGAAATAGATCGTCTCCGCCACTTCCCGGGGCTGGCCAAGGCGCCGCAGCGGCAGGGCCGCCACGATCTTGTCGGTGCCTTCGCTCAGGATACTGGTCTCGACCTCGCCCGGCGCGATGGCGTTGACCCGCACACCCAAAGGCCCGAAATCATGCGCCATTTCGCGGGTGAGCGCGGCAAGCGCGGCCTTGGAAGTCGCATAGGCGGCCCCGGCGAAAGGGTGCACGCGCGCCCCCGCGATGGAGGTCACGTTCACAACTGCGCCCTTGCCCGCGGCCAGTTCATCCCTGAGCCCGCGCGCCAGAACGACCGAGGCGAAGAAGTTGACGTGAAACACCTTGCCCCAGGTGCCAAGATCGGTGTCCAGCGTGTTCAGCCGCTCGCCCTGCGGGCCCTTGGGGGAAATGCCCGCATTGTTCACCAGTGCGTTCAGAACGCCGCCGCCCAAGCGGGATTTGATCTGCTCGATGGCCGTAATCGTCTGCTTGGGGTCACTCAGGTCCACCTGGATATGGTCCTCCTCGCCGCGCGGCCATGGGCACTCGCTTGAAAACGGCTGCCGCGAACAGCTGATCACCCGCCATCCCTCATCGGCGAATTTCTTGACGGTGGCATGCCCGATCCCCCGGCTTGCGCCCGTAAGGAGAAGCGTTTTCTGCGTTTCATCTGCCATTGGCCATATCCTGATTCCGCGCGGTGACAGCGTATGTGTAGGTAGGTTTCCACTCGATGGCGAGACATGGCCTCGCCATCGCGGCGGCAATCGGCGCATGATCCCCGGCCTCGGCGGGTCCGGGCCGTCGGGGCTAGAGCACCCGCGCCGCCGCCACCCACCACCCGGGATGCTCCGCGCCGATCGCCCGCGCCGCCTGTCGCGCTTCGGCTTCGACGGCGAACAAACCGAAACAGGTCGCGCCCGACCCGCTCATCCTCGCCAGCGCGCAGCCCGGTTGCGCCTCCAGTGCCGCCCGCGCCGTTCCGATTTCGGCGGCGATCATCTGCGCCGGGCGCTGCAGATCGTTCCGTTGCGCGCGAAGCCATCGGCTGAAGCTGGCGAAATCGGTCCAGTTCGGCGGGTCCATGGGCGTGCCAGCAATCGTGCCAAGCCCGCCGAACACCGCGCCCGTCGGGACCGCGACACCCGGGTTCGCCAGAACCACCCACAGCAGCGGCAGCGGCGGCACCTCTTCCAACAACTCGCCGATCCCGCGCATCCGCGTCGGGCAGCCCGCCAGACACACAGGCAGATCGGCGCCGAGTGCCAGAATCTCTTCGGTTTTCGGCAAGGGCAGGTCCCAGAACTCGGCCAGCCCTTTCAGCGCCGCCGCCGCGTCCGCCGATCCGCCGCCGATCCCCGCCGCCCTCGGCAAATGCTTTTCCAGGGTGATCCGCGCGCTTTGCCCCGGCCCGAACAGGGCCGCCGCCCGCAGCACCAGGTTTTCGGGGCCGGTCGGCACGCCGGCCGCGCGCGGGCCCATCACCTGCAACTCGATCCCTTCTGCGGCGGAAAAATGCAGCCGGTCGCCGATATCGGCAAAGACCACCAGACTGTCGAGCAGATGATACCCGTCCTCCCGGCGCCCCGTCACATGCAGGGCCAGGTTGATCTTGGCCGGTGCGAACGCACTGGCGCCTGTCACTGGGTTTCGCTCTCGGCGGCCTCTTCTTCCAGCACGCGGGTCAGGCCGATCTCCAGCTTCCGGCGTATCCGCACGGCATCTTCCCCGGTCGGCTCGAACGAAAGGGCCCGGTGCCATTGAAACTCGGCCTCACGGGTGCGTCCGACCATGTAATAGACATCGCCCAGATGGTCGTTGACGATGGGATCGTTGGGCAGCAACTCCACCGCGCGTTCCATCGGCGCCACCGCCTCGTCAAAGCGCCCCAGCCGGTAGAGAACCCAGCCAAGGCTGTCGACGATATAGCCGCTGCGTGGCTCCGCGGCGACGGCGCGTTCGATCATCTCCAGCGCCTCGTCCAGGTTCCGGCGCTGCTCGACAAGCGAATAGCCCAGATAATTCAGCACTTGCGGCTGGTCCGGGTTCAACTCCAGCGCGCGGCGGAAATCGGCTTCGGCCTCGTCCCAACGGCCTTCCCGCTCCAGGCTGATGCCGCGGGCGTAGAACAGGAACCAGTACCGGGTCTGATCCTGATCGACCTGCGCCAGCGCCGCATCATAGGCCGCCACTGCCTCGCCGAAACGTTCCATCCGGCGCAGCATGTCGCCAAGGGCCGCCTGAACCGAGGCCAGCCCGGGCCGGTCCTCCGTCAGCGCCTGCAGCAACGCCACCGCCTCCTCTTGCCGGTCCATCGCGTTGAACGCCTCCGCCCGGCCGAGCGTCGCCGCGATCGCCGCGGGATGGTCCTCCGGCACCTCAGCATAGACATCCGCCGCCAGATGCGCCTGTTCGTCGCGCATCAGCCACTCCGCCGCCAGTATCAGAGCGTCGTAATGGCCGTTATCGATCACATGGGCGGCGCGGGCATAGATCAGCGGCAGGGTCGGGCCGCCTTCGTCGCCCAGCCCGGTGGCGACGCTGTAGAACACTTCCGCCACGCCCTGTTCGGCGCTCACCAGGAAATCGTAGGGCCGCGTCGGGTCGGCCGCGATCGCATCCCGCAGATCGATCAGCATCGGGTCCGGCGCGTTCAGGATCGCCATGTCCAGAAGCTCAAGCGCGTCTTCGTGCCGGTCCAGCTGCACCAGAACCTGCGCATGGGCCCGGAGGCCGCGCGCGGTGGCCTGCTGCGGGCCATAGGTTTCGCCCGACATGATCGCCTCGGCGCCCTCGAAATCGCCCACCGCCGCGCGGGCCAGCGCAAGATGGTACTGGGCCAGTCCCGCCAGCGGGCCGTCGGCGGCGATATCCTCGAAAGCCGCCTCGGCAAGGCGCATGTCGCCCTCGCCCAGATGCAGCCACCCGGCGGTCAGCCCGTCGATCAGAGGGCCGGCCCCGCGGCCCGCCTCGATCGCCTCAAGCGCGCCGGACAGGTTGCCGAGCCGCACCCGCGTGACCTGTTCGACCATCCAGGCCAGTTCCCGGCCCGGATCGTCATCTGGCAGGCGCCCGGCCACCTCCATCGCGCGGTCCCACTGGCCCAGCGCGGCACGGGCCAGAAGCGCGTTGCCGATCAATCCGCGATTTCCGGGGTCGCGCTGCATCGCCCGTTCGAAATAGAGCGCCGCCTCCCGGTGATCGCCATCGATCACCGCCTGACGCGCGGCCAGATACGACCCGGCGAGCCCCAGCTGGTTCTGCGCCACCGCGGGCAGGGGCAGGGTCAGGCCGAGACCCAGAAGGGCGACTAGGGGCAGGGCGGCAAGGCGCATCGGGCTCTCCCATTCAGAACTGGTGCAGACACTAGGCACGGGCGCCGCGATAGGCAATGCGCGCGGGCCCGCGATGGCCCGCGCCTGATGGGGAAGTGATCACATATTGGGGTAGTTCGGGCCGTCGCCCCCCTGCGGTACGGTCCAGTGGATGTTCTGCGACGGATCCTTGATGTCGCAGGTCTTGCAATGCACGCAGTTCTGGAAGTTGATCACGAAGCGCGGCGCCTTGCCGTCCTCCTCCACCACCTCGTAAACCCCGGCCGGGCAATAGCGCTGCGCCGGCTCGGCATATTCCGGCAGGTTCACCTGAATCGGAATGCTCGGATCCTTGAGCTGCAGATGCGCGGGCTGGCTTTCCTCGTGATTTGTCATCGAGAAGCTGACATTGGTCAGCCGGTCGAAGGACAGGACGCCATCGGGTTTCGGATAGTCGATGGGCTGGAAATCCTTGGCCTTTCCGGTGTGCTCGGCGTCGTTCCTGTGATGCTTCATGGTGCCGAAAAGCGTGACACCGGTGATGTTCGCGGTCCACATGTCCATGCCGCCCAGAACCAGCCCGCCGGCCAGCCCGTAATGAGACCAGAGAGGTTTCACGTTCCGGACCCGTTTCAGATCCTTCGCAATCGGCCCGGTGCGCAGTTCCGTCTCATAGGCGTCCAGTTCGTCGCTGCCGCGCCCGGCGCCGATTGCGGCGAAGGCCGCCTCCGCCGCCGCCTTGCCCGACAGCATGGCGTTGTGGTTGCCCTTGATCCGCGGCACATTCACCAGCCCCACGCCGCAGCCCAGAATGGCCCCGCCGGGGAAGGTCGCCTTGGGCATCGACTGCCACCCGCCTTCGGAAATCGCCCGCGCGCCATAGGCCACGCGCTTTCCGCCCTTCAGCAATTCGGCCACCATCGGATGATGCTTGAACCGCTGGAACTCCATGTAGGGGTAGAGATAGGGGTTCTCGTAGTTCAGGTGAACAACGAAACCGACATAAACCTGATTGTTATCAAGGTGGTAAATGAAGGATCCGCCGCCCGCGTTCCGGCCGAGCGGCCAGCCCATGGTATGGGTGACCGTGCCTTCGCGGTGCTTGTCGGGGTCGATCTCCCAGATTTCCTTCATCCCGAGGCCGAATTTCTGCGGTCCGCGCCCCTCGCTCAGGTTGTACTTCTCCATGACCTCCTTGGTCAGAGAGCCGCGCACGCCCTCGCCCAGCAGAACGTATTTTCCGTGGAGCTCCATTCCCGGCTCATAGGCGTCCGACGGGGTGCCGTCGGCGTTCTTGCCGAATTCGCCGGCGACCACGCCCTTGACCTCGCCGTTCTCCCCATAGACCAGTTCCGAACAGGCCATGCCGGGGAAGATCTCGACGCCAAGCTCTTCGGCCTGCTCCGCCATCCAGCGGCACACATTGCCCATCGAGACGATGTAATTGCCGTGGTTGTTCATCAGCCGTGGCATGATGAAATTGGGAATGCGGATCGATCCGCCTTCGCCCAGCATGTAGAAGTTGTCCTTGCGCACCGGTACGGTGATGGGCGCGCCCCGGTCCCGCCAGTCCGGGATCAGCGCATCGAGGCCCACCGGGTCCAGCACCGCGCCCGACAGGATATGCGCGCCCACTTCGGAGCCTTTTTCCAGCACCACGACGGACAGATCGGCGTCCAGTTGCTTCAGCCGTATCGCAGCCGACAGGCCCGACGGCCCCGCCCCCACGATCACCACGTCATACTCCATCGACTCGCGTTCGATCTCGGCCATGTTGCTCCCCTTTGGCGATATGCATGTCCTCCGACTGCATATAGCTTGCAAAACAAGTTCGCGGAGGCGTAGCGCGACTGCAGGTCGCGGGTCAATCGTGACGCGGCATCACGAATCCCGCAGCGGGCCGTTGGCGCGGGATGCCGGGCGCGCTATGTCCACGGTCAGGATCTTACCCCGGCGGAGGCCTGAGATGTCCATCCTGCGCATGACCTATCTGGCCCTTGCGATCATCGGCACGATCTGGCCGATGTATTACTTCATCAGCTGGTTCATGGCCAATTCATGGTCGCTCATGGCGATGATCGACGCCTGGCACGTGAATGACGCGACCTCCGGTCTGGTCTGGGATCTGACCATCGCCGCCGTCACCCTCACGATCTGGGTGCTGGTGGAGGCGATAACCCGGCGCGATTACCTCTCCCTGCTGGCGGTGCCCGCGACCTATTGCATCGGGGTCAGCTGCGGGCTGCCGCTCTACCTCTTCCTGCGGTCGCGCCCGCGGAATTGATATACCATTGTTATACTTGGGTCACGGGATCAGCACCGTCGAGCCCGTCGTTTTCCGGGCTTCCAGCACCCGGTGCGCCTCCGCCACGTCCTCAAGCGGGAACCTCTGGTCGATCCGCAATGTCACGTCGCCCGACGTGACTTTCCCGAACAGGTCCGCGGCCATCCGCTGACATGTCTCGTGATCCGAGATGTGGGTGAACAGGGTCGGACGGGTGATCTTGAGAGAGCCCTTCTGACCCAGAACACCCACCGAAAACGGCGGGACGGGGCCAGAGGCGTTGCCGAAAGAAATCATCATTCCCAAAGGCTTGAGGCTGTCGAGAGACCCTTCGAACGTGTCGGCGCCGACCGCGTCCATAACCACATCGACGCCTGCGCCATCGGTCAGATCCCTGACCTGCTCCACCCAATCGCCGCTCCGGTAGTTGATGCACTGCGCCGCGCCGTGTTCCAGCGCCAGCGCGCATTTCTCATCCGTTCCGGCGGTGCCGATCAACGTGATCCCCTCGGAGCGCGCCCATTGGCAGGCGATCAGCCCCACGCCGCCGGCCGCGGCATGAAACAGCACCGTATCGCCCTTGGAGATCGGCGTGGTCCGGCGGAAAAGATAGTGTGTTGTCAAACCTTTGAGCATCATCGCCGCCCCCTCCTCGAAGGAGATGCTGTCAGGCAGCGGGCAGACCTGCGCCGCACTCATCACCCGGGCCTCGGCATAGGCACCCGGGGGCGCCGCGGCATAGGCCGCCCGATCCCCCTCCTTCAGGTGGGTCACGCCCTCCCCGACAGCCTCGATCAGACCGGCCGCTTCCATGCCCAGCGCATGGGGCAGCTCCAGCGGATAAAGGCCAGTTCGTTGATAGACATCGATAAAATTCAATCCGCAGGCTTCATGCCGGATCCGCACCTCACCGGGCCCCGGAGCGCCCACCTCACGCTCCACCAGCCTGAAGACCTCCGGCCCGCCATGTTCGTCAATCACCACCGTTTTCGCCATCTCAGGCTCCTGTTCCCTGTTTTCGCGCATCATAGCCGTGTCGATCCGCTTTGAAATCCCCGCACAACCTGCTACCTGCGCCAGACGTATGATTTAAAGGCCGAATATGGATCATTTCCTCTATCGCAACGGCATTCTCCATGCCGAGGATGTGCCTCTGCCGCAGATCGCGGCGGATGTCGGGACGCCGTTCTATGTCTACTCAGCCGCGACGCTGACCCGTCATTACCAGCTTTTCAAGGAAGCGCTGGACGGTATTCCCAATCTTGTATGCTACGCGATGAAATCCAACAGCAATCAGGCGGTCCTGAAGCTTCTGGCCGATCTCGGCGCGGGAATGGATGTGGTTTCGGGCGGAGAATACCTGCGGGCAAAAGCGGCGGGGGTGCCCGGGGACCGCATCGTCTTTTCCGGGGTGGGCAAAACCCGGGCAGAGATGGAACTGGCCCTTGGCGGTGGTGTCCGGCAGGTCAATGTGGAATCGGAACCGGAACTGGAACTTCTTGGGCAAGTCGCTGTTTCCATGGAAAAAACCGTACCGATCACCATCCGCGTGAACCCGGATGTCGATGCGAAGACCCATGCCAAGATCGCCACCGGCAAGTCCGAGAACAAGTTCGGCATTCCGATTGCCCGCGCGCGCGAGATCTTCGGGCGTGCCGCATCGACCCCCGGTGTGCAGGTCATCGGCATCGATGTGCATATCGGCAGTCAGCTCACCGATCTCGCCCCGTTCGAGGCAGCCTATCTGAAAGTCGCCGAGCTGACCCATCGGCTCCGCGAAGATGGCCATGATATCAAACGTCTGGACCTTGGCGGGGGCCTGGGTATTCCCTATGCGCGCTCCAACGAGGCGCCGCCGCTGCCCATGGATTACGGCGCGCTGATCAAGCGTACGGTGGGCGATCTGGGTGTCGAGGTCGAAATCGAACCGGGCCGTCTGATTTCGGGCAATGCGGGGCTCATGATCGCCGCCGTGATCTATGTGAAACAGGGCGAAGGCCGCGATTTCCTGATCCTCGATGCCGCGATGAACGATCTGATCCGTCCGGCCATGTACGACGCGTATCATGATATCGTCCCGGTCGCCGAACCCGAGCCGGGCGCCGAACAGGCGCCGTATGACATCGTGGGCCCGGTCTGCGAGAGCGGAGATACCTTCACGAAACAACGCGATATGCCGCCGCTCACGGCTGGCGATCTGGTCGCTTTCCGGTCGGCGGGGGCCTATGGCGCGGTGATGTCCAGCGAATACAATACTCGCCCGCTCATTCCCGAGGTGCTGGTGAAGGGCGATCACTTTGCGGTCATCCGCCCACGACCCGCAATTGACGAGATCATCAATCGCGATATCGTTCCGGAATGGCTATGATAGCCGAAATGCCGCCCCGAAAGGGAATATGACGGATCAGATCCCCCCCACCGACGCCGTTCTGCGGCGTCTGGCCTGGCCCCTGAGGCTGACGCGGGCCGGCATGTTTGCCGAGCGCGCGGTGCGCGCCTTCTGGCCGGTCTGGACGATCCTCCTGCTTGCGATCGCGGTTTTTGCCTTCGGCGCGGCGGATGCATTGCCGCTGGAGGTGCTCTGGGTTGCGCTGGTGCTCATCCTTGCAAGTCTGATCTGGTTCGTCGTCAAGGGCTTGCGCGGGTTCCGGCTACCTACGCGGGAGGCGGCGCTGGACCGGCTGGACCGGACGCTGCCGGGGCGCCCGATCACCGCGCTGATCGACACGCCCGCCGTGGGCGGCGACGACCCTGCCTCCCGCGCGGTGTGGGAGGCCCATGTGGCGCGCATGACCATTCGCGCAGCCACCGCCCGCGCGCCGGAGCCGGATCTTCGCATCTCCGACCGCGATCCGTACGGTCTGCGCTTCATCGCGGCCACGGCCTTCGCCATGGCGCTCCTCTTCGGGGCGATCTGGCGGGTCGGGGATGTGGGGGATGCGGTTGTCGGCGCGGGCGAGGCAAGCATCAGCGGGCCAAGCTGGGAAGGCTGGGTGGAGCCGCCGCTTTATACCGGGCTGCCCTCGCTCTACCTGAATGACATAACCCGGGAGGAGTTCGAGGCCCCCGCCGGCTCCCGGATCACCATGCGGTTTTACGGTGAGGTCGGCGCGCTCAGGCTGCGCCAGAGCGTGATGGCGCCTCCCGCCGGCGAGACGACCGACACAACCGCGCCCGCGCAGGATCTGATACTCGAACGCTCGGGCGAGATCGCCGTCGAGGGCCCGAACGGGCGAAGCTGGCAGATCGTCATGTTGCAAGATCAGCCGCCCGCGGTCGTTCTGGATGGCGAGATGACCGGCATTCCACCGGGCCAGATGCAGTTCACCTATACCGCCACCGATGATTACGCGGTCATCTCCGGTCAGGCGCGGCTGATGCTGAACGCGGACGCGGCCGACCGCCGGTTTGGTCTGGCCGTCGAACCCGAACCCCGCGAAGCCCTGGTTCTGGATCTGCCGATGCCTTTCGCAGGGTCGCGTGCGGAGTTCTCCGAGCTTCTGGTCGAGGACCTGTCGCAGCATCCCTTCGCCAATCTGCCGGTCACCCTCACGCTGACCGTGGTTGATGACGCGGGACAGATCGGCACGATCCGCGAGACGATCGACCGTTTGCCCGGAAGACGGTTCTTCGACCCGCTGGCCAATGCGATCATCGAGCAGCGGCGCGATATCCTGTGGTCCAGCGAAAACGCCCCCCGCGCGGCGCAGATCCTGCGCGCGATCAGTCACCGCCCGGACGGGGCGTTTGACGATGACGGGGCGTATCTGATGGTTCGCACGGCGATCCGCAGGCTGGAAGCCGCGGTGGACAGCATCTCGGTCGAGACCCGAGATCAGGTGGCGGAGATCCTCTGGAACGCGGCCATCGAGCTGGAAGAGGGCGATCTGGCCGATGCGCTGGAACGTCTGCGCCGCGCTCAGGACCGGCTTGCCGAAGCGATGCGGCAGGGCGCGAGCGACGAGGAAATCGCCCAGTTGATGGATGAGTTGCGCCAGGCGATGGACGATTACATGCAGCAACTGGCGGAAAACGCACAGCCGGGCGAGGACCAGCCCGATGGCGGCGAAACCATGGAAATGTCCATGGCCGATCTGAACGAAATGCTGCGCCGGATCGAGGAGTTGATGCAGCAGGGCCGGATGGCCGAGGCGCAGGAGATGCTGGATGCGCTGCGCCAGATGATGGAGAACATGCAGATCACCCAAGGGGAAGGGGGCGACGGCCCGCAAACCCCCGGGGAACAGGCGATGCAGGATCTGCAGGATACGCTTCGTGATCAGCAGAGCCTGAGCGACGACAGTTTTCAGGAGTTGCAGGAGCAGTTCAACCCGGGCCGGCCAAATCCGCAGCAGGGTCCGCAGGGTCAGCAGAGCCAGCAGGGGCCTGGGCAGCCCGGCCAGGAGGGCCAGCCGGGTCAGGGCGGTCAGAACGGCGAGCCCGGCGAACAGGCGCAGGACGGGCAGGGCGGTCCGCAAAGTGGCCAGCCCGGGCAGCAGCCCGGAACCGAGCAGGGCGAAGGCCGGGGCGGCGAGGGCGACGGACGCAGCCTTGCCCAACGGCAGGAGGATCTGCGCCGCCAGTTGCAGGAGCAGGCCCTGAACCTGCCCGGAGAAGGCACCGAAGGCGGCGAGGCCGCCCGGCAGGCGCTTGAAGACGCGGAGCGCGCGATGGATGAGGCCGCCGAAGCGCTGGGTCGCGGCGATCTGGCCGACGCGCTCGACAGCCAGTCCGAAGCCATGGAGGCGTTGCGCGAAGGCATGGGCGAACTGGGGCGTGCGCTGGCGCAGGAAAGCGGCACCGAAGAGCCGGGGCAGGGGCAGGCCGACGGCACGGCGCCGCCGGACAGACCGTTGCAGGATCCGCTGGGACGGCAGGCCGGGAATGCGGGCGCCTTCGGGTCGGAAGAAGGTTTCGAACAGCGCGAGGAAGCCTTCCGGCGGGCGCGCGAATTGCTCGATGAAATCCGCCGCCGTTCAGCGGAACAGGACCGTCCCGAGGTGGAACTGGAGTATCTGAGGCGGCTTCTGGACCAGTTCTAACGCCGGTTACTCAGAGGCTTGTGCATCCTCGCGCTGCAACACCCCCTGTGCGAGCCCATCCAGCCAGAACCGAGCCTCGTCGACCTGGGTGACATAGGCCTGTATGGCGGGGCCTGCTTGCGGCAGCCGCTCGGCGATCTGGACCGCGTTGGAGTAGACGGCCACAAGCCCCGCCGCGATCAACAGGACGAGGCCGAAGCCAAGCCTGATCCCGCGGCGGCGGCGTGGCGCCTCGTCGAGGGTTTCCACATCGCTGGCCTCGCTCTCGCCGGCATTGCGGTCGCTCGTGGCCCTGAGGGTCGAGTTGATCTCCTCGATATCGGGCAACAGATCGCGGCGCGGCCCGTCATGCACGCTGGAGCTGATCATCTCGTCCAGCGCGTCATCGTCAAAGCTGTCATCGGCATCCGGCATCCGGCGATCCGTTTGCCCATGGCCTGCCGGCGGCGCCGGCGGCGGCTGGTCCAGCGGCATCTCGTCCTGGGTTTCAACGGTTTCCTGTGCAGCCTGTCGCAGGCGCGCTTCGCGCTCGGCCTCCTCGCGCAGCAGATCGCGCAAGGCCGGGTCCAGATCGCGGCGGGTGCGGGGCTGCGCCGATGTATCGGTTTCCTTCGGCGCGTCGTGGCCGTTTTCGCCGTCGTCCTGCGCGCGTTCGGCCTCCGGCTCGACCGGCGCCTCAGCCGTCTCGGGCGCGGCGGGCTCATCTGTTTCGGTCTCTTCGGGCGGCAGCGATGCTTCGTCCGCATGTGGCGCGTCATGCTCGCCATCCGAGGTCGAAGCCGCAATCCGGGGGCCGGGCTGGAACCAGGTTGTCGAGCAGTTGGAGCATTGCACGTCCCGGCCGTCGGCCGGGATCATATCGTCGTCGACCTCGTATCGTGCGCTGCAATTGGGACATGTCAGCCGCATCGTCACCCCGTTTCCGCTTCGCGTCTGTGTGACCGCTTATTCTCTAAACTGCACTAATGTTTAACAACCAAGCGAATTGTTTCCAAGTGATTGTATATCTGTGCCAATTGCAACCTCGCTCAGCCTGAGGCATGAGAGTGACATATGGGGACGCGCGGAGTATGGAATTTTGATCGAACTGGAAGACGCGGCATATGGCTACGGGACCGAGCCGCTTCTGTCCGAGATCGGCCTGCGGCTTGCGCCGGGGTCGTTCCATTTCCTGACCGGCCCGTCGGGCGCGGGCAAGACGACGTTTCTGAGGCTTTGCTATGCGGATCTGTTGCCCACGGGCGGATCGGTCCGCCTGTTCGAGCAGGAGGCCAAGGCGATGTCTCGCGACGACATTGCGAAGGCCAGACAGCGGATCGGTGTCGTCCATCAGGACTGCCAGTTTCTGGACCATCTGCCGGTGGCCGAAAACATCGCCCTGCCCCTGACCGTATCGGGCCGCAAAACGGGGCAGGAGGCGGCAAATCTGGAAGAGTTGATCGGATGGGTGGGGTTGCGCGCCCGCGCGGATGCCCTGCCGCCGGAATTGTCGGGCGGCGAGAGGCAGCGCGCGGCCCTCGCCCGCGCGGTGATCATGGACCCGGATGTCATTCTGGCCGACGAGCCCACGGGCAATGTCGATTGGGAGATGTCGCTGCGCCTGCTGACTTTGCTTGTGGAGTTGAACAAGATGGGCAAGACCGTCCTGATCGCCACCCATGATCTTGCCCTGATCCGCGCTGCCAAGGCGCAGGTTTCGGCCCGTGTGCTGCGCATCGGGGGCGGACGGATTCATCTTGCGGGGGCGGATTTATGAACGTCGTCTCCCGATTTCTGCGGTTTGTTCAAGGCGATAGCCAGGCCGATCGCGTGGTGCCGCCGACGGGCTATTCCGCGCGGCTGACCGTGTTCACGGCCGGGGCGATGGCCTTTCTGGCGGTCTTCGCGATGGCCTTGTCGCTGGCCGCGGACCGGTTGGCGGATCGCTGGTCCGACGCGCTGGCCCGCACCTCGACCATCCGTATCTCGGCTCCTTTGGCCGAATTGGAGGCGCAGACATGGGCGGTTCTGACGGTGCTGGAGCAGACCTCCGGCGTGGACAGTGCGCGGGCCCTCACCGATGACGAGCAGCGCGCGCTGCTGGAGCCTTGGTTCGGCCCCGATCTGCCGGTGGCCGACTTGCCGATCCCGCGGCTTGTCGAAGTGGTCGAAACGGCGGAAGGATACGATGCCGAAGGCCTGCGCCAGCGTCTGGCGGCGGAGGCGCCGGGCGCTGTGCTGGACGACCACACCCGCTGGCGCCGCCCGCTGGTGGAAGCCGCAAACGGTCTGCGTCTGCTCGGATGGGTCGCCATCGCGCTGATCCTTGCCTCCACCGCGGCGATGATCACCCTTGCCGCCGGGTCCGCTCTGGCGGCCAATCAGGGTGTCATCAAGGTGCTGCGTCTGGTGGGTGCGCGGGACAATTACATCGCGCGCGCCTTCGTGCGCCGGTTCACACTGCGCGCGCTCAGCGGAGCGGCGGCGGGCACGGTTGCCGGCATGATCGCTGTTGCCCTTCTGCCACGGGCGGGGGACGAACAGGCGTTTTTGACCGGGCTCGGCTTTTCCGGTCTTCATTGGCTCTGGCCGCTGACCGTGCCGGTCCTTGCCGCCGTCACGGCCTTCTGGGCCACGCGCATCGCCGCATTCCGAACGCTTGGAGGGCTCAGATGATGCAATGGCTGCGATCGCTCGCCTTCATCGTGCAGATGTATCTGGCGATGCCGGTGGCGGCGATCATCTATCTGCCATGGGCAGTGTTCAGCCCGGCGGGCGCTCACGCGGCGTGTCACGCCTATTGCCGGTGGGTGTTGTGGACGCTGCGATGGATGGTCGGCCTTCGGGTCGAGGTGCGCGGCACGCCACCGACGGATGAGGTGATGGTCGCCGCGAAACACCAGAGCTTTCTCGATATCCTCGTGATCTACAACGCCATGCCGCGCGGCAAGTTCATCATGAAACGCCTGATCATGTTCGCGCCTATCATCGGGCAGTTCGCCTTGCGCATCGGCTGCGTCCCGGTTGATCGGGGCAAGCGCGGGGCCGCGATCAAGAAGATGCTGAGCGATGTGAAAAGCGGGCGGCAACAGGGCGGGCAGTTGATCATCTATCCGCAAGGAACCCGCGTCGCGCCCGGCGTGTCGGCCCGCTACAAGGTGGGAACCGGTGCGCTCTACGAACAGCTCGGGCAGCCTTGCGTTCCGGTGGCCACCAATGTCGGCGTCTTCTGGCCCAAGCGCGGCATCACCCGCAAGCCCGGTCTTGCGGTTGTGGAGTTCCTGCCGCGGATCGAGCCGGGCCTTTCAGTCGCCGATTTCATGGCCCGGCTGGAGCACGACGTCGAAAGCGCAAGCGACGCGCTACTGCAAGAAACCGGATTGGATCGGAGCCTGACATGAAGACGATCACGGATATCGAGGCGCTGGAAACCCTCTACGATGTTGTGAACCCGCTGGCGATCCGCAAGGTCACTCCGGTTCTGACCCCGCTCTACCGGCAATGGGTCGGGGCCGCGCGTTTCGTGGTGTTGTCGACCATCGGCCCCGAGGGCACCGATGGCAGCCCGCGCGGCGATGACGGCCCGGTGGTCCGGATCGTTGACGACCGCACCCTCTGGATGCCCGACTGGCGCGGCAACAACCGGATGGATTCCCTGCGCAACATCGTGCGCGATGGGCGCGTGTCGCTGATGTTCATGATTCCCGGTGAAAACAACGTGGTCCGCATCAACGGCACCGCCGTGATCAGCGATGATCCCGAAGTGACACGCACCTTCGAACAGGGCGGACGGCATCCGCGGACGGTCATCGTGATCCGCACGGGCGAGGTCTATTTCCAATGTGCCAAGGCGCTGATGCGGTCCGGGCTCTGGACCCGCGACGGGATGGAGGGGCTGCCGACTGCGGGGCAGTTCCTGAAGGAACGTCAGCAGGAGTTCGACGGCGCGGCCTATGACGAAAACTACGCCGATTATGCGAAGGACCGGATGTGGTGAGGCCCCCGGCCGGGCACGTGCGTCCCGCCTGCGTTCAGATCGCGCCGAGTGCCGCCAGCGACACGTCGGCCTGATGATCGCGGCCATAGGCCACCAGTCCGAGAGAGCGAATGTCCTCCGGCCGGATCCGGGCCCTCAACATTCCGCCCGATGGCGTAAAGTCGGCCAGCGGGATCGTCACATCGACCCAGTCCAGCGGCGCATCGAACCCGGCCTGGTAATACTGCCACGGCAAGCGCGAGCCCGTTGTGCGCAGATGGATGAAGTATCGCTGCTCATTGCCGCGCACACGCAGCCGCAGAGCCGTGGCGGCCGGGGGCAACCCATCGGGTAGGGCGGTCCGGGCCTGAATGAAACCGCCCCGGTTTTCCGTGCTGACCGAGCCGCTCAGGCGCAGGGCCTCGCCGTGAAGCGCCGCGTTCCCCTCGGACACGCCGCCCATGACCGTGTCGGCCAGGTAGGTCCAGTCATAGCTGTTGGCCGGGGTCATGGTCAGGTTGCTCCAGCTTTCGGACAGCGCCGCATGGGGGGCAAGGCCCGCCGCCCACCCGGTCAGGAGGAGAAAGCGCCGGTCAAGAGGTGTCAGGCTGCCAATCCTTTGGAGCCCATATCCAGATACTTCTTCCGCCGGGCCTTCACGAGCGCCTTGCCGCTCTGCCCGTCCATCTCGGCCAGCAGCGCCCCGATCGCCTTGCCGACGGCGGCGATTGTCGCGTCGCGGTCACGCTGCGCGCCGCCCATGGGCTCCTTGATGATGTGATCGGCCACGCCGAGCCGCTTGAGATCCTGCGCCGTCAGGCGCAGCGCCTCGGCGGCTTCGCGCATCTTTTCGGCATCTTTCCAGAGGATCGAGGCGCATCCTTCGGGCGAGATCACGGAGTAGATCGAGTGTTCCAGCATCGCGAGCCTGTCCGCGGTTGCAAAGGCTACCGCACCGCCGGAGCCGCCCTCACCGATGATAACCGAAATGAGCGGCACCCGGATCTGAAGGCATTTCTCGGTACTTCGCGCAATCGCCTCGGATTGCCCGCGCTCTTCGGCGCCCTTGCCGGGATAGGCGCCGGGCGTGTCGACAAGGGTGACGACGGGCAGGTTGAACCTGTCGGCCAGATCCATCAGGCGCACGGCCTTGCGGTACCCCTCGGGCCGCGCCATGCCGAAATTCCGCTCGATCCGGGTCTTGGTATCGTGCCCCTTTTCATGGCCGATCACCATCACAGGCATGTCGTCGAACCGGGCAAGCCCGCCCATCACCGCATGGTCGTCTGCGAAGTTCCGGTCGCCGGCCAGCGGCGTGTATTCGGTGAAAAGCGTCTCGATATAGTCACGGCAATGGGGCCGGTCCGGGTGGCGCGCGACCTGACATTTCCGCCACGGGCTAAGATCGCGGTAGAGATCCACAAGCATGTCCGACGCTTTCTTGTCCAGCGCCTTGGCCTCCGCCTCGACATCCATCTCCTCGTTGCGACGTGCCAGCGCGCGCAGCTCCTCTGCCTTGCCTTCGATCTCGGCAAGCGGTTTCTCAAAATCGAGATAGTTCATGCGGGCCTCCGCCAAGCGATCCTTGCGAGGTTATATGACGGTGTGGACCGGCGGATGCAACTCGGCAAGATTTGTGAATGCAAGGCGCGGCATGACAGTGGCCGAACGCTCCGGAGGACCGGCCATGGCCACAAGCTACGAAGACAGGCTGCTGCGCGTGCTGGAATACATCCACGACAATCCGGCCGGTGACCTGTCGCTGGACGAACTGGCCGATGTCGCTGCGATGAGCCGGTTTCACTGGCACCGCGTCTTTCGTGCGATGACCGGCGAAACCTGCGCCCAGGCCGTGCGCCGGGTGCGCCTGAATCACGCTGCCGTGTGGCTGGTGCAGACGGACCGGCCGCTCAGGCGGATCGCCGCGGATGTCGGTTACCCCAGCCTGTCCAGCTTCAGCCGTGCCTTTGCAGCAAGCCATGGCCTGACCCCCGGTGCGTTCAGAACCCGCGGCGAGTTGATGCCGCCGCTTCTGACCGCTGAAAAAGGAGGCTACCCCGTGTACCCGATTGATATTGCCGACCACCCCGCGCGCCGTTTGGCGGCCATCGCCCATCGTGGCCCCTATGCCATGATCGGCAAGGCATTCGAAAGCCTTGGCGCCGTGTTCAGCTCCCGCAACCTCTGGCCCCACGCGGGCGGGATGGTGGGGGTCTACTATGACGACCCCGATGCCGTTGACGCCGACGACCTGCGCAGCCTGGCCGGTGTTGTGGTGGATGACGCCGCGCCCGTGGCCGCGCCGCTGGAAGAAGTCAAGCTTCCTGCCGGGCGCTATGCGGTCATGCATTACAAGGGCCCCTATTCCGGCCTCGCCGCCGCCTACAAGCATATGTATGGCGTCTGGCTGCCGCAATCGGGGGAGGAACTGGGCGATCACCCGCCGATCGAGGTCTATCTCAACAACCCGCAAGACACCGCGCCCGATGATCTTCTGACGGATGTCTGTGTGCCGGTGGTCTAGCCTGCGATCATCTCGGATTGCCTGACGATCACTTCGGCCTGCTTAATGGACGCGATATCGACCAGGCGACCCTTGTAAACCGTTGCTCCCGAGCCGCTTTTCTTGGCCGCCTCCATCGCGGCCAGGATCTCACGGGCTTCCGCCACGGCCTCGTCCGACGGTGTGAACACCTCATTGGCAAGCGCGATCTGTTTTGGATGAATGGCCCATTTCCCGACCATCCCGAGCGTTGCAGAGCGGCGGGCCTGGGCGCGGTAGCCGTCATCATCGCTGAAATCGCCAAACGGCCCGTCGACAGGCAGCACGCCATGGGTGCGGCAGGCGGCGACGATGGCGGTCTGGGCCCAATGCCAAGGGTCGCTGAAATGCCGCGTCTCGTCGTGAAGCATGTAGTAGTTTTCCTGCGTGCCGCCGATGCCGGTCGTCTGCATCCCCATGCTGGCGGCGAAATCGGCGGCGCCGAGGGACATGGCCTGAAGCCGTGTCGATGCCGCGGCGATCTCCTCCACATGGGACAGGCCGGCGGCACTTTCGATGATCACCTCGAAGCTGATCTTCCGGTCACGGCCCCGCGCGGCTTCAATCGCCGTCACAAGCGCGTCCACGGCATAGACATCGGCGGCGCAGCCCACCTTGGGAATCATGATCTGATCCAGCCGGTCGCCGGATTGCTCCAGCAGATCGACCACATCGCGGTACCAATAGGGCGTGTCCAGCCCGTTGATCCGTACGCTCAGGGTCTTGCTCCCCCAGTCGATGTCCCCGATCGCCTGAATGACATTTGCGCGGGCTTGCGGCTTGTCGTCGGGCGCAACGCTGTCTTCCAGATCGAGATTGATCACATCCGCCGCGCTATCGGCCATCTTCTGAAACAGCTTGGTATTGGAGCCGGGCCCGAACAACTGACAACGATTGGGGCGAGCAACGGGCTGGGGCTGGATACGGAAGGACATGGGGACACTTTCGGCGCAAGGATGTTTCGTGGGCGTTGCCGGAATGGGTAGGTTATTGCGTGGCCGGGCGCAAGTGCTGCGGCGCGGCATGGCGATGTACGGTAGTGTTCCGGCTGCGCGACTTTGCTCAGAACGGGCGCGACGCGGAGTTTACTGCAGGTCCTGGAAAGCGGATCGCATCCGCCGCACCGCATCCTCGATCACTGCCCGTGGCGCGGCGATGTTGAAACGCAGGAAATCCTCCCCGCCCTTGCCGAAGGTCGGCCCGTGGTTCACGGCGATTTTCGCTTCCTCCGCGGTGCGCCGGGTGAATTCCGCCATATCCATGCCCGTGCCCGAGAAATCGACCCAGGCCAGATAGGTGCTTTCCAGTTTCATCGAGTGCAGGCCGGGGATGGCGTTGATCCCGTCATCGAAGATCCGCGCGTTTTCGGCGAGATACGGGGTCAGGCTGTCAACCCAGGCGGCACCCGCGGGTGTGTAGGCCGCCGTGGCCATGAACAGCCCGAAAGAGTTCGGCGACATGCCCATCGCCATCATCCGGGTGTTGAAGCGCGCGCGCAGATCCGGATCCTCTATGATCACGTTGCCCACATGGGACCCCGCGATATTGAACGTCTTGGTCGTGGCCGTCATCATGATCAGCCTGTCGGCGATACCGTCGATCTTTGCCATCGGTATATGGGTATGCCCGGGCAGCACCAGATCGTGATGGATCTCATCGGAGACGATCAGCAGTTCGTGGCGTTTGGCAAAGGCGGCCAGCGCCTGCAACTCCGCTTGCGTCCAGACGCGGCCACCGGGGTTGTGCGGCGAACACAGGATCAGCATCCGCTCATTGCCGGTCATCTGTGCATCCCACGCGTCGATGTTCAGTTCGTACCGGCCGTCGGCATTGACCATCTCGCATTCCACCAGTTCACGACCGGCGGCACGGATCACCTTGGCGAAGGCATGATAGACCGGCGTCATCAGAACGATGCCATCGCCTGGCTGGGTATAGGCGTCGAGGCACATTGCCGTGCCGTTGACGAGGCCGTGGGTGGTGAAGATCCAGTCCGGCTCGATGGTCCAGTCATGGCGGTGCTTCATCCACCAGCAGATCGCCGCGCGGTACTTGCTGTCATCGCCGAAATAGCCGTAAAGGCCGTGGTCGATCATCGCCTGCAGCGCATCCTGAATGCACTGCGGCGGGCGGAACTCCATATCCGCCACCCACATGGCGATCCCGTCCGACGGAGATACGCCGTAAAGCTGCTCCATCATGTCCCATTTCACGCAATGTGTGCCGCGCCGGTCGATGATCTCGTCAAATGACATGAATGCCTCCGTCCTGTGTCCGCGCCAAGCTAGCTGACGCGGAGCCGGGCGCAAGAGCTAGCCGTCGGGCGGCAATTCGAAGAGATCATGCACACTGACCTCCAATTCATCCGCAAGACACAGGGCGAGATAGGTGGAGGGCGTGAAGATCCCGTTCTCGATCGTGTTGACGGTCTTGCGCGAAACGCCCACCGCGTCGGCCAGTTCGGCCTGGGTTAGTCCAGCCTTGGTGCGGTGGGCTTTCAGGTGAACGATCAACCGTGCCGTCATTCGGCACGGCCCCGCAGGATCGAGGCGAGGTAATGGGCCGGCGGCGCGGCGCCCAGAACCGGCCCGAGCCAGAAGAACGCCATGTCCGCATCAAGGAGCCCGCTCAGCACCAGCACGAGGAAAACAATAAACACGGCAAGGACGGCCCAGAACCCGAAGATCAGGCTGTCGCGATGCGCGGCGGTGTTCTGTTCGTCCCACGCCGCCTCTGCGGCTGCGGGGTGGCGCAGATTCATGATGAAGGACAACACGGCATAACCGATGCCCGCGCCGCCGATCAGCCAGGCCCAGGTCAAGCCCGAAGGCCCGATGGAAGCAAGGGACGCGATCACCGCTGTCAGGGTGAGGATGACGATCATGGCGCTGCCGATCAGGCGGATGCGGCTGACGGGATTGGTGGACATCAGAGGGGGTCTCCATAACAAGGAATAAGTAACCTTGGGGTTACATATCCGACTCAAAAAGTAACGTCAAGGTTACACATCGCATAACTTGCGAGATGTGCGGCGGGTCGCTAAATGCATGGCTATGAAACGTTCCATACTGATCCATCCCGACCCACGCCTGAAAAAGGTGGCCGATCCGGTGGCTGACAGCAGCGATGAGTTGCGCAGCCTTGCCGATGACATGCTGGAAACCATGTACGCCGCCCCCGGGATCGGGCTGGCCGCGCCGCAGGTGGGAATCCTGCAGCGGCTGATTGTCCTGGATTGTGTGAAGGAGGAGGGTGCCGCACCCCGCCCGCTGACGATGTTCAACCCCCGCGTGCTGTCCAGCTCCGACGAACGCAACGTGTATGAAGAGGGTTGCCTGTCGCTGCCCGAAATGTACGCGGATGTGGAGCGCCCTGCCGAGGTGACCGTGGAATGGATGGACCGGGACGGGCGACCGCAGACCGAGACCTTCGACGGCCTTTGGGCCACCTGCGTGCAGCATGAGATCGACCATCTGGACGGCAAGTTGTTCATTGACTATCTGCGCCCGCTGAAACGCCAGATGATCACCCGCAAGATGGTCAAGCTGAAACGCGAACTGGCCCGGGAGAAGGCGTGAGCCTGCGTCCCATCCTGCGGTGGCCCGATCCGCGCCTGAGCGAAACCTGTGCGCCGGTGACCGGCGATATCCGCGAGCTTTCCGGGGACATGTTGGAGACGATGTACGCTGCGCGCGGACGGGGGCTGGCCGCGCCGCAAATCGGTGTTTTGCGTCGGCTGTTCGTGATGGATGTAGGATGGAAAGAAGGCACTCCAACCCCCTTGATCTGTGTGAACCCGGAGATCGTAGACCGGTCTGAGCGGCAGATCAGGGGCCCGGAGGGTTGTCTGTCTATCCCGGGCGTCACGGCGCAGGTTATGCGCGCCGAATGGATCGTCCTGCGCTGGACCGATGCAGGCGGCACAGGCCATCAGGCGCAACTGGACGGGTTTGCCGCAATCTGCGCACAGCATGAACTCGATCATCTGGACGGGATTGTGACATTTGACCGGCTGGAGCCTGCGATCCGGGCCGAACTGGAGGCCGACTATGCCGGTTAAACCGTTTGTCATGTGGCCGGACCGGCGGCTGCAAACAGTCTCTGAGCCGGTCGAGGAGGTGACCGGCGCGGTGCGGGCGATCTGGACCGATATGATCGACACGATGGATGCCATGCCGGGTGTGGGCCTTGCTGCGCCGCAGATCGGCGTGATGTTGCGGCTGGCGGTTGTGGATGCGTCCGATGAGCGGGGCCGGGCGATACGCATGGCAAACCCCGAACTGCTTCATGCAAGCGTCGAGTTGCGGTCCCATCCGGAAGGCAGCCCGAATCTGCCGGGCGTTCACGCGGAGATCAGTCGCCCGCGCGCCGTGACCGTGGCCTATCTGGATGAAACCGGCGCACGGGTGGAAAAGGATCTGGTCGGGCTGTGGGCCACAAGTGTGCAGCACCAGATCGATCATCTGGACGGGCGGATGTATTTCGACCGGCTGAGCCGTGTCAAACGCGACATGCTGCTGAAAAAGGCGAGGAAACGGGCGTGAACATCCCGTCGGAGAGGCACGTATGAGAGTTGTGTTCATGGGCACGCCGGCGTTTTCGGTGCCGGTGCTGGAGGCGCTGGTCGACGCGGGCCACGATATTGCGGCGGTCTATTGTCAGCCACCGCGCCCCGCGGGCAGGGGCAAGAAGGACCGGCCCTCGCCGGTGCAATCGCGCGCCGAGGCGCTGGGGCTGACGGTCCGCCATCCAATCTCGCTCAAGACGCCCGATGCGCAGTCGGACTTCGCCGCGCTTGGTGCCGATGTCGCCGTGGTCGTGGCCTACGGGCTGATCCTGCCGCAGGCGATCCTGGACGCGCCGGCAGGCGGTTGCCTCAATATCCATGCAAGCCTGTTGCCCCGGTGGCGGGGCGCCGCGCCGATCCACCGGGCGATCATGGCGGGTGACCGGGAAACCGGCATCTGCATCATGGAGATGGAGGCCGGGCTCGATACCGGGCCTGTCCTGCTGCGCAGGACCGTCGAAATCGGGGCTGAGGAAACGGCCGGCGATTTGCATGACCGGTTGAGCGCTCTGGGCGCGGACGCGATTGTCGAGGCTCTGGCGCGGCGCGATGAGCTTGTGGCTCAGCCGCAGCCGGAAGCCGGTGTGAGTTATGCGGCGAAGATCGACAAGGCCGAGGCACGGGTGGATTGGGCCCGACCGGCGATGGAGGTGGATCGGCTGATCCGTGGACTCTCCCCCTTTCCGGGGGCGTGGACGATGTTGGCCAACCGGCGGATCAAGCTCTTGCGCAGCCGGGTCGTGCCGGGCGAGGGTGAACCCGGCGTCGTGCTGGACGGGCTGCGCGTGGCCTGCGGCACGGGCGCGGTGGAACTGACCGAACTTCAGGCCGAGGGGCGCGCCCGGCAGGATGGCGAGACGTTTTTGCGCGGAACCCCGGTTGCTCCGGGCACAGTGTTGGGAGACGGATGATGGGCTTTTTCGCGTTTTTCGGCTCGTTGATGATCGGCGGGCTCATGGGCTATCTCTTCGAACGCTGGGGGATCACCCATAACGGGATCATTCCATCGGTCCTGATAGCGCTGGGGGCGGTGATCGTCGTTTTCATGCTGCGGGTGATGTTTCATCTGAGCTTTGGGTCGCCCGGTGTGGATGCGATCATCGGGTCGGCGGCGGCACTGGTGCTGATCCCGACGGAATGGGCGCATCGGCGGCGCAACCGCCGGAAGTGACCGCCGATTTCCCGGAGAGGACGGGATTCGGGCGAGGGGCGTTTCACCCCGCTGTGGTTTGCCGTCGCTCAGGACCTGGGCGGGCGTGGCCGGTAGACCGGTAATCGCCAGCCAAAGGCAAGCGAGCCTGCCCGCAGGGCAAAGGTGGTCAGGATGCAGGCCATGATCGGGGCAAGCGGATCGGCGGTCAGATACGGTATGGCAAGGGCGGCCCCGGCCCCGGCAAGGGCGGCGGTGACGTAGAGCTCCCCCTGTTTCAGGACCAGCGGCACCTCGTTGCAGACGACATCGCGCATCAGGCCGCCAAGCGTGCCGGTGGCAACTCCCATCACAAGGATGATCGGCACCGACTGATCCATCGCGCCGGCCACACTGACGCCTGCGGCGACCGCGATGGCCAGGGCCGCGGCGTCCAGCCAAAGCAGCACCGTATACCGACTTTCCAGAAGATGGGCGGTGAAGAAGACGAGAAACGCGGCGGCGCAGGCAATGGCCAGATGGGTGGGATCGGCAAGCCAGAACACCGGGTCGCGGTCAAGCAGCAGGTCGCGGATCGTGCCACCGCCGACCGCCGTCAGGCAGGCGACGAAGAAGAAGCCGATGATGTCCAGCTGCGCGCGGGACGCGACCAATGCCCCGGTCAGCGCAAAGACCGCCACGGCGGCATAATCCAGCATGGCGATCATGTCGGCTTGTACGGGGCCATGCCGGCCCGGGCCAAGGCGTCGGCGCGTTCGTTTTCGGGGTGGCCGGCATGCCCCCTCACCCATTCCCAGGTCACAGTGTGGCGGGCATTCGCCGCATCCAGACGGCGCCACAGATCCTCGTTCTTGACCGGTTTTTTCGTGGCTGTGCGCCAGTTGTTCCGTTTCCAGCTATGCAGCCACGCGGTGATGCCGCCTTTGACATAGGCGCTGTCGGTGATGACGGTCAGCGTGGAGGGACGGTCCAGCGCCTCAAGGGCATGGATCGCGGCCAGCAGTTCCATCCGGTTGTTGGTGGTGTCCGCCTCGCCGCCTTTCAATTCGCGGGTCTTCAAGACGCGGTCGCCGTCGCGCGCGATCAGCAGGGCGCCCCAGCCGCCGGGACCGGGATTGCCGGAACAGGCCCCGTCGGTATAGGCGAACAACTCAGCCACGGGCGATGATCAGGATATAGGGGTCGAGCGTTCCCGCAAGGCCGCGGCCCTCGCCGGTTTCGGTGCTGAGAACCGTCAGACCGGCATCCTCCAAATGTTCGCGCAACGCGGGCTCGGTGTAATAGGTGTAGAACCGGCCGATATCGTCCCGCGCCTCGCCCGTGCCCAGCTTCATCCCGAGAAAGAGGAGCCCCCCCGGTTTCAGGGCCTTCGCCAGGGCGGTGAGATGGCGGGCAAAGTCGGCGCGACGCGCATGAAGCAGGGAAAAGCTGGCCCAGACCCCGTCATACAGATCGGTTCCGGTGACATCATCGAAACCGCCAAGTCTGGCATCCACCCCGCGCGCCCGTGCGACCTCGACGAATTCGGCGATCGGGTCTAGCGCCGTGACCCGAAGCCCGGCGGCCTGCATGGCCGCCGCATGGACACCCGGGCCGCAACCAAGATCGAGAATGTGCGCGCCGTTTGGCAGATGGGATATGAAATCCACCATTGCCCGGGCCTGAATTTCCGTCATCGCGACGGCGGCATATTCGTCTATACGGTCGGAATAGGCCCTGAGCGTCTCGTGATCCGTCATCTGACAATTCCCACCGCAAGGCAGGCCGCGACAACCGCCGTCAGCAGCAGACGCAACGCCATCCACCAACGTGGCGCGAGCCCCTGTTGCCAGAACATGTAATCCATCGGCAGCAACGCGATGAACCCCGCCAGAAGCGCGACTATGGCGCTATCGGGCCGGCCCTGGGCCATGAAAAACGCCCAGAGCGCGGGCAGCACCGAGAGCGCATACCCGGTTGCGGCGACGGCGCCCGTGGCCTTCGTGGCGAAGCCCCACAGCGCGCCGGACATGAAGCACAGGATCACGATGCCATAGGTTTGAAGCACAAACGGCCCGGTGAGTGCTGACCCCAGCACGCGCGCGGACCAGCCTTGCAGGGCGGGGTTGGTCAGAGTGGCGGCGCCCCACAGAAAAGGGATCAGGCCGGCAAGTCCGATAAGAAGGGCGAAGCGGGGAATTCTGCTCATGGTGCCTATGTGCCGGGGCTTGGCCGCTGCGGCAAGAGGGTTCCCCGCAAATGCCGCCATTCGGCAGCGGGGTGCAGCGGTTGCAACATGGGGTGTGCTTTCGCCCGGGCTCCGGCGGGTCGGAACGGATCAGGGGCCGTAGGTGGTGCAGGTCACGGCACGCGCCATCAACCGGGCACAGGCGCGCGCGGCCTGATCCTCGGTCATGCCGTCAAACCGCGCCTCGAACCCGCCGGAGCGGCTGACGACGCGGCGCAGGGCTTCGTCGAACGTGCCGAGTTCCGCCAGCGCCGTGGTCAGCAACAGACGTTCGGCACCGTGACGGGTTGGGTAGCGACCAAGCGAGACACCGTAAAGCCGGCTGCCGGTGGAAGAGGCGCGGGTCACGACCTCGGGTTCAAGCGGCATGGCGCGGGCCACAACCTCGGTCAGTTGCATGGGCCGGGGCGCGGGGGATGTATCCGACGGGGTCAGCGCGGCAACTTCGATGGCGTCGGGTTGGGCGGGCTCCATGGCCGCCGCCTCGGCAATCAGTGTGGCTGCGGGCGCGTCGGAGGGTTCGGCGGGGGCGGCCACCGTGGCTGCTGCATCTTCCGCCGCCGGGGCCTCCACCGTAGCGGTGACCGCATCTTCCAGGGCGTCTTCCACCGCGGCGTCGATCGCGGCAAGCAGCACGGGCGAGGCTTCGCGGACCGGACGGCGCACCGGAACGATGCTTTGTGCCACGGCCAGGGTTGCGGGGCTGCCGGGCCGGCTTGGCTGGTTGTCATAGGTCGGCAGACTTGGCCGCCGGATCGTTGCGCGCGTGGGTGCACGGGCGAACCCCATATCCAGAAGCTCCATGATCCGCTGATTTCGGGAGGCCGTGGATTGGCCCCCGAAAACGGTCGCGATGATCCGCTCCTGACCGCGCTCGGCCGAGGCGACGAGGTTGAACCCGGCTGCCCGGGTATAGCCTGTCTTGATCCCGTCCGCTCCGCGATAGGCGTCAAGGAACCGGCGGTTGGTGTTGCGAACCGTTGCAATTCCCGCATCGGTCGAACGCCGGGAGAAGATATTGTAATATTGCGGGTAGTCGAAAAAGAGACGGCGCCCCATCACGGTCATGTCACGGGCCGTCGACAGGTGGCCTTCTTCGGTCAAGCCGTGAGCATTGCGGAAGGTCGTGCGGGTCATGCCCAAGGCGCTTGCTGTACGGTTCATGCGACGTGCGAAGGCTGCTTCGGAGCCTTCTATCGCCTCGCCGATGGCTGTGGCCGCATCATTTGCCGATCGCACGGCCGCAGCGCGCACGAGATAGCGCAAGGAGATCCTTGATCCGGCCCTCAGACCCAACTCCGAAGGCGGCTCCGCAGCGGCATTGGCCGAGATCGTCACTGGTGTATCCATGGTGATTTCGCCAAGGCGCACGGCTTCGAACGCGATGTAGAGCGTCATCATCTTGGTCAGCGATGCGGGATGAAGACGGGTATCGGCGTTCCGGGAATGCAACACCTCTCCGGTCCGTGCATCCATGACCATGGCGGCATAGGGCGCCGCGCGTGCTGGCGCACTGATCGTCAGCACCACGCACAAAAGCGCAATGAACCCGAAGAGGGCCAATGAAATCCGTCTGTGTCTCACGAGACCTGCTCTATCTGCCTCTGGTGCCGTCTTGTGCGGCGTTTCCCCAATCGTAGGGGATTTTCCCAAGGAAATCCATGACAAAGACGTTAACGCCGGAAGCAATTTTTTGCATGCGGCGGGTTGTGAGGAACATATCGGTGATGCTCCGGATGATGCCGCAACATCTGCCACCGGCGAGATGATCCAGGGTCAATCGGTCGCGCATCTTGCTCTGGCCGAATGGTCTGGGCATAAATCGTCCGGAGCGAGAGAAGGACCACCATGACCGACATGTTCGAGACCCGCAAAGCCCGCGCCTCCGCGTGGTTCCGCAGTTTGCGCGATGAAATCGTCGCAGCCTTCGAAGGGCTGGAAGACACGCAGGGCGGCGGGCAGGAACCCGGCCGGTTTGATGTCTCCGAAACCACACGCGCGTCCGATGACGGCAGCGATGCGGGTGGCGGACTGATGAGCGTTATGCGCGGGGGGCGGGTGTTCGAGAAAGTCGGCGTCAACGTTTCCACCGTCTATGGCACGTTGGGCGAGCGCGCGGTGCAGGCCATGGCAGCGCGCAAGGACCTGTCGGGCCTCAGGGACGATCCGCGCTTCTGGGCTTCGGGCATCTCCCTGGTGGCACATATGCAGAACCCGCATGTGCCGGCCGTTCATATGAACACGCGCATGTTCTGGACCCCCAGTGCATGGTGGTTCGGCGGCGGGTCTGACCTGAACCCTGCGATCGAGTACCCTGAGGATACGGCCACGTTTCATGACGTGCTGAAGGATCACTGCGACCGGCATCAGCCGGCTTATTATCCGCGCTTCAAGGCCTGGGCGGATGAGTATTTCTTCGTGCCGCACCGGGGCCGGGCCCGCGGGGTCGGCGGCATTTTCTACGATGACCTGAACACCGGCGACTGGGAGGCCGACTTCGCCTTCACCCAGGATGTGGGCCGGGCATTCCTGCCCGCCTTTCTGGGGGTGGTCGAGAAGCGCCGGCATGCGGCATTCACCGAGGCCGACCGGGAGGCGCAACTGGTTCATAGAGGGCTCTATGCGGAGTATAATCTGGTCTATGACCGGGGCACGAAATTCGGGCTGGAGACGGGTCACGATGCGAATGCCGTGTTGATGAGCTTGCCACCGGTCGCGAAGTGGACCTGAAACAGGTTACAAAAAAGCACGATTTTCGGATCTTTTGCAACCTATTCCGCAGCATCCAGAAGCGCGCGGTAGATGGTCACGATCGCCTCTGCCTCGCGCTCGATCCCGAAATCTGACACCACATGGGACCGGGCGTTGGCCGATTGGCGGGACAGCTCGGACGGGTCGTCAAGCAGCTTCGCGGCAGCGCTGACCATCGAGGCGACATCGCCGGGCGGAATGAGTGCGCCCGTTTCGCCGGGAACGATCAGCTCCTCGAACGCGCCGACTGTCGTCGCAATCACCGGAACACCACAGGCCATGGCTTCCAGCGGGGTGAGGCCGAACCCCTCCCATCTTTGCGGCGCGATGAACAGATCGAGTGCCTGATACCATCTGGCAATGTCGTGAACGGGGACTTCCGGCGGAAACAGAAACCTGTCGGAAAGGCCGGTGGCGGCAACCCTTGCCTTCAGATCCCGCTCGAAGCCGCGGTGTTTCTCGGTCGCGCGCCCCATGACGATCGCCGCGGCCTTGGGCCGGTCGCGCAGCAGTTCGATCATCGCGTCGACGAAGACATCCGTGCCCTTCTGCGCGCGGATGCGTCCGAAGCACCCGACAATCGGCCCTGGCGGCAAGCCAAGCGAGGCCTTGATCGCTGCACGGTCTGCGGGCGGAGAAAAGTTTCCGGTGTCGATGCCATGCAGGATCACGCGGGACGGGCGATCCAGATAGTCAGCGGTTTTACATGAAGTGGAAATCAGGGCGTCCATCTGCCGGATCAGCCATTTCGAATACCCGGTGTGGCGGCGTTGGGAGGCGGAGGTGAAAAGCAGCTTCAGCCGTTTGCGAAACAGATGTTTCAGGACCAGTCCGGCCAGCATTTCGGAGTTCCGCCGCGCATGCCACACCCGGTGTCCCGACGGGCCGGAGGCGGACATCGTCAGAAGGTCGCGCCGGCGGATCTGCGGAACGTGATCGGGGAGCGCGGGCGCAACGGCGGCAATCGCGATACTGTCGGCCTGCAACGGCACCAGCCGCACCACGGTTGCCGTCACGCCCGACAGGCGACGCTTGAAATTCGGCGCAAGCACGTCGATCTGCCCGGGGTCGCGATAGGTCATTCTGCGCGCATAACTCTTGTGCGGGAGCCAGACAAGCGCCGAGCAGGGAACCTGATGACGGGTTCGGGCGTTCACGCAATAGTTAACAACCCGCGCGCTTGCTGCGTTTCGGGTTCGTTCTACTATCGATTATTATGGGTTTTGCCCATCAATAAACACGGAAAGAGGAAAAGATGCGTATCAAGACACTTGCACTAAGCACTGCAATGCTTGCGCTGGCCGCTCCCGCGCTTGCCTCTGGCCCGGTGCAAACGACAACGCCGCCGCCGGTGACGATCGTTCCGCCCGCGCCGGCCTATGACTGGACCGGCCCTTCGGTCGGTCTGCAGTTTGGCCAGATCGATGTGGAAACCAGCGGTGTGGCCGCGCTCAGCGGCGACGACATGCTGATCGGTATCCGCGCCTATTACGATTACGATTTTGGCGACTTCATCGTCGGTGGCGGTCTGCAATACGACACCACGGATGTGGATCTGGGCGGCGTGACGAATGTCGATTCCGTCCTGCGCGTCGGTGCCCGGGCCGGTATCGACCTGAACCGTAACTGGATCTATGCGACCGCCGGTTGGGCGCGGGTTGAAACCAGCGCCGCGGCCGTGGGCGATTCCGACGGGTACTTCGCCGGTTTGGGTTATGAGATCTTCCTGTCTCAGAACGTGACCCTTGGCGCCGAAGTTCTGTACCATGAATTCGACGATTTCGATCTGGGCGGACTGGAAGCCGAGGCAACGACCGCGGCACTTTCACTGAACTTCCGGTTCTGATCCGGGTCTTCACAACACAACCCCCCGGCTCGCCCGATGGACGGGCCGGGGGTGATTATGTGGGGTTCAGTCAAGCATGGCGCGAAAGTCCGTGTCGTATCCTTCCGCGTTCAGGTGCTGCCCGCGGGCAACCATCGCCCCTAATCGCCCCAACTCATCACAACATTTCGCGCCCGCCCCATTGCCACCTGTCAGAAGGGTGAGCCTGTCGGACAGCCGCGCGATATAGGGGAAGCCGGTTTCGGTAAAGCTGACCGCGCAACTGCCCGTATGTACCGACCGGATCGCCAGACCCGGCATCAACTCGCGAAGATGGCCGATCAGGTCCGAGCCGACCGCAGAGTTGCCATCGCCCTGAAACCACTCGGTCATGCCGGCATAATCCTGCAAGATCGGGCTGTCTCCCTCACCGCCGATTTTCAGGTAGAGCCTGCCATCGGGATAGCGGATGGGCGGCAGAACATAGAGATCATAAGCCAGCCCTTCAGGGATGAAGATAAGGGTTGGCATATGCGCCAGCCGCGCGGCCTCGGCCTCATCGACCTCGGCGAATGCGATGGTGCGGGCGTAAACCCGCAGGCGCGGGCGCGCGGGCAAGAGCCGGTCGGTGGCGGCATAGCCTCCGGTGGCCACGACCGCATGATCCGCCTCCAGATGCGTGCCGTCCGCCAGCCTGACCTCCCTGCCTTGCAAGCGTGTGGCGGGGCTGCGGACCAGTTCGGCGCCGGCACGTTCGGCCAGCAGAGCTTCGGCATCCCGGATCGCGCGGGGGTTGATGTGGCCGCCGGTCGCCTCCCAGGCGGCGCGGGTGCCGGGGGCAAACCGGAAGAACGGGAAGCGATCAGGCAGGGTGGTCGCATCGTGATACTCATGGGCGATGCCCAGATCCCTTGCGACGGCCAGGAAACCCTTGGTGAAGCTATCGCCCCGACCCGACACGGGGCCGGCCATCATGCCGCCACACGAGGTGAAGATGGAAAGGCCGCTGCGTGCCTCCAGATCGCCGTAACGCGCGATGGAGCGGCTCGACAGGCGGGACCAGTCCGGGTCATGGGCCAGTTTCCGCGTGATCCGGCCCTGATCGTGGTGGCTGCCGAAAGGGCCGGTAAATGTGGCGCGATCATCGGGTTCGTCGGGCCCGACCAGGACCACTGACGCGCCGGCTTCGGCGAGATGGCGGGCGCAGGCGCTCCCCATCAGCCCGCGTCCGATCACGGCGACGTCGAAGCCCGGTGTCATCAGCCGCGGATCGCCTCCAGCATCCGGTGCACGTTCTCGGGGTCCGCGTCCGGGGTGATGCCATGGCCCAGGTTGAAAATATGCGGTCCGCCCCTGAATGCCGCGACGATGGCGCGGGTATCATCGACCAGCGCCTGACCCCCGGTAACCATGTGCCGGGGATCCAGATTGCCCTGAATGCAGCTGTCAGGTTGCAGGTGCTTCGCCGCCCATGCGGCATCCACCGACGTGTCGATGGCAAGCCCGTCGGCGCCGACGGCCTTTGCGAAACCCAGATAGGCGTCGCCGGCTTCGCGCGGGAAGGCGATGACGGGCAGGCCGGGGTGGCGGGATTTCAGCTCGGATATGATCCGCTTTGCGGGCGCCAGCGCGTATCTCGCGAAATCGTCGCCTTTCAGCGACCCGGCCCAGCTGTCGAAGAGCTTCACGACCTCCGCGCCGGCTTCCACCTGTTTGGAGAGGTACTCGATCGTCGCCTCGGTCAGAAGGTGCAGCAGCGCATCGAATGTTGCGCGGTCCTCGGCCTTCAATTTGTGGGCCGGGGCCTGATCCGGCGTGCCGCGCCCGGCTATCATGTAGGTCGCAACCGTCCAGGGGGCACCTGCAAAGCCGATCAGCGCGGTCTCAGCCGGAAGCTCGCGCGAGAGGATACGGAGTGTTTCGTAGACCGGCGCCATGTGATCGTGGATGTCATCCTTGCCCTTCAGAGGCGCAAGCCCTTCGGGCCCCGTGATGGTTGACAGCCGCGGGCCTTCGCCGGTGACGAACCAGACATCCGCCCCAAGCGCATCGGGCAGGAGCAGGATATCGGCAAACAGGATCGCCGCGTCGAAACCATAGCGGCGGATCGGCTGCAACGTCACCTCGGCCGCCAGATCGGAATTGTAGCAGAGCGACAAGAAGTCCCCCGCCTCCGCGCGCGTTTCCCGGTACTCTGGAAGATAGCGCCCGGCCTGCCGCATCATCCAGACGGGCGGGGTTGGCAATGTCTCGCCGGCGAGGCTGCGGAGGAGTTTTTTGGTGTCAGGCATTCGTATGATCCTTTGTCTTCGCCGCACCGTCCCGTCCGGCAGGCAAACTGTCAAGCCAAGGCCCGTTGTCAAGACAAGTTGACACATATAGGAATATGAAATGACGACCGAAATGCCCTCCCCCGCCTCGCCTCTGAAGATTGGAACCCGTGGCTCGCCGCTCGCGCTGGCGCAGGCCAACGAGACCCGCGCCAGGCTGGCCAGAGCCTTCGATCTGCCATTTGAGGCCTTTCAGATCGTGATCATCAAGACCACCGGTGACAAGGTGCTGGACCGACCGCTGAAAGAGATCGGGGGCAAGGGACTGTTCACCAAGGAAATCGAAGAGGACATGTTGTCGGGCAAGATCGACATTGCCGTTCATTCGATGAAGGACATGCCGGTGGAGCAGCCGCCAGGATTGCTGCTCGATACCTATCTGCCACGCGAGGATGTGCGAGATGCGTTCGTATCGTTGACCCATGGCGCGATGGGCGACCTGGAACCCGGCGCAAAGGTGGGCACCTCAAGCCTGCGCCGGCGGGCGCAGCTTATGGCGCGGCGCCCCGATCTGGAGGTGGTGGAGTTTCGCGGCAATGTGCAGACCAGAATGATGAAACTGGGCAACGGCGTGGCGGATGCCACATTCCTTGCAATGGCTGGGTTGCGTCGGCTGGGCATGGAAGAAGTAGTGAAATCGGCGATTGAAGTGGAGGAGGTGCTGCCGGCCGTAGCACAGGGCGCCATAGGCATCGAAAGACGGGCCGACGATAGCCGCGCGGCAAAGTTTCTGGAGGCGATCCATGACGGACCAACAGGTCAGCGGCTTGCGGCGGAACGCGCATTTCTGGCCGGGCTCGATGGATCCTGCGAGACGCCGATCGCGGGGCTGGCCGAGCTGGATGGCGGCACGCTGCGCCTGCGCGGGGAGATCCTGCGCCCGGATGGATCCGAAGTGCTTAATGACGACAGGCGCGCGCCGGTTGAAGACGGGCCCGAACTGGGCGCCGCGATGGCGGCTGCGCTGCGGGCCGAGGCGGGGGAGGGGTTTTTCGACTGGATTTCCGGATAGAAAGCCCTTGACCTTCCAGTTGCTGGAAACCTTATGTGAGGCAGGACCGCAAATGCTGGACCTGCCCGATGCCCAAAGATCAAAGCTTTTCAGAAACCCGACTGAAGGTTGAAAACCTCACCTGCGGCAGCTGCGTGGCCCGGGCCGAGGCAGCGTTGGCCGCGCAACCCGGCGTCGTTTCAGCGACGGTGAACCTGGCCACGAAACGGGCGGATGTTACAAGCGAAGGGCCGTTGGACATGCCTGCGCTGGAACAGGCGATGTCTCAAGCCGGGTACCCTGTACATGCCGAGACATCCGCACAGATCACCCGGCTGAGTGTCGAAAACCTCACCTGCGGAAGTTGTGTGGCACGCGCCGAAACCGCGCTGCTGAGCATCCCTGGCGTGGAGAAGGCGCATGTGAACCTCGCAACCCACAGCGCGGAAATCGAAAGTGGCGGCCCGCTGGACCTGCACGCGATGCAATCGCATATGGCGGCGGCCGGCTACCCGGTCACGCCCGTTGCCGAGGCGGGCGACCCGGGTGACGACTCTGCCAGCGAGATCGCCGCGCTCTGGCGCAGCTTCTTGCTGGCCGGCGTTCTGACCCTGCCGGTTTTCATTCTGGAAATGGGCAGCCACCTGATCCCGCCGTTTCACCACTGGGTGATGGCCAATATCGGAACCTTTCCTTCGCATTTCACTCAGTTTTTGCTGACCACGCTCGTTCTGGCGGGGCCGGGGCGTATCTTCTTTCGCCATGGGGTGCCCGCGCTCCTGCGTGGCGCGCCTGAGATGAACTCGCTTGTGGTGCTGGGAACCTTCGCGGCCTGGGCCTTTTCCACGGTGGTGACCTTCGCGCCCGGGCTCGTCCCCGAGACCTCGCGCTTCGTCTATTTCGAAGCGGCGGCGGTGATCGTGACGCTGATCCTGCTTGGCCGGTATCTGGAGGTTCGTGCCCGCGGGCAGGCCGGCAATGCGATCCGGCAATTGATGGGGCTGCGACCGGAGACGGCGACTCGCGCCAATGGCGAGGCCGTCGCAGTGGCCGCCATTGCTCCGGGCGACGAGCTGCGCCTTTTCCCTGGTGAGCGGGTGGCCGTGGACGGGGTCGTGATCGACGGGGAAAGCTATATCGACGAGGCCATGATAACGGGCGAACCGGTGCCATCGGCCAAGGCCGCCGGTGACACGGTGACGGGCGGTACGCTGAACACGACCGGATCTCTGGTCTATCGCGCGACCCATGTCGGCGCCGATACGGTGCTGGCCCAGATCGTGCGGATGGTAGAGGATGCGCAGGCCACGCGGCTTCCCATCCAGAGCCTGATCAACAAGGTCACGGGCGTGTTCGTGCCAATCGTGCTGGTCATTGCGATCACGGCGGCCGGAGCATGGTTCCTGTTTGGTCCCGATCCGGTGAAGGCCTTGGTGATCGGGGTTTCCGTACTCATCATCGCCTGTCCCTGTGCGATGGGGCTGGCCACGCCCGTCTCGATCATGGCGGGGACCGGGCGGGCGGCGGAACTGGGCGTACTTTTCCGCAAGGGCGATGCCCTGCAAAGTCTCGGCCGCGTGGATCTGGTGGCGTTCGACAAGACTGGAACGCTGACCCTGGGCGCTCCTGCGGTGACGCGGATCGCTCCGGTTTCCGGGCCCGGCGACGCGCTTCTGGCGCTGGCTGCGGCGGTTGAACAGAACTCGGAGCATCCCCTTGGCCAGGCGGTTGTGGCTGAGGCCAGAGCCCGGAACCTTACGTTGCCCGAGGTGTCCGGCTTCCAAAGCGTCACCGGCGTGGGTGTGACCGCGCAGGACGGCGAGGCGGTGATCCGGATCGGGACCGAAGCGATGATGGCGGAGGCGGGCATAAGCGAAGAGCTGTCCGGCGACGGCAGCGAAACGCTTATCCATGTCGCCCGCGACGGCGACTATCTGGGAGCGATTGCCCTGGCCGACCCGGTCAAGGAGGATGCGGCCCAGACCATCGCCACGCTGAAGGCGCAGGGCAAACGCGTGGCGCTTTTGTCAGGCGATGCGCGGGGGCCCGTCGACGAGGTTGCGCATAGGCTTGGCATCGACGAAAGCTTTGCCCGGCTCAGCCCGGAGGACAAGCTGGCCCGGGTCGAAGCGTGGCAGGCCGAAGGCCTCAAGGTCGCGTTCGTGGGCGACGGCATCAACGACGCGCCCGTACTGGCGACGGCGGATGTGGGTGTGGCCTTGGGATCCGGCACTGATGTGGCGATGGAGGCCGCGGATGTGGTTCTGATAAGCGGGGCGCCATCAGGCGTAGCGACGGCGAGCGAGGTCAGCCGCCGGACGATGCGGAACATCGTGCAGAACCTCGTCTGGGCCTTCGGATACAACGTGGCGCTGATCCCGGTGGCGGCCGGTTTTCTGGCACTGTTCGGCGGGCCGTTCCTGTCGCCTATACTGGCGGCCGGTGCGATGGCTGCAAGTTCGGTTCTTGTGGTAATGAACGCGCTGCGGCTCAGACGGATGGAGGCGGCATGAATATCGGCGATGTGGCGGAGCGGACCGGGTTGCCGGCGAAAACCATCCGCTACTATGAGGAAATTGGACTGATCCACCCCCTGCGCGGCACCAATGGCTATCGCAGTTTCACCGACGCGCATGTTCACAAACTGGCCTTTCTGGGCCGGGCGCGCGGTCTGGGGTTTTCGATCGAGGAATGCCGGGCGCTGCTGGCGCTTTACGAGGATCGGGGCCGTGCATCGGCGGATGTGAAGCGGATCGCCAAGACGCATCTGGCCGGGATCGAGGAAAAGATGAAGGAGCTGTCAGCCATGCGCGATACGCTGGCCGATCTGGTCGAGAAATGCGCCGGCGATCACCGGCCGGATTGCCCGATCCTGAAAGACCTCTCCGAGGTCGGGCAGGACGCACCCTGACCGGCGGTCATGCGGTGGCGAAATCGGCGACCGCGTGATCCACCAGCGCGCGCAGATCGCTGAAGTATCCGCCGGATCGCGCGGGCAGAGTCGGATCGGACGTGATGGAAATAGACATGTCCAGCGCGGGCACCACCACCAGCATCTGGCCGCCGTAGCCCCGGCCGTAGCAGGCCTGCTGACCGGCAAAGCTGGTGAGGAACCAGCCATAGCCATAGGCATCGCCCGACCAGCGCGAGCGCCCCCGCGGCTGCCAGGAGGTGCGGATCCATTCGGCGCTCACCACCTGCTCGTCGCCGACGCGACCTTCATTGAGAACCAGTTCGCCGATCCGCGCCAGATCGCCCGGCGTCATTGCCATCTCGTTGCCCCCGAGATAGCGGCCCTGACGGTCCTGCACCCAGGGCGGGAACGCGATGCCCATCGGCGCGCCAAGCCATACGCGGGCCATCTCCAGCAGGCTGAGACCACTGGCCTGCGACAGCGCCGCGCCAAGAATGTGCCACGATCCGGTGGAATAGATGAAGCGTCCGCCCGGCCTGCTGACCAGATCGCGGGTCAGCGCGTAATCGACCCAGTCGCGGCTGGCGATCCAGGCACCGTAATTCTCGCCCGAGGTGCTTTCCAGCCCGGCCCGCATGGACAGAAGATCGCCGATGGTCAGATCGTCCCGCGCGTCGCCGAAGGGCGCGCGCCCCAAAACGGGCAGAACCCGTTGATCCGCCCCCTCCAGGATGCCGCGGTCGATGGCGATGCCGGTCAGCGTGGCAAGAACGGTTTTCGAGACGGATTTGATATTGGCGCTCTGGTCGAGCCTGCGACCGCCGAATGCGTTTGCGAAGCGGGTTTGCCCGCCGATCGTGATGATCAGCGTGCGAAGCTGATCGAGCCTGCCGGCATGGGTTGTCAGATCGTCTGGGCGGGGCGGCGTCTGCGCCAGAAGCGCAGGTGCGGCCAGCGTTGCGGGCAAAGCCCCAAGCAAGGTGCGGCGAGACATCAAGCGGCGCATGAACGGGGTGCCTGTGGTGTTGTTCGACCTCTTAGAACCTAGCTAAACCCGAACTGTCCCGAAGTCCAATATCTTGTGGCCGAAGGTGGGTAACGCCTCCGTTGGTTGTGTGACATGCCGGGTTTTCGGGCCGTGACGGAGCGTGTTGCCAACGTGGCGGGCGTTATCGCAGGCGCAGGCCGGATTCCGCGTCGAAGAACAGTGGTGCGTCGGCATCGAAGCTGAGCCCTACGGTGCTGCCGGGTGCGGGCGCGTTCTGATCATGGGCTTCGACGATGATGCGCGTGCCGTCCTGCGCCGTCAGATAATGATAGGCCACGCCGCCAAGCTGTTCGCTGAGATCCACACGATGGGTTTCCCCTTCCACGATCTTCAGATGCTGCGGTCGCAGGCCCACGGTTACCGCGCCGGTGCCGATATTGGTGAGGCCCGGAGCCATTTCCGCGCCGCCGAGGCCCGGCACGGTCACCAGCCCCGCGGCGGCCTGACCGGGGAAGAAATTCATCGCCGGCGAGCCGATGAAGCCTGCCACGAACTGATTGTCCGGATCGTTGTAGAGATCCAGCGGACGCCCGGCCTGTTCGATGATGCCGGCGCGCAGAACCACGATCTTGTCGGCCAGCGTCATCGCCTCCACCTGATCATGGGTGACATAGATCATCGTGGCGCCGATTTCCTGATGCAGACGCGCGATTTCCACCCGCATCTCGACCCGCAATTCGGCGTCCAGATTGGACAAGGGCTCGTCGAAGAGGAACACCTCGGGCCCGCGCACGATGGCTCGACCGATGGCAACACGCTGCCGCTGGCCCCCCGACAGGGCCTTGGGTTTGCGGGTCAGATAGTCGTCGAGCTTCAGGACGCGGGAGGCCTCGGTTACCTTTTTCCTGATCTCTTCCTTCGGATGGCCGTTCATCTTGAGACCGAAACCCATGTTCTCGGCCACGGTCATGTGTGGATAAAGCGCGTAGGTCTGGAACACCATCGCCACGCCGCGATCTGCGGGGTCCATATGGGTGACGTCGCGGTCGCCGATCTCGATCCTGCCGCCCGTGGTCTCCTCCAGCCCGGCCACCATGCGCAACAGCGTGGATTTCCCGCAGCCGGACGGCCCGACGAAAACGCAGAAATCGCCGTGATCGATTTGCAGATCGACGCCATGGATGACCTGCACGTCACCGTATTTCTTCACGACATTGCTGAGTGTGACGCCTGACATGGGTTATCCCCTCCCGATTTTCGGTGTGGTGTCCGCATCGGGAAAGCGCCAGCTTTGCGCCTCCTCTGCGATGGCTTGCGCGGTTCGCCGGATAAGCGGCACATGATCTTCCAGCGCGTCGAGAGAGGTGCGTTCTGTCGAGGATGTGACCGACAGCGCCCCGAGAACCCGGCTACTCGCGGTAAGAATCGGAAGCGCGACGCAGATGATGCCCGGCTCGTGCTCTTCCCTGTCGAAGGCGTATCCGCGCGACCGGATGCGCGCCAGTTCGGTGCGAAGCGCGGCTTCGGAGGCAAGCGTGTTCGGCGTGAACCTGTGAAAGGATTGCTGGGCCAGTATGGGCGAGAGGTCGTCCTCGGGCAGAAAGGCGATCATCGCCTTGCCCACACCGGTGCAATAGGCCGGGCCGACCTTGCCCGCCTGCGAATACATCGGCAGCGGGTCACGCGCGTTACGCTTGTCGACATAGAGAACCTGGGCCGCGTCAAGCTGCGCCAGATGCACGGTTTCCCCCACGGCTTCACTCAGCAGGTCGATATGGGGCCGAGCAATGGGGGCAAGCGACGAGGTCTGCCATGCCGCATGGGCCAGCCGGACCAGCCGGATGCCAAGCGTATAGGTCTGCCGTTCGGGCTCGTAGGCCAGCATGCCCTGATTGGTGAGGGTTTGCAGAAACCGGTAGAGCGTGGCCTTGGGATAGGGGCTTTGCGAGAGCAATTCGCCGAACCGGACCGGACGGCCGAACCCGGCCACTTCGTCCAGAACGCCAAGCGCCTTGCCCACGGTTCCGTCACCGGGTTTGTCTCCGTCACCGGGTTTGTCGCCGGAATTGTTCGCGGCATGTCCCAAAACTGTTCCTCCCATCGCGTCCTCCGTTCTCGGTCGGCACTCTGGCGGTGCGGAGGAAACTGTTGACAAGCCTAAGCCGAGTCGCGTTATGATTTCAACATAAGAAACTAAGTTTCACATAATGGAACCAATCGGGAGGAAACCATGCGGTCCATCTTTACCACCGGCGCTGCTGCCCTGGCGGCGGCCACCATCCTGTCTGGCTCGGCTTTTGCCGAGAGCCACGCGGCGCTTTCGGGCGATCTTGTGATCTTCTCGGACATGTCCAACCCCGCGCCCCGCGCGGTGATGGAAGGCATGGTCGAGCGGTTCGGCGAAATGCACCCCGATCTGAACATCGAACTGACGATCATCGACCGGGAAGCCTACAAGACGCAGATCCGAAACTTCCTTCAGGCCAACCCGCCCGATGTGGCGAACTGGTATGCGGGCAACCGGATGCTGCCCTATGTGGAGGCGGGCCTATTCACCGATATCTCCGATCTCTGGGAAGAGGGCGGGCTGACCGAGACTCTGGCTTCCACGCAGGCCTCGATGACGATCGGCGACGGCATTTATGGCGTGCCCTACACCTATTACCAATGGGGTGTTTACTACCGCGAGGACATCTTCGAAGAACTTGGGCTTGAAGCGCCCGAGACCTGGGATGAGGAGATTGCGAACTGCCAGGCGATCATCGATTCCGGCCGGTTCTGCTATACCATCGGCACCAAGTTCCTTTGGACCGCCGGCGGCTGGTTCGACTATCTGAACATGCGCACCAACGGTTATGATTTCCACATGGCGCTGACCAATGGCGAGATCCCGTGGACCGATGATCGTGTCCGGGCCACATTCGCCAACTGGCAGCAACTGATCGACATGGGCGCGTTTCTGGAAAATCACCAGACCTACAGCTGGCAGGAAGCGCTGCCCTTCATGGTCAACGGCGAAGCGGCGGCCTATCTGATGGGCAACTTTGCCGTGGCGCCGATGCGCGAGGCGGGGCTCACCGACGATCAGATCGGGTTCTACCAGTTCCCGCAGATCGATCCCTCGATCGAAATGGCCGAAGATGCGCCAACCGATACGTTCCACATCCCCTCCGGCGCCAATAACGTGGAGGCGGCGCGGGCCTTCTTGCTGTTCGTGACCTCGGCGGAAAACCAGACGCTGATCAACGGCGGCGATGGTCTTGGCCAGTTGCCGGTGAACTCCCAGTCCTCCGTCGATGACGACGAGTTCCTGAATGCCGGGTTCGAGATGCTGAGCCAGAACAGCCCCGGCGGTATCGCGCAATTCTTCGACCGGGACGCCCCGGCGGAGATGGCACAGGTGGCGATGCAGGGGTTCCAGACCTTCATGGTCGACCCCTCCTCGCTCGACTCGGTTCTCGACCGCCTGGAACAGGCGCGCCAGCGCTTTTATTGAGGATGCGAATGGGGGTGAGCCCCTTGGCCCATCCCCGTGGATCTGCGGCTCGCCGGTTTCCGGATCGGCGGGCCACCCTACCGGACCCAGGCCGATATGCATCGGCTGTGTCTCTGGATCATCCGCGGTGCGTGCAGCCTGCGTGAATCGCTCGCCGGAGGGCTCCCGCCATGACCATGACAGCCATGCCTGAAACCGAGATTGCCGCGCCTCCGCGCCGGTTCCGCCAGCAGGCCATCGCGCCTTGGCTGTTCCTTCTGCCCGGCCTCCTGTTTTTCTCGGTCTATGTCATCGTCCCGATTTTCCAGAGCTTCCAGATATCGTTCTACGATTGGAACGGGCTGGACCGGCCCGATGGCACCAGCACGGCGGTTTATGTCGGTCTGGAGAATTACCGCGATCTTTGGGACGATCCCGATTTCTGGACATCGCTCAGAAACAACGCGATCTGGCTGGTCCTCTATCTTCTGGCGATCCCCGGCGGTCTGTTCATCGCGCTTTTCCTGAACCAGACTGTCACCGGCATCCGCCTTTACAAATCCCTGTTCTTCTTTCCGTTCGTGATCAGCCAGGTGGTCGTGGGCCTTGTCTTCACATGGTTCTACGACCCGACTTTCGGCATGATCAACGAGCTATTGGGCCTTGTCGGTCTGGGCCCGGTGAACATTCTGGGCGATACGCGCTATGCCACATACGGCATCATCGCTGCCGGCCTCTGGCCGCAGACGGCCTATTGCATGATCCTCTATCTCACGGGCCTGAATGCGGTGGATCCGGAACAGATCGAGGCGGCGCGGCTGGACGGTGCCAAGGGTCCCAAGATGCTGTGGTACGTGGTGCTGCCGCAGCTTCGGCCGGCGACCTTCATCGCCTTCGTCGTCACGGTGATCGGGGCGCTGCGTTCCTTCGATCTGATCTCGATCATGACCGATGGCGGGCCCGGCTTCTACTCCACCAGCGTTCTGGCTTTCTACATGTGGGACGTCGCGCTCAGCGAGTTCGGGTTCCGGATGGGCTATGGAAGCGCCATCGCGGTCATCCTCTTCCTGATTATGCTGATCTATATCGCGGGCTTCCTGTGGAAGATGTACCGCGACGAGAAGGGGGTCTGAGAGATGTTTCCGACGCCTATCGCAAAAACATCCCGCACTTGGCAGCTAACCTATCAGACTTTGCTGCCTGTCGCGATGGTCCTGTGGCTGTTGCCGCTTCTGGCGGTGATGTGGTTTTCCATCAAACCCGGCGCCGATTTCACCACCGGCAACTATTGGGGCCGGCCAAGCAGCTTCGAGGGATTTGCCAATTACTTCCTCGTGTTCACCGGGTCGGACATGCCGCGATATCTGTGGAATTCGGTGATGATCACGGTGCCGACCGTGGCGGGCGCGGTAGCGCTTTCCTGCATGACCGGGTTCGCGCTGGGCGTTTATCGCTTCAAGGGCAATCTCCTGATCTTCTTCATGTTCGTGGCCGGTAACTTCGTGCCATTCCAGATCCTGATGGTGCCCGTGCGCGACCTGACGCTGGATATGGGGCTCTATGACACCCGCATCGGGCTCGTTCTGTTTCACATCGCCTTTCAGACCGGGTTCTGTACCTTGTTCATGCGCAATTTCATCCGGGCGTTGCCGCGGGAACTGATCGAAGCGGCGCGCGTCGAAGGGGTCAGCGAATGGCGCATCTTCTGGTATGTGGTCCTGCCGCTGATGCGGCCCGCGATTGCGGCGCTGGCGGTGCTGATCTTCACCTTCATCTGGAACGATTACTTCTGGGCGGTGGTCTTGACCCAGAGCCCCGAAAGCCAGCCGGTCACCGCCGGGATCACCAGCTTTAACGCGCAGTACCGGGCGATGTATCACCTGATGAGCGCGGGCAGCATCGTGGCGGCGATCCCGCCCGTGGCAATGTTTTTCGCCATGCAGAAACACTTCATAGCGGGCCTGACGCTGGGGGCCGTGAAATAACGATCTGGGTACCTTGATGGCGAGTTTTCCCGACAGCGCGGATATCCCTTCGGCCCCGGCGCATGCGCCGGTTGACGACCGCGCGGTCCTGCCTGTCCGCGGCGAGGCGCGGACATGGCGGCTGGACGATGGCGGGCGGCAGACGCTTGTGCTGGCCGCCCATGGCGACCGCCTGCCGCAAGTCGTTTATTGGGGCGCCCCGCTGCCCGATGATGAGGATCTGGCCACGCTGCACGCGGCCCATGCGATCGACGTGACCGGCGGTATGCTGGACGAAAACCCCGATCTGTCGCTCTGCCCCGAGGCTGTGCGAACGTTTCCGGGCCAGCCCGGGCTGATCCTGCGTGCGGGCGACGGTACGCCGCTTTTGCCGAAATTCTGCTTCATCGCCGAGGAAGGCGACGGGCAGAGCCTGCGGCTGATTTTCGCGGATGCCGAGAACGGCCTGACGCTGACATTTTTTTTCCTGGCCGATACCAGCACGCGGGTCATCACCGCGCGGTCGCGTCTGGATGCGTCGGACCCGGTACATCTGCACTGGCTGGCGGCGCCGGTTCTGCCCGCGCCGCAGCAAAGCGTGGAGATGATTGATGTCTCGGGGCGCTGGTGCGGCGAGTTTCAGTTGAATCGCACACCCTGGTCCGCCGGGATGCGATATCGCGAAAACCGCACCGGACGGACAGGGCATGAGCATTTTCCGGGCCTTCTGGTCCCCTGCATCGGGTGCAGCAATACTACCGGGGAGGCCTATGGCTTCCATTACGGCTGGTCCGGCGGGCACAAGATGATCGCCGAGGAGTTGCCCGATGGGCGGCGTCAGGTGCAGTTCGGCCATGCCGCGCGGATGGAAACCAGGCCTGCGAAACGCTTCGAAAGCGCCGCGCTCTACATCACTTATTCCGCAAGCGGGCTGAACGGTTGCGCGGTCGCGTTTCAACGTCACCTCCGGGACAGGATCGTGAACTGGCCAAAGCCTGCGGTCCCGCGGCCGGTGCATTACAATTGCTGGGAGGCCGTCTATTTCGACCACTCGCTTCCGGTTCTGAAGGATATCGCGAGCCGTGCGGCCGATCTGGGGGCGGAGCGGTTCGTGCTTGATGACGGATGGTTCGGCCAGCGCGATGACGATACCCGCTCCCTGAGCGATTGGGAGGTCGATGCGCGCAAGTATCCCGAAGGACTCGACCCGCTGATCCGACATGTCCACGGGCTTGGAATGAGCTTCGGGATCTGGTTCGAACCCGAGATGATCAACCCCGACAGCGACATTCACCGGGCCCATCCCGACTGGGCCCTTGGCGGCGAGGACCAGACGCTCGGGCGCCAGCAGAAAGCGCTGAACATGGCGCTGCCGGAGGTGCGCGACTTCATCTATGATCGGATGGCCGCCATCCTCTCGGCGCACGAGATCGACTATGTCAAATGGGACCATAACCGGGTTCTGCCGATGCCCGATGCGGACCAGACCCGTGGATCCTATGCCTTGATCGACCGGCTGCGCGCGGATTTCCCCGAGGTGGAGATCGAAAGCTGCGCCTCGGGTGGGGGGCGGATAGATTTCGGGATCATGAAACGGACTCAGCGTGTCTGGCTAAGCGACAGCAACGATGCGTTGGAGCGTCTTCGGATCCAGCATGACGCGGCGCTGTTTCTGCCGATGGTCGTCACCGGCTCCCATGTGGGACCTCGGCGCTGCCACACCTCGGGGCGTGTTCTGGATATCGCTTTCCGGGCCTGGGTGGCGGCACAGCGGCATATGGGCTTCGAGATGGATCCGCGTGAGCTGGACACCCGCGAAGCCGCCGTTCTCAGGCAAGTCACCGCGTGGTGGAAAGCCAACCGCGACTGGATGGCGGGCGCGGATATCCTCCGGCTGGACAGCGCCGACCCCGCCGTTCTTGCAGAGCAGCAGATGACCCGCGAGGGTGACAGGTTCGTGATCTTTGCGGGCAAGGCCGCGACCTCGACCCAGATCTCGCCGCGGCCCCTGCGGCTGACGGCGCTGGACCCGCCCGCGCGTTACCGGATCAGGTTTCTGAACCGGGCCGGCATTCCGGCGCTGAGCCGGGGGGAGCCGGTGCTCAAGACCGGACCGATCGAGGTTTCCGGCGCGTGGCTGATGCATCATGGTTTGGTTCTGCCCTGGGCCTTTCCGGAAACCATGTGGGTAATCGAAGGAGAACGGTTGTGATATCGGACCCGACGGAGATGACGGCCATTTTTCCCGACCTCAAAGGCGCCTCGGTGTTCATCACCGGCGGCGGGTCGGGCATTGGCGCGGCCCTGACCGAAGGGTTCTTGCGGCAAGGCGCGCAGGTGGCGTTCGTGCAGCGCTCCGACGCATCGGAGTTTGTGGCGCAGATGGAGATCGATACAGGTGCGCGCCCGCATTTCATGCCATGCGACATCACCGATGTTTCTCGGCTGAGAGCCTGTATCGCAGAAGCCGCCGAGGTGAACGGGCCCGTCACCGTTCTGGTCAACAACGCCGCAAATGACAGGCGGCACGCGACCGAAGACGTGACCGAGGAGTTCTGGGACTGGTCGCAGGCGATCAATCTCAAGGCCTATTTCTTTGCCTGCCAGGCCGTAATCGACGGTATGCGCAAGGCCGGCGGTGGTGCGATCGTGAACTTTTCGTCAGTATCCTACATGATGGGGAATGCGGGCTATCCGGCCTATACGACCGCCAATGGCGGCATCACCGCGATGACCCGGAGCCTCGCCCGGGAATTCGGCCCGGACGGTATCCGCGCCAACGCCCTGCTGCCTGGCTGGGTTCTGACCGACAAGCAGCTTGAGATGTGGGCCAGCCCCGAGGATCTTGCCGCACATATGGAAAAGCAATGCCTCAAGGCGCATCTGGCGCCGGCCGATATCGTGGGCGGAACACTGTTCCTGGCCTCCGAGGCCAGCCGTATGATGACCGGCCAGTCCCTGGTGATCGACGGTGGCGTGGTGTTTCCGGGATGAGCGGCGAGGCTGCATATGCCGACTGGATCGCGGTGGACTGGGGCACCTCGCGGCTGCGGGTCTGGGCGATGTCGCGGGAGGGTGTGGCGCGCGCCCGGGCCAGTTCCGAAGACGGCATGAACGGGCTTGCCCGCGATGCGTTCGAACCGGCCCTGCTGCATCTGATAGAGCCATGGCTGGGAACCGGGCAGGTTTCGGTTCTTGCCTGCGGTATGGTCGGCTCCCGGCAGGGGTGGGCGGAGGTGCCCTATCAGCCGGTGCCCTGTGTGCCCGGGGCGCTCAAACCGGTTGCCGTGCCTACACGGGACGCGCGGATTCGGCTGTTCATCATGCCGGGCATGAGCCAGATGACACCCGCCGACGTGATGCGTGGCGAGGAAACCCAGATCGCCGGTTTTCTTACAGAAGAGCCGGCGTTTGACGGTGTGCTGTGCCTGCCCGGCACACATACCAAATGGGTTCATATCAGCGCCGGTGAAGTGGTCAGCTTCCAGACCTTCATGACGGGGGAGCTGTTCCGGCTCCTGTCCGAGCAGAGCGTGTTGCGGCACGGGGTTTCACGGGAGAACATGGATGGCGCGCGCTTCACGTCTGCGGTGTCGGACGCGCTGTCGCGGCCCGAGAGGATGGCGCAGCGCCTGTTCGCCATCCGCGCCGAAGGTGTCTTGCAGGGTCTGACGCCCGAGGCGGCCCGGGGACAGCTTTCGGGAGGACTGATCGGGGCTGAACTTGCCGCGGCGCGCCCTTACTGGCTGGGCCAGCAGGTGGTGGTTGCGGGCGCGCCCGCGCTTGCCGCGCTCTATGTCGAGGCGCTTGCGTCGCAAGGTGCCACGGCGCGGATGCTGGATGCCGGTCCGCTGACCCGAACCGGATTGGCGCGCGCCTATCTGACCCTCGCGGAGACAACATCATGAGCCGGCCCCTCATCGCGATCCTGCGGGGCATAACGCCTTCCGAAGCCGCGCCGGTCGCTGACGTGCTGATCGCGGCGGGTATCGACCGGATCGAGGTGCCGCTGAACTCGCCCGACCCTTTGGACAGCATCGCCGTGATGGTGCAGAGCTTTGGCCGGGACGCGCTGATCGGTGCGGGAACCGTGTTGACCCGACAGGACGTGGCGCATGTGGCCGGTGCGGGCGGGCGGCTGATCGTCTCTCCCAATTTCGATGCCGAGGTGGTGGCGGCCACGAAGGCGGCGGGTATGCAAAGCTTTCCCGGGGTGCTGACCCCGACGGAATGCTTTGTAGCTCTGAAAGCGGGCGCCGATGGATTGAAGGTCTTTCCCAGTCATCTGATGGGGTTCGACGGGCTGAAGGCGTTGCGTGCGGTACTGCCGCGGGGCGTGCAGGTTTACATGGTCGGCGGTGTCGGGCCCGCGAATTTCGCGGACTGGATCGCCGCCAGCGCCGACGGTTTCGGGCTTGGCACGGGCATTTATACGCCGGGGATGCAGGTGGCCGATGTCGCCGCACGCGCCGCGGAGATCGTCGCGGCCTTCGACGAGGCATCGGGATGACAGCCGAGGTTTTCGATGACCGACGGAGTATTCTGGGCGAGGGGGCGCTGTGGCACCCCCGGCTGGAGCGCTTGTTCTGGTTCGATATCATGGGCAAGCGGCTGTTTTCACGGATGGGCGGGGAGCGGCAGGAATGGACGTTCGATCGTCATGCATCAGCGGCGGGCTGGGTGGATGACAGCACGCTGCTGGTCGCCACGGAACGGGACCTGATCCGTTTCGATATCCTGACAGGCGCGTCGGACGTGGTCGTGCCGCTGGAGGCCAGCAATGCCCTAACGCGCTCCAATGACGGGCGCGCCGACCCCTATGGCGGATTCTGGATAGGGACCATGGGCAAAATGGCCGATGCCGGGGCGGGCAAGATCTATCGCTATTATCAGGGCGAGATCAGGCCGCTTTATGACGGTATCACCATCCCCAACGCGATTTGCTTCACCCCGGACGGGCGGCAGGCCTGTTTCGCCGACACTGATAAACGGCTGGTCTGGCGGGTCTCGCTGAATGAGGAGGGCTGGCCAAGGGGGGAGCCGGAGATCTATCTTGATCACCGGGCGGCAGGGGTCAATCCCGATGGCGCCGTGATTGATGCGGAGGGATGCTTCGTCTGCGCCGAATGGGGCGGCTGGAGCGTGGGACGGTACGATTCCGGCGGCACTCTTATAGAAGAATTCTCCGTCCCGGTGGAGCAGCCATCCTGCCCTGCCTTGGCGGACGGGATCCTCTATGTCACGACGGCCCGGCAGGGTCTGCCCGAGGTTCAAGCCGACTCGCAGCCTCTGGCCGGCATGACCTTCAGGATCGAGACCGGCATGACCGGACAGCAGGAACATCAGGTCATCTTATGAAGCGCACGCTTGGAACCTGTTACTATCCCGAACACTGGACCGAGGATATCTGGGCCGAAGATGCCGCGCGCATGGCCGATCTGGGTCTGACCTGGGTGCGGATCGGGGAGTTCGCGTGGTCCCGGCTGGAGCCTGCCCCGGGCGACCTGCAATTTGGCTGGCTGGATCGGGCCTTCGACACACTGGCGCAGACAGGCCTGAAGATCGTGCTTGGCACGCCGACCGCTACGCCGCCGCGCTGGATGCTGGAGCGGCACCCGGACATGCTGGCCGTGGATGCACAGGGGCGGGCGCGGGGCTTCGGTTCCCGTCGGCACTACTGTTTTTCTCATGACGGGTACCGGGCGGAGGCGGTGCGGATCACAGCCCTGCTTGCCGAGCGCTATGGGCGGCATCCCGCGCTCGGAGCATGGCAGACTGACAATGAATACGGCTGCCACGATACCGTCCTGTCCTATTCCGAAGCGGCGCGCCGCGCGTTCCGCGATTGGCTGGCGCAGCGGTATCAGTCACCGGACGCTTTGAACCGGGCCTGGGGCAATGTCTTCTGGTCGATGGAATACCGCGATTTCGATGAAATAGAACTGCCCAATCTGACGGTGACCGAACCCAACCCGGCCCATGCGATGGATTTCCGCCGCTTCAGTTCGGATCAGGTCGCGCGATTCAACGCAGCACAGGTCGAGACGATCCGGGCCCACTCCGACGCGCCGATCAGTCACAATTACATGGGCCGGATCACGGAATTCGATCATTTCGCGACCGGGCGGCAGTTGGACATTGCCACCTGGGACAGTTACCCGCTGGGGTTTCTGGAAGACCGCCTTGAGGAGGCGGATGCCCACAAGCGTCGCTATGCGCGGCAGGGCGACCCGGATTTTCAGGCCTTTCACCACGACCTTTACCGAAGCGTCGGCCATGGCCGGTGGTGGGTGATGGAACAACAGCCCGGTCCGGTGAACTGGGCACCGCATAACCCCGCGCCTCTGCCGGGCATGATCCGGTTCTGGACATGGGAGGCATTTGCCCATGGCGCCGAAGCGGTCTGCTACTTCCGCTGGCGTCAGGCACCCTTCGCGCAGGAGCAGATGCATGCCGGTCTGCTCCGGCCCGATCATGCCGAGGCCGTCGGCCATGCTGAGGTGGCTGCGGTGGCGGCGGACCTGACCGCGGCACAGGATGTGGAAACGACGAAGGCCCCGGTTGCGCTGATCTTTGATTATCAGGCCGCGTGGAGCTGGGACGTGCAACCACAGGGCAGGGGCTGTGACTACTTCCGTCTGGTGTTCGAGGTCTATCGGGGCCTCAGAAAACTCGGGCTATCGATCGACATCCTGCCACCCGATACGAGGGATTTCACCGACTACGATCTGATATTGGCGCCGGGGCTGGACATGCCCCCGCCCGATCTGATCCCGGCGATTGCGGTGTCGGGTGCGCAGGCGCTTTTCGGTCCGCGTTTCGGCTCAAAGACCGATGCTTTCGCGATCCCGGTTCCATTGCCGCCCGCGATCTCCGGGCTGGATGCGGTGGTTGCGCGGGTTGAAACCCTGCGCCCAGACATGCCCGTGCCGGTGACGGGCGGCGGTGCCATCACGCTCTGGCGTGAACATCTGGAAGGCGGGGCGCAGGTGCTTGACCGTGATGCGGACGGCCTGCCGGTTCTTCTGCGCGCGGGGTCCCTGCATTATCTGGGCGGTTGGCCCGACCCCACCTATCTTGCGCGGGTTCTCACTCGTTTGGCAGGCGCGGCGGGGGTGCTCGTGCGGGAACTGCCCGACGATATTCGCATACGCCAATCCGGTCCGACACTTTTCATCTTCAACCACGGGCCCGATCCGGTCGAGTTCGACGGGACACGTATTCCGCCCGCCGGATTTCTGCGGCGCTAGCTTCGTGCGACCGGGGCGTTATAGGTCGCATCAAGCCGGGACATCAGGTAATCCGCGGCGCGCACGGGCGGATATTTCGGTGCACCGGTGCCGGGCAGGGCCGTCACCACCACATCCGGGTTCGCCTCCACGAAAAATGCGACGGATCGGCGGGCCCGTTTCGGTGGCAAGACCCGATGCGGGGTGGAGACGTAGATATCGTTGGTCCAGCGCATCAGGCAGTCGCCGATATTGACCACGTAGGCCCCGTCGATATGGGGGGCGTCAATCCAGTCTCCGCCGCGCGGGCGCACTTGCAGGCCCGCCTCCCCATCGGTCATCAGAAGCGTGATCGCACCGTAATCGGTATGCGCGCCCGCGCCGATCTCTCCGGCGGCGCCGGTGCCGGGCGGATAGTGCAGCATCCGCAACGCAGCCAGAGGATCGACAAAGGCACTGTCGAAATGGTGCTCATCAAGGCCCAGATCGAGAGCGATGGCGCGGTGGATATCCACGCCAAGCGCCATGGCCGCATCGTAATAGGCCAGCATCGTTTCGCGAAATCCGGGCAGGTTCGGCCATTGGTTCACACCACGAAAAGGTTCCCCCGCCAGCACGCGCGGATCGTCGGCGGCCAGATCAAGGCCCATGTTGAAGCTTTCCTTGCGGTCCGCCTGTCCGCTGCCTTCGTCCAGAGATTCCAGCCCATCGCGGGCCCAGCCCCGGTAATGAGGCGTCTTCAGGATCGATATCACCTCTTTTTCCGATTGCGGCAGGGCGAAGAACAGATCGGCCATCTCGAAGATGCGCGCCGACAGGGATGGGTCAACCCCATGCCCCGTCAGCAGGAAAAACCCCGGCCCCCGCGCCGCCGCGCCCAGATCGGCGACGAACCCGTTGCGATCCTCGCCCGAGGCAAAGCGCTGCCAGTCCAGAATCGGGATCATGCAGGGATCTCCGTCTTGCGTTTGACCGGGGCCGCCTTGCCGATGAGCCGGTCCATCTTGGCGGCGACCCTGGCCAGATGCGCGGCCCGGCTGGCATCGGTCGAACTGTCCATCAGGTAATGCGCGGCAAAGGCGGTTTTGCATCTTCTGGCGCACATCAGCCGCACACCGCGCAGCAAGGTCCGCCTGCCCGGCGCGCCGACGAAACGTGTCAGCCACCAACTGGCCCCGCAGGTCGTGAAGACGCCCATGCGCGTGATATGGGTGAGGCCGGGGCGGATATCCGTGTTGGTTTCGTCGGGCATCCTGAAGGCGACGCCCGGCACCATCACCCGATCCAGCCAGCCTTTCAGCATCGCCGGCAGGCCATACCACCATGTCGGATAGACGAAAATCAGCGTATCACACCATATGACATCGTCGATATCGCCCTGAACGGGGTCCCTGTTCAGGCCTTCATCCTCGTAATTCTCCAACTCCCGACCGCTCAACACCGGGTCGAACCCGTCTGCATAAAGATCCGTCACGCGGATATCGGCGCCTGCGGCCCGGAGCTTGTCCAGCACGACATCCCGCACGGCCGATGTGAAACTGCCCTTCCTCGGGTGGGAATAGATCACCAGCGCGCGCATTTTCAGAACGTCTCCATCTCTTGGCCGACGCGGCTCAGAAACCCGGCGCGCCGGACATCGCTTGCCCGGTTCATGTCATACAGGGCCAGATACCGCATCTTTTCGGGCCTGCACACATGCCAGAGCGCCCTTGTGACGCATTTGCGCGGCGGGTCGCCCGCGAGCAAGGCACGCATCCGCGTGCCGCCATAAGTGGTCACGGCAGCCAGCTTGCGGATATGGGTCAGGTTCGGGCGTACCTTGCCCGCCTCCAGCCGGAATGAGACGCCGGGCAGGAACACACGATCCAGAAACCCCTTCAGGATGGCCGGATAACCGAAGTTCCAGACCGGGAAGACCATCACCAAAGCCTCCGCCGCACGCAACCGCGCGACGTATTCCGCCACCGGCCGGGTGTTGTCTTCCAACGTATGATAGCCGCGGCGTTCGGCCTCCCCCAGAACCGGATCGAAGCCTTCGGCGTTCAGGTCGCAATCATCCACCTGCCAGCCCGCGCCTTGCAGCCGGTCCACCACGCGTTTGTGCAGGGCGGCCGAAAAACTCTCCGCGCAGGGATGCGCGAACAGCACCAGCGCCCGGCTCACCGGTTCCGCCCCGTATCCTGGCCGTACGAGGTTCGTGGGCGGTCCGCGGCGCCGATCCCGCAGCGGATCGAGGTGACCGGCGCGGCGATGGCACGCTCGTCCCTCATTCCGCTGCTTCCGCCGGTTTCGACATCGCGGGATAGGCATACATGCGGTCATACTTCCAGCCCGGGTCATCCCATGCGATCATCTTGCCGGGGTTCAGCAGGCCCTTGGGATCTGCCTCCCGCTTGAAGGCAAGCTGCCGGTCATCCACCGACTGGCGGCCGCCCTCCTCCAGCGTGTAGCGGTGGGGGTTGAAGATCATCGCACCGGCCTCTTCGTGGATGCGGATGATCTCCTCCAGCCGCGCCTCGTCTGAGAATTTCACCAGCGACAGGCCGGCGAACATCACCTTCCCGTTCTCCCGCAGGACCTCCAGATGTTGCAGGATCTCGGGCGTGAACTCATCGCGCATCCGTTCGATCAGTTCCAGATGCCGGGGGAAGGCATAGCGGACCTGCAGATAGGTTATGGCCGGGTCCACTTTCAGGGCTCTGAGTGTTGTGTGGTTCCAGCCATACTCGAAAACCGGGCCGGGTGTTTTCGGCCAGTCGGACCTGTCGGACCGATAGATGAGCCGCGCTTCCGGCCTGCGGGCCAGAAAGGTCTCGAACCCGTCCATGGAATGGGGTGCGACCATCAGGCCGATCAGGGTGTCATCGGCTTCGATATGCGGCCTGACCCGGCTGAAATAGTCGAACGGCGCCGGTGCCTCGTAAACGGACGCGAGCTTGATCAGAATGCCGTCTTCATTTGCGAGTTCCTCGGCAAAGCGCGCGGCCGCTATGAAATCCTTGGTCGCGACGAACATCTCGACCCAGTCATAAGCAGGCGCAAGCGGCATCTCGATCTCGGTGATGATCCCGTTGGTGCCATAGGCATGGCTGACCCGCGCCAGTTCCTCGCCACGAAATTCCAGAACGCGGGGTTCGGCTTCCATCGTCACCACACGCAGGCGGATGATGTTGCCGAGGTCGCGGAGGCTGCCCCAGGTGCAGGAGCCGACCCCGCCCGAGCCGCCAGCGATGAAGCCGCCAATGGTGGCGGTGGCCCAGGTGGAGCTGAACATCCGGATCTCCTGCCCGGAATGCTCCTTGCAGGCCGAGTCGAGGTCCTTCAGCAGGATGCCAGGTTCGCAGATTACGCGGCCCGGGTGGATTTCCTTCACCGCTGTCATGTGGCGCAGATGCATGACGCAGCCGCCCCGCATCGGCATCGCCTGACCGTAATTGCCGGTGCCGGCACCGCGGGTGGTGACCGGCACGTCATGGGCGTAACAGACCCGCAGGATCTCGATCACCTCGGCCTCGGTTTTCGGGTTTACCACGAAATCGGCCTCCAGATGGTCCATCCGGTCCTTCAGAACCGGTGAATACCAGAAGAAATCGCGGGATTTGGCTTTGATCGTGGCCGGGTTCTCGTCCTGTTCGATATGGGCAAGGGCGGCTTTGGCTGCGGCGGTGTTCGTGTCCATCATGTCCTCATCAGATCGTCCAGATCGGCGTAGTCGGGCAATGTGCGGTCGATCTGCCGCCCGTTGCGCAGCACGATCCGGTCCGCCTGCGGGCGGGCGAAGAGCTCGGTCCAGCTGCGGGCCTTGCAGATCACCAGATCGGCGGGCGCACCTTCGCTGAGATCCGGCGGCTCAAACCCGCAGATCGCGGCCGGCGTCACGCTGAAGGCTCCTGCCCAATCGGTGCGCGAGTGGTCCAGATGCCCGATCCGGGTCGCCTCGCGCATCACCTCCAGCATATCCATGTCGCCATAGGCATAAAAGGGATCGCGGGTGTTGTCTGACGCGAAACAGACGCGGATGCCGCGCGCCCGCATTTCATGAACCAGTGTGATGCCACGAAAGCGCGGGGTGCGGGCGGTACCCCTGGGCGCGCGATCCTGAAGATACAGATTGCACATGGGCAAGCTGACCACATCGATCCCTGCCTTTGCTACCAGATCGAGAGTGTCCCGGGCGCGCGCCTCCTCCTGCGTCGACAAGGAACAGCAATGGCCTACGACGATCCGCCGTTCGAAGCCGGTTTCCTGTGCGATCTCGGCAATATCGCGCAGTGTCTCGACCCCCGGATCCATCGTTTCATCCACATGGAAATCCACATCCAGCTCGCGCGCTGCGGCCTGACGGAAGAACCCCCGCAAGCGCTCGCGCAGATCGGCCATCGGGTAGGTGACCATACCCAGAACGCCGCCCGGCGTGGCGGCGACCAGATCGGCGGTATGACCGAAGGGGCCGCTGTCATCGGTCCATTTGTCGCAACCGATCAGACAGGCGGCCTGCAGCGTGATCCGCCCGGCCCAGTCGGCCCGTATTTCGCGGAAGACGGGCCAGGAGATGTCATCCTGAGGGGGGATCGAATCCAGATGGGTGCGGATCGCGCGGGTGCCATGGGCATAGGCCGACCGAAGGGAGAACCCGATCCGCCCGTGCAGGTCTTCGGCGGTCCAGTGGGCTGTGCTGTCGGCCCGGACCGTGTCCAGCGCGCCTGCGAAAGTCCCGTCCGGGTTCGGCGCGCGGCCCCAGATATGACCCTTGTCCAGATGGGTGTGCATGTCGACGAAAGCGGGCAACACCATCGCGCCCTGCATATCTACCGCCAGCGCTTGCGCGGGGCCGATCCTGCCCTCGACAATCGAGATATCGGTGCGGATCAGATCGCCCTCCCGGCCCAGAAGACAGCCGGGCACCGTCACATTCGACAGCGTGATCGGTCCGTTGGGAAGGGTCCGGAAATCCATTATCCCTCCCGCTTCAGGGCGCTTTCATGCCATTTGCGCAGCAAGAGGTGGGAAAAGATCGAGAGCGCGGCAAAGATGAACACTCCCATCGCCGCAACGAGCGAAAGCGCGGCGAACATCCGCGCGATATTGAGCCTGTAGCCGGCCTCCTGAATACGGAAGGCCAGACCCGATCCGATACCGCCGGTTCCTGCGACGAGTTCGGCCACTACCGCCCCGATCAGCGAGAGACCGCCCGCGATCTTCAGGCCGCCGAGGAAATAGGGCAAGGCCGATGGCAGTTGAAGATAGCGCAGCTTCTGCCAGCGGGAGGCGCCGTAGATGCGGAAGAGATCCCGCAGATTATGGTCCACGCTGTTCAGGCCGAGGGTTGTCGAACTCAAGACCGGAAAGAAGGCCACGATCCAGGCGCAGAGCAACATGCCCGCGATCTTGCTGTCCACATAGATGAAGATCAGCGGCGCGATCGACACCACGGGCGTGACCTGCAGGATCACAGCATAGGGGTAGAAGGACAGTTCCAGCATTTTGGACTGGTTGAACAGGATCGCCAGCCCCGCGCCCCCGACCACGGCCAGAAGCAGCGCCAGAAGCGTGATCCAGCCGGTCAGATAGGCCGCATCGAGCAGCATCCCCCAATCCTCGACCAGGCTCGTCCAGACCCGGCCAGGCCCCGGCAGGATGTAATGCGGAATGTCGTTGGCCGCCACGACCCAGGCCCAGCCGGCGATGGCCAGCACCATCATGACCACCGGCAGCGCCCATTTCGCGATGCCTTCGACCCGGCGGGCGCGGGCGCGCCGGGCCTCGTCCTCGTCCAGGGCCTCGGCAACGGGCAGCGGCCTGTTCTCCGCAATCGTCATGCAAGCTCCCCCATGGCTTCCTTTAGCGCTCCGGATGCGGCGCGGGTATGGGCCGCGTATTCGGCTGAAGTGCGGAACTCTTCGCCGCGGGGGTAGGGCGCATCCACCCGAAGCTCCTGCAGAACCCGGCCCGGGCGCGCGGCCATGACCACGATCCGGTCGGACAGGAAGACACTTTCGAAAACTGAATGGGTCACGAAAATGACGGTGCAGCCGATCTTGTCCTTAAGCCGCAACAGGTCGTTGTTCAGCTTGTGCCGCGTAATCTCGTCCAACGCGGCAAAGGGCTCGTCCATCAGGATCAGACGCGGGTTCGTCACCATCGCGCGGGCGATGGACACGCGCATCTTCATGCCGCCCGAAAGCTCGCGCGGATAGGCGTTGAGGAAGTTTTCCAGACCCACCAGCCGCAGCGCCTCCAGTACCTCGTCTTTCACCGTATTGTAGGTCTTGCCGCGCAACCGGTAGGGCAGCCAGACGTTTTGAGCCACCGTGGCCCATGGCATCAGCGTGGGCTCCTGAAACACCACGCCCAGATCGCCGATGCCGTGATCCCCTTCCCAGATCACCTTCCCGCGGGTGGGGTGCAGAAGATCGGAAATAATACGGAGCGCCGTCGATTTACCGCAGCCCGACGGCCCGAGAAGCGAGATGAAATCGCCCTGATTGACCACAAGGTTCATGTCCTTCAGAGCGACGACCGTGCCACCGAATACCTTGTCGACGGCTTGCATCTGCAACAGCGGCGGGCGTTCACCAAGGGGCAGGGTGGGGCGCCGAAGGGCACTCATGTGGGCGGCTCCGAAAATCAGCAAAGAGAGAGCGGTTGGGCGGGGCGCGGCCCCCGCCCGCGCGGCGAGTGGGTTTACTGGGCCGGGCGCAGATCCAGCCCGAGGCCCTGATTGACAAAGGCGGTCGTGTAGGTGGATTGCCAATCGAGCCCGGCCTCGACCACGCCTGCCTCGACCATGTCCTGATAAAAGCCGCCGACGACCTCCTCGGTCATCGCGCCGATACCAAGCTCTAGCGTGTCGCCTGAATCGACGATGCCATTGTCGATCATCATCGCTATGGCAAAGTCGATCTTGTCCTGGGTCATGTCTGGGTTGGCCTCCAGGATAAGCTCGTTCGCGGCGGCATTGTCGCCATAGAGGTAGTTGTACCAGCCCAGGATCGAGCCGTTCACGAAGCATTCCACCATCTCCGGGTGTTCATCGATCGTGGCTTGCATGGTCTCTATCGTGGTGGCGTAGCTGGAATAGCCCGCATCGGCGATCAGGAACACGTTTGGGGTGAAGCCGCCCTCCGTCTGGATCACATAGGGTTCCGACGACAGATACCCCTGCATTCCCAGCTGATCATCGGCGAGGAACGGCGCGGGGTTGAAGGTGTAGGGTTGGCGTTGCTCGACGGTGAACCCGTGCTCGGCAATCATCCACTGATAATAGGAGGCAAATCCGTTATCTCCGATCAGAAGCGTCAGGTCGCGCAGGTCTTCCCAGCTTTCGGCAACGCCCGGATGGGCCACGATCACCTGCGGATGTTTCTGGAAGATGGCCGCAACGGCGACGACGGGAATATCCTCGGCCGCGGCATTGAACGCCTGCAGCAGATCTCCGCCCATGTGGAACTGGATCCGGCCGGCCAGCAGCAGCGCGCGGTTGTTCACCTGCGGACCGCCCGAGATAATCTCCACATCCAGCCCGCATTCGGCATAGGTGCCATCGGCCACGGATTGGTAGAACCCGCCGTGTTCGGCCTGCGCCAGCCAGTTGGTGCCAAAGGTGACGGAGGTGTTTTGCGCAGCCGCGTTGCCGGCCGCGAGAGCCGCGCCGAACGCAAGACAGGATATCCGGATCATCATCGAGGTTTCTCCCCAGGTTGAAAACTGCCGCAAGCCTAGGTGGCCTGAGGGCGGAGCGAACGGGCGCCCCCCGAATTGCCCCGGCAGATGGCTGCGGATGCGCAGATCGGTGGCGTGTCCCGCGATGTTTGCATAGAAATTGAGCGTCAGGCAAAGGGATTGAGACCATTGCTGGACATTGGCCCGCACAGATCGTCTGTTGAGGGCAGAAATCGAGTCTCTCGCCGTTCGGAGGGCCCCATGCTGCGTGCTCTGACCCCTGCCGCGATCCGTCCGCCCTTTGCGGCCTATGCCCATGGCACCTATGTGCCCGCCGGAGCCGAATGGGTGCTGGCCTCAGGCCAGTTGGGCATCGCGCCCGATGAAACGGTGCCCGACGACGCAGAAGCCCAGGCCAGCATCTGCTTCGCCTCCATCGACGCTATTCTGGTCGAAGCCGGATTTTCCCGCGCCGACACCGTCCGGATCAACGCCTTCGTGACCGACCGCAGCCATATGGCCGGCTACATGGCCGCCCGAGACGCGTGGATCGCCGGGCTGGCACGCCCTCCGGCGTCGACCCTGGTGATCGTTTCCGGTTTCACCAGAGAGGAGTTCAAGGTTGAGGTCGAGGTGACCGCTGCGCGTGTGCCATGAGGTGTGCGCCCGGCGATTTTGAGGTTGACGGAACGCGTGGGCTGTCTTAGCACCGCGCACGGTCTGGCGGAGTAGCTCAGTTGGTTAGAGCAGCGGAATCATAATCCGCGTGTCGGGGGTTCAAGTCCCTCCTCCGCTACCATTGCACCCCACACTCCTTTCACGCCTTGTGGAAAGGCCTTTGGGCCGAGCAGGTGGTTGAGTCGTCCAGCGATTTCGACTTCCACTCCACCTTTGCGGTTGAGATCGCGTGAGACAGTGACAGTATCAACGAGTTCGCGCATGGCGTGAGCCGCTTCGGTGTCGCCGGACCGGACGCCCTTGGCGAGGGCGGCTTGGAGGTCTGCGAGTTGTTCCTCGTAATGTTTGAGAGTCGCCGGGTGCAGTGAGATGACTTCGGGTGGCTCCGGTGCCACTTCCAATTCTGCGCGGAGTTCTGTCTGCTCACCTTGAAGCGCCAGCATCTTGGGTTCGAGTTGCTGGATGACAACTGAACCGTCGCATATCGCGTCAACGAGCCGGGCAGTCTCACGTTCAATTGCGGCTAGCCGTTTCTCGATTCTGGTTCTCCCTTTGGCTACGTCGGCAGAGAGGCGCTTGCGCTCTTCATGGTAGGTGCGGACGTACTCAGCGATCACCTCGGGATGCCGAAGTTCGGCTCGAAGCCCGGACAGAACCGCTTCTTCGATCCGGTCTAGATAGAAGGTCTGCGCATTGGGGCAGGATCCACTTTCAGAATGTGCCGAACATCGAACGCGGACGCGACCGCTGCGATCCCGCCCATTGGTCGACATACCCGCGCCGCATGCCGCGCACCGCAGCAAGCCCGAAAGCAGATGGCGAGGACGCCGCCTGTCCGTTGGCGACGCGATGGATCGCGCCGCTTTCTTCTTTCCGGCTGGATAAGTCGGCCGGGCCGAGATAGGCGATGTCAATGCGCCCGTCCTTTTGAGCAACCTGAGCTCGCAACAGTCCGACCCGCCCGGGATTGAGCGCAGCTTTCACTGTGCCAAGCAACTCCCCATCCGGAGCAAGTACTTGTGGCTGACCCGCCATGTGCGCCATGTGATGGATCTGAACGGGCGAACCTGTGGGGGGCTGGACGCCACCCCATTCAACGTTCGCCCAGTATCGACGATCAGTCCAGACCGAGCTGTCTGCAGGAACGAAGCTCTTTGTGAACGCCAGCCACATATCCCTGGTGTCGGGCGTCGGCCATTCAGGTTGCGCGCTCCACGCGGTGACTGATTCAGAGTTCAACCATTGGCGAAGCTCTGAACCGGTCTGGAAGTTGGTGCCCGTGGAATGAGGACTACAACCAACACAGACCGCACTCATCCCTCGGAAATCTCACGCCGCAGGAATTTGCGATGAAATCGAGACTGGAAACCAAGGCCGCATGAGGCCAGAAATCACCCGACGGATTCTCCGCAAAGCTGGAGGGAGGTCGGGCCTCATGTCAGTAGCATGGGCTCTTGTGCCACAGCACGTTTCAGATAGTGATGCCCCCATCCATATTGATCGTCTGACCAGTGACAAAGCCGCTTTCTGGGGACGAAAGATACATCGCGAGCGCGGCCACCTCTTCCGGAGTTCCCAGACGACCGGTTGGTTGGCGGCTCAGGAAGAAGTTCCAAGCCTTGTCCATATTGCCAAATTTTTCTGCAAGATCTGCAACGCGCTCTCGCAGCGATGGGCTGTCCACGGTGCCAGGGCAGATTGCGTTGGCGCGGATGCCAGCGGCCAGATAATCCGCCGCAACCGATTTGGTCAGCCCGATCACGCCCGCTTTCATAGCGCCATAGGCGGCACGTCTGGGAAACCCCTTGATCGACGAACAGACCGAGGCGATGGTCACGATACTTCCGCCTGCATCTTTCATTTTGGGAATGCCTGCCCGCAATACGGTATAGCAACTGTCCAGCGTGATCCGGCTGGAGCGACGCCATTCGTCCGGGGTACATTCCTCGATCGTGCCCTGGTGAACATACCCTACGGCGTGTATGAGAATGTCGATCCGGTCCAGCCTTTCAAAGGCGGCTGCAACTTCCTTCTCGGATGTCGCGTCGAACACCGAGCACGTCGCGCCGCTCAGCGTCGAAAGTGTCTCGGAGTTTATGTCCGAGGCATGAACCTCGGCGCCCGCCGCGATCAGCGCTTCCGCACAAGCGCGGCCGATACCTTGCCCTGCCGCCGTGACCACGGCGATCTTCCCTGCCAGTTCTACGCTCATGATCGCTTCTCCGAAGCAATGACGGTCTGTTTTTGCTCGCCAAGCCCCGATACCGACAAAACCACCTCGTCACCGATGTCGAGATAGCGTTGCGGGGATTGGCCCATGCCAACCCCGGGTGGCGTGCCCGTGCATATCAGATCCCCGGGCTCCAGGAGGCAGAACTGGCTGAGATAATGCACGATCTCGGCGACCGGAAAGATCATCGTTCGTGTCGAGCCGTTCTGGAACGTCTGGCCGTTGACTGAAAGCCGCATCGCAAGATCGCCGGGATCGCCAAGCTCGTCGCGTGTGACCAGCAGCGGGCCGGCCGGACAGAAATGCGGATAGCCCTTGCCTTTGGACCACTGCCCGCCCCGCTCCAGCTGCCAGGCCCGTTCCGACACATCATTCACCACCGTGTAGCCGAACACATGATCCATTGCCGCGTCGGGCCCGATTTCCAGTGCGGCCTTGCCGATCACAACGCCAAGCTCCACTTCCCAGTCGAGCTTGGTCATGGAGGGTGATTTCAGGATCGGATCATTTGGCCCGCAGACTGTGCTGCCGGATTTGGTGAAGAGGATCGGCTCGGTGGGAACAGGCATGCCGGCCTCGGCGGCGTGATCGGAGTAATTCAGCCCTATGCACCAAACATTGCGGGGCCGGGCGAAGGGCGCGCCGATACGGGCGCCATGGATCGGCACTTCGGGCAGGTCCGACAGCGTGAGCGGCGCCATGCGGGTTTCGAGATATGGCAGAGTCTCCGGCCCGATATCGGAAACGATTTCCGAGAGATCGCGGGCAATCCCGTTTTCGTCCAGCACCGCGGGCGTTTCGGCGCCGACCGCACCAATTCGCATGAATTTCATTCCGTATCCTCCTTCACGCTCCGCTCGGCAGGGTGCCTGCGGGCATCTCTTCGGCTTCCGGCACACGCACGATCACGGGGCAGGCGCTCATTTGCTCAAGTGCCGCACCGATTGTCTTGGCATCGGCCACGCGCAGGGAGCGCAGAACAAACCTTGCTGGCGCCTGATCGGTCACGCGCACCGGGAAGTTCGTGTCCCAATGGGTGTTGATCGACCAGATCGTGCCGCCATCTGCGGTTTCCGGGGCCGTATGCGGGTTCCGCCAATGCGGCCCGCCCGGCTGGTAAAGCGGGGTGTCGAGCGGGGCGAGTGCTACACCCGAGCCGTCGCCGAAGCGAAATCCGAGACCGGATTGAAGGCATTGCCAGCGCAGGCAGGAGCTTGGGACATGGTCTGCAAGCGCATCGACCAACCCATCGCCCGTGTCGATCAGCGTGGTCTCGACGGGTTGGGCGAAGCGGAGCGGCCAGTGAACCGAATATGGCAGATCGGTCGGTTCCACACGTTGCAGCGCGGTCAACACAAATGTGCCGTCTCCCCCCTGTGGCGCGAGGCGCAGTTTGGCGAAAAACCCGCCCGGAAAGCTGATGCTCCAGTGCAGCGCGCCGGACCCGGCGTCGTCGTGGAATGAAACTTCGGGCTGCGTGTCATAGTCGAAGACCGGTTCCGGGCTCCATTGCATGGGCCGCTCCGAGCGCTCCCAATAGGGGGCCTGGAAGATATCCCGCCGGGATACGCCCGGTCGCATCCGCTCGAAGATCGGCGCAAGAAGAGGTTTTGCAGGCGCAAGCATCTCGGCCTCGTTCTCCTTGTCAAGCCAGCGCGAGAAACCGCCGGTCTGGGGGCAGATCTCGATCCTGACAAGGGGCGTTTCGATCCAGCCCGGACCGGTCTCAACCCCGGTCGTCACCACCGGTGACGGGCGCAGGAACCGCACTTCACCCGGCGCCAGTTGCGCCTGCAGACGGTGCTGCCCGTCAGGCCGAAACCGGCTTTGTGCATCGGTCCAGCCATCGGCCCCGAAGCCCGGGAAGAACGCGTCGCAGCCATAGGCCTGGGGGATCGCGATTTGCGGGCCGGCCCCGCGGTCGAACGGCACCGGCCAGTCAAGCGCCATCGGCTGGGTCGAGGGGTTGGCGACCATATACCCCTGGGCATCGGCGCTCAACTCGGGATGAGACTGCGCCGTGAAGCGCGGATCCCCTTCGACCGCATGCCCGGCCCTGCGCGCCCTTGCCAGATGCCGCGATGCCCCGGCCACCGCATGCAGGCTGGCGGCGAATGCGCCATAGGCGAAGGAGGATTTTTCGGTCCGCTGTATGGTTGCGAAAATGTTGTCCGGTGCTGTTGCCGCACTGTGCGCGCCCCAGGTGTGTTCGTTGTAAAGCGCGAGGCGTTCGATCAGTTCCTCGAACGACCCATCCTCGGGCGGGCCCAGTCTTTCGATTACGGGCAGGAGCCGTTCGGCGCTGCGGGCCGCGGCGGTTTCAAGCGGGCTTGAGGCAACACCGTCGCACCAGCTGTCCATCCACTCGCCGCTCTGGACGGGCAGGTCGGGAACCTGAGCGAGTATGTCCCCCAGTTGGTCGAGCGTCACGATCTCCATCTGCAGATCATTGCGTGCGTTCCATGTGTGTACCGCTGCTGAAAGCTCCGTCTGGGGAAAGGCGTTGTCGCCGTTCGCGGCGTTCGTGATGGTAAGAACCGAGGCGTCAAGCGGCCAGTCGGGGCTTGCCGCGTGGCGCGCCAGCATCGCGCCGAGAGTGCCTGCATCCTGTTCTTCCGGGCGCCCCAGGCGCAGGAAGTTGCCGCCCCAGCCGTAATGCTCCCCCTGATGCACGAGGATGCGCCCGCCGGTCCGGTTTTCCCAGTGCCAGAGCGATGGTTGCCTTGGCCCGAAATAGCCGCGATGCGGGTTTTGATGGGTAGACAGAAAGGCGATGCCCCGTGCGGCCAACAGGTCGTTCCAGAACCATGCAAGCCCGTTCACGTCGCACTGCATCGCCGAGCGGATTTTCACCCCGAATTCGTTCCGCAATGCATCGATATCCCGCAACGTGTGCAAGGCCAGGGTGCGGCTGACCAGAGGCGTCCAGTGATAGCGCAGCGCCCCCACGGCGATGCGCCCCGCCCGATGAAGCGCAAGGAAACGGTCGACCTGCTGCGCCGATGCGTGGCGCAGGAAATCGAGCGTCGTCGAGGTCAACTCGCAGGTCCAGCGATGTTGTGCGCCGTCGGGAAGATCGAAACTCTCCTCACAAAGCGTGATCGCCCGGTCGAGGATGTTCCGGTGATGCCGACGCACGGAAGAGATATGGTCGGTATAACCAAAATCCGTGTGGGTGTGGCTCAGCAGGTAGAGCTTGGTGATTGGTCGGTCCGCCATGAAGAACTGTCCTTAAATCCGGCCCGCGCCGATTTGGTAGCTGGTGGTGAAAACCTCGCCCTCGCTCAGCTGCAGCGCGGTCGGGATGCCGGAGCGGGCTATGGGATTGGCGGGGTTGGAGGAGATCTCGGGGCCGAGATCGAAGGCGCCGCGCAAGGGCTCGATCCCGACCGCCGTGAACTGGCCGTTCCACGGGTAGGCGCGGCGACCGCGGTTCGAAACCCAAAGCAGGACGGAGGGGAACACTGTCTGATCAAAGGCGATCCAGGCCTCATAGGCTTCGGCATGATTGCGAAGCGTTACCCTGCCCGCCACGCCGAAAAGCTGCACTAGCTCTTCGGTGTCGACAGACAGCGGCAGGCGCGACAGCGGGATTGTCCCCCGGTGTGTCGGCACCTCCTCAAGGCTCTCGAAGACGAGATCCGGTGCAACCCCTGAAACCCCGGGCTCGACCACGCCCGGAAACGTATGCCCGCCGGTCACGCCCTCGGCCACGATCTCCGCACCTCCAGGCCTGCCCGGCAGAGCAAAAACCGGGTGGAGCGCGATGGGCAGGCTCGTGGCCTTGCGGGCGGTGATCGTCAGAGAGATATCAAGCTCGGCTTTCCCCACGATGCCGCGGATCTCGCGTCTCAGCCCTGCGATGGCGTGGTCTTCGGGGTAGGCGATTTCAAGCACAACGCGTCCGGGCCCGTCTTCGACGCACTCCCAGGCGTTGTGCGATCCGTAGCCGTGGAAATCCGTGCCTGTTCCCTTTGACGGAACGCCGCGCCATCTCTCCGGCAGGTCCGGCGGGCAGTTCGGCGCGCCGAAAGGCACGCAGGGCCATTCGCCCCGGAGCCGCTTCAGAATGGGGGGCAATGCATCATGTTCCGCACTGGTATCTTCGCCCCATGGGCCAACGGCCAGGGGGCAAATAGTGTGGCCGTCGGACAGATGAAAACGCACCGGCCCAAGCATTGCGCCGACAGCCTCGACCAGCGCCGCGCCCCGATCCCAGATCAGCTCGAAGCGCGCCATATGCTATACTCCGAACAGATAGGAGGCGGGGCCGCGCACACCCGGCTCGAAGGCAAGAAGCGCCCCTTCGCAGGGGTTCGAGAGCATATCCTCGGAAAGCTGGTTGGCGGCTGTCGTTACATAGAGCGTGCTCAGATCCGGGCCGCCGAAACAGCAGGCCGTGATGTTCTCCGCAGGCATGAGGATGCGGCTGTCCACCTCGCCGGTCGGTGCGATCCTGAGCAGGCAGCGGCCGGCATACCGCGCATTCCAGAGATATCCGTCTTCGTCGATGCAGGAGCCGTCGGGATACCCGTCGGTCGTCACCGCACAATGAGGCCGGAGCGGTGCAGGTTCCACGTCATTCACCGGCCAGTCGGTGGCGAATAGGCTCTGGGCAAGCGTGTCGCCCAGATACATCCGTCCCCGCGCCACATCCCAGGCCAGGGTGTTCGTGATCCCGAAGCACGGATCGGTGACACGTTGCACCGAACGGTCCGGTCCGACCCGATAGAAAGCGCCGCTGCTCCGGTCCATCTCGCGCATCGAGCCGTCGGGGTTGAGATTGGTTTGCATCGTGCCGACCCAGAATGCGCCGTCCGGCCCCACGGACCCTTCGTTCAGGCGGTTGCCGTCGGGCTCCCCGGGCAGGGTGACGAAGGGTGTGACCGCGCCGGTGTCCATATCCACCAGCGCCACACCAGCGGCGAAAGCGACAACTGCCTGGCCCGGTGTCTGGCAGAGGCCGATCGCAGTTGGAAAATCCGGTGTCTCTAACATCCGCGTGGCGCCGGTGGCCGGTTCCAGAGCGCGGATCACACGGCCGATGATGTCGACCCAGTAAAGCCACCCGCTGCGCGCATCCCAGACCGGGCTTTCGCCGACAAGATCCCGGACGCCCGGGGCCGCTATGACGACCTCTTGCATCTCAGCTTTCCAGCGCCGGATCGACGTCATCGAACAGTTCGGGCGCCCGCGCACGGGCGCGTGTCAAGCTCTCCAGCACACGTCGGAGATGCTGCTGCATCGCCTGAACCGCGCGTGCCGTATCGCCGGCAGCGATTCCGTCGAAAATCGATCTGTGCTGCTCGACAAGCAGATCCATCACTTCTTCCATCCGAAGATCGGCCTGACGTACGCGATCAAGCTGAGCGTGAGAGCTTTCCAATGCTTCCCACACCCCGGAGACGCCGGACTTCTCGAAGATTATCCGGTGAAAACGCTGATCGGATTCGAAGAAACGGGCCCACTGTCCTGCCTTGGCATAGGTGTTCTGGACCTCCAGCTCGGTTTCCAGCGCGCTTAGCAGGCCAGCGTCGCGGGTATCGACGGCGCGCCTGACCATTTCAACCTCGACTGACTCTCGGATCAGTTGCGCCTGATGGACCATTGGCACCGAAATCCGCGTCACGACCGAGCCGCGCTGCGGATAAATCCTGACGAGGTTTTCGACAGACAGCCTGAGCAGTGCTTCGCGCACAGGTTGCCGGCTAACCTCGAAATAGTGGCACAGGTTTGCCTCGGACAGATGCGTGTCGGGTTCGATACCGCCGCGCAGGATCTCATAGCGCAGGTATTTGTAGACCTGCAGGGAAGCTGGCTGCCCGGTGCGCAGCGTGAACCCTTCGCCGGTGGTATCTGGCGCGAAATTCTTCTGTTTTTTCATGTGCCTGACCCCTTTAGCCTGAACTCACCTGAAGACCTTGCATGAAGTGCCGGCGCAGCACAAAGAACAGCAGGATCGTTGGCAGAGACGCCAATAGGGAGGCTGCCATAACGACGGTTTGGGACACGTCCGCATAGGCGCCCTGGAACACCTGCAACGTGCTCATCACCGAGCGGACTTCGACCCGTTGAGTCAGCACGGTAGAAAAGATCAGATCGTTCCAGATCCAGGTGAACTGCAACAGGAACAGCGCGATGAACGGACCCTTGCAATTGGGCAGGATGATCGAGAAGAACAGCCGAAACTCCGAACATCCATCCATCCGCGCCGCCTCGTCCATTTCGGACGACATCTGCGTAAGATAGTTGCGCATCACCAGAACCGGAAACGGGATGCAGATCGCGGTGTAGAACAGGATCATCCCGATCCGCGTGTCGAGCAGGCCGAGTTCCAGGTAGGTGAAGAACAGCGGGATGAGATACATCTGGAACGGGAAGATCGTGCCGGCGAAGATCAGCATGAACCAGAAGGTTCGCCCCGAGAATCTGTACCGTGCGAGCCCGTGGGCCGCCATGATCGCGATGAAGACCGCAACGCCGGCGCCCACGACCCCGTAAAGCAGAGAGTTCAGCACACCGAAGCCCATCCGCGCCTCCACCCAGGCATCGGTGACGTTGGCAAACAGCGGCATGATGCCCGAGGGCAGGGCGAGCGGATGCGAGGCCACATATTCGGCAGGTGATTTGAGAACCGACACGATGAGGTAATAGAAGGGCGCGAGCCAGACGATGCTCAGCACCATCATGAGGACGAAGACCCCCCTGTTTTCGCGATTGCGGCGCGCCTCGTCCCGGGCGATCACGCCATAGTCGAGGGTGGTGAGATCTACGGCCATCCTCATGCCCTCCTACTTGGTCATCCGGTCGATCCGGTCCTGCAGGATCACCTGCAGCCAGGTCACGCTCAGCACGATCACCCCAAGCACCACCGCGATGGCGGAGGCATAGGCCCAAGAGGACCGGTCGAAGGCCTCCACATACATGTAGACGGTCAGTGACAGTGTGCGTTTGCCCGGGAAATCGCGCGCCATGACCCAGATGTGGTCGAAAACCGTGAAGCCCGCGAGAACCGACAGGATCACCACCACCAGAATCGTCGGCAGCAGAAGCGGCAGCGTCACATGCCGGAAGATCTGCCACCGCGTCGCGCCTTCGACGGAGGCGGCCTCCAGCGGATCTTTCGGCACCGCCGCCAGACCAAGCAGCAGAAGCACCATCGCAAGGCCCACCGTCTGCCAGAGATAGGCTACGATGATCGAGGGTGTGACCGTGCTTTCGTTGTAGAGCCAGCCGATGGTGACAGGCTCGGCTGTAAAAAACGACAGGATCGAGTTGAGCACGCCATCCGGGGCATAGACGTAGAACCACATCACGCCGGCTGCGGTCGGGGCCAGAACACGCGGCAGAAAGAAGATGCTCTTGGCGGTTTCCTCCATTTTCTGGCCACGCAACATGACGGCGATGAAAAGGCCGATAGCGACCGGCAGGACCAGCGAAACCCCGACCCAAATGATGGTGTTGGCCATTGCCTCGGAGAAATTCGGATTGCCCAGAAGGCGTTGGTATTGAGACAGCCCGCCCCATTCATCGAAGCCGGTAAAGCGGCGCCAGCGGGTGAAGCTGATATAGACGTTGTAGGCGACCGGGTAGAGCAGGAAGAAGCTTACAAGGATTATCGCGGGCGACATGAAGCCGAGCGCAGTCCACATACTGCGGCGTCGTTCGCGGCGTTCCTGTTCAGCATAGCGCGAAAAATCGAGCTGCTGGAGGTCCGCGTCAGGCATGTTGTGTGGTGACGTCATCGGTCCGCTTTCCTGCGTCTGTCGCGGTATTTGTGGCCCCCGCCGGATGGGAGAACTCCGGCAGGGGCCGGATCAGGTCAACCTGGTCAGGTCACTGATCAGCCCAATAGTCGGCGTTGAATGCCTGCATGTTGGCCATGGCCTCAGCGGCTGTTTCCGGCGTTGGATCGAGCATGAAGCTCGACAGTTCCGCCACGATATCCCCCTGCAGGTCGGATGGTACGGCCTCCCACCAGCGCGTGATGGCCGTGTGGCCGCCGGCCTCGATGTCCGAGGAGATTTCCTGGATGATCGCGTTGGGCGCGGTCGCTGAGAGGTTGCCGGTGTAAAGGCTCTGTGCTTCGGCCCAGACATTCGCACCGTCGGTAGAGGCCCAGAACTCGTAGACCCTCCGCGCCTCGGGGTTCTCCCATGCTTCTTGTGAAATCAGGATCGGGGCCCCTTCGACGATCACGCCCGGCGCCTGGGATGGGTTGGCGTTGGGCATGATGAAGACACCGAGATCTTCACCGATGGTCATGCCGTTTTCGAGCAACGTGCCTGTTGCCCATTCCCCCATAAGATACATGGCGGCTTCGCCGCGGGCAAACTCCTCCACTTCCTCGTTCGAGCGGGGGTCCGAGAAGTAGCCGGCCTCGTACCATTCCAGCCATTGATCGAAGACCGCCTGAACTTCCGGTCCGTCATAGGGAACCGAACCGTCGTGCAGCCCGTGGTAGGCTTCGACATTCTGCCGGATCATGATTTCCGAGAACCAGATGAAGCCGCGCCATCCATCCTGAACGGTAGCATGGAACGGTGTGATACCGGCAGCATGCAAAGTTTCGGCGGCCTGTTCCAACTCGTCCCAGGTCGTGGGTTCGCTCAACCCATGCTCTTCGAACATTTCCATGTTGTAGAATACGACCCACCGCGCCAGCAGCATCGGTATCCCATAGGTCACGCCATCCACGGAAAAGAGGTCGCGCGTGCCTTCTGAAAACTCGCCAGCGGCGATGCGTTCATCCCACAGTTCACCCACATCGGCCACTTGCCCCGAGGCCACGATGTCGGCCAGGGCGTTGCCTGTCCACCATGTGAAGATATCGGGCGGGTTGTTTGCGGACATCGAGCTTTGCAGGAAGGCGCGGTATTGCTCGGTGACGTAGCCGGTATGTTCGAAGTTGCCGGCCTCGGCCATCACGTCCATGCCGTCGCGCCAGAAATCCTTGTCATGGGCCATCAAGACCTGGGCCTCAGCCGAAACGGTCATCGCCGCCGACAGGGCCAGCGCGCAAGCAGCCGTTCCCAGTTTCCAATTCTTCATCTCGTTCCTCCTCTGATATGTCTTTAGTCCGGGCCCCTGCGAAGGGTGGACCCGCTGTCCTGGTCAAAAAGATGGATCTTGCCGGTGTCTGCCTCGAAGGTCAGGATCTCGCCTTCTGCAACCGCTCTGGGTTGCTGCATCCGGGCGGCGAAACTGACGGTGCCGGTTTCGGCAAACAGAATGCTCTCGTTACCGAGCGACTCGCTAAGCGGTACGCTTGCCTGAAACTCGACGGGCCGTTCCGGCTGGACGCCATGGCCAAACGGCACGATGTCCTCGGGCCGCAACCCGATTGTTACAGGCTCGCCCGCGGCGGGAAGATCGAACCGCGCCGGATCGATCGGAAAGACCCCTTCGAGACCGTTGATCGTGACACCGCCTGCGACCACGGTGCCGTCGAAGAAATTCATCTGCGGCGCCCCGATGAAGCCCGCGACGAACTTGTTGGCCGGGCGGTTGAAGACATCCAGCGGGGCGCCCACCTGCTCGATATAGCCATCGCGCATGATCACGATGACATCGGCCATGGTCATCGCCTCGACCTGATCGTGGGTCACGTAGACGATGGTGTTGTGCAGCCGCTGGTGGAGCTTCTTGATCTCCACGCGCATCTGGTTCCGCAGTTTTGCGTCAAGATTCGACAAGGGCTCGTCGAACAGAAAGACCTTGGGCTCGCGCACGATCGCCCGGCCCATGGCGACGCGCTGACGCTGCCCGCCCGACAGGTTCGCCGGTTTGCGGTCCATGTAGGGGCCCAGTTCCAGCACATCGGCGGCAAAGGTCACGCGCCGCTCGATCTCGTCCTTCGCGACACCCGTGATACGCAACCCGAAACTCAGGTTCTTGCGCACGGTCATATGCGGATAAAGCGCATAGGACTGGAACACCATCGAGACACCGCGCTTTCGCGAGGGCAGATCGTTCACAACCTCGCCGCCGATAGAGATTTCGCCGTAAGAGATGCTTTCCAGCCCTGCGATCATCCGCAGCGTGGTTGATTTGCCACAGCCCGAAGGCCCGACCAGCGCCACGAAGGACTTGTCTTCGATCTTGAGGTTGATGCCCTTGACCGCGGGGTGGGTGCCATAGGCCTTTACGGCATTCTTCAGAACGACCTCTGCCATCTCAGGTCTCCGGTATGGTGAGAGACGCGGTTTTTACCGAAGGGTCGGCGTAGCGGCGTTCCGGAAACACCGAATACCAATCCGCACGGGCCGGGTCCCGATCATAGGGGTAGCCGCCCACCCGTTTGTAATACTCGCCATATTCGGCCAGCTTGTCGCGGTCGACCTCCACCCCGAGCCCCGGCCCCTCGGGAACCGCGATTGCGCCGTCGCGATAGCGGAGTTTGCCACCGGTGATGATGTCATCGCTCAGGTGGTGGTAATGGGCGTCTGCCGCGAAACTCAGGTTCGGCAGCGCTGCCCCGAGATGCAGCATCGAGGCCAGCTGTACGCCAAGCTCTCCCGAGGAATGAACCGCCGCGCCGTATTGAAAGGTTTCAAGCACCTGCCCGGCCTTATGCGCCTGTCGCAGGCCGCCCCAGAAGGTCGTATCCAGCAAGATCACATCAACCAGATCGTGGCGTATACATTGCGCAAGCTGCTCGAAGTTGACGACAACGGCGTTGGTTGCCGTTGGGATACGCACGAACTGCCGGACACGGCGCATACCTTCCAGACCCCAGGTGGGGTCTTCGAAATACTCGTTGTTCAGCCCCTCAATCGCCTGGCCGACACGGATCGCCTCTTCCACCGACCAGACGGAGTTTGGATCGAGCCTGAGACCATCTTCGGGAAATGCCTCCGCCAGCGCGCGAAACACTTCGACGTCGTGGTCGGGCGCGAAATGGCCACCCTTCAGCTTATGCGTTCGGAAGCCATATTGCTGCTTGAGCGCCTTGGCATGGGCGACAATTTCGTCGGCATTTGTCTCGCCGCCTTTTCCGGTTTCGGAGTTTTCGTAACGGTAGAAAATGTAGCTCGCGAACGGCACGTCCTCCCGCAACGCGCCGCCGAGCAGATCGCAGGCGCGCAGGCCCAGAGTCTTGCCTGCCAGATCGATGCTTGCCATTTCAAGGGCGGCATGGAGCTGCACCCGGTTGTTATAGAGCGACCCGACCGGATTCATGATCTTCCAGCGCATCTGCTCCAATTGCAGCGGGTCATGGCCCTCCAGATAGGGCTTCAGGGCCAGAATGGCGGCCTCTGCCGAGGCGCCGCCGCCGCCCATTTCGCCAAAGCCGCTCAGCCCATTATCGCCCACCACCTCGACGATGGTGCGCACGAAACGGCCCCAATGAGCCCCGTTGGAGTGCCGCAGCGGGGCCTCCAGCGGGACGGCGACGGTATAGGCTTTGAGATCGACGATACGCGTCATTTCGGATCCTTTGGAGTGCCTGCGATCTGGCTGAGAAGGCCGCCATCCACCCGCACGGTCTCTCCGGTTATGAAAGAAGCGTCGTCGGACAATAGGAAAGAAACGACGGCGGCCACCTCCTCCGCCCGTGCGATGCGACCCAGAGGGTGCATTGCGTTCAGCACATCCCGGACCTGGTTGGGCGCATCGGCCAAAGATACGGCCCAATCGAGCATCGGCGTCTGCACCGCACCGGGTGCGACCATGTTCACCCGGATGCCACGTTCGGCGAAATCCATCGCCATCGACCGGACAAGTCCCAACAGCCCGTGCTTAGAGGCCGTATAGGCGGCCACGTTCCTTTGCGAGGCAAGGCTTTGAACAGACCCCATGAAAACAAAGGCGCCCCGTGCATCCAGGACATGCGGCAGGGCGGCCTTCGCGACGTTGAACGCGCCCGTGAGGTTGACCGAAAGGACTTCGTTCCAAAGCTCCAGATCGGTATCGGCCGCGGTGCCGTAGCGCTGGATGCCTGCGTTGTGAGATACGCCGGAAAGCCCTCCGAAGGACTCAATGCCAGCGCGGACGGCATGCTCGCATGAGACGGGATCGGCCACCGACCCTTCTATAAGAGCTACTCGGGTCTCCGAGCCGGGCGGCAGTGCCTCCGGGTCGACAGGCCGGGCATCCAGCAATACGGCCTGTCCGCCATCGGCCAGAATGCGACAGGCAACAGCCAACCCAATGCCGCTTGCTGCGCCGGTTATCAAAACTGCTGCCATCCCGAATCTCCCTGTTGGTATGTCTACCATACTAGTTCATTTTGTAAACTTTCGATCTGTGCCAAGCCTATTGGCTGCATTTGGGGCTTCTTTGAGCGGATGCGTAAACGACAAGACGGAATGTTTTTCGGGATCTGCTTGTCATTTCAGAGAGTCGGGAGACCGTATTTCACAAGTCAGATGTTCTTTATTTGTTCTCAAATGTGCGGTAAGATTCCCGGACAATGCAACTTCTGCTCAACCTTGATGACCGAATGCGCGAGCTGGCCGATATCCACCAGCGCCTTGAGCAGCATTTTGGTCGTCAGGGGCCCTATCGGGAGCTTGATCCGATTAGCCAGCTGGTGATGGGGCTGATCGGTGGAAAGACCCGGGGCGACGTTTCGCTGTCCGCTTTTGAAGCTCTCGTCGCCCGGTTCGGGCATTGGGAGGCTGTGAGGGACGCGCACGTCGCCGAAATCTACGAAGTTATCCGAGGGGTCACTTTCGCGGAACTCAAGGCGCCGCGTCTCAAGGCATCACTTCTGGCGGTGACCCGGACCTACGGTGCCCTGACGCTCTCTCCTCTCGAAGACATGGCTGTTGAGGATGCTCTTGCATGGCTGGAACGTCTGCCTGGCGTCGGCCGGAAGGTCGCGGCTGCAACACTCAACTTAAGCACATTGCGGAAAGCGGCACTGGTCATAGATTCGCACCATTTGCGAGTGCTTCAGCGGCTTGGCTATGTCGGCTCGCGGACCGGCATCGCACAGGCCTATGATCTGGTCATGCCGCTGATGCCCCAAGGCTGGACCGCGATGGATTTCGATTATCATCATCAGTTCATGAAGGTTCTTGGTCAGGATATCTGTCGAAACGGCAGTCCGATCTGCGAGCGTTGCCCTCTGCGCGACATCTGTGCGACAGGGCTTCGCGATTGATCCACCCATTGTGAGCCAAGCGCAGATCCTGTTCGTGTGATGTCCTACTCGGTCTTTTCCAGGATCCGGTTCACCAACATGATCATGTCCCGCATGTTGAGCGGTTTCGCGATCTCCGCAGTCTCCTGCTCGAAGGAGAGCCGCTCTACGCGATAAGGGTTCTCCCGGCCGAACCGCGCGAAAAGCGCGTCATTCTCAGCCTCGAATGTCGCGACGATCGCGGCGCGATCTCCCTTGGAAATGTCCAGTTTGGGTCGCTCGGAAAAAAGGCCAAGGGCAATCCGAAACAGCCGCGCCTGCCGCTCGGCGGGCATGTCGATCATCTTTGAGAGGCGTATGATTTCGCCGACGATTCCGGGAACTCTCGGGTTGTCGCGTTGGAGCGGTGGCGCGAGGTGACCGGCCAGGCCGAGATGGTCGATAATGATGTCGACGGGGGATTTCGCTTCGTAGTCGAGTAATGTGACGTTGTCCTGGCCGAACAGCTCGATCCAGTTTCCGATGCATGCATTGGCCTGCATGTCGGGGTCGATCTCACGTGGGTTCTCAAGATAATATTTGATCGGCCGGCGAAATGAATTTCCAGGGTGCTTGATGTTCTGATTGTAAAGCGAAAGCAGCATGTCATCCGGTCTGCGCACGACCGCTATGATCCTGACCGGCCATTCGCCAAGCCGCTCGGCCAGAAGCCGAAGCTTGCCAAGCGGGATCGAGAACAACTCCTCGCTGGAGACGAAGACCTTTTCGGCTTTTGTCTCGGAAATTGCACGGCACAGCTCGTTGATCTGCTCTCGCGCCTCGGCACATCCGCCCGCCACTTCGAATGACTGGGCGCGAAGCGCGAAGGCCAGCCGATGCTGCGCATAATGGTACCAATTTGACTCGGGGTAGAGCACCCCACGCTCTTGCAGAAGCGCGCGGTTTTCCGCGAACAGCCGTTGCAGGGTGGTCGTGCCGGTCTTGTGCGCACCGATATGCAGGATGATTTCGGTCATTGTTCGGTCATCCCTTCAAATCTGTGCCACCAGGGCGGCATTGTCCTGCGCCATGCTGCGCAAAGCCTATCGGCATGATTGTTAACGATGGCTTGATGTCGATTCGATTTAGCCACTCCGAAGTTCAATCCAGAAAGCACAGTCCCGTTCTGCGGACAACGCGGCTGCGTTGCCTTGGGCTGCGATCGGGGGATGCCCGCCGATTGCCGGGGACAGTTGCAGACCGTGCGCCGCCAAGGTCTTGGTCGCGGTCAGCGGGCGAGGCCCTCCGCCTCAAGAAAACGCATCGACGCGGGAATTTTCGAGGCGTCCCGCAGTTCCATCACAAGACGCGGACGTACCGGCAGCGCCGCGATGGCTTCGAAAACCTGATGCCACCGGATCGTACCCTGACCAATGGACCAGTGCCGGTCTGCATAGCCGTCGCTATCCTGAAGATGGACATGGTCGAGCCGCGCGCCGGCCCGGGTGACAAAGTAATCGACAGGGGGTGCGCCGGTGGCATGATGGGCATAATGTGCATGCCCCGTATCAATCGAGAGCTTCACTGCATCCGAGCCGAAGCTTGCCGCCAACTCAGCCCGATCATCGGGCGCGATGTCTTCGATGTTTTCGATCACCAGCGTCACCCCTTGCGCCTCGGCGCGGTCGACCACCTTGCGCATGACGGCGTGAGTCTGTGCGATCTTCCGTTCTCGCGCTGAAGGGGAGTTACCCACACGCGGATTGTTGTCGAAGTTATTGTAATCCCATGTGGTGTAAGGCGAATGGACCACCATCTGAGTTGCCCCGAGCGCGGCACAGATATCGAGTCCGATCATGAACCGGCGTGTGATGATTGGCGCGATTTCCGGGTCGTCATTGTCGACCGGCACACCGATGAACGGCCCGTGAATGCCTAGCTGGCCCTCGAAACCATCGAGAAGAGATTTTGCAGCGTCCACCCGGGACTGCCAGTCGCCAAGGAGGATTTCTGTGTAGAGGAAATCCTGGAGTTCGAGATCGCGCTGCCCGCCGATCAGCCAGTCGCGGAAGGTGGGCAGATCGGCCGTGGTAAGGGCTGCACCGATCGTCAAAGGGGTCGACATCTGCGGGACCTTTCGTTCAGAACACACGTTGGCCGGCGCGCCATACCGCGCTGACCTGAGGCTGGTGCCCGACCAGCCGTATCGCAACCAGATCTGCGCGCAGGCCTTTTTCGATACGGCCCCGGTCGGTAAGTCCCGCAACCCGCGCCGGGGCATCCGTCACCATCGCCACGGTTTGTGGCAGGTCGTATGGCAGGGCCGGGTCACTGGCGATGGCGAAGGCTGCGTCAAGCGGGCTGCGGGGGACGTAATCGGAAGCCAGAACATCCACCAGCCCCTCGGCCAGCAGCTCGCGCACGGCGACATTGCCGGACTGGGATCCGCCGCGCAGATAATTCGGAGCCCCGGCAACGACCGTCTGGCCGTGGCTGCGGGCGCGGCGCGCCGCCTCGATTGTCGTTGGAAACTCCGAAATGGTGACACCTTCGGCCTGTGCCTGATCCACATGCGCCAGGGTGCGGTCGTCATGGGCCATCAGCGGGATGTCGTGGCGCTGAGCGGCGGAAACCACGTGGCTGCGGACCTTCGGTCCGAACCGCGCGGAGCGTTCCAGAAGTTCGGCCATCCGTTCGCGCCCCTCGGCCTCGCTCACTTCCATATCGCGGACCATGTGCCAGAACCATTTCTCGATGTTCGGGCTCTGCCTGTCGCCCGGCGTATGGTCCATGACCGAAATCAGATGGGCGATGTCGCGCGTTATATTTGCATCGACCAGCGCGATGGTCGTGGGATCCGACACCTCGCAGCGCATGTGCAGAAAGTGGTCGGCCCGGAACATGCCCTCGCGCTGACCATGCTCCAGAGCGTCGATCAGCGGACCGAGTATCGTTCTACGCTCTGGTCGCTGCATGGAAGCACCGACGGACAGGCTGTCGAAAACGGTTGTCGTGCCGCCCGAAATTACAACCGCATCATGGGCCATGAGGGCGGGCAGGAAGGCCCACTGCACGTGACTTCGCGGATGAATATGGGTCTCCACATGGTCGGTGTGCAGGTCGACGATACCGGGGATCAGGATTTGACCGCTCAGATCAAAGCCGCCGGTGATACCCGGGCCGATATCGGCGATCTTACCGGTCTCCACCGCCACGCCACCCGTCACGCACCCGGTCGGGGTTACCACGGTGGCGTTGCTGATCAGCAGAGGTCGATCGGCGGAGGCATCGAACATCGCATTGGTCCTTGTTCGGAGGTGGCGGGAAGGGTGTTCGGGATTCGGCCTTTTCTTGACAATGCTAGTGTAACGGATCGGTGCAAGGTCGGTGACAGTTTCATGACAAGGCCGGCTTTGTCTTCCGACGGGCGCGATATCGCGATTAGGGTCGCCTCAGACACACCATATCCCGCGAGACCAGCCGATGGACCAAACACGCCTGAGCCCCAGCCCGAGCATCCACCCCGAGGCGGAGGTGGCCGACGATGTCACCCTTGGCCGTTGGACCGAAGTGGGCCGCCGGACCCGTATCAAGGCCAGCGAGATGGGCGATTACTCTTATATCACCGAGGATGGTCACGTGGTCTGGACCACGATCGGTAAGTTCTGTTCCATCGCCAATGGCGCGAGGATCAACCCGGGCAATCACCCCACGTGGCGGGTTTGCCAGCATCACGCGATCTACCGGGCCGAAGCTTACGGTCTGGGAGAGGATGACACGGAGTTCTTCGAATGGCGCAAGGACAACTGGGTGACACTCGGCCATGATATCTGGATCGGCCACGGCGTGACCGTTACCGCGGGTGTCGCTATCGGCACCGGGGCCGTGATCGGCGCCGGCGCCGTCGTCACGCGCGATGTGCCACCCTACACGATCATGGGCGGCGTTCCGGCCCGGGAGATTCGGCCGCGCTTCTCCAGATCGCAGGGCGAGGCACTGATGGAAATTGCCTGGTGGGACTGGTCCCATGATCAATTGCGGGACGGTCTGCCCGATTTCCGGGCACTCGATATCGACGCTTTCATCGAGAAATACGGCCCCTGCGCATGACGCTTTGCTAGGTGTCGCATTGGAAAGCGCGGCTGCGTCAACGGCTTGCGCCCGCACTCGGCGGATTTGTCTAGGCGCGGTTTACAGAGGTTTAACAATTCCGTCGCCAAACCGTGATGTCAGGCCCCTACGCAGCCCCTGCACCTACGGGGACCGGGGCCATAAGGGACGGCCCTGGCTCTGAACACAGAAACGTTCAGGACAGGACAAACCAAATGCTCAAGATGACATTGACCGCCGCGATTATCGGCGCCACCGCATTGACCTCCACCGCGGCACTTGCCCAGGCCGCTGACTGGCGCGAAGAAGTTCCGGTTTTCAGGATCGGCATTCTGGGCGGGGAGAACGAGGCCGACCGTCTGCGCGAACATTCCTGCCAGCAGGCCTACTTGGAGGAGCGTCTCGGTGTTCCCGTCGAGCTTTATCCGGCATCCGACTACGCGGGTGTGATGCAGGGCCTTCTGGCCGGCCAGCTTGAGTTCGCCGGCCTCGGGTCCTCGGGTTATGCGGGCATCTCCCTGCAGAATCCCGACGCCGTCGAGCCGCTTTACACCACGATGCAGATCGACGGCTCGCTTGGCTATTACGCCGTGATGTATACCCGCGCCGACAGCGGCATCACCTCGCTTGAGGAGATGGAGGGCCACTCTCTGGCCTTTGCCGACCCCAACTCCACCTCCGGCTACCTGGTGCCATCCTACGAACTGGCCGCCGAAGAGGGTCTCGTGCTGGAGGCCTTCTTTTCGGAAACGGGTTTCGGGGGCGGTCATGAACAGGCGGTCATCGCGGTTCTGAACGGACAGTACGACGCCGGCGTGACCTGGACCTCGGGCGTTGGCGATATCAACGAAGGCTACAGCCGCGGCAACCTGCGCTCGATGGTGGACAAGGGCATGCTGGACATGTCCGAGATCCAGATCATCTGGCGGTCGAACCTGATCACCAATGGCCCCCGTGTGATCCGCTCCGACCTGCCGCAGGAACTGAAAGATCTGGTCATGGGCGCGATGATGCAGTTGCAGGTCGCTGATCGCGATTGCTTCGACGCGATCAATGATGGCGAGTCGATGGGCTACTGGCCGATCAACCATGAGTTCTACGAGCCGATCATCAACATGCGTCGCGAGCTTCAGGGCGATCGCTGAGCAAAACCGGTTCATATCGGGGCCGGGCCATGTGCCCGGTCCCGTTTCGTGTTTCACCTTCGCGTCAACCGACCGGGACGGTCACGGCGCGAGGTCTACTTCTTCAAGGGGACACCTTTAGATGCTGAAGCTAGACAACCTGACCCGCCGGTTTGGCGATACCGCTGCCGTCGACCGGGTGAATCTTGAAATTGCCGAAGGCCAGATGGTTGGCATCATCGGCAGGTCGGGGGCGGGCAAATCGACCCTTTTGCGCCTCCTGAACCGGCTGACGGATCCCTCGGAAGGGCAGATCCTGTTCGGAAACAGGGACATCGCGCAGTTGAAAGGCCGCGATTTGCGCCAGTGGCGATCGGACTGTGCGATGATCTTTCAGCAGTTCAACCTGGTGGGTCGCCTTGATGTGTTGACCAATGTCTTGACCGGTCGGCTTTTCGATTTGCCGGCCTGGCGGGCCCTGGCGCAGATCTATACGCCAGCTGAGCGTGCCTTTGCCGTTCAGGCTCTGGACCGGCTGACCATGGCGCATACCGCATTGCAACGGGCCGAGACGCTTTCGGGCGGCCAGCAGCAGCGTGTGGCCATCGCCCGCGCGCTCGCACAGGAGCCTAAGATCCTGCTGGCGGACGAGCCGATCGCGTCCCTTGATCCACTGAATGCGAAGATCGTGATGGACGCACTGCGTACCATCAACCAGCAAGACGGCATTACCGTCATCTGCAACCTCCACACGCTGGATACCGCCCGCGACTACTGCGACAGGATCATCGGCATGCAGGCCGGACGCGTGGTGTTCGACGGCACGCCCGCGCAACTCACGCAAGGCATGGCGCGGGAGATCTACGGGGCGGAAGCGGATCAGGCCTTCAATGAGGCCGCGACCTCCACCAGTCTGGCATCAGGTCCGCGGGCCCGCGCCAAGGAAGCGGTGTGAGGGTCCCGCGATGAGTGATCAGACCGCAGACAGCTCCGTTGCACTCTTCGAACGGCACAGGGCCGAGTTGAAGGCCTCCAAACGCACCATGAACCTGATCATGCTGGCGGCCTTTCTGGTCTGCCTCGCGCTCTCGGTCTGGATCAGTCAGTTTTATCCCGAGCGTTTGGCCAGCGGGATCCCGAGAATATTCGAATACTTCGGTACGATCATCCCGGATCTGAGATGGGACACCCTGCTGGACGGTCGGACGGAGGAGGGCCGCGCTGTACCGGGCTCCATCACCTACTGGTACACGGATTTCTGGGTCTATCTGGAACTGATCTGGGAAACGATCCTGATGGCTATCACGGCAACTTTGCTCGGAACGGCAGTTGCCTTTCTACTCAGCTTCCCTGCCGCGGCCAACCTCGCGCCCAACAGCTGGATCTATTGGGTGTCGCGTCGCTTTCTCGAAATTTGCCGTGGCATCCCCGAGATTCTGTTGGCGCTCGTCTTCGTGTTCATGATCGGGATCGGCCCGCTTGCCGGGGTGATTGCCATCGCGATCCATTCGGCCGGTGCATTAGGTAAACTTTTCGCCGAAGTGAACGAGAACGCCTCGTCGCGCCCGGTGGAGGGGATCACGGCGGTTGGCGGCACATGGGTGCAGAAAATGCTCTACGGTGTGGTGCCGCAGGTCACGCCGAATTTCGTGAGCTACGCGCTGCTGCGGTTCGAAGTGAATGTCCGCGCCTCCTCGATAATCGGTTTCGTCGGCGCTGGCGGCATCGGTCAGGAACTCAACCGGGTGATCAGCTTCTATTCCGATGACCGGGTGCTGGCCGTCCTTATCCTCGTTGTGCTGACAGTGACGATCATCGATCTGCTGAGCGAGCGTTTGCGCCTTGGCTATATCGGGCGGGAGAATTTCGCATGACCCTGGCTACCGTTACTGCAGTCTCCGATGCCGAGATCGCGGCAATCCGCGCACAGCATCCCGGCGTTTTCGATACACCCGGCAAGATCGTCAGACGCTGGGCTCCCTGGGCTGTCGCCGTCCTCTACGTGTTCTGGTCGCTCTGGTACTTCGACATCGCGCGGTTTTTCGAGACGTCCGACCGTGTTCTGTCGCTTCTTCGGGCCTTCGTGGTCTGGGAGGATATGGCCAACTGGCAATATGCCAACATCTATCGCGGGATCGCCGAAACGCTCGCGATGGCCTTTCTGGGCACGCTTCTGGGTACGATCGGCGCCTTGTTCGTAGGGTTCATGGCGGCCCGCAACATCGTGACCTTCGCGCCGCTTCGGCAAGTGGTGCGACGGTTTCTCGACATTCTGCGCGGCATCGACCAACTGGTCTGGGGCCTTGTTTTCGTGCGGGCCGTTGGGTTGGGGCCGCTTGCCGGCGTGCTGGCGATCTTCGTCAGCGACGTGGGCACATTGTCCAAGCTATATTCGGAGGCTATCGAGAACATCGATCGCAAACAGGTCGAGGGCGTGAAATCCACCGGGGCAGGGCCGCTTCAGGTCATCCGCTATGGCTATATTCCCCAGGTTCTGCCGGTATTCATCTCCCAATCGCTCTATTTTCTGGAAAGCAACACGCGCTCGGCCACGATTCTCGGCATCGTCGGCGCGGGGGGTATCGGGATGATCATCATCGAACGGTTCCGGGCGTCGCTCTACGATCAGGTCGCCTTTGTCGTTCTGAACGTGCTGATCCTTATCTTCGCCATCGACTGGCTCTCGAAACGGGTACGGGGCTGGGCCATCGGGGCGCAGGAACGCTAGATCTTTGCTGCTCTGACACGGTCGCTCCGGTCGCAGAACTTGCGTCTGCCCATAGTTGCATGCTCAATCATTCCCGATCGTAGGGGAGGAGAGCATGAACACGGCCCAGTGGTTGTTGCGAACCGCCGGTGTTGCGGGTGACTGCCCCGCCTTGATGCGGGGCGCGGAGCCGGTGGCGAGCTATGCCGAATTTGCCGCGCGTGCTGAGGCTCTGGCCCGCGCACTTGCCGATGGCGGGCTGATGCCGGGGGACCGCATCGGGCTTTTCATGACCAATTGCCCGGATTACCTGATCGTCTGTTACGGCGTCTGGCTTGCCGGTGGCGTCGTCGTGCCGATCAACGCCAAGCTTCATGCGAAGGAGGCTGCGTGGATCGTGAAGGACAGCGGCGCGCGCGGGATCTTTGTGACCCCGGATCTGGCGGAGGCCTTTGCCGCCGAGACGGATACCGACCTGATCGATATCTCCGGCAGCCGCTTTGCGCGCATGATCTCGGGCGGTCGGTTCCCGCCGGTCAGCCGGGGTTCGGACGATCTGGCATGGCTGTTCTACACCTCGGGCACGACCGGCAAGCCCAAGGGAGTACAGATAACCCACGGGATGCTGGCCGCGACCTCGCTCTGCTACCCTATCGATGTCGATCCGGTCAGCCCGGAAGACGCTGCATATTACGCGGCCCCGATGAGCCACGGGGCGGGCTTGTACGCCCTGATCCATGTGCGCATGGGCGCGCGGCATATCTGCCCGGTCGGCGGCGGGTTCGACCCGGTGGAACTGCTGGAGCTTTCGGAACGTCTCGGTCCGACCTCGATGTTTCTGGCGCCAACCATGGTGCGTCGTCTGACGGATGCGGCTAAGGCGACGGGCCGAGACGGCAGTGGGATCAAGACCATCATCTATGGCGGTGGCCCGATGTATCTGGCCGATATCGAAGAGGCGGTCGACTGGTTCGGCCCCAAATTCGTTCAGATCTATGGACAGGGCGAATGCCCGATGGCCATTTCCTCCCTGTCGCGCGTGGATGTCGCGGATCGGACGCATCCGAACTGGCGGGCGCGGCTTGCCTCGGTCGGTCGGGCCCAGTCCATGGTGGAAATCGTCATCGGGGATGACACCGGCACGCCCTTGCCGCATGGCACGCCCGGCGAGATCATGGTGCGTGGCGCGCCTGTGATGCCCGGATACTGGAATGCCCCCGACACGACGGTGAAAACCCTGAAAGACGGCTGGCTGATGACCGGCGATATCGGACAGCTGGACGCCGACGGTTACCTGACGCTGCAGGACCGGTCAAAGGACGTGATCATTTCCGGCGGCAGCAATATCTACCCCCGCGAGATCGAGGAGGTGCTTTTGCAGCACCCGTCGGTGCATGAGGTTTCTGTTGTCGGGCGTGCCTCGGCGGAGTGGGGGGAGGAGGTGGTCGCCTTTGTGGTCAGCGCGCCGGGTGAGGAGATGGACCCGGCAGTTCTGGAGGCCCATTGCATCGAGTATATCGCCCGGTTCAAGCGCCCGAAATGCTTTATCTCGATGCCGGATCTGCCCAAGAACAACTATGGGAAGATCCTCAAGACCGAACTGCGCAGATTTCTGGAGGAAGAGGCATGACCGATCTGAGAGGGAAAACCGCGCTGGTCACCGGCTCGGTCCAGGGTATCGGACTGGCGATTGCCGAGGCGTTGGCCGGCGCCGGCGCCCGGATCGCGGTTCATGGGCTGGCGGGCGATGCGCAGATCCATGAGGTTTGCGAGCACCTTCGCAAGCTTGGTGCGCCGCAGGCGGAGTTTTTCAACGGGGATCTGCGCCACCCCGACCGCATCGCGGAGTTGATGGAGGCGGTAGAGGCATGGGGTGGCGCGGATATTTTGGTGAACAATGCAGGTATCCAGCATATAGCACCCTTGGCCCGGATGCCGCGTGAGGCATGGGAGGCAATCCTTGCGGTCAACCTTTCCGCGGCGTTTCACACGATGCAGTCGGCCCTGCCGGGCATGGCCGAGCGGGGCTATGGCCGGGTCATCAACATCGCTTCCGTTCACGGGCTGGTCGCCTCGACGGAAAAGGCGCCCTATGTCGCGGCGAAATTCGGGCTTGTGGGGCTCAGCCGCGTTGCAGCCCTGGAATATGCGACAGCGGGTTCCAGCGCATCGGGTGGCGTGACGGTCAATTGCATCTGCCCGGGCTGGACCGAGACCGCGATCATCGCGCCGCAGATCGAAGCGCGCGCCAAAGCGCATGGCGATGACCGTGACGCGGGGATCGCCGATCTTCTGGCAGAAAAGCAACCGACACTCAGGATGTCAGATCCGGCTGAAATCGGGGCGCTGGCGCTGTGGCTCTGCGCGCCGGTGGCCCATAACATCACGGGGACCTCAATTCCGGTGGATGGTGGCTGGACCGCGCAATAGCGGCTACCCCGTGCCAACGCGCTCCTGGGTGACCGACATGGATTTCACGATGGCATGCAGCGCCAGCCCGGGTTTCAGGCCAAGCGCGCGGACAGATCGTTTGGTGACCCGCGCGACTAGAGCCTGACCCTGATGATCCAACCTGACCAACGCGCCCGAGCCGGGCCCTGCCGCGATACCCAGAACCGTCGCGGGAAGGACATTCAGTGCACTGATCCCCTGCGGTAGCTCGCGCATCAACATCACGTCGCGGGCATCCAGCCTCAGCCGCAGCCGGTCGCCAACCGCGCCGACACGCCCCGGCACCCAGATCGGATGCTGACCAATTCGCGCTTCCGTCAGACCGTCCCGCTCGTCATATCCGGCGACAATGACATGCAGGATCGCCCCGGCCACATCCCGGCTGATCTGGTCGCCGGTCTCGCCGCCCGCGAACACATCCGCCGCCGGGCCGATTGCGCGCATCTGCCCCTTTTCCATCAGGATGACGGTATCTGCGAGGCGCGCAACCTCGCTCACATCATGACTGACATAGAGGATCGGAACTCCGACCTGATCGCGAAGCCGTTCGAAATAGGGCAGAAGCTCCGCTTTTCTTCTCGTGTCGAGGGCCGAAAGCGGCTCGTCCATCAGCAGAAGATCCGGGGCCGACAGCAACGCGCGGCCGAGGGCGACGCGCTGGCCTTCGCCTCCGGACAGTGTGGCGGGACGACGCTTCAGCAGATCGCCAAGGCCAAGCAGAGCGACCAGAGGGTCGAACCCGAGAGGCAGGGCGTGGCCCTTTGCGCGGGCCTCGCCATAGCGCAGATTGGCGGCAACGGTCATATGCGGGAACAGGCGGGGTTCCTGAAAGACATACCCGATGCGGCGATCCGCCGTGGCCACGCTGATACCAGCTCCGGTGTCCAGCAGCAGGCGTTCGCCGATCTGGAGTCGACCCTGATCGGGATGCAGCAAACCGGCGACTGCGCGCAGTACGCTTGTCTTACCCGCACCTGAGGGGCCGAAGATGGCCGTCAGCCCGCCCTCCAACGTGCAATCGATGGAAAGCTCCATATCCGGAAACCTATGATGCAGGCTCAACAGAATGCTCATGACCCGCGCACCCGTTTCGCCATGTTGCGCGCCAGCCATTCCGAAGCGACGAGAGCTGCCGCCGACAGGGCGATGGAGATCAAGATCAGCCGCAGCGCCGCGTTCTCCTGCCCCGGAACCTGCAGCAGGCTGTAGATTGCCGTGGGGATGGTCTGGGTCTGCCCGGGGATGTTGGAGACGAAAGTGATCGTCGCACCAAATTCGCCCAACGCTTTTGCGAAGCCCAGAACGCTGCCGGCCAGTATGCCCGGCAGCATCAGGGGCAGGGTAACGGTTGCAAAGATGTGCAGACGGGAGGCTCCAAGCGTGGCCGCGGCCTCTTCCAGCTTCGGGTCCACCGCTTCAAGCGCCAGACGGATCGCGCGAACCATCAATGGGAATGCCATGATCGCGCAGGCCAACGCCGCCCCGGTCCAGCGGAAGGCGAAGGTCAGGCCAAGGGTGGTCTCGAAAAAACGCCCCAAAGGCCCTTGGCTGCCAAACAGGACCAGAAGAAGGTATCCGGTCACCACAGGCGGCAGCACCAGCGGCAGATGAACCGCGATGTTCAGCACCTCGCGCCCCCAGAACCGGCCCCGGGCCAGTGCGATCGCCGCAAGGATGCCGAACGGCAGGCTTGCGAGCGTTGCCCAGATTGCAACCTTTAGCGACAGGTTCACAACCTGCCATTCCGCCGGGCCAAGTCCAAGCGTCATTCCGGCACCTCGAACCCGTGGGATCGAAAAACCGCCATGGCCTGGGACGAGGTGAGAAATGCCAGAAACGCAGCCGCTTCCGGGTGCGTGCTGGCCGTTGTCAGAGCGGCGGGATAACGGATCGGGTCATGCAGCGTCTCGGGGATCAGCACCTCGATCGCGACGCCGGGCTCCGCCAGGGCGTCGGTGCGGTAGACAATTGCGCGTGCGACCTCGCCACGCGCGGCAAGGGCGAGGGCTATGCGCACATTTTCGGTCTGGACAATCCGGGGCATAAACTCTTCAAGCACATCCGCGGCCTCCAGCGCCTGACGCGCGTATATCCCCGCAGGGACAGACTCCAGAAACCCGGTCGCAATCCAGGCATCTCCTGGCAGCGCGGCCAGTGCAGCGACAAGATCGTCGAATGGATGAACGGCATCCGCTGGCCCTGCGAGGACCAGCCGGTTAGAAAGCAGTGCGACAGTCCGTGAGGGGTCGGTGATGCCGCGTTCGGCCAGGTGTTCGATCCAGGCCATGTTGGCGGACAGGAACACATCCGCCGGCGCTCCTGCCTCGATCTGCCGGGCGAGGGCGGAACTGCCGGCATAGGAAACCGAAAGAGGCGCGCCGGTCCAAATGGCTCCCACATCGTCCAGCGCTTCGCGCAGGCTGGCGGCTGCAAAGACCAGGATATTGTCGGCGCGCGCCTGGCCTGCCCAGACAAAGGGCGCAACGGTCATGCAAAGGGCTGTCAGAGCCGTCAGAAGACAGCTCGCAAAAGCTCTGGAATGCGGGCGGCTGGAGGGTTCGGATCTTGCACTCATCGGCGCAATTGCGCGTCAGTTTCGAGCCAAAGTCCAGCGCCGATGACGGTTTTTCCGGCCCTGCTGCCACATGACGGGCACATAGACCCTATTTCTTGGGGCTGTGCCTTGTTCGGACCCGGCCTGCAGGCTACATGCCGTCCCATGAAACGCTTCATACCATTCATGAAAAACGACCCTCTGGTGGCGATCGTACGCCTTCATGGCGTGATCACCGGAGCGGGCCGGGGGCCAGTTCTGAGTGATGCAGCGATGGGTCCGATCCTCGAAAAGGCTTTCGCCCGCGGCAAACCGTCGGCGGTGGCGCTGTCGATCAACTCGCCGGGCGGTTCGGCAGTGCAATCCTCGTTGATCGGGGCCCGTATCAGGCGTTTGTCCGAAGAAAAAGACGTGCCCGTTCATGCCTTCGTGGAAGATGTCGCGGCATCGGGCGGCTACTGGCTGGCCTGTGCGGCCGAGAAGATCTGGGTCGATGCAAGCTCGATCGTGGGCTCGATCGGAGTAATTTCGGCAAGTTTCGGGCTGCATGAGTTTATCGAGCGCTTCGGGATTGAACGGCGTGTTCATACCGCGGGCAAGGACAAATCCATGCTCGATCCTTTTCGCCCGGAACGGGAGGAAGACGTGGCGCGCCTGAATGCGATCCAGAAACAGATTCACGGGGCGTTCATCAAGCATGTCAAGGACAGCCGCGGTGCGCGGCTCGGAGAAGCTGAAGATCTCTTCACAGGTGAGTTCTGGGTCGGACAGAAAGCGGTTGATCTGGGGCTTGCCGATGGTCTGAGCCACCTGCGCCCGAAGATGAAAGAGATTTACGGAGACAAGACCCGGTTCGCGCTTTACGGACCGAAGCGGGGACTTCTTCAGAGATTTGGCGTTCAGATCGTGGAAGAGGCGGTGGGCGCGCTGGATACCCGCGCGGCTTATGCCCGGTACGGTCTTTAACTCATGGTTAAGATCGTCACCCTGTTTCTGATCGGCATGGTAGTTCTGGCACTGTTTGGCCGTTTGCGGCTGCCGCGGATCGGGCGGGGCGGTCGGCCCGGCGGTCTGCCGAAACCGCGGCTGTGCCCCGAATGCGGGCGTTACAATCTCAAGGGCGGGTCGTGCCGCCACTGTTCCGAAGGGCAGAGCTAAGCGATGATCATCGAGTTCTTGCTGGCGGGCCTTGGCCTGGTCATCCTGCTCTTGGCGGGTGACGTCCTTGTCCGCGGCGCGGTGAATCTCAGCCTCAGGCTCGGCATCCCGGCGCTGATCGTCAGTCTGACCGTGGTGGCTTTCGGCACGTCGGCACCCGAACTGCTCATCTCGATTCAGGCGATCCTCGACGGTGTGCCGGGTCTGGCTCTCGGCAATGTGGTGGGCTCCAACACGGCGAATATCCTGCTTGTTCTGGGGGTGCCCGCCCTGATCTCTGGGCTCGATACCCGCAAATGCGAGACCCGGCGGACCTATCTGATGATGATCGCAGGCACGTTCCTGTTCATTGGTCTCGCCTATGCCGGGCCGTTTCTCTGGTGGCACGGCCTTGTTCTTCTGGCCGCGCTCGGGCTGGTCCTGGGCGACGCGTTTCGCGATGCGCAGGCCCATCGCGCGGCGGCGAATGGCGTATCCCCCGAGGAAGAGCTTGAAGAGGCCGACCCGTCGATGCCCGGCTGGAAGATCGGCCTTTATCTGGTTCTGGGTCTGGTCGGATTGCCCTTGGGGGCCAGCCTGCTGGTCGACAGTTCGACCGCGATTGCCCGCGCCTACGGTATCAGCGAGACGGTCATCGGGCTGACCCTCGTGGCTGTCGGCACCTCTCTGCCGGAACTGGCGACAACGGTGATGGCCGCGATCCGCAAACATGCGGAGGTGGCGCTCGGCAATGTCATCGGGTCCAACATGTTCAACCTTCTGGCGATCATCGGGGTTGCCGCGCTGGTCGGTCCGATCCCGGTCGATCCCTCGTTCTTCGCGTTCGATTTCTGGGTGATGCTGGCGGCCTCGCTCGTGCTGGCGCCGTTCGTCTTCCTGAAGCTGGGAATGGGGCGGGTCGTGGGGCTGGCATTCGTGGCACTTTACGTCATTTATATCGCGATGCTTTTGGCCTGAGGCGGGGAGGCGGCGACATGGCTGCATTGGTGACCGGAGCCGGCAAGCGTATTGGCCGGGCCATGGCCCTGACGCTTGCGGAGATGGGCTATGACGTGGCCGTGCATTTCGCCAGTTCGCACGCGGAAGCCGCCGAGACGGTCAACGAGATCAGGGAACTTGGCCGGAAGGCGGTTTCCCTGCAGGCAGACCTTTTGTCGGAAGAAGAAACGGTCGGGTTGATCTCCCGCGCGGCGGAGGCTTTGGAAGCGCCGGTTACCGTGCTCGTCAACAACGCCTCGATCTTCGAGTACGACACCTTGTCGAGTGCGACGCGCGAAAGCTGGGACAGGCATATCGGATCGAACCTGCGCGCACCGTTTTTGCTGACACAGGCCATGGCCGCACAGATGCCCGCCGCCCTCCGGCGGGAAGGCGAACCCGTGGCCGAGGGGCTGGTCGTCAACATGATCGACCAGCGTGTGCGCAAACCGACGCCCGAATTCATGACCTACACCATCGCGAAAATGGGCCTTTGGGCCTTTACCCGGACCGCCGCGCAGGCGCTGGCCCCACGGATCCGTGTGAACGCCATAGGTCCCGGTCCCACGATGCAAGGCGCCCGGCAGTCGGCGGAGCATTTTGCGGCGCAACGCGCGGCCACGCTTCTGGAACGCGGCGCAGACCCGGCCGATATCTGCAATGCGCTCCGGTATCTGATCGGTGCCCCGGCGGTGACCGGGCAGTTGATCTGCGTTGACGGGGGGCAGCATCTGGCATGGCAGACGCCGGATGTGCTTGGGGTTGAATAAGGCCAGATCTGTCGTACCTGCAGCGTGATCGGCCAGTTGTCCACCGCGTCTGACAGTGTAACACGGCGATCACGCTTTTATGACGGGGCTGTGACCCCACGGCAAACGGGAAAAATTATCATTACAAAACAAGCAGTTGATAATGTGCCCAAAAAATAGGCAAATCGATGAAGGGGGCCAAAAACAAGGAGAAAATTGTCCTGACCAAGATTTATCCTGAGGCTTGTCCACAGGAACCGTGGAAAGCTTTGGGGTTGAACCCCGCCTCCTCTCATTGCAGCGAGGCAGAGAATCGCCGAGACCTTTGAGACATGCCTGAAAACCGTGCAGAAGCCGTGCCGACCGGGCACACCGTGATCCAGTCCTATCTGAAGGTGCTCGACAACTCTCCGGGTGTCTACAGAATGCTCGATCCGCAATCCCGTGTGCTTTACGTGGGAAAGGCGCGCGCGCTCAGGAGGCGGGTTTCGAGTTACGCCAAACCGGCGGGGCACGATCCGCGGATCGCCAGGATGATCCGCGAGACGGCATCAATGATGTTCCTGACCACACGCACGGAAACCGAAGCGCTGCTTCTTGAACAGAACCTGATCAAGCAGCTCAAGCCGCGCTATAACGTGCTGCTTCGGGATGACAAGAGTTTCCCCAATATCCTGGTCTCCGCCGAACATCCCTTTCCCCAGATCAAGAAGCATCGCGGGGCAAAGAAGGAGAAGGGCGGCTATTTCGGGCCTTTTGCCAGCGCGGGGGCGGTCAACCGGACACTGAACCAGTTGCAGAAGGCGTTTCTGCTCCGCAACTGTTCGGATGCGACATTCGACAGCCGGACGCGGCCCTGCCTGCTTTATCAGATCAAGCGCTGTTCCGCGCCCTGCGTCGGCTACATCTCCGAACAGGATTACGCCGCCTCGGTCAAGGATGCGGAACGGTTTCTGTCGGGCAACAGCACAAAGATACAGGAGACGCTGGCCGGCGAGATGGCAGCCGCATCCGAGGCGATGGAGTTCGAGCGTGCCGCGGCGCTTCGCGACCGGATCCGCGCCCTGACCAACGTGCAGTCGGCTCAGGGCATCAATCCCAAAGGCGTAACCGAGGCCGATGTCATCGCGCTCCATATGGAAGGCGGGCAGGCCTGCGTGCAGGTCTTCTTCATCCGCGCCAATCAGAACTGGGGCAATCGCGATTTCTATCCGCGGGTTTCAGGGGCAGAGGCGCCCGAAGTCCTTGAGGCTTTCATCGGCCAGTTCTACAGCACCAAAGATCCGCCACGGCAATTGCTCCTGTCGCACGGTATCGAAAACGATGATCTGATGGCCGAGGCGTTGAGCGAGAAACTCGGCCGGAAGGTGGAGATCCTCGTGCCGCAACGGGGCGAGAAGATGGAGCTTGTCGCAGGCGCCGCGCGAAACGCGCGCGAGAGCCTTGCGCGCAAGATGGCCGAGACCGCGACCCAGTCGAAGCTTCTTGCCGGGCTGGCCGCGGCTTTCAATCTCGATGCCCCGCCGAAACGGATCGAGGTCTATGACAACTCGCATATCCAGGGCAGCAACGCGGTCGGAGGAATGATCGTCGCGGGACCGGACGGATTGATGAAATCGCAGTATCGCAAGTTCAACATCAGGGGTACGGATATCACGCCGGGCGATGATTTCGGCATGATGAAAGAGGTTCTGACCCGCCGGTTCCAGCGGCTGCTGAAAGAGGATCCGGACCGCGAGAGCGAAGCGTGGCCCGATCTGCTTCTGATCGACGGGGGGGGCGGGCAGATCAGTGCCGTGGCAGAGATCATGGGCGATCTGGGTGTCGATGACATTCCCTTCATCGGAATCGCGAAGGGTATCGACCGGAATGCGGGAAAAGAGGAGTTCCACCGCATTGGCACCCGGCCCTTCGCGCTCAGGCATAATGATCCGGTGCTATATTTCATCCAACGTCTTCGCGACGAGGCGCACCGCTTCGCCATTGGCGCACATCGTCAGAAACGGGCCAAGGGGGTCTCGGCCACGCCCTTGGACGATGTGCCCGGCGTCGGCAGCACCCGCAAACGCGCGCTTCTTGGCCATTTCGGCAGCGCCAAGGCGGTGGCCCGTGCCGGTCTCTCCGATCTCAAGGCGGTGGACGGGATCTCCGATGCGATGGCGGAAACGATCTATGACTTCTTTCACGAGCGTTGAGGCGGCCATGCGCTATAAGGACCCGATGCGGCCTCCGCGCGGGATGCCTCCGCCGGAGGTGCAGGGCCGGCTTCGGGATCGGATGCCCGGCCCTCGCCCGTCATGGCCCAACCCGTTAACTAGGTGATGGCATTCGGGCGCGGCGGCATTTACACCTAGCTTCATGACTTGGACATTGCCCAATATACTGACTGTCTTCCGGCTGATCGCGGCGCCGGCCCTGGGCCTTGTTTTCCTGCTTTTTGCGCGGCCCTACGCGGACTGGCTGGCACTGATCCTGTTCATCACCGCATCGCTGACCGACTATGTCGACGGATATCTGGCGCGCAAATGGGGCCAGGTCAGCAAGTTCGGCGCGATGCTCGATCCGATTGCCGACAAGGCCATGGTGGTGATCGCGCTGGCGGTGTTGCTGGGTATTCTGGGCGTGACCGGCTGGCTGATGATCCCGGTCGTGGCGATCCTGTTTCGCGAGGTTTTTGTCTCCGGCTTGAGGGAGTTTTTGGGCGATACGGCAGGCACGCTCAAAGTGACGCAACTGGCGAAATGGAAGACAACCGTGCAGATGGTCGCGATCTCGCTGCTGTTCGCCTGGGGATTGTTCGAACATTTCTTCGGAATGCAGATCTATGGAATGGACGGCGAGATTGTCCGCGATGTTCTGGGCGGCCTCGTGGAGGACGAGTTCGGGCTGCTCTGGAAATACTATGGCTTGCTTCTGACCTCATGGGGCGGGCTGGCGCTGTTATGGCTGGCCGCGGGCCTTACACTGATCACCGGGGGGGACTATTTCTTGAAGGCGATGCCCTATCTGCGGGAGGAATGACCGGATGGATCTGCGCTATTTCGCTTGGCTGAGAGAACGGATCGGAACCGGCCATGAAAAGGTCGAGACCGAGGCTACGACGGTCGCCGAGCTGATCGAAGAGTTGAAACGACGGGATGAGGCCTATGCCTTCGCCTTTTCCGATCTCACGGCGATTCGGGCCGCCGTGGATCAGGATCTGGTCGAACTCGACGCACCTATTACCGGCGCCCGCGAGGTCGCGTTTTTCCCGCCGATGACCGGAGGCTAGGGGCGATGATCCGCGTTCAGGCCGAACCGTTCGACATGGGGGCGGAGCTGACCCGCTTCACCGGTTCCGTATCCGGGGCCGGTGCGGTGGTCAGCTTCTGCGGTCTTGTCCGGGATGTGGCCAGCGGTGATCTGGACCGGATGGTGATCGAACACTACCCGGGCATGACCGAAAAGGCCCTGGCCGGGATCGCGGATCAGGCGCGCGCGCGCTGGTCTCTGGCCGGTGTCTTCGTGCTGCACCGTTATGGCGAGATGCGCCCGGGCGAGCTGATCATGATGGTCGCCACCGCGTCCCGGCATCGGGCGGATGCTTTCGCGGCGGCCGAGTTCCTGATGGACTACCTGAAATCCCGCGCGCCTTTCTGGAAACAGGAAATCACGGCCGATGGCGGCCAGTGGGTCGCGGCGAAAGACGAAGACGAAGCGGCACTCAGACGCTGGTAATGCGCCCCTGTTCCGCTTCTCGGCCTCGTTGGCCTCTCAGCCCTGTCCCTGATTGACGCGTTCCACATAGGCGCGCAATTCTTCGGCCTCGTGGCGCGCCTCGCGCAATCCTTCCATCGCGGCGCGCAGCTCCGCCTCGGTCTGGCTCAGCTGATTGGTCAGCTCGGCCTCCCGCTGCTGAAGATAGATGATCGCCTGATCGCGGGTTTCCTCCGCATCGTGCAGCGCCCTGGCCATCTCGTCCATTTCACTCAGATCCGCGCCGGTCACGCGGCTGAACCGATGCACCAGCCAGTTTGCGAACCAGCCAAGGGCAAAGGCCACAAACAGGATGATCGCGATGGCAACGATAAACTCAGTTCTGTTCATCCGGGTCCTCTTCGGCGGGCGGTTCTTCCGCCTCCGCCGGGGCGGTTTCGACGGGTTCCTCCGTGTCTGACCTCTGGCTAGACGGCACACCGCCCGCAAGCAACCGGAATTCGATGCGGCGATTGCGCTCGCGGCCCTCCTCGGTGTCATTGGTGTCGATCGGCTGCGTTTCGCCGTAGCCCTGTGCCGTCAGGTTCGAAATCAGAACACCGCGCGCCAGAAGACCGTTCAACACCGCATCCGCCCGCGCCTGGGACAGGTTGAGGTTCATGGTTTCGCGGCCCTGGCTGTCGGTGTGCCCACCGATCTCCATCCGCGCATGACGGCAATCGGGCAGGATCTCGGCCACACGGTCCAGAATCGCGCCGGATTCCTCGTTGATCTCGACCGACCCCGGATCGAAGGTGATCTTGCGTTCGGAAAGCAGCGTGCGAATCCGCTCCACGCATTCCTCCGCTGTCGGGATATTGGCGGTCGGGTCCAGCAATTCCTGATAGGTCACGTCGATCTCGAAATTCTGCGCCTCGCCCAGCTTCTCCGACAACAGCCGCGACAGGTCCGACACCGCGTTCTGGCTGCCGGTATTGCCCCGAACCGTGACGAGCCCGGGATCAATCGTCACGCTGCCGTTGTTCAGCATCGCCAGAGCCTCAAGCCCCGCCAGAACCCGTACGGACCAGCCATCGGGCAGGTTGTCGTCTCTCCGGGTGGCCAGATAGGTATCGTCGCCGCCAAGCGTGGCGCGGGCGTATGCGTAGACCACGCGCTCCGCCTGATCATCCGGCAGGCGCCCGCGCAGCTGGACATAGCCCTCGGGGCTTCGCGTCGCGACAAAGCTGGGTGGGCCGTCATTTCCCGCGCCTTCCGGCGGATCGGGCAGGACACCGTGAACCGAGAAGACCGCGGGAAGATCCGCGTCCAGCTCTCCGACGACCCGATCGAACAGGCCCTCCGGCGTGCCTTCCGCCGCGATCAGAGTCACATCGGCGTCTGAGAAGGTCAGGGTTCCGGCACCCAGTGCGGTGAGCGCCTGCATCCCGGTTTCCACCGCCTGCGCCCATTGCGGCGAGGGTACGCCGATACCGATCTCGCACTCCTCAGGGCCGGTCAGCCCGGCATTTCGAGCAGCGCGCAGAATGACGGTACGCGCCATTTCGGTATCGGCGGAACAGGCCTCGAACCGGGCCCCGTCGAGGCTGCGCACAAACCGCAGGGTGAACGGTGTGATCACCGGGCGGGGGGCCGAGATATCCATCACGACCTCTATACCTTCCGGCATTGCCCTGTTGAGAGCAGCTTCGAAGCGTGCGCGTTCTTCGATGCTTTCGCTGACGGCGGTGATCGTCACCTGTCCGTCAAAGACCGAAATCTGGGACCTCGGCAACTCGTTCAGCGCGCGCAGACCGAACTCCATCGCTGCCCGCCAGTCGGAGGGAACGGGGTAGCTTGCGGTTTCCACCATATTGGCCACTTCGACCCCGTTGCGAATGCCCGCTATGCCCTCGGCCACGGCCTCCCGGCCGATTTCTTCAGGGATCAGGCCGATCAGTGAAATCCCGTCGCCGTTGCGCAACATCTCAAGTGAAAATCGCGGCGGGGCCACGCTGTCGGCTTCGGCTACATCCAGCGCGTCGATGATCCGGTCGGCATCCACAACGGCGCCCGCCCGGCTCAGCGCGCGGAAGCGGGCGGCTTCATCGGGCGCGGTGCCGGTCAGCTCGACCTGCAAACCGTTGGCGGTGACGACCACCCAATCCAGACCCTCCTCACGCATGGAGAACGTAACCGCCTCGGTCGAGCGGTCCTCGATCGTGTTCGCCGCCATCACTGCCACGCCGACAAAGAGCAAGCCGGCGATCAGGAATGCTAAGACAGCGACGAGGGTGGAGGTTTTGCTCATGTCTCAAGGTCCGACTTTGCCCAAGGGAGTGGCCTTGGCCTTAACGCCTTGGCGAAGGGCGTTCAATCAAAGCAATGCCGACAAGGCGAAAAACAGCGCAACAAGCAGTCCGGGGTCCCTGTTGCTACGGAACAGGTGCATGCAGGTCTCCGGCTCGTCGATCTGAAGTCGGCTCAGTTGCCACGCCATGTGCCAGCCAAAAGCCCAGGCCCCGGCCAATGCAAGTGTCAGCGCCAGAAAGTTGCCGCCCGGGATCAGCGCCAGAATGATCGCAACCGCCATCAGGATAACCGACGCCACCATGAAACCGCGCAGCCACGCCTTGCTGTTCTCGCCGAACAGACGAGCGGTTGATTTCACCCCGATCAGCGCGTCGTCTTCGCTGTCCTGATGGGCATAGATCGTGTCGTAGAACAGGGTCCAGGCGATACCCGCCAGATAAAGCGCTACTGCTGGCCAGGCCAGGCTGCCGGAATGCGCCGTCCAGGCCAGAAGCGCTCCCCAGTTGAAGGCGAGGCCCAGAAAGACCTGCGGCCACCATGTGAAACGCTTGGCGAAGGGATAGATCGCCACCGGCAGAAGCGAGAGAAGCCCGAGCAATATGGCATTCAGATTGAAGGTCAACAGAATCCCGAGGGCGAGCAGCGATTGGACCACCAGCCAGACAAGGGCCTGTCTGACACTTACCTGACCCGACGGGATCGGGCGCAACCTCGTGCGTGCCACGGCGGCATCGAACTCCCTGTCGGAAATGTCGTTCCAGGTGCACCCGGCCCCCCGCATAAGGAATGCGCCGATCGCACATCCGACGATGATCCACAGATCGAACAGGCGCAGGCCGTCCGGATCAGCCGAGGCTGCCAGCAATACGCCCCACCAGCAGGGTAGCAGCAGCAACCATGTGCCGATGGGCCGGTCCGCCCGGCTGAGCCTGAGATAGGGCCGCGCCGCGGCGGGCGCATACGTATCGACCCAGTTGCCACGAACGGCATCGGCCACTTGCCCCTCTGGCGTTTCCCCGGTCCCGGCCATAGGTTTTGCTCCATGTCGACGCATGCGAAAATCAGGCTTTATGTAGAGCACCCTTTGGGGGCAGGGCAAACGGTCCCACTGTCGCGGGACCAGGCGCATTATCTCTTCGGGGTGATGCGGCAGGTCGTCGGCGGCGCGGTTCTGCTGTTCAATGGGGAACATGGCGAGTGGCGTGCAGAGATCGTGGAGGCGGGTAAACGCGGCGGCGTTCTGTCTTGTATCGAGCAGACGGCGCCGCTGCGGCTGCCGCCGGATCTCTGGCTGCTTTTCGCGCCGATCAAGAAGGCGCGCACCGATTTCATCGTCGAAAAAGCGGCTGAACTGGGGGCGGCCCGCATCTGCCCGGTGCAGACTGACTTTACCAATGCCGAGCGTATCCGTCAGGACAGGCTGCAAGCCCATGCCATCGAGGCGGCGGAGCAATGCGGCGGGACATATGTGCCCCACGTGGCTGCGATGCAGCGTCTGGAAAAGACACTGTCGGATTGGCCCGCGAACCGCAGGCTGATCTTTGCCGACGAGGCGCTTGTTGGTGCGAGAGCCGTGCTTGAAGCTGCTCCGCGATCCGACAAATGGGCCATCCTGATCGGCCCCGAAGGTGGGTTCAGCCCCACCGAGCGTAACCGTCTGCACGATTTGCCATTCGTCACTCCGATCAGCCTTGGCCCGCGCATTCTGCGGGCGGACACGGCTGCGGTGGCGGCTCTGACGCTGTTTCAGGCCACGCGGGGGGATTGGGAATGACGCCTGCCCAACCCGCGGACCGGGACGCTATTGTCGAGTTTCTGAGCCGTCATGTCCTGAACTCCATGTTCCCGCTGTCCAACCTGATGAGACACGGGATGGAAACTGGGCACCCCCATGCCACGCGGTTCTGGATGATCAGGCGGGCGGGGCGGATTACCGACGTGATTGGTCTGACCGGGAGCGGTATGGTTCTGCCGCAATGCCCAAGCGAACCCTGGCAGGCTGCACGCCGTACCCTGAGAGGCACGCGCGTGACAGGAATTGTGGGGCCTGCTGATCAGGTTCGCCCGCTCAGCGAAGCACTCGGTTTATCTCGCCACAAGATGTTGATCAGCGCGGACGAACCGCAATACGTGCTTGATCTTGAGCGCCTTGTGATACCGTCCGGTCCCGGATGGCTGATCCCGGCCGGGAAGGCGCAACTTCCGGTTCTGCTGGACTGGCGCGCGGCATATCAGATGGAGACCCTTGGGCACGGCGCGGAAGCCGCGAAGGCCGATGCCGCCTCCACCGTTTCGGGCTGGATTGATGAGCGATCGCACATGATCCTGACCGACGGGAAAGACCTGCTGGCGCTGACCGGGATCAACGCATCGGCGATGTCGGTCGTGCAGGTCGGCGGAGTTTATACGCCGCCCGCCCTTCGGCGGCGTGGGCATGCCAGGCGGGCCGTAGCCCTGCACCTGGCCCAACTGCGCGATGCCGGCCGGGCGGATCGGGCAACCCTCTTCGCCGCCAGCGAGGCCGCGGCACGGGCCTATATGGCGATCGGATTCCATCACATCGGGACCTTCACGATCAGCTTGCTTGAGGAGCCGGCGCATGTCTGATCATCCCTGTCTGAAGCCGCGCGGGCGATGCGGGGCTTGCGCCGGTGATCCGACATGACCGCGCCGCGCCTGCATGTCATACCCGCGATCGGCTGCCACAAGGCCCTTGTGCTCAGACGCGGGCCGACCGATCAGGTCGCCAGCCTGATATGGGACAGGCGCAACGGTGTGGTGACACTTGGCCAATGGCTGAAGGGTGGGATCTATGAATACCGGAGCGATCTGTCGCCGGATGCGCGGCATATGATCGTCTTTGCGGGCAACGGAGCGCGCTGGTGGACCGCGATTTCGAGGGCCCCCTGGCTGACCGCGCTCAGCGTCCGGGTGCAAGCCGATGCCTGGCACGGTGGTGGTGCGTTCACGCCGGAGGGGCGGATATGGCTAAATGGGGCCGAGCCGTTGTCCGACCCGCCGGACGGGCTGCGCGCGGCGCAGGTCGATGCCTATCCCCACGCCACAGACGGCTTGCACATGGGTGGGCTTTACCTTGCGATGATGGGCGCGCGCGGCTGGACGCATGCAAACGGCGACGCATATCATGCCGAACTGGTCAAACCCCTTGCGAATGGTTGGCAGGTGACCCTGCACTTTGAAATCGGGCAGAAAAACCGTGCGCTGATCAGCAATCGCTATGCTCTGGTGCGAAGTGACGGGGTGAGGATGCCACAACCGGACTGGGAGTGGGCCGAGCCCTGGGATGGCGGCCTGCAACTGGCGCGTGACGGTGCGCTCTGGTTTGCGAAGCCGGGGAAAGACGGGCTGGAAGAGGTTGCGCGGATATATGATTTCAAGGGCATGAGATTCGATGCGCGCCCCGCACCCTATGCCGGGGTCAACCGATCATGAGCGGGTTTCTTCGCCCCGAGGTCCGGCGCATGCTTTATCGCTGGCGCGAGGTGCTGGCCGCAGTCACGCTGGCGGCACTCGGCCTTTGGATCGCGCTGGATCACGGGCGGATCGTTCCGGGATTCGGTTGGGTTCTTGTGGCGCTTGCCGTGCCTCTGGGCGCCATCGCGCTGCGCCGGGCACGATTTGCCGGTTCCGGGGACGGTCCGGGCGTGGTCGGCCTGATCGAGGGGAAAGTCACCTATATGGGTCCTTACTACGGGGGGGCGGTTTCACTGGATGATCTGACGGCCTTGTCGCTGCGGCGGGGCGCGGACGGCAAATCCTTCTGGGTCATGGCCGAGGTGGAGCAGGTTCTGGTGATCCCCACCGATGCCCATGGTGCGGACGTGCTTTACGATGCGTTCACGCGCCTCGACGGGCTCTCCACCTCCCATCTTCTGGCAAGCCTGCGCGGGACCGGGCCCGGAACCGTCACGCTCTGGCGCCGCGACACTCTCCCGGCCTTGACTTGACCCCGCGCGCGGGCCAGTCCTTGCCCCCACGATCAGCCAACAATCCCGGAGCCAATTTCCATGTCCATCCCCCAATCCGGCGGCGGCCCGATCGAACGGCATGAGCAACTGGCAGAGTATCTTGCCGAGGGGTGCAAACCGAAAGACGCCTGGCGCATCGGTACGGAGCACGAGAAATTCGGATACTGCCAAGACACTCTGAAACCGCTGCCATATGAGGGGGAGCGATCGATCCGGGCCGTTCTGGAGGGGCTGCGCGACCGGTTCGGCTGGTCGCCCGTGACCGAGGGCGGCCACATTATCGGGCTGGAAAAGGACGGCGCGAACGTATCTCTGGAACCCGGGGGCGCGCTTGAGTTGTCAGGCGCGCCGCTGGAGACGATCCACCAGACCTGTGATGAGGTGAACGACCATCTGCGGGAGGTCAAATCGGTCGCCGATGAAATCGGCGTCGGCTTCATCGGTCTGGGGGCGGCCCCGATCTGGACCCATGATCAGATGCCGCTGATGCCCAAGGGGCGCTACAAGCTGATGGATGCCTATATGCAGCGCGTCGGCACCATGGGCACAACAATGATGCGGCGGACCTGTACGGTTCAGGTGAACCTCGATTTCGGGTCCGAGGCGGACATGGTGCAGAAGTTCCGCGTCGCCCTGGCCTTGCAGCCCGTGGCAACCGCACTTTTTGCCAATTCCCCGTTCTTCGAGGGCAAGATCAACGGTCACAAAAGCTGGCGTAGCCGGGTGTGGCGGGACCTGGACGCGGATCGGACCGGCATGCTGCCCTTCGTGTTCGAAGATGGCTTCGGGTTCGAGGCCTATGCGGACTATGCGCTCGATGTGCCGATGTATTTCGTCTATCGCAATGGCGTCTATGTGGATGCCTTGGGGCAGAGCTTCCGCGATTTTCTGAAAGGTGAGTTGCCGGCGCTGCCCGGCGAAAAACCCACCCTGAGCGACTGGGCGGATCACCTCACCACGATTTTCCCCGAGGCCCGGCTGAAGAAATTCATCGAGATGCGGGGCGCCGATGGTGGGCCCTGGCGTCGGCTTTGCGCGCTTCCGGCCTTCTGGGTCGGGCTTACCTACGATCAGGGCGCGCTGGATGCAGCCTGGGATTTGGTGAAGGGCTGGGACGCGGAGACGCGGGAAGCGCTGCGCATTGCGGCCTCTGTCGAGGGGCTTCAGGCCCAGGTCGCAGGGATCAGCATGCACGACCTGGCGCGCGAGGTCGTGCAGATCGCCGAGGCGGGTCTTGCCGCCCGCGCGATGCCGGGCGCGGGCGGGCTGATCCCGAACGAGACCCATTTCCTGAATGCGCTGAAGGAGAGCGTTGACAACGGGCAGGTGCCAGCGGACGAGCTTCTGGAGCGGTATAACGGGGATTGGGGCGGGAACTTGACCCGCATCTACAAGGAATACAGCTACTAGCCGTCAGCGATCGGATTGGGCCCGTATTCGTTTCTGCCGTCCTGACTTGGCTGGATGTACCAGAAGATCAGGATCAACCCGCCGATCAGCGGGATAAACGCAAGAAGCAACCACCAGGCCGACCGGCCGGTATCATGAAGCCGTCTTGCGCCGACTGCGATAAACGGCAGCAGCACCGCCAATGAATAGATGACCCCGAGTACGCTGTTGGTTAGGCCGGTTGTCATCGAAGCACCGAAGATCGTGCGGTCGATGATGTTCAGGATGGCGCTGACACCGATATTGAACAGAAAGAACCACCAGAATTCCGATCGTCGGGCGCGGCCCGAAAAGGTGGCGTATTTGTCCAGAAGAACGGTACGGACGGCTGTCTGAAAATCCATAATAAACCTCGTGAACAAGGCCTCAGCTTAATAGGGCAGGCCTATCAAAACAAGGTCATTTGCCTATTCTGGGTTCGCTGCCGTCTCGAATGCGTTCGATGTTCTTCTGATGCCTGACAAAGATAAGTGCGGCCAGAGCGACGGTGACCAGATTGGCCTGTGGCATGCCAAGAATCGTCATCCAGACCGGGGCAAGAAAAGCCGCGACCAGCGCCGACAGCGACGAAATCCGGCTTATCGCGGCGGTGGCGGCCCATGTCAGGCAAGCGGCGATGCCCGCAGGCCAGAAGAGCGCAAGAAGCGTGCCAAGAAAGGTGGCCACGCCCTTGCCGCCCTTGAACCCGAGGAAAACCGGAAAGCAATGGCCCATGAAGGCCGCGAAGCCCGCCACCTGGGCCGCATCCTCGGCAAAAAGCCATCTGGCAAGCAGCACGGCGATGCCGCCTTTGCCCGCATCGAGGATGAGCGTCAGGAACGCCGCCGGTTTGTTGCCGGTGCGAAGCACGTTGGTGGCCCCGATATTGCCCGAACCGATCCGCCGGATATCGCCCAGCCCGAAAAGCCGCGCCATGACCAGTCCAAATGGAACCGATCCCAGAACATAAGCCGCCAGACCGACAAGACCTAGAACCGCCATCGGGGTCTGGAATTCCGGGATCATGACGCCCCCCTGCGGTAGACGATATCGCCGCCGACCAGTGTCGTCTCGACCCGGCCTTGCATCCGCTGCCCGTCAAACGGGGTATTTTTCGATTTCGACCGAAGCCTGGCCCGGTCAAGCACGAAAGGCACATCCGGATCGAACAGGACCAGATCGGCGGGGGCGCCAACTCTGAGCCGTCCGCCCGGCAGGCCTAACCGGCGCGCGGGATTGAGAGCCATGGCGCGAAACAGAACAGGCAGCGTCAGCTGCTCCGCGTGGTAAAGCCGCAGCGCGGCTGGCAGGAGCGTTTCAAGTCCGACGGCCCCGCTTGCTGCGGCCTCGAACGGCAGGCGTTTGCTTTCCTCGTCCTGGGGTGTGTGCATGGAGCAGATCACATCGATCAGCCCATCCCGTACCGCGTCGATCATGGCGATCCGGTCCGTTTCGGCACGAAGCGGCGGCTTGATCTTGAAAAAAGTCCGGTAATCGGCCACATCCAGCTCATTCAGGGTCAGATGGTGGATCGAAACGCCCGCGGTTACATCCAGGCCCTCTGCCTTTGCGCGTGCAAGGGCGGGCAGGGCGCTGGCGGTACTGATCTGGTCGGCGTGGTAGCGTGCGCCCGTCATCTGCACCAGCGCGAGATCCCGTTCCAGACCCATCTTCTCGGCCGTGGGCGAGACCGCCGGTAGCCCGCGCAGCGATGCGAACTTGCCCGAGGTGACGGCCGCCCCCTCGCTCAGCCCGGGATCCTGGGGATGGGCCACGATCAGCGCGCCGACCGAGCGCGCATACCTCATGCAGCGGCTGAAGACCTTGGTGTCGGCGACGACGTGATCGCCATCGGTGAAGGCGACGGCGCCGGCATCCAGCAGGAAACCGATCTCGGTCATCTCGCGGCCCGCCCGGGCCTTGGTCAGCGCGGCCATCGGGAGGAAGCGGACCGCCGCGGCCTCTTGTCCCCGCCGGCGCACAAAATCGAGCACTTCGGGCGTGTCGATCGGCGTTGTCGTGTCGGGCCGGGTAACGATTGTCGTCACCCCGCCAGCTGCGGCCGCGGCGCCCGCCGTGCGAAAGCTTTCCTTGTGGCGTTCGCCGGGCTCACCCACCTTGACACCCAGATCGACGATACCGGGGGCCAGACACAGCCCGCCACAATCCACGCCGCCCGCCCGGTCGCCATCGCCGATCTCTGCGATCACTCCGTTTTCGATGCGCAGCCAGCCAAGAGTCTCGGTCTGGGCTTCGGGATCGATCAGCCTGGCGTTGCGGTAAAGCGCGTTGGTCATGAGGAAGGCCCGGTTGCGCCGCCGCGCGCACGGTCGATATCGGTAATCACAGCGGCGGGGTCGGCCTGATACTTCAGCAGATGTTTGTCGCCGCCCTCGGTCACGACCTGTACCGCGCCGAGCAGGCTGCGGGTCACGGCGATACTTTCCAGCGGGATGCTGCGTGTTCCGGGGCCAAGCAGGCGCCGATTGGTCAGATCCCACCGCGCCTTGACCTCGTCGCTGGCAAGATAGAACGCACGTACAGCGATGGCGGCAAGCCCGCCGATGGCTCCGGTCCAGATATGCGCGTTTCCAAGAGCGGCCAGGATCGCCATCCCGAGCGCCATGGCAATCGCCGCCATCCAGGCATGGGCCCGCCAATAAGTCGCCGTATCCCCGGTGAAATGCGCAATCACATGTTCCCCATCGGCCAGTTCGGAGGTTGGCGTCATCGGCGTATGCGTCTGTGACGTGTCGCTCATCTCAAAACCCACCAGATCAGCAAGGCCAGTGCCGCGGCCAGCAGCAAGCCCAGAAGAACCGTACCAGTGGAACCGGCACGGCCGGTCTCGGCGGGCGTGGCCCGGGCGGGCGGTTTGCGCGCAAGGCTGGCCGCTGGCAGCTCCGCGGCATGATCGGCCCGCGCCATGGGCAATGAGGCGATCAGCGTGGCCTTGGCGCCCGGCTTTGGTGTCCGATCCACGGCAGAGGACGGGACGAGTAGGACAGAGCCTTGCAGCGCATCCATTCGCGCGGCGGCTTCGGCCATCGCGTCCTCCTCCAGCTCAAATGCTGCCTCGGCGTAACTGCTGAGCGGCATGCCCGCGAGATCCTCAATCGGAAACATCTCTATCAGATCGGTATCGAGATCTGCGACACCGATCCACTCGGCGAGCGGCGGCAGATCGGGGCGCGCACCCTGCTGCCGGGTCAGATGGGTATGCCGCGTGTCGACAGGCATGTTCAGCGCGAGGATGTGAAGCGTTGTGACGGTCACGCCATCACCCCCTGTGGGGTCCGGCAGGCGCGCAGGTTCCGGGCCAGAAGATCCATCACCGCCATGCGCACGGCGACCCCCATTTCAACCTGTTCCTGAATAACGCTTCGGTTAATGTCGTCGGCGATGGTGCCGTCGATCTCCACTCCCCTGTTCATCGGACCGGGGTGCATTACGATGGCGTCGGGCTTGGCGGCAGCCAGCTTCTCGGCATCGAGCCCGAAGCGATGGTAATACTCGCGTTCCGACGGGATGAATGCGCCGTCCATCCGTTCTTTCTGAAGCCGCAGCATCATGACCACATCGCAACCTTCAAGCCCTTCGGCCATGTTGTCGTAAACCTCCACGCCCCACTCCGCCACGCCCGCCGGCATCAGGGTCGGCGGCCCGATCAGCCGGATCCGGTTTTCCATCTTTCCAAGCAGCAGGATGTTCGATCGTGCCACCCGCGAATGGGCGATATCGCCGCAAATTGCGATGTTGAGGCGATGAAGACGCCCCTTCGCACGGCGGATCGTCAACGCATCCAGCAAGGCCTGCGTCGGGTGTTCATGCCGTCCGTCGCCTGCATTCAGGACGGCACAATTCACTTTTTCGGCCAAGAGGTTGACCGCACCTGAATGCGGGTGCCGGACAACCAGCAGGTCCGGATGCATCGCGTTCAGGGTCAGGGCGGTGTCGATCAGCGTTTCGCCCTTTTTCAGGGAGCTTGCCGCCATCGCCATGTTCATCACATCCGCTCCGAGGCGCTTGCCCGCGATCTCGAAACTGGCCTGGGTCCTGGTGGAGGCCTCGAAGAACATGTTGATCTGGGTGAGGCCGGTGAGCGCGTCGCCATGTTTCTGGGTGCCGCGTTCCATTTCGGCATAGCGGTCCGCAAGATCGAGAATTGTGGTGATCTCCTCCGACCGCAGAGGCTCGATTCCAAGCAGATGCTTCTGGCGAAAACTCATCGGACCCTCGCAGCTTCGGCCGGTTATAGGCATCCGGACCGCGTGCTGGCAAGGCTCCGGACATCCGCAGATGGTGGCGTATTCCGGCGCTGTCGGAAAAGGCGGACCGGACCGCGTGGCGGGGCGCTGCGGCCCGGGGCCGCAATGTCGAATGTAGTCGCGATGGCCATTTACCTTGGTCTCAGGCGGGCCTAGCTTGGATCCATGGATCAGTCACTGGATTTTCATACCGCCAAGGCTCTTCTGGAATGGCAGGTGGAGCTTGGTGCCGATGAAGCGATTGGCGATGTTCCGATCGACCGCTACGAACTTGAAGACACGGCTCCGAAGCCTGCGCCGAACGCCGATCCGGGGTCTGGTGCCGTCGGAGCGCCGCCGCATGCGGCAAGCCCCCGAGCCAGACCTGAACCCGGGCCGGCTGATGCGGTGGCCGATGCTGAGCGGATGGCGGCGGCCGCGGCTGATCTGGGCGCGCTTCGCGATGCCATGGCGGAGTTTTCCCATTGCGACCTGAAAAAAGGCGCGCGAAGCCTCGTCTTTGCCGATGGTGACCCCTCGGCGCGTGTGATGATCATCGGCGAGGCCCCGGGCCGGGACGAGGATGTTCAGGGAAAACCTTTCGTGGGCCGGGCCGGACAGTTGCTGGATCGGATGTTCGCCGCGATCGAGATGGGCCGGGCACGCGAAGATGACGGTGCGCTCTACATCACCAACACTCTGCCGTGGCGCCCGCCGCAGAACCGCGACCCGAGCCCGGACGAAATGGCGATGATGCTGCCTTTCGTGAAGCGGCACGTGGCGCTGGCCGATCCCGATATCCTGATCCTGATGGGCAATGTGTCCTGTCAGGGGATACTGGGCCGCAAAGGGATAACGCGGATGCGCGGGCAATGGACCGATGCCTTGGGCAAGCCGGTCCTGCCGATGTTCCATCCCGCCTATCTGCTCAGAAATCCGATCATGAAACGGGAAGCCTGGGCCGATCTGCTGAGCCTCAGGGCGCGGTTGGAGGGGGAGGCATGAAGATCCTGGCCTTCTCGGACCTGCATCTGAACACTGCCGCGCGCGATGCGATCCTCGCAGCCGCGCAGGAGGCCGATGTCATCATCGGCGCCGGAGATTTCGCGCAGCGCCGGGAGGGGCTCGAGAGTTTCATGACGGGGCTGTCCGCCATCGACGGCAAGGCGATCTACGTCGCCGGCAACAACGAAACGGTGGCCGAACTGAAGGCGGTAACCGGGGCGCCCGTGCTCCACGGCGATGCGGTCGACCGCGACGACATCACTTTTGCCGGCATCGGCTGCGCGGTTCCGCCTTTGCCGCCTCTGCCATGGGGATCGGCCGATCTGACCGAGGATCAGGCCCGCGCTCTGTTCGATCGGATCTCCCATGCGGATGTGCTGATCTCGCACTCGCCGCCGAAAGGTGTGGCCGACACGCACAGCAAGGGCGGACAGATCGGATCGGTTGCAGTGAGAGAGGCGGCGGAGCGTCTCCAGCCCCGGCTTCTTCTGTGCGGGCACGTCCATGATTGCTGGGGCGTCTCCGGAATGATCGGCGCGACGCGAGTGCACAACCTTGGGCCCTCGCCGACTTGGTTCGAGGTGCATGCATGAGCAGGATTGACGAAAGCAAGGAGTTTGTTCCGGTCAGGATCGCCGTTCTTGCCGTATCGGACACGCGCGGGCTGGCCGAGGACAAATCGGGGGACGTTCTGGTGGCGCGCCTGACCGACGCGGGCCACCATCTGGCCGCGCGCCATATCCTCCGGGACGAGCGGGACCAGATTGCGAACCAGTTGCGGGTCTGGTGCAACGATCCCGAGATCGACGTGGTCATCACCACGGGCGGCACCGGACTGACGGGCCGCGACGTGACGGTCGAGGCGCATCGCGACGTCTATGAAAAGGAGATCGAGGCGTTCGGAACGGTCTTCACCATCGTGTCGATGCAGAAAATCGGCACCTCGGCGGTGCAGTCGCGGGCCACGGGCGGCGTTGCGAACGGCACCTATCTGTTCGCGCTGCCCGGCAGCAGTGGGGCCTGCAAGGATGCCTGGGACGAAATCCTGCGCTGGCAGCTTGATTACCGCCACCGCCCCTGCAATTTCGTGGAGATCCTGCCGCGTCTGGATGAACACAAGCGACGGAAATGACCCGAATCCACGTGAAAGCCCCTATAAGGCCATAGACTTGGACTGTTTCAGCCCGAACACTACCTTTCTGTGTAACGGCACCTGATAGGCACCTTAATGCGATTTTTCCGACGCTCCCTGGTGGGCCTGTTTCTCATCTCGCTGACCGTGGGTCTTCTGGCTCTGGCCGGCAACGCCATCTATTCCGGGCTACAATCGCGTTGGGCGGAGGAAAGCCGGCCGGGCGACATGCGCGAGCGGGTGTTTACAGCCGAGGTCGGTGTCATGGCGCCGCAGACGATCACCCCGGTTCTGACGGCCTTCGGAGAGGTGCGGAGCCGGCGCACGCTGGAATTGCGCGCGCCCGCCGAAGGTTTGGTGATCGAGCTGGCAGACGGGTTTGAAGATGGCGGTGCGGTCGAGGCCGGTCAGGTGCTGCTCCGGATCGACCCTGCGGAGGCGCAATCCACGCGGGATACCGCCGCGGCCGATCTGAGGGAGGCGGAGGCGGAGTTGCGCGATGCCACCCGCGCGCTGGATCTGGCGCGCGAAGATGTCGCCGCCGCGCAGGCCCAGGCCGATCTGCGCCTGCGCGCGCTTACCCGGCAGCAGAATCTGGCGCAGCGCGGGGTCGGCAGCGCCTCTGCGGTGGAAACCGCGGAACTGGCTGCCGCAACGGCGACACAGGCCGTGTTGTCCCGCAGGCAGGCTCTTGCCCTCGCGGAAGCGCGCGTGGATCAGGCGGCCACCGCGATCGACCGGCGCCGTATCACCTTGGCCCAGGCCGACCGGGGTCTTGCCGAAACCGAACTGACCGCCGGGTTCTCCGGTGTGCTGGCAGAGGTGAACGTGGTGGCCGGGCGTCTCGTCAACCGGAACGAACAGATCGCCCGGCTGATCGACCCCGATGCGCTGGAGGTCGCGTTCCGTGTGTCGACCACGCAGTATTCGCGCCTGCTCGATGACGACGGGCGTCTGCCGCGTCTCGATGTGACCGTGGTGCTGGATGTGTTCGGGCTGGACATCACCGCGCCGGCCGTTCTCACACGCGAAAGCGGCGCTGTGGAGGAGGGGCAGTCGGGCCGGCTGCTGTTTGCGCAATTGCAGGAGGTGCGCGGATTCCGCGCGGGCGATTTCGTCACGGTGCAACTGGAAGAGGCCCCGTTGAGCGGTGTCGTCCTGCTGCCATCGACGGCGGTCGATGGCGATGGCCGCATCCTCGTGCTGGGGGAGGAGAACCGGCTTGAGGAAGCCGAGGTGACCGTGCTGCGCCGACAGGGCGACGATGTGATCGTCCGTGCGCCCGATCTTCATGGCCGCGAGGTCGTTCAGGCGCGCACCCCGGTGCTTGGGGCGGGCATTCGCATCAACCCCCTGCGCCCGGCGGACGCGGAGGAACAGGCCGGCGCAACGCCCGAAACGCTTGCGCTTGACCCCGAGCGCCGCGCCCGGCTGATCGCTTTTGTCGAAGGCAACAGCTTCATCCCCGCGGATGTGAAAGAGCGGATGCTGCTTCAGCTCAATCAGGACGAAGTTCCGGCCCGCATGGTTGCGCGGATCGAAGCCCGGATGGGGAGCTAGGGCGGTGCGGCGACTTCCCGGGCGCGCGGGCGGAATCCTGTCCTATTTCACGCGTCACCGGACAGCCGCGAACCTGCTGCTGGTCACGCTGATCGTGCTTGGTCTGGCGGCGTTTCCGAACATGCGCGCGCAGTTCTTTCCCGATGTGGTGGTCGACGAGGTCACCGTGACCGTCAACTGGGACGGGGCGGGAGCCGAGGATGTGGATGAGGCGATCATCGCGGTGATCGAGCCGCGCCTGCTGGTGGTCGAAGGGGTGACGCAATCCAGCTCGACCGCGCGCGAGGGGCGCGCCTCGATCGAGCTGGAGTTCGAGCCCGGCTGGGACATGGGGCGTGCCGCCGATGACGTGCAGGCGGCGGTCGATGCGATCTCCGATCTGCCCGAGGATGCCGAGGATCCGTCCGTAAGGCGGGGCGCGTGGCGTGACAGGGTCACCGATGTGGTAATCACCGGGCCCGTCGGTGTGGAGCAGATCGGGCGTTTTGCCGATGAATTCGTGGCGCGCCTTTTCGCCGAGGGGGTCACGCGGGCGACGATCCGTGGGGTGGCCGCGCCCGAAACCGTGGTGGAAGTGCCCTCTGCATCGTTGATCCGGCACGATATCTCCATGGCGGAGATCGCCGATGCAATTGCGGCGGAAGCCGAAACCGCCCCGGCAGGAGACGTGGACAGCGCCAATGCGCGGGTGCGCACCGGCACCGCGCGACGCAGCGCCGACGAGATCGCGGGCATCGTTCTGCGCACCAACGCGGATGGATCGACCCTGACCATCGGCGAAATCGCCGCGATCACCACCGAAGGGGTGGACAGGGAACGGGCCTATTTTGTGGGCGAGAACCCGGCCATTTCGATCCGGGTCGACCGGACGGATCAGGGTGACGCCATCGGTATCCAGGAGATCGTGCAGTCGGTGGCCGACGAGATGCAGCTGACGCTTCCCGAAGGCGTCACCATCGATCTGATCCGCACCCGGGCCGAATCGATCTCCGCCCGTCTGAACATCCTGCTGGATAACGGGTTGGTGGGGCTCGGTCTCGTCGTCCTGCTCTTGTTCCTGTTTCTCAACGCACGCACCGCGTTCTGGGTGGCCGCTGGCATCCCCGTGGCGATGCTGGCCGCGATTGCCTTGATGTATGTGGCGGGGCTGACATTGAACATGATCTCGCTCTTTGCGCTGATCATCACGCTCGGGATCGTGGTGGACGACGCGATCGTCGTGGGGGAGCATGCGGATTTCCGGGCCCGAAACCTCGGGGAGTCACCGGTGGTTGCAGCGGAGAATGCGGCGAAGCGGATGGCCGCGCCTGTGTTTTCCGCGACCATCACGACCATTCTCGCCTTTGCCGGGCTGGTGGCCATCGGCGGCCGGTTTGGGGAGTTGATCGCGGATATTCCGTTCACTGTGATCGTCGTTCTGGCGGCCAGTCTTGTTGAATGCTTCCTGATTCTGCCCAATCACATGGCCCATGCATTGGCGCATTCCGCCAAGGAACACTGGTATGACTGGCCGTCGAGGCAGGTGAACCGCGGTTTCGAATGGGTCCGCGATACGCTTTTCCGCCCGGCGATGCGGCTGGTGATCAAGGCGCGCTATCCGGTGCTGGCCGGTGTGATTCTGGTGCTTGCGACGCAGGTGGCGGTATTCGTTCGCGGCGATGTCACGTGGCGGTTTTTCAACGCGCCGGAGTTGTCCAGCGTGTCGGGCAACTTCGCGATGCTGGATGGGGCCACCCGGGAGGACAGTTTCGCGATGATGCGCGAGATGCAGCGCGCAGCCGATGCGGTCGCCGCCCGATACGAGGCGGAGCATGGCACCAACCCGCTGCTTTACGTGCTGGCAGAGGTCGGCGGCACCACCGGGCGCGGCCTGACCGTGGCCGACAACAAGGATGCGGATCTTCTGGGCTCCATCGCGATCGAGCTGATCGATGCCGATTTGCGCTCCTATTCCTCGTTCCAGTTTGTGGCCGATCTGCAAGACGAGGTGCGCCAGTTGCCCCTGACCGAGGCGGTTTCGTTCCGCGGCTGGCGTGGCGGGCCGGGCGGCGATGCGCTGGACGTTCAGTTATTCGGGGCCGACACGGATGTGCTGAAGGCCGCGGCCGAGGCGGTGAAGACGGGCCTGATCGGGTTTCCCGAGGTTTCGGCACTGGAGGACAGTCTTGCCTATGACCGGGAGGAGTTGAGCCTGGAACTGACACCCCAGGGTCAGGCATTGGGGTTTGACATCGGCACGCTCGGGCGGGTGTTGCGCAACCGGCTTGGCGGGATCGAGGCGGCGAGTTTTCCGGTCGGCATCCGCACCGGTTCGATCCGTGTGGAACTGCCCGAAGGGGAACTGACCGCCGATTTTCTGGACCGGACGCTGTTGCGGGCGGAAAGCGGCGAGTATGTGCCTCTGGCCGATATCGTAAGTGTCAGTTCCCGCACCGGATTTTCGACCATCACCCGTGAAAACGGCCTTCGCGTCGTCTCGGTGACAGGCGATCTTTCCGAAGACGATCCCGCCCGGGCAGAGGCCATCATGGACGAACTGCGCGATGTGATCCTGCCCCAGGTGGAGGCCGACTACGGCGTGGCGTGGGTGCTCTCGGGCCTGGCCGAGCAGGAGCGCGATTTCCTGAGCGACGCGGCGGTGGGTTTCGCGCTTTGCCTGATCGGCATCTATCTGGTGCTGGCCTGGATCTTTGCGAGCTGGACACGGCCTGTCGTGGTGATGGCGATCATTCCCTTCGGCCTGATCGGAACGATCTACGGTCATGCAGCATGGGATGTGCCGCTCAGCATGTTCACCGTCGTGGGCCTGATCGGGATGACCGGCATCATAATCAACGATTCCATCGTTTTGGTGACCACGATCGACGAGTATGCCGAAGACAGGGGACTGATCCCTGCAATAGTTGATGGCGCGACGGACCGCCTGCGGCCTGTCCTTCTGACCACACTCACCACAGTGCTTGGCCTTGCCCCGCTGCTGTTCGAAAGCTCTCAGCAGGCGCAATTCCTGAAACCCACGGTGATCACTCTGGTCTATGGGCTGGGGTTCGGGCTTGTGGTGGTCCTGCTTGTCGTTCCAGCAATTCTTGCGATGCAGCAGGATGTGGGCAAGCAGGTTCGCGCGCTCCGCCGGTCGTTGGGCGGATTTACCAGGGCTCCGGGGCTTGGTGCGGTTATCGTGGCCCTGAGCCTGGCCGTGGCTGCCTGGTTTGCCGCGACAATGGGCGCGGTGATGATGACCGGAGAGGTCGCGGATCCCGTGGCCGCCCTGGTCCCGCTTGGAGAGAGTCCGTCTCTGGGCGCGCTGATAGTCTTCGTAACCGGAACGGCGGCCCTATGCGTGGTTGCGTGGATCGCCGCGGCGATCACTCACGGCCTCTCGACCCGCAGGCAGGCGTGATCAGCCGGTACAGCCCAACAGTTCCACCGCCATGCGTGTGCCCAGAACGGTAATCCGCAAATCGGATCGGTTCATGGCAAACGGGCCTGCATCGGCCGGTACCACATCGGCGGTTGCGGTGACCGTATCGCCGTCCCGTTGCATCGAAGCACCGGAAATCCAGATGCCCGGATCGGGCAGTTCGAACACGACGGTTTCGTCATTGCCCACGGGCGGCACGCGCATCTGCGCCTCGACCCTCAGCCCATCAGAAATCGGTGTGATCCGGCAGGTTGCGGCGCCCGCGCCCGCCTCGGCACGGGTCAGGGGACGGTCCGACAAAGCCGCCGCGATCAGTGCATCACGACTGCCCTGAGGCGGCAATAACCCTTCAAGATCAAGCGTTACAGGCATGCACACATCTTCGCAGACACCCAGATCGATCCGGCCGTCAATCTCGATGGCGCCACTATCTGACACCGAAAACTCGATCGGCAGGATCACATCGTCGCGATAGCCGATACTGCGGATGCCATTGGCGAAAAACACCTCGGGTCGGGGCCAGTGGATCCGCATTCCGGTGACGCCCTCGGCCCGATCCAGCCGGACCCGGGGCGGAATGCCGCCTTCGCCTGGCGCGCGCCAATAGGTCTTCCAGCCAGGCGCGAGCGTGATCTGGATCGCGGCCATATGGCGGCCGTTTTCGATCCGCCAGCCCTCCATCAGGCGCACCTGCACCACATCATCGGCCGACCGGCCCAAAAACTGGGCCTGTACGGCATTGCCGAGCGGCAAAAGAGTGAGGGCGGTGGCGAGAAGCGCACGGAGGATCGGTCGATTTTTCATATCATGCACCTAGGGGCTGAACTCTGAAATGGAAAATCACGTTTCGGCGAAACCTCGCTGTCATGCGGCAGAACCGGCCTTGAACGAAAACGCCATCGGTCACATGGTTGGCGGATGACCCCTGAAACGGTGCCCAGTGATCTGACCGGTCAACTTCTTATCGCAATGCCCGGCATGGGCGATCCGCGCTTTCACGGCAGCGTGGTTTTTCTGTGCGCACATTCGGAAACCGGAACAATGGGCCTTATCGTCAACAAGGCAATCACCGAGCTGACCTTTGCGGAGATGCTGGAGCAGCTCGAGATCCCGGTGGACGCGGCGCCCGATCTGCCCGTCTGCTTCGGCGGGCCGCTCGAAACGGGCCGTGGGTTCGTTCTGCATTCCGCGGAATATGCGCCGCGCACCCGCGATGCCGCCGAGGATGGCACGCTGCGCGTGGATAACCGGTTTGCAATGACCGCGACGCTGGATGTGCTGCGCGATCTGGCCGACGGCCATGGGCCGAAACAGGCGCTCCTGGCGCTTGGGTATGCCGGTTGGGGCCCCGGACAGTTGGAAAGCGAGATCCTGCGAAACGGATGGCTGACCTGCGCGGCCTCTCCCACATTGGTCTTCGGCCGGCGAATGGACGGGAAGTGGGAGGCCGCGCTGGACAGTATGGGGATCGATCCGCTGATGCTGTCCTCCGAGGCGGGGCACGCCTAGGGCGCGGCTGCGCGGCGAAGCCGGTCGTTTATGGCCCGGCCAAGCCCGGTCTCCGGCACGGGGGCGACGTGGATGGCCGATTTCTGTCCCGCGCAGGCCATTGCATCGGCGAGGTGCAGGACATGAAAGAGCGCGGCTGCCGCCTCAACCAGATCGCCGGAGTGAGACAGATACAGATCCCCGCCATCGGCCTTGGTGAACCCGACGCGCACCGCCGACGCGTCATCCAGCGCGCTGTTGAGCGTCACCGGGACCGAGGGCGCATAATGGCGGCTCAACTGGCCGGGCGCCTCGATCCGGCCCGGCGTGGTGTCGACAATCAGCGGCCCTGTCAGCGGCTCGATGGCTTCGCGGGGCAGGCCGCCTTCACGCAGCAAGCGCGTGCCTGCCTCCGACGGGGCGAGAATGGTGGACTCCACCCCCACCGCGCAGGGCCCGGCGTCGAGAACGGCGGCCACGCGGTCGCCAAGCCCCTCGGCAACATGGGCCGCCGTTGTCGGGCTGATCCGGCCGGAGGGATTGGCCGACGGTGCGGCGACCGGCCCGCCAAACGCCTGCAAAACGGCGCGCGCGGTCGGATGTGCAGGCAGGCGGATGGCAACACTATCCATCCCGGCTGTCACTAGTGGCGACAGGCCGTGGCCGGGCTTCAGCGGCAGAACCAGTGTCAGCGCGCCGGGCCAGAAGGCCTGGGCGAGATCGCGGGCAACGGGCGACAACTCGGCGATCTGCGAGACCTGCGAAATGCTGACCAGATGCACGATCAGCGGGTTGAAACGGGGCCGGCCCTTGGCCTCGAATATCATCGCGCAGGCGGCATCGTTTCGCGCGTCCGCGGCCAGCCCGTAGACGGTTTCGGTGGGTAGTGCGACCAGCGCACCGCGTTTCAGGAGCGCGGCGGCGCGGGTGACCCCATCGTTTTCTTCTACAAGAAATTCAGGCTGGCGTTCAGGCATCCGTGACGTAACGTATCGGTTGAAGGAAGCGGTGCCGGTTTCCTAGCTACCGCAAGAGCAAGGCCGTCGGGACATAGCGTGAAGCGCCCTTCGGTGCAATGCGCCGCCCGCAGTTGGAGGATCTGATATGCCATATCGCGCCCCGGTATCCGAGTTCGCGTTTCTGATGGACCATGTGGTCGGCATGGACCGTGTCGCCGCAACCGAGAAATTCGCTGAGGCGACGCCGGATACCGTGCAGGCCGTTCTGACCGAAGCCGGCAAGATGGCGGAGGAGGTTCTGGCCCCCCTGAACAGGACCGGCGACCTGCAGCCTGCCCGGCTTGAAAACGGCGTGGTGCGCACATCCCCGGGTTTCGCCGGTGGCTACCGCGCAATTGCCGAAGGCGGCTATGTGGCGATTTCCGCGGACCCGGAATATGGCGGGCTTGGTCTGCCCATGTCGGTGACCACGGCGGTCAACGAGATGATCGCCTCGGCCTGTTTGTCGTTGCAGCTCAACCCGTTGATGACGCAAGGCCAGATCGAGGCGCTGGAGAACCACGCCTCCGACGAGATCAAGGAGCTCTATTTGCCCAAGCTTGTCTCGGGCGAATGGTGCGGAACGATGAACCTGACTGAGCCGCAGGCCGGATCGGACGTGGGCGCGCTCCGCAGCCGGGCCGAGCCCAAGGGGGACGGGACCTACGCGGTGAGCGGGCAGAAGATCTACATCTCCTGGGGCGACAACGACTTCACCGAGAATGTGGTTCATCTGGTACTGGCGCGCCTGCCGGATGGCGGGCCGGGCACCAAGGGGATCAGCCTGTTTCTGGTGCCCCGCAACCTCCCCAACGCAGACGGATCTGCCGGCGTCGGCAACAGTCTGAAGGTCGTGAGCCTTGAGCATAAACTGGGCCTTCACGGCTCTCCCACGGCGGTGATGCAATATGATGGCGCGACCGGCTGGCTGGTGGGCGAACCCCATGAGGGAATGGCGGCAATGTTCACGATGATGAACAACGCGCGGCTCGGGGTGGGCGTGCAGGGCGTGGGTATCGCCGAAGCCGCCTATCAGCATGCGCTGAATTACGCACTGGAACGCAAGCAGGGCCGGGTGCCGACCGACGAGGGTTTTGGCACCATTCTGGACCATGCGGATGTGCGGCGCATGTTGACCGGCATGAAGGCCGAGGTGTTCGCGGCGCGCGCGCTGACACTCGATCTGGCGGTGTCGATCGACCTTGCCCATGCCACAGGCGATGCAGACATGACCGCCCGCGCGGCGTTTCTGACACCGATCTGCAAGGCCTATGGCACCGATACCGGCATTGCGGTTGCCGATATGGGCATTCAGGTTCACGGCGGCATGGGCTTCGTGGAAGAGACCGGTGCCGCGCAATATCTGCGCGATGTGCGGGTGACCGCAATCTACGAGGGCACCAACGGCATTCAGGCCATGGACCTCGTGGGACGCAAGATGATGGATGGGGGCTCTGCCGCCAAAGCATTGCTGGCGGAGATCGCGGCAACCGCGTCGGCCAGCGATATCGGCGGCCCGCTGACCGACGCGGTGGCGGCGCTCGGCGAGGCAACCGATATGCTGACGGGTATGGAGATGAATGACCGCTTCGCCGGATCCGTGCCCTATCTGCGGGCTTTCGCGCTGGCGCTTGGCGGGCATTACCACCTGAAGGCCGCCATGGCCGAGTCGGGCGGCGTTCGGGCCAAACTGGCCGAGAGCTTCCTTTTGCGGCAGCTGCCCGAACTACACAGCCTGCTGGCGCAGGTGCGGCTTGGCGCAGAAGACCTCTATGCGCTGCGCGACGATGATTTCGCCGCGTGATCCGATATCCCTTCGACAGCCCGCCTGAAACCGGCACGGCGACAGAGATCGCCGATGGTATTCTCTGGATCCGGCTGCCGCTTCCCATGGCGCTGGATCATGTCAACATCTATGCGCTGCGCGATATGGCGGGCTGGACGCTGGTCGATACCGGATTCGACAGCCGCAAGGCGCGGGGGATCTGGGCCGATCTTCTGGCGGGTCCACTTGGTGGCGACCCCGTAACGCGCGTTATCGCCACTCATCATCACCCCGATCATATCGGCCTGGCCGGCTGGTTCGTGGAAAACGGGGCGGCACTGCTCACGACCCGCACTGCGTGGCTGATGGCCCGGATGCTGGTTCTGGACGAACAGGAGCGCCCGACCGCGGAAACCCTTGGGTTCTGGCGCAGCGCCGGGATGGAGCCCGGGCTACTGGCGCAACGGGCGCAGGAACGTCCGTTCAACTTTGCCGACATGGTGCATGCCCTGCCGCTTGGCTATACCCGGATCGCCGAGGGCGACGTGATCACGGCGGGCGGGCGCGACTGGCATGTTCGGATAGGTCACGGCCATGCGCCCGAGCACGCGACGCTCTGGTCAGACGGGGACGACCTCGTGTTGGGTGGGGATCAGTTGCTGCCATCGATCTCTCCCAATCTGGGGGTTTACGCGACCGAACCCAATGCCGACCCGGTGCGTGAGTGGCTGGAGAGTTGCAGCGCCTTTCAACCGCACGCGACCGAGGATCAGTTGATATTGCCCGGCCACAAACTGCCCTATTGCGGCTTGCCTGACCGGCTTCGGCAAATGATCGAAAATCATCATGGCGCGCTGGATCGTCTGCGTGGCCACCTGAGTGTTCCGCGCACGGCGGCGGAGTGTTTCGCGCCGCTGTTCAAGCGGAAGATCGACGCCGGAACCTATGGTCTGGCTCTGGTCGAATCGCTGGCGCATCTCAACCATCTGCTTGCCCTTGAGGAGATCACCCGGGAAAAGCGGGGTGACGGCGCGTGGGTCTGGCAAATGAAAGGTAAGTGATGGACGATGAAATCATGACATCCGCGGAGGTGATGGAAGGTTCGGCGCTGCCCGATGCGGGCGCAGTTCATTGCGACCCGAATGCCCCCAGATCAGCCGAACAGATACCTTTGCCCGTGGCGGTGACACAGAAACCCGTGGATCAGAAATCCGCTGCCGAATGGGCCTACGAGCGGATTATCCTCTACATCAAGAGCTTCGAGGAGCAGCTGGATGCCGAGCATGAAGCCGCGATGGGCTTTGCGGGCAGCGATGCGGGCCTGCTCCGAATCGAAGGGATGGGCGTTTTCTCGCCCGATATCGTGACCTTCTACGGGACCGACACGGCCGGGCTCAAGACGCAGCTTATCCAGCATGTCAGCCAGTTGAACGTGACTTTGCGTGCCCTTCCCAAGGCGACCGATGCCCCGGCGCAGCGCATCGGGTTCCGGCTTGTGGCGGATCTCGAAGAAACGTGACACCTGCGGCGCTTTGGGGCCCGTGACAGCCAGTGTGAAATCGGGTATCGCGAAAACAACGAATTTGACCGGATCTCTGGAGACAACGAATGGCTGAGAAGCAGCACAAACACGGCGAAATGGACATTACCGAGCAGGAGAAGACCTTCAGCGGTTTTATCCGCTGGTTGGTGAACGTGGGGATTGCCTGCATCGTGATCGTGATATTTCTGGCGATTTTCGCTCGATGAATTTCCGCAGAGTGTACGTGCTGCTGGTCGCGCTGACGGCCTTGTCGGCCTGCGCGGCAGAATCGGTCTGGGCGCCGGATGAGGCCGTTGCTCGGGCGAGTTACGTGCCGCCCGGACCTTCGACGGTGACCTTGCTGACCGCGATCAACAACAGGTCAGGTTCGGGCGGGCATTCCGCGCTGCTGATCGACGGCGCCGAACGGCTTCTGTTCGATCCTGCTGGCAGTTGGCACCACCCAAACGTCCCCGAGCGAAACGATGTGCTGTTCGGCATGTCTCCGCAACTGTTCGACTTTTATATGGATTACCATGCGCGTGAGACCTACCACGTGGTTGTGCAGGAAATAGAGATTTCGCCTGAGATTGCTGCGCGCCTGTCACAGGCCGTGCGCGAATACGGGCCGGTCTCGCAAGCGCAATGCGCTTTGTCGATCTCGCGGATCCTGTCGGAAACGCCGGGTTTCGAAAGCATCGGCACCGGCTGGTTCCCGAACCGGATGATGGATCGGTTCGAAGAGCTGCCGGGGGTACGGACCTCCAGGGTTTATGACGATGATTCAGACGACAATCTGGAGCTGTTGCAGGCCCAGGGTCGTGCGCAGCTTTACCTGCCGGACGAATTCCGAAGGGAGTAGAGAACCCCGGAAACGATAAACCCCCGGGCCGGTCGGCGCGGGGGCATCTCATGGGCGGTCAAACCCGCCTGTTCGCATATCGACGGATGATTTACATCATGCCTTCGCGCTGCGCTTTTTTCCGAGCCAGTTTGCGGGCCCGGCGGATCGCTTCCGCCTTTTCGCGCGCTTTTTTCTCGGAGGGCTTTTCGTAATGTTGCTTGAGCTTCATTTCCCGAAAAACGCCTTCGCGCTGCAGCTTCTTCTTCAGCGCACGGAGCGCCTGATCGACATTGTTGTCGCGAACACTAACCTGCATGTGGTGTCACCACCTTCCTAAGTTTGAGTTGCAAGAGATTGCAGGAGGTGGCCGTATAGCAAAGCCCCCCTAGCTTGTCCAGCAATGCACATCCATCCAATTCGCGGAGAGTTCCATGGCAGATCCAAGTAACAGACTGATTGATGCAGCACTGGACCATGTGCCATTCGACGGGTGGTCCGAGGTTACGTTCAAGGCGGCGATGCAGGATACCGAGATCGATGAAGCGACCGCCCGGGCGTTGTTTCCGCGCGGTCCGGTCGATCTGGCGCTGGCGTTTCATCGCCGGGGGGACGAGGCGTTGAGAGACCTTTTGCGCACGACCGATCTCAGCGAGATGCGCATTCGTGAACGGATTACCTTTGCAGTCCGCAAACGGCTGGAGCTGATCGAGGATCACAAGGAGGCTGTGCGCCGCGGCTCAACCCTCTTTGCGTTGCCGCTTTATGCCGCCGATGGTGCCCGGGCCGTCTGGGAAACCTGTGACGCCATCTGGGATGGGCTGGGCGATCCTTCCGATGACATCAACTGGTACACGAAACGCGGCACACTCTCGGGCGTTTACAGCGCGACCGTGCTTTATTGGCTGGGCGATCAGTCCGAGGGGAATGCGGCGACATGGGCCTTTCTGGATCGGCGAATCGAGAATGTGATGCAGTTCGAAAAGTTCAAGAAACAGGTGAATGACAACAAGCTGCTGAAGCCTTTTCTGGCCGGGCCGAACTGGCTGTTGAGCCAGGTGAAGGCGCCTGCCAAGATGCCCCGAGTTGACCTGCCCGGCAGTTGGACCGGACGGGGTAGAACCGATACCTGACAAGGAACTGCCAATGCCCCTGCCTTCCGTGATGCGCGCCGTCGAGATCAGCAGCCCCGGAGGGCCGGAGATGCTGCGCGTGACCGAACGCCCGGTGCCCGAACCGCTGGCGGGGCAGATCGTGATCGCGGTCGATTTCGCGGGTGTGAACCGCCCCGATGCGTTGCAACGGGCCGGCAATTACGCACCGCCCCCCGGTGCTTCCGACCTGCCGGGTCTGGAGGCCGCAGGGGTGGTTGCCGCGGTCGGGCCGGGTGTGACGAAATGGGCCGTTGGAGATGCGGTCTGCGCGTTGTTGCCCGGAGGGGGCTACGCGGAATTTGCGCGGACCCATCAGGACCATGCATTGCCTGTGCCGACGGGAATGTCGATGGACCGGGCGGCGGCGCTGTGCGAGACGTTTTTCACGGTTTGGTCCAACGTGTTCATGCGCGGGCGCCTGTCCGGAGGAGAGCGGTTTCTCGTACATGGGGGATCGAGCGGGATCGGGACGACGGCGATCCAGCTTGCGAACCATTTCGGAAACAGGGTGTTCGCTACGGCAGGAACGGCGGAAAAATGCGCCGCATGCATGGAGCTTGGCGCCGAACGGACGATCAATTACCGCGAGGAGGACTTCGTGGAGATCCTGCGCGCGGAAGGCGGTGCGGATCTGATCCTCGATATGGTTGGGGGCGACTATATTCCGCGCAACATCAAGGCTTTGGCAGATGACGGGCGGCTGGTGCAAATTGCCTTTCTGCAATCGCCCAAGGTCGAGATGAATTTTGCGCCACTGATGGTTCGCCGTCTGACGATCACCGGATCGACCTTGCGGCCGCAAAGTGATGCCGCCAAGGCCGATATCGCGGACCAGCTTCTTGAAAAGGTGTGGCCTTTGCTGGATGCGGGCCGGATCGGGCCTGTCATGGACAGCGAGTTTCCGCTCGACGATGCGGCGGGTGCTCATGCGCGGATGGAAAGCAGCGCTCATATCGGGAAGATGGTGCTCAAGGTGCGGTAACCCAGGTATGCGCGGGTGACATCGCCATGCCCCGGGTGACCCATACACTCCCGGGTGCTGCCTTGGTTAACGGTCGTCGAAAGCCTGCCAGCCCTGCACCCATCTGGTGACAGTCGTCACCACACAGGCCGCGGCGAAGGCATAGGCGAGAAGAGGGAAAAGCGCAGGCCAGAGGCAGATCAGAATGAACAGCATGATCGTCTCGAACCCTTCGGTCAGGCCACCAAGATAATAGATCCCCTTCGAGGGGTAGTCTTCGGCCTTAAGACCGCGCTTGGCGGCGATGATCGAAAAGGCGAGAAAGCTGGTGCCTGATCCCATAAACGCTGCGATCAGAACGGCGGCCGGCAACGCGTTGGCAGCCGGGTCTGCGAAGGCGAAGCCAAGCGGGATCAATGCATAGAAAACGAAATCGAGTGCGATATCCAGAAACGCCCCCCGGTCGGTCGGTAGGCCAAGCCGCGCGACGGCACCATCCAACCCGTCGGCAAGACGGTTCAGCAGGATTAGCACAAGCGCCGGACCGTAGAGGCCGAATGCAATCGCCGGAAGGGCCAGGACGCCGATGAGAAAGCCCGCAATCGTGATCTGGTCGGGCTCCACGCCCCGGCGGTGCAGGAACCGCGCAGGCGGAGCCAGCAGGCGGTGTTGCAGAGGTTGAAGGGCAGCATCGATCATCAGGCGTCCGGATGAGAGTTACCCCCGGGGCGGAGGCCATGACGGATACCCTGACGGGCGGTTGCCATACGCGCAAGACACGATGCCGCGCGGAGCTTGTGAGGCAACAGGCTGCCGCGCGCCTGTCGCCCCGGGTCGCATGGCTACATCGGTAGGATCTCGGCAATCTCGACCGTTCCGCCATCGTCGAGGATCGGGCAACCGGCGGCCATTTTCGCGGCTTCGTCATGATCGGTGGCCTCGACCATGGAGTATCCCGAAATCGGATTGGCGCCGCCATCATCACTGACACCGTCTTTGGTGACGGTTTTCGACTGGCCCACAGGCGCACCGCCATCGGCAAGTTTGGGGCCGAGATCTTCCATCCAAGCGCCCCACGCGGCCATGACTCTCTGTTGCTCTGCTTCGGTCTCGGGTTTTGAGCCACCGTGATAGATATAGATGTATTTCGGCATCGGTCGGATCCTCCGCGTTGGGTCAGGTGGAAAAGAGCTTTTCAAGCTTGTTGAGGGACGAGGTCCAGCCATCGTTGTGATTGGCCGCCGCCGCCTCATCGGCCAGATCGCGATGGTGAAGCGTGAGCGTGGTGCCCCCCTCGGGCGATGGTTCCACCGCGATGGTGACATGGGTTTCATGGCCGCGCTGGTCATCCTCGTCATGCCAGGCCCATGTGAAGCCGACCGAGCTTCCGGGTGTGACATGAGTGATCTGACCGGAGACCTTGAACCGTTTGCCCTCGGGCGAGACCATCGTGGAGGTCCAGGGCCCGGTCTGGCGGAAGTCGAGCTGTTCGTCGCGAATCGTCACGCCCTCCGGTCCCCACCAGCGCAGAAGCTGCGCCGGATCGGTGATGGCGTGGAAAACCCGGTCGGGCGGGGCGGGGATATGGCGTGTGAGATCCAGATCGGGCACGGGTGGGTTACTCCTTTGGCGATAGATGCGTGGTCAGGCGGTCCAGGCTGGCAGTCCAGAACTCCTCGCGCCCGATGCTCCAGCTGCCGATGGCCTGCAGGGCTTCGGGCTCCACGGAGTAGATCCGGCGCTGCTTGTCCACGTCGCGACGGACAAGACCGGCCCTGTGCAGCACTTTGAGGTGCCGGGACATGGCAGGGGCGGAGATATCGGCCAGATCGCCCAGGTCGCCCGCGCTCTGCGGGCCGCGCTCCTTCAGGCGGTTGACAATGGCGAGTCGGGTCGGGTCGCCCAGGGCGGCGAACCGGATGGCGAGGGGGTCGGTACTTTCGTTCATTGTTAATTAACAAACATGTTAATCGAATGAAGTCAAGCGCGTCGATAACGGGTGGCTAAATTGTCCCGGGGGAGGCCTAGAGGCTGCGAAGAAGCTCCACCACCTCGCCCAGATCCGCATATTCGCGGTATCTTTCATGGCCGACCGGTGGTTCGGCATGTTCCAGCTCCCACGTGAGGCCATGGGGGATGTAGACGCCCCATGCACCCGCTTCGAGTGCTGGGATAACGTCCGATTTCAAGGAGTTGCCAATCATCATCGCGTGATCCGGGCCCGATCCGTGCCGGGTGAAGGCCTGCATGTAGATGGCCGGGGTCTTCTGCGAGACGATCTCGACCCCGTCGAAGAAATCCCCCAGACCGGACTGGGCAAGTTTGCGTTCCTGATCAAGCAGATCGCCCTTAGTTATCAGAACCAGAGTGTGGGTTTCCGAAAGCGTGCGAACGGCCTCCATCGCGTGGGGCAGGAGGTGAACGGGATGTGCCAGCATCTCCTGCCCTGCGGAGAGCAGTTCGGCAATGACGCTGGCGGGAACATTCTGGTCCGTCACTTCGATGGCGGTTTCGATCATCGATAGCATGAAGCCCTTGATGCCGAACCCGTAGCGGCCCAGATTTCGGCGTTCGGCCTCAAGCAGCTTGCGGTGCAGATGGTCGCGATCGGTGTAATCGGCCAGCAGATCGGCAAACCGCTCCTGTGTCAGGCGGTAGAAACTCTCATTTTGCCAGAGCGTGTCATCCGCGTCGAAACCGATCGTTTGCAATCCCTGCGGCATAGTTCCTTGTCCGACCCTCTTTTCTGTCGCGGCAGACGCCTTATATACTGCGGCCTAGCACGAGGCATAAACCCCCGTGGGAGACCGAATGCAAACTCAAGCCTGGACGATGATGGCCGACAAGTCCGATACGGATGACGAAACCGCCGTCATAACCAAGACAAAGCCGAAAACCCAACGACCGCCTTTGTACAAGGTGTTGTTGCTGAACGACGATTATACGCCGATGGAATTCGTCGTCCATGTTCTGGAGCGATTCTTCGGCATCACCCATTCCCAGGCGGTGGAGATCATGCTGACCGTTCACAAGAAGGGTGTGGCGGTGGTTGGCGTGTTTTCCTATGAGATAGCCGAGACGAAGGTGGCGCAAGTGATGGATTTCGCGCGGCGCAATCAGCACCCGCTGCAATGCACGATGGAGAAAGAGGAATAGGCCGCGCGGCCTGTTCCGGCTCATGACCCCTGACAGATGGACCCTGGCGCTGGAGAGCGGCATTTTGACCCTGCCCGATGAGGCGCGGACCCTGGTGTTGCGCGCGCGGGGCGGGGCAGATTTCGGCGGACTGGGCGAGGTGACGGCGGTGCAGGGATTTTATCCCGACCACCGGCTTCTGGCAGAGCGCGGTATCGCCGTGTCGACCGCGGCAGAGGGCATTTTTGACGCGGCGCTGGTACAGATCGTGAAATCGAAGGCCGAAAGCCTGTCATTGATCGCCGAAGCATTGGCACATCTGCGTATCGGTGGCCTGCTGATGGTGGATGGGCAGAAGGCCGAGGGGATCGAGAGCGTGCTGAAAACGGTGCGCGCGGTGCTATCCGTGGAGCATGTTCTGTCGAAAGCCCACGGCAAGCTTTTCTGGATCAGCCGGCCCGCGGATCTGCCTGAAACGGTGTTGACCTGGATCGCCGAACCGCAGGAGGTGGAGGGCGGGTATGTCACGGTGCCGGGCGTGTTCTCCTCCGACGGGCCGGATCCGGGATCCGAGCTGCTGATCGCGCTGGTCCCCGCACTGAAAGGCCGGGTCGCCGATCTGGGCGCAGGCTGGGGCTATATCGCCGCGGAACTGCTGACCGAGCAGAACGACATCGCGCGGCTGGACCTGATCGAGGCGGAAGCTGCCGCACTGGATGCCGCGAGGGCCAATATCGACGATCCGCGCGCGCAGTTCATCTGGGGTGATGCCACGACCTACCGACCCGACGAACCGTATGATGTTGTCGTTGCGAACCCGCCCTTTCATACCGGGCGCAATGCCGATCCCGGGCTTGGGCGCGCCTTCATCGCGGCGGCGGCACGCATCCTGAAACCCTCGGGGCAGTTTTTCATGGTGGCCAACCGGCATCTGCCCTATGAGGCCGCGCTGAAGGACCATTTCGCGGCCGGCGCGATGCTGGCCGAGATCCATGGCTACAAACTCTATCAGGCGTCCAAGCCCAAACGGGCCAAGCGCTGATCATCAGGAGCGAGACATGTCTCTTTCGATCCAAGGCAAGACGGCCATCATCACCGGCGCGGCCAATGGCGTTGGCCTGGCGATCGCCCGGCATTTTCTGGAACGAGGAGCGAATGTCATGATGGCGGATCGGGACGAAGCGCGCCTGGCCGATGAATGCGGCAAACCCGATGAGCAGACGGAAAACGCCAAATACTTCGCAGGCGACTTGCGCGAGAAACTGACGGTGGCCAATCTGCTGTCGGCCACGCTGGACGCCTTTGACCGGGTGGATATCCTCGTCAATGCAAGCCGCCAGATGATGGAGACCGACCCGCTGGACCCCGACGAGGGCTCGGTCGAGGCGCTGTTGGACCAGAACATGTTCACCGCCCTTCGCCTGAGCCAGGTCGTGGCCAAACGGATGATCGCCCAGGCCGAGGAGGATGGCGTGGAAGAGGGCTCGATCGGCTCGATCGTGAACATCTCCTCCATCGCGTCGCGGCGGACCCATCCGAACCTGCTGGGCTATTCGATCAGCGCGGCGGCCCTGGATCAGGCCACGCGCAGCCTCGCGGTGGCGCTGGCCCCGCACCGCATCAGGGTCAACGCAGTGGCGTTCGGGTCGCTGATGTCGGCCAGTCTGAAGAACTCGCTTTCCGAAACCGACGGCCTGCGCAAGGAAATCCGCGAATGCACGCCCCTTGGCCGGATCGGCTCCGCCCGCGAAATGGCGGGCGCGGTGCAGTTTCTGGCCTCAGACGGGGCCGGGTTCGTCACCGGCGAGGTGTTGACCGTGGACGGCGGGCGCACATTGCTCGACAGCGTAACAACCGCTGCGCATTAGGGGGCGCGCTATGCCGTTTCATCCCTTCGCCGTCGAACAGTTCCTGTCGGAGATGGAGCACGGAGTACGCTTCAACTTCTCCGAAAGCGGCGTGCATCCGATGAGCTATGCCGCGCTTTTCGCCATGGCGCAGATCGATACCGAGGCCCTCTTCGACACGCTGGTCGACTATCCGCAGGTCAACGGATTCCAGACGTTGCGCGAGCGGATCGCGGCCCTTTACGACGGCGCGGGTGCGGAAAACGTGCTTGTCACCGTCGGCGCCACCGAAGCCAATACACTGATCGCCAATACGCTGCTTGAGCCAGGCGACAACATGGTCGTTTTCCGCCCGACCTATGAGCAGATGGCCGGCAACGCCCGCAATCTGGGTATCGAGCTGCGCCTCGTCAACCTGATCGAGGACGAGGGGTGGGCGGTGGATCGTGACGCACTGGCCGCGTCCGTCGATGACCGCACCAAAATCATTCATGTGGTGAACCCGAACAACCCCACCGGCGGCGTCCTGTCGATTGCGGACCGGGCGGCGATACTGGCGTCGGCGGAGCGCGTCGGCGCGTGGATCGTGGCCGACGAGGTCTATGCCGGAACCGAACGTGCGACCGACATCCCGACAGCCAGTTTCTGGGGGCAGGAGGCGCGGGTGATCGCCATCAACTCGATGAGCAAGGCCTATGGCCTGCCGGGCCTGCGGCTGGGGTGGCTGGTGGCCCCCCAAGACATGATTCCGGCACTGTGGCGGCGGCATGAATACGCGTCGATTTCGGCCAGCATGATGTCGATGAAACTGGCAGAACATGCGCTCGCCCCGGCAACCCGCGCCAAGTTGACAGAGCGGGCGCGGGGCCTGATCCGGCGCGGCTTCGAGACCCTGACCGAAGCACTACAGGAGCATCCGGGCGTTTTCTCCGTCGTGCCGCCGCAGGCTTCGGCCATGTCCTTCGTGAAATTCGATTTGCCCCTGGGGGCCGAGGCTTTCGCCCTGCGCCTGCTGCGGGAACAGGACGTTCTGGTCATTCCCGGCAACAAATTCGGCCTGGAGGGGCATTTCCGCTTCAGCTCCGCCCTGCCGGAGCCGCATTTACGGGAAGGTCTGGCGCGGCTGAACGCTCTGACCTCCGAGATCCTAGCCAACGCGGGCTGAGCGGTCGATCAATCGGTGGTCTCTGCACAGTCGATGCCATCCGGAAGGTGAAGCCATCCGTCCGATTGGGGGATCACGCCCTGGCCTGACGTAACCGTCACGTAGTGCCAGTCGTCTAGCGGCTCATGGGCGAACACCACCCGGTCGCCCTCCATCACGCTGCCGACGGCGTCCGCCTCGTCATTCGGTGCGGCGCGCAATTGCACGGTTTGACCGAGATACCCGGTGCAGGTTCTCTCCGTTCCGGCAGGGGTGGGTAGCACCGTGAGCAGCCCGAGCGTGAAGGCAGGGCCCTCGCTCACCTGTGCGGCAACCGGGCCGGTCAGGGAGAAGGCCAGAATACAGGCAAGAACCGCGCCAAAGGCGCGCCAGGCCGGAATGACGGGTCCGGAGCAGAAAGTGGGTCGTCCGGTTATCATGTCCGGGCCGCGATTGATGTGTCTGGCCGTAGCCTATCACCCCCCGCGCCGAGCGCTAGTACAAGTGGCTTTTCAGCGCTGTTCATCCTCATCGTCATCCTCGGGATTGTCCGGGAGATTGAACAGACTGTCGGCATCGACCAGTTTTTCCTCGGGCTCGTCCTCGTCATTGCTGCCGAAGGAGAAAGTCTCCAGCCCCGAGATCGCACTCGGGATCTTCGGCTCCGGGTCCATGCCAAGCGATTGCTCGGTCGAAACCAGCTTGCGCCGCTCCTCGTCGCTCATCACCTCGCCGTCCTTGGCTTTCTTGGCGTTGGCCTTCTGAACAGCGGCGTCAAGTTCCGACTGTTTGCACAGTCCAAGGGCGACGGGGTCGATGGGCTGGATGTTGGAGATGTTCCAATGGGTCCGTTCGCGGATCGACTGGATCGTCGGCTTGGTGGTGCCCACGAGCTTCGAAATCTGCCCGTCAGTCAGTTCGGGGTGGAACTTCACCAGCCACAGGATCGACGCGGGCCGGTCCTGCCGTTTGGACAGCGGCGTATAGCGCGGCCCGCGGCGCTTTTCCTCGCCCACGGCGGCGGGGTTGAACTTCAGTTTGAGATCGTAGCTAGGATCGGCCTCGGCCTTGGCGATTTCCTCGGCGGTCAGCTGATTGTTGGCGATCGGATCGAAGCCTTTGACGCCTGCCGCGACATCCCCGTCCGCGATCCCCTGAACCTCAAGTTCATGCAGGCCGCAGAACACGCCGATCTGGCGAAAGTTCAGCGTTGTATTGTCGACCAGCCAGACGGCGGTGGCTTTGGCCATGATCGGTTTGTTCATCTCGGGGCTCCTCTCAGATGCACTTCGGACGTGCCGGGAAAATCGGCTGCGGGGCTGGCCCTCGCGGTTCCTCGATTTCGGGGAAGTTGGCCGCTATATAAGCCCGCAGGTCGTTGGAGGGAAGAGGCAAATGATCCGGATGCTTTTGGCGCTTGTCCTCGTGGCGGGTGCGGCCCGCGCCGACGGAGAGCCGGCGGGCGCGTTCGACTATTATGTCCTGTCACTGAGCTGGACCCCGTCATGGTGCGCGATCGAGGGGGACGCGCGCGGATCCGATCAATGCGATCCGGGCCGCGGGTTCGGCTTTACGCTGCACGGGCTTTGGCCGCAATTCGAGCGGGGCTGGCCCAGTTACTGCCCGACCACGGAGCGGATGCCTTCCCGCGCGATGACGGGGGACATGAGCGATATCATGGGCTCCAGCGGTCTGGCCTGGCATCAATGGCGCAAGCATGGAGTTTGCTCCGGGCTTTCGGCGGAGGACTACTTCGCGCTCTCCCGGGAAGCTTACGGGCGTATCTTTCGTCCGGCGCTCTTTCGTGAGTTGGACAGGGAGGTGCGATTGCCCGCGGCCGTGATCGAGGAGGCGTTCCTGGAGGCAAATCCTGAGCTGGAGCCGGATATGCTGACCGTGACTTGCCGTGATGGGCGCGTGCAGGAGGTGCGGGTCTGCTTGACGCGGGGGTTGGAGCCGAGGCGGTGCGGCGACGATGTGATGCGGGATTGCCGGATGCGGGATGCACTTTTCAGCCCCATTCGCTAAGCAGGGCGCGGCGAGAGGGGAGTTTCTGGAGCTCGCCCGGTATAGTGTGGGAGCAGAAAACGCAGCGGGACGGGTGATCGCGAGTTGACCCGATTGCGGGACATCGCGCTTTCTGGCCGATCCATCCGGCCGAGGAGGATGGATTTTCTGCTCATCGGCTTAGGATGGAGCCGGGCGCGTGTGCCCGGAATTCGGATCAGAAGGTTTTGCGTGCCTTGAGCGCGGCCGAGATGGTCCCGTCATCGAGATAATCCAGCTCCCCGCCGACGGGCACGCCTTGCGCAAGAGAGGTGACCGCCACACCGGTGGCCTCCAGCTCCTCGGCGATGTAATGGGCCGTGGTCTGGCCATCGACCGTGGCATTCAGGGCAAGGATCACCTCGGTGATATCCTCCCGAGCGACCCGTTCGCGCAGCTTGGGTATGCGAAGCTCCTCCGGGCCGACCGCATCGAGTGCCGACAGCGTGCCGCCCAGCACGTGATAGCGCCCGGCAAAAACCTGCCCGCGTTCCATCGCCCAGAGATCGGCTACATCCTCCACGACGCAAAGCTGCCCGTTCTGGCGCTTTGCGCTGGTGCAGATCCCGCAGAGATCGGATGTGCCGATATTCCCGCAATTCAGGCACTCCCGTGCGGCAGCCGCCACACCGGCCATCGCGTCGGCCAGAGGCCGCATCAACGCACCGCGCTTCTTGATCAGATGCAGCACCGCACGCCGCGCTGACCGGGGCCCAAGCCCTGGCAGCCGCGCCATCAGGTCGATCAGCGCCTCGATCTCGCGCGTGGCGTCGGACATGGCGCTACATGCCTGGCATCTGCATGCCGGGTGGAAGGTTCAGCCCTTCGGTCAACTTGGCCATCTCCTGTTGCGACCGGTCCTGCGCCTTGGCTTGCGCATCCTTGATCGCGGCCAGGATCAGATCCTCGACCACCTCTTTTTCGTCCGGGTTGAAGATCGACGGGTCAATCTCCAGCGCCGTCAACTCGCCCTTGGCGGTGGCCGTGGCCTTAACGAGTCCCGCGCCACTTTCGCCGGTCACAAGGATCGAATTCAGGCTTTCCTGCATTTCGGCCATCTTGCCCTGCATTTCCTGAGCCTGTTTCATCAACTTGGCCATGTCGCCAAGCCCGCCCAAACCTTTCAGCATGTGTCAGTCCTTTTCGGTCAATCGTTCTCAAACGGATCCCATTCATCATCAACTTCCGGCAATGCCTCTACGGCGGCCTCGGCGGCGATCTCCGCGTGGGTGCGTATCTCGGTGATCCGGGCATCCGGAAACGCGGCGCGCACGGCTTGCATCATCGGATGATCCTCAGCCTTGGCTTTCAGCGCCGCCAGCTCGGCATTCTGCTGCTCCTCGATCGTGTCGCCGCCGCCTTCGTTGACCACCGAGACAGCCCAACGAACCCCGGTCCAGCCCTTCAGACACTGGCCAAGCCGCTGCGCCAGATCGGCCGGCGCGCGCTCCGTCGGTTGGAAGCTGATCCGCCCGGGCTGGTAGCTCACCAGACGCAGAGCGGTCTTGACCTCGATCAGAAGCTTGATGTCGCGATTGGCTTCGATCAGGGCCACGATGCTGTCGAAGCTCGGGTAATGGGCAAGCGCTGTGTCCGGGATCTCCGCAAGCATCGGTTGCGCGCTGCCACGTGCCGTGGGCACGGACATACCGGAGGCGCCGGATGGGCCCCGGCCGGGCGAAGCCTGTGGCGGGGTTGGCGCCGGTGCGCCAGCGGGTGCCGGCGCGGGGCTGTTGGACAGTTTGCGCAGCAGATCCTCGGGGCTTGGCAGATCCGCCACATGGGTCAGCCGGATCACGGCCATTTCTGCCGCCATCATCGGATTGGGGGCGAGTGTCACCTCTTCCAGCGCCTTGAGGAGCATTTGCCACATCCGCGACAGCACCCGCATCGCCAGCTTTTCGGCCATACCCTGCCCGCGGGCGCGTTCATCTGGGCCGATCGTCGGATCGTTGGCCGCCTCGGGCGTGATCTTGATCACGCTCAGCCAATGGGTGATTTCCGCCAGATCCCGCAGGACCGCCAAAGGGTCGGCGCCATCGGAATATTGCGCGCCCAGTTCGTTCAGCGCGCCGGGCGCATCGCCAGACATGATCATGTCGAAGAGATCCAGAACCCGCCCCCGATCCGCAAGGCCGAGCATCGCGCGGACCTGGTCGGCGGTTGTGGCACCGTTGCCATGAGAAATCGCCTGATCCAGAAGAGAGGTCGCATCACGGGCCGATCCTTCGGCCGCGCGGGTGATCAGTGCAAGAGCATCATCGGCGATTTCGGCATTTTCGGCGGTTGCTATCCGGCGCATAAGCGCGATCATCTCTTCAGGCTCGATCCGGCGCAGATCGAACCGCTGGCACCGGCTCAGAACCGTCACCGGAACCTTGCGAATCTCGGTCGTGGCGAAGATGAACTTCACATGGGCCGGGGGCTCTTCGAGCGTTTTCAGCAGCGCGTTGAAGGCGCTGGTGGAGAGCATGTGCACTTCGTCGATGATGTAGATCTTGTAGCGGGCGGAAGCGGCACGATAGTGGACGGAATCGATGATCTCGCGGATGTCGCCCACGCCGGTGCGGCTGGCGGCGTCCATTTCCATCACATCCACATGGCGCCCCTCGGCGATAGCCACGCAGGGTTCGCACCGGCCGCAGGGGTCGGTGGTGGGCCCGCCGGTACCATCCGGCCCAATGCAGTTCAGGCCCTTGGCGACAATCCGTGCAGTCGTGGTCTTACCGGTTCCGCGAATGCCGGTGAGGATGAAGGCCTGTGCGATCCGGTCTGCGGCAAAGGCGTTTTTCAGGGTCCTGACCATCGCTTCCTGACCGACAAGATCGGCAAAGGTCTCGGGGCGGTATTTCCGCGCCAGAACCTGATAGCCGGTATCGGTTGTGTCGGACATGTGAACCTCGATCCCCCAATTCGCGGAGAGACTATTGAAGCCTGACGGCAAGGTCCACCACTGCTATAGCGCCCAGAGGATGACGCCGGTGGCCAGCGTGCCCGCGGTCAGCGCGCTGGCGGTGAAGGTCATCGCTTTCGGGCTGGTCGGTTCGGCGTCGTTGCTGTGCAGCCGGTCCAGGGTGTGGCAGGCCCGCGCACGGGCAGCCCAGTAGATGAAGATGGCCACCACCAGAAAAATGCTGGCCGTGGCCTTGGCAACCCATGTGGGCTCGAACGGGCCGAAGACGGCCTTCAGGCCGATGGCGATCGCAACCGTTCCCAACCCCGTGCGCATCCAGCCCGCGAACGTGCGTTCATTGGCCAGAACCGTGCGGTCTTCGGCCCAATCGGTGCGCTCCTGCGCGAGATCGTTCTTGTCTGCCATAGGGCAGAGCTTATCCGCAGGCTTGCCGATGTCGACCCGCTAAAGTAAGATACCCCTGCTGCTAGGGGCGGCATCCAGGTTCGCGGAAAGCTGTCATCGGCACCCCTTCTGAAGATCATATGACAGACCTCTCGGTCTTTCTCATGCCCGGATAAGCGAACCGGCGGGCTTATATGATGAGGAAGCCGATGACCAAATCCATCGAACAATTGCGCCGTGATGCGAAGGCGCTGAGAAAAGCCCATGCGTCCGGGGATCGCGTCGCTGCCGCACGGATTGCCGCCTACCGTCCGCGCCCCGAGGGCACGGACCTGAAGCTTGCGGATTACCTGCATGTGATCGCGCGGGAGAACAGCTTTGCCAGCTGGCCGCATCTGAAGCTTGCGGTGGAAAGCCTTGGCATGGACAGGGCCGCCAAACGCCAACGGCTGAAGATCGCCGTCCATCACGGGCAGACCCATGTGGTCGAGCAATTGCTGGCCGATACCCCCGATCTGGCAGAGGGCGATCTGGGGCTGGAGATCTCGCTCTATCGCCGGGATGCGGTGGCGGCGGCGCTTTCGGCCGATCCGGGGCGCGCCACGGCGAACCTCGGGGTCGCCCCGCCCCTTCTGCATCTGGCGCAATCGCGGATGATCCATCTGTGGCCCGAGCGGGAGGCCGATATGCTGGCCATCGCCGAGATGTTCCTGGCACGCGGCGCGGACGTGAATGCGGGCAGGCCTGCGGGTGAGGGCAGCGATCACATGCTTTCGCCGCTCTATTTCGCGATCGGGCATGCCGACAACATGGTGCTCGGCCGCTGGCTTCTGGAACATGGGGCCGACCCGAACGACAACGAATCGCTCTATCACGCGACAGAGCTTGGGCACCGCGAGGGTCTGAGGATGCTGCTGGATCATGGCGCCGATCCGCGCGGGACCAACGCATTGCTGCGGGCGATGGATTTTCACGATCACGAGGCGGTGCGTCTGCTGTTGGACGCAGGCGCCATGGCCGATGATTTCAACGATGCGGAAGTTGGCGGCGAGGCGCCTTTTGTCGTGCCGGCCCTTCATCAGGCGGCGCGGCGCATGTCGGACCGGCGCATGATCGAGATGCTGCTGGAGGCGGGCGCGGATGCGTCGCGGGTGTTCGAGGGGGCTACGGCCTATGGCTATGCGCGGGTGTTCGGCAATGCCGAGCTTGCCGCGGCGATCCGGGCGCGGGGCGATGTGCCGGAGTTGAGCCGGGAGGAGCGGCTGCTTGCCATGGCCGCCGATGGCGAGGTGCCCGACGGGGTCTATATCGACCCGGCCAGACTGCCGGAGGCGTATCGGAACATCATCCGAATGATCCAGCATCTGCCCGGCAAGCTGGACCATGTGAAGCGGCTGGTGGCGATGGGCGTGGAGTATGACCGCCCCGATACCGAGGGCTTGACGCCCGTGCAACTGGCCGGATGGGAAGGCCTGCCGGAGATGCTGAACTACTTCCTCAGCCTCAAGCCCGATCTCACCCATATCAACAATTACGGCGGCACATTGCTGAGCACCATCATCCACGGTTCCGAAAACTGCCCCGAGCGGGCGGAGCGGGACTATACGACCTGTCTGGAACTGACGCTGAACCAGGGCGTCGCATTGCCCAGGCGGGCGATCGAACTGGCCGGCGACCCGGGTGTATCGGAGTTTCTGGCCGACTGGGCGCGGGCCCATCCTGGTCAGGTTGTGGAGGGCGGTGTCGTCTGAGCGGTCTGATGACGCGCCGCGACCAGTCCGGCGGCCGGGTCATCCATGCGCGGCCGGGCCGTCAGCCGTCCCCCGACCCGGGGGCAAAGCCCAAAAGTCGTGGCAACCGCTTGATCGGGCCTGATGTTTTCAGGGCGCGGGCCAGAACCCAGGCCCCTTCCAGCCCGATAAACAGCGCCTCGGCCCTGTCCCGGGCGATGTCCCGGGGCAGTCCGGCGGCGCGCCCGTATTCCGCGATCTGGTCGATCCAGCCGGAGAAGACCGATGCCGCCTTTTCCCGGAACGCCTGATTCTGCGGCCCTTCGAAGAGGGTGGAGGAGACCGGGCAGCCATCCCAGTGATCCGAGAGATCGAAGAGCTTGGCCAGCTTGAAACAGAAGGTCGTGGCCCCGGCATCGAAGCTTTTGGCGGTCTCGAAAGCGTCTGCCGCCACGCGCTGCATCTGCGCCGACGCCCAATCAGCGGCGGCCAGGGCCAAGTCCGCCTTTCCGTTGGGAAAATGGTGATAAAGGGAGCCTTTGGGCGCTTTCGCCCGGGCCAGTATCTCGGCCACGCCGACGCCGTGATAGCCCTTCTGGCGGAACAAAAGGGCCGCATTCAGGACCAGACGGTCACGAGTCGAGGGGATCAAGGAGGTCACAAATCTCCTTTTGACAGAGATAGACCGATTGGTCTAGCCTACGTGTAGACCAATCGGTCTAATCCCAGGAAGGGTCTGAGCATGTCGATAAGTATCCGTACCCTGAATGCCGGAGAGCCGGTGCGGACACCGGTCGAATTCCGGTCAGGTGCGGCGAAGCTCTCGGGCACCTTGTTCCATACTGCGCGCCGGCCCTGCGCGGTGGTGGTTCTGAACGGCGCAACCGGCGTGCCGCATGGGTATTACCGCCATTTCGCGACATGGCTGGCGGCGGAGCAGAATATCGCCTGCCTGACCTATGATTATCGCGATTTCGGCGCATCGGCGAAGACCCCGCTAAAGGCATCCAAGGCGACGATGGGGGATTGGGGCGTGCATGACCAGTATGCCGCAAGGCTGGCCGCCGCGCGGATGCTGCCGGACGTTCCGATCTGGGTTGTCGGTCATTCCCTTGGCGGTCTGATGTTGCCGTTTCAGCCGGACCCGCAGCAGGTTGCGCGAGTGATCACGGTGGCCAGCGGCCCGGTTCATTTTCGCGATCATCCCTGGCACTTCCGGCCTGTGGCGGCGGCACTTTGGTATGGCGCCGGCCCGGTAGCGACCGCAATGCTGGGCTATCTGCCCGGCCGGTTGCTCAGACTGGGCGAGGATCTCCCCTCGGGCGTTTTCTGGCAGTGGCGGCGCTGGTGCACGACGCCGGGGTTCAACGCAGGCGATTATGGGCGGAGCCTGCCTTTGCCGGACATGCGCGGGGTCAGGGCGCCGGTGACATTCGTCGCCATGACCGACGACCAGATGGTTCCACCCGAAGCGGTCTGGCGTCTGATGCCCTATTATGCGGAAGCCCCGAAGCGGCAGGTCACAATCCGGCCAGAAGATTTCGGATTGGGCCCGATTGGGCATATCGGCTTTTTCCGCCGCGGAAATGCGCCAATCTGGGACAGGGTTCTTGCCGCCGAACCGCGGGGCTGATTCCCCTTCGTAGCGGAAGGGGAACCAGTCAACCGACGCCTAGCGCCCGGTCAGATCGTGTTTGTCCTTCTTTATGCTGCGATACAGCTTGCCCAGGGCACGGTCGCGTTCCCGCGCCTCGTGCAGGGTGCGGCTGTTGCGGGCGTCCTCGCGCTCCAACTTGCGCCAGCGATCCAGTCGCGCGGGCTCTATCTCGCCCCGGGCGATTGCGTCCTGAACCGCACATCCCGGCTCCGTATCATGGCGACAATCGGAAAACCGGCACTGCGCGGCGAGATCGTTCAAATCGGAAAACACAGCGTCGATACCCTCGGCCGCACCGGCAAGACGCAAGGCACGCATTCCCGGCGTATCGATCAGCCAGCCACCATGAATTGTCCGGTGGAGGCCCCGGGCCGTGGTGGTATGGCGACCCTTCGCATCATCCTCCCGGATGCTCTGGGTCGCGGCCGCCCCACCGGTCAGTGCATTGGCGAGCGTGGATTTCCCCACCCCAGAAGAGCCGAGAAGCACCAGTGTCTGGCCGTTCCGGCACCATGGCGCCAGGGCCTCGGCATCGCTGGTATCGGTTGCATTGAGCGTGATGGCCGTCACCAACGGAGACAGGCGTTCCGCCCGGGTGCGGTAGCTGCCCGGATCGTCGCATAGATCAGCCTTTGTGAGGATCACCAGTGGCAAGGCCCCGGCGGAAGCGGCCAGCGCAAGATAGCGTTCCAGCCGCGCCGGATTGAAGTCGGCATTACAGGAAGTGACGATACCAAGCGTGTCTACATTGGAGGCGATCAGTTGCCTGTCCGATCCTGTGCCAGCCGCGCGTCGGGCGAGTTCAGTAGCCGGATCAAGTCGCCGCGTCACACGCGCGCTTGCAGTGTCGAAAAGCACCCAATCGCCGGTGCAGTAAGCTCCGCTTGGAGTGTCAGAGGCCGGGATCAGCGTCAGCGGTCCATCGGGCGCGAGCGCGCCAAGACGGTCCCTTGCCACCGTTGCGATGCGGGCAGGATTGGAAGTCTCCACCTCCTCGGGCGTCAGTTGCGCAAGAAGGCGAGCCGACCATCCGAGGTCGGAGAGAGAATACTGGGTCAATTGCTTGAAGTCCCGAAAACACGTCAGAAGGGGCAAACGCCGGCGAAGGGGTCTGCGCTATTGCGTGCCGGGCTCGGGCGCCGTCTGTCTAGTCGGCGCGGGCCCGGAGGGGGGATGCAATCTCCATGATGCCTCCTGTCCGGTTCCTGTTTCGCCCCTTCGGGGCGATGCACCCGTGAGCGGAAATGGTGGTGAGAGGCTGGACTGCGACCCAAGCGGGTCTCGTTATGGCTGCTTCCTTCCGGACCTGACCAGGTTGGCGAGGTGCTTGCCCGCGCCAACCTCTCGCCTGGAGAAATAGGGATTATTTGCGTGGGCTGCAACCCATAGCGCAATTAGCGCGTTCCAATGCTAGGATCGTGTAATCCGGAAGAGGGAAGAGGCCATGCGTCTGAAAGGTGTCCGCCGCAGCAGGAATGTCGTTGACCGCCGAGGGCGCCGGGGCGGAACGACCGCCGGTATCGGCGGGCTTAGCCTGATCGTAGTGCTGGCCATCGGCTATTTCGCGGGCATCGATGTCACCCCCTTCCTGCAAGGCGCAGGCGGCCCGCAACAGCAGCAGGAGCGACCGCTGACCGCGGATGAGCAACAGGCCGGCGCCTTTGCCGCGCAGGTTCTGGCCACGACAGAGGATGTGTGGGGCGACATTTTCGTGCAGGAATTCGGCCGGCCTTATGACGCACCGCAACTTGTGCTGTTTTCCGAGGTGACGCAAAGCGGCTGCGGTGGCGCGTCGGGCGCCTCCGGCCCGTTCTATTGCCCCGCCGATCAGCGCGCCTATCTGGACACGGCCTTTTTCGCCTATATGGCGGAGCGTCTGGGCGCCGAAGGTGATTTCGCGGCGGCTTACGTGATCGCCCATGAGGTCGCCCATCATGTGCAGCAGGAACTGGGTATTCTGAGCCGCGCCAATCAGGCGCGCGCGTCAATGAGCCAGGCCGACAGCAACCGCGTCTCGGTGATGATCGAGCTTCAGGCCGATTGCCTGTCGGGTGTCTGGGCTGCTCATATTCAGGGCCTGCTGGAACCCGGCGATCTGGAAGAGGCGCTTACCACCGCGGAGCGGATTGGCGACGATTACCTGCAGGCCCGCGCGGGCCGCCAGCCGAACCCACACAGCTTCACGCATGGAACCTCTGCCCAACGAGCGGGCTGGTTCCGTCGCGGGTTCGAAAGTGCCGATCCCGGCCAGTGCGACACTTTCGCGGCTGAGAGGCTTTAGCCCGCCCCATGCCGGATTGCGGCCCATGTATCTGGCCTCCGGGCGGGCCCATGGTAAACCGCCGGAATGGTGGCCGCTTCACGTGTTTTCCCGAACCGATGCCGCGGGGGCATACGGCTGCCTAGTTCGGGGCGCGTTCGGCCCAGCCCGCAAAGATGCGTTCGAGAAACACGACAATGTAGAACAGGAATATCCCAAGGGCCGCGAGGGCAAAGAGCACCGCGAACATCAGCGGGTAATCGGCGCTGATCCGGCCACTGTCGAACAGGTCACCAAGCCCCCGGCCATGTGGGGAAACGATCTCCATCAGATTGGTCCCGATGAAAGCCAGCGTTACCGCCACCTTCAGCGCACCGAAGAACTCGGGGAGGGTTTTTGGCAGGGCAATCTTCCAGAAGATCGTGAAATTCGATGCCCCTAGCGAGCGCAGGATGTCGCGATACTCGGGCTCAAGCGTGGACAGTCCGATGGAGACCGAAACGGCGATCGGAAAGAAGGAGATCATGAAGGCAATCAGGATCGTGTTGAAATCGTGCTGACCTACGAACATCAGCGCGACAATCGGCACCACGGTTGCCTTGGGAATTGCGTTGAAGCCCACGAGGAGTGGGTAGAGGCCTTCACGCGCGATGCGCGAAAAGCCCATGACCATGCCCAGAAGGGTGCCGAAGACGACGGCAAGTCCAAGACCCACCACCGTGCGCCAGAGTGTTTCCCAAGACTTGATCAGGAACAGGTCCCAGTAGCGCACGAAGGCCGGGATCAGGTCCGACGGAGAGGCCATGCGGAAATTCGGCAACTGGTAGAACCAGACCAGAAACTCCCAGATCGCAAGCACCGCGACAATCGTGATGACCGGCGCCGCGATCTTGCGGAGCGTTGCGGAGTTCATGCGCCGGCTCCGATCTCGGCTTTGGTCGGATGACCGTCGAGCGGGGCGTCGACACTGCTGGCGCGGCCCTGGGCGACCTGAATCTGGTGACGTAAAATCGCAAGCATTTCAACGGCCTTCGGAGTGTAGAGATCGTCAAGCGTACGCTTTCCGGAGATGTCCACATCCATGGTGTATTGCGCATGGGCGGGGCGACCGGACATCACCACAACCTGATCGGCGAGAAACACGCTTTCGCGCAGATCATGGGTGATCAGCAGGCAGGTAAAGGGCTCGATCTCGCGCAGGTCATGCATGGTCTGCCACAGATCCTCCCGCGTGAAGGCATCGAGCGCGCCGAAGGGTTCATCAAGGATCAGCACTTCGGGATTGTGCACCAGAGAGCGGCAGAGGGAGGCGCGCTGGCGCATTCCGCCGGAAAGTTCGGAGGGGCGTTTTTCCTCGAAGCCTTCCAGCCCGACCAGCTTCAGCAACCCCATCGCGCGGTCCACCTGTTCGGACTTGCTCATTCCGGTGGAGACGATCTCCAGCGGGAGCATCACATTCTGCAGGATCGTGCGCCATTCCAACAGAACCGGGTTCTGGAACGCCATGCCGACGGTGGGGCGGGGTGAGGTGACCCTCTGACCGGAAAGCCAGACTTCCCCCTCATCGGGGCGCATCAGGCCCGAAACGAGCCGCGTGAGCGTCGACTTTCCGCAGCCCGACGGGCCGACCACGGCGGTGAAACTGTTCTTCTCCATCCGGATCGACAGCTTGTCGAGAACCGGCAGGGGGCCCGCATCCGTGCGGTAGGCGTGCGTCACGTCACGCAGTTCGATCTGGAAAGGAGAGGTCATGAAGCGCCCTGATCAGGGCGCGGGCCCGCCGGAACCGGCCCGCGCAAGGTATATCAATCCGACCCTATTCGGGCGCGATCATCCGCAGCTCGGCATCGGGCAGATAGGCATCGGTGAAATAGAGCGCGGCGTCGGGCTCGCTGGTGAACTCATAGGTCAACCGAAGCTGTTCGATGGCCCGGTCCATCCGGTCGGCATCGATCTGCCCCATGCCGTTTTCGCGGACATAATCGGTGAGCACATTGGCTTCGATAGCAAGTTCCAGCCGGCGTCCCTCCAGTTCCTGATCGCCTGCGGGGTTGCGCTCGATCACAGCGGCGGCGGCGGCCAGCGGATCGGCGATGGCATCGGACCAGCCGCGCGCGACGGCGGTGAGGAAGCCGGTCACGATCTCGGGGTTTTCGGCGGCGAAATCCGTGTTGACGATGATCGCGTTGCCATAGAGTTCGACCCCGTGATCGGCGAAGAGGATGGTCGTGATATCCTCCTCGGGGACGCCGAGGCGCGCGAGGCTGAGATACGAGGAGAAGTTGAACCCGGTCACCGCGTCGACATTGCCCTCAGCCAGCATCGGCTCGCGGGTGGGGAAGCCGACCGGCTCGATCGTGATGGTGGACACGTCGATGCCGTTCACCTCGGCCAGGATCGGAAACTGGGCCCAGGCACCATCAGGCGGCGGTGCGCCCAGAACCGAGCCTTCCAGATCCCCGATGCCGGAAATGCCCTGACTGACCCGGCCGACGATGGAGAAGGGCGGGCTGTCATAGACCATCATGACGGCTGTCACCGGTGCGCCGGGGTTCTGATCGAGAAAGCGCACGAGGCTGTTGATATCGGCAAAGCCGAGCGGGAAGGCCCCGGAGGCGACCTTGGGGATCGCATCGAGCGAACCCTGGCCCGCGGTGATTTCGACACTCAGCCCCTCGGCTTCGAAATGGCCGTTGTCGATGGCGAGAAAATAGGGCGCGGATGGCCCCTCGAAGCGCCAGTCGAGCGCGAAGGCGATATCGGTATCGGCGGCAACCGGGCTGGCGGCAAGCAAGCCGGCGGCAAATGCAGGCAGAATTCGGGTGAACACGGGCGCTTTCTCCTCTGTTGGGCAGCGTTTTTGTGACCTGTTACCTCAGGCAGGAGGCCCCCAGGGTCAATTGATGCACGCTCTGCCGGATATGCTGACCCGACATTTGCCCAAAAAACAAGCATTGCGATGGATATTGCAGCGATACTGTGCCGGTGACGCAGGCCTTAGAGCGTGATCGCGAACCGGGCAAATCCGTTTTGTGAGCGGCCCAGATAATCCAGCCCGTGTTCGGCGACACGATCCGGATAGGATAGGGCGCCCGGGCCGATTTCGGCGATGGCGCGAATGCCGCCGGCAGGCGCGAAGCGCCATGTCTGATTGGTGATGGCGCGAAGCTTCTCGTAATGCCTGACGTACCCGATCAGGATGTCGCGGACGGGCATGCGTCGTTTCAGGACGGGTTCGGCGGCTGCGGCGGAGGCGAAATGCCCGCCACCGGCGGCCCGGTAACTGTTGGTGACCACCAGAAACTCCTGATCGGGCTGCACGGGCCGGCCGTCATGGCACAGGTTGCGGATGCGCCCGGGCGATGGAAACCGGTCTTCGCCATCGGCGCTGTAACAGGGCGGGGCGGTCACATCGATTGCATAGGTCAGCCCGTCGATCACGTCAAAATTATAGGCCGCAAAGGCATGATTGATCAGCAACTGGTCGTCCAGGCCCGGCACAAGCTGGTGAAACGCGCAGGCGGCGCGTTCAAGCCAGTCGGTCAATTGCGCGCCACTGGTCCGCAGGATGGCGACCGTGTTGGGGTAGATGTAGAGATCGGAGGCGTTCTTGATCGCCAGAGGGCCCGCGGGAACATCGGTGTAGTTCTGCGGCCCGCCCCGCCCGCCGGCCCTGAACGGCGCGGCGGCGGACAGCAGCGGCAGGTGCCCCAGTTCATGGCCCCGCAGCATCCGTTCGGCATAGTCGCGCTGAGCGTCGGCGACCACCTGTACGGCGGCGGAATTTCCAAGAAGGGCAAAATAGCTTTCCAGCGGAACGAGGGTTTCGCCGACCCGCTGGCGCACATAGCCAAGCGTGGCGATATGGTCTTGCGCGGTGACGCTCATGACGTCGGAGTTGCTGAGAAGCGTGGACGCCGGGAGAGCGTGGTCCTCATTGCCCGAACAGGGCTCGGATGCGCAGACGGGGACGAGGTGGCTTTGATTGGCGCTCACGCGCCAGCGGTCCTTGCCGACCTCCGACAGGATGAGGTCGATTACACCCAGATGGGAGCCCTCATGCCCCGGCTGCACGACCGGCGTGCCGTGGATCGTGCCGATTTCGGGATCGATCCAGTCTGGGCGGGCGGAGCAGGGCCCGGGAAACAGTTCATGGGTGTGCCCGGCGACAAGCGCATCCACCCCGTGGAGTGCGGCCAGCGGCACGGCGGCATTTTCCATGTCGGGATATTCATGGGCGGGGCCGACGCCGGAATGACAGAGCACGATGACCAGATCGGCCCCGGCATCGCGCATCGCGCGGACCTCGCGGCGGGCCGCATCGAGAATATCCTCCGCCTCAAGCTGGCCTTCCAGCAGGCTCCGATCCCATTTCAGGGTCTGGGGTGGCGCCAGACCGATCAATCCGATCTTGAGCCGTCTGAGCCGCCCTGTCGTGTCGCGCATGTCGCGGTCGAGGATCACCCAGGGGGGTAGCAGCGGGGTGCCGCCCGTCCGCCTGATATTGGCCAGAACCGCGGGGAAGGCGGCGCCCGAAAGCGTCGATTGCAGAAAATCCAGCCCGTAGTTGAAATCGTGGTTGCCGAGCGTCATCGCGTCGTAGCCAAGCACGTTCATGGCCGCGACCATCGGGTGCGGGCGGCCATCCGAACTGCGCACCTGAGCGGCGAAATCGCCGAGCGGGGTGCCCTGCAAGGTGTCGCCGTTGTCGACGAGAATGCAGTTGTCCGAGGCGGCGCGCAGCTGTGCGATGATACGGCCCAGACGGGCAAGCCCGCCGGTGTTCTGGGGCCGGTCGGTATAGTAGTTGTACGGGTGGAGATTTGCGTGGAGATCAGAGGTCGCCAGGATACGCAAACTCAGACTACACAGTACTTCCGACTCCGAGCTTGCATCGGCTGGCATCAATTTGTCCCTTCCCGAACTGGGCGATGATATTTACTCAACGGCACCTCCCGATTATAGCGTGATCCTGTTACGCAGTCAGCAATACATGCGGGCAATGCACCGGGTTCGGTTCGCTTGCATACGTTTGCGACATTCCTGCCATACCGAATGGCAGGTGACGTTAAGTCAGGTAGGGCAGATACGACATGAAGCGAGCTGAAACCGTCACGTTCGGAGGCTCGGGCCTCGATCGGGCGGCCCATTTGCGGGGGGATGAGGCGGCGTTGGCGGCAGGCCCGGAGGCCGGCGGGGAGTGTATCCTGCCGCTTTGGCGTGGCAAGCCGCTGATGCAGGGCGAGGGCGGCGCCGCGCGGCTGACCTGGCTGCGGAGCGATCATCCGGTCCTGGCGCAGGCGGCGCCTGTGCGGGTGTTTCTGGGGCTGGATGACGGGCGGATGCGCCATGCCGCCGATATCTCGGCCTGGGTGCCCGCGGATGTGGACGAGGCGCAGATCGGCGCGTTTCTGGACCCGACGCTGCAGGCCCATCCGGCGGCGCCCACGGGGGCGGTGTTTCGCGAACTGCGCGGCGCGATGACCTGGCTGACGCCGCGCGATGCGGAACTGGCGGCAACGGCCAAGGCAGTGCTGGGCTGGCACCGGACGCACCGGTTCTGTTCGCGATGCGGCGCGGAAAGCGCGCCCGTTGACGGCGGCTGGCAACGGGAATGCGGGGCCTGCGGCGGGCGCCATTTCCCGCGTACCGACCCGGTGGTGATCATGCTGGTCACCCATGGCAACGACGTTCTTCTGGGCCGGTCCCCCGGCTGGCCGGCGGGGATGTATTCGCTGCTGGCCGGGTTCGTCGAGCCGGGCGAGACGCTGGAAGCGGCGGTGCGCCGCGAGGTTTATGAAGAAACGCAGGTGACGATCGGCGCGGTCAGCTATCTGGCGAGCCAGCCATGGCCGTATCCGGCTTCGCTGATGTTCGGCTGCCATGCGGAGGCCACCAGCCGCGAGATTACCGTCGACCCGGTGGAGATCGAGGACGCGGTCTGGCTGAGCCGGGAGGAGGTGACGGATGTTTTCGCCGGGCGCCATGATCGGGTTCTGCCGGCCCGCAAAGGTGCAATCGCGCATTTTCTTCTGGAAAACTGGCTTGCGGACCGGCTGGATTGAGCCGAGATTGCCGCGCGCAATGCCGGCTGCAACAGAAATGAGGGCAGAATGAAGTTCAAGGTCGCCGAAGATGTGGACGCGCCTGTCGGGTTTGTCTTTGAACGGATGCTGGATTTCAGCCAGTTCGAGGCCGATATCCGTGGCCGCGGCGCGGATTTGCGCCGGGTGGACAACTGGACCCGGGCGGAAAAGGGCGTGCGCTGGCGCGGGTCGGTTCAGGTGCGTGGCAAGATGCGCCGGATCGAGGCAGAACTGGACGACGTGATCCGGGACGAGATGGTGTCGATCCAGATCACGGTGGGCGGCATGGAGGCCCGATACCAGATGACATTCATCGCGCTGTCGCCGCAGGTGACGCGGGTGGCGGCCGAACTGGATCTGAAGCCGCGCACGCTGACGGCCCGTCTGATCATCCAGACGATGAAACTGGCGCGCGGGCGGGTGTTGCAGCGGATGACCGGAACACTGGCGCGGCAGGGCAACCAGATCGAAGCGGACTGGCGTCGCGGGGCGCAGGGTTAGCGTGGCATATCAGCCCTGTGGCGTCATCGCCTTGCGCTGGCGGGCGCGTTCCATACCCAGTTGGCGTTCGCGCCAGATGATCAGGATGCCCGCAAGCACGATGATGGCAGCCCCCCCCATCATCGGCCATGTCGGCACCTCGTCGAAGACAAGATACCCTACGCCGAGCGCCAGCAGCATGGACGTATATTCGAACGGCGCGATCAGGGATGCATCGGCATTGCGATAGCTGGAGGTCAGCAGGATCTGCCCCAGCCCGCCGAAGAGACCGGCGAGAACCAGCATGGCAATCTCTGCCGGGCCCGGCATGACCCACCCCCAGGGCAGGGTAAGCAGGGACAGGGTGCTGGCGGTCACCGAGAACCAGAAGACGATGGCGGCGGTACCCTCCGTCCGGACGAGCTTGCGGACGAAAACCTGTGCCAGCGCAGCGCAGATCGCACCCATCAGCACCACCACCGCACCGAGTGTTTCCCGCGTATCGGCGCTGCCGACGCCGACCTGAAGGCGCGGGGACAGCACGATGAGGACGCCAACCAGTCCAAGGGCCACGATGCTGAGACGGAAGGCGCGGACCTCTTCGCCCAGAAACATTGCGGCGAAGATCACCACCAGAAGCGGTGCGGCATAGCCGATGGCAGTCACCTCCGGCAGAGGCAGAAGGCCGAGACCGGCAAAGCCGAGACCCATCGCCATTGTGCCGATCAGGCCGCGCCAGATATGCCCCATGGGATTCTGCGTTTTCAAACCGGTCCGCAACTCGTGCCGCCAGAGCAGCCAGACCACGATGACCGGCAGCGCGCATATCGACCGGAAGAATACGGCTTGCCCGGGCGGCACGGTGTCGGACACGGATTTGATCAGGCTGGCCATCGCCATGAAGACGCAGACAGATGCGATTTTGAGGGCAATGCCGCGCAGCGGGTTCATCGGGTCGGGCTTTCGGTGGCCGGCCCCGGGTCGGGCAGCCTTGGCACCTGATTAACGCCTGAACGCCGGTACGGGCAAGGGGCCAGTCAGTTCAGCTGCAGCAGATCTGCGGTTTGCAGAAGCTGGATCGCGAAATCCTGCCGGAAGCTTTCCAGTCCGGCGTAGCTGTCGGCGCGGGTGTAGAGCGAAAAGACAACAGGTTCGGCGTCGGGGCGCAGGACGAAGCCTGTGTACCAGCCTTCGAACGGGCCGCCCATGTCACCCCGGATGACCGGGCCCGAACCGGTTTTGCCGTGCAGCGTGGCGGGCCCGAATGTGCCTGAGCGGCTGACCGAGATCAGGGCATCGGTCGTGGAGACCGAGAGACCGAGTGTGCCGGCGAAGAAACGTTCGAGGAAGGCGACCTGTTCCGAGACGGAGATTTGCAGTGTATCGCCCAGCCAGAAATCATCGGAGCCATCGGGAATGCTCGCATTTCCATAGCCCCATTCGCCGAGCCGCTGACGGTAACGCCCTGTGCCCACCTCGCCCGCGATATCCCGGAAGACCCAGACAGCAGAACGCTGAAACGCGGTGCCGAGGGTTTGATCCTGGCGCCAGGCAGGGGGCCAGAAGCCTTGGGCGGGGCGGCGCGACCGGTCCCAGATATAGGGCGACTCGAGCGATCCGGCGACGCCGCTTTCCAGCGCAATCAGCAGGTTGGGGATCTTGAAGGTCGACCAGGGCGCGTGACGGCGGGTCAGATCACTGCCTTCAAGGACATAATCGGTGTCTGTTTCCAGATCACGGGCGAGAAAGGACACCTCGCGCGCCCCGATTTCGGATGCCAGCGGCGCGCGGGCGATTTCCATTCGCGACTGCGCGGCGAGTGGTGATGCCATACCCGACAGGCAGGCCACGGCAAATGCGGCGCGCATAATCTGCTTGAGCAACGCAAACATCGCGCCTCTTCGATTTTGACGGCCATGGCCGGCATGTTGGTGCCGAACGTTGGCCCAAGATCAAAAGCATCTGGGGATCGAGGTCAAGCGCGGCGCAGCCCGACGCGGGCCGGAAGGTGGTGTGCGCCCGTCACGGGCATGTGGGAATCTTAGGGTCAGGACCCATTGTTTTCAGCGTAGGGGCATGGTTCACGGTTCGAAAACCGATCGGTGAACATGTCTGATCTTTTCTGGCTGACAGATGCGCAGATGGCGCGCGTGGAGCCGTTCTTTCCGAGGTCTTACGGAAAGCCCCGGGTCGATGACCGGCATGTGTTGAGCGGGATTACCTTCATCAATCGCAATGCTTGCGTTGACGTGATGCGCCGAAGGAGTATGGCCCGCACAAGACGCTCTACAATCGTTGGAAGCGGTGGAACGACAAGGGCGTCTTCGCCCGAATGATGGCGGGTCTGGCCGCCGAGCCCGCTCTCATCGAAACTGCGTTTCGATTGCCGCGCAAGGGTCAGCGACTATATCGGCGCACGGACACCACTCAGCAGTTTGCATAATGTCGACTGGCTGCGCGCAGACCGTGGCTATGACGCCGACTGGTTCAGAGAAGCGTTGGAAGACAGAGGAATACGCGCCTGTATCCCAGGTCGAAAGCAGCGTAAGACAACCGTGAAACACGACAAGCGCCGCTACCGCCCCTCTCAGCGAATGCTTGCATTCGCCTGCCGGGCAATGATCGAGCTCATGTTCGGCAGGCTCAAGGATTGGCGGCGTGTGGCAACGCGATACGACCGATGTCCGAAGGTCTTCCTCTCAGCCCGCGCCCTCGTGGCTCCTGTCAGCTATTGGTTATGGGGGTCCTGACCCTAGGAAATTAGGGGCACTTCAGTAGATGTGGCTCTCCCCAAACCCACGCTACGGGCGACCTTCCACACTGCCATCAGCAGTCGCGCAAGCGCTAGAACCGAGACCGAGGCGTGAAAGGCGGACCCGCGTGCAAAATCCTTTAGGGCATCGCATAACCGCCACAAAAATGTCGAGTTTTCTCCATTCCCTCATGGCTTTAGGGAAAACCGAGAGCCGAGCATGACGGGCGCACAATCAGTTGATCTGCAGGAGGGCGACGAGACCTCACCCATCGAGATTACCGAGGCTGATCGCGCGGCGCTGTCCCTGCGGTTCTCACGCGAAGCTTTGGCGACCAATGGCGCGGCGCTGATTGGTTCGGTCAGTCTTGGCCTGTTCGCACTCGCCGAAGGGGCAGCCTACGCATTTGCGGGCCTTGCGAGCGGCGGTGGTGCGATTCATTCGAGTGCCGCCATCACGTTGACCGTCGGCGTGACATGTCTGTTCATTGCCTATCTATCAGCCTTCAAAGTGGGGGAGTACTGGCCGTTTGCAACAGGCAAGACCACGCCCTTTTTTTGCCTCATCGACGGGCTAACAGCCGGTCCGGTTCAATACGTGCTCGAAAATGGTGGCATCACAAGCAATTTGGCCCTTGAGGAGGATTGCATGCATTTTGCCAGTCTGAAGGCGCCGCAGCGTCGGGGTCGGTACCTGTACTGGTTCCGAGGGTGCAACCACTTTGTCTACCGGGTTTGTCGGGATGAAGCAGAGGCCGAACGGCTTCACACCGAGGCGAAACGCTTGCATGCGACGGCGGATCCAAACGGATTTGACATGCGGGCCGTGGACGGGTGGGCAACAGCGACCGTCCCCGCAGCCCGTGTTCACGCCATCCTGTCGGCCGATGCCAAAAACAGGGGTGTAAAAGCACCGGAGGTCCGACCGGTTCTGACGACCATCGGGTTGACGGCCGGCGGGTTTGCAACCCTCCTCGTTATTGCGTTGGCCGGCTGGTATCATGCGCAATTCAACTCAACGCGCGCGGCGCTTGCTGTGTTCGCAGTCACGCTTGCCATTTGCGTGATAATCGATCTGCGCATACATGCGCGACAACTGCCACCATGGCGGCACGTAGGTGGTTTGATCCACGGTCTTCTGCGGGGGATCGATTGGGGAAAGACGGCCGCACGCTGTGATGGCGCCGGATTGCATATGCAACGTCAGTATTGGCGGGCGACCCTTTCGTGGGACGCCATCGAGACGGTGGACCGGTTCGACGGACACATGCTCGTCACGACACGGGATGGGCGCAAGATCGTTACGCCATATCTTCTGGATGCCGCGCAGCACGTGAAATCCTCGCGCCTGGAGCGCGGGCTTGGGCCCTGGCACAATCCAAAGGCCGACCCCGCGCCGCAGCCGCAGAAAGACAGCTTGGGTCGTTGGCGGCCTATTCTGGCCTGGGTCCTATTCTTCCTTCTGGCTTTATCACTTTTCAACATGGTGTCCGCCGCTCCGGCTCGGGCTGAGCTGTTGCGTGACCCGGCCGTTCCCTCATGGGTCGACACACTAGACCTTGAGCCTTGGGACCAAACCACTGATCCCGGCGTCCGAACGCCATATCTACTGTATGATCGTCAGATCCTTTTGCAGGACGGTGGGTACCGTGAGGTGCGACGGAGCATGGTTGCCGCCAGTGATCGGGGTTTCCTAGAAAACGCGGGGCAGATTTCTCTCCACGTCGACCCAAGCAGCGAAATGGCTGTGCTGCATCGGCTCTGGATACACAGGGATGGCGAGGTCATTGATCAAACGGATATTACGTTCACGCAGCTGAGGCGGGAACGGGGCTTGGCCTTTGGCTACGTCACTGGACGGGAAGAACATGTAGCGCACATCCTTGGCCTGCGTGTCGGCGACGTTGTCGAGACGATCTGGTCCGTGGACGCCACGCCCTCGATCTTCAGCGATGAGTTCTATTCCGCGATCTACCCCAGCCCGCCGGGGGAAGGTGCGATAGGGCGCACGCGCCTGTTGGTCCCAGACGATCGCGCCATTGAGATCCGCGTGCCGGACCGCTTCGCGGCAACCTATTCGACGACCCAAGGCGAAGACATGGCCGAGCATATCTGGCTAAGGACCGGCGAAGCCGAGGATACAATGAATGGCCCACGGCCCGCATCTTGGGATGTTTCGAACGACCCGGTTCAGGTTTCGACTTTCACCGGATGGTCGCAGGTGGTGGAGGGCCTCATGCTGGCCTACCGGGCGCGGCCCAACCTCTTGCCGCCTGACCTACAGGACGTTGTCACTGCAATTGCCCAAGAAACCGTAGATCCGGACATGCGCGCAAGCCTTGCCTTACGTCTGGTGCAGGATCGCGTGCGGTATCTGAGCGTCAGCATCGGCGAGGGCGGCTGGATCCCGCGCGACCCTGCGACCACGTGGACGTCGGGCTATGGCGATTGTAAGGACAAGGCGCTGCTGCTGGTCTCGATCTTGGGCAAGCTTGATATTGATGCCGATGTCGTTCTAGTGGACTTCAGTCGCGGTCGGGCCTTGCCGCGGTCGCTTCCGACACCATACGCATTCGATCACGCGATCGTCCGGATCCGGGATGCAGTCGGCGACTGGTTCGTCGATCCGACCAGCGTGCTTCAGGGGGGCGTGGGGCGCCATATCCGCATCCATGATTTTGCGTTTGCCTTGCCACTTTCGGTTGGTAGCTATGGGTTGGTGCCGGTCACGGAACAAGGGCTCAACCAGCCAACGCATGAAGTCACGCAGGACTTCACCTTCCACGACGAGGGTGAGATTGCCGCCGAGCTGGTTGTGACCGAAAGCTTCTGGGCGGAGGAGGCCGACGCGCGACGTTTCAGCTACGAAGGCGCAGACATGGCAACATTCCGGGATGACTATGAAGACTGGTATAGAGGGCGTTTTCCCGGCGCCACCGTCACCCGCTTCGAGGTCGAAGACGATCGCGATGCAAACATGATCCGCCTTGTTCAAACCTACCAGCTCCCGCGGGCGGAGTTCGCGGAGGGGGGCCTGTGGACCGATCTCAACCATTTTGGGTACGCCGTTGCGGGCGAATTAAGAGAGCTTGATGAGGATGAGGTTTTCGCAGGTCCGACTGACTTCGGCGATCCGGTCCACGCCCGTCACCGGATCATCATGCGAAACCTGCCAGCGCCGCTGACGGCACCAGGTCATGTTCGGTTTGAGAACGACGTTGTCAGCTTTGTGCGCAGCGGGGCCTGGGATGCCGAGACAAGCGTTTGGGAATACGCTTGGGAGCTTCGGACCCTTCGAACCCTACTGGAGCCGGGCGACGAGGTACCATGGCGAGAGGCCTATGCAGAGATTGATAACAACGACCACTACCGCGTGAACCTCCATCGTAGGATCGGAGAGGTTCGGGTTACACAACCCGTCCTGGCAGGTCTGGCGTTGAACGAGCTTTTTCTACTTGCCCTGTTTGCGCCGGTCATTGGCGTTCTCTGGTCGCGCGCGCGAGCAGGGCAAATATCTGCGATCAGGTTTCAGGATGAAAAGCGGGCCTCTGTAAAGACATGATGTATACGCCCCGATTTGCGCTGAACACTAACATAATCCACATCGGCCGAAGGATCCGTTTTTTGCGCCGCCCGCATTTGAGCCTCGACGGGCTCACCCCGCGGGAGTATCACCCACGGTCAAGAGAGGACCAAACCCTGAACAGAGCTAACCTATAAACGCGGACTCCAAGGGGAGCAGGTCAGGTTACCCAAAGCTTCAACACGGCCACCAGCATGGGGCGGCTGACTCTCAACATGCTGCTCAGTTTTGCCCAGTTCGAACGTGAGGTCACGGCAGAGCGCATCCGCGACAAGATCGCAGCCTCAAAACGCAAGGGCATGTGGATGGGCGGAAGCGTTCCACTTGGCTATCAGCCGGATGGCCGAACGCTGAAGATCGACGAGGATGAAGCGAACACGATCCGGACGCTTTACGACCTCTATCTGAAACACGGCATCTTACGAGAGTTGAAAGAGCGGGCAAAGCAACTTGACCTCAGGTCCCGGTAGCGTAACCGGGCGGGTGGTCGGATATCAGGGGGAAAACACTTTGATCGTGGTCACCTCCAGCACGTCCTTAGCAACCCGGTCTATGCCGGACGCATCCGTCACAAACAGCAGGTGTATGAAGGGCAGCATCCTGCGATCATTGATCCTGAGATCTGGGACACGGTTCAGGGTATGCTGCAAGGCAGGGCCTCCATCGTACGCGATTCAGTAAAAAAGGCATCAACATCTCTGCTGGCTGGAAAGCTCTTCGATGAAACTGGCGATCGCCTGACACCCAGCCACAGCCGCAAGAACGGCAGGCGCCTGCGCTATTACATCTCTCATCGGCTGGTGAAGGATCGGAGCCAAAAGCATCCGGATGCCTGGCGTCTGACGGCAGAGCAACTGGAAAGCCTGATTGCCGATGTCATCCGCAAGAAACTCGGCCAACCCGACATCGTCACAACGTTGATCCGAGAAATGTCCGCGTCCGAAATTGCCGCCAGATCGGCTGCTCTCAGTGAGTTCCAGCAGGCATCGCAACATCTGAATCTGGTCGACCGCGCTGATTTGACCCCCGGAACCCTCACGGTCCGGTTGAGTACCTGTGAACTCTCCAAGGCCCTCGACTGTCATACGGACCGGATCAATGGAGACGAACTGACCCTGACATCGCCCTTCCGGATGCGCCGGCGCGGCGTGGAGTTGAAGCTGCATCTGGGCGATGTACCGCCGGAGGTCGATCGGACGCTCGTTCAGAATATCGTCAAAGCCCAAAAATGGTTGGCCATGATCATCCAGGGCAAGACATTTGCAGAGATCGCAGAAACCGAGGGCACATCAAAACGCCGCGTCCAGGACGTGATCGATCTCGCAATGCTGGCGCCGGACATCCTCGATGCCATCGCCAATGGCGAACAACCCGAGGGCCTGACCTCCGACTATCTCGTCAAGTTAGGCGTCCCGGCAGTCTGGACAGATCAGCGCGACTTGTTCGCCAGCCTCTAGGCCAGGATCTCCCCTCATCCTCCAAACTCGTACCGCCGGAATGGCACACCGAGACTGCGGCCTGAAATCGGCCGGTTCTGCGCTCACGTTCGGGTCTCTGTCTGAAATCCCGCAGGCCAAGCGTCGGAAAGCGCGCGACAATACTGCGGCGCTCTCACGTCGTCAGAAAATGCGGGAAAGGCTGGCTGGGGTGGTAGGATTCGAACCTACGGTACACGGTACCAAAAACCGCTGCCTTACCGCTTGGCTACACCCCAACTGTGACGCGCTAGTTACGCGGTGACGGCTGCGGGATCAAGACCCCGAAGCGACAAATTTGCCCGGCCCTGCAGCCCTATTCCTGAGGCGCTTCGCGACGAAGCAGGTCATCCTCCGGAAGCGCTTCGCGCTCGGCTTCGATGATTTCCTGCAAGGCCTTGGTCTCCTCCGTCCCGACATCCTGAACTTCGACCCGCTCGGGCGTCCTGGACGGTTTGTCGCCCGGACGCGCGTCGGGCTGCGCGGGGCCGGTCGGGCCCGGACCGATCAGGCGATAGGTGGGTTCCGGCAGGTTGATCCCGGCCTCTTCCAGCCGCGCCTTGACCACACGGATCGCCTCGCCCTTGGCCATGCCGATGCCCGTTTCATGCTGCATGATCCAGCCTGCGGCGGTGATGTTTATGGTGCTGTCGCCCACCTCCTCGACCCATACGGCAGGGCCGGGGGCAGCCAGCACAAAGGGCAGTTCGGCCAGGGCATCCATCATGATCCGCTGTGCCTCTGCGATATCGGCATTGGGGTCGATCCCGAAGGTGAAAGTGAAGCGGCGTTCGTTGTTTCGGGTGTAATTGATGATCTTGGCCTTGAAGACCGTCGAGTTGGGAATTCGGATATGGTTGCCATCGAGGCTGAGCAGGATCGTCGCCCGGCTTGTCAGGCGGATCACATGGCCCAAGTCGCCCTCGATCTCGACCAGATCCTTGGGGCGGAAAGGTTGCCGGATCGACAGCATGATGGATGATATGAAGTTTTCCACCGTGTCCCGGACGGCAAATCCGATCGCCAGCCCGACGATGCCGGCCGCACCCAGAATGGTGCCGAGAAGGGCGGTTGCGTTCAGCAGATCCAGTGCCAGAACGACCGCGGCGATCGCGAAAATCAGACGGATGACCTGCCGGTAGATATCGGCGATGAACGCGTTTGGCGCGATGCTGTCCCAGGGCCGTTTCATCCGGGCGATGAACAGCCCCAGAAGAAAGACCAGGATGCCGGCGGTCGCGGCCACGAGGATCAGAGGCAGAAATGCGATGAACTGTTCGAAGCGGGCGCGAATGCGGTCGATGGCGGGGTTCAGACGCTGCACAACATCGGTGGTTTCCGTCACCTCGTTTTCGATCGCCACGACGCCCTCGACCCGGCCGACCAGCCCGTTCAGGGCTTCGATCTGGGTCGCCTCCAGCGCGGTGCCGCGCAAGGTGACGATACCGTCGGCGACCGAAACGCTGACCTGCTCGTATCCGTCAAGCTGGCGCAGGATATCGCGGATGCGCTCCGCGATGGCGGCGTCCTGCCGGGCATCGTTTTCGACCGAGATCGTCCCATCGGGCTGTTGGCCGGTTTCCTGTGCGAAACCGGCGAAAGGCAGCACAAGGCAGAGCCAGAGGATCAGGATAAAGCGCATGGGTGTAACGGGCGTTTGTCAGAAATACCCCGCCTGTCTAGGCCGATTTCCCATGCGGGGAAAGTCAGATCGTCTGATCGTAGTCGCCCACCGACTGCTCGGTCCGGATCACCGCATCCAGATCGGCAAAGATCGCGCGCATCTGCGCGTCGCTTTCGGGACTTTCGCAGACAACGACCAGATTGGGCGTGTTGGACGAGGCGCGGACCAGCCCCCAGCCCCCGTTTTCCAGCATCACCCGGGCACCGTTCACCGTCACCACATCGGCGATCTTGACCCCGCCGAGGCTGCCGCCACCGGCATGACGCGCAACCAGTTTCTTAACCAGCCTGTCGAGCACCTGATACTTTTCCGTATCGGCGCAGTGGGGCGACATCGTCGGGGTTGCATAAGTCACGGGCAGGGCGCGGCGCAGATCGGCCATGGACATCTCCGGGTTGCGATCCATCAGTTTGCAGATCTCCACCGCCACGCGCATGCCGCAATCATAGCCGCGGCCGATCGGCTCGGCCAAAAAGTAATGGCCGGATTTCTCGAACCCCGCCAGCGCGCCCAACTCATGGACCCGGCGTTTCATGTGGGAATGGCCGGTTTTCCAGTAATCGGCCTTGGCGCCATGTTTTCTCAGCTCGGGGTCCGAGGCGAAAAGCCCGGTGGACTTCACATCCGCGACAAAGGTCGCGCCCGGGTAGAGGCGCGCCAGATCGCGGGCCATGATCACGCCCATTTTGTCGGCGAAGATCTCTTCGCCCTCGTTGTCCACCACCCCGCAGCGGTCCCCGTCCCCGTCGAAGCCAAGCGCGAAATCCGCGCCGCTGTCTTTGACGCTGGCTGCCATGTCGTGCAGCATTTCCATCGCTTCGGGGTTCGGATTGTAATGCGGAAAGGTGTAGTCGAGCCTGTTATGGGACGGGATAACCTCAACCCCCATCCGCGCGAACAGTTCCGGTGCAAAGGCCGACGCGGTGCCATTGCCGGTGGCGCAAACCACGCGCAGTTTCCGGGTCATCGTGAAATCACCTACCAGATCGTCAAGATAGGCCTCCCGCACGCCGGATACGAACTCATAGCCGCCGCCTGCGCGGGCCACGCCTTGGCCGCCCATCACGATGTCGCGCAGCTCTCCCATCTCGTCAGGCCCGTGGGTCAGCGGCCGCTGAAAGCCCATCTTGACGCCGGTCCAGCCATTGGGGTTGTGGCTTGCGGTGACCATGGCGACGGCGGGGGCGTCCAGATGGAACTGGCTGAAATAGGCCATGGGGCTAAGCGCCGGGCCTATATCCCTGACCTGGATGCCGGCCTGTATCAGCCCGACGATCAGCGCGTTTTTCACCGATAGAGAATAGTCGCGATAGTCGTTTGCGACAGCGATCACCGGGTCGACACCGCGTGCGTGCATCTGGGTGCCGAGACCAAGACCAAGGGCCGTGATGCCGGGCAGGTTGATTTCGTCGGGGAATTTCCACCGCGCGTCATATTCGCGGAAGCCCGTTGGCGCGATCATCGGCTGGTACAGAAATTCCCAGGTGTTCTGCGCCACTTGGTTGAGGGGTTTCGACATCTGGAAGGCTCCACCAAGGGTTAAAGGCGAATGGGATCGGCTTTCGCAAGCTGGTCGAATTGCATCAGACTGACGACAAGCGCGGGCATGTCGTCAAGCTTGACCATGTTGGGCCCATCCGAGGGGGCCGTATCCGGCGCCTCGTGGGTTTCGATGAAAACCGCCGCGATGCCGAGCGCGACTGCCGCGCGCGCCATGACCGGGGCAAATTCCCGTTGTCCGCCGCTGCTGTCTCCCTGTCCGCCGGGTTGGGCGACGGCGTGGGTTGCATCCATCACGACCGGGTAGCCGCCCCGTGCCATGATCGGCAGGCTGCGCATGTCGGTGACCAGCGTGTTGTATCCGAACGAGACGCCGCGTTCGGTTTGCAGAATGCGCGTGTTGCCGGTGCTTTCGACCTTGGCCACCACATTCGCCATATCCCATGGGGCGAGAAACTGGCCCTTTTTGATATTGATCGCGGCGCCTGTCTTGCCCGCGGCCAGCAACAGATCGGTCTGACGGCACAAAAACGCGGGGATTTGCAGGATGTCGGCCACCTCGGCCACGGGCGCGCATTGATCGGGGGCGTGGATATCGGTCAGCACGGGGCAGCCGAACCTGTCCTTCACGCCCTGCAGGATCGCCAGCCCCTCCTCGACGCCAACCCCGCGCTCCCCGCGGACGGATGTGCGGTTGGCCTTGTCGAAACTGCCCTTGAACACATATTGCGCCCCGGCCGCGGCGCAGACCTCGACCATCCGTCCGGCAATCATCTGTGCGTGATCCGCACTCTCCAGCTGGCACGGGCCGGCGATGATCGTCAAAGGCAGATCATTGCCGCAGGCGACCGGTCCGATGTCGATTCTTTTCATGTTGCTACGCAGATATCTGTTCGCGGAGGATTGAGGCTGTCATCGATACCAGCAGGTAAATGCCAGAAAAGACCAGGAAGGCAAGCAGCGTGTTTTCAAACGCACGGGGGTAGGCGGGCTCGTCGGGCGCCACGGGGTAGACGCCGATCGACAGGTAAAGTGACTGGCGGTTGGCCTCAAGGCGGGCGGTTTCCATCTGCTGCAGGGACTGCGCCAGCATAAGCTGCCGGGTTTGCAGATCGGCCTCCGCCACGATCAGTTCCGAGGAGATCCGCGCCAGTGAGACCTCACCGTCATCAGTGTCGGTCAGGCCCCCCCGCAACTCGGCAAGCAGCGCCTCCAGCCGGGCGATATTGCGTTCGGCAACCTCCACCCGGGTCTGGTTCGGCCGGGCATTGCTCAGCAACTCCAGCAATCTCAGGCGTTCCTCCTGCAACTGAAGCTCGAAGGTGGAGATCTGCTGGAATACGGTGCTCACCTCGGCCTCGGCGCTCAGAACGCCGCGCTGTTCCTGCAATTGCAGGACCCGTTGCTGCGCCTGGACCATCCGGGCCTCGGCGTCGTTGAAGCTGGTATTGGCGTCGGCCATCTGCGCTTCGCGTACGCGTTGCGTCATCTGGTCGACCCGCTCCTCGGCATAGTCGATCAGGGCTGCGGCATAGGCCTGGCTGCTTTCCGGGTCGGCGGCAATAACCTCCATCCGCAGCAAGCCCTCGGTCGGATCATAGCCGATGTTCAGGTGCTTCAGGTAGGTGTCATACATGTCCTCGTCCGTGGCATCCGGGGCCAGACGGGTCAGCGGGTCGATCCTCTCGTCCGAGAAATGCGCACGGAACCCAAGCTCGGAATCCAGCCGCAGCATCGCCTCGCGGCTTTCCAGATAGCTTTGAACGGTGATGCTTTCCTGCACCGTGGCAAAGCTGGTACCGCCCAGAAGCCCGCCCAGACCGCCGGCAGAGCCGCCGCCTTCGGATTTCTGGATCACGAATTCCGAGTGCGTTGCATAAAGAGGCGTGGCCACGTTGAAGAAATAGTACCCAACCAGCATCGTCGGCAGCATCACGAAGAACATCAGCCGCACGCCCAGCAAAACGAGGCGCTTGCGCCGTCTGGCCGCAATATCGCGCTGCACGCGCATGATTTCGCTGGCGCGGGTGCTTTCGTCATAGGGTGCGGTGGCGGGTCCGGGGGGCGCCGGCTGGCGCACGGTCGCCGGAAGGTTCGGCTGTGCTGCATTTGCGGCGGCCTTGGCGCCCTGATCGTCATTCACGATCAGTTCCAGCATATTGGTGCGGGCGAACGGGTCGATCCCCTGAGCCCGCAGCAAGCGCACGGCGTCGAAATCGGAGGCCGGGCGCAGGCCGTGTTTCTGAGCGGTGCGGCGCGCCATGCGCAATTGCCGCCCGGTCAGGCCTTCCTGACGGATCGCGGCCAGTTGCTGCTCCATGGGGATCGCGCCGGGTTCGGCGTTCTGAGGCGCGTCGGTGGCGCCCTGGTCGTTCGCCTGCGCATGGGCCGCGGATCCGGGAAAGGCGGTGTCGCCGAACCCGTCGTCCATTTCACCCAGAAGATTGTCGTCCGCGGGCTGGGAAGGCGTTGCCTGCGCGTGACCGGCCCCCCTGCGGATGCGGAATTTCTTACCCTTGGGTTTCATAATCATATAGCCTTTTTGCTTCTTCGAGCGTGTCGAAGGAATAAAGCTGACCATCCTTCAGGACGGCCGCGCGGCGTGCAAACTTCTCAAGCGTCTTGGCCTGGTGCGAAACGATGATCACCGTGGCCGAGCGCAGCCTGTCGGCGAGGATGCTGCCGGCGCGGCGGTTGAACTCGGGGTCGGTCGACTGCGGCATGCCCTCGTCGATCAGATAGACATCGAAATCAAGCGCCAAAAGCAATGAGAAGTTGAACCGCGCCCGCATTCCCGACGAATACGTGCCGACCGGCATGTCGAAATACTCCTCGATGCCGCAAAGCCAGCGGCAGAACGCCTCCACGTAATCGGGGTCAAGCCCGTAAAGCTGCGCGATGTAACGGCTGTTTTCGGTGGCTGACAGCCGGGTCACCACGCCGCCCATGAACCCAAGCGGGAAAGACACCCGGCAGGCGCGCACGATCTCGCCCTCATCGGGCTTTTCCAGCCCCGCGATCATGTTGATCACCGTGGTCTTGCCGGTGCCGTTCGGGGCGAGGATGCCTAGCGAATATCCCAGGTCCACGCGGAACGACGCACGGTCAAGGATCACCTTGCGCTGCGTACCGGTCCAGAAGGACTTCGAGACATTGATGAATTCGAGCAAGTGATTGCCCCGCTGCTGCCAGATCTGCCACCATCCGCCCCGTCATTGTGCGCAAGGACTGGATGGCACAAGTGCTAGTGCCCCAATTGGGCACCATTATGTCCGCGATCGCCCCGCGTTCCAAGCCCGATGCGAGATTTGTGGCATCAAGATGGCACAGAAAACGCCTATTAACCTTAACAAAACGGTAATTCAGGCGTCCTGCTTCTCGACCCGCAACAGTTTGCCGACCGCGATGGATACAGCCGCGGCGGCAAAACTGAACAGCGCACCCATCTTGGCGGCATCCTGAACCGGCCCGCTGTCGAAGGCGACGGAGGCGACGAACAGCGAAACGGTGAAACCTATCGCCGCGACGCAGCCGATCACGACCAGATCGATCAGGCGCATGCCTTGCGGTATGCCGAGCCCGAGCGGCTTGGCGGCGATATAGCCGAACAAGAATATCCCGACCGGTTTGCCGATGAGCAGCCCGGCAAGAACCAGCCACGTCGCCTCGCCCATCGAGCTGAACTCCACCCCTGCATTCATCAGCCCGAACAGGCCCAGAATGATCTCCACGGGATACTTCAAGGCGTGTTCCATCTGGTTCAGAAGGTCATGCAAATGCCGCTCCGCATCGGCAAAGAAGCCGAAGGCCCGGTCGGCATGGGGGATGGTCGGCACGATTGGCAAAAGCCCGAGTGCCGGATGCAATCCGCTTTCCTGAAAGCCGTACCAGCTTAGACAGCCGGCAATGGCGTAGGGCCAGAAGCTGAAGGTCTTGCGCACGAAAGTCGACCGGGTGCGAAGCTGATCGCCCCTGTCCAGAACACGGGGCAGCCAGTTGAACAGGACGAAAACCCCGACCGCCGCGGCAAGGCTGAGCAACAGCCAGGCCGGCGCAAGCTCGGCCGAGGGATAGAAAATCGCCAGGATCAGCAGGCCGGCCGCGTCATCGGCGATGGCCAGAAGCAGCAGAAACCGCACCGCCGGGTGGCCCGCCCCGAAGACCAGCCGTCCCACCAGATAGGAAAACGCGATATCGGTCGCCGTCGGGATCGCCCAGCCATTTGCCACAGCCGAATAGGTGTCGGAGCCCAGCAACAGGGCAAGGCCTAGATAAACAGCGATCGGGCCGAACATGCCGCCTGCCGTCGCAAAGAGAGGAGTGGCGGCCTTCTTGCCGCGCAACGACCCGTTTTTCAGGATCACCGCCTCCCAAACCTCCTTGGCGGCAATGGCGAAAAACAGCGCCATCAGCACGTCATTGACCAGATAATGCAGTGTCAGAGTGCGGTGGGCATGGCCTGCCTCGTCCACATGCAGATGGCCGATGAAGAAATCCTCGATCAGCACGAACTCGACAAAATGGTGGTAGCTGGACGGGTTTATGTTGGCCCAGATCAGCGCGACAATGGCGCCACCGATCAGAAACAGCGAATAGCTGGTGACAAAATTCCAGACGCGATACATGGGTTACCTTCCGTCAGCCTTCGAAACGGGATAGCGGAAGGTTTCACGTCGCACAATGGGTCAGGCGAACGCACCCCAGGCAATGCCCGCAAGGATTGCACCGCTGAGGGCGAGCCCCAGATAAGCCACGAAAACTCGGGGTTTGACCAGAGCCCAGACGGCGACCGCGGCAGGGATGCAACTGACCCCGCCGGCGATGACGAAGGCCATGGCCGCGCCTTGGCTCATGCCCTGCTCCAGCAGCCCGCCGATCAGGGGCACAGCTGCATAGCCGTTGAGATAGGCGGGCGCGCCGACCAGCGCGGCCAGGAAAATGGGCCCCAGGCCCTCGCCGCCGACCACATTCGCGATCATTTCGGCGGGCACATACCGGATCAGAAGGGTTTGCAGCAGATAGGCAAGCGCCAGCCATTTGCCCAGAAAGAACAGGTTCGACCAGGCTGCATCGGCAAAGAGCCTGCGGCGCGGCGCCTCGGTCCAGAACCGCCAGTTCAGCGTCATTTTCGGCCCCGAGCACCCACATCCCGTGGCCGTTTGCGGCTTCAGCGGATCGGCGAAAACCGGTGTGCGCGCCATCGCCATCACCACGAGCCCTCCCATGATGCCGAGCGACACGGCCGCCAGCGTCTTGGCCAGCGCGAAATCAAAGCCCAATGCGCCGGCTGTGACGGCGAACATGGCCGGGTCCATCAGCGGCGAGGCGAGCCAGAAAGCCATGACCGCCGCCAGTGGCGCCCCGGCGGCCAGGAGCGCCGCGACGAACGGAATGACTTCGCAGGAGCAGAAGGGCGAAAGGCCCCCGGCAAGCGCGCCAAGGACGATCATGCGGATCTGATGCCCCTTGAAGGCCCCTTCGAGAAGCCGCTCGGATCCGCTGGCGCGCATCACCCCGATGGCGGCCACGGCGAACAGGATGAATGGCAGCGTGTTCAGCAGGCTGCCAAGCGCGTCGCCCAGACTCGGCGTGAATGCCGGCCTGTCGAGGATGAAAATCGCCAGAAGGATCGCGGCGCAACTCAGCAGAACCTTGTCGATCCGCATCCAGATGTGGCGGATCGGGCTCAGATCTTGCGTCAGGTCAGCCATGCGCCGTTCCCTTGTCATGCCCGCCGTGATCGGCACAGCATTCGGAAAGAAGAAAATCGGAAAGCCCGGTGATCCGGTCGAAGGCTACCGAACACAGGATACGCCGCCCGTCGCGGCGCTGCGTGACCAGCCCGGCGCTGACCAGCTGTTTCAGGTGATGGGTCAGAACCGAGCCTTCGATCCCCACATCCGCGCCAAGCGCGCCCATCGGCACACCCTCCGGTCCCGCCCTGACCAGACGGCGCAGGATCGCCAGCCGATGTTCCGAGCCAAGCGCCGCAAAGGCGGTAGCTGCCAGGGTCAGGGCGGGTGGGGAGAGAGGCGACATTTTCATGATTCTAGATTTATATAAATATAGAAATGATGTCCAGCCCCTCTGAACCTGCTGGCATTATTCATCGACCGCGCCTAGGTCTGTGCCCATGTCTTTCGAAGCGCTGACATCCGAACTGGCGAGCTGCACGATCTGCACCGACCGATTTGCAGCCACGGCAACCGCGCATACGCCCAAGCCGGTCATCTGGTTTGCCTCCGGCGCGCGTGTGCTGATCGCCGGGCAGGCGCCCGGACTGCGGGTGCATCAATCGGGAAAGCCGTTCACCGACCCTTCCGGCGACAGGCTGCGCGCGTGGATGGGCGTGGCAGAGGATGCTTTCTATGACCGACGCAGGATTGCGATCGTGCCTATGGGGTTCTGTTTCCCCGGCTACGATGCGAAGGGCAGCGACCTTCCGCCGCCGAAAATCTGTGCGCAAACATGGCGCGCGCGGGTGATGGAGGTTCTGCCGAGGGTGCGGTTGACCTTGCTGATCGGCGGCTATGCGCAAAGCTGGCATCTGGGGCGCACACGTGGCGTAACCGAAACGGTCGCCGGGTGGCGCTCCCATGCGCCCGATGTCATCCCCTTGCCGCACCCGTCCTGGCGCAACACCGGATGGCTGAAGAAAAACCCCTGGTTCGAGACGGAGCTTCTGCCTGTCCTCCGGGACCGCGTCACGGAGGTTCTGGCGTAGATGACATCGCTTGATCAGGCCCATGCGGCGATGGAGGCCGCCCCGGGCGACGATGTCGCACGGTTGAGATTTTACGATCGTTTGGCAAGCGCGGAGCTGTTCCTGCTTCTGGAGAGCGAGGCGGATGGCGACCGGGTCACGCCGCAGATCTTTCCGGTAGAGGGGCAGAGCTTCGCACTCGTCTTCGACCGGGAGGAACGGCTGACGGACTTTGTGGGCCAGATCGCGCCCTACGCGGCCCTGTCGGGGCGCACGCTGGCAGGCATGCTGGCGGGGCAGGAGATCGGTCTTGGTGTCAATCTGGGCGTAGCGCCTTCCTCGATCCTGATTGACGCTGCGGCAGTGAACTGGCTGGCGCAGACGCTGGATAACGGGCCTGACGAAGTGGAGGCGCGCCCTGACGAGCTGTTTCCGCCAAAGGGGCTGCCCGAGGCGGTGATCGCTGCGCTTGACGCGAAGCTTGCCGGCGCGGCCGGTATGGCGAAACTGGCTTATCTGGCAGGGGTGACATACGAGGGCGGGCGGCGCGCCTATCTTCTGGGCTTTGTCGACGCGGATCCGGCAGCGGAGCGGGCGCTGGCGCAGGCGGTGGCGGAGGCGCTGACCTTTTCGGGGATCGAGGCCGGCAGTCTGGACGCGGCCTTTTTCAAGGCTTCGGATCCGATCTGCGCGTCTCTGGCGCGGGTCGGGTTGAGGTTCGACTTGCCGGACCCGGTGGTGGAACAGGCGCCCGGCACGGCGCCGGGTATGGACCCGGACACCCCGCCGCGTTTGCGCTGAGGCCCAGGCAGTGTCAGGCAGCGCTCAGTAGCCCAGAGTCCGGTCAACGAGGTGCAGAAAGGGCTGCCCAGCTTCGCCGCGGCGGATATTCTCAACGATGACGCGAGCGGCGCTTTCGACGCGCGTTTCAGAGGCGATATGGGGCGTCACGGTGACCTTGGGATGGGCCCAGAAGGGATGATCCGCTGGCAGTGGTTCGATGCGGAACGTGTCGAGCGTCGCGTGACCGATCCCCCCGCTGTCGAGCGCCGCAAGAAGCGCATCGTCGTCGATCAGGGCGCCGCGTCCGGGATTCAGGATCACAGCGCCGCGGGGCATCAGCGAAAGGGTGTCCGCGTTCAGCGTATTTTCGGTTGCCGGCGTGTCAGGCAGCAAAAGGGTTACTATTTCCGCCGATTTCAGGATGTCCTGTAACCCGTCCGGGCCATGTTCGGTGCGGACCCCTTCAATCTGCTTTGGTGTCCGGGACCATCCGGTGACATGGAAGCCGAGCCCGGCAAGCGCGGCTGCACAACCCGAACCGAGTGCGCCAAGGCCGAGGATCGCGACGGTGCGGTCGCGTGCAAGTGGCGGCACGATACCTGCGCGCCAGACGCCATCCTGCCCGTGAATATGGGCGTCCATTCCCAGATGGTGGCGCAGCGTGTGGCCGGTGACCCACTCCACCATGCCTTCGGTCAGGCCGTAATCCACCATGCGCGCCAAAGGGGCCTTCAGCGTGTCGTTGCCCACCACGTCCTCTACGCCAGCCCAGAGGTTCAGGACCGCCTTCAGCCGCGTATAGGGGGTGAAATCCGTGACCGGACCGTTCGGTGCATAGACGATGTAGTCCACCTCCGACGGGTCGGCCTCGGTCGTCAGCACAGCATGTGCGAGACCGGCCTCGGCCAAGGCCTCGCGCAGATGCGGTTCGTAGAGAGTCCAGCGCTCCGGACGCGCGGCGAAAAGAATGTTGGGCATGGATCTGCGAGCCTTAGCGTGGGCGGTGAATATGTGCTGATTGCACCAGACCGAAGGCGACCATCAAGACCAACATGGCCGAGCCGCCGTAGCTGACAAGCGGCAGGGGCACCCCGACGACGGGCGCCAGCCCCATGACCATGGCCATGTTGAGCGCGAAGTAAAGAAAGAAGGCAACCGCGATCCCGAGGGTGACGAGAGACGCGAAGCGGTCCCTGGTCTGCAGGGCGGTGATGACGCAGAAGAGCAGGATCAGCAGGTAAAGCAGCAGAAGCGACGCCGCACCGATGAAACCGAACTCTTCGGCAAGGGTGGTGAAGATGAAATCGGTGTGCTTTTCCGGCAGAAAGTTGAGCCGGCTTTGGGTGCCTTGCATGAAACCGCGTCCGGCAAATCCGCCCGAGCCGAGCGCGATCTGGCTTTGGGTGATGTGATAGCCTGCCCCAAGCGGATCGGTGGAGGGATCGAGGAAGGTATCGATCCGGCGGTATTGATAGTCCTGCAGCAACTGCCATGGTGTGCCGCGAGACGCGAATACCGCCGTGACGGCGCCAACCCCCGCGGCGACAACCGCGGCGAAATAGGCCCAGTGAACGCCGGCCAGAAACATCACCGCGCCACCGCCCATCAGCAGCAGGAGCGCGGTTCCGAGATCGGGCTGGCGCAAGGTCAGCATCACGGGCACCGCGATGATGAGAAGCGGGATCAGCACGTAGAGCGGGCGCGACATTTTCCGGCTATCGAGCCAGTCGTAATAGGCCGCAAGCAGCATCACCAACGTGATCTTTGTCAATTCCGAGGGTTGCAGCCGCATGAAGCCTAGATCGATCCACCGCTGCGCGCCCATGCCGATGGCGCCGAAGAATTCCACGTAGAGAAGCAGGAGGATCGAGATGCCATAGGCAAGCCCCGACATATTGCGCCAGAACCAGATCGGCACCATGGCGACCACGAACATCGCCAAGAGCCCCAGCCCGAACCGCTGCATCTGCGGCTCGACCCAGGGCGACATGGATCCGCCCGCGACCGAGTAAAGCATCAGAAATCCGATGCTGGCGACGGCTGTCAGCAGGATGACCAGCGCCCAGTTGACGTAAAGCAGCTTTCGCAGGCCGGTGGGGGTCGATTTGACCGTGTATTCCAGAAAGCTCATGCCTGGCTGCTCCCGCCCGTCGGACCGTCGACCGGGGGAGCGGGGCGAAGCGGCAGGCGTTCGTGCAGGTTTTCGATCTCGCGGCGCTGATCAGCGGGATAAAGCTCGGGCGGGGGCACATCGCCATGCTGGGCGCGCAGGAGAATGTCGCGTGCGATGGGGGCCGCCGCCGTCGACCCGCCGCCGCCATGTTCGACCACCACCGAGACCGCGTAGCGCGGATTTTCATAGGGCGCATATCCGACGTAAAGCGCATGATCGCGCCGTTCCCATGGCAGATCGGCATTGCTGATCACGCCGGCGCGCCGTTCCGCGGCGGTGATGTTGCGAACCTGGCTGGTGCCGGTTTTGCCCGCGATGGTATAGGCTGCGTCTTCCGTCCGGCTGCGATAGGCGGTGCCGCGGCGGTGGTTGTTGACGCGGTACATGCCTTGCTGGATCAGCGCGAGATGATCGGGGTGCAGGCCCATATCCTCGCCATGAAGCGGCCCCGCCTCCCGCCCGTCGATGGATTTGACCATGCGCGGAGAAATCATCCGGCCGGTGGCGAGCCTTGCGGTCATTACCGCCAGTTGCAGCGGCGAGCTCAACACGAACCCCTGACCGATGGAGGCGTTCAGTGTATCGCCCACAAGCCAGTCCTCGCCCCGGTTCTCGCGCTTCCATTGCATCGTGGGGGCAAGACCTTCCACCACGCCGGACAGCGGCACATCATGGCGCACCCCGCAGCCAAAGCGCCGGGCCATGGCGGAAATCGCCTCGATCCCGGTGCGTTGGGCAAGCTCGTAGTAATAAACATCGCAGGACTGGGTGATGCTGTCGATCATGTTCATATGGCCATGCCCGCCCCGCCGCCAGCAATGGAAACGCCGGTTGCCAAGCTCGGTGAAGCCGCCGCAGTAGACGGTTTCCTCCGGTGTGATGACGCCCGCTTCAAGGGCTGCCATGGCGACGATCATCTTGTAGGTGGAGCCGGGCGGATACAGCCCTTGCACAGCCTTGTTGGCCAGCGGGCGATAGCGGTCCTGGTTCAGCGTGTTCCAGTCGGTGGTGGAGATACCGCGGACAAAGAGGTTGGGATCGAAGGTCGGCGCGGAGGCGAGCGCCAGCACATCGCCCGTCTGCACCTCCATAACCACGGCGCCGGCGCTTTCGCCGATCATGCGCGCCTCCACGTAATTCTGAAGGCCGGCGTCGATGGTCAGTTGCAGATCCGATCCGGGCGTCGCGGCATCGCGGTCCAGCTCGCGCATGACCCGGCCGCCGGCATTGACCTCGACCCGCTTGGTCCCCGCACGGCCGCGCAGGCTGTTCTCCATCCGGGCCTCGATATTGTACCGACCGACCTGAAAATCCGGGATCTGCAGGACCGGGTCGGTATCCCCGGTGGTTTCCAGATACCAGTCCGAGACGGGGCCGACATACCCGACCACATGGGCAAAATCGGCGCCAAGCGGATAGACGCGGCTGAGGCCGAATTCCGGCGTCACACCGGGCAGGGCGGGGGCATTGACCGCGACGGTCGACAACTCCTCCCAACTCAGCCGGTCGGCGATGGTGACCGGGACGAAGGGGGCACGGGCCAGCATCTCCTCCCGTGCGCGGGCAAGGCGACCCATGTCGAGATTGACCAGTTCGCTGAGCCGTCTGAGCACCTCGTCGATGTCATCGGCATCTTCGCGGACCATCGTGATCCGGTAATTCTGTTCATTGCCGGCAAGCAGCGTGCCGGCCCGGTCGAAGATCAGGCCGCGTGCCGGGGGAAGCAGGCGGATATTGATCCGGTTCTCTTCGGCCAGCAGGCGGAAATCATCTGCCCGTTCCAGTTGCAGATAGCGCATCCGGCCTGCCAGAACCGCGCCGGTGCCCGCCATCACACCCGCCACGATAAGACTGCGGCGTCCGATCAGGCGGGCGCTGTCTTCGGTTTCCTTGGGGGTGCGTTTCATGAGCTTGCCGCGGCTTCCGAGTCGATGGGCCCCAGTTTACGCAGGCCGAAGACGAATTTCGAGACGGCGACCACGATCGGATAGACTGCAACGGTGACAATTCCGTGTGCCAGGGTCAGGCCCAGGGTGGTCTGATCCACGACCAGCAGCCAGAGCGCGACCCTGTTCAGGATCAAAAGCGCGAAGACGGCCGCCGCGAAGGCCCCCCATTCCACCAGAAACGGAAACTCGGTCATCTGGGCGCGGCGGCGGCGGAGGCTTTCGCTTGTCACCAGCACCAGAAGGGTCCAGAGGCCGGGCGGACGTTGGAACAGGAAATCGGCCAGCAGAAAGAGGAGGATGATCGCCCCCATGGGCACGACGGCAGGCTGCCGCATGAGCCAGGCGAGCGTCAGTGCAAGCAGGATATCGGGCGCCGGGATTCCGGACTCGCCCAGACCCAGTGGCATGAGCTTATAGGCGATCACCAGGAGGCCGAGCGCAAGATAGATCAGCCGATAGGTCCAGATATGCCGTGTAACCGGGTCGATCACTGGTTCAACTCCCCGGTTTCGAGGATCGGCAGCAAGGGCCCCTGCAGCGGAGCTTCGGTGCTGTCGTCGGGCAAGGGCCAGGGCGGCCCGACCAGCCCGCCGGGATCGGACAGCGTGGTGCCCGGATGGCTGCGCATCACCCGCAGGAAGTTCAGCCGCGCGTAGTCCGCCGCCAGACGGGTGCGCATCCGGCCATCGGGGCTGAGCCCGACCTGACCGACCAGAAGGCCCGCAGGAAACAGCCCGCCATCGCCGGAGGTCACGACCCTGTCTCCGGCACTGATATCCTCGGGATCCTCCACGAACTCCAGGACCGGCGCGACGGAATTGTCGCCAAGCAGCAGGGCCTGCTGTCCCGAGGGCTGAATGGTCACCGGCACCCGGCTGTTGCTGTCGGTCAGAAGCAGTACGCGTGAAGTCCGTTGGCCCACGCCCGAAATCCGGCCCACGACGCCAAGGCCGTCCATCGTCGCCCAGCCATCCAGAATTCCGTCCCGCGCGCCCACATTCAGCAGGACCGAGCGTCGGAACGGTGAGCCGCTGTCGGCCAGAACGATGCCGGTCACGAAGGTCAGCTCCGGATCGAGCTGCACCCGGTTCAGATCCAGAAGGCGGGCGTTTTCCTGCTCCAGCTGCAACGCCGCCTCGCGCCAGGCGCGCATCTGTTGCAACTCTCGGCGCAGCTGCTCGTTCTGCTCGTAAAGCCTTGCGTAACTTTGAAAATCATCCAGCATTCGCGCCATGCCGGTTACCGGCGCCATGGCCCATTCCATGTTTGGCACGACCCGGTCGATGATTGCCGCGCGCATCCGTTCGACGCGGGGATTGTCGATCCGCCAGATCAGCACAAGCGACACCAGGCACAGGATCAGAACCGTCAACAGCAAACGCCGGACGGGGCGGGCATAGGCTTGATCATTGCGATCCCGTGCCATCTCGATCCTCGCAATCGGGCCGCGAAGGGCGCGGCGCGGGCGGGTTAACTGTCGTAATCTATCGCATGGCGGAGCAGTTTTTCATACTCCAACGCCTTGCCGGTGCCCATTGCAACGCAGTTCAGGCTTTCATCGGCAACCGAAATGGCAAGGCCTGTTTGCTCACGAAGTGCAAGGTCCAGCTCGCCCAGAAGCGCACCGCCGCCGGTCAGCATGACGCCCCTGTCGACGATATCGGCGGCCAGATCGGGCGGGGTGGCCTCCAGCGCGCCCATGACCGCCTCGCAGATCTGCTGAACCGGTTCGGCCAGCGCTTCGGCCACCTGCGCCTGGCTGATCTCCGTCTCTTTCGGAACCCCGTTGAGAAGGTCACGGCCACGGATCTGCATCGACGCGCCGCGCCCGTCATCAGGCATTCGCGCGGTGCCGATGGAGGTCTTGATGCGCTCGGCGGTCGCTTCGCCGATCAGCAGGTTCTGCTGGCGGCGCAGGTAGGAAATGATCGCCTCGTCCATCCGGTCGCCCCCGACCCGGACGGAGCGGGCATAGACGATATCGGCCAGCGACAGCACGGCCACCTCGGTCGTTCCGCCGCCGATATCGACCACCATGTTGCCGGTCGGGTCGGTGATCGGCATGCCGGCCCCGATGGCCGCGGCGATAGGTTCGGCGATCAGCCCTGCCTTGCGCGCGCCCGCGGACAGCACCGATTGCCGGATCGCGCGCTTTTCCACCGGCGTGGCCCCGTGGGGCACGCAGACGATGATTTTCGGTTTCGTGAAGGTGGTGCGCTTATGGACCTTGCGGATGAAGTGTTTGATCATCTCTTCGGCCACGTCGAAATCGGCGATCACACCGTCGCGCATCGGGCGGATCGCCTGAATGCTGCCGGGGGTCCGGCCCAGCATCAGCTTGGCATCTTCCCCGAAGGCCAGCGCCTTCTTGACCCCGTCCTTGACCTGATAGGCCACGACCGATGGCTCATTCAGGATCACACCCTTGCCCTTCACATAGACAAGTGTGTTCGCCGTGCCGAGGTCGATCGCCATGTCGGCGGAGAAAAGACTGCCAAATCCGGCCATGTGAGGGGAAATCCTGCTGTCACGTCCCAAAAAGCGCCTGACAGACTCAGGCGCCAAACCAGCATGCTTATAGGCACCCCCATGCAGCCCCGTAAAGGGCGATCTGGGATCGGATCAGCGCATTTTCGCTGCTCCGCGCCGGGGCGACCGGTGTGGCGCGAAGGTCTTGCGATCTGCCCGACCTGCGGCCACTCACGGCGCGCGCCCGGAGGCGGCCGGGCGCGGTCAGGAGACGTCTTTGTAAGACACCTCTTTCAGGTCGCCGCCGGTCTTTTCGCGGCGCAAAATCAGCCGGTTGAGCGCGTTGACATAGGCCTTGACACTGGCCACTACGGTGTCCGTGTCCGCCGACTGGCCGGTGGCGATGCGGCCTTCTTCCTCCATCCGGACGCTGACCGTGGCTTGTGCATCGGTGCCTTCGGTGACTGCATTCACCTGATAAAGCTGCAAAACCGCCTGATGGGGATAGATCGCCTTGACCGCGTTGAACGCGGCGTCGACTGGGCCGTCACCCGTGGCCTCGACCGATTTCTCGCGGCCATCGACGGATATGGTCATCGTTGCGCGTTGCGGGCCTTCGGTGCCGCAGACCACCGTCATCGAGACCAGTTGCAGATGGTCGGCCTGATCGGTGGCCGTGCTGTCGGTGACCAATGCGATCAGGTCGTCGTCGAACACTTCCTTCTTGAGATCCGCCAGCGCCTTGAACCGGACGAAAACATCGTTCAGCTGGTTGTCGGCCAGATGGTACCCCAGATCGGACAGTTTGGAGCGCAGGGCGGCGCGGCCCGAATGCTTGCCCATCACGATATTGGTTTCGGCAAGCCCCACATCTTCGGGACGCATGATCTCGAAGGTCTCGGCATTTTTCAGCATCCCGTCCTGATGGATGCCGGATTCATGGGCAAAGGCGTTCTTGCCGACGATGGCCTTATTGAACTGCACCGCGAAGCCCGACACCGTGGCGACCCGGCGGGAAATGTTCATGATCTTGGTGGAATCGATGCCCGTCGCATAGGGCATTATGTCATGGCGCACCTTCATCGCCATGACGACCTCTTCAAGCGCCGTATTGCCCGCGCGTTCGCCCAAGCCGTTGATCGTGCACTCGATTTGCCGTGCGCCGCCAGCGACCGCCGCCAGTGAATTCGCCGTCGCCATGCCCAGATCGTTGTGGCAGTGGGTGGAGAAAACCACCTCGTCCGCGCCGGGCACTTCGGCGATCAGCCGCCGGATCAGATCGGCGGATTCATTGGGCGCGGTGTAACCAACAGTGTCGGGAATGTTGATGGTGGTGGCGCCGGCCCTGATTGCGATGTCCACGACGCGCGCCAGATACTCCCACTCCGTCCGGGTGGCGTCCATCGGGCTCCACTGAACGTTGTCGCAGAGGTTGCGGGCGTGGGTGACCGTGTCGTGGATACGCTCGGCCATCTCGTCCATGGTCAGGTTGGGGATCGCGCGGTGGAGCGGTGACGTGCCGATAAAGGTATGAATTCGCGGCGCTTTTGCATGCCTTACCGCTTCCCAGCAGCGGTCGATATCCTTGAAATTCGCGCGGCTCAACCCACAGATCACAGCGTTTTTGGCGTTCTTCGCAATCTCAGAGACGGCGGCAAAATCCCCCTCCGACGCGATCGGGAAACCGGCCTCTATGATATCGACGCCCATATCGTCCAGAAGGCCGGCGATCTCCAGCTTTTCCTGATGGCTCATCGTGGCGCCGGGGCTCTGTTCGCCGTCGCGCAACGTGGTGTCGAAGATCAGCACGCGGTTTTCGTCATTACTCATGAATTTTGTCCTTAGCCTTGATTTTACGTGATTTTCTCGGCGCTTGATCCCCCTGAGCGGTCGCGCCGGATGGCACGCTCAGAGGCGGCTAAGAAGAAGGAGACCGCGCAGCCCGAAGAGGCCCGTGGGGGCGGCAATCAAGGCGATATGGCTGCGTATCGTCATGGCCGTCATTTTACGGGCGCCTGCGAAGATGAAAAGCCCCTTTTTGGGTCAATGCGATTGACCTGTGGCCCTGCCCGGCTAGATCGCTGGATATGACGGAAAAAGCTTTGATAATAGGGGCTTCCGGTGGCATCGGCGCTGCGCTGGTCGCGGAGCTGGACCGTAAGGGGGCCGAGGTGACCGGCTTGTCTCGCAGCGGCGACGGGCTGGACGTGACCGACGAAGACAGCATCGCCGCGCATCTGGGGAGGCTGGACGGACCGTTTGACCGGATCGTGGTGGCGACCGGCGCGCTGGAGATCGGCGGCGCGGTCCCGGAAAAGGCGTTGAAACAGCTTTCAGGTATATCAATGGTAGATCAATTCAGGCTCAACACGGTCGGCCCGGCGATGATCCTGAAGCACGGGCTCCGCCTGCTTCCGCGCGAGAGGCGGTCGGTCTTTGCTGTGCTCTCCGCCCGTGTCGGCTCCATCGGAGACAACCGGCTGGGTGGCTGGATCAGCTACCGGACGGCGAAGGCGGCGGTCAATCAGGTGGTCCATACCGCGGCGATCGAGATCGGGCGGACCCACAAGCAGGCGATCTGCGTGGTGTTGCATCCGGGCACGGTTCAGACCCGGTTCACGGAGAAATACGTGGGGCGGCATCCGGCGGTGCCACCGGCGGATGCGGCGGGACATCTGGTAACGGTGATGGATCGGCTGACGCCCTCGGAGACCGGAGGCTTTTTCGACTGGGCCGGGAAACCCGTGCCATGGTGAAGCTGGTCCTGATCCTTGGCGACCAACTGAGCGAAGAGATCTCCGCCCTGCGTGAGGCCGACAAGGCGTGCGATGTGGTCGTCATGGCCGAGGTCGCCGATGAGGCGGAATATGTGCCCCATCACCCCAAGAAAATCGCTTTCATCTTCGCGGCCATGCGAAAATTCGCGAACCGGTTGGAGGAGGCCGGGTGGCAGGTCCGCTATACACGGCTGGATGAGGACGCGAATTCAGGCTCGATCGCAGGTGAGCTCTTGCGCCGCGCCGAGGAGACCGGGGCCAAGGAAGTCATTGCGACGGAGCCGGGGGAATGGCGGCTGATCTCGGCGCTGGAGGACCTGCCGATCCCGGTGCACCAGTTTCCCGATGACCGGTTCCTGTGTGGGCATGACGAGTTCGACGACTGGGCGGAGGGGCGCAAGGAACTTCGGATGGAGTACTTCTATCGGCAGATGCGGCGCAAGACCGGGTTGCTGATGGAGGATGGCAAACCCGCAGGCGGCAAATGGAATTTCGACCATGAAAATCGCAGACCCGCGCCCGGTGACCTGGATTTCGGCGGGCCGATGCAGTTCACCCCGGACGATACCGTGAAAGAGGTGCTGGATCTGGTGGATGACCGTTTCGGGAAGAACTTCGGCACACTCCGCCCGTTCTGGTTCGCGACCGATCAGGGGCAGGCGCGGCGCGCCCTGAGCCATTTCGTCAAGCGGGCCCTGCCCATGTTCGGCGACTATCAGGATGCGATGCTGCAGGAGAACCGGTTTCTCTATCATTCGGTGATTTCGATGTATCTGAACGCGGGATTGCTGGGCTGGCGGGAGGTTTGCGAGGCGGCCGAGGCGGCGTGGCGCTCCGGCGATGCGCCGATCAACGCGGTGGAGGGATTCATCCGTCAGATCATCGGCTGGCGCGAATACATGCGCGGCATCTATTTCCGCGAGGGCCCGGAGTACACCGCGCGGAACATCCTGCGTTATGTCCGAAGCCTGCCCGCGTTCTACTGGACGGCGGAGACCGATATGCTCTGCGTCGCCAAGGCGGTCGAACAGACCCGCGAGGAGGCGTATGCCCACCATATCCAGCGGCTGATGATCACCGGAAATTTCGCGCTTTTGGCCGGTATCGACCCCGCGGAGGTGCATGAATGGTATCTGGCGGTCTATGCGGACGCCTATGAATGGGTCGAGGCGCCGAACGTGATCGGCATGAGCCAGTTTGCCGATGGCGGGATCGTGGGCTCGAAGCCCTATGTTTCGGGCGGAAATTACATCAACAAGATGTCGGACTATTGCGGGGATTGCGCCTATTCGGTCAGCAAGAAGACCGGCGAGGGGGCGTGCCCGTTCAACCTGCTCTACTGGGGGTTTCTGGACCGGCATCGCGACCGGTTCGAGAAAAACCCGCGCATGGCGCAGATGTACCGGACCTGGGACAAGATGGATGCGGAGCGCCGCCGTACCGTGCTGGCCGATGCGGAGGCGGTTCTGGAGCGGCTGGATGCAGGCGACCGCGTGTGACGGCGCAATCGCGTCGCGCGGGCATCGCTTGCGGTCGTGAAGACACGCGACGCTTTGGTGCGGGCGGCTTCCCGGTGTAGTATTCCCGTGAGGGGGCTGACGGATGAGCGAGATAGCGACACGACCCACGGATCAGGATGTGACGGCGTTTCTGGAGTCGGTGGAGCATCCGGTACGGCGCGCCGACGCGGTCGCGCTCGATGCGCTGTTTCGGCAGGTCACGGGCTGGGAGCCGGTGATGTGGGGCAGCAGCATCCTTGGCTACGGGCAGTATCGTTACCGTTACGAGAGCGGCCGCGAGGGGACGTTTCTGGCCACCGGGTTTTCACCGCGCAAGGCCAGTCTGTCGCTTTACATCATGCCCGGTTATGCCGAGCGCGGGGCGATCCTGTCCCGGCTGGGCAAGCACAAGACCGGGCGCGCCTGTCTTTACGTCAACAAACTTGCCGATATCGACAGGGAGGTTCTGGCCGAGTTGATCGCCGCGGGGCTGGAGGATCTGGGCCGGCGGTGGCCGGTTTCCGCCAGCCCGGCGGTTACCCCATGAGCTGGCCCGCTTCGGGCACCCACTGAAACCCGCCGTCGCGGGTGTCGACAAAGCCCAGTGCCGGAAAGGGCATGTGATAGCCGATAGCGGGCAGCCGTTCGGCGGCCAGCATGCCCAGAACCGCGCGCCGGCTGGCTGCTGCTGCTGCCTTGTCCATATCGAAGCGGACCTCCCAATCGGGGCGGGCAAGCGACCAGACGGGGTGATTGGCCAGATCGGCGAAAATCAGGAGGCCGGCGCCCTCGCTTTCCAGCCGATAGGTCATATGGCCAGGCGTATGGCCGAAGGCGGCCAGCGCGGTGATGCCCGAGGCCGCATCCTGCCCGTCGTCAAGGAAGGTCATCCGGTCGGCGAAGGGGCGCACATTGGTGTTGAAGCCCTCATCGCCTGCGGCGGCCCATGCATCGTATTCGACCCGGCCCGTGACATAGCGCGCATTGGCGAAGGTCGGCGCGCCGCCGGTCTGCATGCCGCCGATATGGTCCCCATGCATATGGGTCAGCACCACGATATCGATCTGTTCGGGCGTGTAGCCCGCCGCAGCCAGCGCCGCCGTCGTGCCCTCCGCGGACTGGCCGGTGTCGAACAGGACCAGCTCCGCCCCTGTATTGACCACAGTCGGGGTGAAGAAAAACCGGGATTCATCGGGGGAGAGGAAGTTTTCCGTACTCGCCTCCGCAAAGGCGGTTGCGCTGACATTCATGCCGAAAATCGATTGCGGGTCGGGCACCACCATCGTGTTGACCAGCAGGGTCGTGACTTCGAATGCGCCGAGGGGAATTCTGCGATAGGGGGCGAGACCGGCACCCAGCATCGGGGCCTCGGCCCGGGCGAGGGTGGGGGCAAATGTGGCAAGCGGCAGGCTGGCGCCGGCGGCGAGGCTTTGGCGGCGGGTCAGTCGGGGCATCGCGGTATCCTTTGCTCAGATTTCCGAAAGAATAGCGCGACGCGGGCCGGGATGTAGCACAAGTTGTCGTGAGGTGGCACGGACAAGGGGCCTGGCGACCGGTTCCCGCCGGACCCGTTCCCGCCGCTCAGTGCATCTTGGGCGCATCGGCCGATGGGGGCTTCAGCGGCACCACGAGGGTCAGAACCCCGCCATCGAAGGGGCCGCCAAGGGTGCTTTCGATCTTTCCGCCCCGGCTTTCGACCATGTTGCGCAGGTCATCATAGTGATCGAACGGTTCATCCAGACCCATGGCGAGCGTCGGGTTGGTGGAAAACGGAACGGATTTCCGGTCATCGGCGATCTGCAGTCTCAGGGTGCCGTCGGTTTCATGCTCGGCCTTGATTTTGATGGCGCGGATCGCCCTCCGGACGGCTTGCGCCACCGACAGGCGCAGGATCAGAGGCAGGGCGATCGGATCGGCGGGCAGCACGCAGGAGGGGTACTGAATGAGCAGACGGGCGCCCGGGTCGAACTGGGCGATCAGATCGGCACAGATATGCCCCAGATCGACGGGCTTGAGATCGGACCCGCTCGCCGGTGTCCGCATACTCTGCTCCGCCAGCTGGACCAGTTGCTTTTCCAGGCTTTCGACCACGTCGAGGGCGCAGGACAGAAGATCGAGCTTGCCGTCACCGAGATCGACGAAATCCTCCATCGCCAGCCTGATCATCGCATGCGCGGTGCCAAGCGGGCCCTGAACGTCGGTGGTCGCGACCTCCGCCAGCAGGCGCACCTCGTCATTCAGGCGGGTGAGCCGGGCTATTTTCTTTGCCGCATCGAAATGACGTTTTTGCAGCTCGGTAACGTCGCGCGAGATGCCGATCAGGCGACAGACCCGGCCATTCCTGTCGAAAACCGGCGACAGGGTAGTCGACCACCAGCGTGTCTCGCCTTCGAGTGTCAGTTCCTCGTGATAGGAGTAGGGTGCGCCGCTTTCGGCGCATTGGCGGTAGTTTCTGAGCACCGTCTCGGCCAGCCGTTCGGGGAGCAGATCGGTGGGACTCATCCCCGCGATATCGGCGTTTTTGATGCCGATATCGCGTTCATGGGCGCGGTTCAGGCTCCTGAACCGAAAGCCGCAATTCGATTGCTGGTCGATATCGACCACGAAGACGGGAAGGCTGATCAGATCAAGGATATAGTCGAGATCCTCGTCGGAGATGTCTTGGAAGTCGAACGTCATAGTAAGCGCCTAACCTGAAACTTCGGTGGACGCAGGATATCGTCCGAGAGACTAACGGTAAGCTTACCTGTGCGACAATGAACTTAGACTTTGGTGCAAATCTGAACCGAATCCTGTTGAAACGGGCTGGAACGCAGGCGGGCCTGCGACCCCCGTCGTCTATTCCCACCAGCGGTCGATCGCGGCGATATCGTCATCCGACCAGCCGAAATGATGCGCAAGTTCATGGACCAGCACATGGGCCACGAGCGTTTCCAGGGGCACGTCGCCGCGATCGGTCCACTCCTCCAGAATGGCGCGGCGGAAAAGCCAGATCGTATCGGGGCCATAGGGCTGGTCCATCACCGATTTCTCGGTCAGGGGTATGCCTTCGTAAAGGCCTGTCAGATCAAGCGGGTCGGCAATCTCCATTTCGCTCAGGATATAGTCGGGGGCGAAATCCTCGACGCGCAGGGCGACCGCAAGCGCGGCCTCCCCGTAAGGTGGCGGAAGCGCCTCCCGCGCGGCATGGGCCATCATCTCGAAACTGGCGAGATCCGGAGCGGGGGTATTGCCGGGCAAGCTGGACATGGCCCCGATATGGACAAAATGCACCGCCTGTGAAAGAGGATCGACGCTGATTTGGAGGCATTCATGACTGTTACCCGTTTTGCGCCCTCACCCACAGGCTATCTTCATGTGGGCAACCTGCGCACCGCCTTGTTCAACTATCTGATCGCACGGAAGGCGGGCGGGCAGTTCATCCTGCGGCTGGACGATACGGATCCGGAGCGTTCCAAACCGGAATATGCCGATGCGATTCAGGAGGATCTGGAATGGCTCGGCCTGACATGGGACCGGGTGGAGCGGCAATCGGCCCGGTTGGACCGGTATGCGGCGGCGGCGGACGAGTTGCGGGAAAAGGACCGTTTCTACGAGGCGTTCGAGACCCCGACCGAGCTGGACCTGAAACGCAAGAAACAACTGAACATGGGTCTGCCCCCGGTCTATGACCGGGCGGCGCTGGCGCTGAGCGCGGCCGAAAAGGATGCCCTGCGGGCAGAGCGCGGGCAGGGGGTGTGGCGGTTCAGGCTGGATCATGAGCGGATCGAATGGACCGATGGCATCCTTGGCGATCTGTCGATCGACGCGGCCAGCGTGTCCGACCCGGTGCTGATCCGCGGCGACGGGCAGGTGCTCTATACGCTGGCCTCGGTGGTGGACGACACCGAGATGGGGATCACCGATGTGGTGCGCGGATCGGACCATGTGACCAATACCGCGACGCAGATCCAGATCATCGATGCGCTGGGCGGGCATGTGCCCCGTTTCGCGCATCACTCGCTGCTGACCGGTCCGCAGGGGGAGGCGCTGTCGAAACGTCTTGGCACGCTGGCGCTGCGCGATTTGCGCGCGAACGGGGTGGAGCCGCTGGCGCTTCTGAGCCACATGGCGCGGATCGGCTCGTCTCAGCCGGTTGAACTGGCCGGATCGCTGGAGGAGCTGGCCGACGGGTTCGACCTTGGCCATTTCGGCTCCGCGCCGACCAAATTCGATGTGCAGGATCTCTACCCGCTGACCGGGCGCTATCTGCACGGCCTGCCGCTTGAGGCCGTCGCGGAGGATGTGGCTGCGCTGGGCGTGCCCGAGGCGCTGGCCGAGCCTTTCTGGAACGTGGCGCGGGCGAATATCACGACCCGCGCCGATCTGGCCGGGTGGTGGGCGCTGTTCCGGGACGGGGCGACACCGCTGGTGGATGCGGAAGACCGGGATTTCGTGGCCGATGCCTTCGCGATGCTGCCCGATCCGCCCTATTCGGCGGAGACCTGGAGCACATGGACGGATGCGGTGAAGGCGGCGAGCGGGCGCAAGGGCCGGGGGCTGTTCATGCCGCTGCGCAAGGCGGTCACGGGGCTGGAACGGGGGCCGGAGATGGCCGATGTGATGCCGCTTCTGCAAAAGAAGCCGGGCCTGTAGGCACCGGAGCAAGCGGGCCCGTCAGCGCGCCCGGGGGAACGCAAGACGCCCGGCGCCGCTGCGCGGGCCCGGAGGGAAATCCGGTGATGTGAGAGAGCGCTGCCGGAGGAAACGCCCGCGCTGCTCTTTTCACCGGGGGGCCGGAACCGCGCTGCGGCTGCCATGGCATTTGTCACCGGGTCGGGCTGCGGGGTCGATAGACGCCTGAGAGAGCGGGGCCTTTCCCGTCTGTCCTTGAGATATGCGCGCCAAGCCTATTGGTCCGCCTTGTCGGCGGGCGACGCGGGCGTTCATCCGACCTCTCTTTTCATCCTCAGGGCCAGCCGGCGGGCCTGCTCGCGACCGCTTTCATAGGCGCCGTGCGCGGCCCCGGCCCAGTGCGGCGAAGGCCTCGCCTGCGAAGACGATGTTGTCCGTCTCCATGGAGATCGCCCGGCGCCGCTGCGCGGCCGCGCCGGGGCGCGCATTCGAGTAGCTTCCCAAAATCAGCGGGTTGTGGCTCCAGTCGCTCGTGCCGGACGCGATAATCCCGCGCCGGAGGTCGCTCCCGAACGCATGAACCAGCCTCTCCGTCGCAAGGGCGATCATCGCCGGTCCACCTTCACCGATCGCCGGGCCTGCCGCATCGCCGGCCAGGTGGGCGATCAGCACGGGCGGCGAGGTCGACATGATCTGGAAGTCTATCGCCCGTGCGCCCGAGCCGGGGTCAATCATACAGAAGATCTTCCCTGCGGTCTCCGGAGGGAGGTCGGTCACCGCAAGGGCCACTTTTTCGTACTTGCCGCAGGGCAGGTCGCCAATGATGTCGAGCAGTTCGGTCGTGGATCCGGGCGAGAAGCCGATCGAACCCGAGGCCAGAACGCCTGTCGAGGCGGTGATGATCGCGGCCTTTGCCGATATCGTGCCTGCGGACGTATCGAGCGTGACCGAGCCCGCCCCTTGCAGCACCTTTTCGACCCGCGCATTCAGTTTGATCGGAAGGTTGGAGGCCATCCGCGAAAAAAATATCGCCGTAGCCAGAGATCACCGGCCAGTTCAGATCGGTGTCTTCACCGTCGAAATAGTCGGGCGCGGAGACCTTTTCAGGATTTGCGCCGGCCATGGTCTGCAGGACACAGCGAACGCCCGCGTTCCAGCGCCCTGCATCGGGAAGTATCTCCTGAATGGAAACGTCGTTTTCGGCCTCGAACGCGGCTTCGATTGCATCGAAGGCCGCCAGCGTGGCAGCGCGGGCCTCCGCCAGCTCCGTGGCGGAAACGAACCGTCCCGCCTGCCAGATCGCGAAATGATCGACGCGGTCCTCCGTCCGGTAGGCGGCGCCGAGCCGGTCTGCCCAGGCGACCAGCGGATTGATGTCGGCGGAATGCAGCCAGTGGCATCCATGGTCCCAGGCGACCGGTAAGCCCGATGTGTCTGTCAGCGCCCGCCCGCCCACACGATCCGCAGCCTCAAGGACGACGAAGTTCAAACCCGTCCCGGCAAGTTCGAGCCCGGCACCGATGCCCGCGGCGCCTGCTCCGACAATGACCACATCATGGAAGTCCATGGAGAAAAGGTAGTTCAGCCACATCGAAACCGCCAGGACCCCTCCGCCGGTAAGCTGATGCGCAGCTGCTCGTGCAGGGGCGCCTGTCTGAGATCGGCTCCGAAAATCCAGTCATGGCAGTTCCGGGACGAGGCGAGCCTTGGCCACAGCAGAGATTGCGCGCCGCGCCAAAGCCGCAGTCGGCCAGGCGATGGCGAGGCCACCGTCACTCGGTGGCGAAGCGCGGCCTGGTGCGAAAAAAGCTCACATCGTTGGTGAATATGCTGTCTGGTACAAGCTTGATCAGGCGGCCCGACGGGTCCGGGATGCGGGCTACATTCTCGATGAACCAAGGGTTCCAACGGGTTTCGTCAGGGCCCAGGTACCGCGACAAGAGACGGCGGAACAGATCCTGATCCATCGCTTCGACTGTGGCGCGGCCGCGCAGGCCCAGGTGACGCATGATGCCGCGCGCATTGTCGTAGTCGACGATTTCAACAGCAACCTCTGGCGTGTGACGGATCCGGCGGGCCGAACTGGCACCATCGTCCGACAGCATGAAAAGTGCGCCGTTTTCCCAATGATACCAGACGGGCGCGCAGCGGGGTGCGCCATCGGCTTCGCATGTCGCGAGGCTCGCCACCAGGGGCAGGCACAGAACCTCTTCGTGATCGAACGCTTTGGGCATGGGGTTCCTTCCCGGGCAAGACGGCCGAGCGCATGCGCCGGCATCGGGGAGATTGCATGAGGGGAAACGGTGCAACAAGCCGGAACAGCCTGTAAACGGGCGCGGTGCACAGGAGCAGAGCAACGCAAAAGGAGCTCACGCCGGGCCCCGCGCATCAGGATGGGCGATGGCGGAAAGCGGGAGGCCACCGCCCGTCACACATCGACATCCGGCGACCGATCTTTTTAGGCTGGCTGCGGTTCGAGTCGCGTCGACAGGGAGATCACCGATGCCAATGCCATGGACATACCGGCATGCGTCCAAGGAATGGCGTGCCTTTCTCGACGATGTGAAAGAGCGGATGTCCCTTGAATCCGACAACATGGCCTATACCGCTGTCGATGCGGTGTTGCAGGTGTTCCGGCGCCGTCTGACCGCGCAACAGGGGCTGGATTTCGCAAGCGTTCTTCCAACCGTCCTGCGCGCGATCTTCGTGAACGGTTGGAATGTGACCGGCCCGCCCGTTGCTTTCGCCGACAGACATACGCTTGTCGACGAGGTGAAGCGGGTGCGGGTAAACCACAACCTGACGCCGGACAATGCGATCGAGGCGACGGCCTGGGCCGTCCGGCGCTGCACCGACAAGAGAGACTTCGAGCGTGTGCTGGCCCAGATGCCCGACGGCGCGGCAGCCTTTTGGCAGGTGGAGGTGGACGATCCCTCGGAACTCGACCAACGGATCATCTAGCAGGGACGCATCACCCCCCGGGTCAAGGGACCGGCGGCGGTGATCGGAAGCGCGCGCTCCGGCTGGCCGGCCCCGAACGGCGGGGAAGGTCGGCAATGCGGACCTGAAGAAGGACCCAAATCAGCCGTCAACGGTTGCGTTTTGCCTCTACTCATCCTATCTCCAAATCATCTGTAATGGAGATTTCATGTCCCGGTAAGGAAGGGAGGCAGCGCGCCTCCCGGAGCACATACAACGTCTGAAACTGATCCGTCCTCTCGTAGCTGGCGGATAGACTGGATGTGCGCACTCTTTTCCTACCATCAGCGCCCAAATCTGACCTGGGCCAGAGACATGAAAGCGACCCCCATGACACGGGATTACTCAAACTTCCTTCCGCGGGGCGCGTACGCCGCCGGATCACACGCCAAACTCGACCCTCTTCAGGCCCTGGGGTGGCACCCCTTCTTCGCCCAACAGATCAGTGTGGACGATTTGTCATCGACACCTCCCGTTCGCATTGTCGAAGTGCACCGCAGTGGGCTGCACGCCCTTGGTGACGACATTGATACTGTACTTCCTCCCAGAGCGGATGTGACCGTCGGGGACTGGCTGATGCTGGATCCTTCGCACCCGCGATCCAGTCGGGTTCTCGAGCGCACGAGCCTCATCAAGCGGCGGGCGCCCGGCACCGACCGGCAGGAACAGCTGATTGCGGCAAACATTGATACGGCCTTTATCGTCACGTCCTGCAATCAGGACTTCAAGGTGGCCCGGTTGGAACGCTATGCCGCTCTGGCCTTCGAGGCACGGATCACGCCCGTCATCGTCGTCACAAAGACCGACCTTGTGCCGGACCCGCAAAGCTACATCGACGCGGCGCGCGCGGTGTCGGACATGATCGACGTGGTTGCGCTTGACGCCCGTGGAGACGCGCCCCGGACAGAACTGACCCCATGGTGCAAGCCGGGCAAGACGGTGGCGTTCCTCGGCTCATCCGGCGTTGGGAAATCGACGTTGGCCAATGCGTTGCTCGAGAGCCAATCCATCGAAACCCGGACCATTCGCGAGGACGACGCGAAAGGTCGGCATACGACGACGCGGCGTGAGCTTCATGCGATGCCCAATGGCTGTCTGATCCTGGACACGCCGGGCATGCGGGAGTTGCAGCTCACCGATGCGGCGGACGGGATCAATGACCTTTTTGCCGACATTCAGGACCTGGCCGCGCGGTGTCGATTCAACGACTGTCAGCACGAAACCGAGCCGGGATGCGCTGTTCTGGAGGCTGTTGATGAGGGTATTCTCGATGCCCATCGGCTTGGCAGGTGGCGCAAGCTGATGGCGGAGGACGCGTTCAACTCGGCAAGCCTTGCGGAACGCAGGTCACGCGACAAGGCCTTCGGAAAAATGGTGCGCGGCGTTAAAAAGATCAAAGATGTCAGGAGGTAAGACGATGGCGCAGTCGAAAGCGGGTCAAATCGTATGGCACGACCTTTTCACATCGGACAGAGAGTGCTCGATGGCATTTTACCAACACGTCGCCAACTGGACATATGAGGTCGAGCGGGCGACGGATTTTGCCTGGGGAGGCGGCGAGAAGGATTTCGTCCTTGCCCTCTCCGGTGACGAAGCGGGCGCCGGGTTGGCCGAGACGCCTCCGGAGCAGGAAAATGGCTGGATCGCTTATATCGAGGTCTCCGATGTGGACGTGGCGGTCAAGCGCGTCGGCACGCTCGGAGGCAAGATCGTTCGGGAGCCGTTCGAGGTGCCGGGCGTCGGGCGCAACGCACTCGTCCGCGATCCGCTCGGTGCTCTGGTGGGGATTTCGCTGTCTCGGCACGGTTTCCCTGTGCCGCGCCGGCAGTTCGGCCCTGACGTGTATGTCAGCAACGGGACTGACTTCTCGCAGGCGTTCTATGCAGAGCTTTTCGAATGGCAGGTCGCTCCCGAGCGGGACAAGAATCGCGTCGCTCTCCTCGGGCCTGGGGGCGATCTTGTTGCAATCCAACATGCGGCGACTTGGCCAACCGGTTCAAACGCAGCTTGGGTCCCGTGCATCAGGGTTGCTTCAGTCTCCGATGCCTGCCGAGTTGCGGCAACCCAAGGGGCGCGGTCGGCTTCAGTGGATGTGAATGAAACCGTTCAAGTCCATCACCGCATCCTGTGTGATCCAGACGGTGCGCTGTTTGTTCTCGGCGTCGGGCAGACACCCACTTTCTAGCAGCGCGCCTATTCTTCACGGATGCTGCAGAGCGGATATTTGTTCGTTCTGCAGCATCCGTGACCCAGGGCTCCAAGCCGACCTTCACTGCGGTCGCGAGCGCACCTCGGCGGTACGGAGCATGGGTGACGGCCCGGTGTGCGGGACGAAGTGAGCTTTCGCCGCGCCTGCGCCAATGGCGGCTTCCTGCGTTCGAAATAGGAATAGGGACTATTGGTGCGTCACCAAATTGCGATATCAAAGACGCTCTGCAAGGGCTTTCGCATATTCGGGTTCAACGATCCAACTACATGCGACTTCCCAAGCTATTCGGGCTTGGCGAGCAGCCCCGTCATCCTTCTCGATATGACCACAATCGAACAAAATCAGGTCGCGCCTGCATTCGTCCCAATCAATCAATGCAAAGCGGTGCTCTGGGGTTACTAGAATGTTCCCAGCATTCAAATCACCGTGGATGACGCTTTCGTCTCTGCTTGCCACGGCACGCCAAGCATCCCGGCACTTACGCACCAATTCCCCCGGCATTTTGTTCAAGTCAACGTCGCCACCAGCAGAGACACTCAGGAGCCCCTTCGATGATTGAAACTGAGGGCGCTGCGGAAAATGGGAGGCAGCTTTGTGAAAACTTCGCATAGAAGGCCCGAGGCAAGGCAGATCGCTTGGGTCTATCTGAACGCCTTCGATGAACTCTTGGCAGGTCCAGCCGTCTTCAATGAGGTTGCCGCCAGTGCTTTTCAACAGACGCGGGACGACGAATCCGGCATGCCGAGCTTGTTCGTGGATCTCGGAGAGCCATTCGACTGATGCTGATGATCGTCTCGTCGATTTGAAAACGACATTTTGAGAGAGACTCGCCGAAGCAAAGACGGCGTTCCGATGCCCTCCGTGAAGCGGAACCAGCTCAGTTGAGATCGCCCACTTTTCCGTCCGCGGTCGGTCTGGGGTGAGCGATATCACATCCATTTTGGCCCAATGAGTTGCGTTATAGGTGCTTCATAGCTGACATTCATGCGTCACGCAGCATCGGTCAACATGGGCTCGAAGCCGCCCCCCGAGAGCCTTCCTGCCCGACGTGCCCGATGTGGCAGAGCCAGGGCGTGCGATGACCCATCGGGCTTGGCCTGGGTCTGGGTCTTCGATGACGCTGAACGAAGCGGCGGTTTTCTCCCCGGAGACGCGGCCAGCCGCCGTACTCCGCAGACTTGACCTGTAATCTCTCCTTCGGGAGGCATGAAAAAGACTGGCCGGCCCTGTCCATTCATGCCACGCCTAGAACAGGAAGGGACGCGCATGGCACAGGCGAAATTTCTGACTGGCAATCTCTTCCGGCATATCAGCATCATGTCGCTGACCGCCTCGATCGGGTTGATGGCCGTCTTTCTGGTCGATTTCATCGACATGATCTTCATCGCGATGCTGGGCAAGGCGGAGCTGGCCGCGGCCGTGGGCTATGCCGGGGCGATCCTGTTTTTCACGACCTCTTTCGGGATCGGCATGGCCATTGCCGGCGGCGCGCTGGTGGCCCGCGCTCTGGGCGAGGGCGACGCCAAGCTGGCGCAGCGGCGCGCGACCAACAGCCTGATCTTCGGGGTCGCCTTCGGTGCGGTGTTCAGCGCGATCGTCTGGATCAACCTGCACGGGCTGACGGCGCTGGTGGGCGCGAGCGGCCAGACCCAGGAACTGGCGGTGCAGTATCTTCGGATCATCATCCCTTCCCTGCCATTCCTGCTGGTGGGCATGGTGGGCGGTGCGATCCTGCGGGCCCATGGCGATGCGCGCCGCGCGATGATGGCGACGATCTATGGCGGGCTGGTCAATGCGGTTCTGGACCCGATCCTGATCTTCGGTCTCGATCTGGAGCTGACCGGCGCGGCCCTTGCCTCGGTCGCGGCGCGGGTGACCATCGCGGCCACCGCACTGATCCCGATCCTCCGGCATCATGGCGGTTTCGGCCAGCCCGACCTGCCGGGCTTGCGCGCCGATCTTGCGCCGGTCGTCACGCTGGCCTTTCCGGCGATCCTGACGCAACTGGCCACGCCTGTCGGGCAGGCCTATGTCACGCGATCCATGGCAAGCTATGGCGAAGAGGCGGTGGCGGGCATGGCCATCGTGGCGCGGCTGACGCCGGTGGCGTTCGGCGTGATCTTTGCCCTGTCGGGGGCGGTCGGGCCGATCATCGGGCAGAACTTCGGGGCGCGGGACGCGGCGCGTGTCAGGCGCGCCTATTGGGACGGGCTGATCTTCACCGCGCTGGTGGTGATCCTCGTCACGGCGGTGTTGTTCGCCCTGCGCGGACCGATCGCGGATCTGTTCTCTGCCAGCGGCATCACCCGCGATCTGGTCTTTCTGTTCTGCGGCCCGCTGGCGCTGGCCTTCTTTTTCAACGGGATGATCTTCGTCTCGAACGCGGCGTTCAACAATCTGGGGCACCCGTATTATTCGACATGGATCAACTGGGGCCGGCACACGGCGGGTACGATCCCGCTGGTGATCGTGTTTTCGGTGTGGTTCGGCGCCGCGGGCGTGCTGATCGGGCAGGCGGTGGGGGGCGTGCTTTTCGGGCTGGTCTCGCTCTGGCTGGCGCTCAGGGTGATCGCGAAACAGGATGGGGCCGGGGCCGCGCCGGGCCCGTTCCAGCGTCAGGCGCGCCTGCTACAGCTTTTTTATCACCGCCGATAGCCGCTCAAGATTGTCGTCGACAAAGGCCCGTTCATCGGCTTCGAGCACCTGCGCACGCGCATAGACGGGGGCCGCGCGGTCATTGAGGATCGGCGCGTCCCAGCCTGCGGTGGTGTCGAAGAAGCCTTGCGCGCCCGCCGTGCCGAACTCGCGCAGATACCCCTGGATCACCGTGTCGAGATAGCTGAGCAGGATCGGGTGTTCGTCGGTCGCGTCGGTGTCGTGTTCGGGCCGTGTGCGATAGATCTGAATATCGGGCAGATGGCCGTGGTCATGGGTGATCTGGGCGACCGGCAGGCGGTGATAGGCATGTTCGCGCTCGTCAAGCGCGGTCCAGTCGGCGCCGGGGACGGCCGCGATGAGCCCGTCGATCGACGTGCCCGGCGCTTCGACCGCGGTCAGATACGCGGCCTTGCGCAATCGCGTCCGTTTCCAGGTGCGTGCCCAGCCTGTGACCCGCGCCCGCGCAGGGCGGGGGAAATCATGCGTGGCACGATTGACCAGGCTGCCATAGCCGAAGAAAAACGGGTCGGACATGGGCGCCAGTGATGACCATTTGCATCGCTGCACGCAACCCCTTGCCCAACGCGAGAATCCGGGTATCTTCGGCACCGTTCAGACAGGGAGAACCCGGCAAGACGCGCCGGTGCCGAAGGAGCAACCGCCCCGGTAAACTCTCAGGCAACAGGGACCTGTCTGCGCCAAGAAACTCTGGAGAGAGATGCCGGGAGGCATCCGCCGAAGGGATAACGATCTCAGGCGAAAGGACAGAGGGGGCATCGAGGGTCGCGCGCGTGCTGCGCGGCCGAAACGATGCCGGGCCTGCCCCGGGTAGACCCGAGGGATTGATGGCCGAAGATCTGAACCGTTTGCCGCTTCATGCGCTACACGCCGAACTGGGCGGGAAATTCGTGCCCTTCGCGGGCTATGAGATGGCGGTCCAATACGCCGATGGCGTGATGGCCGAGCATCTATGGTGCCGCGAAAAGGCGGGTCTGTTCGATGTCAGCCATATGGGGCAGGTTCTGTTGCCGCCGGATCAGGCGCAGGCGCTGGAGGCGCTGGTGCCGGTCGATGTGCTCGATCTGGAGGTCGGGCGGCAGCGCTATGGCTTTTTCACCAATGACGATGGCGGCATTATGGACGACCTGATGATCGCGCGGCGCGACGGGGACCTGTTCCTTGTGGTCAATGCGGCTTGCAAGGCGGCCGATATCGCGCATCTTCGCGCGCATCTGGGCGGTGTGCAGCCGGTAGAGGGGCGCGCCCTGCTGGCGCTGCAGGGCCCGCTGGCGGAGGCCGCCCTGACCCGGATGGTGCCGGATGCGGCGGCGATGCGGTTCATGGATGTGGCGGTGATGGTGTGGCAGGGGGCCGAGCTGTGGCTCTCGCGTTCGGGCTATACCGGGGAGGACGGCTTCGAGATTTCGCTGCCGGTGGAAAACGCCGAGGCCTTTGCCCGCGCCTTGCTGGAGATGCAGGAGGTTGCGCCCATCGGTCTGGGCGCGCGCGATTCCCTGCGTCTGGAGGCCGGGTTGCCGCTTTACGGGCAGGATCTGAGCCCAGAGATTTCCCCGATCGAGGCGCGCCTGGGCTGGGCCGTTTCCAAGGCGCGGCGGGCGGATGGTACGCGCGCGGGCGGGTTCCCCGGAGCGCCGCGCATTCTTGCCGAAATGGCCGGGGGCGCCCTGCGCAAACGCGTGGGTCTGAGGCCCGAGGGGCGCGCGCCCATGCGCGCGGGCGTGCCGCTATTCGCCGATGCCGAAGGCGGCCCCGGGATCGGGGTTGTCACCTCGGGCGGGTTCGGGCCATCGGTGGGCGGGCCGATTGCCATGGGCCTGATTGACAGCGTGGTGCCCGATGGGGCCATGATTTATGGCGAGGTTCGTGGCAAACGCCTGCCTGCGGCGCAGGTCGCGATGCCGTTCTACAAGAAGACATACAAACGCTGAGCGAGGGAACAGACCGATGAAATACACCGAGGAACACGAATGGCTGCGTGTCGAGGACGATCTGGTGGTGGTGGGGATTACCGAATATGCCGCCACGCAACTGGGCGATGTGGTGTTCGTGGAACTGCCGGAGGAGGGCCTTGAGGTCGTCAAGGATGACGAGGTCGTGGTGATCGAGAGCGTGAAGGCGGCGTCCGACATTCTGGCGCCGCTGGATGGTGAGATTGTCGAGGTGAATACGGCGCTTACGGACAATCCGGGGCTGGTGAACGAAGACCCCACCGGTGCGGCGTGGTTCTTCAAGATGAAGCTGGAAGACATGAGCGCGATGGACGACCTGCTGGACGAAGCCGCCTACAAGGCCCTGATCGAATGACGATGGCGGGGATCGTGGCCGGGCGCGACACGGAGGCCCTTTGCGGTTCGCCCCGGGCCTGCCGTGTGGGCCCTGGCCCGGTCCGCAAATCCACCACGGGGGGGATCGCCGGGCCCGCCTGCGCGCGCCTGCCGGAAATCTTGTGACTATCCTTTGCCAAGCCTGAACGGGAACACCTTCATGACCTTCACGCCGTCCGACTATGACCCTACCGATTTCGCCAATCGCCGCCATATCGGCCCCTCGCCGTCCGAGATGGCGGAGATGCTGGCCGAGGTCGGCGCGGGCAGCCTTGACGAGTTGATGGATCAGACGCTGCCAAGCTCGATCCGGCAGAAGAGGCCGCTGGACTGGCCTGCCCTGTCGGAGGCGGAACTGATCGCGCGGATGCGTGAGATCGCGGCGAAGAACAAGGTTATGGTGAGCATGATCGGGCAGGGCTATTACAACACGCATACTCCGCCCGCGATCCAGCGGAACGTGCTGGAAAACCCGGCCTGGTACACCGCTTACACCCCCTATCAGCCGGAGATCGCGCAGGGCCGTCTGGAAGCCTTGCTGAACTTCCAGACCATGGTGGCCGATCTGACCGGCCTTGAGGTGGCCAATGCCTCGCTTCTGGATGAAAGCACGGCCTGCGCGGAAGCGATGGTAATGGCGCAGCGGGTGGCGAAATCGAAGGCCACGGCATTTTTTGTGGACGAGAACTGCCATCCGCAGAATATCGCCGTGATCCGCACCCGGGCCGCGCCTCTGGGGATCGACGTGATCGTCGGCGCGCCTGCCGATCTGGATGCCACGGCGGTGTTCGGAGCGCTGTTTCAGTATCCGGGCACCTATGGCGGGCTTGCCGATCCGTCTGCGCAGATCGCCGCGCTGCACGAGGCCAAGGCGATCGGGATCGTCTGCACCGATCTGCTGGCGCTGACGCTGATCAAGGAACCGGGCGCGATGGATGCCGATATCGCCGTGGGCTCGGCGCAGCGCTTTGGCGTGCCGCTTGGATATGGTGGCCCGCATGCGGCCTTCATGGCCTGTCGGGACGCCTATAAACGCGCGATCCCGGGCCGGCTGGTGGGGGTCAGCATCGACAGCCACGGGCACAAGGCCTTCCGTCTTGCGCTGCAAACCCGGGAGCAGCATATCCGCCGCGAGAAAGCGACCTCGAATGTCTGCACGGCGCAGGCGCTGCTGGCGGTAATGGCCTCATTCTACGCGGTGTTCCACGGTCCGCTTGGGCTGAAAGCGATTGCGGAGCAGGTGCATCTGAAGACAGTGCGTCTGGCGGCTTCCCTGCGCGCGGGCGGGTTCGCACCCGAGCAGGACCGGTTTTTCGACACGATCACCGTGCCGGTGGGCAATATGCAAAGCCGGATCATGGCCGCCGCCGTGGCGCGCGGGATCAATCTGCGGGATGTGGGCTCGGACCGGATCGGAATATCGGTGGACGAAACCACGACGGTGGAGCATCTGGCCGCGGTGTGCCGCGCCTTCGGAGTATTGCTCGCGGGGCCGCAGAACCTGCCGGCGATCCCGGGCGATCTGTTGCGGACATCGGAGTATCTGACCCATCCGATTTTCCACATGAACCGGGCCGAATCCGAGATGATGCGCTATATGCGGCGCCTGTCGGACCGGGATCTGGCGCTGGACCGGGCGATGATTCCGCTCGGCTCCTGCACGATGAAGCTGAACGCCGCGGTCGAGATGATGCCGATCACATGGCCCGAATTCGGTGCGCTGCACCCGTTTGCCCCGGCCGATCAGGCCGAAGGCTATGCGGAGATGCTGGAGGATCTGTCGGCCAAGCTGTGCGAGATCACCGGCTATGACGCGATGTCGATGCAGCCCAATTCGGGTGCGCAGGGGGAGTATGCCGGGCTTCTGACCATTGCCGCCTATCACCGGGCCAATGGCGAGGCGCACCGCAATATCTGCCTGATCCCGGTGTCGGCCCATGGCACCAACCCGGCCTCCGCGCAGATGGCGGGGATGAAGGTGGTGGTGGTGGCCGCCGCCGCCAACGGGGATATCGACGTGGAGGATTTCCGCGCCAAGGCGGAGGCCGCCGGGGAGAATCTCGCGGCCTGCATGATCACCTACCCCTCGACCCACGGGGTTTTCGAGAAGACCGTCGGCGAGGTGTGCAAGATCACCCATGCGCATGGCGGGCAGGTCTATCTGGACGGTGCCAATCTGAACGCGATGGTGGGGCTGTCGAAGCCGGGCGAGATAGGGGCGGATGTCTCCCACCTGAACCTGCACAAGACGTTCTGCATCCCGCACGGCGGCGGTGGCCCCGGCATGGGGCCGATCGGGGTGAGGGCGCATCTGGCACCGTATCTGCCGGGTCATCCGGAAACCGGAGGAACGGAGGGGCCGGTCAGCGCCGCGCCTTATGGCTCCGCCTCGATCCTGCCGATCTCCTATGCCTATTGCCTGCTGATGGGCGGGCAGGGCATCACGCAGGCGACCAAGGTTGCGATCCTGAACGCCAATTACATTGCCGCCCGCCTGAACGATGCGTTCCCGGTTCTGTTCAAGGGCAAGAGCGGCCATGTGGCCCATGAATGCATTCTGGACACGCGGCCCTTCGCCGAGGCAGGGATTACGGTGGATGATATCGCCAAACGTCTGATTGATAACGGGTTTCACGCGCCCACCATGAGCTGGCCCGTGGCCGGTACATTGATGGTGGAACCAACGGAGTCGGAGACCAAGGCCGAGATCGACCGGTTCTGCGACGCGATGCTTTCGATTCGGGCGGAGATCGCGGATGTGGAGGCGGGAAAGATCGCCGCCGCCGACAGCCCGCTGCACCACGCGCCGCATACGGTCGAGGATCTGATCGGCGACTGGGACAGGGCCTATACCCGGGAACAGGGGTGTTTTCCTGCCGGCGCCTTCCGGGTGGACAAATACTGGCCGCCGGTCAACCGGGTCGACAACGTCTATGGGGACCGGCATCTGATCTGCACCTGTCCGCCGCTGGAGGAGTATCTCGACGCTGCCGAATGAAGGCAGGCGGCGGGGACGGTAAGAGGGCCGGCCCCTGACGACAGACGGGCCGCGCGGATGCAGCGCGCTGCGCCTTGTCCTCAGGGGAGTTCATAGCATTTGCAGATGGCACCATCCGTCCTGCGGTAAGTTCTGAAGCCCATCGCGTCGTAATAGGCAAGGCCAACTGTATTGTCCGCGCCGATGGTCGCGTCGATCTTCCGGAGTCCGGCCCCAATGGCGGCCTCTCGCGAGGCGGCGAACAACCGCGAACCGATACCTCGGCGCCCGGCCTGCGGGCTGACATGGGTGCCGATGATCCCCCAGCCGGGCTCAACCCCGTAGGGGTTGTCTTCGGTCGCATGCTTGAGCGACTGAAATCCCAGTATCCTACCGCTATCATCCACAGCGACGGTACACGCGATCCGGTGCGGATGGGTGATGTAATGCGACAGGACGAAGGCCATGTCGCTGGCCCTGCTGCGGAGTCCTGCCGCCACAAGCTGGTCCAGCACATCGCTGATGCCCTCGGCGTCGCCGGTTTCGGCGGGTCTGATCAGCATATGTCCGGGCTCCTCGCCTTTCGTCGCCGTTCAGCGCTGCCCGAACCGGGCGCGCAGGCCTTGCAGCGTGTATTGCTTGGCGACAGGCCCATGCTCCTCGGGCTGGAAATTCGGGTCCGACGGCAGGCAATCGCGGCCACAGACCTGATGCATGTTGCCGGTTTGCCCGTTGACGAACCAGAGTCGCCCACCGGGCGTGGAGACCCAGCCGTTTATTCCCTGTCTCATGTCGCCTTCGACATCGACGGTCGAGGGGACCTCCCCGTCATAGCCCTGGCCCCAGGCCGCGTGGGTATGCCAGGAGGACAGGACCTCCGCACCGGGTGGTAGGGGCAGGCTTGCGCAGGAGGCATGGCCGCCCCAACTGACCTTGGTGCTTTCCAGCTCGCCGGAGGGCGCGCGCAGCACATACCCGCATACCTCGCGGTTGAATTCGATCGACAGCGGGTTCATGTTTCTGAAAAGCGCCGTCATGAACTCGGTTTCCTCGGCACTCTGTGCCTGTGCGAGGGGGGCCGTCACCAGGCCGAGCACAAGCGCAAGGATCAATCGCATTACATCAACTCCGTAGAACGCGGGCCTGCTGCCATGATAAGAGATATCCAGGGGTTTGCCAGTGCCTTGGCACCGGCTGGACAGCCATCCGGGACGCACTAGGTGGAATTTCGGGGACAGGCAAGGGCAGGGACATCATGGTCAAGTCAGAGTTGGAAAACGCATCCGGTACGGAGGTTATCCTGCGAAATGCACCGGAGGTCGACCGCGACATGCGGCTGTGGCTGAAGGCGGGGTATTTCGCGATGCTGTTCTGCCTCTGGAGCAGCTTCATCATCCCGATCCTGTTCGTCATTCAGATGCGGTGGTAGATCAGCCGCGCATGAAAAACGGGCGCTGCCCGAGGGCGCGCCCGTTTTGAAATCTCTGAGCCCGCCGGTAAGGCAGGCGAGTTCCGGCTTATGCCAGAGCCAGATTTGTCGCGCTTTCGCGGCCGTCACGGCCTGCTTCCACGTCGAAGGTGACCTTCTGGCCATCATTCAGACCGGTCAGACCGGCGCGTTCCACGGCAGAGATGTGCACGAACACGTCGCGCGATCCGCCTTCGGGCTCGATGAAGCCGAAGCCTTTAGTTGCGTTAAACCATTTCACGGTGCCATTGGCCATCCGCTTTTCTCCTTTAAAATCAACTGCCCGCGTAGTGCGGCAGCTATGGCGTCAGTCAGTGGCAGGTCGAGTCGTGGCGCCTATGGTAGGGAGACAGCGGGTCGATTTGCGGTAACGGTCGCAAGGGGCATATGGGGCGGGGCCGCACATAAAGCAAGATAATTCGCGCGGGCACCGGCAAGACCCCGCCTATCGGGCCTGGGTCGGGCGGCGGCAAAGATCGCGGTGCACCGCCCCGAACCGGGGCGACCTCGCGGGCAGAGAAACGGCGCCCGATCAATCGGCAGCGGCGATCCGGGCGGTCTCGGCGGGGGCCATAGCGGCGGACAGATCCGCGATGAGACGGGATGTGCCGCGGCGCGTGATGACCCGGTTGGGCGGACCGGCCTGCCGTACGGCCTCGGCCTGCGCGCCCAGATCGAAGCAGAAGACGGGCAAGCCTGTCGCCAGCGCCTCATGGGTGACGAAGGAGAAGGTTTCCGGCCAGATCGAGGGGATGAGCCAGTGGCTGACCCCGTATCTGGCGACCAGATCGGGGATCTCCCCGATCGCATAGCTGCCATGGATCGGCACCCAGTCGGGCATGGGGAACGCCCGATCGAAATTGCCGATGACCGCCATGTCGAACGGGCGCTGCCCGGGTCCGGTCAGCTTCTTGCAGATCGCGGACACCACGCCGGCGCCCTTTTGCATGCCGATATCGCCCAGCACGCCGAGAACCGGGCGCGGGCCTTCGGGCGGGCGCAGAATGGCCGGTACCTTGGCCAGCATCTCGTGCGGGGCGACCGTGATGCGGTCGGCGGCCTCGGGATAGGCGGCGGTGACCAGATCGCGGCTGTCCCGGGAAAAGACCGTCAACCCGTCGGCCTTGGCGATCAGCGCGCCCCAGGCTTTGCGCCAGTCCCGCAAGGGGACATGGGTGCCGTCGGGGCGCAGGATGCTGTGGATCCTGGCGGCGCTGTCGGCGGCGGGCACGCCGGTGAAGCGGTTTTCCTCGTCCAGCAGAACGTAGGACGGGCTGAGGGGGAAGAAATCGTGGAAAAGGATCTCCAGCCGATCCTCGGGCCCGCGTTTCAGGCCGGACAGGATCTCGGGCAGGCTGACCGGATCCGCATCGCCGACACCGCAGGAATAGATCACCCTGCGCGGCCCGGTGGATGCCAGCAGACCGGTGACAAGAACCAGATTTCCGGTGTGCCCGGAGATCGTGCCGAACGCGCCGTGGACCTCAAGCGTCAGTCGGCTGGCGCCGCCCACGCGCAACACCACGGCCGCCCCGGCCGCCGCGATCCGGCGGCTGATTTCCCGTTCGAGATAGCGTTCCGCCCCGCCGCCGAGACTATGGGCGAGGTAGATCGGCAACGGATCTGCGGTCAGGCTGCCGGCCCAGGCGATGGCCAGCGCGAGACGGACGGATTTCAGCGGGTCGGTCGCGATGAAGTCCTGCACCTGGGCATCGTAGCGGGGATAGCGCCGCGAAATGGTTGCGCCGTTGCGCCGGAGCAACTCCTGCTTCTGGAGCGTGCCGAAGCTTTCGCCGCCGCGATGTTCGACGAAGAGATTGCCAAGCCCGACGTGGCGCCCGCCAAGGGCGGCTGCTTTCTGGCACCAATCGACCTCTTCGCCATAGCCGCGGCCAAAGACGGTATCGAGAGCGGGAAGCCGCCGGAGAAACGCGGCATTGATTGCCATGCAGAAGCCGACGCCCGTGGGCGTGGCGGCCTGCCCGGCCACGGGGTCGATCCACCGCGCGGCCCGGTCGATCAGGTCGGCCTGCCCGGGCAAAAGGACATTTCGCTTGCAGATGCCGGGGACCGAGAAGATCTCGGCATCGTTGGACATGGGCGTGACCGTCGCCACCTTGTCCCCGGTCAGGATCGGCTGCATCAGCCGGGAGGCCCAGCCCTCTGGCACGAACGCGTCGGAATTCAGCAAGATGACGTGATCGCCCAGATCGCGCGCCCGCGCCAGCCCGCGATTGACGCTGCCGATGAAGCCGAGATTCCGCTCGTTTTCCAGCAATTCAACCGGGGCATCGGCGCCAAGCCCCTCGCGCCAGTCCCGCAAATAGGGGCGGACCGCCGGATCGCTGGAACAGTCTTCCAGGATAATCAGGCGAAAGGGAATGTCGGTGTGCCGCATCACCCGGTCCAGCACCTCGGGCAGGAGATCGAGGGCGTTGTAGACCGGCAGGATGATCGTGACGGTGCCTGTGCCGGTGCCGGTGTCTGCTTTCTGCGGTCTTGCCCCGGTCATGGTCGCGGGATAGGCCGGATCGGTGCGGGCGAAGAGATCATCATCCAGAAGGCCGCGGCCCGAGGGGCTTCGGTCGAAGCCCAGTTCGGATATGATCCGGCTGTAGGCGCGCGTGTCCCGGAACAGTTTCCAGCGCAGGATCGGCCCGATATTGCGGAACAGAAGCCGGGCAAATTCGGGCCGCAGCGCGCGTTGCGCGGCCCGTACTTCCGCCGTGCCGGGACCGGGCAGGGGCTGCGCATGGCCGAAGCTTCCGGTCACGCTGGTCAGCGTCAGATCGGTGCCGTCGCGCGGCATGGTCAGCTCGAAGCCCAAGGCGGCCGTGTCGGCAAGGTTCAGCGCGGAGGCGACATCGGGGCGCGGAATATCCGGGCGGGCAACGCCGGATTGCGTCTCGCTGGACAGGATCAGATGGGATGCGGTGGACCAGCCGACCACATGCACATGATCCCCGGCCAATGTGTAGAAATCCACATACCCTGTCGGATGGTCCGGATCGGGGCCCAGGGGAAAGCCCGGCATTTTCAACGTGATGTGCTGATCGGCATATCGGCTGAAAATAGATCTCAATCGTGAAATCATGGTGGGCGAAACGTCCCGTAACCAGCGCGATTGCTAAAAAAGCCGCTCTGGAATGATCGAGCGGTATAGGAAGAAAACGCTAGCCGATTTCCCAAGACCTCACAAGAGCGGGCCCGTCGCCCCCCGGAAACCGCATTTCGGGAGCCGGGGCAGTGCATTTCTGCACAACCTTCGCGCGCATATGTGCGTTGATGTAGGGGGACGCAGACCCAGCTTTTCAGCAAGCGGGGCTGCTTGCCCCATTTCACGATCTGGAGGAGATATCAGATGACCCGTTCGATCCCCGGCCTGCACCATGTGACGGCCATTTCCGGGCCACCTCAGGCCAATGTCGATTTCTTTACCGGTGTGCTCGGCCAGCGTCTTGTCAAGAAAACCGTGAATTTCGACGATCCCGGCACCTACCATCTGTATTATGGCGACCGGACGGGCAGCCCCGGCACGATCCTGACCTTTTTTCCGTTTGCCGATGCGGGGCCGGGCCGTGCGGGGCCGGGCATGGCCTCCGCCTATGGGTATGCGGTGCCAGCTGGGCGGTTCGACCCCTGGATGGAGCGGCTGGCCGAAGCGGCCGTGGCCTTCGACGGGCCCGTGGAGCGTTTTGGCGCCAGGGTGATCACCCTTGCGGACCCCGATGGCGCGCCGGTGGAACTGATCGAGACAGACCGCGAGAGTGCGGAGGATCTGGACGGGTTTCACTCCGTCACGCTTTGGGAGCGGGATACAGAGCCGACCGCTCGGCTTCTGGTGGATGTGTTCGGCTATGAGCACGCCGGCCATGAGACGAGGGGCGGGGTGGAACGCCTGCGACTGAAAGCACCGGGAGATGCGCGCGGCGGCGTGGTCGACCTGATCCGGTCCGATGCACCTTCCATCGGGCGGCAGGGTGCCGGAAGCATCCATCACGTGGCGTTCCGCGCCGAAAACGACGCGGTGCAGCAGGCGTGGCGCGAAACGCTGACAAGTGCCGGGTTCGGGCCGACGCCGGTGATCGACCGGCAGTATTTCAACGCGATCTATTTCCGGGAACCGGGTGGGGTTCTGTTCGAGATCGCGACCGATCCGCCGGGCTTCGCGGTGGATGAGGACGTAGCCGATCTGGGCACCGCGCTGAAGCTGCCGGCTCAATACGAGGCGCAGCGCGACCGCATCGAACAGGTGCTGCCGCCCCTGAAGGTGACCACATGAGCGACCGGGGCCTGCTGTCGTTTGGCGGGGCCAGCCCGGGCCGGGCGGCCCGTGGCCTCGTCCTGGCGCATGGGCGCGGCGGCTCCGCGGCCGACATTCTGGAGCTGGGCGCGGCGCTTGGTCTGCCCGATGTCGCGCTGGCGGCGCCCGATGCCAGGGGACAGAGCTGGTGGCCCACGTCGTTTCTGGCGCCGCATACGCAGATGGCCCCCTATCTGGAGGCCGGATTGCATGCGCTGGACCGGGCGGTGGAGGCGCTGGTAGAGGGCGGCCTGGAGCGGGACCGCATCGCGGTCGCGGGCTTCAGCCAGGGGGCTTGTCTGGCGCTGGAATACGGGGCGCGCAGCGCCGGTCTGGGGGCGGTCATCGGCCTGTCCGGCGGGCTGGTGGGCACGGGCGATGCCGGTGGTGGCGCGGTAAATGCGCTATACGGGTATGCGCCCAAGCTTTTCGACTATGACAACCGGCTGGAGGGCACCCCCGTCGTGATCGCGGTCCATGCGCGCGACCCGCATATCCCGCTGGCACGCGCCGAAGAAAGCGCCGGGGTGTTCCGGGCCATGGGTGCGGAGGTGGAGCTTCTGGTCACGCCCGGCGAGGGGCACGGGATAACCGGCGACGGTCTGGCGGCCATGCGCCGCTTGCTGAACCGCTAACGGGTTTTCCTTCCCCGGGAGGGTCAGCGGAACCAGTGGTTCCATCCGGCATGGTAGAGCGGCACCAGCGGATGACCCTGAATGGAGTTGACCTCCGCCTGCAGGCGTGCGGTGTCGAGGCCGAAGACCCGGGCGGACTGCCAGACCCCGGGCGTGAGGAAACGCAGATTTGCGGGCAGGAACGGCGCGCGATCGGTCAGGCCCATGGGACCGGCGATGACGAAGCCCCAATCGCCGAAGCTGGGCACATAGACGTGATAGGGCAGCGTGGCGAGCCCCGCACCGGGAGCTTGCGGGTTGCGGGTGGCCGCCAGCGTCGCCTCGATCGTCCAGAAGGCTTGCCGCGCAAATGTGGGCGAGCCGGCCTGCGTCACGAAAAGCCCCCGCGCGGAGAGGCGCTCCACCAGCATGGCGTAAAACTCGATCGAGTAAAGCTTTGATACTGCGATTGTTTTCGGATCCGGCAGGTCGGCGATGACCACATCGTATATGGCGGTGTCCTCGGCGACGAAGGCCCAGGCATCGGCGTTGATGACGGTCACGCGCGGATCGTTGAACGCGTTGCCGTTGAGCGGGATCAGGGCCGGATTTGTCGCGAACAGATCCGTCACCCGCGGGTCCAGATCCACCAGCGTCACGGTCTCCACATCGTCATGGCGCAGCACCTCGCGAAGCGCCATGCCGTCGCCACCGCCGAGGATCAGCACATCGGACCGCCGCGGGGCGAGGCCCATGGCCGGATGGACCAGCGCTTCGTGGTAGCGGTGTTCGTCAAGCGTGTCGAACTGGATCGACTGGTCGAGAAAGAGCCGGATCCGCTCGTCGAAGCGGGTGATGGTGATGGCCTGATACGGGGTCTGTTCGGAGAGGATGACCTCGTCTTCGAAGAGCCGCGCATCGATTGCGGAGACGAGCCGGTCGCTGGAGACGAGGCCGATAAGGGCGAGCCCCAGAAACCCGGCCCAGGGCAGCCAGAGGCCGCTGCCCAGCCGGTCGCGGAAAAGCCAAAGGGAAAACCCCGCCACCAACAGGTTCAGCACGCCGAAGGCGAGGCTGGCCGCGATCAGGGAAAGGTTGGGGATGATCAGAAGCGGAAATGCGAGGCTGGCGGCAAGCGCGCCGATATAATCCGCGGTCAGCACGTTTTCGAAGCGGAACTCGGCGGCCCCGATCTGTTTCAGCACTCGGGTGATCAAGGGGATTTCCATCCCCGACAGCACGCCGATGATGATCAGCAGCCCGTAAAGCGGCAAGCCGACGCTGCCCGACCAGGCATAGGCGAAGAACAGGATCGGCCCGGAGGCGCCGCCGAAGACGCCCAGGGCGATCTGCGCCCGCACGAACCCGCCAAGGGCATCGCCGACAAAGCGCGACAAATAGGCCCCCAGGCCCATCGCGGACAGGAATACGCCGATCACGAAGGAAAACTGCCGGATCGAATCCCCGATCAGATAGCTGGAGATCGTGGCCGCGATCAGCTCGTAGATCAGGCCCGCGACGGCAACCACGAAGGTGGCCGCCAGAAGCCAGGCGACCTTGGGCGTGACCTCGGACGGTGAGGAGGCGGTCAAGACAGGATGACGGCGGCGATGATGATCGAGATCGAGATGAAGACCGCGCTGATCAGCACGGCCAGGGCGGTGTTCTGATCCTCTTCGATCTCCTTGACGATCGAGAAGGGGGTCATCAGATCGAGCACTTTCCACGCGATCCACAACAGGACCAGCCCGATGCCGGTGTAAAACAGCGTGGAGACGAATTCGGCCAGAACGATCAGCTCAAACGGGTTCATGGGGCGGGCTCCTTTTGGGTCATTTGATACGGCCGAGCGAATTGTAGCCACCGCCCGGGCTGCCAGCGCGGATCGAGGCTGCGGTGGCGATATCCCGGCTTTCGCGGCCGATGCCGTAGTAGGACAGATAGCCCGCGCCCAGAAGGGCGAGGCTACAGCCGACCAGTATGACGACGCGAAACGGGGTCATGGGCGGGCCTTTCTAATCTTCATCGGTCCAGTCCGAGCCGGACCAGCGTCGTTTTTCGTACAATGCGTAGCGGCCTTGCAGCGCGAGGGCGCCCAGAAGGAACAGGACCGTCATGGCCCCCATCCAGAGAGAGGTCGTCACCTTCTGTCGCACCGATATGGTGACATAGGAGAGCGGGCTATGGTTGCCCTGCCAGCTTTCCGCCTCCTCCAGATCCAGCGTGATCCGATGCACACCGGTGTCCGTGGGCCGGAAGAGATAGTGTGCGCGGCGCGAGCCTTCGGACCATCGCTCCCCACCGTCGGTGCCGGAGTAATACTGCGCCGCGCGCAGGCCCTCGACCACGGGCTCGCCCGCTGCATTCAGGATCTCGGTCGAGAACAGCGCATAGGCGTTGCTGACATCGGTTTGCAGATCCACGCGAACCAGCTGATCCGCCGAGGTGAGCGTGAAGTCGTAGGTTTGCGGCAGATCGCGGACCGGCACCCGGTCGACGTTCAGCACCCTGTCGCCGGGCAGGATCCAAAGGGCCAGGGTCAGCAAAAGCGCGACGGCGGCAAACCCAAGCAGCGCGAGGCGCAGGAAGCCTTCGTCCTTCAACGGTTTGAAAGGGGTCAGAGGATGCGGTTCCGTCACGCGGATTGTGGCCGGATCGATGCCAAGTTGGGCGCAGATCCGTTCGGTCGGGATCAGGATCGAGCGTTCGACCTCGCGTTCGTTCCGGCTGAAGGAATAGCTCAGCATCGCCTCTCTGGACATCAGCGTGACGGCGGTCTTGCTCTCCCCCAGCTCGGGGAGCCAGTTGAACTCCCCTTCCATGAAATCGATGCGCGCCGTGCTGGTCTCGTAATAGCGGTAATGACCGTCGTTCAGCCTGGCGCGGGGCGGGCTTTCGGCGCGTTCCACCTGCGCGGCGCCTATCCACATGGGCGAGGGCAGGTCGCGCAGCTTGCGCGTGAAGACAAAGGCGCCGCTTTCATAGCTCAGCCATGCATAGCCATGGGTGGGCGAAAAAAGCTGATGCTCGGTCCAGCGCCAGGTTTCGCCGCGATAGGTCTCGATCATCCCGAGCGTGCCGATGACGGTGAAATCCGCGCCTTCGATGGTGGCCGTCATGCCGATATTCACCGGGCTGAACGGGTGGTCCCGTTTTCCGATGGAGGTCAGGATCCTGTACTTGTCCTGCGCGTCGAGAACCGCGCCGCAATAGCCGCAGACATGGGTCCGCACGCGGCCCCCGCCCAGCACGCCGAGGCCCGCGCCGCATTGCGTGCAATTGATCGAGGATAGATCGGCGGCGCGGGTCATGTCGCGCGGTCCGGTTTCAGATCGAACGGGTCGAGCCAGCGACCCCTGTACCATGCGCGGACACCGGCCCAGAACTCGCCGGAGATAAGCGCGCCGTCGTCGCCGGTGGCGTTCACGAAATTGTGCCGCTCTCCGATTTCCATGACTTCGGGGAACTCCCCGCGAATGGCAACGCAGGCGGCGGAGTCGGCCTCCGTCACGGTGTAGGTGTTGCCCTCCACCCGGAAGCTGGCGCCAAGCGGGGGCGCCTCGTTCCATTTCGGAGCCTGTCCCTCCGGCAGCGCGGTCTGGAGGATCACGTCCCCCTCATCTATGCTGATCCATGCGCCATTGCCGCTGCCGTCGAGGGCCCAAAGCTCATCCCACCAGCCGCGCCCGTAATCGAACCGGGCATGGCCCACCATCCGGTAGACATGCCGCCCGACGCGCAGCTTGTCTCCAAGGGCGAGCAGCATCGGGACCTCATGCATTTCGCCATGGTTGCCGATCGGGGCCAGCGCATCGGCCTGCCGGAACAGTGTGGTGCCGCAGGAGGGGCAATCGAACATCCGCGTCGATTTTTGCAGGCGGGCGAAGCTATTGCCGCAGTTCGGGCAGGAAAGATGGCCTTTGGGCGTCATGAAAAGATATCAGAAAATCGGGTCATGTGATGCCGAACTGGTACCTCGTGCGGGGGGTGCGGGGCAATGAAAAGCGTGGCACCTCTAGCCCAGGACCTCGGCCACCGCCTCGGTCGTGGCCGTTATCACGGTATCGGCCTCCTCCCGCGTCAAGCAGAGCGGCGGGGCGAAGCCGATGATGTCGCCCTGCGGCATCGCCCGCGCGATCACGCCGCGCCGGCCCATGGCGGCCACGATCTGCGGTGTGATCTTGCGGTCGGGGTCGAAATAGGTGCGGCTGTCTCGGTCGGCGATCAGTTCCACCGCCGTCAGCATGCCTTCGCCGCGGATATCGCCCACATGGGCGTGATCGCCAAGTGCTGCCTGCATCTGCGCGGTGAGATAGGGCCCCACGGTGGCCGCATTCTCGACAAGGCCAAGGCTGTCGATGAGCTTGAGATTGGCAACGCCTGCCGCGGCGCCGATGGGATGGGCCGAATAGGTCCAGCCATGGCCGATGGGCCCGTTTTCGTCCGTGCCCTGTTCCAGCACCTTCCAGACCTTTTCCGATACGATCGAGCCCGACAGCGGCGCATAGGCGGAGGTCAGCCCCTTGGCGATGGTCATGATATCGGGGGTCAGCCCATAGGCGGGGCTGGCGAACATATGGCCCAGACGGCCAAACCCGGTGATCACCTCGTCCGCGATAAGCAGAATATCGTGCTTTTCCAGGATAGGCGTGATCGCCTCCCAATAACCTTCGGGCGGGGGGACGATGCCGCCGGTGCCAAGCATGGGTTCGGCGATGAAAGCAGCGATGGTGTCCGCGCCCTCGGTGTCGATCAGCTGTTCCAGATCGGCGGCGCATTGCGCGGAAAACAGGGGCTCCGACATCTCCCGGGTGTCGCGACGATAATAATAGGGGCTGGTGGTGTGCCGCACCATGTCGAGCGGCAGATCGAATTTCCTGTGGAACAGATTCAGCCCGGTGAGCGAGCCGCTCATCAGCCCTGAGCCGTGATAGGCGCGCCAGCGGCTGATGATCTTCTTCTTTCGGGGCAGCCCGCGGATGTTGTTGTAGTACCAGACCAGTTTTACGTTGGTTTCATTCGCGTCGGACCCGCCCTGACCGAAATAGACCTTGGACATGTGATCGGGCGCGCGGTCCATCACCATCTTGGAAAGGGTCACCGATGCTTCGGTGCCGTGGCCCATATAGGCGTGATAATAGGCCAGCTCACGCGCCTGTTCGGCAATCGCATCGGCGATTTCGGTGCGGCCATACCCCACGTTCACGCAATACAGTCCGGCAAAGGCATCGAGCAGGCGGCTGCCGTCGCGGTCGGTGATGTAGCAGCCTTCGCCGCCGATTATGATCCGGCCCTGCACCTCGCCGCGCGCATGTTGCGCCAGATGGGTGGAGGGGTGGAGGAAACTGTCGCGGTCCCATTGGGACAGTTGATCATTGGTCAGCATGTCGGGCCCCTTTGTCTCGATGTCCGCAGTCTAGCGGAGAACGCCGCAGGTCGTGCAAGCACAATCTATCGCAAATGTCTGCGGCGGGGCGTCCCGCTGGTCCGGCCGTCTGTGCGGGAGCGGGCATGCCGTCTGCCGGTCCGCGCCTCTGTTGCCAGAATGCACCGCTTTTGTTAACCAGTTGTTAATAAACTGCTGATCGTGTGCGCCTTTCGTTGCCACTGCCAACGGGTCGGGCGTAGTTCCCTGGACACTGACCAGACGCTGCAGAACGCAGGCCCTGAATGGCGGGCAAAGCCCGGTCATCCACCCGGAACGGGACACGTAAAACCATGACTTCCGACGATCCCGATACGCTGCTGGAAGCCGTATTGGAAATACTGATGAGACTTCCGAAAAGTCCTGAACAGGTGCTGTCGCAGATCGCCGCGGATCACGCGGATCTGCGCACGCTGCGCGTGATCCGGGTCCTGCTTGAGGCCGATGCGATGATCACCGCGACCTTCAATGGCGGCGCCGATCAGCGGGGCGATGCGCGGCTGGCCCGGGCGGTGGCCGTGCATCTGGCGAAACTGGCCGATCTGGCCGAAGAGATGCGGCCGGGCGCGCCTGTCCTGTTGCGCGATCTGGCACTCTAGGCCCACGCGCGGTTTGGCCGTGGCACTTGGGCGGGGGCCGGGCTAGGGTCGCGCCCATGACGCGCCCCGCTGTTTCCTTTTCCGACGATCAGGCCTCCGCCTACGATGCGATTGCCGAGATGCTGCGCGCCGCCGGCGTGGATCTGGACCGCGATACCCTGACGCCGATGGCGGAGGGCAAATCCGCGGTGATGGCCGTGATCGGCAAGGCCGGCAGCGGCAAGACCCTGTTGCTGGCCCATCTGGTGGATGCGCTGGTCAGCGCGGGCGTGGATCTGGTGTCGGGCGATTGGGAAGGCCGCCGCCGCAAGGACCGGCGCACCGTCGCGATTCTGGCCCCCACCAACAAGGCGGCAAGCGTGTTGCGGACGCGGGGTGTGCCTGCGACGACGATCCACCGCATCCTTTACACGCCCGTCTATGACCCGGAATACGAGAAAGTCGCCGAATGGCTGGCCGGTCAGGGCGAGCGGCCCGAGATCGAAGCGCTGAGCGATACGGCCCTGGACCGGGCCAAGGTGGTGTATGACGCCCATAAATCGGTGCCGGCTGCCTTGGCCGCGGCGGGGCTGCGCGGGTCTGATTTCATCACCGGCTGGAAGCGGCGTGAAGACCCGCTGGATATCGGGCTGGTCGATGAAAGCTCGATGCTGGATCAGAAGCAGTTCGAGGATTTGCAGGAGATCTTTCCCACCCTCGTTCTGTTCGGCGATCCCGCGCAGCTAGCCCCGGTCGGCCAGTCGGGCGCGATGGTGTTCGATCAGCTGAAAGGCCCCCGCAAGCAGGAACTGGCCCGGGTCCACCGGCAGGAAGCGGACAACCCGATCCTTGATCTGGCCCATGCCCTGGGCGACCCCTCGCTCCGCTTCGAGCAGTTCGAGCGGATGATCGAGGAGGCGGCGCGGGCGGATGACCGGATTGTCGTCGCCCCGCGCGCCGACAGCGATCTGATGGCGCGCAGTCCGGTGCTGGTCTGGCGCAATGCGACCCGCATTCGCCTGATCCGCGCGTTCCGCATGGCCCATGGCGCGCCCGAAGATGCGCTTCTGCCGGGGGAACCGTTGATCTGCGACGGGATCGAATTGCCGATCAAGCATCGGAAGAAACGGATCGACCTTGAGGCGCGGGGCCTGATCAAGGGCGCGCAGGTGGTCTATATCGGGCCCGGCAACAAGCCGGGATTTTCGCGGCTGCATGTGGTGGGCGCAGAAAGCCCGCGCCTGTCGGCGGCCTCCATCGTGAAGATCGAAAAGCCGGGGGAGGAGGAGCCCTTCATCCCCTTCGCTGCGCGGATGGGCGCCACATTTCTGCATGGGGCGGCGGTGACGACCCACAAGGCGCAGGGCAGCCAGTGGGAAACCGTGCAGGTTTTCGCGCCCGATCTTTACGCCGCCGCGCGCGCCGGGCGGGAAGAGGCCGGGCAGGCGCTGTGGAAGCGGCTGGCCTATGTGGCGATCACCCGCGCCGAGGAGCGGCTGATCTGGGTCACCCGCTACATGCTGTCGAAACCGCAAGCGGTTCTGGGTGTTGACGATCTGGAGGTGCCGGTGGAACCGCTGGCCCTGCACGTGGAGGAGACATGAAGACCATTCTGATCACCGGGGCGAGTTCCGGAATTGGCCGTGCCACGGCGGAGCTGTTTCTGGAAGAGGGCTGGCGCGTGGGGTTGCTCGCGCGCCGCCGCGGACGGCTGGAGGAGCTTGCCGGGGGGCGGCAATCGGCGATGTGCCTGCCTGCCGATGTGAGCGATCTGGCGGCGGTCGAGGCGGCGGTTGCGGCGCTGGCCGAAAAATGGGGGCGGCTGGATGCCGTTTTCAACAACGCGGGCATCTTCACGCCCCAGGGTGCGATTGACGAGATCGACCCCGATGACTGGCACCGCAGCCTGTCGGTGAACCTGACCGGCATGTTCAACACAGCCCGCGCCGCGTTCGCCCAGATGCGCGCGCAGGATCCGCAAGGCGGGCGGATCATCAATAACGGGTCGCTTTCGGCCCATTCGCCGCGCGAGGGCTCCGTCTGCTATACCACCACGAAACACGGGGTGACCGGGCTGACCAAAACGCTGAGCCTCGATGGCCGGCGGTTCGGGATCGCGGCGGGACAGATCGATATCGGCAATGCGCGGACCGAGCTGGTCGACAAGCTGAATGACCGGATGCTGGCCGAGGGCAAGCCGCTGATGGACATGATGGATGTGGCCGATGCGGCGCGGTCGGTGCTGCACATGGCGAGCCTGCCGCCTTCCGCCAATGTGCTGTTCCAGACGGTGCTGGCGACGAATATGCCATATGTTGGGCGCGGTTAGGTGCGCCGGACCCATTGCGCCCGCCATTCCGGCGGATCGTACGGATCGGGCCAGTATTCCACCTGTCTAGCGATCCGGCCCGCGCGGACGGTGTGAAAGGTGAGCGCCACGGCCTTTGTCGCGCCGTCGGTCACGTGAACCTCCGTCACCACGGTCTCGCCCTCGGCCACGAGGCGGCGGATATCGAAGCGCCAGCGCCCGCTGGCCGGATAGGCGGTGTTCACTGCGGCGAAGGCCGCGGGCCCCTCGGTCACCTCCCCCGACTGGGGCCAATCGAGACGAAAATCGGGGCTGAGCCAGCGGCTTGCCGCATGAAAATCATTGCTGGCCATCGCGTCCCAGAAGGCGCGCACGGTGTCGGCGGGCCCGGTCATGCGCGGATGTACCGGAACACCGCCGAGGCGAGCCAGCCCGCGGCGATTGCGATGACCAGCGACAGGATGCCGTAGATCAGCGGGCGTTCATGGGCGAGATTGTAGATCAGCCGTTCAAGGCCGACCTTGCGCACCGCGATCACGGTGTCATACGCGGCGATGATTTGGCGGTTCCGGGTCAGGAAGATCCGTGTGCGGTAACTGCCCTCGACCAGATTTGCGGGCAGCCGGACGGAGGTATCGAACAGCGTGTCATCGCGCAGATTCACGGCCCCTTCGTTCAACTGGTAGAGGCCGTTCTCCTCCCTGATGCGGATCAGCGCGCGGGTGAAACTCGGCTGATCGCTCACGCCCGAGCCCACCGCGCGGATCGCACGGCGGATCGAGATCCGGTGGCGCAGATCGTTGGTGTCGCTCAGCACGTCGCGCAGGGGCGCGGTGGTGGACACGGCATAGAAGGTCGGCGCCTCATCCACCTCGGCAGCGTCGGTGTTGATCCAGATGCCGAAGCGGCGATCCTTGCGGCGCACGGTCACCGGCCGGTCGGGGCCTTCTACGGTGATGATCACCTCAAGCGGGCCGCTGCGCGGGATCGGCGCCTCCCGGCGGACCGCGCCGAAGATCAGGATCTCGGACCCGTCGAAATTGGTGGTGATCGCGATCTCGTCGCGGCTGAGACCGGCCACGACCTGCTCGGCCAGCGCGGGTGCAGGCAGGATCAGGGCCAGGATCAGGATCAGGAACAACTGTTTCAATGGGATCCCCCGCTGCCGAGGGAGTAGAGTTCCGCCGGTTCCAGAAGCAGATCCAGCGCCAGCCGCCCGCAGACCGCCAGTACCATGATCGCCAGCAGGATACGGAGCTGTTCGGCCTTCATCTTGACACCGATCCGGGTGCCGATCTGCGCGCCGATGACACCACCCACCAGCAACAGCACGGCCAGCACCATATCGACGGTGTAATTGGTCGTGGCATGCAGAAGCGTGGCAAAGCCGGTGACGAAAATGATCTGGAAAAGCGATGTGCCGACGACGACCTTGGTGGGCATCCCCAGCAGATAGATCATCGCGGGTACCATGATGAAACCGCCGCCCACGCCCATGATTGCGGCCAGCACGCCGACCAGAAGCCCGACCAGCAGCGGCGGGATGACCGAGATGTAAAGGCCCGAGGTGCGGAACCGCATCTTGAAGGGCAGGGCATGGATCCAGCCGCGATGCTTGCGGCGCGGGACAGGCGCATCGCCCGCCGCCCGCGCCCGGCGGATCGCGCGCAGGCTTTCAATGAACATCAGCCCGCCGATCAGGCCCAGAAACACGACATAACAGAGCCGCACCAGCAGATCGACCTGACCGAGCGCCGTCAGGATCGCGAAGACCTGAACGCCCGCCGCAGCCCCCACAAGCCCGCCTATGAGCAGGACGGTGCCCATCTTGAGATCGACGGTCTTGCGTTTGAGATGCGCCAACACGCCGGAAAAGCTGGAGGCGACGATCTGGTTGGCCTCGGTCGCGACGGCGACGGCGGGCGGAATGCCGATGAAGAACAGCAACGGCGTCATCAGAAACCCGCCGCCGACGCCGAACATGCCCGACAAGACGCCGACCAACCCGCCCAAACCCAGCAGCAGAAAGGCGTTCACGCTGACCTCGGCGATGGGCAGGTAGATTTGCATGGGTTGGCTGAGGCCTCCGTCCTTATGGCTTCCCGTGTAGCGCGGCCCTTACGTCAATGCCAGAGTGTCGCACCCCGGGCCGGCTGCGACAGATCGGAACAGGATCGCACCGGGCCATCCGGCTGTAACCCGCCCCGGATTTCCGGGTCGCGCTGTCGGATGCAAACGCCGCGTGGCGCCCAGATCCGGGGCCGGTGCCGCGGACGGGCTCAGGCCAATCGTTACCGTTCCTTGACGTAGGGCTCCCCGCCAGCGCGCGGCGGGATCGCCTTGCCCACGAACCCTGCAAGGATCACCACGGTCAGGATATAGGGCAGGGCCTGCATGAACTGCACCGGGATGGTTACGCCGACAAGCTCGATATTCTGATAGCGGTTCCCGACCGCATCCAGAAGCCCGAAGAGCAGACAGGCATAAAGCGCGTACCAGGGCCGCCACTTGGCAAAAATCAGTGCGGCAAGTGCAATGAAGCCGCGCCCGGCGCTCATGTCCTTCACGAAGCCGGCGGCAAGGCTGGTGGCCAGATACGCGCCCGCAAGCCCGCACAGGACACCGCAGATCATCACCGCCGCATAGCGCGCGCCCATGACGGAGATACCGGCGGTGTCCACGGCGGCGGGGTTTTCACCCACCGCGCGCAGGCGCAGGCCGAACCGGGTGCGAAACAGGATCCACCATGTCAGCGGCACGATTGCGAGCGCCATGTAAACTAGGATCGAATGGCCCGAGATCAGTTCGGAATAGATCGGCCCGATGATCGGCACATTCGCCATCGCATCGGCGAAGGGCAGGGTGATTTCCTGAAAGCGTGCGGCTCCTTGCAGCGGCGGCGTGCGTCCGCCCTGCTGAAACCATGTCTGGGCGATGACCACGGTCATGCCCGCGGCGAGGAAGTTGATCGCCACGCCAGAGATCAGCTGATTGCCCCGGAAGGTGATCGAGGCAAGGCCGTGAATGCCCGACAGGACGCAGGATGCCGCAATACCGGCCACCAGCCCGACCCAGACATTGCCGGAGGTGAAGGCGACCGCCGCCGAGAAGAAGGCGGCGGCCAGCATCTTGCCTTCCAGTCCGATGTCGAAGATGCCCGCGCGTTCGGAATAGAGCCCCGCAAGGCAGGCCAGCAGCAGCGGCGTTGCCAGCCGGACGGTGCTGTCGAGGATTTGCAGGATGGTCAGGAAATCCATGGGCTCAGCTCCGGGATGTGGCGAGTTTGAAGGCGGCGAAGGTGAAGAAAATGCCCATACCAGTTTCGATCCAGCGGCGGGCCTTCGCATAGATCGCGATGACCGGACCGGTGGAGAATGTGACCGCATAGGCAAGATGTCCGAGGATCGACAGAAGCGTGGCGCTGCCGATCAGAAGCGCCCCGATCTGCAAGGGCGCATCCGTGCCAAGGCCGATCGCGACGATGGCAATCCAGTGCAGTGCCGCTTTGGGGTTCGTTAATTGGATGGCAAGCCCGCGCAGCACCATGTTCCCGCCCGTGGGCTCCTCTGCCGCGTGCAGCGCGGCCCGATCCGGGCGCGCGGCCGAGCGGAAGGCCTTGTAGGCGAGCCAAAGCAGATAGGCCGCTCCGAGGATTTTAAGCGCGATCATCGCCCCGGCATAGGCCGTCATCAGCGTCGCGAGGCCCGCGACGGTCAGGCTGGCCCAGATCCCGGAGCCCAGGCCGATGCCCAGGGCCAGGGATGCGCCCCGGCGGCGGCCTTGCGCCATCGAGGTGCCAATGACGGCCAGAATATTGGGGCCGAGTACCAGGAACCCGGATGCGAAGATGCCGAGAGCCAGGAACAATGCGGGCAGGTGCTGGGCGATCATCCGGGTTACTCCGCCGGGCTGTCTGCGCGGTCGCGGCGGCGCAGGCTGAGGAAGAGCTTCTCCATCGGCATCCGGACCATGTTGTCGAGCGCGCCGGTGAACAGGATGACCAGCGCCTGAATCACGACGATCATTTCGCGGCTGACTGCCGGCATCTCGAATTCAAGCTCCGCCCCGCCCTGATAGAGCACACCGAAGAGGATTGCCGCCAGGAATACGCCCACCGGGTGCGACCGACCCATCAGCGCCACCGCGATCCCGACGAAGCCCGCGCCTTGTACGTTGTCGATCACCAGCCGCTCGGCCTCTCCCATGACCGAGTTGGTGGCCATCAGCCCGGCCAGCCCGCCCGAGATCAGCATCGCGATCATGATGATGCGCACCGGGTTGATACCGGCATAGACAGCCGCCGTTTCGGAATGGCCGAAGGCGCGGATTTCATACCCCAGACGGGTGCGCCAGATCAGCATCCAGACCAGGAAACAGGCCAGCAACGCGAGGAGGAAGGAGATGTTGAGCGGGGTGGAGGACCGGAATCCCAGCCATGGCGCGATATCGGCCGCGTTCGGCAGATGCACGGCGTCGGCGAACCGCGCGGTTTCGGGCGCCATGCTGCCCGGCACGCGGAACACATTGACCAGAAGATAGACCAGCAGCGCCGATGCGATGAAATTGAACATGATCGTGGTAATCACGATATGGCTGCCGCGCTTGGCCTGAAGATAGGCCGGGATCGCCGCCCAGGCCGCGCCGAAGATCGCCGCCGCGCCGCAGGCCACGAGCAGCGCCAAGGACCAGTGCGGCCAGGGCACAGACAGGCAGACGATCGCCACCCCAAGGCCGCCCAGCGCGGCCTGCCCCTCGCCGCCGATATTGAACATCCGCGCGTGAAAGGCCACCGCCACGGCGAGCCCGGTAAAGATGAAATTCGTGGCGTAGAAAAGCGTGTAACCCCAGCCATAGGCCGACCCCATGGCGCCGCGCACCATGATCTGCATCGCTTCGACCGGGCTTTCGCCGATATAAAGCACCACAAGCCCGGACACGAGCAGCGCAAGGATCACGCTAATCAGCGGGATCAGGATCACATCGGCCCATTTTGGCATCTTGTCCATCTACGCGGCCCCCTTGGTCATGCCCGCCATCATCAGGCCAAGCTCTCTTTCGTCGGTTTCATCGGGCAGGCGCTCGCCCATGAAATGCCCGTCGAACATCACTGCGATCCGGTCGGAAAGCCCCAGGATCTCATCAAGCTCGACCGACACCAGCAGGATCGCCTTGCCCTGATCCCTGAGCGCAATGATCTGCTGGTGAATAAACTCGATCGCACCGATATCCACCCCGCGTGTCGGCTGCCCGATCAGCAACAGGTCGGGGTTGCGCTCCATCTCCCGGGCCACGACCAGCTTCTGCTGGTTGCCGCCCGAAAAATTGCGGGCCGGCAGGCGTGGATTGGGCGGGCGCACGTCATAGCGCTCCATCTTGGCCATGGTGTCGGCGCGGATCGCGGTATTGTTCATCAACAGCCGGTTGCGCTGGTATTTCGGGTCATGGTGATAACCGAAGGCGATGTTTTCCCATGCCTCATAGGGCATGATGAGGCCTTCCTGCTGGCGGTCCTCTGGCACATGCGCGATGCCGCGATTGCGCCGGGTCTGCCCGTTGGAATGTTTGCCCGTCAGGTCGATCTGGTCGTTGTTCAGGATCACAGTGCCGCTCTGGGCCGGCCTCATCCCGCCCAGCACCTCCAGAAGCTCGGTCTGACCATTGCCCGCGACGCCGGCGATGCCGAGGATTTCACCGGCACGGATGTGGAAGGAGATGCCCTTCAGCCGCTCAACGCCCTTGCCGTCCCTGACCTTCAGGTCATCGACCTTCAGGATCGTGGCGCCTGGATTTGCCGGTTTCTTGTCCACGCGCAGCAGCACCTTGCGGCCCACCATCATCTCCGCCAGTTCGGGTGGCGAGGTCTCGGCTGTTTTCACGGTCGCGGTCATCTGCCCCCGGCGCATCACGGAAACGGTGTCAGTCACCTCCATGATCTCGCGCAGCTTGTGGGTGATCAGGATGATGGTTTTGCCTTCTTCCTTGAGTCGCCCCAATATCCGGAACAGCTGATCGGCCTCTGCCGGGGTCAACACGCCCGTGGGTTCGTCGAGGATGAGGATGTCGGCCTTGCGGTAAAGCTGTTTCAGGATCTCCACGCGCTGCTGGTGGCCGACGCTCAACTCCTCCACCACCGCGTCGGGGTCGACATTCAGCCCGTATTCCTCGGCCAGCTCGGTCAGCAGTTTGCGGGCCTTTGCGATGGAGGGTTGCAGCATCGCGCCGTCTTCGGCGCCGAGGATCACGTTTTCGACGACGGTGAAATTCTCGACCAGCTTGAAATGCTGGTGAACCATGCCGATGCCGGCGCTGATCGCGGCCTGGCTGTCGGGGATCGGCGTCAGTTTCCCGTTGATGAAGATCTCGCCCGCATCCGCCTTGTAGAAGCCGTAAAGGATCGACATCAGCGTCGATTTGCCGGCGCCGTTTTCGCCCACGATGCCGTGGATGGTGCCGGGCTGAACGGAGATGGAGATGTCCTTGTTGGCCTGAACCGGGCCGAATGCCTTGGAGATGCCTTTCAGCTCGATCGCGGGGGAGGCTTGAGTCATTTACGTGGTCCTGCGTGCGCACGGGCTTGGAAAAAAGGTATGGAAAGGGCCGCACACCGGAGACCGGGGCGGCCCTTCGTCAACTTTATGGAACGGCGCAGGGGCATATGTCTATGCCGATGCGCCGCAACCGGATTATTGCATCGCCACCGGGCAGGTGCCGTCATCGGAGAAGTTGTGCACGACGATTTCGCCCGCGATGATCTGTTCGCGCGCCGCGTCCACGGCCTCCTGCATCTCCGGCGTGATCAGCTCGGCGTTGTTTTCGTCCAGCGCATAACCGACGCCATCCTCCGCCAGGCCCAGAACCGTCACACCGGTTTCGATCTCGTCGCCGGCGGTGAAGGCGTTGTAGACTGCCACGTCAACGCGTTTCAGCATCGAGGTCAGAACCTGACCGGGATGAATGCCGTTCTGGTTGCTGTCCACGCCGATCGACAGGATACCCTCATCCGCTGCGGTTTGCAGAACCCCCACGCCGGTACCGCCGGCGGCGGCGTAGACCACATCGGCGCCTTGCGCGATCTGGCCCCGGGTAAGCTCACCGCCGCGAACCGGGTCGTTCCAGGCCGCAGGCGTGGTGCCGGTCATGTTCGCGATCACGGTCGCATCGGGATTTGCGGCCACCACACCCTGGGCATAACCGCAGCCGAAGCGCGAGATCAGCGGAATGTCCATGCCGCCGACGAAGCCCACGACGCCGGTTTCCGATGCCATGCCGGCAAGCATGCCGACAAGGAACGAGCCTTCATGTTCCTGGAAGATGATGGACTGCACGTTGGGCTGGTCGACCACGCTGTCGATGATCACGAAGGTGGTCTCCGGGTAGTCGGGTGCGATGGTGTCCAACACCGACCCGAAGGCAAAGCCCGCCATCACCACCGGGTTGGAGCCCGCTTCGGCCAGACGGCGGAGCGCCTGTTCACGCTGCGCATCCGACTGCAACTCGATCTCGCGGTATTCGCCGCCGGTCTCCTCGGCCCACCGCTGCGCGCCGTTGAAGGCCGCCTCGTTGAACGACCGGTCGAATTTTCCGCCCAGATCGAACACCAGCGCAGGGCCGTCGGCCAGAACCGCCGTGACGCTCAGCGCCGTCGCCGCGGCCGCGCCAAGCAAAGATTTCATCAAGCTCATTTAAACACTCCCAGTTGGTGGCGGGCCAGTGGCCGGTACGATCCGGCGCCCGCAAGCAAAGATCTCGTGATCCCTGCGCAGAATAAGGGCAAAGCCGGGCGGGGCGGTCAACCGGATTCTGATTTGCAGCGCGGCCCGGCAGGCGGACCCAACGTCAGCTTTTGCCGGGTTGACGGCAAATTAGGCGGTCAGCACGCGTTCCATGATCAAAGCGTCGTCGCGGGTGCCGTCTTTGTGGGTGTAGTAGGCAGGGCGCTGGCCGGTTTTCGCAAAACCCGCCCGGATATAGAGGCCGACCGCCGGGGCGTTGCCCGCGGCCACCTCCAGAAACAGACGGTTCACCCCCTGATCGCGGGCCAGCGCCTCGGTGTCGTCCAGAAGGGCCAGCGCCAGGCCCTGCCGTCGCGCGGCCGGTGCGACGGCTAGGGTGAGGATCTCCATCTCGGGAGGGAGAAGCCGCAGGAGCAGAAACGCATGCCCCCGGTGCAGAAGCCGGGTACTGGCCTGCGCCATAAGCTCCCGGAACTCCGCAGCGCTCCATGCACGCTGCCTCGTGAAGGCGCGGTCATGGATCAGGGCCAGCTGCTCCGGGGTCATGCCAGAATGACCGGGGCTGCCAGCCGGGAGGGGGCCGCGTCCGCCGCTCGGACATATAGCGGGGCGGGCCGTGGAAACCTTTGGCCGGTTGAGAGCTTCGCCATCGCGATGCGGGCCAGCGGGCGGGCATAGTCCAGAAGAACGGCCGGGCGCGGGTGCGCTTCGGATGCCAGCCCATGGGCGATGGCTGCGGCCTCATGGCCCAGCACCTCGCCGCCGTCCGGCAGATCGAGATCGGCGGGCGGATTGGCCGGGTCGATCTGGCGCGGTGGGCCAACCGCCGCACCGCCCCTGAACGGCTGCACATAGGCCGTGCCGCGCGGACCGGGCAGGCTGACGAGTTGCGATGTGCGCGCTTTCGGGCTGTATGCCGCCCGCATGAGTTCAAAACTTGAGACGCCGATGGCGGGCACTCCAAGGGCCAGCGCCATGCCGCGCGCGGCGGACACCGCGATGCGCAACCCGGTGAAATTGCCCGGGCCTGTGCCGACGCCGATGGCGGCAAGATCCGCCGGGGTCAGTCTTTCGGTTTCCATCATTTTCGCAATGAGCGGCATCAGGGCTTCCGCCTGCCCCTTTTTCATCGGCTCGTGACGATGGGCGAGTATCCGGTCGCCCCGTATCAACGCGGCGGCGCAATGGGGCCCCGACGTATCGAAGGCGAGGATCATGGATGTGCAACTGGCGCGGCTACGCCGCACCTGCAATCGCTGGACTGGCGACAGGATGCTGCCTCGGGCCGGGGTGATACCGTGATTTGCGCGGCGTCGTAACGGCGGCGCCAGGCCAGCATCCCGAGGTCAGACTGCGACAGGGCGGACCTCAAGCACTTCGGGGATGTAATGGCGCAGCAGGTTCTCGATACCCATTTTCAGGGTCAGCGTCGATGACGGGCAGCCGGCGCAGGCGCCCTGCATATGCAGATAGACAACGCCGCGGTCGAACCCGTGGAACGTGATGTCGCCGCCATCCTGTGCCACGGCCGGGCGCACGCGCGTATCGAGCAGTTCCTTGATCTGCCCCACGATCTCGGCATCTTCCCCATCATGTTCGGCATGACCCCCGGTGCCGCCGCCTTCGCCTTCCATAACCGGCTCGCCGGACTGGAAATGCTCCATGATCGCCCCAAGGATTGCGGGCTTCACATGGTCCCATTCCACAGTGTCGGCCTTGGTCACGGTCACGAAATCGGTACCGAAGAATACGCCGGTCACACCGTCGACGGCGAAGATACGGCTTGCCAGCGGAGATTTTCCGGCCGTGTCGACGGAGGGGAAATCGGCGGTACCGACGCCCAGCACGGTCTGGCCCGGCAGGAATTTCAGGGTTGCGGGGTTCGGAGTCGATTCGGTCTGGATGAACATGGCGGCATATCCTTAGCGGTTTGCTCAGATATGCGCCCGATGGCCCGGGAAGTCAAGTTTTGGAACGGTTCTAAACTGGTGGGATGCGTTGGGCGCCGGCGTATCAGGTGATCTGCTCAAGCTGCTCTTTCGACATCTCGCCCGGCACGATCGTCATCGGTACGGGCAGTGTGCCGGCACTTTTGGTCAGCGCGGTCACCAACGGCCCGGGGCCGCCCTTGCCCGTGCCCGCGCCGAGAACCAGAACGCCGATCTCCGGGTCTTCGCGCACCTGCGCCAGGATCTCGTCCACCGGTTCTCCCTCGCGGATCACCAGTTCGGGGTCGATGCCCTGACGATCGCGCATCCATTTGGCGAAGACGTTGAAATGCGCCTCGATCCTTTCGCGGGCCTCGGCGCGCATCATCTCGCCCACACCGATCCAGTGATTGAATTCATCGGGCGGAATCACCGACAGGATTTCGACGCCACCGCCCGTATGGGCCGCGCGCATGGCGGCAAACCGCATCGCGTTCAGGCATTCGCGGGTGTCATCCAGCACCACCAGGAATTTGCGCATGGTTCAGGCCCTCCGGTGGGGGAGAATGACCTGTCGCGCGGGTCCATGCAACGGATTTAGCGCAGGGCTCCGGCCGCCTGGGGCAGGCTTGGCCAACGCTCGCTTGCGCGCTTCCGGGCAAGCGGGCGTCGAAACTCAGGCATCGGCGGATTGCGCCCAGTCCCAATAGAGCTCTCGTGCCTTCCGGGTCACCGGACCGATCTGGTAATGGGTGCCGTCGAATTCGGTCACGGGCGTGACCTTGTTGAGATTGCCCGACATGAACACTTCGTCCGCCTCGCGGAAGCGGTCGAAACCCAGCACTTCCTCGCGGACGTCATAGCCGTCTGCGCGGAGGTTCCGGATATGGCGTGCCCGCGTGATGCCCGACAGGAATGTCCCATTGGCAACCGGGGTGAACACAACGCCGTCCTGAACCATGAAGATGTTGGCGGTGGCGGTTTCGGCCACATTGCCAAGCGCGTCTGCGACCAGCGCATTGTCATACCCCTTGGACGCGGCCTCGGCCAGCATCCGCGCGTTGTTCGGGTAAAGACAGCCCGCCTTGGCATTGGTCACGTTGTCGGCCAGTACGGGGCGGTGAAACTGCGTGGTGGTCAGCCGCGAGGCGGCTTCGGGCGCCGCCATCGGGATCTCTTCCAGACAGATCGCGAAGCCGGTCGCGTTCTCCTTGGGAACAATCCCCATATGGCCGCCATCAAGACCCCAATACATCGGGCGGATGTAAACGGGGGTGCCCTTCGGGTAGCGTTTCAGCCCGTCCCAGGTGATATCGAAAATCTCTTGGGCCGTATGGGTCGGTGTCAGCATCAGCGCCGCGGCGGAGCGGTTCACGCGCTCGCAATGAGCCATGAGATCCGGCGCGAGACCGTCCACGTGACGCGCGCCATCGAAAACGGTGGTGCCCAGCCATGCGCCATGATCGGCGGCCCGCATGATCGGAACATCGCCATCATGCCATGCGCCGTCGAAATAGGTTTTGATGTTGCTGCCGGTCGCCATCTGATCCTCCCCCCGCAAGTAACGGGGGGAGCATGAGTGACTTTAGGTCAGAGGTCCAGACGTAAACCCCAGCTGATAATCCATCGCACCAGGTTTCGGGGCGTCGGGCCGGGGTTTGGCCAAGGGTTTCAGCGGGGTTTCAGCCGCCGTTTGGGCCGGTTTGGTCTTGGTCAGATATGTCATGAGAATGCTCCCCCAAGGTTTGAAGTCGCGGTTCGGACAAAGACATATAAATGTGCGCCCGGGAAAGTCCAGCCCGAGATCATGATAGTTTTGTGCAACCGCGAACAGAGAAGGCCCGGCGCGCGTCAGGCTTCGGCCAGAAGCGCCTGCAAATCCAGCGGATCGGTCGTCATCGACAGGCTGCCATCAGCGGTGCGCGGCCAGTCTTCGGGCGCGCGGTCCCGGTACAGTTCGACGCCGTTGCCATCGGGATCGGACAGGTACACCGCCTCGCTGACACCATGATCGGAGGCGCCTTCGATCGGAATGCCGGCGGCGATGACCCGGGCCACCGCGCCGGCAAGCGCCGCTCGGTCGGGGTAAAGGAAGGCCGTGTGAAACAGGCCCGTGTGCCCGCGGGGCGCGGGTGTACCGCCACGGCTGCTCCATGTGTTCAGCCCGATATGATGGTGATAGCCGTCCGCGGACAGAAACGCGGCCTGATCGCCATGGCGTTGCTGCACCTCGAACCCCAGCACATCCGCATAAAACGCGATCGCGCGGTCCAGATCGGCGACTTTCAGATGCACATGGCCGATGCATGTCCCCATGGGTGCGGCGTAGGATCCGCGCGTGATCTCAGACATGACAGCTCTCCTTTCCTGAACCGCATACCGCCGGATTGCGGACAGAAAAACCGCCATCTCCGCAGGGCTTTCGTGCATGTCCGCGCAGAGACGCCGAGGCCGGCGGGGGTGCGTCTGGGTCAAACCCGGCCAGCATCTCCGCGCCCTGTACCTGCCCGGACATGCCGCAGAACGAAGTCCACCCGGTCTTCCACCGGGCATTTCGGGACGTCCACAAGCCTGTAGCCAAGCTCCGCATAGGCGCGGCGAGTTTCGTGAAACTCCCGTTCGGCGAAGGCGAAATCATGCTGCCGCTCCGCATCTGTGCGGTAAATCTCCGGCCATGGCGGGCAGAGGAAAACCGGTGCGGCGAAGCGGAGGCCACGAGCTGTCTGCGCCATCCGGTCCGGGATCGGTGCGCCGATGACCCGGCTGTATCCCAAAGCCTCGACAAAGCTGCGGTCGAAAAACACGGGGGCGCTGGCCGCGGAGTGCGCCTGATAGGCCTCCACCGACAGGGAAAACAGCAGATCGCGGAAGGCGACGCTGTCCCGCCATGGCAGCGCTGGCCCGGCCGCAGCAATCTGATCCCGCACGATCCTGCGTCCGATCTCGGGCTCCGTGTGATACCCGCGCGCGGCCAGCGCTTCCAGCAGGGTGGATTTGCCGCCGCCCGATGCGCCGGTGATGACATGTATCGCCATGCTTTGCCCCTTGCGTTCAGGCGGCTCTAGCTGCGGATCATCCCGATGATGTCATAGGTCTGCTCAAGGATCGGCACCGTGATCTCCCGGGCCCGTTCCGCCCCGCGGCCGAGAATCCGGTCGATCTCGGCCGGGTCATCCATCAGCCGGGCCATTTCTTCGGAAATGGGCGAGAGCTTCGCCACGGCCACATCTGCCAGCGCCGCCTTGAAATGGCCGAACAGGGCACCCGCATGCTGATCCAGTACCGCCTGCGGCTCGATCTCGGCCAGCGCGGCATAGATATTCACCAGGTTGCGCGCGTCCGGGCGCCCCGCCAGACCATCGACATCGCCGGGCAGCGGGTCCGGATCGGTCTTTGCCTTGCGGATCTTCCGCGCGATGGTGTCGGCATCGTCGGTCATGTTGATCCGCGATTTGTCCGACGGGTCGGATTTCGACATCTTTTTCGTGCCGTCCTGAAGGTTCATCACCCGGGTGGCGACGCCTTCAATCACCGGCTCGACAATGGGAAAGAACTCCACCCCGTAATCGTGATTGAACTTCGCCGCGATGTCGCGGGTCAGTTCCAGATGCTGTTTCTGATCCTCGCCCACGGGCACATGGGTGGCGTGGTAGATCAGGATATCGGCGGCCATCAGCGCGGGATAGGCCAAAAGCCCGAGCGAGGCCGCCTCGGCGTTCTTGCCGGCCTTATCCTTCCACTGGGTCATCCGCCCCATCCAGCCCATCCGCGCGATGCAGTTGAAGATCCACGCCAGTTGTGCATGTTCGGGCACCTGGCTCTGGTTGATCAGGATGGATTTTTCCGGGTCGATCCCGGCCGCAATAAACCCGGCGCACAACTCGCGCGTGTTCTGGCGCAAGGTGTCGGGGTCCAGCAAGGTCGCCGTGATCGCGTGCAGGTCGACCATGCAGTAGACCGTTTCATGCTGGCCCGCATCCTGCATATCCACCCAACGCTTCATCGCGCCCAGGTAGTTGCCCAAATGCAGATCACCCGAGGGCTGCATTCCCGAGAAAACGCGGGGGGTAAACTTGGTGCTGCTCATAGCTCTGGCCTTTCGGTCCTCTTGCCCTTCGCGCGCAAAGGCGCCTTTTCATCCGCGCGCGCCTCGCTTACCCATGCGGGCCAAGCCCGTCAACCAAGGGAGATCACGCATGCAGGATCCGGATGCCAACCCCTTCAACGTGCTGCCGCCGGTGGTGATTGCGCTGGCCGTGGTGATCTTCGGGCTGGAGGTGATGTTTCAGGCCGCCACCGCAGGGTTTCTGGGCGGTCAGGGCGGCGTCGGCTGGCGGCTTGCGGCCATCAGCGACTATGGCGTTCTCAATGACGTGATCGACTGGATGCTGGCCAATAACAGCTATCCGCCCGAACATCTGGTGCGCTTTGTCACCTATCCGCTGATCCATGCCGGAATGATCCATGCCGTCTTCGTGGTCGTCTTCATTCTGGCCATCGGCAAGATGGTGGCGGAGGTGTTCTCGCCGCTGGCATTCGTCGCGGTTTTTCTCGTCTCCGCGATTGCGGGGGCGCTTGGCTTCACGCTCCTGCTCGACAGCCCGTATCCGCTGATCGGCGGGTATCCTGCGGTCTACGGGCTGATCGGGGCGTTCACCTTTCTGCTCTGGGCCGATCTTGCGGCGCATGGAGCAAACCGGTTCCGCGCCTTCGCGCTGATCGCGGCGCTGCTGGCGATCCAGATACTGTTCGGCGTGATCGACGGCGATTTCGGCAATGTGGTGGCCAATCTTTGCGGCTTCGTGGCCGGTTTCCTGATGTCCTTCGTGGTCAGCCCCGGCGGCTGGCAACGAGCCCTGGCCAAGCTGCGCCGCCGTTAGGAGCGGCGGAGCGCGCTGCGCAGTTCGGCGATGTGGAAAGCGTTCAGGGCCCGCCCGATGAGGAAATAGCTGAGCATCCCGAGCAGAACCATGGCCGCCAGCGCGCCGTAGCGCCAGCCATCGGTGCCCAGAAGCGGCCCGAGCAGCAGCGCGAGCCCCCATAGCACCACCCCCATCAGGATCGACGCGATGGAGATCCGCCAGATCCGCCGGCGATAGCGGTCGTCGAATCGGGCGACCTCGCCCATCGGTCTGGTACCGCGCGACAGAAGCCAGACCATGACCCAAGCCGCGACCGTGGTGCCGATGGCGGCGCCCAGAAAGCCAATTGCCATGGCCAGCCCGACGGCGACGACGGCGTTGACCACCATTGCCACCACCGCATAGCGGAACGGCGATCGCGTATCTTCGCGCGCGAAGTAGAGCGGCTGCATGACTTTCTGAAGTACGAAGGCAGGCAGCCCCGCGCCATAAACCGCCAGCGCCAGCGCCGTGGCCGCCACATCGTCCGGGCCGAAGGCGCCGCGCCCGAAAAGGACGGAGACGAGCGGAACCGGGATCACCATCAGTGCCACTGCCGACGGCACGGTCAGCGCCATCGAGAGTTCCGCCGCGCGGCTGAGCGCCTCGCGCCCGCCCGTGGCGTCATCGGCGCGCAGCCGGCGCGACAGATCCGGCAGAAGAACGATCCCGATTGCGATCCCCACCACGCCGAGGGGCAACTGATAGAGCCGGTCCGCGAGGCTGAGCCATACGATCGCACCCTCAAAAAAGCTGGCGACCTGGCGGCCCACCAGCAGGTTGATCTGCACAACGCCGCCCGCCAGCATGGCCGGCGCTGCAATGATCGCCAGTCGCTTGAGATCGGGGCTCAGGCGCGGCATTTGCAGCCGAATCCGGAACCCCGCGCGCGCGGCAGCCACCCAGACCAGCACCACCTGGGCCACGCCCGCCACCAAGACGCCCCAGACAAGCATCGTGCCGGCATGGACCCCGGTGATCCCGGCCAGTCCGGGCGCATCGACCGTGACAACGTCTTCCAGCACACCGGTCTCCGCCAGAAGAAGAGCGCAGATCAGGACCATGTTCAGAAGCACCGGGGCGGCCGCGGCGGCGGCAAACCGGCCCGAGGCGTTCAGAACCCCGGAAAGCAATGCCGCAAGGGAGATGAAGAGGATGTAGCCGAACGCGATCCGCCCGAAGATCACCGCCAGATCAAACCGCGCATCCCCGGCAAAGCCGCTTGCCATGGCAAGCACCAGCCACGGCATGATCAGCTGGGCGACAAGCGTGAAGACGATCAGGAGCGTACCCAAGCCCGCGAAGGCCTCTCTCGCGAAGCCTTCGGCATCCTCCCGGCCTTCCAGTTTCTTCGAGAAAAGCGGCACGAAGGCGGTGTTGAACGCGCCTTCGGCAAAGAACCGGCGGAACATGTTGGGCAGGCTGAAGGCCACCAGAAAGGCCTCCGCCACCGGACCCGCGCCCAGAATGCCGGCGATGAGAATGTCGCGGGCAAAGCCAAAGACGCGGCTGAGCAGGGTCCAGACCCCGACCGTAAGGAACCCCGCGACGAGCCGGATCGGACGCGCGGCCGCCATCGCGCTCAGGCCCCGGCCCGTTCGGCAACCCGTGCGATCGCGTCGCGGAGCTTGCGTTCAAGACTGTCCTGCTTGGATTTGGTGTAAAGCTTCAACCCGAACATATCCTTGACGTAGAAGGTATCGACCACCTGCGCCCCGTATGTCGCGATGACGGCGCTGGCGATATAGATATTCGATGCCGCAAGCGTTTTTGTCAGATCGTAGAGCAGACCGGGCCGGTCGCGGGTATCGACCTCGATGATCGTGTAGATCTCGGAGCCGTCATTGTCGAAGGTGATGTTGGTCGGCACATCGAAAGGCCGTTCGCGTTTCTTGATCTTGTCGCGGCGCTCCAACGCGTGACTTGCCACCACCTCGCCTTTCAGGGTCTTGCCGATCATGTCGCGCAGGCGGGGCAGTCGGGCCTCCTCATAGGGGTTGCCATCGGCATCCTGCACCCAGAACACGGCGGTGGCGAACCCGTCTTTGGAGGTGTAGGTGCGGGCGTCCACCACATTGGCGCCCACAAGGCTGAGCGCGCCTGCAAGACGGCTGAAGATGCCCGGATGGTCGGCCAGCGCAAAGCAGACGCGGGTGGCGTCGCGATCAGTGTCGCGGCGGGTGTCTATCCGGATCTCGGTCTCGCCCAGATCGCGCAGCATCTCGGCAAAGGTGATCTGGCTGGCCAGATCGAGACCCTGCCAATAGGGGCCGTAATGCCGCGCCATTTCGGTCTTGAGCTCGGGTTTGTCCCAGCCGTCGAGGGCCTCGCGCAGCGCGCGCTTGGCCTCGCTTTCCAGCTTGTCGCGGTTGAGATCCTCCAGACCGTTTTCCAGCGCATGGGCGGTCGCCCGGTAAAGCCCGCGCAGGAGGGTGGCTTTCCAGTTGTTCCAGGTATGCGGCCCGACCCCGCGAATATCGCAGACGGTCAGCACGGTCAGCAGGTCCAGCCGGTCCCTGGTTTTCACGGCCTTGGCGAAATCGCGTACCGTGCGCGGGTCGGAGATATCGCGTTTCTGCGCCATGTCCGACATCAGCAGATGATAGCGCACGAGCCATTCCACCGTGTCGCACTCCGCCGGCTTCAGCCCGAGGCGCGGGCACATCATCCGCGCGATCCGGGCGCCGAGGATCGAATGGTCCTCCTTCCGGCCCTTGCCGATGTCATGCAGCAGGCAGGCGACGTAAAGCACCTTGCGGTTCACGCCGCCCTTCAGGATCCGGCTGGCGACCGGCAGTTCCTCGATCAGTTCTTCCCGCTCGATCTGCGCGAGGGTGGAAACCACCTGTATCGTGTGCTCGTCCACCGTGTAGCTGTGATACATGTTGAACTGCATCATCGCGACGATTTCGGCGAATTCCGGAATGAACGCGCCCAGAACGCCAAGTTCGTTCATCCGACGCAGCCCGCGTTCCGGATTGCCGTGTTTCAGCAGAAGATCCAGGAAAATCCGGTTCGCCTCGGGGTCCCGGCGCAGATCCTCATCGATCAGTTCCAGATGCCCCGCGACCATCCGCATCGCATCGGGATGGAGCAGATATCCGGTGCGCAGCCCCTCCTCGAAGAGGCGCAGCACGTTCAGCTTGTCGGCCAGAAAGGCGGTTTCATCCTCGACGCTCAGGCGGTTCTGCTTGACGGCGTAGCCGGGTTTCAGCTTCTTGCGGCGGGTGCGTTTGCGGCCCCGGAACAGCTCCCACAGACCGGGTTCGCGCTTGACATGGCTCGCTTCGAGCGCGGTCAGGAAGATCCGAGTAAGTTCGCCGACGCGGGTGGCGTGGCGGAAGTAATCCTGCATGAAATGCTCGACCGCGCGCCGCCCGTCATGATCGGTATAGCCCATGCGGTCGGCCACCTGAACCTGCATGTCGAAGGTCAGCTGATCCTGCGCGCGCCCGGCAATCAGATGCAGATGGCAGCGGACCGACCACTGAAACCGCTCCGCCGCGTCGAAGGCATCGAATTCCTCCTGCGTGAACACGCCCAGCCCCACCAGTTCGCGGGCCCGCTGCACGCCGTGCAGATATTTCGCGATCCAGTAGAGCGTCTGCAGGTCGCGCAGCCCGCCCTTGCCCTCTTTCACATTGGGCTCCAGCATGTAGCGCTGGCCACCCTGCTTGCGGTGGCGCGTGGCGCGCTCTTCCAGTTTCGCTTCGATGAACTCGGAGGCGGTGCCGGCGAAAAGCTGGCTGTGCAGCGTGTCCTGTAGATCGGCGGCCAGGGCGGCATCGCCCGCCAGATAGCGCATCTCCAGAAAGGTCGTGCGAATGGTGTAGTCGTCCTTGCCCAGGCGCAGGCAGTCCTTGATGGTTCGGCTGGCATGGCCGACCTTCAGGCGCAGATCCCACAGCATGTAGAGCGTCGATTCGATGATGCTCTCTACCTTCGCGGTCATCTTCCACGGTGTGACGAACATCAGATCGACATCGGAAAACGGCGCCATCTCGCCACGGCCGTAGCCGCCCACCGCCATCACGGCGACGCGCTCCGCGTCGGTGGGTGTCGGGGTCGGATGCAGTTTCGCGGTCGCCACATGAAGAACTTCGCGCAGCATCCCGTCGGTCAGATACGCATAGGCGCGCAACACCCGGCGCGCGGCGGTCGGATCGGCGGCAAAGGCCGCGCTGATCCTGCTGCGCCCGGTCTCCTTCACCTCGGCGAGGATCTCGACCACATGCGCGCGGATCTCGCCGGCATCGGAACAGTCGGCGATCCTTGCCTCGATCCGCTGGCGGATGGCGGGCTGATCGAAGACCTGCGATGCGGGACAGATCAGATCCGCGGCATCCGAAGGCTCTGAAAGGACCGGTGGCGAGGGGTCAGAACCCCGCAGGGCCAAGGCGTCTTGGGGCAGGGTCAATCACGGCCACCTGGTTGTTTTGGACTTGGGCAATGGCCATGGCCCGCTGATTGGTGCCATCGCTTCTGAGGCGGAATACTCCGTTCGCGCCGTTAAAGCCAGAGGAGGCGGTGAGATCCGCCGCACCCAGTCTGCCCTGAGACGCGGCCGTCTCGGCCACGGCGCGCATCGCGTCATAACCGATGGCGGCCAGGATATGCGGAGTGGAGCCGTTTGCCGCGCTGTAGCGCGCATTGAAACTGGCCGCCGCCTGCGGATCGGGCAGGGCGAACCAGCCGCCTTGCAGGCCTGACAGTTCCAGCGTCTGCGGCGGCACATCCCATCGCGTCAGCCCGATGACCCGGGTGCGTTCCGTGTCGAGCCCGTTTTCGGGCAGCAATTGCGCGAAAAGCGGCAGGGCGCCCGCGGCATCGGAGGTCATGATGAGCGCATTGGTATCTGTGGACCGCACGGTGCTCATTACGGTCGGCAGGGCCGCGACCACGCCGTTTTGCGAAAACTCGTAGCTGACCCGGCCGGTGATCGTGGCGCCGGTGCCCGCAACGGCGCGTTCGACCGCGTCGCGCGCGACCTCGCCCGCCAGATTGCGGGCATGAAGGATCAGGATCCGGTTGCGCCCCTGGGTCGCGGCATAGTTCACAACGCGCGCGGCGGTGTTCTGGAAGGTATGGCCCAGCACGAAGACATTGCCGCCCGCGATCTCGGTGTTATTGGAGAAGCTCAGCACGTTGATGTTGGAGCGCGCCACCGCCACGCCGACCGCGGCCGCCGCATCGGAACGGAGCGGCCCGAGGATCACATCCGCGCCCGCGCTGACCGCCTGTTGCGCGACCGCGGCGGCCTGGGCCGCATTGCCGGCTGTGTTGTAGACCGTCAGGTTGATCTCGACGCCCTGCACTTCGGCCATGGCCATGCGCGCCGCGTTTTCGAGGCTGCGGGCCACCAGATCGTCGCCCGCGCTGGCCGAGCCATAGGGCAGGAGCATGGCGACCTCGATGGTCTGGCCGGAGACGCGGGGGCCGATGGGGCCGCTGGTGGGATTGCCCACCTGACAGGCGGCAAGAAGCCCGGTCAGCGCGAGAACGGAAAGCAGCCGGAATGGCTTGCGGAAGTTACGCAAAGCAGAGATCATGAGGATCCTCGTCTCCCTTGGGGCACCTGTCATCTATACGGGCGAGACTAGTGCGTTCAGACCCCCAAGTAAACGCCGCCGGAGCCTTTGGCCATGCCCGATCTGCCCACCGATCCCAGCCCCCTGGCAACGCCCGCGCGCCGCGTGACGCTGGCGCCGGGGCTCTACTTCGTGGCGACGCCTATCGGTGCTGCGCGCGATATCACCCTGCGTGCCCTGGACATTCTGCTGAGCGCCGATCTGCTGGCCGCCGAGGATACCCGCACCGCGCGCAGATTGATGGAGCTGCATGGCATACCCCTGGGCGACAGGCCGCTTGTCGCCTATCACGATCACAACGGCCCGGCGCAGCGGCCCCGGCTGCTGGCGGCCCTGGCCGAGGGCAGGACGGTGGCCTATGTCTCTGAGGCCGGGACGCCGCTGGTGGCCGATCCCGGGTATCAGCTTGGCCGCGCCGCGATCGAGGCGGGTGCGCAGGTCTTTGCGGCGCCGGGCCCTTCCGCGGCGCTGGCGGCGCTGACGGTGTCCGGCCTGCCGAGCGACCGGTTTCTTTTCGCGGGTTTCCCGCCCAGTCAGGCCGGCGCCCGCAAGCGGTTTCTGGAAGGGTTGGCTGATATCGAGGCCACATTGATCCTGTATGAAAGCCCCAAGCGCATTCACCGATTGTTAGATATTCTGGGTGAAACTCTGGGGCGGACGCGTCAGATCGCGCTGTGCCGGGAGCTGACCAAGCGTTTCGAAGAGGTGATCCGCGGCACTGTCGCAGAACTGTGCGAGGTCATCGAGGGCCGCGCGCTGAAAGGCGAGATCGTGCTGGTGGTCGGGCGTGGGCAATCCCGGCAGGCCAGCGCCGACGACATGGAGACGGCGTTGCGCGAGGCACTGAAAACCCAACGGGTCAAGGATGCCGCCACCGAGGTTGCAGAGAAACTGGGGCTGCCGCGCCGACTTGTCTATCAGGCGGCCCTGAACCTGGAAGATGACGCATGAGCGGGATGACGAGCTATCTGGCGGGCAGAACCGCAGAAGACAGGGTTGCCGCGGAATATGCCCGCGCTGGCCACGTGATCCTGTCCCGCCGCTGGCGCGGTCAGGCCGGCGAGATCGATCTGGTGGCCGAAAAGGACGGGGAGACGGTTTTTATCGAGGTGAAGAAAAGCCGGAGTTTTGCCCGGGCCGCCGAACGCCTCTCCCGCCGTCAGATGCAGCGGATCTATGCCAGTGCCTCCGACTATCTTGGCCATTTGCCGGATGGGCAGAACAGTGTTGCCCGGTTCGATGTGGCGCTGGTGAATGACCGCGGCATCATCGAGATCGTCGAAAACGCTCTCTGCGCCTGATCGCGGCATTCCCCCATTGCAAGCCCGCCGCCATCGCGCCATGAAGGCGGGACCTACGCTGGATGGAGTGCTGCCATGGCCCTGAAAGTCGCGTTTCAGATGGACCCGATCGACCGCATCAACATCGATGCGGACAGCAGTTTCCGGCTTGCCGAAGAGGCGCAGGCCCGGGGCCATGAACTGTTCTTCTACACGCCCGAGAAGCTGGCCTACCAGGAAGGCCGCGTGACGGCCCGCGGCTGGCCGCTTGAGGTGCGCCGGGTCAGGGGCGATCATGTCTCGCTTGGCACCTATACCGAGGTGGATCTTGCCGAATGGGATGTGATCTGGCTGCGTCAGGATCCGCCCTTCGACATGGGCTATATCACCACGACGCATATGCTTGACCGGCTGCATCCCGCAACGCTGGTCGTGAACGATCCGTTCTGGGTGCGGAACTATCCTGAAAAACTGCTGGTTCTCGATTTTCCCGATCTGACCCCGCCGACCACCGTCGCCCGGGATCTCGACACGTTGAAGGCGTTCAAGGCGCGCCATGGCGATATCATTCTCAAGCCGCTTTACGGCAATGGCGGGGCGGGCGTGTTCCGCCTGACCCCGGAGGACCGGAACCTCAACTCGCTTCACGAGCTTTTTGCCGCCATGAACCGGGAGCCGCTGATCGCCCAGAAGTTCCTGCCGGATGTGAGCGCCGGCGACAAAAGGATCATTCTGGTTAACGGAGAACCGGTCGGCGGCATCAACCGTGTTCCAGCGGAGGGCGAAACGCGGTCCAACCTGCATGTGGGCGGGCGCGCGGAAAAGATCGGGCTGACCGACCGTGACCTGGAGATCTGCGCCCGGATCGGGCCGTTGCTGCGGGAAAAGGGACAGGTTTTCGTAGGCATCGACGTGATTGGCGGCTGGCTGACAGAGATCAACGTGACCTCGCCCACCGGCATTCAGGAGCTGGAGCGTTTCGACGGCGTGAACATCGCCGAGAAGATCTGGCAGGTGATCGAGGCGAAACGCGCCGGGCTCTGACCGAGCCGCCTCGGCGAGAGGCGTCGCGAGCCGGGCAAACGGGCCTGATCCGGGAGCCGTCCGAATCCTGAAAGGGTCCGGAGGATCGTGGAAACCGCCGGTTTCTTAACCTGTCTGCGGCCCGGGCGGCTCTCGTCAGTTCTGCGCTCCGATCAGGCGAAACCCGATCGCCTCGGCGATATGGGGCGCGCTCACGGTCTCATCCCCGTCCAGATCGGCGATGGTGCGCGCGACGCGCCGGATACGATGATATCCGCGCGCGGAGAGGCGAAACCGGTCGGCGGCCTTCAGCAGAAGTTCCTTGCCTTCGGCATCCGGCGTCGCGATCCGGTCCAGCGCGTCGCCCTCGGCGTCCGCGTTGCAACGGGCGGGCAGGTCAAGCGCGGCGAAGCGGGCGGCCTGCCTGTCCCGCGCGGCCGAAATGCGCGCGGCGATCATGGCACTGCTGTCGCCCGAAGGCGGCAGGTCAAGGTCTGCATAGCCCACCGGCGGGACCTCAAGGCGCAGGTCGAACCGGTCCATCAGCGGACCGGATATCTTGCCCAGATAATCCTCGCCGCAGATCGGTGCCCTGCCGCAGGCCTGATCGGCATCGTAGAGGTGCCCGCAGCGGCACGGATTGGCGGCGGCAATCAGCAGGAACCGGCATGGATAGGTGACATGGGCATTGGCCCGCGCGACCACGACATCGCCGGTTTCGATCGGCTGCCGGAGCGTTTCCAGCACGGCGCGCGGGTACTCGGGAAATTCGTCAAGAAACAGCACGCCGTTATGCGCAAGGCTGATTTCGCCCGGTTTGGCCCCGCGCCCGCCACCGACAATGGCGGCCATCGACGCGGTGTGATGCGGCGCGCGGTAGGGGCGGGTGCGGGAAATGCCGCCCTCGTCCAGAAGGCCCGCCAGCGAATGGATCATCGAGGTTTCCAGCGCTTCGGCGGCCGAAAGCGGCGGCAGAAGTCCGGGCAGGCGGGCCGCCAGCATGGATTTGCCCGACCCGGGCGGCCCGACCATCAAAAGGTGATGACGGCCCGCCGCCGCAATCTCCAGCGCGCGCTTGGCCCGTTCCTGCCCCCGAACTTCGCGCAAATCCCCGGGCGTTGCATCCTGCCTCACCTCGCCCGGCATGGCCTGCGCCAGGGGCGCGCGGTCTGTCAGATGCGCGATCATTTCCGCAAGCGAACCGGCGGCGAAAACCGGCGTGACCCCGACCCAGGCCGCTTCGGCGCCGCAGGCCGCGGGACACAGAAGCACGCGGTCATCCTCTCCCGCGGCAAGGGCTGCCGGCAGCGCGCCGATAACCGCGACAAGGCTGCCGTCAAGAGACAGCTCTCCCAACGCCACGGCCTCTTCGACGCGTTCGCGGGGCAGTACGCCAAGGGCTGCCAGCAGCGCGAGCGCAATCGGCAGGTCGAAATGGGAGCCCTCCTTGGGCAGGTCGGCGGGGGAGAGATTGATCGTGATCCGTTTCGACGGCAATGCGATGGCCATGCCCGAAAGCGCCGTGCGAACCCGTTCGCGTGCCTCCGACACGGCCTTGTCCGGCAGGCCCACGATCGCGAAGGCGGGCAGGCCCGGCGTGACCGCGCATTGAACCTCCACACGGCGGGCCTCCAACCCCTCGAAGGCGACGGTATGGATTCGGGCAAGGCTATCGGGGCGGGCGGTGTCCAGCATGGTTAACCGCTACGATTCCGAGGTTAGGAAACCGTTAATGCCGGCTGCTTGTGATGCGGCCTATCAGTGGGGCATGGGAAACGGGCGGCGTGGCAGATCCATGTCGTAATTCGGCTGCTCGGGTCCGCCCGACAGGCCGGCCTCATACCATTCGCGGAAGGCCGGATGGCCGAGCTGTCTGGCGACATAGGCCTGTGCCATGTCGGAAACGGGCAGGCCGTAGGTGGCGATCCGGGTCGCGACCGGAGCAAAGAACACATCGGCCAGCGAATAGGCCCCGCACAGCCACGGGCCGCCATGCGCCTCCAGTGCAAGCCCCCAGATCAGCTCCAGCCGCGCGAGGTCGGACCGGACGGCATCCGACACCTCGAACCCGTCCCACGCGGTGCGCAGGTTCATCGGACACGCCCCGCGAAGCGCGGCAAACCCAGCATGCATTTCGGAAACGAGGCTCATGGCTCGGGCGCGGGCCACGGGTTCGGCGGGAAGAAGCCCGCGATCCGGAAACGCTTCGGCCAGATGCCAGGCGATTGCGATGCTTTCGGTCAGAAGCCCGCCATCGGGGGTGCGGACCACGGGGACCGTGCGGCCCGGCGCAAAGGCAGCGACATCGCGCGCAAAGCGCTCGTCATAAAGGCGGGTGACCGAAACCTCGACTGGGATGTCAAAGGCGGCGAAGGGCAGCCAGCCGCGCAGCGACCAGCTGGAATAGGATCGATCAGCGATCAGAAGAGCATAAGTCATGCGGATATTGGGACGGCGGACGACCCCGCGGTCAAACGGCAATTCCTGATCGGGCCCATCACGGCGCGTGATTGATCCGCTCTACCGACCAGCCTGCGGGCCCGTGTTGCAGGCAGGTGACCGAAAGAGGGTCGATCCGGTGGCCGATGGCCTGCGCAGGCGGCAGACCGGCGGCGCGGCCGATCTGGGTCATGATCACGCCGATATGGGCCACGGCGACGATATCCCGACCCGCATGGTGCCGGGTGAGGCGGCTCACCACCGGATCGACGCGGGCTGCGACCTGATGCCAGCTTTCGCCATCGGGCGGGGCGACATCCCCCGGCGTTTCCCAGAACCGGCGGCTCAGTTCCGGCTCGCGGTCCATGATGTCGGAAAAGCCCAGCCCGTCCCAGGCGCCGAAATTGAACTCCCGCAGATCCCGTTCATGGGCAAGCCGCAGGCGGTTCGCCTCCAGCCTGTCAGCCGTCGCGGCGGCGCGGATCAGGTCGGAGGAGACCAGCACCGCCGGTTCCGGAAGGAAGGCGTGCAGCCGGGCGATCCGGTTGTCGTCGGAAAGATCAGCGGGCACATCGCGCCAGCCGACCATGGTCTTTTCATGGGTCGGGCCGTGACGCACCCACCACCAGCGGGTCACCATCGCGGCTCACCCTCTGGCAGCGTGCCCTTCAGAACCTGGGGTAGCCCGGCGATGATCTGCACGACAAGGTCCGCCTCCGCGGCAAGGCGCTGGTTCAGGAGACCCTGAGCGGTGAGAAACCGCCTGCCGAGACGGGTTTCGGGCACGATGCCCTGGCCGACCTCGTTGGTGACGACGATCACCGGCGCCGCGCTTTCGGTCATGGCCCCGATCAGGCCGGTGGCCTGTTTGTCCCAGTCCATCTCCGCCAGCATGACATTGGTCAGCCAGAGGGTCGCGCAATCGACAAGCGCGATCTCCTCGCGGCCCATGGCGGCCAGCACCGGGGCCGCCTTGATCGGGGCCTCGATCACACGCCAGCCCTGTCCGGAGCGGCGGGCCTGATGCAGCGCGATCTTGCGTCGCATCTCATCGTCGAAGGCCTGCGCGGTCGCGAGATAGGTCTTGGTCAGCCCTGCGGCGTGGACCAGCCTTTCGGCAAAGGCCGATTTGCCCGAGGACGCCCCGCCGATCACAAGGCTGAGAGAGGGTAGGCGCAATTATTTGTCCCTTTCAGTGAACCAAACGGCATATTGCTTCGTATCCCTCATAGAACCGCGATCAGCGCGGTCCAACATCAAACACTTACCGGGGGGTGAGTTATGGCTTTGGATATGGGTGGAGACCAGTCGCTTTCGCGCCGCGCCATGCGCGCCGAATTGCTGGATGCGGAAACGGAGTTGCGTCTGGCATATGCCTGGCGGGACCACCGCGACGAGGCGGCGCTGCACCGGCTGGTAACCGCCTACATGCGTCTGGCGATCTCGATGGCGGCGAAATTCAAACGGTATGGCGCCCCCATGAACGACCTGATCCAGGAAGCCGGGCTGGGCCTGATGAAGGCGGCCGACAAGTTCGACCCCGACCGCGGCGTGAGATTTTCAACCTACGCGGTGTGGTGGATCAAGGCGAGTATCCAGGATTACGTGATGCGAAACTGGTCCATGGTCCGGACCGGATCGACCAGCAGCCAGAAATCGCTGTTCTTCAACATGCGCCGGGTGCAGGCCCGGCTTGAGCGCGAGGCGATGGCCGCGGGCGAGCGGCTGGACAAGCACCAGTTGCGCCAGATGATCGCGACAGAGGTAGGCGTGCCGCTTCACGATGTGGAGATGATGGAGGGCCGTCTGGCCGGGTCGGACTATTCGCTGAACGCCACTCAATCCGTGGATGACGAAGGCCGGGAGTGGATCGACGCGCTGGAAGATGACAGCGAGCAGGCCGCCGAACTTGTGGAGCAGTCTCACGACACCGAACAGCTTCGCAACTGGCTGGTCACGGCGATGAATGCGCTGAACGACCGGGAACGGTTCATCGTGCGCGAACGTAAGCTGCGTGACGACCCCAGGACGCTGGAAAGCCTCGGGAACGAGCTTGGCTTGTCCAAAGAGCGGGTGCGCCAGCTTGAGGCTGCCGCCTTCGGCAAGATGCGTAAAAACCTCGAAGCGCAGTCGAAAGAGGTGTTGTCATTCTTCGCCGCGTAGCATTTCAGGCACCATTGGGAATGCTGGCAGGGCTGTTTGTGGCAGCTCTATTTGTCCTTCCGATATGAGCGTTCAACCAATGCTTTGAGCCGTCTTTGCCGGCGCCGGTAAAAGGCGCGGGCAAAGGCAGCGACGAATGGCGTTTTCCAGCCGGCTTCCACTGCCACCTCATCTGTATACCGCGTGCCGCTTCCCTCGGGTGTCAGGCTGATCAGGTGATCCCAAAGGCGGGCCATTTGTCCTTGGCCCTGATCACGTATGAACCTGGTGTCGCCCCTGGGCGGCGGGAAGCTGACGCGGAGGATCTGCAGGCCGAGCGGGATGCCCAGAGGCCCGGTTAACGCGGCGCGATAGGCGCCTTCCTTCCAGGTATCGGGCCAGTCTGGCAGATCGAGCGGGCGAAAGCTCAACCAGCCTTCAGTGATATGGATCAGCGTATCGGTCCGCTGCAGCAACTCCCAAACGAGATCCGGCGGACCGGGCAAGTGGCAGGTTTCGCGGATCACGCGCGGGGTCATTGCAGTTGTGTCCAGACGGTGGTGCGCCTACACCGGAGCAGGAGACCTGAGAAGAGGGCCGCCATGCTGACCGGAAAACGCATTTTGCTCATAATTGGGGGTGGAATCGCCGCGTTCAAGACGTTGGATCTGATCAGGCGTTTGCGGGATCAGGGCGCCAGTGTGGTGCCCGTTCTGACGAAGGCGGGCGAAGAGTTCGTGACCCCGCTCAGCGTATCGGCCCTCGCCGCGCAGAAGGTCTACCGGGATCTGTTCGATCTGACCGACGAGGCCGAAATGGGCCATATCGAGCTTAGCCGCGCGGCGGATCTGGTGGTTGTGGCGCCTGCCACCGCTGATCTGATGGCCAAGATGGCAGGCGGGCATGCAAACGATCTGGCCTCCACCCTGCTGATGGCGACCGACAAGCGTGTGCTGATCGTGCCCGCTATGAACGTGCGGATGTGGGAGCATCCGGCGACGCAGCGGAATCTGGCCGTGCTTCTGGGCGATGGCCTGCTTGTGGTGGGGCCGGACGAGGGCAACATGGCCTGCGGTGAATTCGGCCCCGGACGCATGGCGGAGGTGCCCGATATCGTCGCCGCGATCGGCGCTGCACTGGGCGACGGGCCGCTGACAGGACGGCATGCGATCGTGACATCGGGGCCGACCCACGAGCCGATCGACCCGGTACGATACATCGCCAATCGCTCGTCGGGCGCACAGGGCGCGGCCATTGCCGCCGCGCTGCGGGATCTCGGCGCGCGAGTGACATTCGTGACCGGCCCTGCAGCGGTGCCGCCGCCCGAGGGCGTGGCGGTGACGCGGGTCGAGACCGCACGCGAGATGGCCGAGGCCGTGGCGGCGGCGCATCCCGCGGATGTGGCGGTTTTCGCGGCGGCGGTGGCCGACTGGCGTGTGGAAAACGCAGCGGCCGAGAAGATGAAGAAGGGCACCGGTGGGCTGCCGGTTCTGGCCTTCGCGGAGAACCCCGATATCCTGGCCGATGTGGCGAAAATGAGCGAAGGCCGACCCGCGCTGGTGGTGGGTTTCGCTGCCGAGACCGAGGATGTGGTGGCCCATGCGCGTGCGAAACTGGATCGCAAGGGGTGCGACTGGATCGTGGCGAACGACGTCTCGCCCGAAACCGGGATCATGGGCGGGGCGGAAAACGCCGTGCATCTGGTGACCGCAACCGGCGTCGAGGATTGGCCGCGGATGGCCAAGGGCGAGGTTGCCCGGCGGCTCGCCTCACGGATCGCGGCGGAACTCGGCACCGGTTGAGGACGCCGGAGCCTCCGGCGAGGATTTTTTGAAGCAGAGAAGCTGGCGGCGATGGGCATTGATGTGCGGGTAATGCGGGAAGACTGGGCTGATCCGGCGGTGGCGCTGCCGGATTATGCCACGAGCGGTGCGGCAGGCGCCGATCTGCGGGCGAATTTCGCGCCGGAGGAGCGGGCGGCGGGCCTGATCCTGCGACCGATGGAGCGGCGGATCGTTCCCACCGGGCTGCGCGTGGCGGTGCCGAACGGGTTCGAGATGCAGATCAGGCCGCGCTCCGGGCTGGCGCTCAAGCACGGAATCACCTTGCCCAACACACCCGGCACGATCGACAGCGACTATCGCGGCCCTTTGGGTGTGCTGTTGGTCAATCTTGGCTTGGAAGCTTATCGCATAGCCCATGGTGACCGGATTGCGCAGGCCGTCGTGGCGCCGGTGGTGCAGGTGGAGTTTCGCGCCGTCGACAGGCTGGAGGATACCGTGCGGGGCGCGGGCGGCTTCGGCTCCACAGGTGTCGGCTGATGCTGTTCGTTCTTGGCATTGCAGGCGTGATCTGGGGTATCGGGGCGCTCATGGGCGCGCCGCGTCAGGCGCGGTTCTACATGTTGGGCCTGCTTTATGTTGCGGTTCTGGCGGTGCAGGTTGCCCTGCCCGACGGGCATCCGCTGCGCGAGACCACGGGAAGCTCGCCCGCGCTGTGGCTGATCCTTGGTGGCATGGTGGTGCTTGTTCTGGCCTATCGGGCCGTGCTGGGCCGGGTCCGGGATCGTGCCAGAGCGGCGGAGCGGCGCATGGAAGGGGCGGCCCCCGCTGCCCGTGGAGAGCCGTTTTCGGGCGATGAGCTTGAGCGATATGCCCGCCACATCACCCTGCCCGATATTGGCGGGCGCGGGCAGCGCGCGCTGAAGGACGCGCGTGTGCTGGTCGTGGGGGCCGGAGGGCTTGGCTCGCCGGCGCTGCTCTATCTTGCGGCGGCAGGGGTCGGAACCATCGGCGTGATCGACGGCGATGTGGTGGATCTGTCAAACCTTCAGCGGCAGGTGATCCACACCGATCAGCGTCAGGAGATGCCCAAGGTCTTTTCCGCCGAGATCGCGATGAAGGCGCTGAACCCGTTCGTCGCGGTGAAGCCCTATAATCGCCCGCTGAGCGCCGAGATCGCGGAAGAACTCTTCGCCGAATACGATCTGATACTGGACGGGACCGACAGCTATGCGACCCGCGCCCTGATCAACGCCGCCGCGCAGGCCAGCGGACGGCCGGTGATGGCCGGGGCGATCTCCGCCTGGGAGGGGCAGGTGACGCTTTACGATCCCTCGGGCGGTGCGCCCTGTTTCGCCTGCATCTTCCCGCAGGCGCCCGCTCCGGGCCTGTCTGCGACATGCGCCGAGACCGGCGTGATCGGGGCGCTGCCGGGCGTGATCGGGGCGATGATGGCTCTGGAGGCGGTCAAGGAGATCACCGGTGCGGGCGAAGGCCTGCGGGGAAGGATGCTGATTTACGATGCGTTTCACGGCGAGACGCGGATCATTTCGCTGAAACGGAGGGCAGATTGCATGGTTTGCGGGCAGGACTGACCGCGCCGCCCCTTGCCCTTGTCCAGCGGCTCGCCATACTCAACCGCCATAACCAATAGGGAGTACCTGACCCCATGAAACATCTGCTTGCCGCCACGGCCCTGCTGGCCGCCACCGCCACGATTGCCGCTGCCCAGGATCTGCCGGATCTTGATGGGCGCGAGGTGGTGGTGGTGACCGAAAACGCCTATCCGCCGCTGCAATTCGTCGATCCCGCGTCGGGGGAGGCGATCGGCTGGGAGTATGACGCGATGGAGATCATCGCCGAGCGGCTGAATATCAATGTCGTCTACGAGAACATCAGCTGGGACGCGATGATCCCGGCGGTGTCCGAGGCCCAATACGATATTGGCATGACGGGCATCACCATCCGGGAGGACCGGGACGAACTGGTGGACTTCTCGGACCCCTACATGGTCAGCCAGATGCGGATGCTGGTCCGTGCCAACGAAGACCGGTTCGCCACTGCCGAGGAATTCGCCGCCGATGACGGCCTGCTGCTTGGCACGCAGGCCGGAATTACACCCTTCTACGTGGGGGTTTACGAAGTGCTGGACGGCAATGAAGCCAATCCGCGGATCGTGCTTCTGGAAACCATCCCTGCGGCGGTTCAGGCCCTGCTCAGCGATGATGTGGACATGGTGCTGAGCGACAGCGCCGGCGGCGAGGCCTATGTCAACGCCAACCCCGAGCTGTTGAAAATGGTGGGCGAGCCGCTTGGCACCGAGGAGTTCGGGTTCATCTTCCCCAACGGCTCCGATCTGGTGGCGCCGATCAATGCGGCCATCGCCTCGATGCGGGCCGACGGGACGCTGGACATGCTCAACCAGCGCTGGTTCGTAGAATACTCGCTCGGCCAGTAAGGCGTTCCCGATGCCGCGATTTTCTGCCCTGGCCCGTTCGGGCCGGGGCCCGTTCCGCACATGATGCCGTCCGCGCCGCCGGATCGCGATTTCCCTTGGTGGCTGGTGGCGATCGTGGGCCTCGGGGCCTATGCGCTGTGGCAGGTGCTGACAGATGCGGTCTATCTGCAAGTGCTCGACACGCTGCGTCAGGGTATCCTGATCACGATTTTCGTCACGCTGGTCGGGTTTGCCATGGCCGCCTCGATGGGGATGCTGCTGGCGATCGCCAGCCTGTCTCGGAGCCTGATCCTGCGCCAGATGGCGCGGTTCTATGTGGAGATCATTCGCGGCATCCCGATCATCGTCCTGCTGCTCTATGTGGCCTTCGTCTTCGCGCCCGCTTTGGTGGCGTCCTACAACTGGGTGGCCGAGCTGGTGGGGGCCGAAGCGATCCGAACCCGCGATTTTCCGCTGCTCTGGCGCGCGATCATCGCGCTGGCCATCGGTTACTCCGCCTTCATCGCCGAGGTGTTCCGCGCAGGTCTGCAATCGGTGGACCGCGGCCAGATCGAGGCCGCCGAAGCCCTGGGCATGGGCCGTTGGCTGCGCTTCCGCTTCATCATCTTTCCGCAGGCGATCCGTACGATCCTGCCGCCGCTTGGCAACGACTTCGTTGCGATGGTGAAGGATTCCAGCCTTGTCTCGGTTCTGGGCGTGCTGGACATCACGCAACTGGGCAAGGTCACCGCGGCCAGCAATTTCCGCTATTTCGAAACCTACAACGTTGTGGCGCTGATCTACCTGATGATGACCATCACTCTGTCGATGGGGCTGCGGCGGCTGGAACGCTATATGCGGCAGGGGCAGGATCGCGGGACTTGAGCTGCGGCCGCGCTATCTTTCCTTGGGTCACATGAAGACAGAGGAGGAGGATGTCACATGCGGTCACTTCTGTTCGCGGCGGCGCTTGTCATGGCCGCGCCTGCCTTGGCGCAGGACACGCCCTCGGCGGAAGGCGCGGAGTTGTACTTCATCGGTCTGGAAGACGGCGATACGGTCAGCAGCCCGCTGACGATATATTTCGGGCTGCGCGGGATGGGTGTGGCGCCGGCCGGCACCGAGGTGGACAATACCGGCCACCACCATCTGCTGCTGAACCGCCCGCCGCTTGGCGAAGGGTTCTTCGGTGAGGAGGAGTTCGAGCTTGCCCTGCCGACGGATGAAAACCACCGGCATTTCGGGGGCGGCCAGACGCAGATGACGCTGGAGCTGCCGCCTGGCGATCACACGCTGCAACTGGTTCTGGGCGATCATGGGCATGTACCGCACAACCCGCCCGTGGTCAGCGAGGTGATCACGATCACGGTGGAGTAGCGCGGGCCCCGCCAATGTGCTCGGCGACCGGCCTGCCGGCCGGATATTGGTGGCACCAAACCCCGGGACATGGCGGATATCCGCGTTTCGGGGCAGAACGGGTCTGGCATGTCGGGCGCGTATCCTTACCTTCTGGAGCAAAGGAGACCCGCACATGACCAACCCGCTCTTGCAAGACTGGACCACGCCTTTCGAACTGCCCCCGTTCGAGGCGATCCGGGATGAGGATTTCGCCCCCGCGCTGGATGCGGCGCTCGATGCGGGCCGCGCGGCCTATGAGGCGATTGCGGAAAACCCCGAGCCCCCCACATTCGCCAACACGATCGAGGCGATGGAACTGGCCGATGAGACGCTGGACCGGGTCGCGGGCGTGTTCTTCAACCTCGTCGGAGCCGATGCGACGCCAGCGCGCGAGGCGTTGCAGCGCGATTATGCCCCGAGATTTTCCGCCTATTACTCAGAGATCACCAACAATCGCGCGCTCTGGCAGCGTATCAAGACGCTGTGGGAGACCCGCGACACCCTGAACCTGACGGCCGAGCAGGCCCGGGTTCTGATGCTGACCCATCGCAGTTTCACCCGCGCAGGGGCCGCCCTGGAAGGGGTGGCGTCGGAGCGGCTGACGGAGGTGAAGAGCCGTCTGGCGGTTCTGGGCACCAGCTTCATGCAGAACCTGCTGGCGGACGAGCGTGACTGGTACATGGAACTGGATGAAGCCGACCTTGAAGGGCTGCCGGACTTCGCCATCGCCGCCGCGCGCGCCGCGGGTGAGGAAAAGGGCGTGGACGGCCCGGTGGTGACCCTGTCGCGGTCGATCATCGTGCCGTTCCTGCAATTCTCGCCGCGGCGCGATCTGCGCGAGATCGCCTACAAGGCCTGGACCGCGCGCGGGGCCAATGGCGGCGAGACCGACAATCGCGAGATCGCGCGCGAGACATTGCGCCTGCGAGAGGAGCGGGCCGGGCTGCTTGGCTATGACACATTCGCGGATTTCAAGCTGGAAACCGAAATGGCCAAACATCCCGGCGCGGTGCGCGATCTGCTGATGCAGGTCTGGGAACCGGCGAAGGCACAGGCGGACGCGGATGCCGAAAAGCTGACCGCGATGATGCGCGCGGAGGGGGTGAACGGGGATCTGGAACCCTGGGACTGGCGTTACTACTCCGAAAAGCGGCGCAAGGCGGAGCATGATCTCGACGAGGCGGCGCTGAAGCCGTATCTGCAGCTCGACGCGATGATCGACGCGGCGTTCGATTGCGCCAACCGTCTGTTCGGGCTGGAGTTTTCACCACTCGATGTCACGCTTTACCACGCCGATGCACGAGCCTGGGAGGTTACGCGGAACGGCGAGCATCTGGCCGTTTTCATCGGCGATTACTTCGCGCGCGGCTCCAAACGCTCCGGCGCGTGGTGTTCGGCCATGCGGTCCCAGAAGAAGCTGGGCGGGGAGACCCGGCCTGTCGTGGTGAATGTCTGCAACTTCGCCAAGGGCGATCCGGCGCTTCTGTCCTATGACGATGCGCGGACGCTGTTTCACGAGTTCGGCCATGCGCTGCACCAGATGCTGAGCGACGTGACCTATGGCTCGATCTCGGGCACCTCGGTCGCTCGGGACTTCGTGGAGTTGCCGAGCCAGCTCTACGAGCACTGGCTGGAAGTGCCGGAAGTTCTTGAAAAACATGCAAGACATGCACGCACCGGGGAGCCGATGCCGAAGCAGCTTCTGGACCGGCTGCTGGCGGCGCAGACCTATGACATGGGCTTCCAGACGGTCGAGTATGTCGCCTCGGCCCTTGTCGATCTGGATTTTCACCATGGGCCGTCCCCGTCCGATCCGATGGCCGCGCAGGCCGAAACGCTGGCCCGGATCGGCATGCCCCACGCCATCGGCATGCGCCACGCGACGCCCCATTTCGCCCATGTTTTCGCGGGTGATGGCTATTCTTCGGGCTATTACAGCTACATGTGGTCCGAGGTGATGGATGCCGACGCATTCGAGGCGTTCGAGGAGGCGGGCGATCCCTTCGATGCCCAGACCGCGAAACTCCTTGAAACGCATATTCTTTCCGCCGGCGGAAGCCGGGAGGCGGATGCGCTTTACACGGCCTTTCGTGGGCGGATGCCGGGGGTGGAGGCGCTTCTGAAGGGTCGGGGTCTGGACAAGGTCGCCTGAGGCGCGGCGGCGGCACAGGTATAACAATCGTATATCAATTTGCCGCCGGACCGGGATCGGCCCTCCGCCGTGGACCGGGTCTCAGACCAGCCCCTTGCCGATCAGGTCGCGGGCGCAATCCCTGACGCTTTCTGCTGGCGGCCGGGCGCTCCAACCCAGCATCCGACGCGCCTTGTCGGCGCTGACCCGGCGGCGCACGCCAAGTTCCGGGATCACCTGCTGCATGGCGGGCGTGACCGTGGCCAGAAGCCGGAACAGCCAGCTTGGCAGGTTCCGCGACGGGATCTTGCGGGCGCGGTCCGGCAAGGTCGCTTTCAAGACGTCGCCGATCTCGCGGAACATCATGTAATCGGCACTGACCAGAAACCGCTCGCCCGCCGCCTCGGGGCGTTCCATCGCCAGAAGATGCGCCGCGGCCACATCGCGCACATCCACGATCTCGAAACCGAAATCGGGATAGGCGGGGACCTTGCCGGTCAGAAGCTGCGTCACCAGTTCGAGCGAGGCGGATCCGTCGCGCCCGACCAGCGGGCCGAGCACGGCGGAGGGGTTGATGGTGGCCAGTTCCATCGGGCCGCCATCGCTGTCCATGAATGCCCAGGCGGCGCGTTCGGCTATGGTCTTGGAGCGGGTATAGGCGGTGTTGTCGGCGAGATTGTCGGGGTTCGACCAGTGCGTTTCATCGGCCATCGCGGGCCGGTCCGGCGCGTGGCCATAGGCGACGGCGGCCATGGAGGAGGTGAGCACCACCCGTTTCACCCCGGCAGCGCGGGCAAACCCCAGGGCGCGCAAAGCGCCGTCGCGGGCCGGCGCGATCAGCTCCTCCGGATCCTTCGGCTGGTTCGGCGGAAAGGGGGAGGCCACATGCTGCACGAAGCTGACGCCCTCCATTGCCTCGGCCCATCCGTCATCGGCACCGAGATCGACGGCGGCGAAGTCGAGCCCGGCGGCGCGGTCGCTATGGGCGGCGAAAGCGGCGCGCAGATCCGGGGCCTTATCGAGCCTGCGCAGCGTGCCGCGCACACGGTAGCCTTTGTCCAGCAATTGCAGGATCACATGCTGCGCGATGAACCCGCTGGCGCCGGTCACCAACACAAGGGGGCCGGCGGGGCCGTCTTCGGTGGCATCTGTCATCGCGGCCATCCTTCCGGTGCTTGGTCTTGCCAGAGCAACTCTGACAGTCTAGGCAGAAAATGTCAGCCAAGGACTGACAAAATTTACAATAACTGTCAATAACGTTTGTGGCCATGCCTGACGAAAAACACACCCATCTGATCCATGCCGCGATGGAGGCGTTTCTGCTTTACGGCTTCCGGCGCACGTCGATGGAGGATATCGCGCAGCAGGCAGGCGTGTCCCGGGCCGCGCTCTATCTGCATTTCAGAAACAAGCGCGATGTGTTCCGGTCCGCCACGGCGGTGATGTTCGCCGAGGCGGTGGAGCGGTTCCAGGCCGCGCTGGTGCCCGGCGACGATGTGGCGGAGACCTTGCTGCGGGCCTTTCTGGAAAAGAACGGCCCGCTGACCGAACGTGTGTTCGCCTCGCCCCACGGGGCGGAACTGATGGGGACGGGGCTGGAGGTGGCCTGCGATATCGCGGCCGAGGCCGATGCGAAGTTCATCGCCGCGATGACCGCCTATTTCAGCGCGGTCCAGACCCGTCTGGGGGCCGATGGCAGCGTTGCCCCCGACGCGCTGGCCGATATGGTTCTGCGCGCGCTTTATGGCGTGAAGGAGCCCGGCGCCGCGACGGAGACATATCATGAGCGGCTGAGGCTTCTGGCGGCGTCGGTGGCGGCCTTGCTGAAATCCTGAAGGGGCGGGTGCCGCCGTTCGGGCGGCCGGCGGCTGGAGGCTGGGTCCGCGTCAGTCGACGATCTCGCCCGGTTCGACCCCCCAGAGCGCGCTGACAGGCACCCAGCCCCAATGCCCGCCGGTGCTGATCCGGCACCATTCGCCGTTGCATTCCTCCAGCCGGGCGACCACGCCAAGCTCGGCCTGCGCACGCACGGGCGACGCGGGATCGGGGCGCTGATGCATCTGGAGCATATCGGATTCGACAATCGCGGTGCGCACGCCCGACAGAAGCGAGTAATGCATCCAGCCGCCGGCCCCGTCGCGGTCCACCACCCGGCGCCAGTGGCCATATTCGGCCACCACCATCATCGGCATGTTCCTGCGTTGGAAGACCCAGTCGATCCGGTGGCTGCGTGACGGGCCGCGCCGGGCGTTTGCCTCGCCCGCCTTGAGCGACACGTAGCGCGGGATCGGAAAGCCGGTGACGGCGCCGGTGCGCGGCGTGGCGGTGGCGATCACGCCGGTGATCTCGACCTCCGGGCGAGGAGTGGGCGCAGTGTCCTGCGCCACGCCGGGTGTTGTGACGGCCAGCGCCATCGCGAAAAGGGCAATACGGGAAATGGTCCGCATCGGGGATGTGCCTGTCATATTGTCCCGGCCGGTGTCGCGCCGGCTTCAACTGCTGTTTTTGTCGCGGTTTTCGGGCCGCATCTTGCGCCGCCGCCTTGGATCAGAGAGTGTCACGGCAGGCGCAGAAATGCCAGCGAAGGGATTGCCGGGATGCCAGGTCAGAAGCTGAGTGTTGTCGTAACGCGACGGTTGCCCGAGGTCGTCGAAACGCGGATGAGCGAGTTGTTCGATGTGGAACTGCGCGAGGCCGATACCAAGATGGACAAGGCCGAACTGGTGGCGGCCATGACCCGGGCGGATGTTCTGGTGCCTTGCGTGACTGACCAGATCGACGCTGGCATGTTGGGCCAGGCGGGCAACCGGCTGAAGCTGATCGCGAATTACGGCGCGGGTGTGGACCATATCGACGTGTCCACCGCCCGGCAGCGGGGCATTCTGGTCAGCAACACGCCGGGCGTGATGACCGACGACACGGCGGATATGACCATCGCGCTGATGCTGGCGGTGACCCGGCGGATCCCTGAGGGGCTGTCTGTCATGCAGGAGGGGCGCTGGACCGGGTGGGCGCCCACCGCCTATATGGGCAGCCGGATCGGCGGCAAGCGGCTGGGCATTCTGGGGATGGGCCGGATCGGTCAGGCGGTGGCGCGCCGGGCAGCGGCCTTCGGCATGCAGGTGCATTACCACAATCGCCGGCGGCTGCATGAGGATATCGAGACCGCGCTGGAGGCGACCTATTGGGAAAGCCTGGACCAGATGCTGGCGCGGGTCGATGTGCTGAGCATCAATTGCCCGCACACGCCCTCGACCTTCCATCTGATGAATGCGCGGCGTCTGAAACTGATGAAGCCCGGCGCGGTGATCGTGAACACGTCGCGCGGCGAGGTGATCGACGAGAACGCGCTGACCCGGATGCTGCGCACGGGCGATCTGGGCGGGGCGGGGCTGGATGTGTTCGAGCGCGGCCATGAGGTGAACCCCCGGCTGCGAGAGCTGGAGAATGTCGTGCTCTTGCCGCATATGGGCTCGGCCACGCTGGAGGGCCGCGTCGAGATGGGAGAGAAGGTACTGATCAACATCAAGACTTTCGATGACGGGCACCGTCCGCCCGATCTGGTCGTGCCGTCGATGCTGTGACGGGACGGTGTTGTCCGTCCGGGCGGCGTCGCGCCGTTCCGGACCGGGCAGTATCGAAGGATGTGGTGTAAGGGAGCGGTTCACGGGCGGGTGCCTTTGCGGCAAGGTCAGGATCGTGGCGTCAGGGCCGCCGCGCCGCGTGGGGACCTGCCATTGCCTTGACTGCCGCAAGCATCACGGAGCGCTGTTCTACGCCGCCTCGATGTTCCCGTCGGAGGCGGTGACGGTGGAGGGAGACCCGCGAGATTATCGGGGGCGGTTCTTCTGCCCCGTATGCGGCGGGTCGGTCTTCGCGCGCAGCGGCGACGAGGTGGAACTGCATCTGGGCGCGCTCGACGCGCCGGACCAGTTGAAACCGGATTATGAATGCTGGACTGTGCGGCGGGGGCATGGCTGCCGGCTTTCCCGGGGGCGGAGCGCTTCGACCATGACCCTGACGATACGGACGCCGCCGGCGCGTAGGGCGCGGCCGGCCCGCGGGCGGCCGGCCCATGCGCTCCTCAGGTCCAGGGCCCGCCTGTCCCACGCGTCCCACCTGCCATCTCCCGCAGCTTGGCAATTCGGTTGGCCGTGTCCGGATGGGTGGAGAACAGCCGGTCATGCGCGTGGGCATGCAGCGGGTTGATGATGAACATATGCGCCGTGGCCGGGTTCCGTTCGGCGGTGTTCATGTCGATCCGCTGGGCGAAGGTCGCGATTTTCGACAGCGCCGAGGCGAGCCAGAGCGGCTGGCCGCAGATCTCCGCCCCGATCCTGTCGGCCTCGTATTCCCGGGCGCGGCTGATCGCCATCTGCACCAGCGCGGCCGCCAGCGGCGCCAGGATCATCGTCGCCAGTAGCCCGATGATGCCAAGCGGATTATCCCGCCCGCCGCGAAAGAAGAAGGCGAAGTTGGCAAGCAGGCCGATCGCGCCCGCCAGCGTGGCGGTGATGGTCATGATCAGCGTGTCGCGGTTCTGGATATGAGCAAGCTCATGGGCCATGACGCCCGCGATCTCTTCGCGCGACAGGCCGCGCAGGAGGCCGGTGGTAGCCGCGACGGCGGCGTTCTCGGGGTTGCGGCCGGTGGCGAAGGCGTTCGGCTGATCGGTGTCTATCAGATAGACTTTCGGGCGGGGCATCCCGGCATTGTCGGCCAGTTCGTGGACCAGCCCCACCAGATCGGGCGCGGTCTGCGCGCTGACCTCGTGCGCATTGTGCATCCGCAGGACCATTTTGTCCGACTGCCACCAAGCGAAGAGGTTCATCGCAGCCGCCAGAGCCAGGGCGACGATCAGGCCGGTCTGGCCGCCCAGCATCAGCCCGACGCCGCCGAAGAGCGCCGTCATCGCCGCCAGAAGCATCGCCGTGCGCAGATATCCCATTCTCAAAATCTCCAACTACCCGGGTGGAAACGCATGTGGGGACCGGTTGGTTTCCACTCAAGAGGCCCCCTTGCCATGCCGGACGACGGGGCTAGGGTGCCTTCATGGGCAAGCTGAGCGCGGATCATCTGATTATCGGACGGAGCGGGCTGGCCCGCGCGCTTTACGACACCGTGCGGGACTTGCCTGTCATCAGCCCCCATGGCCATTGCGACCCGGAATGGTTTGCCGCCGACGCGCCGTTTTCGGACCCCGCAAATCTGTTGATTGTACCCGATCACTACGTGTTGAGGATGCTGGTGAGCCAGGGTGTGCGCCTGGAGGATATGGGCGTGGCACGGCGCGACGGTGCGCCGGTGGAGACCGATCCGCGCGCCATCTGGCGGCGGTTCGCGGCGCAGTACCATCTGTTCGCGGGCACGCCGACCCGGCTCTGGCTGGATTACACCTTCGAGACGCTTTTCGGGCTGGAGACGCCGCTTGGCCCGGAGACGGCGGATGCCACCTACGACCGGATCGCCGCCTGTCTGGCGCAGGACGGGTTCCGGCCCCGGGCGCTGTTCGGGCGGTTCGGGATCGAGGTGCTGGCCACCACCGAAGGCGCGCTGGACCCGCTGGAGCACCACGCCGCGATCCGCGACAGCGGCTGGGGCGGACGGGTGATCACGACCTACCGGCCCGATCAGGTGACCGACCCGGAGCATGAAGGCTTTGCCGGGGCGCTGGACCGGCTGGCGGAGATCACCGGGGGCGAGACCGACACCTATGCCGGCTATCTGGAGGCGCATCGCGTCCGCCGCGCCCAGTTCCGTGCCCATGGCGCGACGGCGACGGATCACGGCCACCCGACTGCGGACACTGCCGATCTGTTCGCAAGCGACGCCGCCGAGCTGTATGACCGGATCCGGGCGGGGCGGGCCGAACCGGGGGATGCGGGCCTGTTCCGGGCGCAGATGCTGACCGAAATGGCGCGGATGAGCGCCGAGGACGGGATGGTCATGCAGATCCATCCGGGCAGCTATCGAAACCATAATGCGGGCGTGTTCAGAGCATTCGGGCGCGACAAGGGCTTCGATGTCCCGACGCGCACCGACTATGTCACCGCCCTCCGCCCGCTGTTGAACGCGGTCGGGATGGAGCCGAACCTGACCGTGATCCTGTTCACGCTGGATGAAAGCGCCTATGCGCGCGAACTGGCGCCGCTGGCGGGCGCCTATCCCTGCCTGCGGCTGGGGCCGGCATGGTGGTTCCATGACAGCCCCGAGGGGATGCGCCGGTTCCGCGAGATGACGACCGAGACGGCGGGGTTCTACAACACCGTGGGTTTCAACGACGACACCCGCGCCTTCCCGTCGATCCCGGCGCGGCATGACATGGCGCGCCGGGTCGATTGCGCCTATCTGGCAGGTCTGGTGGATGACGGACGCCTGCGCGAGGCGGAGGCGTTCGGGCTCGCCCGGACCCTGACCGTGGATCTGCCGCGGCAGGCGTATCGGCTGTGAGACTGTCGCCCCGGACACTGGCCGAGACGCGGAATGCGGCGCGGCCCGCCTATGACCGCGCGCGGGTGACGCCGGGGATCGTGCATCTGGGGCTGGGCAATTTCCACCGGGCGCATCAGGCGGTCTATGTGGATGACTGTCTGGGCGCCACGCCCGACTGGGGCATTCGCGGCGTGTCGCTGCGCCGGCCCGATATGCGCGATGCGCTGGCCCCGCAGTCGGGGCTCTACACGCTGGCCATACGGGATGGGGAGGGGACGCGGGCGCGGATCATCGGCGCGGTTCTGGATGTTCTGGTCGCCACGGAAGCGGGGGGCGGTGTTCTGGCGGCCCTTTGCGACCCGGCGATCCGGATCGTCAGCCTGACAGTGACCGAAAAAGGGTATTGCCGCGATGGGGCGGGCGATCTGGCGGTGGAACATCCGGCGGTTGCCGCCGATCTGGCGACGCCCGAGAGCCCCGGTTCGGTGCCCGGCCTGCTGGTCGAGGCGCTCAGGCGGCGCCGGGCGGCGGGCGTCGCGCCCTTTACGGTGCTGAGCTGTGACAACCTGCCGGACAATGGCGCGACGCTGGCCCGGATCGTGGCGCAGTTCGCCCGGCAGCGCGACGCGGGTCTGGCCGACTGGATCGCCGCCGAGGTGGCCTTTCCCGGAAGCATGGTGGACCGGATCGTGCCCGCCACGGGCGATGGGGATCTGGCCGAGATCGCCGCGCTGACCGGGGTGGAGGATGCCTGGCCCGTGGTGACGGAGCCGTTTTGCCAATGGGTGATCGAGGACCGCTTTCCCGCCGGGCGGCCCGATCTGGCGTCGGCAGGCGTGGAGTTCGTGGACGATGTGGCGCTCTATGAAAAGATGAAGCTCAGGATGCTGAACGGAGCCCATTCGACCCTGGCCTATCTGGGCCATCTTCGGCATCACGAGACGGTCGCCGATGTGATGCAGGATGCGGAACTGGCCGCGCTGGTGGCCGAGGTGATGCGGGAGGCGGCGGGCACGCTGCCCCTGCCCGCGGCCGATCTGGCGGGTTATGCGAAGCGGTTGCAGGCGCGGTTCCGCAACCCGGCGCTGCATCACCGGACGGCGCAGATCGCCATGGATGGCAGCCAGAAACTGCCGCAGCGTCTGCTGGCCCCGATCGCGGAGGCGCAGGCGGCGGGCAGGCCATGGGCGGCGATGGGCCGGGGCGTGGCGGGCTGGATCGCCTATCTGCTGGCCCGGGACGGCACGGTGGAGGATCCGCTGGCCGGGCAGTTGCGGGCCGCAGCCGCGGCGGGGCCGGAGACGATCCTGTCGCTGCGGGCGGTGTTCGGCGATCTGGCCGATGCGCGCTGGTTCACCGATGCGATCCTGGCGGAGGTTGCGCGGCTGCGGGACTAGCGGGGTTGCCCGGTGTTCAGACCGCGCAAAGCGCGCCGCGCTCGCAGATGACCTTGCCGGCAAGCGCATGGGCGCCGCGCGCGGCCTCCGGCTCGGGCGCGCCGGTCAGCCGGGCGGCCAGATAGGCGGCGTTGAAACTGTCCCCGGCGCCGGTGGTGTCCACCGGGGCGACACGGCCCTCGGGCGCGACCTGCCACGTGCCCCGGTCGCTGACGATCCGGGCGGGGCCCGGCCCGCTTTTCACCACCACCTCGGCCACACCCGCGCCGCGATAGCGCGCGATCACGGCCTCTTCGTCGGCATCGTCGCAAAGCGCGGTCTCGTCGGGCCATGTGGGCAGGGCGATCGTGGCGGCGGCGGCGGCGGCCATCAGCGTTTCGCGCATGATCCGGGGCGTTTCCCAGAGGCCGGGGCGGATATTGCTGTCGAAGGCCACATGCCGCCCGGTTGCCTTGACCTGAGCGAGGATCGTGAGCAGCGTGTCCCGCGCCTGCGGCGACAGGATCGCCAGGGTGATGCCCGAGACATAGACCAGATCGGCGCCTTCCGTGGCGCGGGCCAGTCGATCGGGGTCATCGGCCAGATGCCGCGCCGCCGACGCGCTGCGCCAATATGTGAAGCTGCGTTCGCCGCTGGCGTCGGTGTCGATCATGTAGAGACCGGGCGTTGTGCGGGGCAACTGCGTGACCGCATCGGTCGCGATTCCGCTTTCGGCCATGAAGGCCAGCATCCGGTCCGACATCGGATCGGTGCCGATGCAGGTCAGATATGCCACCTCCCAGCTTGCGGGCAGCACACGGCGCATGTGCCAGGCGGTGTTGAACGTGTCGCCGGCGAAGCCCTGCCGATAGGTGCCGGGCGCGCTTGCGGCCAGTTCGACCATGCATTCGCCGATGGAGAGGATGCGTTTGTGTGACATGGGCCGCAGTGAACAGGCAAATCCCGGGAGAGGCCAGCAGGTTTCTTGCGCGCACCCCGGCGGGGGCGGATGGGGCGCATGTCGTTTTCGCGCGGGCTTAGGTCGAATAGCGCAGGATTGTGGCGCGGCGCTCTGGCATGGAAGATGGAACGATCTTTCCGACCGGAGTGCGGCGCCCATGAAAACCCAAGTCAAAGCCCTTGTCGTCGGCGGCGGTGCTGTCGGCACCTCGATTGCCTATCATTTGGCCAGGGCCGGTTGGGACGATGTGATGCTGCTGGAACGCGACGAGCTGACTTCGGGCTCCACCTGGCATGCGGCGGGGCTGTTGCCGCTGTTCAACATGTCCTACGCCACCACCCACATCCATGACTACTCGGTCCGGTTCTACAAGACGCTGGAGGCGGAGACGGGGCTGAACGCGGGATTTGCGGTGGTGGGCAACCTGCGGATGGCGCAGACGCAGGAGCGGATGGACGAGTACATGCTCTATGCCTCCACCGCCGAGACCGTGGGTATTCCCTATGAATGGCTGACCCCGGAAGAGATCAAGGCACGCTGGCCGCTCATCGAAACCGCCGATCTGAAAGGCGCGCTCTACCACAACACCGATGGCTACATTAACCCCGCCGACGTGACACAGGCGATGGCCAAGGGCGCCCGCCAGCGCGGCGTGGCGATCGAGCGGAAATGGCAGGCGGACGGGTTCCACTGGACCGGTCAGGCGTGGGAGGTCACCTGCACGAAGATGGTGGAGAGGGGCGGTAATCTGGTGCCGTCGGACGAGCAGATCGTGATCACCGCCGAACATGTGGTGACCGCCTCGGGCAACCATGCGCAGCGCACGGCGCGGATGCTGGGCATCAAGATCCCGGCCATCCCTGTGGAGCATCAGTTCATCGTCATGGATCAGGATCCGGCCCTGCTGGCCTATCGCAGGGACGGCGGCGCCGAACACCCGGTGATCCGCGATGCGGATGCGCAGAGCTATGTGCGCGAGGAACGGGGCGGCTGGATACTGGGCGTCTACGAGAAGGGCGCGCCGGCGCGGTTCGAGTATGGGGTGCCGGAGAGTTTCCGCGCCGATCTGTTCCCGCTCGATCTTGAGCGGATCGAAGCGCAATACATGGCGATGATCCACCGCATCCCGTCCTGCGAGGAAAGCGGGCTGAAGGACGATTTCAACGGCCCGATCTGCTACACGCCCGATGGCAACCCGCTGGTCGGGCCTGCGCCGGGCTTGCGCAACATGTGGCTGGCCGAGGGGTTCAGCTTCGGCATCACCGCGGCGGGCGGCACCGGCTATTATCTGGCTCAGATGATGGTAAACGGAGAGGCCGAGATCGACATGGCAAGCCTCGACCCCAAGCGGTACGGCGACTGGATGACCACGGAATATGCCGCGCGCAAGAACGAGGAATGCTACGATCACGTCTATATTCTGCATCACCCGGACGAGGAGCGCCCGGCCTGCCGCCCGTTGCGCACAGCGCCCGCCTATGACCGGCAGAAGGCGGCGGGCGCGCAATTCGGGCAGGTGAACGGCTGGGAGCGGCCCAATTACTACGGCCCGCCGGACGCGCCCGGGAGTTTCGACCATGATGCGCGGTCGTTCCGGCGCGGAGGCTGGTGGGAGTATGCGAAGGCCGAGGCGGAGGCGATCCGCAACGGCGTGGGTCTGATCGACGCGACCGCCTTCACCAAGCATCTCGTGCGGGGGCCGGGGGCGACCGCGTTTCTCGACCGGTTCACCTGCAACGCCTTGCCGAAGGTGGGGCGGATCAACCTGACCTATGCGCTGACCGGCCATGGGACCACGCGGACGGAATACACCATCGTGCGGCTGGGAGAGAACGAATACTACCTCGTCAGCGCCGGGGCGTGGACGGCCTATGACGCGGATTTCCTGCGCAAATCCGTGGAGGATTTCATGGGTGCCGGCGGCGGCTACGTCGATGTGCATGATGTCACGACCCAATGGGGCGTATTCGCCATCGCCGGGCCGAAATCGCGCGATGTGCTGCGCGAGATCGTGAAGGACGCGGCCCCCGAAACGGTGCTGGGCAACAAGCGTTTCCCGTGGCTGTCGATGCGCAATATCGAGCTTGGCATGTGCCCTGTCCGCGCGATTCGCGTTGCCTACACCGGCGAGCTGGGCTGGGAGCTGCATCATCCGATCGAGATGCAGAATTACCTGTGGGATCAACTGGTTGCGGCAGGCGCGGGTCACGGGATGAAGCTGGTGGGCGCGCGGGCGCAGAACTGGCTCCGGCAGGAGAAATCCTACCGTGCCTTCGGGACCGAGCTGGGCCGGGACGCCACGCCGCTGGAGGCCGGGCTGGACCGGTTCGTGGACCTGTCGAAAGACTTTCACGGCAAGGAGGCGATGACGGCGCTGGGCATTCGTTCCAGATGCGTGACGCTTCTGATCGACGGGCCCGGGGATGCGGACCCCTGGGGCCGGGAGGCGCTGTATGGCGGTGAGACCAAGGTGGGCCGCCTGACGTCGGGCGGGTATTCCGTGGCCTTCGGCAGATCCATCGGGATGGGCTATGTGCGGCCCGATCTGGCCGTGACGGGACGAAAGCTTCAGGTGAAGATGCTGAACCGCCTCTGGCAGGCCGAGGTGGTGGAGGACAGCCCCTATGACCCCGGCAATGCGGCGATCCGGATGGATGGATAGACCGCAGGCGGCGCGCGGGGGCGGAGCGCGCGGATTGTCTGCTCCTAGCCTCCAGCGGATCGCTCAGGCAGCCATCAGCGACTTCATCACGTCGGACCGGGACATCGTCTCCATCAGGCCAGAGGCCCGTATCCGCTCCATCGAGACGTCCACTGACCGGGATCGTTGCGCCAGTTCTGCCGCCTTCTCCTCGTTGACGGCCGTCGGGGTTTCGGTACTCAACGACTCGACCGAGAGGATCTCCAGCCCGGCGAATGCCTCCATCCGGGCCACGTAATCGCCTGCGGCGGCGGGGAACAGCATGGCGAGGAGGGCGGCGAAGGGCTGGGCAAGGCGCATGTCGGAATCCTTGCAAAAAATGAGTTGCGCGCCGAATCCGGCGCGCGCGCAACCCGGTTACCGGCTATGACAGTGCGAATTCCTGATAAATCAGGCCATCGGCATGGTCCCGCTGCTCCCGCAGGGTCAGCACAGGGGGCCGCGCCATGGCGGCGAAAAGCGGCACGCCGCCGCCCAGAAGGATCGGGGCGCGTTTGAGCCGCAGACGGTCGATCTGGCCCATGGCCAGCAGATGCGCCGCCAGCACGCCGCCGCCGCAGAGATAGATCGGCCCGGCGCTTGCCTCGCGCAGAGCCCGCAGCGCGCTTTCGGGCGCCGCGCGCCAGATCTCCACATCCGCGGTTTCCGGCAGAGCGAGGCCCGAGGACACCACGATGCCGCGCGCCCATGGATAGGGGTTGGCCCCGGGCAGAAGCCCGAACCCGTAGCCGAACTCATAGGTCGCCCGGCCCATCAGGACCGTGCTGTAACCCCGCAGGCGGGCCATGTAGTCATCGACAACCGTTCCCTGATGGGGAAAGGCCGAGATATCGGCATTCGGGCCGGCAATGAAGCCGTCGGCGGAGACCGCCACGTCATAGATGATGGGATGCATGGAATGCTCCGTCTGATCGAGAAAGCCTTGGTCCGTTTCAGGACCGCAGAACGGGGGTCAGGCTGTCTTGATCACTGGCAGGGCACTCCTTTGAGTGGAGGTCTGATAGCAGGCGCCGGCGCGCCGGGCAAGCCGCGGCGTCAGTCCGCGGGCCGGGTCGCGCCGCTCAACTCGTCGAAACAGGCCAGCGCCTTGGCAGCATACATCAGCGACGGCCCACCGCCCATCTGCACCGCCATCGACAGGACATCGGCGATCTCCTCCCGGCTGGCGCCGGCGGAGATCAACGCCTCCACATGAAACCCGATGCAGGGCTCGCAGCGGTCCGCGACCGAGATCCCGAGGGCCACGAACTCCTTGGTCTTCAGATCCAGCGCCCCGCCCGTCTTGACCGCCTTGGACAGGGCGCCGAAGCCCTTGAGCGTGTCGGGTGCCGCGCCGTTCAACGCCTGAAGGTCGCGCCGCATGGCTGCGTTCTTTTCCATCCAGTTCATCGTCTGTCCCTTTTCAGATGTTTCCCGGGGGCGTTACGGGCTGATCGCGCCCTGTACCTTGATTGACATCAAATGCGCCGCTCCGCGCAGAGCATCAGGTTGTTGGCAGGCAGTTTCACCGTTTCGAACAGAGACAGGCCGTGCCGGTTAAGGGCCGCGGCGATATCGACCACATCCTTGTAGCCGATGGCCGGATCCTGGGCGCGCAGGCTGGCATGAAACCGGGCGTCGCCTTCGGAAGTCGCCTCCCCGTTCCGCAGGAACGGACCGTAGAGCGCAAGGATGCCGCCGGGGGACAGGGCCTTGCCGATTTCATCTATAAGAATGGCGGTTTCTGTATCCGAAATCAGATGGATCAGGTTGACCAGCACGATCAGATCGACCGGCCCTTGCCTTGCGGCCCAGCCGGGTTTGCAAGCGTCCAGCGCAATCGGCGGCAGCAGGTTCGGCGCCGGGTGCCGGGCCGCCCAGGCGGCAATGGAGGTGCGGCGGGCCGGGTCCGGGTCGCTGGGTTGCCAGATCAGCCCGGGCAGGGCCGGAGCGAAGGCCACCACATGTTCCCCGGTGCCGGAGGCGATTTCCAGCGCCCGGCCAGTCGGGGGCGCGATCCGGGTCAGGACCGACAGGATCGCCGCGCGGTTGCGCAGCGCCGACGGGGCGGACAGAGCGCCGTCGGGCGCCGGGCCGGGTGCATCGGGAAGGTCGAGCCTGCGCGGGCTCATGCGAACCGGCCCGGGCCAAGGCGGGCGACGGTTTCGAGCGAAAGCTCGGGCGGGCGGCCGGATAGCAGGTCACCCACCAGCCGCGCCGCGGCGGGGGCGGTCTGAAACCCGTATCCGCCCTGTCCGGCAACCCAGATGAAAGCGGCATTGTCCGGGGCCGGGCCCAGAACCAGACAGCGATCGGGCGCGAAGGTTCTCAGCCCCGCCCATGTGGCGGTGATGCGGGTCACCTCTTCGATGACGAAAGGCTGGTAGCGCGCGATCCCCTCGGCCAGCACGAGATCATCGGCCCAGGCATCATGGGGTTCGGCCGGGTCCTCTTCGGCGGGAGAGACGAGCCACGCGCCCGCGTCGGGTTTCGCGTACCAGCTTTCACCCGAGCCGATCACCATGGGCCAGCCGCTGACATCATGTCCCCCGGGTGCCGGCATCCGCGCCATGGACCGGCGGAGCGGCTTCAGGCCAAGCGGATGCACCCCGGCCAGCGCGGCAATGTGATCGGCCCATGCGCCCGCCGCATTGACCAGCACCCGCGCCTTGTGGGTCTGGCCGCCTGAGGCGGTGACCTGCCAGAGCCCGGAGGCGCGGGTGATCCCGGTGACCTTCGCGCCACTCCGGATCTCGCCCTGATTGTCGCGGATCGCGCGCACGTAGTTCTGCAGCAGCCGATCCGTGTCGATATCCCATGCGGCGTCGTGATAGGCGGCCATCGCCAGGTGGGAGAGGTTCAGGATCGGGACCATCGCGCGGGCGTCATCCGGGCTGATCTCGTCCAGATGCATCTGCGCCACATCCTGCGCGAAGCTGTCGGCCTGGGTGGCGCTGGCGACGAACATCAGCCCGCGGGGCGACAGGACGCCGCCATTGGCGGTCATGTGAAACGCATGGGATGCCTTGTTCAGCTCGATCGTAACCGGATGGCCGTAATGCGCCTCGAACAGCGCGGCCGATCGGCCCGAGGCGTGATAGGCCAGCGCGTCTTCGGCCTCCAGCAGCAGGACCGAGCCGAGGCGGCTGAGCTCCGCGCCGGTGGACACGCCCGCGATGCCGCCGCCGATGATGAGGAAATCATGGATCATGGGCCGGACGCTATGCGCCGGCCGCGCACTGTGCAAGGCCCCGAAACAGGGCCGGGCGATGTCATTTTCCGCGGGGCCATCGCGGAGCCGCGGCGGGCGGGTCCGTCTGCCCGCCGCGGCGTCTCATGCCGTGTCGGAGGCGGTGGAGAGGATTGGCGCGAAGCAGCCCATGATAAGACGTTTCTGATCGAACGGGGCGCCGCCCGGCGGATCGAAGCGCGGGTCTTCGGACATCGCTTTCTCGACCGCGTCCACGCTGGCCCTGTCCGGCCATTTTTGCCATGAGAAGACGATTTTCTCATCGGGTCTCGCCCGGACGGCGCGGCGAAAATCGGTGTGCTTTCCCACCGGCACATGGTCTTCCCATGCCTCCACGATTTCAAGGCATCCGTATTCCATGAGGAGACTTGCGGCCTGCCGCGACCAGAGCTTGTAATGCTCCAGCCTGTCTTCCGGAACGGGTATGACGAAGCCGACGATATACATGTGCGGGTGTCCCGGTGGGTCCGATAGCGGTATTCTCGGCGGGTCTCTGCCCCGGATCAACAGGTTTCGCAGCCGGATCGCGCCCTCGGCCACGCGGCGCCGGTATCGGGCGCCCGAATGTGGAAAGGCCCGCGCGAAACGGCGGGCCTTTCGGTATCCTGACCAGTCGATCCGTCCGGCCGGATCAGTTGGGGATCTCGCCGGTGATGCCTTCGACATAGAAATCCATGCCTGCCAGCGTACCGTCATCGGCCACTTCGCTCTCCGCCAGCCAGACGGTGCCGTCCTGCCGGCTGATCGGCCCGGTGAACGGGTGATAGCTGCCATCCGCGATGCTGTCGGCCAGTGCCTGCGCCGAGGCGCGGACATCTTCGGGGATCCGCTCGGAGAACTCGCCCAGTTCCACCATGCCCGGTGCGATCCCGTCCCAGGTGTCGACGCTTTCCCATGTGCCGTCCATCACCGCCTGCGTCCGGGCGATGTAATAGGGCGCCCAGTTATCGATGATCGAGGCGACGCGCGGGAAGGGCGCGAACTGCTCCATGTCGGAGGCCTGCCCGAAGGCCACCACCTCGGCCTCGGCGGCGACGGTCATCGGCGCGGTGCTGTCGGTATGCTGCATGATCACGTCGGCGCCCTGATCGATCAGGGCCTGGGCCGCATCGGCCTCCTGCGCGGGGTCGAACCATGTGTAGACCCAGACCACGCGAAACTCGACATCGGGGTTTACCTCGCGCGCGTGGAGATAGGCCGCATTGATGCCGCGGATCACCTCGGGGATCGGGTAGGAGGCGATATAGCCCACGATGTTGCTCTCGGTCATATGGCCCGCGATATGGCCGATGACCGCGCGGCCTTCATAGAAGCGGGCCGAGTAGGTGGAGACATTGGGGTGGTCGCGGCGGTATCCGGTGGCGTGTTCGAAATACACATCGGGAAAGCGCGCGGCCACGGCGTTGGTGGCATCCATATAGCCGAACGAGGTGGTGAAGATCAGATCGGCGCCGTTCAGCACCATCTGGGTCATCACCCGTTCCGCATCCGCGCCTTCGGGTACGTTCTCCACATAGGTGGTTTCGACCGCGTCGCCGAAATGCTCCTCCACCGCAAGGCGGGACTGGTCATGTTCGTAGGTCCAGCCCAGATCGCCGATCGAGCCGACATAGACGAAGCCCACCTGCAGCGGCTCGTCCTGGGCGATAGCCGGCGCGGCCAGCCCGAGCGCCAGCGCGGCGCCGGCGAGATATTTCAATTTGGGGTTCATTCCTTGGTCTCCTTGTTGGACGTGTTTTCCGTTTCGGTTGAGGTGCTCGGCCCCGCCTCGTATTTATCCGCCTCCAGCAGGGCGGTTGTGATAATGGCCGCCGGGCCCGCGACGATGCCCAGCCCGATGAACAGGACCAGCGTCGTGAACAGCCGTCCGCCAAGCGTGATCGGCACCAGATCGCCGTAGCCCACCGTGGTCAGCGAGGCGACGGCCCACCAGAGCGACATCGGGATCGAGGTGAAGGCCTCGGGCTGAGCCGGGTGTTCGAAGACATAGATCCCCACCGCCGAGACATAGAGCATCATCGCGGCCAGTACGCCGAAGACCGTCAACTCGCCCTTGACCGCATGGAAGGCGCGGGCCATCCGGTCCAGCGCCCGCGAGGTGCGGAAGAGTTTCAGCAGTCGGATCAGGCGCACGAGCCGCAGGATCCGCACCGCGGTCCATTGCGGTTGCAGGATCGCCAGAAGCGGCAGGATCGCCAGAAGGTCGATGAGGCCCCAGAAGCTGAAGACATATCTCAGCGGCCGGGGGGAACAGATGATGCGGGTCACATATTCCAGCGCGAAGATGACCAGCACCGCGATCTCGAACCAGCCGAGCAGGCGGGTGACCGGCTGCGGCAGGTCCGGCATCGTTTCCACCGCGATGGCGATGGCCGACAAGAGGATCAGCGCATTCAGCGCCAGCGCTACCCCGCGCCCGTCGCGCGGGTGCGTTCCATCGAGAAGCTGGATGATCCCGGCGCGTGTCATGGGCCCCCTTAACCGCTGGCATGGAACACCTTGCCCAATGCTGCGGGTGCATTCAATGCGGCCCGCCCCCTGTCGGAGGAAATAATGACCAGAACGATGATCGTCACGAGATAGGGCGACATGTCGAGAAACATGACCGGAATGTTGATTTCGGCGGCCTGCAACCGCAGTTGCAGCGCCGCGATGCCGCCGAAAAGATAGGCCCCGATCAGCGCACGCCACGGCTTCCAGCTGGCGAAGACCACGATGGCCAGCGCGATCCAGCCTGCGCCCGCGGTCATCCCCTCGGTCCAGGAGGGGACGCGGACAAGGCTCAGATAGGCCCCGCCCAACCCGGCGCAGGCCCCGCCGAACAGGATCGCGCAGATGCGGATGCGGATCACCTTGTAGCCCAGCGCGTGGGCCGCGTCGTGGCTTTCGCCCACCGCGCGCAGGATCAGGCCCATGCGGGTGTGGTGCAGGGCGTACCAGACCCCCGCCACCAGCAGAATGGAGAGATAGATGACGAGGTCATGGCCGAAGAGGATTGGCCCGGCGACGGGGATATCGCGCAGCGCCTGCGGGAACAGATCGGGGGTGAGCGGCGGGTTGATGCCGGTATAGGCCTCACCCATCAACGAGGACAGACCGAGGCCGAAGAGCGTGAGCGCCAGCCCGGTGGCGACCTGATTGGACAGAAGATACTGGGTCAGAAGCGCGAAGATCAGCGACAGGCCCGCGCCCCCCACCGCGCCCGCGGCGAAGCCGAGCCAGGGCGAGCCGGTGTTGATGGCGATGATGAAGCCCGAGACCGCGCCGACGATCATCATCCCCTCGACGCCGAGGTTCAGCACACCGGATTTCTCCACCACCAGTTCGCCGATGGCGGCCAGAAGGATAGGGGTGGAGGCGCCGATCAGCGCAACGATCAGGGTGACCGGGTCGATGCCCATCATGCCGCGACCTCCCGGCCGATCCTGACCCGATAATTCGAGAGCACATCCAGCGCGAGCAGGAAGAACAGGAGCATCCCCTGAAACGCCTGGATTGCGGAGGCCGGGATGCCCAGCATCAGCTGCGCCAGTTCGCCCCCGATATAGGTCAGCGCCATCAGGAGACCCGCCAGCAGGATCCCCACCGGGTGGAGGCGTCCCAGAAACGCCACGATTATTGCGGTGAAGCCGTAGCCGACGTTGAAATCGATGCTGATCTGGCCCGCGGGGCCCGCCACCTCGAACAGCCCCGCCATCCCCGCCAGTGCGCCGGACACGCCAAGGCACAGAACGATCAGCCGGGTCGGGTTCACGCCCGCGAATTTCGCCGCGCGCGGGGCCTGACCCGCCAGTTTGATCTGATAGCCCATCAGGTGCCGGTTCAGCAGCACATAGCTGAAGATCACCGCGATGAAGGCCGCGACCACGCCCCAATGCATACCCGTGCCCGCGACCAGTTCCAGATTGTCGGTGCCCGGATGCTGGCTCAGGTTGCGGCTGCCGGGGAAGCCGCGCCCGTCGGGATTGCGCAGAAAGCCCGTGGCCGCGGAGGCGAGGATCGCCTCGGCCACATAGACCAGCAGCAGCGACACGAGGATCTCATTGGTCCGGAACCGGGTGCGCAGCACCGCCGGGATCATGGCCCAGGCCCATCCGCCGAACAGGCCGGCCAGCACCATGCCGGGGAAGATCAGCGGGTTTTCGGACGGGTAGAAGGCCAGCCCGAATGCGGCGCCGCAGATCGCACCGATGATGTACTGCCCCTCCGCGCCGATATTCCAGATGCCGGCCCGGAATCCCAGCGCAAGCCCGATCGCGATCAGGATCAGCGGCCCGGCCTTGACCAGCAGTTGCGGGCGGGAAAAGCTCGCGAAGCGCTCGTCGAACAGCGGGTCGAGGAAGATGATCCGGATCGCCTCCACCGGGTCCTGACCCAGTATCGCGAACATGATCCCGCCTGCGATCATCGTGAGGATCACCGCGATGACCGGGGTCGCCACGATCCACACCCGTGACGGCATGGGCCGTTTTTCAAGCCGGAACATGGGGCACCTCGCCATCGGCCTCATGCATGTCATGGGCACCGCCCAGCATCAGGCCGATCTCTTCCATGCTCAGCCCGCGGGCCGGACGCGGGGCGCTCAGCCGCCCTTCGTTCAGGGCGCAGAACCGGTCGGAAATCTCCAGCAACTCGTCCAGATCCTGCGAGATACAGATCACCGCCGCGCCGTTCTGCGCCAGATCGAGAAGCGCCTGACGGATATCGGCGGCGGCGCTGGCATCCACGCCCCAAGTCGGCTGGTTGACCACCAGAACGCGGGGGGCCTGCATGATCTCCCGCCCGATCACGAACTTCTGCAGATTTCCGCCCGAGAGCGCCCGGGCCGCCACATGGGCCCCCGGCGTACGCACGTCGAATTTCGCGATCACCTGCTCGGCATAGGCCTGCGCCCCGTTCCAGTTCAGAAACCCGTGGCGGTCGAGCCCCTGTCTCAGCCGCGCGGTCAGAAGCGCGTTTTCCGTCAGGCTCATATCCGGGGCTGCCGCATGTCCCAGCCGTTCTTCCGGCGCGCAGAGCAGCCCCAGCCTGCGCCGCTCGTTCGGGCCAAGCGCACCGATCTGCGCCCCCTCCAGCGCGATCGTGCCCGGCGTCGTGCGCGCCTCGCCCGAGAGCGCCGCCAAAAGCTCGTCCTGCCCGTTGCCCGCAACCCCGCCGATGCCGAGGATCTCGCCCGCCCGCAGCTCCATCCCGATATGGCGAAGCGGGGTGCCGAAGGGCGTGGCGGGCTCCAGCGAGAGGCCCGTCACCTTCAGCAGTACCGCGCCGGGCGGGGTGGCGGCGCGCGCCGGCGCGGCCAGCGATTTGCCCACCATCAATTCGGCCATATGCGCCGCCGAGACCTCGCGCGGGGTGCATTCGGCGACCACCTTGCCCAGCCGCAGGATCGTGGCCGCGTCGCACAGCGCGCGGATCTCCTCAAGCTTGTGGGAGATATAGAGAATGGCCGTGCCCTCCGCGCTCAGTTTCCGCAAGGTGTGGAACAGGATCTCCACCTCCTGCGGGGTCAGGACGCTGGTCGGTTCGTCCATGATCAGCAGTTTGGGGTCCTGCAGCAGGCAGCGGATGATCTCCACCCTCTGACGCTCTCCCGCACTCAGATCCCCCACCAGACGGTCCGGGTCGAGCGGCAGGCCATAGGTTTCGGACACCTCCCGGATCTGTTGCGCCAGATCGCGCGGTCGGGGCGGGTCCTCCATTCCCAGGGCCACGTTTTCGGCCACGTTCAGCGCCTCGAACAGGCTGAAATGCTGAAACACCATCGCCACGCCTGCCGCGCGTGCGGCGCGCGGTTCCGCGGGCGTGAAGGGCGCCCCTTCCAGCGTCATGCTGCCCGCGTCGGGCCGGACCAGCCCGTAGATCATCTTGACCAATGTGGATTTGCCCGCGCCGTTCTCGCCCAGAAGCGCATGCACCTCGCCCGGGCGGATGGCGAAGGACACCGTGTCATTCGCGACGACCCCGGGATAGGCCTTGGTCAGGCCCGCAATCTCCAGAAGCGGGGCCGTCACCGAAACGTCTTTCGGAGGGAATATGCCGGTTTTTCGTGCATCTGCCCGCCAAGTAACCGCGTGGCGACGCCCACTGCAATGGCTTGCGGGTGCTTGCCCAGCTCCGGGTCGCCAATCGGGCAGGTGATGCCCGAAATTTGTGCAGCGCTGTGGCCCAGATCCGCCAGGCGTTTCTGGAAGCGTGCCCATTTCGTGGCGCTGCCGATCAGCCCGCAGCTTTGAAACGGCTGGCAGAGCGCCCCGTGGCAGAGCGCGAAATCCATCTCATGGGAGTAGGTCATGATCAGATGATGCGCATCCGCCGCCGCGTGGCGCATCGCCAGTTGGGGCCGCGCGGCGGGCAGAACGGTGACGCCATCGGCCACGGGATCGGGAAACCGCTCCGGCCCGGTATCGACCCAGGTGATCGCGAAATCGGGCAGCGGCGCCAGCACATCGACCAGCGCCCGCCCCACATGGCCTGCCCCGTAGATCCAGACCGGCTGGCGGCGCGCGGCAAGGGGTTCGATGAACCAGTCCGACACATGAAGCGGGCGATCGACACCGCGCGCGATGGCGCGGTCCACCGCCTCGGGCCGGGAGCCGGGCGCCATCACCGGATGGGCATGGGGGAAGCTCCCGGGCAGCCTGTCGCGGGAGAAGATCTCGAAGGAGAGCACCACCGCCCCGCCGCAGCATTGCCCGAGCGCGGGGCCAAGGGCGAAGGCCTTGCCCGAATGTAGGATCTGCCGGTCGAGGTTGCTGCGCGCCATCGCGGCCGCGTCATATTCCAGCCGCCCGCCGCCGATGGTGCCCGACTGGCCGCCGCGCCAGACCAGCATCGCCGCGCCCATCTCGCGCGGGGCGGAGCCCCGGGTTTCCACCACCACGACCCGGCAAACCTCGCCATGGGCCTCCACCGCCCGCTGCAGCCCTGGCAGATCGAAGCTCACGCGCGCGCCCTTCCGACCGCGCGCAACACCTCTTCGGCGGTCGCGGGGGCGTGCAGATCGGGATAGGCGGGCCCGGAGGCCGCACAGGCGTCGCTCAGCGCCATCAGCACCGAAATGCCCAGCATCAGGGGCGGCTCCCCCACTGCCTTGGAGCGATAGATCGTCTCCTCCCAGTTCGGCCGGTCCCAAAGCGCGACATTGAAGATGTCGGGCTGGTCCGAACAGGCCGGGATCTTGTAGGTGGAGGGCGCATGGGTCCGGAGCGCGCCCCTGGCATCCCAGACAAGCTCCTCCGTCGTCAGCCAGCCCGCGCCCTGCACGAACCCGCCCTCGATCTGGCCGATATCGAGCGCCGGGTTCAGCGAGGCGCCGCAATCATGCAGGATATCGGTGCGCAGGATCCGGTTCTCGCCGGTCAGCGTGTCGATCACCACCTCGGTGCAGGCCGCGCCATAGGCGAAATAGAAGAACGGCCGCCCCTGGCCCGCGATCCTGTCCCAGTCGAGCCTGGGGGTGCTGTAGAACCCTGTGGCGCTGAGCGAGACGCGCGCCATATAGGTCATGCTCACCGCCTCCTCGAAGGTCATCTCCGCGCCGCCCGCGCGCAGCATGCCCGCCTCGAAGATCACTGCCTCGGGCTCGGCCTGCAGATGCGGGGCCGCGATCCGGGCGATCCGGGCCCGGATCTCGTCACAGGCGGCTTTCACCGCCATCCCGTTCAGATCGGTGCCGGAAGAGGCCGCCGTGGCCGAGGTGTTTGGCACCTTGCCCGTATCGGTCGCCGTGATCTTCACCCGCTCCAGCCCCACGCCGAACCGGCTTGCGGCCACCTGCGCCACCTTCTGGAACAGGCCCTGACCCATCTCGGTCCCGCCATGGTTCATGTGGATGGAGCCATCCTGATACACATGGACCAGGGCACCCGCCTGGTTCAGATGGGTCAGTGTGAAGGAGATGCCGAATTTCACCGGCGTCAGCGCGATCCCCTTCTTCAGCACCGGCTGGGTCGCGTTCCACGCCGCGACCGCCGCGCGCCGGCCCGCGTAGTCGCAGCTTTCCGACAGGGCCTCCGTCATCTCGTGCAGGATGAAATCCTCCACCTTCATCCCGTAGGGCGTGGTGTTTCCGGTGACCGCGGGCGCCGGCGAATAGGCCGCGCCGAACCGCCGCGCGCCGCCGGAGCCGCCCTCCACCCTGACCGACCCGCGCCCGGCAAGATCGGCGGTGTCGAGCGGTGCGCCGGTCTTTGCCCCGGGTATGTCGCCGGTGCCGGCGTCCGAGGAGGCGGCCTGCGCGGCGGGGTAGTAATTCACCCGCCGCACCTCCAGCGGGTCGCGCCCCAGGATATGGGCCACATGGTCCATCACGCGTTCGATGCCCACCATGCCCTGCGGCCCGCCGAACCCGCGAAAGGCGGTGGCACTCTGGGTGTTGGTCCTGAGCCGGTGGGAGGTGATCCGGGCGGCCGGCAGAAGATAGGCGTTATCCGCATGCAGCATCGCGCGATCCGCGACCGGCAGGCTCAGATCCATAGACCAGCCGCAGCGCACATATTGGGTGAAATCCACACCCGCGATCCGGCCGTCCTTTCCAAAACCGACCCGATAATCGATCCGGAAATCGTGCCGCTTGCCGGTGATCAGGAAATCGTCGTCCCGATCGTAGCGCATCTTGCAGGGCCGCCCGGTGGCACGTGCCGCCACGGCGCAGGCAATCGCGAGGTGGTTGCCCTGGCTCTCCTTCCCGCCGAAGCCGCCGCCCATGCGCCGCACCTCCACCCTGACGCCATGCATCGGCAGGCCAAGCGCATCGGCCACCTTGTGCTGGATCTCGGTCGGGTGCTGCGACGATGACTGCACGATCATGTCGCCGTCTTCCTGCGGCAGGGCCAAGGCCGCCTGTCCCTCCAGATAGAAATGCTCCTGACCGCCGATCTCGATCCTGCCATCGGCCACATGATCCGCACCCGCCAGCGCCGCCGTCACATCGCCCTTGGTGTAAACCCTTGGCCCATCTTCGAAAATCGAGCCCGCGGCCAGCGCATCCTCGATCGTCAGGATGGCCCCCGTCTCCGTGTAGGAGACCTCCGCCGCCCGGGCCGCCTTGCGCGCCGCAAGATGGCTTTCCGCCACCACCAGAAACAGGGGCTGGCCCAGATAATGCACCGCTCCGTCGCTCACCAGCGGCTCGTCGTGGTTGGAGGGGGAGCAATCCGGGATCACGTCGAAATCCGCCGCCGCCATCACCGCGACGACCCCGGGCGCGGACCTGACCGCATCCAGATCCATGGCCGTGACCGTGCCCGCCGCGACGGAGCTGATCCCGAAGGCCAGATGGAGGCAATCTGCGGGCGTCGGGATGTCGTCTACATAGCGCGCGGCGCCCGTCACATGAAGCTGCGCCGCATCGTGGGGCAGGGGTTTGTGCGCGCTCATGCCGTCACCGCCAGCACATCGGTCGCCACGCCCCGGTCCTCATGAAAGGCTCGCAGAAGCATGTTTCGCGCCGCCTGCATCCGGTAGTCGGCGGAGGCGCGCATGTCGCTCATCGGGGCGTAATCGCGCGCGAACGCCGCCATTGCCGCCCGCACCGTCTCCTCGGTCCAGGGCCTGCCGGTCAGGGCGGCCTCGACCGCGCCGGCCCGTTTCGGGGTGCCCGCCATGCCGCCAAAGGCAATCCGCGCCGAGGTCACTGTATCATCTTCTACAAGAATATTGAAGCATCCGCAGACGGCCGAGATATCCTGATCGAAGCGTTTGCTGAGCTTGTAGCATCGAAGCCGGTCGGCCTGCACGGGCAGGGAAATCGCCTCGACGAACTCCCCGGGTTGCCTGTCCTGCCTGCCATATTCGATGAAAAACGCCTCCAGCGGCATCTCGCGCCGCGCATCTCCCTTGCGCAGATGCAGCCGCGCGCCCAGCGCGATCAGCGCGGGGGGGCTGTCCCCGATGGGCGAGCCGTTGGCGATGTTGCCGCCCAGCGTGGCGGCGTTGCGTACCTGAACCGAGCCGTAGCGCCGGATCATCTCCGCAAGGCCTGGGTGCCGGTCGGCGAAGAACGCGCCAAGCTCGGTCAGGCTGGTCATCGCGCCGATGCGGATCACGAGGTCGTCCGTCGTGATGCCGCGCAGGTCGTCACACCGGTTCAGGAACGCCACCGGGGCCAGATCGCGCAACTGCTTGGTGACCCATAGCCCCACATCCGTGGCGCCCGCGATCAGCGTTGCGTCGGGATGGTCCTCATACCATTCGGCAAGTGCGTCGGCGGAACCCGGGGTGAAGGCCGCCGGTCCGTGCCCGTCGCCCGGGGCGACGTCAGATGCGGCCACGGTGTCCAGCGCCGCCGCATCGGCGCGCATCCAGTCGGGCACCGGCTCGGGCGCGGCCGCCTCGGCGGCGCGCAGGATCGGCGCATACCCCGTGCAACGGCAGAGATTGCCCGCAAGCTGATCGTCGAAATCCCTGCGCCCGTTCAGATGCGCCACGGCCATGGAGACGACGAAGCCCGGCGTGCAGAATCCGCACTGGCTGCCATGATGGTCGATCATCGCGCGCTGAACCGGGTGCAACTGCCCCTCCGGCCCGGCGAGCCCTTCGACCGTGCGCACCGCGCGGCCCTGCACCTGCGGCAGGAACAGAATGCAGGCGTTCAGCGTCCGCACCCCGTCCGCATCGGTCACCATCACGGTGCAGGCGCCGCAATCGCCTTCGTTGCAGCCTTCTTTCGTGCCGGTCAGCCCGCGCTCCTCGCGCAGCCAATCCAGCAGCGTAGTCGTCGGAGATGCCTCGACCTCCACAGGTTCCCCATTCAGAAGAAACCGGATGTTCATGAGATTTGCCCGCCGCGTTACCGTACCTACGGGTGGTCTCCGGCCTTCGATGCGGCGTAGAAGGCGGCCCGTTTCCCTGTTCGACCGTCAGCCAGCAAAGCGGGGAACGCGGCATATTGCAAGCGTTCCCTGCCTCGGGCCTGCTCGCCATTGCGGCAGTTGCCCGTTTTTCGGGCGGCTAGCTCAGCCCGCTGGCCAGCTCGTCAAGCTGGGCAAGGGTCGTCGCCCATCCATCGGCAAAGCCCATGTCCTCATGGCGGCGCCGCGCCTCGGCGGAGTTGTGCATCACATGGGCGCGGTACAGCGTGCCGCCCTTTTGCGGGGTCAGCGTGATATCGGCTGTCATGAAGGGTATTTCGTGGCCGGGACGGAAACCGGCGCGGACGGCATCGCCATAGACCAGCCGCCGATAGGGCTCGGCAAGGAAGAAACAGCCCTCGCTCGGCATCAGCGTGCCATCGGGAAGCTTCATGACCACGAAGGCCCGCCCGCCGCTGCGCAGGTCATTCTCCACCTCGGTCACCTCGACACCTGGCGGGGTGAACCATTGCCTGAACAGATCGGGTTCGCCCCAGCAGCGCCAGATCACCTCAGGTGCCGCACGGACCAGCCGTTCGATCTCCAGATCGGCATCTGCATCGAAATCAGGCATCTTCGACCTCCATCGCGATTTCCGTCATCTTAGCGATCATGTCCGCGGTCCCGGCCTGCCGCGTTTCACGCCGGTCTCCGCCATCCAGAAACACCGCCTGTTCGGTATAGATCACCCGGCTGCCAGGCCCATGCGCGTGGATGCAGACCGTTGCGAGAGAGGCCGACAAAAGCGTCTCCGCCGTTGCCATCGTATAGCTGTAGACCAGGCGCCCGGGCGCGCGCATCTGGATATAGCGCGCCTCGAAATCGAAACCGCCGATCTCGTCATGGAGGAACCGGCCACGTTCCACACCGCCCACGCGCAGATCGGCCTCGTAGCCTTCCGTGTGCCATCCGTTCGACGCGTCCGCGGCGAACCAGCGGCGCTTCAGGTCAGGCTCGGCCCATGTGCGATAGACTGTCTCGGGGCGGGCGGCGATCTCCCGTGTCACATCGAATGTCTGAAAATCGGTACTCATTCCATCTCCTTTCGCTCCAGCTCTTCGGCCAGCGCGGCCATCCGGTCGATGCGGCCCTCCCAAAGCTGCTTTTGCTGCGCAATCCAGGCGTCGGCCACGGCGAAGGCTTCGGGGTGGAGCGTGCAGACCCGCACCCGCCCGGACTTGCGCGACCGGACGAGGCCCGAGCGTTCCAGCATATCGAGATGTTTCAGAAAGCTCGGAAGTGCCATGTCGTGGGGTCCGGCCAGTTCCTTGACTGGCGCGGGCCCCCGGCCGAGGCGCGCGATGACGGCGCGGCGGGTCGGATCGGCGAGCGCCTGAAAGAGGGTGTCAAGACCCGGTGTGATTCGATTAGCCATATGGCTAACTATCATGAGGGCTCGTGAAAGCAAAGCCAAAAGGCTAAGTTTTAGACTTTGCGATTATCCCCAATATCCGGTGGCGTTCCTGTGGCGCGCCCCATCATCCTGCGGTAGCTTTGCCCGCATGAGCAGTGATCCGCGATTCATCCATCTCCGCCTCCACACCGAATATTCGCTCCTCGAAGGGGCGATGCGGGTCAAGAAACTGCCCGGTCTTGTGGCCGATGCGGGCATGCCCGCCGTGGCCGTGACCGACACCAACAACATGTTCTGCGCGCTGGAGTTTTCCGAAACCGCCGCCAAGGCCGGTGTCCAGCCGATCCTGGGTTGCCAGATAGATGTCGAATATGAAACCGCAGCGCCGGGGGAGCGTGCGCGCCCCGCCGCGCCGCTGGTCCTGCTGGCCCAGAATGCCGAAGGCTACGCCAATCTGATGAAGCTCAACTCCGCGCTCTATCTGCGCGGTGACGGGACGCTGCCGCATGTCAAGATGGCCGAATTGGCCCGGCATGGCGCGGGCCTGATCTGTCTCACGGGCGGACCCGAAGGCCCGCTTGGTCGGCTCTTGCAGGATGGCCAGAAATCCCGTGCCGCCGCGGTTCTCTCGGCGCTCCGGCAGATCTATGCCGACCGGCTCTATATCGAGCTGCAACGCCATCCCCGCGACGATGCCAGCCCGCCCGAAGCCGAGCGGCTGACGGAACAATGGTTCGTCGAAACCGCCTATGGCGAAGGACTGCCGCTGGTGGCAACCAATGATGTCTATTTCCCCAAGGCCGATATGTACGAGGCCCATGACGCGCTGATCTGCATCGCGCAGGGCGCCTATGTCGACCAGCAGGAGCCGCGCCGCCGTCTGTCGCCGCAGCATTACTTCAAGACCCCCGCCGAGATGGCGGCGCTTTTCGCGGACCTTCCCGAAGCACTTGAAAACACAGTGGAAATCGCGCGACGTTGTGCCTTTCGGGCGCGTACCCACGACCCGATCCTGCCGCGCTTCGCCGAGAACGAGGTGGAGGAGCTGCGCCGCCAGGCCCGTGAGGGTCTGAAAGCCCGGCTGGAGATCATCGAGCCCGCCGTGCCCCTGGAGGATTACGACAAACGCCTCGAATTCGAGCTGGGCATCATCGAGGGCATGGGTTTCCCCGGCTATTTCCTGATCGTGGCCGATTTCATCAAATGGGCCAAGGATCACGACATTCCCGTGGGGCCGGGCCGCGGTTCCGGCGCGGGCAGCCTTGTGGCCTATGCGCTGACGATTACCGATCTGGACCCGCTCCGCTATTCGCTGCTGTTCGAGCGGTTCCTGAACCCCGAACGGGTGTCGATGCCGGATTTCGACATCGATTTCTGCATGGACCGGCGCGAGGAGGTGATCCGCTACGTTCAGGACCGTTATGGGCGCGACAGGGTGGGCCAGATCATCACCTTCGGCGCACTGCTGTCCAAGGCGGCCATTCGCGATGTGGGCCGGGTGCTGCAAATGCCCTTCATGCAGGTCGACCGCCTCTCCAAGATGATCCCGGTCGAAGGGGTCAAACCCGTCTCGATCGAAAAGGCGCTGGCCGACGAGCCGCGCCTGCGCGAGATGGCCAAGGAGGAGGAGGTCGTCGAGCGGCTACTGACCTATGGCCAGCAGGTCGAGGGCCTGTTGCGCAATGCTTCCACCCATGCAGCCGGCGTGGTGATTGGCGACCGGCCGCTCGACGAGCTTGTCCCGCTTTATCAGGATCCGCGCTCGGACATGCCCGCCACCCAATTCAACATGAAATGGGTGGAGCCCGCCGGGCTGGTGAAATTCGACTTTCTGGGCCTGAAGACGCTGACGGTGGTGCAGAACGCCATAGATCTTCTAAAAGAAAAGGGGATCATGATCGACCCTGGCCTGATCCCGCTGGACGATGCGAAAACCTACGATCTCTACGCCTCCGCCAAGACGGTCGCGGTGTTCCAGGTGGAAAGCTCGGGCATGATGGACGCGCTCCGGCGCATGAAACCGGACTGCATCGAGGATATCATCGCGCTGGTCGCGCTCTACCGGCCCGGCCCGATGGAGAACATCCCGAAGTTCTGCGAGGTGAAGAACGGGATTTCGGAACGCGAGCTTCTGCATCCGACCATCGACCATATCCTCGACGAGACCCAGGGCATCATCGTCTATCAGGAACAGGTGATGCAGATCGCGCAGGAGATGGCGGGTTACAGCCTTGGCGGCGCCGATCTGCTGCGCCGCGCGATGGGCAAGAAGATCCAGGAGGCGATGGATGCCGAGCGCCCGAAATTTCTCAAAGGGGCCGCGGAAAACGGCGTTGACGAAAAGAAGGCGATCGAGGTCTGGAACCTGCTCGACAAGTTCGCCAATTACGGCTTCAACAAATCCCACGCCGCCGCCTATGCGGTCGTCAGCTACCAGACCGCCTGGCTGAAGGCCAATCACCCGGTCGAATTCATGGCCGCGGTGATGAATTGCGACATCCACCTGACGGACAAGCTTGGCATCTACAAGCAAGAGGTCGACCGGCTGGAGATCAAGACGATCCCGCCATGTGTCAACCGCTCTTCGGCAAGGTTCAGCGTGAGGGACGGCAAGGTGGTCTATGCCCTTGGCGGGCTCAAGAATGTTGGCGTCGAGGCTATGAAACTTATAGAAGAGGCGCGCGGAGACACCCCCTTCGCCACGCTCTTCGACCTTGCCCGACGGGCCGATCTCAAGCGCGTGGGCAAACGCTCCCTCGAAATGCTCGCCCGCGCCGGCGCCTTCGATGAGCTTGACCGCAACCGCGCCCGCGTTTTCGACAGCCTGGATGCTCTCACCGCCTATTCCGCCGCGATCCACGATCAACGCGCCTCCGATCAGGTCTCGCTTTTCGGCGAGGCGGGCGATGACCTGCCCGAGCCGCGCCTGCCCGATCGCGACGACTGGCTTCCCAATGAACGGCTGGCCAATGAACACATGGCGATCGGTTTCTATCTCTCCGGCCATCCGCTCGACGATTACATGCCGGCCCTGAAACGCAAAGGCTGCAAGACCCTCGCGGAAGTGGAGGCGCGGGTGCAGGGCGGGGCCTTCGTCGCCAAAATGGCGGGCGCCGTGTCTTCCCGGCAGGAACGCAAGAGCCAGCGCGGCAATCGCTTCGCCTTCGTGCAATTGTCCGACCCGACGGGGCTTTACGAGGTCACCATGTTCTCCGACGTGCTGGAGACATCACGGGAGCATTTGGATACCGGCGCAAATGTCGTGCTGCAGGTCGAAGCCACGCTTGAGGGTGACAGCCTGAAGCTGCTGGCCCGCGGCGTTCAGCCCATCGACGACAACATCGCCGGCGAGATCGGCCGGGGTTTGCGGGTTTTTGTAGAAGAATCCGAGGCGATTTCCACTGTGGCGGGCCTTCTGGACCGCGCAAGATCGGAGTCCAGACTGAAAGGCCGCGGACCGGTCCACCTCTGCCTCATGCACCCGGATCTGCCGGGAGAGGTGGAGGTGCTTCTGGGCGAGGACTTCCCGGTCAACCCGCAGATCAAGGGCGCATTGAAGAGCCTTGGCGGAGTGATGACGGTGGAGGAGGCGTGATATCGGTTGAAGACTGTCGCAGGTCTCTGTCGACGACCACCACTTCGCGACGCCCGCCAGGCGCGAGGATCAGGCCAGTCGGAAAGCGGAGTCCGCGAAAAATAAGCCAATCACTCCGGCCAGCCCTCTCATGACGGTCCCGGCCGGGGCTGCACCGGTTCCAGCCGCGCCTCCGTCGGCTTGATCGGCCATGCTGACGATATCCGTCGTCACGGGTCCGGAAAGGCCCGTCGTCGGGAGTGGCGGGAGAAACAGGTTTTCGTCATGTGCCGCCCGGGCTTCCATTTTTTCCAAGCGTGAATACCGGGGCGCAGGATATCGGGGCTACGCCCGCTCGCAGGCGAAACGCTCCACCGGGCCGTTTCCGGGGAGCCTGCTCTCACCAATGCGGCGGCTTCGCATCCGCCAGCGGCACGGTCCCGCCGCTGTCCATCTCCCGCTCCGCCTCGCGCATCATCAGCATCTCGACCCGCCGGGTCAGGGTGGCGATCTCCGCGTCCTGTCGGGCGACGACCTCGGACAGCTCTTCCACCGTCCTGATCAGATGCGCCATCCGCTCTTCCAGCTTGGTCCGATCCGCCATCTTCGCCTCCTTGCGATCCGCCGCCGCGTATATACCGGTTCTATACCGGAGATATACCGCATCTATATGCCCGCTTTCAGCGCCGCCTTGCCCCTGTCGCCCCCCTCGGCTACACGTCCCGCGACCTTTCAGACCCGGACGCGAGTTCCATGGCCAAAGTGAAGAAACAGCCCCGCCCCAAGGCCGAAACGCCCAAGGGCTTCCGCGATTACTTCGGCGCCGAAGTGACCGAGCGAGAGCAGATGTTGCGGGTGATCGGCGAGGTCTACCATAGATATGGGTTCGATCCGCTGGAAACCTCCGCCGTGGAGACGGTCGAGGCTCTGGGCAAGTTCCTCCCCGATGTGGATCGCCCCAACGCGGGCGTCTTCGCCTGGCAGGAGGAGGAGGGCGATTGGCTGGCGCTTCGCTATGACATGACAGCCCCTCTTGCCCGCGTCGCGGCCCAGTTCCGCAACGATCTGCCAAGTCCTTATCGACGCTTCACCATGGGCCCCGTCTGGCGCAACGAGAAGCCTGGGCCGGGGAGATTTCGGCAGTTTTATCAATGTGATGCGGATACCGTCGGCTCGGCGTCAATGGCCGCGGACGCGGAGATCTGCGCGATGCTGGCGGACACGTTGGAGGCCGTGGGCATCCCGCGCGGCGACTACATCGTGCGGGTCAACAACCGCAAGGTCCTGAACGGTGTGATGGAGGTCGCGGGGCTTGCCGGGGCCGACAAGGAGGCCGAGCGCGGCATCGTCCTGCGCGCCATCGACAAGCTGGACCGTCTTGGTGAGGACGGGGTCCGCGCGCTTTTGGGCGCGGGCCGGGAGGATGCCTCCGGCGACTTCACCAAAGGGGCCGGGCTGGCCGATGTGCAGGCCGATATCGTCATGGGCTTCATGGCCGCCAAGCGGGACACGGGCCCGGCCACCATCGCCCGGCTGAGCGCGCTTGTCGCCGGCTCGCAGATCGGCGCGCAGGGCGTGCAAGAGCTTGAAACCATTTCCGAAATCCTGGCCGCGCAAGGCTACGGCCCGGACCGGATCGAGATCGATCCAAGCGTGGTTCGGGGGCTGGGCTACTATACCGGCCCGGTCTACGAGGCCGAGCTGACATTCGAGATCACGGATGAGAAAGGACGCCCGCGGCAGTTCGGGTCCGTCGCCGGCGGCGGCCGCTATGACGATCTGGTCAAGCGTTTCACCGGCCAGGACGTCCCTGCCACAGGCATCTCCATCGGTGTCGACCGGCTGCTGGCGGCGCTCCGCGCGACGGGCCGGATCGGCGGCAAAGCCAGCGGTCCGGTGATCGTCACGGTGATGGACCGCGAGCGGATGGGCGATTATCAGGCGATGGCTGCGGCGCTCCGGCAGGCGGGCATTCGTGCGGAGGTCTATCTGGGCAATCCGAAGAATTTTGGTAACCAGTTGAAATACGCCGATAAACGCGAAAGCCCCGTCGCGGTCATCCAGGGTTCGGACGAGGCCGCACGCGGTGTTGTCCAGATCAAGGATCTGGTTCTGGGCGCGGAGCTTGCGGAAAGCGTCAGCCATGAGGAATGGAAGTCCCAGCCCGCGCAGCGGGAGGTGCCGGTGAGCGATCTGGTAACCGAGATCCGCGCCATTCTGGACCGGCAGGGGTGAGCGACAAGGCCGCCATACGGGCCGAAGCCGCGCGGCTTCAGGCTTTTTTCTCGGCGTCCGGCGCCGTGCCGGTGGAGGCCGATCTACTGCAATCCGCCGAGACCCTGCTGGATCTCTATGGCGAGGATATCCGGGCGCGCGCCTATACCACCCACGATCCGGACCGGGGCGAACTGATGCTGCGCCCCGATTTCACCGTGCCCGTGGTGCAGATGCATATGGCCAATGGCGCGGAACCCGCCCGATACACCTATCTGGGCGAGGTGTTCCGCAAGCAACAGGCCGACAGCAGGCGCGCGAGCGAGTATCTTCAGGTGGGATACGAGGTGTTCGACCGGGCCAATCCCGCCGCCGCCGATGCGGAAGTGTTCGCTTTGTTTTCGGAGGTGTTGTCACCGCTCGGTCTGGCGCCGGTCACCGGGGATATCGGTATCCTTCTGGCCGCGGTCGACAGTCTTTCGACCACCGAGCGGCGCAAACGCGCGCTGCGCCGGCATATCTGGCGCCCGCGCCGGTTCAGGGTTCTGCTGGACCGGTTCACCGGCCGCAAACCCGCGCCGTTGGGCCGGGCGGCCCTGCTGGAGCGTGCCGAAACCGGGTTGGAGGCGCTGATCGCGTCGGGCGGGCCGATGATCGGCCTGCGCGGACCGGACGAGATTGAAAGGCGGATCCGCCATCTTCAGGAGGATGCCGCCGCCGAGCCCATCGGCACGGCCGAGGCGGAGGTGCTGGATGTCATCCTGTCGCTGCGCGAAACGCTGAACAATGCCCATGAGCAATTGCGCGACATTGCCGTGGACCTGCCGGGCATGTCCCACGCGGTCGCGCGCATGGCGCGCCGGATGGACGCGCTGGATCAGGCAGGCGTGGATGTGGCGGGCCTGCCGTTCGAGGCGAGCTACGGTCGCACGAATATGGAGTACTACGACGGTTTCGTGTTCGGATTTCTGGCCGAGGGGCAGCCCCGGCTGCCACCCGTGGCCACCGGCGGGCGCTACGACGCGCTGTGCCGGATGCTGGGCGGCGGGCGGGAAATCCCGGCCGTGGGCGGCGTGATCCGGCCCGAACTGGTGCATGCGCTGCACAACGATCTGGCGGAGGGCGGATCATGAGCCTGAAGCTTGCGGTTCCGTCCAAGGGCCGTTTGATGGAGAAGACCTTCGACTGGTTCGCGGCCCGCGGCATCGGGATGCGGCGCAGCGGCTCGGACCGGGAATACGCCGCCGATGTGGATGGGGCGGATCTTGAGCTTCTGCTGCTCAGCGCCTCGGAGATCCCCCGCGAATTGCAGGCCGGGCGCATTCATCTGGGCGTCACCGGCAGCGATCTGGTGCGCGAACGAATCCCTGGCTGGGAGCAGGTCGTGCGGGAGTTGGAGCCGATGGGCTTCGGCTTTGCCGATCTGGTGATTGCCGTGCCCCGGATCTGGATCGATGTGGACACGCTGGACGATCTTGATGCGGCCGCCGCCGATTTCCGCGCCGCCCATGGGTTCCGGCTGCGGATCGCCACGAAGTATCACCGGCTGGTCCGGGAGTTCCTGCGGGATGCGGGCGTCGCCGATTATCAACTGGTCGACAGCCAGGGCGCGACCGAAGGAACGGTGAAGCACCTTACCGCCGAGGCGATTGCCGATATCACCTCGAGCGGGGATACGTTGCGCGCCAATCATCTCAAGGTACTGGAAGACGGGTTGGTTCACCGCAGCCAGGCTATCCTGTTCAAGTCCCGCAAAGCCGACTGGCAGCCCGCCGACCGGGCCGCGCTGAAGAACGTTCTGGCGAAGATCGGCGGCTGAGCGGGGGCCGCCGTGCTGGCCGAAACTGGGCAGAGACTTGGCAGGGGGCTGGTCGCGGGGCTCAAGGGGGCGGTTGCAGGGCGGCCCGGGCGGCGACGCCGCGCATCGCAACGTCGAGTTCATGGGTCGCCGTCGCCGCCATAGAGCGAAAGATCAGGATGGTGAAGCCCTGCGCGCCGGTGCGGATGATCAGCGCCGTCATATGGCCAAGCAGGCTGCGCGCCGCATGGCCGCGCTTGAAACTGTCGCGGCTCAGACTGATCGGGGTAAGCCGGGCCAGTACCTCCGCGGCGTCCTCGCCCTCCAAATGCAACACGGCCCAGGCATCGGTCTGGTCCACCAGGGCGGCGTGGTCTGCCAGATCCGCCTGCGCGGGGTCACCGATCAGAAACGCCTGATCGAGCCCGGACCAGCAGACCCGCGTGCCGCCCTTGGCGCTGCTGCGGTTGGGCCCTGGGAAGGCCACGCCGTGGGCGGCCTTCAACGCGACCGACAGCGCGCGCGGCTTGCCGGCAAAGGGCATGAGCGCGGTAATGGCCGCCGGGGTTTCCTCCGTCAGGGTGACGGTGCCGATCCTGATCGGCAGCAGCCCGGACGCCGCGGATTTTGCGATCAGCCTAGCCACGGACGCGTGCTCCCTCGGCGTCGAAAAATACCGGATCGCAGACTTCGCAGAGCGTTTCGACGCCGCGCAGATGATCCACATGTTTCACGGTTTCGCCATGGCGGGCACGACCGTTTTTCAGAAAGCCGAGCCCCAGATAGGTGCCAAGTGTGGGCGAGAAGCAGACCGAGGTGACATAGCCCAGATCGTTCACGCGCACCGGTTCCGCATCGGGTTCGAACAGATGCGCGCCTGAGGTCAGTTGTTTCACCGTACCCACCGGTTTCAGGCCCACCAGTTGCTCCCTTTCCGGGCCGGTCAGCCCGGCGCGCATGGCCGCGGTCTTTCCGATGCAGTCCTTTCCCGGCGATATCATCCGCTCCATCCCGATATCGAAGGCGGTGACCCGGCCATGGATCTCCGCATGGGTGATGAAGCCCTTTTCGATGCGCAGGACATTCAGCGCCTCCATCCCGTAGGGGCCGCCGCCGAGGGTTTCCGCACGGGCCACCAGATCGCGGAAGAGCGCATCGCCATAGCGGGCGGGCACGGCGATTTCATAGGCGTGTTCCCCGGAAAAGGAGATGCGGAAGAGCCGGCCCGCGACCCCATGCACCGAAACCGGGCCGCAGGCCATGAATGGCCAGCTTTCCCCGTCGATCGGGGTGTCGAGCAGGCTGTTCAGCAGATCGCGCGATCGCGGCCCCGCAATCGCGAATTGCGCCCAGTGTTCGGTGACGGAGATGAACCGGACATCCAGATCGGGGCGGAGCGCCTGATGCACGAAATCCAGATGGGTCATCACCTGACCCGCGGCGGCGGTGGTCGTCGTCATCACGAAATGTGTGTCGGAAAGCCGGGCGGTCGTGCCGTCATCCATCACATGGCCATCTTCGCGCAGCATCAGCCCATAGCGGACGCGCCCGGGTTTGAGGGTGGAAAACGTGTTGGTGTAGACGAAATCGAGAAAGGCCGCCGCATCCGGGCCCTGAATGTCGATCTTGCCAAGGGTGGAGACATCGCAGATGCCGACTGCGTCGCGCACCATTGCGACCTCGCGATCGCAGGATTGCCGCCAGGTGGTTTCGCCTCGGGCCGGGAAATAGCCGGGCCTGTACCAGAGCTCCGCCTCGATCATCGGGGCTTCGCGCGCAACGGTGGCCGCGTGCGATGTGGTGAACCGTTCCGGCGCGAAGCCCTTGCCCCCGGCGCCCGCCGCCATCGCACTGATCGAGACGGGCACGTAAGGCGGGCGGTAGGTGGTGGTGCCGGTTTCGGCAATGCCGCGCCCGGTGGTATCCGCCAGAAGTGCCAATGCGGCAATGTTGGAGTTCTTGCCCTGATCGGGGGCCATGCCTTGTGTCGTATAGCGTTTCATATGCTCCACCGAGCGGAAGTTTTCCCGCGCCGCGAGCCGGATATCCTTGGTGGTCACGTCATTGGCGAAGTCCAGCCATGCGCGGCCCTTACCTTCCACATACCACAGCGCCTGCACCGCGCCGGTCTGGTCGCTGGCGGCGGGCACCGCGACCCTGGGTGCGGATTTTCCGAGCGCCTTGAGCGCCGTTTTCGCCGCCTCGACCCCGGAGGCCAGGCAGGCATGGGTGGCGTAGATCCCGGCGCAGGCCCCGGCGGGGGTCAGTCCCGGCACCGCGCCGGGGGCGGGGACAAAACCCTTGATCCTGTCATCCCATACCGGGCGGGCGTTCATGTGGCAGGTCAGATGGACCGAAGGGTTCCAGCCGCCCGACATGGCAAGGCAGTCGGTCAGGATCGTGTCTTGCATCCCCTTGTGGCGCACGGTGATTTCGCGCAGCGCCCGGCGGCCCTTGCTGTGGATCACCTGCGCCCCCGCCAGCAGCCGGTAATCGCCCTGCGCCGTCGCATCGGCGCGGCTGTCGATCACGGCGGCAACCCGGATGCCGGCCTCGATCAGGTCAAGCGCCGTGCGATGCGCGTCGTCGTTGCAGGCAAACAGGGTGATATCTCGCCCGGGCGCGACGCCATAGCGGTTCAGATAGGTCCGGACCGCCCCGGCCAGCATGATGCCCGGGCGATCATTCATCGGGAAGGCCAGCGGGCGTTCCAGCGCGCCCGCCGCCAGCACTGCCTGTCTGGCATGGATCCGCCAGAAGCATTCCAGCGGCAGATCCGGTGTCTCGGGCCGGTGCTGGCCGACCCGCTCCAGCGCGCCATAGGTGCCGCCATCATAGGCACCTGTGATCGTTGTGCGGGCCATGATGCGGACATTGCCGGTGTCGCGCAGCAGATCCAGCATATCAGCGACCCATTGCATGGCGGGCCTGCCGTCGATCTCTTCGGTTTCAGACAGGAGCCGCCCGCCCAATCGCGCGTTTTCGTCGGCCAGGATAACGTCGGCCCCGGCCCGCGCTGCGGTGAGCGCCGCCATGAGTCCGGTCGGCCCCGCACCGATCACCAGAAGGTCGCAATGCGCGAAGGCTTTCTCGTATCGGCCCGGATCGGGCTGGCCGGACAACGCACCCAGACCCGCCGCGCGGCGGATGACCGGCTCGTAGAGCTTTTCCCAGAAGGCGCGCGGCCACATGAAGGTCTTGTAGTAAAAGCCGGCGCTGAGGGCCCCCGGGAACAGATCGTTGATCGACAGAAGATCCCTGTGAAGCGGGCCGACGCGGTTCTGGCTGCGCGCTTCAAGCCCCTGGTAGATCTCCTGCATGGTTGCGCGCACATTCGGTGTTCGGGCCGCGCCCGTGCCGATCTCCATCAGGGCATTGGGCTCTTCGGATCCGGCGGTCAGCACGCCTCGGGGGCGGTGATACTTGAACGAGCGGCCCATGAGCCTGACGCCGTTTGCCAGAAGGGCGGAGGCGACCGTGTCGCCCTCGAACCCGCCATAGCTCACGCCGTCGAACCGGAACCGAACCGGGCGCGCGCGGTCGATCAGCCCCTTGCCCTCAATCCGCATGATCGCCTCCGGTCACGTCGCGGACCAGGTCCACCTTGAGCACCTCATGAGTGACGGTATTCCGCCTGACCCGCAGCCAGGCGGCACAGCCCGCGCCGTGATACCAAAGCTCTGCGGTCTCTCCGGCCGGATTGTCCCGCAGATGGAGGTAGTCGTCCCATGCGGCCTCTCCCGCGTCGGGCGCGGGGCGGTCGAGATAGGTTTCGTGGCCCCGGATACTGAATTCGCGGCTGTCGCGATCCCCGCACAGGGGGCAAGTGATACGCATCTGCTTTCCCCCTAATGCAGGTTGTGTTGAGAGCCGGTGCCCTCTTCGTCCAGCAGAACCCCGCGACGGAACCGATCCAGACGGAAGCGCGCGGCGGGCTCGTGATGCCGGTCGGTCGCGATCAGATGGGCGAAGGAGAAGCCCGACCCCGGCACCGCCTTGAACCCGCCATAGCACCAGCCGCAATCGATATAGAGCCCGTCCACATGCGTCTTGTCGATGATGGGCGAGCCATCGGGTGTCATATCCATGATCCCGCCCCAGCTTCGCAGCACCCTGGCCTTGCCGATCATCGGCATCAGCGTCAGCCCGGCTTCCATCACATGTTCGGCCATCGGCAGGTTCCCCCGCGCCGCGTAGGAGGCGTAGAAATCGAGGTCCCCGCCGAAGACCAGCCCGCCCTTGTCGGACTGGCTGATGTAGAAATGGCCCATGCCATAGGTCACCACATGATCGATGCAGGGTTTCAGACCCTCGGTCACGAAGGCCTGAAGGATGTGACTTTCGACCGGCAGGCGCAGGCCGGCCATGGCAGCCACCTGACCGGAGCGGCCCGCGACCACGATCGCCACCTTCGCGGCGCGGATCGCACCGCGGGTGGTCTGCACGCCGGTCACCTTGCCGCCCGCGATATCGATGCCCGTCACCTCGCATTGCTGGATCAGATCGACGCCGCGCCGATCGGCTGCGCGGGCATAGCCCCAGGCCACCGCATCGTGCCGCGCGGTCCCGCCGCGGGGGTGATAGAGCCCGCCATAGATCGGGAACCGCGTCTGATCATAGTCGAGATAGGGCAGCATCCGGCGGCAGCCCTCGCGGTCCAGCAGGATCGCATCATCGCCTTGATTGATCATCGCGTTGCCACGGCGGGCATAGGCGTCGCGCTGCCCGTCGGAATGGAACAGGTTGATCACGCCGCGCTGGCTGTGCATCACGTTGTAGTTGAGGTCGGCCTCCAGCCCTTCCCAGAGCTTCAGGGAGTGGGAGTAGAACTCGGAGTTGCCGGGCAGATTGTAATTGGCGCGTACGATGGTGGTGTTCCGGCCCACATTGCCGCCGCCCAGATACCCCTTTTCCAGCACAGCGATGTTGCCGAGCCCGTGTTCCTTGGCGAGGTAGAAGGCGGTTGCCAGCCCATGGCCGCCGCCGCCGATAATGACAATGTCGTATGCCGGTTTGGGTTCGGGGTCGCGCCAAACTGGTTTCCAGCCCCTGTTGCCCATCAGGCCCTGTGCCAGAACCTGAAGCCCCGAATAGCGCATGCGCCATCTCCCCTTGGTGACCGCTATCCAGTCAACCGGTTTCCAGAGGACTATTCAATGGAGATGTGACAAGCGAAAGCGCGTGCGCGACACCGAAGCGTCACCCCGCGACTTAACTGCCCGCAGGGCCGCTATCCGTGTCGGGATCGGGTTCCTCGTCGCCGTCACCGAAGTTGCAGCTGCTGCCGCAATATAACGGGTCACTGCCATCGTCGAATTGCAGCTGGCCGGCAAAACGGGGACGGGTCACGGTGAAGTTTGTGAACTCGAGTTCGCGCAATCCCACATTGAAAGCAGGGCGATAGGGCAAGAAGGTTTCAACCACGATGATCCTTTCGCCAAACACCATGTTTGGCAGTTGCGACTGGATTGCGGGAATGTTGGAGTTGAAAAGCCGCGCCGTGCCGTCTGTGGCATAGGACCAGTCGATCCTGTATTCGCTCGTGTTTCTGCGTATCTGAGTCACCCGCAATGAGGATTGCTCCACGTTACGTGTGATATGCTGGAACACATCCGCCAGCCCTTCGATATCCGAGCCATAGATCCAGTCGGTCTCCCGCGACAGCACGTCGGCCACCGCGTAGGTCGCCTTGAGCGAGGTGTTGTAGGTCCGGAACGCGTCGAAGAAGACGAAGCTGCCCACGAAGAGCCAGGCGAGGATCGGTGTGATGATGACGGCCTCGAACGCGACGGCCGCGTCGTCTTCGCGAATATATCGTCTTATCAGGCGTTTCATCATGTGTTCCTATGACGGCTCGTTGACGAAGATAGTAGCCGAGGTCATGTGGATACCGCCGGTGTCGTCGCGGGTGAGGTTCAGGCCGAAACCCGAGATCGGCAGGATCCTGTCCACCACGGCGCAGGCCCGGATCAGCATGAGCTGGTTTTCCTCGTTCACGTCGCGACCTGCATCGAAGGTGTTGGGCGGACGCACCATGCCGTCGCGGTTCACGCAGAGCGTTTGCTCATCGGGAAGAATATAGTTGGTCTTGTCGATCGGCCGCAGATCGAGCACGAGGATATCGTCGCAATGCGGGATCACCAGTGTATTGGCGCAGATGTTCTGGGCGATCTGGTCGTGGGTCACCTCAAGATCGGCCGTGATCCGCAGAAAGCGCACCGTCCGGTCAAGGGCGCGTTCCAACATAACCTGCCGCGTCAGGATCATCGCGGTTTCGAACACCGCAATGAACAGGATCAGGATAATCGGAAAGACGATCACGAACTCGGTCGTGGCCGTCGCCCGCTCGGACCTTGCGAATTGGACGATATGGTATCCGACGCTATTCATCCGGTCTACTGGACCAGCTTCAACTGGTCGATCGTGTTCGCGATCGAGGCAAAGGCTTCACTGATTTCGGTGCCTTCGACATCGTAGTAATTGGCCGGTTCGGTCGCGCAATACCGCATCACTTCTTCGCCACGCTGCGGCGCTTCGAAGGCGATGGTGAAGACGATGATCCCCTGATCCCGGGCGGCATCGCAGATTGCACGCAGGTTTGCGTCCGCCTGGTTCGCGCCTGCGTAAAGCTCGATCGAGTTGTAGCGAAGATCCCGGTAGTAATCCCAGTCGCCGTAGTATCCGCGGCTGCCATGCCAGTAGAACTCTCCGGCCATCATCCGGGCGGACCAGCGGGCCCAGAAATAGGGCCAGGGCAGCGCGACACTTTCATGCCCGTCACTCGGGTTGCCGTCATTGTAGGGCTGAAGAGAATAGCGGCCATCATCATCATCGTAATCGCGATCGGGGATCCAGTAGACACCCGTTTCAGGCATGTACATCGACCAGCGATCATCCTCTTCATGATACAGGATTGTCGAAGGCCCGCGTTTGAACTCCTGCACCACATCATATTGATTGGTGTTCTCCCCATCAGTCATCAATACGATGATCTTCATGGTTTCGCGGTCGTTGAATGCCTCCGGGCGCTCAACGAAATCGCTGTGCACCACGCCGCTGCTTTCCAGAGCCTGCAAGGCGGGAGCGGCCGCGGGGTCGAGCAGACCGACAGCCCATTTCATGCCAAGATCGATAGCGGTCCATCCATCGGCATTCAGGCTGTCGATGTGGCTGTGCAAGGCGGCGATATTATGCGACCAGGGCAGGATCGCGCCATAGTCATCGGTCTGGCAATGCGGCCAGCGGAACGTGGAATATCGCGCCCGGTTGTCGTAGTCGAAATGCGCCAGGCGTTCGATCGGCTGGCTCGGGTCGATCGCTGTCGTCTGGAAATCGGCTTGGTCAAAGCGCGTGCAGCTGGATGCGTTATGTTCATTGGAGAGCGTGAACACGCTTTCGATCGTCGAGCCCGCGTTGACCCGGCCATTGTAGGGAACGATGGACATCGAGACGAGCATCTCGTCGCTGGCGTAATCATTCGGTTCCATCACCGCGGTGACGAATTCGCGGGCGGCGGTCTGCATATTGCGGAGTTTGCCGTTCCAGCCCATTGAGCCGGAGATATCGAGAACCAGAGAGATTTCGACATTCTGAACGCGTTCTTCGGCCACGCCATATGCGGGCGATGTCATTGCACGCACACCGAACATGTGCATGAAGACCGAATTGATATCCATCTCTGCATGTGCGGAAACGCGGCGATAGTTGAACCCTTCCTCGGGCAGGATGGTCAGGCGGTAATTCTCAAGGCCTGAAACCTCGAAGTAATTGCGAACGACGGCCTCGGCATCCTGCTCCTGCGTCATGGCGGCGGCGGCCAGGATGGCGCGGTCCAGCGTGTATTGAAGCTGAACTCGCTGTGTTTCATATCGCATGACATCGATCGCGATACCGCCCACGCCAATCATCAGAACGAACATCATCAGTCCGAAAATGGTGACTGTGCCGTCTTCCTCGCGCGCAAAGCCGCACAGGCTGGCGCTTTCACGAAGCTTTTGAAGGGTCTTACGTGTCCGAGCGATCATGACATCCAAGTCCTTGCATCAATCCATTGGTCATCGCACTTGCGCCCAAATTCCCAGAAAACGGTTGTGCGCCGGAACAAAGGCAGAAATTGGGCAGCAGAGGGGAAGAAACGCGATGTTTGCAATACGGAAACAAACAATTAATCCGTAATTAAGTTTTTGCAGTCATGCCTCCCGGTCCCTGCCGTGGCGTGTTTTCTTGCTTTGTTGCCAAGGCTGTGGTCGGGTCTGGCCAAGGCCTTGTTTCCGTGCAAGTCCACAGGTCATGCGTCTAGGGAGGGATATGCCATGACAACCGAGCCGAGCTTTCGCCAATCCGTCGATCTGATGTTCAACCGTGCCGTGGCCCTGATGGATCTGCCGCCTGGGCTGGAGGAGAAGATCCGGGTTTGCAACTCCACCTATGTGGTTCGGTTCGGCGTGCGTCTGCGGGGCGAGATCCAGACCTTCACGGGCTATCGCTCGGTTCATTCGGAGCATATGGAGCCGGTCAAGGGGGGCATCCGATACGCGCCCAACGTGCATCAGGACGAGGTCGAGGCGCTGGCCGCGCTGATGACATTCAAATGCGCCCTCGTTGAGGCGCCCTTCGGCGGCTCGAAAGGGGGGCTTTGCATCGATCCGCGTCATTACGAGGAACACGAGCTGGAGCAGATTACCCGCCGGTTCGCCTATGAGCTGATCAAGCGCGATCTGATCAACCCGTCGCAGAACGTTCCGGCGCCCGACATGGGCACGGGCGAGCGGGAAATGGCGATCATGGCGGACCAATACGCGCGTATGAACACGACCGACATCAACGCGCGCGCCTGCGTGACGGGCAAGCCGCCCCATGCGGGCGGTATCCAGGGCCGGGTCGAGGCAACGGGCCGCGGCGTGCAATACGCGCTTCGCGAGTTCTTCCGCCATCCCGAAGACGTGAAAAAGGCCGGGCTCGACGGCAAACTCGACGGCAAGCGCGTGATCGTCCAGGGGCTTGGAAACGTGGGCTATCACGCGGCCCTGTTCCTTTCTACGGAGGATGGTTCGATCATCACCCATGTGGTGGAGCGCGATGGCGCGCTGCACAACGCCGCGGGTCTGGATATCGCGCTCGTCCGCGACTGGATCGCACATCACGGCGGCGTTCGCGGCTGCCCGCACGGCACCTATATCGAAGAGGGTAGCAAGGTGCTGGAGGAAGAGTGCGACATCCTGATCCCCGCCGCCCTCGAAGGCGTGATCAACATGAACAATGCCGACCGGGTAAAGGCGCGGCTGATCATCGAGGCGGCGAACGGGCCGATTACCGCCGGGGCCGACGAGGTTCTGCGCCACAAGGGCGTGGTCATCATTCCCGATCTCTATGCCAATGCCGGCGGTGTGACGGTGAGCTATTTCGAATGGGTCAAGAATCTCAGCCACATCCGGTTCGGCCGGATGCAGCGCCGTCAGGAAGAGGCCCGGCATGAGTTGATCGTGAACGAGCTTGAACGCCTGTCTCGGGACAAGGATCTCGGCTGGACCCTCAGCCCAAATTTCAAGGAAAAATACCTGCGTGGCGCCGATGAGCTTGAGTTGGTGCGCTCGGGCCTCGATGACACGATGCGCGTGGCCTATCAGTCGATGCGCGAGGTCTGGCATTCGCGCAATGATGTCACCGACCTGCGCACCGCCGGGTTCCTCGTTTCCATCGGGCGGGTCGCGTCAAGCTACAAGGCCAAGGGCCTGTAGGCCTGGCGGGATCGCGGGCGGTTCGGGCGCCCTTGCCGCGCCTAATCCGCGTGATCGCGTTCGACCATCAGGATCTTGATCAGGTCGGCCACGGATTTGGCCTGTGTACCCGAGGTCACGCCGCCGACCATGATCGTGCGCCTGTAGCGCCACCACAGGCCCGGGGCGTAGACCGCACTGTCGGCGGTCTTCAGGCGCATCATGAACCCGTTCGATGGCTTGAAGGCGAAGAAGCCGCGATCGACAGAGGCGATATTCTCGATCCGCGCCACTACCCGACCGCCGGCCTCCCGTAGTTCCTGTCGGGTCAGCTCCAGTGTAATGCCGCTGGCCTGCCATAGCCGCCAGGACAGAAAAAGGCTGCCCAGCCCCATGATGATCAGAAATGCGAGCCAGCCCGGATCGACGGGCGGCGTGGCGGCGGCGATATAAAGCAGGATCATACCCAGAAGACCGATCCCGCCGGTCGCGACATAGCGCCGTACCGCGCGAGGTTCGATCACCCCGATAATCTCGTCATCCATGATCCAACTCCATTCTGCCGGGCTGCCATAGCCGGTTGCGCCCGGATTGGCGAGACCTGCGTCGCTTGCGTCGCGCGCGCGTGCACGCTCTCGACGGCGGCGATCCCGCAGGTTTCCCGCCTGCGTCCCCCGAGCCGACGGAACCGGTCTTACCATCGCCCGAAAGCGACACCTGCAGGGCTGCACAGGCCCCGTTCAGTGGCGCCGAATTGCCTGATCCCCGCATCGGCGTATATCTCAACCCGTACCTGCAAGGAGGTTCCCGATGTCGATCCGCCCCGTGACCGAAGCCCGCCGCGCCATGCCGACCATGGAAGGCGCGGGCGTCCATCTGCACCGTGCTTTCGGATTTCAGGACCCGTCCGAATTGGACCCGTTCCTGCTGTTTGACGATTTCCGGAACGACCGGCCCGAGGACTATCTGCGCGGGTTCCCCTGGCATCCCCATCGCGGGATCGAAACGATCACCTATGTGCTGGCCGGATCGGTCGAACATGGCGACAGTCTGGGAAATACCGGAACCCTTGGCGCGGGCGATGTGCAATGGATGACGGCGGGTTCCGGCATACTGCATCAGGAGATGCCGCTTGGAAACGCGCGGGGACAGATGCATGGCTTCCAGCTTTGGGGCAACCTGCCGTCCAGCCTGAAGATGACCGCCCCGCGCTATCAGGATGTGCAGGGAACCGAGATCCCCGAAATGATTGACGATGATGGTACCGTCGTGCGGGTGATCGTCGGTGAGTTCTGGGGCAGGCGAGGGCCGGTCGACGGGATCGCCGCCGACCCGCAATATCTGGATGTCTCGGTTCCGGCGGGGGTGAAGAAAACCTTCCGGATCGACACCTATCGCAGGGCGTTTGCCTATGTGTTCGAAGGGACGGCGGCCTTTGCCGATGCCAGCCGGCCCACGGGCGTGCTCCTGGAGAAGGAGGTGATGGGCCAGGAACTCAATATCCGCGACATGTCCGGCGACCGCACACTGATCCGTTTCGGCACCGGCGACGAGGTCACGGTGCAGGCCGGCCCGGACGGAGTGCGGTTCCTGCTGATATCCGGTGCGCCGATCGAGGAACCCGTGGCCTGGCACGGGCCGATCGTGATGAACACGCAGGATGAGTTGCGGCAGGCCATGCGCGATCTGCAGAACGGGACGTTCATCAAGGCCGCGCACTGAACCCGGCCCTCCCCCGCCCGGCGTTGCGGGCTGTCAGATGTATCCGCGCCAGACAAGGAATCCGATCAGAAGCGCCAGAAACACGGCGGCGCGAAAGCCGATCTCGGCCCAGAATACGGCCCGGTCCATGGCCTGCCGTTTCCCGGGCTCTATCCCGCGCATCTGGGCGCTGAACCGCGTCAGAGCCTCTCGCGCAACGCTCGGGTCCACCCGGGAGGCCAGTTTCGGGTTCCGCATCCGCGCTTCGATCTCAAGCAGGCTGCTGGCGGCCTGACGTGCGCCTGCGGGCAGCAGGCGGCCGGCCCGCTCCACGGCACGGCGGAAACTGCGCGCGCGGATACCTAGCCGTTCCTCGATCTGCGCGCGGGCGGCGTCGGTGATGTCCTGAAATTGCTCCGGCGTCATGCCCCGCCCCCCGATGTTCGAGCGCCACAGCATAAGGCGCCGCGGAGAAGGCTCAACCCCTCTGGTCCCGGTCGAATGCGACGGATAGAACATGACCCATGTTGGCCAGCTATTTCTTCGGCGATCCCGGTGATCTGCCCCCGATCCTCATCGCGCATGGTCTTTACGGCTCGGCGCGGAACTGGAACGTGATCGCCAAGCGCCTGTCCGGCAAGCGTCGGGTGGTCAGCGTGGACATGCGCAATCATGGCGAAAGCCCGTGGGCGGACAGCCATGGCTATGCCGATCTGGCACGAGATCTGGCCGAGGTCGTCGCAGCCCATGGGGGGGTGGCCGATGTGATCGGGCATTCGATGGGTGGCAAGGCGTCCATGGCACTTGCGCTTGCGCATCCCGGACAGGTGCGGCGGCTGGTCGTGGCCGATATCGCGCCGGCGGCCTATGGGCATACGCAGGTGCAGTTCATCCACGCCATGCGCAGGCTGGACCTGTCGGCGCTCGACACGCGTCGGGACGCGGACGAGGCGCTGAAGGCGGAGGTGCCGGAAGACGGCATCCGGGCTTTTTTGCTGCAGTCCCTTGATATCAAGGCAAGACGCTGGCGGCTAAATCTCGATGTGCTGGAGGCGTTCATGCCGGAAATTATCGGCTGGCCCGCGCCCGGGGGCGCGTTCAAGGGGCCAACCCTGTTTCTCTCAGGTGGCGCGTCGGACTATGTGACGCCGGATCACCGTCCGGCGATCCGCGCACAGTTCCCCAACGCCCGGTTCGCGAAGATCCCGGGCGCCGGGCATTGGCTCCATGCCGACAAGCCACGCGAATTCGAGGCAGCGCTCGATGTGTTTCTGAACGCGCCGGATTAGAGGGTTCTGATCTTCTTGGCCGCCATCCAAGCGGCGGGCAGCGCGATCAATCCGCCCGCTGCTGCGGCCGCGACGATTGGTTGCCAGCCATCCATACCCGCGGCCAGGACCGCCGTGATCCCGACCCCGGCCAGCACCGTGGCGGCCAGTGTAAACATCAGCAAAAACAAGCGCATGATTGTCGTCCATCTTCCAAGGCGCGGTTCCCTGCGTTTCGAAGTATCGGCGCGGACAACTGTTGTCTTTGACTTAGATCAGTCGGCGCGCCTGCCGCCCGTGGTAAACTGTAACAGTTTCATGACGCCGTTGGTGAGGGGGGGGGCCAAGCCAATGATAACACTTGACGATATCGAAGACATGACCTGCCTGACGCGGGCGGAAATCGCCGCCGTCGCAGAGCATGAAGGCCTGCCCGAGCTGAATGCCTCGGCGCTGGCGGAGCGGATGATGAATCTCCATCACGGACCGCAAAAGGTGCAGAAGATGATTTGCGACGACATTCGCGCGGCGCTTCACCGCGACGATCTAGACCATGCGCGGGAGCTGTTCGTGGTGCTGAAGCATTTCATCTCCGAGCACCCGGAAGCGGAGCGCGGGGCCGGCTAGGATCTGTCACCGGTCCGTGTCTTGCCCTCTGCGCGCTCCGTGCTCTGCCCGCCTGCGATTGCGGCGGTCAGATTTCCTTTGCGCCGGGCTTGGGCAAGGGGCCTTTTTGCGAGGTCTTCGCTGACCAGTTCGGATCTTCGCGCTTGATCCGGCGAGAAATCAGATAGGCGACGGGCCAGCTGAGCAGGATGCCGATGGCCGCCGATCCGAGCAGGGGCGGCCAACCATACCAGCCGAAAGCCATGGCGGTGACGGCCAGAGCGCCGGTCAGAACGGCGCCGGTCATCAGGGTCAGGATGATGCTGAGACGATCCATGAGAATTCTCCTTTCAGCAGATCAACGCCGCCAGATCGGTTCAGTTCCTGAACGCGGGGCGGTTCAGTTCCTGAACGCGGGGATGGAACCCGTGTGCGTGCAGGCGCGTTTGAGGGGCACGATCTCATTCTCGGAAGAAGGATATCACCATGACTCGTATCGCCCTCGCTTTCGCCGCCCTCCTCGGCCTTGCCGCCTGTGAAACGGTCGACGGATTTGGCCAGGATGTCCAAGCCGCCGGTCAGGGGATTTCCGAGGTGGCAGAGGACGTGCAGGAGGATATCTAGGCTTTCAGCACCCTGACCAACGTCTTGCTTAACCGGGTCAATGTCTTGCGGCCACCTACGGCATCTTGCGGAATTCCGCGTCACCGCAGCGAGATCTTGTTGATTTCTCCGAATCGGCGGTGTAGTGGGTTATCCACAGGTGCATAGACGCGGTATACACTGACGACGGGGCTCGACTGTTCATGGCAGGCGGGCCTCGTTTTTTGTGAGCTGTCATATGTCTGGAACAGGAAAAGACGCCAGGTGCTCAGACGCGGTCTTCGCATTGGGCCGAAACCCACCCTGACGTCTTCCTGTTCCGGTCCGCCCCCGAAGGGAGTTTCCGGCCCAGTTCGCGCGGGATCTTGCGATCCGTTGCGTTGCTCGGGGTCTTGCGACCCGTCGCTGCCACGCCCTTGCCCGAAGGCTTGGCCGTGACGATCACGCGATACCTCCGAAGAGCTGCCTCGTGACCCGCGTAGACCCTTGTTATGCCGCCCCGACCGACCTGCTCCGAAAAGCCTGCCTGCCCGGCTTGCACCCCAAAACCCTTCGCGATCCGATCCAAAGCCCGAAGGCTCGGCCCGTTCCGCTCCGGCTCCGATGGGGCCTTTCGCGTCCCGGTCCGGTTCAAGGAACCTTCCCGGTAACGAAATCTTCACAATACCGTCGCGATTCCTTCAAGCACGGAGCAGTGCAGCATGAAAATTTCTTGTGGATGAAAAGGTGGAGAACCCTGTGTGTGAGGGGTGCATCCGCTCGCCAGCGGGTTGAGCGGTAACGCTTTTCTTCGACTGTGGAGAGAGACTCGCGGAACGGTGCGGTTTCTGCACCTGCAAAGGGATTTCCGGGTTTTTTTGGGGAATCGGGGCGCACAAGATGTAGATTCTCCGGATGTGTGACACCCGTACATACCGCAGTGCATACCGCATTACATACGTGGGTATGGCTCAGTTGGAATGGACCATGGCGATCACGGTGGCGCGTTCGACCCAATCGGCGGCCGGGGCGGCGGAGATCTCGGCCAGGTCGCGGAGGACAGCGGGCTGGCTGGCCGGGGGGATTTGGGCGGTCTGGTAGAGGGCGGCGAGGGCGGGGCCGGGGGTGGAGAGGGCCTCGGTGATTATGGCGGGCTGGTTGGCGGCGAGGAGGTCGGACACGCGGGACCGGCGGGCGTTGTAGGAGGCGTTCTCGGCGGCGGTGGCGAGGCCGGTCACGGGTAGGAGGAGCGGGTTGCCGAGATGGCCCGCGTCGCAGGCGGGGAGGAGGAGGAGCGGGAGGGCGAGGAGGGGGCGCATGGGGGGAGTGGGGGTGTGGTGGTGACGGGGAAAGGGGAAAGGTTGGGGAGAGTAGGCACTGGCACTGCGGAGGGCAGCGACCGGACCGCGGGGTGAGTACATACACTTGTGATCTCCACATTGTCGATCTTTCAAACGTGGAAGGCCGAGCATTGCACGCGATTGCTGGAACTCTTTGCTCGAAGGCGGCTTGAGAGTGTGAATCAAGCATCGTAGGCTCCGAAGTGTTAGGAGTGGAATTCGGGAACTATGCCAAAAGGAATTACTAGCCTCACGGGTTTTGTGCGGAAAATCTCATCAATCACTGAGGCAAAGCCGAACAGCACATTGCTTTTCCGTGGGCACTCAAAGAAGAGCTACAAATTCTTACCATCGGTTCTGCGCTCGGAGAATTGGCGAAAAAGCGAGCACCTTATGCTTCGCCAACTTTTGGCAGATGCGCCCCAAGACTTCGCTGAAGATCGCACCGCTTTTGATGTTCTTGTGCGAGCACAGCATTACGGACTTCCGACACGCCTTCTTGACGTTTCAACAAACCCGTTGGTTGGTCTTTACTTTGCGTGCTGCTCTCACGCCAAAGAACGAGGACAAGTCTTAATCGTCGAGCCACCAATTCATAGGCAAAAATACTTCGATAGCGATACGGTCTCACTGCTTGCAAACTTGGCATATTTGCGTCGTGGCCAAAAGGAGGACATGCTGACTTTCGCGCGCGACAACGTGCACTCGGATACAAAGCCTGAAAGGATTGCTGAATTCTCCGACTGCCCACAGCTCGACCCACTTCTGCAGCAGGTTCGTCAGGAGAAGCCATACTTCTTGGCGAGGGTCGATCCCTTCGATATGGCCTACGTCGTGTCGGTTGTGCCGAGAAAATCGCATGCTCGAATAGCGGCACAATCGGGAGGATTTCTGGTTTTTGGAATCACTGAACATGATGTTGGTGCGCATTTGAGTGAATTGAAAATCGACAAAGTAGACATTGCTGCTGATGCGAAAGCCGATATCCTAGACCAGCTAAACAAGGTTGGGATCTCACGGCGAACACTCTTTCCTGAAATTGAAAACGCAGCGAACCAAATTAGCCAAAGATACTCATAGTGATTGCGCAAATTCTGCTGGTAATCGCCAAGGCGGGTTAACAGCGGGCAGCGCCCGCCCCGCCATCGACGGGCCTGTCCGGGGCCCGGCGATTTGGTTGCCGTGTGCGCTCCGCTCGTTCTGGGCGATGACTTGGCTGGGATAAAGGGCTTTAGAATGGGCGTTGGGTCGCCGTGCCCAGGCCCGTCGATGGCGGGGCTAACTGGCGGGCGTTGGAGTGTCGGGCTTAAGCCCGGTCTACGGGGCGGCGGGACAAGTCCCGCCCTACGGGTGGGGCGGTTGGTGCGCCCGGATTTTGTCTGTGTGGGGCCGCAGACTTTTGCGGTGCAAAAGTCGCTTTCCCCCACCGTTGAGGCGAGGCAAGCCCCGCCTCACCCATCCATCTTGAGCGCTGAAATAAAGGCGCTTTGGGGAATTTCGACTTTCCCAAACTGCCGCATCTTCTTTTTACCCGCCTTCTGCTTGTCCAAAAGCTTCCGCTTCCGCGTCGCATCCCCGCCATAGCATTTCGCCGTTACGTCCTTGCGCAAAGCCGACAGGGTCTCGCGGGCGATCACCCTCCCGCCAATCGCCGCCTGGATCGGGATCTTGAACATGTGGCGGGGGATCAGTTCCTTCAGCTTCTCGCACATCGCGCGCCCGCGCATCTCCGCCCGGTCCCGGTGGACCATCATCGACAGCGCGTCCACAGGCTCCTCGTTCACCAGCACCTGCATTTTCACCAGATAATCCTCGCGGTAGCCGATCATCTGATAGTCGAAACTGGCATAGCCCTTGGTGACGGATTTCAGCCGGTCGTAGAAGTCGAACACCACCTCGTTGAGCGGCAGGTCATAGACCACCATCGCGCGGGACCCGGCATAGGTCAGGTCCAGCTGGATGCCGCGCCGGTCCTGGCAGAGTTTGAGCACATCGCCGAGATAATCGTCGGGCACGAGGATGGTGGCCTTGATCCGCGGCTCCTCGATATGATCCACATGGGTCATGTCGGGCATGTCCGCGGGGTTGTGCAGCTCGGTCATCGTGCCGTCGCGCAGATAGACATGGTAGATGACCGAGGGCGCGGTGGTAATCAGCTCGATATCGTATTCGCGTTCCAGCCGGTCGCGGATGACCTCCAGATGCAGGAGCCCGAGGAAGCCGCAGCGGAAACCGAAGCCAAGGGCCGCGGAGGTTTCCATTTCGAAGGAAAAGGAGGCGTCGTTCAGTGCCAGCTTCTCGATCGCGTCGCGCAGATCCTCGAACTGTGCGCTGTCGACGGGGAAGAGGCCGCAGAAGACCACCGGCTGCGAAGGTTTGAAGCCCGGCAGCGGCTCGGTCGCGCCCTTGCGTTCATGGGTGATGGTGTCGCCCACGCGCGTGTCGCGGACCTGTTTGATCGAGGCGGTGAGAAAGCCCATTTCGCCGGGCCCAAGCTCGGGGATGTCTTTCATCTTCGGGGTGAAGACGCCGAGCCGGTCGATCGGGTAGAGCCCGCCGGTGCGCATCATCCTGATCCTGTCGCCCTTGCGGATCACGCCGTCGATGACGCGGATCAGGACGACGACGCCGAGATACGCGTCATAGTAGCTGTCCACCAGCATGGCCTTGAGCGGCGCGTCGCGGTCGCCCTTGGGTGCGGGCAGGCGGGTGACGATGGCTTCCAGCACTTCGGGGATGCCCACCCCGGTCTTGGCCGAGATCAGGACGGCATCGGACGCGTCGATGCCGATCACATCCTCGATCTGCTCGCGGACCCGCTCGGGCTCGGCGGCGGGCAGGTCGACCTTGTTGAGGACCGGTACGATTTCATGGTCTGCATCGATGGCCTGATAGACATTGGCCAGCGTCTGCGCCTCGACACCCTGTGAGGCGTCCACCACCAGAAGCGAACCTTCTACGGCGCGCATCGAACGGCTGACCTCATAGGCGAAATCCACGTGTCCGGGCGTGTCGATGAGGTTGAGGATATAGGTGTGGCCGTCTTTGGCGGGGTATTCGATGCGGACGGTGTTGGCCTTGATGGTGATGCCGCGCTCCCGCTCGATATCCATGGCGTCGAGCATTTGCTCCTTCATGTCCCGTTCGGCCACGGTGCCGGTCAGCTGGATCAGCCGGTCGGCAAGGGTGGATTTGCCGTGGTCGATATGGGCCACGATGGAGAAGTTGCGGATGCGGGAGAGGTCGGTCATGTCGGCCTGCGTGATAAGGGTCAGCCGGTGAGATAGCCCAAGGTCGTGGGTGAGGGAAGGGGTGGCGCGTTTCTCGATGCGTAGGCATGGCTGGCTGGCCGGGGGGGAAACTGGAAAACCTCCCGGCGCGCGGTCTGATTGCCAAGTGGCCGCGCTTTGCACGTGGCCGGATTGCACCGGAAGACGCAGCGCGGGAGGCTGTGAGACAGGCCCCTTATCCGGCGCACGTCCGGCACGACGCGGCGCGTTGAAATTCAGGATGCAGGCCCTGAAGGAGGCCGCGGGAAATTCAATGTAGGCCGGCGGCAGGTGTGCTAGGCTGGGTTCAAACCCCCGCAGCCAAGGATGCCGCCCATGCTGAGGACCCATACCTTGCCGATCGATGAGGTCTACGTGCCTGTCAAACGCGCCAAGACGCTGGAGGCGGGCAAGGTCGAGGCGCTGGCCAATGACATTCTGGAAAACGGGCAGACCACGCCCATCCGTGTGCGGCAGGGCAAGGGGCGATATGTGCTGATCGAAGGGTATCATCGCCTGGAAGCGCTGCGCGCCCTGGGAGAAGAGACCGTGACCGGGTTCGTCGTGCAGGCGCGGCAGCACTAATCCCGCGGCATGACCTCCCGCTGCACCATGGTGCGGAGCGAAAAGCTGGACCGGGTTGCGCGGATGCCGGGGACGTGCATCAGGTGTTTTTCCAGGAACCGGTCGAAGGCCGCGAGATCCGGCGCCACGACTTTCAGAAGAATGTCGCGGGTGCCTGTCATCAGATGGCATTCCACCACCTCGTCAAACCGGGTCACCGCGCGTTCGAAGGCCGCCACGGTGTCATGGCTCTGGCGCTCCAGCTCCACGAAAATGAACACGGTGAGCGGATAGCCCAGTTTCGTCTGGTCGACGTGGGCTGCATAGCCGGTGATGATGCCGTCACTCTCCAGTCTGGCGACGCGACGGGCACAGGGCGTGGGCGACAGGCCGACCCGGTCAGCCAGTTCGACGATCGGAATCCGTCCATCGCGCTGCAGCGTGGTGATAATCCGGCGGTCGATTTTGTCCATGAGTGGAAAACTCTATCAGATCGGCATTTCTTAGATTTTATCCCCATTTTTTCCTGCCGCAAGGCCAATCTTTGCCGTCTTTCGCTCCGCGCTCCAGGCTAGCCTTTTCAGGTCAGAGGAGGCCCAGAATGATCGTCACACCCATTTCCCGTCCCACCCATGAAGAGGTTCTCCGTGTCGAAGACGGGAGTTGCGGACTGATTGGATTCATCGCCGTTCACTCCACGCAGCTTGGCCCGGCAGCGGGCGGATTGCGGATGCGGCCCTATGACAGCGAGGAGGCGGCGCTGGAGGATGCGCTGAGGCTTTCGCGCGGGATGACATTCAAGAATGCGGCGGCCGATCTGCCCCTGGGCGGTGGCAAGGCGGCGATCATCGGCGATCCCAAAACCAAGACCAGGGCGCAACTTCTGGCATTCGCCCGCGCGATAGACGGTCTGGCGGGCCGTTACTGGACGGCGGAGGATATGGGGATGAGCCCGGCCGATATGGCGACGATGGCCACGGTTACGCCGTTCGTGGCCGGGTTGCCGGACGGGGCGTTTGCAAGCGGCGATCCCTCCCCCATCACGGCGCGGGGCATCTTTCAGGCGATCCGGACGACGGCGAGATTTCGCTTCGGCTCTCCGATTCTGGCGGGACGACATGTGGCGGTGCAGGGGCTGGGCCATGTGGGCTGGCATCTGTGCAAGCTGCTGCGGGCCGGCGGTGCGCGGTTGAGCGTGGCCGATATCGACCCCGAGCGCGCGGCTTGGGCCGGGCAGAGCTTTGGCGCCACAGTTGTCGGCGCGGATCGGATCCTGGAGGTGGAGGCCGATATTCTGGCTCCATGCGCAATCGGCGGCGTACTGAACGCCGACACGATCGCGGCTTTGCAGGTTCGGGCCGTGGCCGGCGGGGCCAACAATCAGCTGGCGCGCGCGGAGGACGGCGCGGCGCTGCATGCGCGCGGCATCCTCTATGCGCCGGATTACGTGGCCAATGCGGGCGGGATCATCAATGTCGCAACCGAGATTCTGCGGATTCGGGACCGGCAGGGGTTTGTCAGCGACAAACTGGCCGCCCTTGACGAAACGCTGGAGGCCATCTTCAAGCGCGCCGCGGAGCGGGGTGTGGGACCAGATCGTGTGGCCGATGAAACGGTCGCCGCCAAGATGCAGCGCCTCAGGGCCGCCTGATCCCTGCGTGACGGGAAACATTGAAAACCCTGGCGTTTTCGGGCATTCTTCGGCGTGATCAGGAAGGCGTCAGATCTTCCGTAAACGTGCATGAATGAGGCCAGTGACATGAAGAAATCCGTTTTGCTTCTGGCGGCGCTGATGATGGCCAGCGCGCCCATTTCCACGCCGGCATCCGCGAATGCGATCGAGCGGGCCTGCAACCAGTCGGACCGCCGGGCCGCCAACCGGCAGCTTTGCGGCTGTATCGGGGTCGTGGCCGATATGACGCTCAGCAGGACCGATCAGCGCCAGGCGGCGCGGTTCTTCAGCGACCCGCAGCGGGCGCAGGATGTGCGGATGTCGGACCGCGCCAGCGACGAGGCGTTCTGGGATCGTTACCGCTCTTTCGGGGAAACCGCCGAAGCGATGTGTGGCTGAGCCGCCCAGGCTTTCGCGCCCGTTTCGATCAGATCCATCGTTGTGTCGAAATCCCTTGTGAAATAGGGGTCGGGCACGTCTTCGGGCGTCCCGTCCGCATGGGCGAGAAACAGTGCAAGTTCTGCCCGTGATCCCCCGGGCCGGATCGCGCGCAGATCGGCAAGGTTCTGGCGATCCATCGCCAGGACAAGATCGAAATCCTCGAAATCGCATGGGCCGACCTGCCGCGCGCGTTGACCGGACAGGTCATAGCCACGTGCCAACGCGGTCGTTTGCATGGGCCCGTAGGGCGCGCGGCCGATATGCCAGTCACCGGTGCCCGCACTGTCGATCCCTGCGCCGGGCAGCAGGACTTCCAGCACCGCCTGACCGGCGGGCGAGCGGCAGATATTGCCCAGGCAGACACATAAGATACGGGTGGTCATGACAGGCTCCTTTCGGGCAGTCTTGCCATGAAAGGGGATGTCGATGGAACGAATTGTCATTCTGACGGGCGCGGGCGTCTCCGCCGAAAGCGGTCTGGGCACGTTCCGCGACACCGACGGGCTTTGGACCAGGTACGATCTGGAAGAGGTGGCAACCCCGGAAGGTTTTGCGCGCAACCCGGGCCTTGTGCATGAGTTCTACAACGCCCGGCGCGCCAATACGCTGGCGGCCACACCCAATGCGGCCCATCAGGCGCTGGCCCGGCTGGAGCGTGACTGGCCGGGGGAGGTGGTTCTGGTCACGCAGAATGTGGATGATCTGCATGAGCGCGCGGGGTCGGTCGCCCTGATCCATATGCATGGGGTTCTGACGGGAGCGCTATGCGCCGCCTGCGGCCACCGTTGGCCTGCGCCCCGGGCGATGGACATGACCGATCTCTGCCCGTCCTGCGACCGGGCCGCAACGCGCCCCGATATCGTATGGTTCGGCGAGATGCCGTATCAGATGGACAGGATTTATGACGCGGTGGCGCGCGCCGATCTGTTCGTGTCCATCGGCACCTCGGGCGAAGTGTATCCCGCCGCCGGGCTGGTGGAGGAGGCGCGGATGGCGGGGGCAGAAACGGTGGAGATCAATCTGGAGCCGACCCGCCGGCCGGGCCTTTTCGACGAGGTGATCGCGGGCCATGCGTCGCGTGCCGTTCCGTCATGGGTCGAGCGGATCATCGCCGGCAAGGGCGGCTGAGAGGATGCGGGTGGCGCGCCCGTCCGCGAAACTACGGAGAGACGCGCCACCGGGGGGTGATCGCCCCGACGCCGGTGCCCGGGCAGGGCGCTCGGTCGGAAGGACCAGCGCCGGACGCTAGCCGCCCATGCTGCCGTGATCCTGACGTTCCAGATCGACGGGGATCCTCACGGTCACCGGGTCCGCATGTTCGAAGCGGATCGTCACCTCGATCTCGTCGCCATGAACGAAGGGCGCTGTCAGCCCCATGAACATGATGTGATCGCCGCCGCGGGCCAGCATATGGGTTTCGCCGGCAGCGACGGGGAAGCCATCCTCGACCTCGACCATGCGCATGACCCCATTGCCGTCCTGCAGATGGGTGTGAAGTTCGACCCGGGCCGCCGCATCCGAACTGACCGAAACCATCCGGTCGTCGATATCGCCGTTATTAGTGATGGCCATGAAGGCCGCGCCGGTCTGGGCGACGGGGCTGGCAGATCGGGCATAGGCATCTTCGATGATCATTTCGGCCTTGGCCGCGCCGGGCAGGATGAAACCAAGTGTGATGGCGACGGCAAGCGCCGCTGCTTTGATGGACATGGAATGCCCCTCCGTTTGTGAGAGAATACTGAGACGTGAAGTGCTGGTGTCAGGCGCGGGCCGCGGGCGGGCCGCGGGCCTGAGGCCGCTGCACCTGCTCGGCATCGGCGGAGAGGTCGTGAAGCGGTGCGCGGACCGTCAAGACAGCCGGTGCGGGGGGTGTCTGGGGCGGTGTGCCGCCAAGCGCCAACGTACCGACAACGCAATCGGGGCAGATATGCTCCTCAATCACCGGGGCGCCATCGGGGCCGATGGCGACCGTGACCTGCATGCCACCCAGGCACAGAATCATTGTGCCGTTCACCGCCATGTCGCCGCGCGCCAAAGCCATACTGACGCTGGTGAGCGACAGGATCAGTGCGAGACACACGGCAGATATGGGGCGGAAGACCCGGGTCATGTCTCTGGTCTATGCCGCCGGGCGCCGGAATGGGAAGCGACAAAATGACATCGGCCCCGCATCGGCGGGATGCGGGGCCGTCTGTGTCATGCGCAAGATCGCGATCAGGCGGTGGCCTGAGCCTTTGCGATGTCTTTCTTGATTTTCAGCGCCTTGGGCGACAGCTCGTCATCCTTGGCCTTGGCAAGGAACGCGTCAAGGCCTCCGCGGTGATCCACGGTGCGCAGGGCCGCGTTCGAAATCCGCAGCTTGAACCGACGATCCAGCGTATCGGAGCCGAGCGTGACTTCGTTCAGGTTCGGCAGGAAGCGGCGCTTGGTTTTGTTGTTGGCATGGCTGACATTGTTGCCGGTCATCGGACCTTTGCCGGTCAATTCGCAGACGCGAGACATGTGGGCACCCTCGGGTTTCAGAAACGGAAGGGGGCGCGTGATCCATATCAGCGCCCCGGAAATCTTGGGCGGGGATACGGCGCGGCTTGGGTCGTGTCAAGCCGAGAATCGGAGGAACGGAGCCCTGAAAGGCCAGGCGTGCCCGGCTCGCGGAAGCGCCTGGATCCGCGCGCTATCGATCCGCCGAACCGGGCGGCGGCTGTGGACCGGCACGTTTTGGCGATTCACCCAGGCCGCGAAACGCGTTAGGTTTGCCCCGATGGTGAAGGAAACCGATCTCTACCCGCCGGTGAAGGCGTTTCTCGAAGCACAAGGCTACGACGTCAAGGCCGAGATCGCAGGGGCCGATGTGGTCGCCCGGCGGGCCGATGAAGACCCCGTGATCGTTGAATTGAAAGCGCGGTTTTCGCTTGCGCTGTTTCATCAGGGCGTGGCCCGGCTTGCGGTCAGCGACGTGGTGTATCTGGCGGTGCCACGCGGCACGGGCCGGGCGTTTCACAAGGCGCTGGCGGAAAATGTGAAGCTGGCAAGGCGTCTGGGGCTTGGTCTGATGACCGTGCGCCTGACAGACGGGCTGGTGGAGGTTCATTGCGATCCGGGCCCGTATGCGCCGCGCATCTCCAAACCGCGCAAGGCGCGGTTGTTGCGCGAATTCGCCCGCCGGTCCGGCGATCCGAACCGGGGCGGGACCAATGGCAGGATCATCACGGCCTACCGGCAGGATGCGCTGCGCTGTGCGGGGCATCTGGCCGCACACGGCCCGTGCAGAGGGGCAGCGGTCAAGGCAGCTACGGGCGTGGACCGCGCCACGACCATCATGCGGGACGATCACTACGGCTGGTTCGAGCGGGTCGAGAAGGGCGTCTATACGCTGACCGGTGCGGGAAGGACGGCGCTGATCTCCTTCGAGACCGGGGCGCCATAACCGGGTGCGCGCGCCGGAGCCTGTCAGTTGGTCGGGAACAGGAACACCTCGCGCACGGTGTTGCGCGGGTTCGCGTTGAGGGCCAGCATGACGGCGTCGGCCACATCCTCCGGCATGAGCTTGTCTGGTTGCGGGCTGTCGAAAAAAGGTGTGTCGACCATTCCGGGTGCGATCACCGTGCAGCGTCCGCCCCATTCGCGCATCTCTTCGGCGAGATTGCCCGCATAGCCATGCACGAACCATTTCGACGCGCCGTAGATCGAGCCCTTGATGTGCTGCCGCCCGGCGACGGAGCCGGTCAGAACCATCTGCCCCCGTGTTTCCTTCAGATAGGGCATTGCGGCCTTTGCGGTGTAGAGCAGGCCAAGGATGTTGAGTTGCACCAGAGCCTCCCATTCCCTGGGGTCGCCGTTTTCCGTGCCCGGCGTGTTCAGGCCCATCCCCGCATTGGCGAAGGCGGCATCGACGGCGCCGAACGCCTCCTGCAAGGCCAGAAGGCCCTGCTCCTGCACGGCCAGTTGCGTGACATCGCCGGGCAGGGCCAGCGCCGCGCCGCCCAGCTCTTCGGCCAGCGCGGTGATCTTGTCGGCGGAGCGCGCCATGAGCCCCACGTTCCAGCCCGCGTCGACGGCCGCCCGGGCGGTGGCGGCGCCGATGCCGGAAGAGGCACCGGTGATGAACAGGGTTTTGCGGGTCATGGGGCGTGGTCTCCTATCAGCTTGCAACAGGTGTCGTCCTGATTTCAGATAGGCGCATGGAGACAGTATTTACAGTGCAGACCCGCGGCCTGGGCCTTTACGAGATCACACCGCAGGTCGCCCGCTGGCTGTCCGGGCAGGGTCGGGGCGTGGTCACACTGATGATCCGCCATACCTCGGCCAGCCTGCTGATACAGGAAAATGCCGATCCGGATGTGCAGACCGATCTGCTGGCCTATTTCGACCGGCTTGTCCCGGCCGCCGACGATCCGGCGATGTCCTATCTGACCCATGTCTAGGAAGGCTCCGACGATATGCCGGCCCATATCAAGGCGGCGATGATGCCGGTTTCGCTATCGATTCCGGTGAGCGACGGGCGGATGATGCTAGGCACGTGGCAGGGGATCTATGTGGTCGAGCACCGCCGCCGGGCCCATTCACGGCAGGTGGCGGCGGTGCTGATCGAGGGTTAGTCGTCCAGCACGAAAGTGACCATCAGATTGACCTGATAATAGTCGATCTTCCCGTCGCTGACCGCCACGCGCTGCTCCTTGACCCAGGCGCTGGTTACATTGCGCAGCGTGGAATTGGCGCGGGCCACGCCGTCCCGCACGGCGGCCTCGAAGCTGTCGGGCGATGTTGCGGAAATCTCCGTCACACGGGCGATACTCATGATCTGTCTCCTGTTGGGTGCTAAAGGGACAGTCTAGCAGGTTGCACCGCGCAGTTCAGGGATTTCGCCGCAAGCGCCTCTGCCCAGCGGGGCACATGACCGCCCCGGCCCGGCCCGCCAGCGAGTCGGCAGCGGCAGAAATCAGCCGATCAGAACTTTATGGCCGTGAAAATCCTGCTCGATATGGTGCCGGCCATGGGTCGCGCGCTGCTTGAAGGCTTCGGCCTCTGCATCCTTGCCGTCCCGGATCATCTCCTCGATGGCGGCGCGATATTCTTCCTCCACCGACCGGTGAACAAGGAACAGCTTGTTCGCGACGAAGGCCACCGGAACGACGGCGCGCGGGCGCGACAGGAATGCATTGATCGCCTGATTGACGCCGAGCGTCAGCGGATTGAGGAAGTCGTCGGCAGAGATGACGCCCTTGTGCGACACGACCTGTTCGGCCAGTTCCATGTCGCGGTAGACGTTTTCGAAATCATGGGCGCCGTCGACGCTGATGAACCGGGGCCGCCCGATCGCATGTGTCAATTCGGTCGCCGATACCGTGTTCGACTGCCGGCGCCATAACTTGAAACGATCGGTGACAGCCTTGCCGAAAACGCCGGTGAGCTCGGTGACGACGCGTTTTTCATTCGCATACTGGAACGTGTCGATCCCGAGAACGGTATCTCCGGTCCGCATCGCGCTGTCGACCATGAGCGAGAAATACTTGCCGCACATGACGCCGATTTCCATCAGGTTTCCGGTGTATCCCTGCGCTTCCTGCCAATGCAGGATATCCACCGTGCGGCGGGAGGTGACCATTTTCAGCCAGCCATGGATGGCGTCGGCCTTCTGGCAGATATCGTAGCGGTCGGTGCTGGGTTGCGGCATATGGCTCTCTTCTTGACGATGCGACGGTTTGGGCCGGCTGCGAAAGCGGGGGCGAATATCGGCTGACATAATGCGATCCGGTGATGATGAGCCCAATTCGGCCTGGGGTTCAACAGTTTGAAATCGTCGCTCCGCCCGGGATCTTCGGCATCGCGCGATATTCGGTTCAGAAGGGTCGATAGCACATGTGATTGCCCGATAGGGTTAATGGCCGCGCGGTACTCCGGACGGCGCAAGAAACGCCCCGCCAATCGTACCCTGCCGGCCCGTGGCGCGGGTGAGAGCCGGGATTCCTGTGGCTGCGACCCCAAAATGCTGTGGCAGAATTTCAATACTACCCAACCATTATGCATCGCCCTATAGTGCCTGTGGATAACCGGGCTTAAGACCCAATCAGCCAGGATACGCGCCCCCGGCCCGGGCGCCCAGGGACAAGAAGAGGGGACGTGGATGCGCTGCCCGTTTTGCGGAAATGTGGACACTCAGGTAAAAGACAGCCGACCGGCGGAGGATCATGTGGCCATCCGCAGACGGCGGTTCTGCCCCGCCTGCGGCGGCCGGTTTACCACCTATGAAAGGGTACAGTTGCGCGACCTGGTGGTGATCAAGACCAATGGCAAACGCGAGGATTTCGACCGCGACAAGCTGGAGCGCTCGATCCGCATCTCGATGCAGAAACGCCCTGTGGAGCCTGACCGGATCGACCAGATGATCAGCGGGATCGTGCGCCGGCTGGAAAGCATGGGCGAGACGGATATACCGTCGAAAACCATCGGGGAGATCGTGATGGAAAGCCTGGCCCGGATCGACACGGTCGCATATGTGCGCTTCGCCAGCGTCTACAAGAACTTCAAGGACGCGGATGATTTCGAGGAGTTCGTGGCCGAATTGCGCCCGCCAAACCCGACCGAAAGCTGACCCGTGACAGGCTCGGATGCCCGCTGGATGCGCCTTGCGCTCAGCCTTGGCGCGCGCGGTCAGGGCCGGACCTGGCCCAACCCGGCTGTGGGCTGCGTGATCGTGAAGGGCGAACGGGTGCTTGGCCGGGGCTGGACAGCGCCGGGCGGGCGCCCTCATGCCGAACCCCGGGCGCTTGATCAGGCAGGCGCAGGGGCACGGGGCGCGACGGCCTATGTCAGCCTTGAGCCATGTGCCCATCATGGCCAGACCCCGCCCTGCGTCGAGGCGTTGATCTCGGCTTCGGTCGCGCGGGTGGTTGTCGCCATGGAGGATCCGGACCCTCGTACCAGAGGACAGGGAGTTGCGCGGCTGCGCGACGCGGGGATCGCGGTTACCGAAGGTGTTCTGCGGGACGAAGCGGCGCGGGCACATTCGGGATTTGTCAGCCGCATCACGCGGGGTCGCCCGGCCCTGACGCTGAAGCTTGCCGGCTCCTTCGACGGGCGGATCGCGACGGCCAGCGGCGAAAGCCGCTGGATCACCGGCGACCTGGCGCGCCGCGCGGTCCACGGGATGCGCGCGCGCCATGATGCGGTGATGGTCGGCGCAGGCACGGTCCGGACCGATGATCCGAACCTGACCGTGCGGGGGCTGGGCGTCGCGCATCAACCGGTTCGTGTCGTGATTTCCCGCAGGCTCGATCTTCCGTCCGACAGCGTCCTGGCCCAAAACGCCCACGAGGTGCCGCTTTGGCTATGTCACGGGGAGGATGCCGCAGGCGGGGTGCAGGCGGCCTGGCGTGACAGGGGCGCGCGGCTGATCCCATGCGCCACCGCCCCATGGGGGCAACTGGACCTCTCCGATGTGATGGAGGCACTGGGGCGCGAAGGGCTGACGCGGGTTTTCTGCGAGGGTGGCGGGGCGTTGGCGGCGTCCTTGCTGACGGCGGATCTGGTGGACGATCTGGTGGGGTTCACCGCCGGGATCGCGCTTGGCGCCGAAGGCCAGCCCGCAATCGGCGCGATGGGGGTTGCGGCGCTTGGCGAGGCGCCGCGGTTCATCTTGCGTGACACCCGTGCCATCGGCCCGGACATCCTGCATCGCTGGACCCGCGGCCCCGTCTAGTCCCGGTATCTTCGCCCCGGTCTCTGCATTTTCTATTGCCGGTTGCGTGCGCAGGTCGCGTCAGTGTCCGTCCCGCCAGATCCAGGCCTGACCCGCGAACCAGCCCTGCAGCTTTGCCAATGCCCGCAAACCCGGTTTCCCCGCCAGACCCTCACCCGTGGCCAGACGCTCCACCGCGATCTCCACGGGGCAGGGCAGGCCCGTCACCGGATCCAGATAGCGCGGATAGGAGATCAGAGTGGCATGGGCGAGCGCGGCGAGCGAGGGCCGCGCCTGCCGCCGGGCGGGCACCGGCCCCAGATCGTTGCTCAGGCCCCATCCTGCATAGAAGGGCGTGCCCAATACGGTGACCGGCACCTGCCTCAACAGCGCCTCGAATCCCAGAAGCGAGGTCATGGTCACCACCCGATCGGCCCGCGCGAGAAGAGCGGCGGGATCCGTGCGATGGGCCACGACATCGGCCAGCCGGGCGAGCGCCTCGGCGGGCACCGCGCCGCTACGCAGGCCGGCCTCCACATCCGGGTGGGGTTTGTAGACCAGCATCGCGTGGGGATGCAGGCGGCGGGCGGTTTCCAACAGGTCAAGATTGCTGCGCACCTCGCCCGCGCCAAGCCGGATCGAGGCATCATCCTCCACCTGGCCCGGTACCAGCACCATCCTGCGTGTGTCCGGTTCGGGCAGATCGGGCACCTCGCCCAGATTGTATTTGCTCAGACCGAGCGCCGTCAGCCGGGCCACCAGCGCCTCGGCCCGGGCCAGACGTTTGGCAGGCCAGCCCGAGACCTCCGTGATCAGCCGTTCAAGGCGGCTTTCGCGGGTCGGATCGTAGTAGATGCCCAGATCGTCCCGGACCAGCGAGAGCGGCGGCACCAGATCGGCGCCAAGCCCGCGGGAGCGCAGAAACCCGTCTTCAACGTGGGAGAGCGGCAGCCCCGCCGAGAGACAGGCCTCGCGCAGGGCCGGGTCTTCGCGACCCGCCCAGACCATCACGGACCTGCCAATGGCCACCGCGGCCGCTGGCGTCGCCGCAAAGCGCAACCGGGTGCCCGATCTGCCGTAGAACGCCTGCAGATGAGTGCGTTTCCAGGCGCGCATGCCGATGGCGACATGCCCGGCCCTGTCGCCTCTCCACGCACGGGCCTGTGCCTCCAGCGCACCCAGAACATCCTCCAGCGGGCACAGCCGGTCGCGATAGGGGTCGTACCAGCGCGGGTAGAGGATCAGCGCGGCAGCGGCCAGTTGCGCGCGGGTCAGCGCGCGCTGGCGGCGCCCGACCGGCTGGCGGTCGTCGCTGAGGCCCCAGCCCGCGTAGAAGGGTTGCCCGAACACCACCGGCCTGTGTCCGGCCAGGATCGCCTCGAACCCCAGTTGGCTGGACACCGTATAGACCGCGCGGGCGTGCGCCATGAGCCGCCAGGGGGAGACGGGCGCGTCGAAGAGCGTCGCCGTCTCGGGGAGGTCCGTCGCGCTGAAATGTCCGGCGCGATGACCGCCAGATGTTTCGGGATGGGTCTTGATGAGGAGAGGCGCGCCGGGGTGATCCTCCGCCGCCCAGTAGAGCATCTCGCGGAACGTGTCGGCATCGCCCCCGCCAAGCCTGATTGAGGCATCCCCGCGCGTCTGGTCGATGACCAGCACATAGCCGGGATCGGGCGGTTCGATGCCGGGATCGACGGCGGAATACTTTGTCAGATGCGCATCGGCCATACGGGCTATGGCATCGCGGGCCCGGTCCAGCAAGGCGGTGTCATCCAGCGGGTGACTGGCCAGCAGATGTTCGAGATCGGAGGGTTGGGTGCTGTCGAAATAGGCGCCGCGCCGGTCGATTGTCAGTCCAAGGGGCGGCTCGCCCGCACGGCCCGGATGAAGCGAGCGCAGAAACGCATCCTCCACGCGCACCAGATGCGCGCCGGTGGCGGCGGCGGCCTTTTCGCCTCGCGGAGCATAGGGCGAATGGCCCCAGACCAGCACGTCATCGTCCGGCCCGGGTTTGCCGATCTTCAGGTCATATCCCGAAAGGGACAGAATGCGCCGCACGCGCGCATTGGTCAGAAAGCCGGCGTTGAAATGAAATCCCCGCCGGTTGGGTGACCCGGCGGGGATGTCGCGACGCCCGTCACCCGGCACCGGCCTACTCGGCCAGGCCGGCGATCGAATTGGCGGTGCCAAGCGTCCCGGTTAGTGCACTCAGGGCCTTGTTCCACTGCGTGAACGGCGCCTCGGTCACGTAAACGGTGTCGCCGTCGCGGATCACGAAATCCCGTGCTTCGAACATGCCGGTCGGCGCCGTCAGATCCAACACATAGATCATCCTCTGTGCGCCGATCAGGTCGCTGCGGCCGAGCACACTTTCGGCGATTTCCTCGGGTTCGTTGCGCAGGACGAAAACGCCCGTCGGGTCGGCGAGGTTGGATTGCAACCCGCCGACGGTTGCAATCGCCTCGATGGCGGAGATCGTCTGGCTGTCGAAGGGCACGCGCGCCTGTGTGCCGGTCGCTCCGAGCGAGGTGAAGCTGCGGCTGTCTTCCTCCACCAGGATCCGGTCGCCGCCGCGCAGCGGTATGTCGAACTGAGGGTTGGCGTAGAGATCCTCGAACCAGATTGTGCCGGAATGTGCGCCGCGCACCACCGTGATCTGGGCGATGTCGGGTTCCACGTTGACGCCACCTGCGGCGGCCAGCATGCCCGACAGGGTGCGAGTCGCCCGCTCCACCGGATAAATGCCCTGTCCGCCGACTGCGCCCGCAATCGATACGGTGGCGCCATCGCCCGCTTCGCGGCGCACGAGAACCTGGGGATCGGGAGTCTGCTCGTCCAGATTGCGGGTGATGATCTCGCGAAGCTGCTCGGGTGTGTTGCCCGCGGCACGGATGCGGCCCGCATAAGGGATAAAGATGAAACCCGCCCCATCCACCGTCACCTCGTTGATGAGGGCGGAGTTGGTGCCCTGACCGGCCAGCAGCCCGTCTTCGACGTTTTCATAGATCGTAAGCCCCAGCACATCGCCCGGGCGGATCACTTCGGTGGAGGTGGGGCCGGCATTCTGGAACGCCTGACTGAAGCCGAGCGCGGGCACAATGGACGTGGCGGCGATCACCCTCTGGTTCACCTCGACCACGAAGGCATCGCCCTCGCGCTGGACCGAACCTGCAAACAATTCATTGCGGTTGGGGCCCGAGCGAGGCAACGCGCAGGATGCGACGATAGATACAACAACCGAAAGCGCGACCATGCGCGCCCCTCGGGAAGCCAGTAATTTCACGGAAGTGGCTCCTTATTGCCTGAAACTGCCTCAGTTTATTTTTTTTCGACTTTAGCTTATCTGCGCAAACCGCGCTAGCCTTTCGGTTATTTGATCACCTGAAGGTGTTGCCGATGGGCCGGTCGACCGGCATCAAGCGCATCATACGGGTCTTCCGGGGACAACATCATGTCGACCACCTGGCGCAAAAGCTGCCGCCGGCCGCTGCCGGAATAGAAACTGCCGGTGATCTGCGATGTTTCAAGAAGATAATGCCTGTAATCGCGATAGGCCCGGCTGTCGGGGCGGGTCGGATTGGTGAAAAACGCCTCCATCGACTGGGTCGAGACGAATTCCGGCTTGAGATAGACGGCAGTGCCGAACGCCTTGAGCGGTAATCCGCGCCAAAGCGCCTGCTGCGCGGCGGTGGAGTTCACCGTCACCGCGCTGCGCGCGTCGTTCAGAAGCCGCGCGAGCTTGCCGCCGCGTACGAAGTGAACCCGGTCGCCGACACCGTGTTTGCGGGCCAGCCGGCGGATATCCCTGCGGATCGGAACGCGTCCGTCCTCCAGCGGGTGGGACTTGAAGACCAGATGGTGATGGGTCGGCGCGCCTTGCGCGAAACCTTCGATCAGAAGTGCCAGAAAATCGGACATGGTGTCGAACGGGCCATGATCGCGAAAGCTGGCGTCATGTTCCAGTTGCAGCAACGCCAGATGATACGGGAACCCGCCCAGGCGTATGCGCCATGTGGCCTGCACCCGGTCGAGCCAGAGAAACGGCATGAAGGCCAGACGCCGCAGGTAGAGCCATAGCTCCCGCGAAACCGGGATATTGCGATGCGGCCGGAAGTTCCGGTAGCGCCTGTTCAGGAACATGACGAACCAGTGATAAAGCGCGCCATAGAACATGTGCTGGCGCATATCGCCCCATTTGGAGGGGGTGTCCGGAAGATCCAGATCCAGATCTTTCAGCGCGCGGCGCATCTGCGCGACGGAGGTGTTCATCAGCCTCGAATGCCCGTTGGCGCCGCCGCGCTCATAGGTCACCCAATAGGGGCGGAGATACCCCTCCTCGAAGACATGCACGGTAATGTTCTGCGATTTCGCAATGGCCACGGCGTCGGCATGGACCGGCCGGGTATCGCCGTAGAGAACCAGATCGCTCACGTCTTTTTCGGCGATTAGCTGGCGCAGCCGATCAGGCCAGTCGGCTATGGTGCCGGTATAGGGAATGTAGCTTTCGCGATGGTGCCAGAACGCGCTGTCACCCTGATTGAACCCCACGCGCCAGACATCGGCACCCGCGGCTCGCAAACTCTTGCCAAGTCCGTGAAAGAATGGCCCGTGCGGACCCTGAAGGAACAGGAATACTTTCTGCAACCGTGTAATCCCCGAAAGGGCTCGCCGTGATGAACCTACTGCTTTGATACAAGTTTTCATAGGGGCTTGGCGGTTTTACGGTTGGTTTTGGCCCTCAATAAGGCGAGGGCGTGACTTGCCCCCTTGCCGGACGACGGCTAGGTGAGAAGGGCAAACGGAGAGAGCGTTCATGTTTACAGGTATCATCACCGATATCGGCACCGTCCAGACGCTGGAGCATCGCGGCGACCTGCGCGCGCGGATCGGTACCGGATATGATACGGGCGGCATCGATATCGGCGCATCGATCTGCTGTGACGGCGTCTGCCTGACGGCGGTGGCCCTGGGGCCCGGCTGGTTCGACGTGGACATCTCCGCCGAGACGGTATCCCGGACCAGTATCGGCGGCTGGACCGAGGGCCGCAGGATCAATCTTGAACGCGCCCTGAAGGTGGGCGACGAACTGGGCGGGCATATCGTCAGCGGCCATGTCGATGGCGTGGCCGAACTGGTGAAGATGGAGGATGAGGGCGACAGCACGCGCCTGAGCTTTCGCGTGCCCGATTCGCTGGCCCGGTTCATCGCGCCCAAGGGGTCGATCGCGCTGAACGGCACCTCGCTCACCGTGAACGAGGTGGACGGGGCCACCTTCGGTGTCAACGTCATCCCGCATACCAAGGAGGTGACGACCTGGGGCGATGTGGCTGTCGGCGACGCGATCAACCTGGAGATCGATACGCTGGCCCGCTATGTCGCGCGACTGCAGGAGTGGGGCGGATGAGGCCGGTTGTGACCCGGTCAATCAATGGCGCGATCGGTCAGCGAAGCGCGGATATCCCAGGCACTGGTGGTGGCGCTTGCCGGGCCGAGCACCGTCGTGACCCCGAGGATGCCCATGGCCGGCGAAGATTGGATGCGCCGCGCGGGCTCTATGCGGACGAAAGGGCGGCGGTTCTTGCCGCGCAAAACGCGGTTGCATGGATGACGACGGAGCGCGAAGTATGAGCGGGATCGGGCATAACGGCGGACCCAGTATGGAACCGGGTTTCGGCTTTCGCAAGCACGCCTGGGGCAAGGCGCGCCACGAGCTTCTGCCAAAGCTCCCGCTGCAGATCGTGCGGATCCGGGTCGCCCGCGCGAAACGTCTGGGTCTGGATTACACGACCTATGCGACGATCCGCGCGACATCCGGGCGCGATATCGTGGGGTTCCTCTTTTCCGGCAACGCGCTGGAGCTGCGCCCGCAACGGATCGCGGTGCCCGATGCCATTCGCAACCGGCTGGCCGCGCTTGAGGGTGGCGCGGGGCGGATCGCGGCCATCTACGGGCCGGCCCATCCGCAGGCGGTTCTGGAGAGCAACCGTGGCCTGATCGATTTTGCCGATGTGGCACCGGGCTTCACCGAAAGCTGGTCGGCGATGCGGGACCGTCTCACAACCACTTTGCGCGATGTCAGGCTGCCCGCCGATGGCGTCGTTCTGGTGGCCGCGACCAGCGTGGAGCGGGACTGGTGCGGTGCCGCGCAGATGGCCGGCGTTCTGTCTGCTGACCGGTTCTTCCGGCCCGAGGGCTGAAAGCGCGTCGCTGATCTCCGGCACGTCTGAGTGAGCAGGGCCACCACGCCCCGAGCACGGGTGACGTCGTGTCCGGCCAGTGTTTTGGCGGATCGGGCACTGGTCAGGTGGCGGTTGGTGCGATATCTGGGCCCCAAGCCCGCCCCGGAGGAACGTGCATGTCTGATCCGATCCCATTCGAAAAACCCGGCCCGGTCGAGCAGGACTGGTCCGATGCCGTCTCTACCATCGAGGAGATCATAGAGGATGCTCGCAACGGGCGGATGTTCATTCTGGTCGATCACGAGGATCGCGAGAACGAGGGCGATCTGGTGATCCCGGCGCAGATGGCCACGCCCGAGGCGATCAACTTCATGGCGACCCACGGGCGCGGTCTGATCTGCCTGTCGCTGCCGGGAGAGAGGATCGACGCGTTGGGCCTGCCGCTGATGTCGTCTTACAACTCTTCGCGGCACGAGACCGCGTTCACCATTTCGATCGAGGCGCGCGAGGGGGTCAGCACCGGGATCTCCGCCCATGACCGCGCGCGGACCGTGGCCGTGGCCATCGACGCGGGCAAGGGCGCGGCGGATATCGCAACCCCCGGCCATGTCTTCCCGCTTCGGGCGCGCGATGGTGGTGTGCTGGTCCGTGCGGGTCATACGGAGGCCGCCGTGGATATCTCCCGGCTGGCCGGGCTCAATCCGTCGGGCGTGATCTGCGAGATCATGAACGAGGACGGTTCCATGGCGCGGCTGCCCGATCTGGTGGCCTTCGCACAGCGCCACAACCTGAAGATCGGCACGATCTCCGATCTGATCGCCTATCGGCGGCGTCACGACAATCTTGTCAAGGTGCGCAACGAACAGAAGATCACCTCCGAATTCGGCGGTGAATGGACTCTGCGGATCTATACCGACGAGACCCAGGGCGCCGAACATATCGTCCTGATCAAGGGCGATATCTCGACCGATGCGCCGGTTCTGGTGCGGATGCATGCAATGGATCCGCTTCTGGATGTGGTGGGTACCGGCGGTGCGGGCCGGGCCGGCGAGTTCGGCGACGCGATGAAGCTGATCGCGGCGGAAGGGCGCGGTGTTCTGGTGCTGCTGCGCGATCTGAACATGAAGCTGAGTGCGGAAAGCGAAGTCTCGCCGCAGACACTTCGCCAATATGGTCTCGGGGCGCAGATCCTGTCCTCGCTCGGGCTGTCGGACATGATCCTGCTAACCAACTCGCCGAAACCCAAGGTGGTGGGGCTGGAGGCCTACGGGCTGAACATCACCGACACCCGCAAGATCTCGGAGATCGGATAGATGGCCGGAACCACCCATCACGAATTGCCGCTGCCGGAGTTTGACGAGCCGGTGAAACTGCTGATCGTCATCGCGCCGTACTACAAGGACATTGCGGATGATCAGCTGGCCGGTGCGACGGCCATGCTGGAGCAGGCCGGCGCCGGCTACGAGGTGATCGAGGTGCCCGGCGCGCTGGAGATCCCGGTGGCCATCGGGATTGCGCATCGGCAGTCCAATTTCGACGGCTACGTGGCGCTTGGCTGTGTCATCCGGGGCGAGACGACCCATTACGAGACAGTGTGCGAGGAATCCAATCGCGGGATCACGATGCTGGGGATGGGCGGAGCCTGTATCGGTAATTGCATCCTGACGGTGGAAAACCATGATCAGGCCGCGCGCCGGGCCGATCCTTCAGGAATGAACAAGGGCGGCGGGGCCGCGGCGGCGGCCCTGCACCTCATCGCGTTGACGCGCCGCTTCGGGAAGCCTAAAGGCGGCATCGGATTCAAGCCGCGCGGTGATAGCATTCAGGTCGCGGGCAAAAGCGAAGGACCGGCCACCGCATGACCTCCCCCCGCCCCCATGGGCCAAGCCGAGACCAGAAACGCCAGATGAAATCGGCGGCCCGGCTTTATGCCGTGCAGGCGCTGTTTCAGATGGAGCATTCGGGCCAGAGCGTGGACGTGGTCCGCCGGGAGTTCGAGAGCTTCCGCTTCGGTGAGACGATCGACGGTGAGGAGATGGCCGAGGGCGACGTGGATCTGTTCCGCAAGCTGCTGGACGACGCGGTGGACCGGCAGGCCAAGATCGACCAGATGACCGACCGGGCGCTTGTCGCGACATGGCCGATCGACCGGATCGACCCGACGCTGAGAGCGCTGTTTCGCGCAGCCGGCGCCGAACTGGTGGAGGCGGACACACCGCCAAAGGTGGTGATCACCGAGTTCGTCGACGTGGCGCGCGCGTTTTTCCCAGAGGGACGCGAACCCAAATTCGTGAATGCGGTGCTTGATCACATGGCGCGCGAGGCCCGGCCGGAGGCGTTCTGAAGCCGGCGCGGGACCCTCCGACCTACCCGCTTACTGCAGGCGAAGGATGTGTTCGGAGGGGGGCGAGGGGCAGAGCGCTTCCGCAATCATCGAGGATCGGCGCCAGGGTGGGCGTGGCGGGGCGAGTGCCGGTCAGCCATCCGCGCCGTCCGCGGCGGGGTCAAAAACCATCCGGTAACCCAGCAAATCCTCGGGCAGCAGGATATAGATCTCGTCGGGCGGGGTGGCCATGGCGTGCAGCATCATGCGTACATCTACATCCATCGCATCCAGATGGGCCATCACCTCGGCCTGTCCGCGCTGGATATCCTCCACCGCCAGAAATGCGGGGAGCGCCGTGTTTTCGCCGAAGTAATGCTGATGGACACCGACCATCGCGGCGTCGTCCACCGTCCGGGAGACCCCGCCTGCAAGGATATAGGGGCAGGCCGACAGGCAGATATCGCCGGCCTCCATCACGGTCGCGATCCCCGCGCCGCGGACGCCCCGCCCGATGGCCAGCGCGTCGGCGACGCTCCCGCCTGTGGAATGCAGGCGGATAATCGACGGGGTGCCATCGGGACCGGACAGGACCTCTTCGAACCGCGCCGCATCGCCGGGTGCAATCGCGCCGGTCAGGAGCAGCACACCATCGCCCCCGGCGGTGAATTGCAGCCGCGAGGGCATCCGCCCCGGATCCGGCAGACGGGTCTGGCGCGCCGGGTCCTGAACCGCTGGGCGGGCGGGCAGATCGCCCGGGCGGAAACGGCGGGTCTGGTCGCCGGGCGCCACGGGTGTATCAAGCGTGGGCTGGCGCGCGGGGGAGATCAGATCGGGCAGGGCCGCCACCAGATCCCGACCGGCCAGCACCACGGCCATCGCGATCTGCAGCGCCAGGATTGCCAGGATCGCGCGGCGCGTCGTCCAGTCCCTGCCGGGGCGCGGATACGGCCGGTCCGCCCGGTCGCTCATCGCGTCGGCCCGGGTTTCAGCGGCTGAACATTGGGTGGCTCGGCCTCTTCCGATGGGGCGGGTGTCTGTGCTCTGGCCGGGGTCGTGCTGGCTGGCTGCGGATGCATGGCCTCTTCCACATCGCGGATCGCGTGCAGGGCCGCGCGCAATTCTGCCAGCGTCAGCGTGTCTTCCGCCGGAACATCGCCGCGCCCGGAACGGATCGCCCCATGGGTGACCATCAGGATCAGGACCAGAACCATCGGCAGCAGATCGATCGCGATAGCCCCGGCCCAGGACGGAACGAAATTGCCGGCATAAAGGATTACCGCATCTGCGGTCGAAATCGGCCGGTAGGTCGTCTCTGCCGGGGCCGGGCGTGCAAGCACCTGCTCGGCGGCCTGTTCCAGCGAGGCCGCGCGCAGTTGCAGAACTTCAAGCACGGACGTGATCGTGCTGGCCTGCGCGGCCTGCCCGTCGGTGGTCCGGCCGTCCAGCTCGGGCAGCACGACTGATGCGGAAAGATCTTCCGCCGCCCGGTCCACGAGGGGAGCCACCGAAAGCTGGCGCATCGTGGTGATGATACCGGCCAGCCGCACGGCCTCTTCGGAAAATGCGACCGATCGGGCCTCCACCGCGCCAGGTGCGACGGTGAGGCTGCGCATGTCGCTCAGGATTGCGTTGCCCTCGTCGAACGCGCCTTCGATCAGCGGGCCCTGTTCGGCGATCTGAAGCTCCAGCGCGGCAAGCTCCGCCGATTTCTGGCGCAGCACGCGAAAAACGGCGCCCCGGCCTGCAAGACCGGACAGATCGCCCGCGGCCTCCTGTTCGCTCAGATCCTCGAAACTCTGGCGGACGCGCGCCACGTCGCGTTCCAGCGCCTGCGCGCTGATTGCGATGTCATGGGCCTCTTCCAGCGCGCCCTGATACTCCTGAACGGTCTGGGCAAGATGCTGCTCCACCGCCGCCGCCCCGGCCAGTGCGGCGGCGTTCAGCCAGGAAGACATGGCGATGATCGCCAGTGACCCGAGCGCCATCGCGCCCATCAGCTTGATCTTGGAGCCTGCCGTGCGCATCGCGGGCAGAAGCCGCAGCAGATAGGACCAGAAGACGAAAATCCCGACCGAAACCGCGATGGAATAGGCCGTGGCGGCAAAGAAACTGAGCGCGCCGGTGTCGTCCAGAAGCGAGGAGACACCGAGATAGGTGTAGATGCCCGAGGCCGTGGCCAGCACCGCCAGCGCCGCCCCCGAAAAACTGTCCAGCCATGTCAGATGACCCTCAAGCTCCCGCGCGTGGCGCAGGCCGTGGCTCTTGGTGCTGCGGTCGTGGTTCGTCTCGCTCATCGGGCTCTCCTGTCCAGGCCTTCGGATATAGGCCGATCCGGCGCGAATCCCAAACACGTCGGGGCCGCTCACGGCCGCGCCGATCCAGCAACCATATCCCAGATTTCTTTTCCCGCACCCCTTGTGGCCGTCCCCGGGCGATCAAATCTCTGCATCGCCGCAGGGCCGGAATGGCGATTGGCGCAGCCGGGCGGTGGAGTATCCCATTTTCATGACCGTGATTATGTGCCTGATTGGCCTGCTTCTGCTGTTGGCCGGTGGTGAAATCCTTGTGCGGGGCGGCGTCGGCCTCGCCCAACGGATGCGAGTAACGCCTGCTGTCGTGGGGGTGGTGGTGCTGGGCTTCGGCACGTCGATGCCCGAGATGGTGACCTCGCTGCAAGCCGCAGGGCAGGGCGCGGCCGGGATCGCGATCGGCAATGTCATCGGCTCCAACATCGCCAATATTCTGCTGATCCTCGCTCTGGCTGTGCTGATCGCACCGGTAACGCCCGCGGGAGCGGTGCCCCGGCTTGATCTTTGGGCCCTGGGGCTGGCGACGGGTCTGGGCGCGGGCCTTGTGCTGTTGGGGGAGGTTTCGCGTCTGGCGGGGTTTGCGCTTCTGGTGCTGTTGGCGGCGTATCTCTGGCGCGCGGTGGGCGATGCGCGGCGGGCCCCTGGCGAGCAGCCCGAGCTTACCCTTTTGCCGCCGCCTCTCTGGCGCGCGGCCGGTCTTGCCCTGGGCGGGATCGCGCTGACGATCTGGGGTGCGCATCTGCTGGTGACGGCCGCGGTCGATCTGGCGCGCGGTCTTGGCGTGTCCGAGGTGGTGATCGGTCTGACGCTGGTGGCGGTCGGCACATCGCTGCCCGAACTGGCGGCTACCGTGATGGCCGCGATCCGAGGGCAGGGGCGCATGGCGCTTGGCAATATCGTCGGCAGCAACGTGTTCAACATCCTTGGCATTCTGGGAGTGACGGCGATGGTGTTTCCCATCGATGTACCCGCCGATATCGCCGCGATGGATCTGGCGCTGTTCCTCGGGGCCGGCCTGTGCCTGCTTTTGCTTCTGGTCCGGCCGCGCATCGGGCGCGGAGCCGGGGCTGCGATGCTGGCGGCCTATCTGGGCTATATCGGCTGGCTGGCCACCTGATCGGCAGGGGCCGCGAATGGGCGAGGCGCCGGGGCGTTCGCGAACCTGCGCCTGTCTGCCGCGTTTTTGCCGGCCTGTTCTTGCAACCTGACCCCGGGCTGCTACGTTAGAAGGTGAATGAAGAAGGATCCGTGCCAATGCCTGACCATATCAAATTCATTCTGCGCCACGCCTTTTACGGCTTTCTGATCGCCTGCACCTTCACCGGCATGGTGCTCTATTTCAACATCGCGAATATCTGGCATCTGGTGACCCACACCACCGAGGGGCCGATCGCACTGGCGGTGTTCGTGATCCTCTGCACGATCACCTTCGGCTCGGTTCAGATCGGCATGCAGATCATGACGATGGGCGAGGAGGATGACGATGCCGATGGCGGCAAACGCGATGACCTTCCCGTGCTGGACGATATGACCGCCCTGAATCAGGTACCGATCCCGATTCATGCGGATGACCGCCGCTAAGGGGTAACCGATCGGGCGGATCGCTGTACGTCTCTGTCTGACAACCGCACCGCCGCGGCGTCAGCGCACCCCTATTTCCGCAAGCGCCGATTGCAGGGCGGGTGGTAGGCTTTCCTCGTTCTGTCGACCCTTGCTCAGGTCGCGCGGTGCGTCCGCATCCGGCAGGTAGCGCCACCCCTGAAAGGCGCGTTTCGGGGTGGCCTCCACGCGCACCAGCGTGGGGTCCAGCACGATGCCACAGCGTCTTATGCCATCGCCGCGATCGACCTCGTCCAGCCGCAGGATCAGCTGGCGGGCCAGAACCACGCCCTTGATAACCCAATAGATCGAGCCGCCGTCAAGCAGCTCCGCCGCCCGTTTGGGCCACATTCGTGTGACATGACGCGGCAAGCCGTCGGGGCCCTGCGCGCGGGGGCTCGCCTGCCACCGGGCCAGACCCTCCACATGGTCCGTCCCGACAGAAAGCTTGATGAGATTGAGATTTGCAGCCATACCTATATATCTAGCCGTCCACCGCCAAAGGCCACAAGGTTTGGTGGACTTATCCACAGATCACTGTTAATTTCGTCACCCCGCCGCGTTAAGGGAGATGCTGCCGATGTCCCGTTTCTCCGCCCCGATCGCCGAGCAGATCTGGGACATGAAGTATCGCCTGAAAGAGGCGGATGGCACGCCGATCGACCAGACGGTCGAAGACACCTGGCGCCGGATCGCCCGGTCCCTGGCCAGTGTGGAGACCGAGCCGGAGCTTTGGGAAGACCGTTTCTATGCCGCGCTTGAGGATTTCAGATACCTGCCTGCGGGTCGCATCATTGCGGGCGCGGGAACCGGCCGCTCGGTGACACTTTTCAACTGTTTCGTGATGGGCACGATCCCCGACAGCATGGGCGGTATCTTCGACAACCTGAAGGAGGCCGCGCTGACGATGCAGCAGGGCGGCGGGATCGGCTATGATTTCTCCACGATCCGGCCCAAGGGCGCGGATGTGAAAGGTGTGGCGGCCGATGCGTCGGGACCGCTGAGCTTCATGGATGTCTGGGACGCGATGTGCCGCACGATCATGTCGGCGGGCTCGCGGCGCGGCGCGATGATGGCCACAATGCGCTGCGACCATCCGGATATCCAAGATTTCATCACCGCCAAATCCGACCCTGCACGGCTCAGGATGTTCAACGTCTCGGTCCTTGTGACGGATCCGTTCATGGATGCGGTGAAGGACGACAGATCCTGGGATCTGGTTTTTGACGGCAAGGTCTACCACACGGTGCAGGCGCGCGATCTGTGGAACAAGATCATGCAGTCGACCTATGACTATGCCGAGCCGGGTGTGATCTTCATCGACCGGATCAATGCCGCCAACAATCTGAACTATGTCGAGGATATCGCGGCGACCAATCCCTGCGGGGAACAACCCCTGCCACCCTATGGCGCGTGTCTGCTTGGCTCGATCAATCTTGCTCGCCTTGTCAGCGACCCGTTCGAGAGCGCCGCCCGTCTGGACGAGACCGCGCTCGACGATCTTGTTCGCGTGGCGATCCGGATGATGGACAATGTGGTCGATGCCTCCCGGTTCCCGCTGGAGGCGCAGGCGCGTGAAGCGCAGGCAAAACGCAGGATCGGTCTGGGCGTTACCGGGCTTGCCGATGCGCTTCTGATGCTGGGGCTCCGCTACGGCTCCGATGCCGCCGCGGCGCAGACAGAGGAGTGGATGCATCAGATCGCGCGCGCGGCCTATCTCGCCTCGGTCGATCTGGCGAAGGAAAAAGGCGCGTTTCCGCTGTTCGATGCCAAGGGCTTTCTCGCCTCCGGCAATATGGAAGGCATGGATGAGGATATCCGCGAGGCCATCGCCGAGCATGGCATCCGCAACGCGTTGCTCACTTCCATCGCGCCCACCGGAACCATTTCGCTCTATGCGGGCAATGTCTCCTCGGGTATCGAGCCCGTCTTTGCCTATAGCTACACGCGCAAGGTGCTCCAGCGGGACGGAAGCCGGACCGAGGAAGAGGTCGAGGATTACGCCGTTCAGCTTTGGCGGGAGAAATTCGGCGATATCGATCTGCCGGATCATTTCGTGAATGCGCAAACCCTGCCGCCTGCCGATCATGTGAAAATGCAGGCCGCCGCACAGCGCTGGATCGACAGCAGCATCTCGAAAACAATCAATTGTCCCGAGGATATCAGCTTCGAGGACTTCAAGGATGTCTACATGCAGGCCTGGGACACGGGCTGCAAGGGCTGCACAACCTATCGGCCCAATGACGTGACGGGCTCCGTTCTCAGCGTGTCGGAGGCGCAGGAAAAGACGGCCGGATCGAAGGTCGGCGAAATCGCACAGGAAGGCGAGGTGGTCTATATCTCCGAGCCGCTCGACCGGCCGCAATCGCTGGAGGGGCAGACCTACAAGCTGCGCTGGCCCGAAAGCAGCCATGCGATCTACATCACCATCAACGATATCGTGCAGAACGGCCACCGCCGGCCCTTCGAAGTGTTCATCAATTCCAAGAACATGGAGCATTTCGCCTGGACCGTGGCACTGACCCGGATGATTTCGGCGGTGTTCCGGCGCGGCGGCGATATCTCCTTCGTGGTGGAGGAACTGAAGGCCGTGTTCGACCCGCGCGGCGGTGCCTGGATGAACGGAAAATACGTACCTTCTATCCTTGCGGCCATCGGTGGCGTGATCGAACGCCATCTTATTTCCATCGGCTTCATCGACGGCGAGGGGATGGGCCTGAAGGCCGATCCGCAGGCCAGGGTGATCGAAATGGGCGGGCGTCCGAGGGGACCTGTCTGCTCCTCCTGCGGCAGTCACGAGATGCGAATGATCGAAGGATGCCTGACATGCGCTGATTGCGGTTATTCCAAATGTGGCTAGTCGTAATGCACAACTCGTGCTAATTTCGGCGAAATTTTGCTTAGGCCGCACAAAACGACGGCGCAGGATATGGGGCAGTTTGATATGGAAAAGGGCATTCGCCTTGCGGCTTTCACGACTTTTGCGATTCTCAGCGGTATGACGCCGGCCCTGGCACAGGGGCGCGAAACGCTTGGTATCGGACGGGTGTTCACCAATGACTGGATCGGCGACGGCAGCGATCGCTGGCGCACCGGCTCCTACTCCTTTTCCATTATCCGCGGCGAGGAATGGCAAGGCCAACTGAGCCCGCGTGTTGGCGATGTGGTCGAGTACCGCTTCCGCGGAGAGATCGTGGCCCCGGGCAATCTGGCCAACCCGAACCCGGCAGACCGGCTTTATGCAGGCATACTCAGCGCCGGGGCGCATCTGCACTTCGACTGGTCCGGCTTCGATGTGAGCGCGGGCGCCGATCTGGTGATGATCGGTGAGCAGACGGGGCTCGATAGCCTGCAATCCAACATCCATGATGTGTTCAGCCTGTCAGAATTGAATGTCGGGAATTTTCAGGTCGATGACGGGTTTTTCCTGCACGGCACATTGGAGGTCGCGCGTGATATCTACTTTGCGGGCGGTGCGATCCGCCCGTTCGTGGAGCTTCAGGCCGGGGTCGAGAACATGGCCCGCACAGGAGTCGATGTGACGCTTGGCAGCTTCGGTGAGGGCGGATTGCGGGTTCGCGATGTGGTTTCCGGGCAACGCGTCGCGGGTGTCAACGGCTTGGACCCAAGCGGTTTTTCCTTCCTCTTCGGGGGCGATGTCGCCTATGTCGACAGCTCGGAATTGCTGCCGTCGGATCGCGGCTACGAGGTGGAGGATGTTCGCTATCGCCTGCGTTTGGGCGCGAATTACGATACCGGAGCCTCAAACATCTTCTACGGGCTGACCTACCTGTCCGAGGAGTTTGTGGGCCAGCCCGAGGGTCAGGTTGTCGGCTCGCTGACGCTCGGCTGGGCCTTTTAGCACAGACGACGCTTCCCCAACTGATTCGATTCTGTTAACCTTTGTTCAGAACAGGCTGAAAAGGCCGGATAAAAACAAGACACGCAAGAGGCGGGACAGATGGGCACGGGCTTTCGGGGCACGTTCATGATTTCATGGGCGCAGACTCTGGTCGAGGGGTTTCCGGCAGAACAGGCGCAAGAACTGGCGGAGGGGATGACCTGGCGCTGGCGCGGTCGTGCCCTGCCGCTTGAGGGCGATGGCGCAGCACTGCTTCTGGGGGCAAGCCGGGATCATGCGGAGTTGCGCGCGCGGGCCGCGCGGGTCGTCCGCAAGATGTTGCATCATCCCGCGCCCACACCCAGGGAAGACGCGGCGGAAGACGCCGATCCGCTTTTTCGCGGAGCCTTCATCCTGTCCGACGGCGCCCGGTTCTACACGGTCGTTCCGGTGGTGCCAGCAGACGGCCGCCTGCCGATCCTGCTGTTTCCCGAAAACATGCCGCCCGCCAATCGCGAAATGACGATCGTGCAGGCCAGCCAGCGTATCGTGCCGCCGGTGGGGGAGAGCCTGCCATCGGTGATCTGCTTCACGCCGGGCACGCGGATCCGCACCGAAAATGGCGATACATCCATCGAGGATCTTGGCCCCGGCGACAGGGTGCTGACCCGTGACGACGGTCCGCAGGAGGTGCTTTGGTCCGGCCATCGGCGCATGTCCGGCGCACGGCTTTTCGCGATGCCGGAGCAGCGGCCGATCCGCATACGCGTAGGCGCACTTGGCGTGGATCGTCCCGATGACGATCTGATCGTCTCCCCCGAACATAGGGTGCTGGTCAAGGGTCGCGCTGCGCAGGACCTGTGGGGCGAGCCCGAGGTTCTGGTGCGCGCCGCCGATCTTGTGGGCGACCGGTTCATCACGGTCGATCATTCGCTGCGTGAAACCCATTACGTGCATCTGATGCTGGACCGGCATCAGGTGATCTGGGCCAACGGGCTGGAGGTCGAGACCTTCCATCCGGGCTTCATGGGATTGGATCATCTGGAACCCCGGCAGCGGGATCTGCTGATCGAGATGCGCCCCGACCTGTTGCGGGATCCCCACAATTACGGCCCCTCTGCCCGGCGTATGGTCAGCCGCGCGGAGGCCGCGATCCTGATGCATGCGACGCAGGGGCATTGACACCGCTCCGACATTGAGTAAAAGCACCCATCCCCGGCGGTCACCTGCCGGGATTTTCATTGGTGTTGGTGGCCCCCGCAAGGGGAGACCTGTCAGGCTTCTGCCAGAGGACAACGCCCTTCATAGCCGCCATCGGGCGGCGCATCGGAAGGAGACCAGCCGTGACCAAACGCACGTCTGCCAAGTACAAAATCGACCGCCGGATGGGCGAAAACATCTGGGGTCGTCCGAAATCCCCGGTCAACCGCCGCGAATACGGCCCCGGCCAGCACGGTCAGCGCCGCAAGGGCAAGCTGTCCGACTTCGGCATCCAGCTTCGCGCCAAGCAGAAGCTGAAGGGCTATTACGGCGATCTGACCGAAAAGCAGTTCCGCCGCATCTATGCCGAGGCCGAGCGGGTCAAGGGTGATACCGGCGAAAACCTGATCGGCCTGCTGGAGCGCCGTCTGGACGCCGTGGTCTACCGCGCGAAATTCGTGCCGACCGTCTTTGCCGCGCGTCAGTTCGTGAACCACGGCCATGTGTTGGTAAACGGCGAGCGCGTCAACATCCCCTCCTACCGCGTGAAAGAGGGTGATGTGATCGAGGTGCGCGAGAAATCCAAGCAGATGGCCGCGATTCTGGAGGCCACTCAATTGGCGGAGCGCGATGTGCCCGACTATATCGACGTCGACCACAACAAGCTGACCGCCAGCTTCGTGCGGACCCCGACCCTCGGAGATGTGCCCTATCCGGTGCATATGGAGCCGAATCTGGTCGTGGAATACTACGCCAAGAACTGAGCGTTTCGACGCTGCACGATCAGGGGCCGCGCCATGCCATGCGCGGCCCTTTTCCTTTGCTCGCGAGGGTGCGCGCGCCGCCCGGTCAGGCGCCTTCGGTGCGACGGGCCTGTGATCAGATGATCTCGTCTTCGTCGAACAGCGGATCTTCTTCCAGTTGGCTGGCCAGATCGTCGATCGCGGCTTCGGCGACATCGACGGATTTCACCGTCGCGATATGGAACAGGGCATCGCCCTCATGCACGATGGGCATGACGGCCCGCCCGACGATGATCCCGCTGTATTCCGCCGCCACCTCCGTTTCGACTTCGCCGAACGGGTCCGCGATGGCGGCGATTATCTCGCCTTCCATGATCACATCGCCTTCGCTTTTGAACATGCGCAGCAGGCCGCCGACGGGCGCGCGCATCCAGTGGCTGTCCGAACACAGAACCGACCGCGCACTGGCCTTTGCAATGCCTTTCGGCGGCAGCATCTCAAGGCCCTTCAGAACCCTCAGGATGCCGGCGACACCGGCGCGGACGGACATTTCATCGAACCGCATCCCCTCGCCGGCCTCGTAAAGCAGCATGTCGACGCCAAGCTTCTGCGCCTCGGCCCGCAAGCTGCCAGGGCGCAGGCTGCTGGTCAGGATCACCGGCGCGCCGAACACCTGCGCCAGATGCAACGCATTGCGATTTCGGGCGGATACACGGATCTGCGGGAGGTTGGTGCGATGGATCGCCGCCGAATGCAGATCGATCCCGAGCGAACAGCGCGAGACGATTTCCTTCAGAAAGATATGGGCCAGCCGTGACGCAAGCGACCCGTGGGGCGATCCCGGGAAACAGCGGTTGAGATCCCGCCGGTCAGGCAGATAACGCGAATGGTTGAGAAAGCCGAAGGTGTTCACGATCGGCACAACGATCAGGGTGCCGCGCAAGGATTTGAGGGTTCGGGCCCGCAGCAGCCGGCGCACGATTTCGACACCGATCACCTCGTCCCCGTGAATGCCCGCGCTGACAAAGACGGTGGGACCTTCACGGCGACCGTGGATGACATGGGCCGAGATGGCCACGGGCGTGTGATCGGACAGCGTACTGACCGGAAGCTGTACCGTCTTTCGGCTTCCGGCGTCGATGATCTCGCCGGCGATCCCGAAGCTTGCGCGTCTGATCATCCCTTGCCTTTGGTCTTCGTGGCGCCGGGTTTCGCATTCTTCTCGATGTATTCGATGATCTTGCCGGCCACGTCCAGCCCGGTCGCCTTCTCCACGCCTTCCAGCCCGGGGGAGGAGTTCACCTCCATCACCACCGGTCCGTGATTGGCGCGCAACATGTCGACGCCGCAGACATTGAGACCCATCGCGCGGGCCGCGCGGACAGCGGTCGAGCGTTCCTCCGGCGACAATTTGATAAGCTCCGCCGAGCCGCCCCGGTGCAGGTTCGAGCGGAAGTCCCCCGCCGCGCCCGTGCGTTTCATCGCGGCGATCACCCTGCCGCCCACCACGATGGCGCGGATATCGGTGCCGCCTGCTTCCTTGATGAATTCCTGTAGCAGAATGTTCACACCGGCACCGCGAAACGCCTCCACCACCGATTTGGCCGATCGTTTGGTGTCGGCCAGAACCACGCCGATGCCCTGGGTACCTTCAAGCAGCTTGATCACCACGGGCGCGCCGCCCGCGAGCTCCAGCACCTCTTCGGTTTGCTTTGGATCATGGGCGAAGGTGGTCACCGGGAGGCCGATCCCGTCCCGCGCCAGAAGCTGCATGGATCGCAGCTTGTCCCGGGAGCGCCCGATGGCGACACTTTCGTTCAGCGGATAGACGCCCTGCATCTCGAACTGGCGCAGGACGGCCATTCCGTAAAAGGTGACTGATGCGCCGATCCGCGGAATTACGGCGTCATACCCCACAAGCTTCTCGCCGTTGTAGTAAACCTCGGGCCTCCGCGACGCGATGTTCATGTAGCACCGAAGGGTGTTGATGATGTCGAGCGAATGGCCCCTTGCTTCCGCTGCTTCCGCCAGACGCCGATGAGAGTAAAGCGTGGGGTTTCTGGCAAGCATGGCGATTTTCATAGCTATTTTCCTTTGAAACGGGGTTTCGAGCTGACGAGGTAGGATCGACCGGGATGAACCGCGATATTGTGCCCGCGAAGCGCGCGCCGCCCGAGAATAAGCGGAAATCGCATGGAGCCGCGATCGGTCAAGGAAATGTCTATATGCCACTTCCGCCGCGCAATCACCATCGGGGTGTGGATCACGATCCGGGTCTCGGGCACGCCGCTGGTATTCGTGATGTCCCGGATCGCATGGATCGGGCACTCGACCTGGGCGGGGGTCAGCCCATTGACCTCCGGCGGCTGAAACCTGACCCAATCGCGGCCATCCCTGCGAAACGTCTCGATATCGGATGCATGGAGCGCTGTTGTCTTGGCCCCGGTATCGACCTTGACGGCGAAGTTTCTCAACCCAAGCTCCGGCAGGCTTATGCATTCATGCCAGCCGATCACCATCAGGGCACGCGATGATTTTGAGGGCGTCTGGGTCATTCAGATCAGATCCGTCGAAGAGTGCAGATGGAGGACCCTATCGTGATCCCCGGGCGGGATACCAGTTGTCTCGGACTCTCGGCGCGGCTTTTCCGCACCGGGTGCGCGGATGACACCGGGTGTTGTCCCTGCCGGTTTGCAACGAAAGGCCTCTGCGCGTATGAGCACCGCAAATCAAGTCAGCCCGGAGCCCGCGCCCCATGTCCCATCCCGTTTATGCCCGCATCGATGGCCCGATCCTGATGATCGGTTTCGGTTCCATAGGTAAAGGCACGCTGCCGCTGATCCAGCGCCATTTCGACTATGACGCCGACAAGCTGACGGTGATCGAGCCGTCCGCCGAAGCCGCGCTGTTTCTCAAACAGCACCGGATCGCGCATCGGCAGGTGGCGTTGACCTGCGATAACTACCGCGAAATCCTGGGTGAGATGCTGGAGCCGGGCAGGGGCTTCGTCGTCAACCTTTCCGTCGACACCTCGTCGCTGGATCTGATGAAGTTCTGTCGCGAACTTCGGGTGCCCTATATCGATACCGTGGTCGAACCCTGGGCGGGGTTCTACTTTGAGACGAGCGACAATGCGCAGCGGACGAATTACGCGCTGAGGCAGGCGGTGCGCGACGAAAAGGCAGCCAATCCAGGCGGCTCGACCGCGGTAAGCTGCTGTGGTGCCAATCCCGGCATGGTCAGCTGGTTCGTGAAAGAGGCGCTTCTGACCCTTGCCCGGGACACCGGCCAGGACGCCACCGTGCCTTCGAACAGTGCCGGATGGGCGCGGCTGATGCAGGGGCTTGGCGTTCAGGGCATTCATATCGCCGAGAGGGATACGCAGGCCCGTCTCAAGCCACGGCCCCGTGACGTTTTCGTCAACACCTGGTCGGTCGAAGGGTTCATTGCCGAGGGGTTCCAGCCCGCTGAACTGGGCTGGGGCACACATGAACCCTGGTTCCCTGAAAACGGGTATCGGCATGAAACCGGCTGCCAGGCGGGCATCTGGCTGGACCGTCCGGGCGCGATTACGCGCGTTCATACATGGTGCCCTACGCCGGGTCCGCAATTCGGCTTCCTCGTCACCCATAACGAGGCGATTTCCATCGCCGACTATTACACGGTCGGCGCGGGGGCATCGCCCGAGTTTCGCCCGACCTGCCATTACGCCTATCACCCCTGCGACGACGCGGTCCTTTCCCTGCATGAGATGTTCGGTGCCGGCCGTCAGCAGAGCAAACATGAAATCCTTGATGTGGACGAGATCGTTGGCGGTATCGACGAGCTGGGCGTGCTGCTTTACGGCCACGCCAGGAACGCGCTCTGGTTCGGCTCTCGGCTGTCGAATGCGGAAACCCGCGATCTTGCGCCGTTTCAGAACGCAACCGGGCTGCAGGTTACCTCCGCCGTTCTGGCGGGCATGGTCTGGGCGTTGGAGAACCCCGATGCGGGGATCGTGGAGACCGACGAGATGGATCACGCCCGCTGCCTTGAGGTGCAGCGCCCGTATCTGGGCCCGGTGGAGGCTCATTACACGGACTGGACCCCGCTTCAGGATCGTTGGGAACATTTCCCCGAGGATATCGATCCGACCATGCCCTGGGCGTTTCGCAACGTATTGGCGACCTGACAGGGGCCACGCGGGGATCGTGCCTGGGTATCGGCCCTGCCCGGGCTACCGCACCGATCCGCCAGCGGGTGCGAAACGCGCGAGACGGCGTCAGACGGCGTAGGCGAGGTATCCCCTGCTGGTGCGCGACGGTGGGCCCGAGGGAAAGTCGTAGATACCGTCCAGCGCCCATCCGGCCCGTTCCAGCATCCGGGCGACTTCCGACGGCTCGAAGGTCCGATGTCGCCATTGCAGCCAGATGATCGCGTTGCACCAATGGGGTTTGGAGGCGACCAGCCAGAGCCGGGCGCTCGTTTGGACAAGCCCGCGCATATTCGCCAGCGCCGCGCCCGGATCGGGGCAATGCTCGATCACATGGGCCGCAAGCAGATGGTCGAACGGAGCGTGCGGCTGGTAGCCTTCCAGTACACCCTGCGCCCGGTCCGCCCGAAGGCCGCGCCGCGCAAGTGCAGCTTCCGCCCGGGTCAGCATCGGGGCGGACGGATCCAGCAAGGTGATATCGACCCCGCTCCCGTGGATCGCCGCCCAGGCCTCGGCAAAGGCCCCGCTGCCGCAGCCGATATCCAGAATGCGCGCCTCCGATCCGGGCCGCGGCAATTGTGAGGACAGAAACCCGAGATAGGCGTCGTAATAGCCGAGGCTTCGCATCTTGTCCCGCCAGACGCCGGCAAGCCGGTCGTAGCGGTCGGTCAGATGGCTGTTATCGCGGGTCCCGGCCTGGCTCATGGCTCAATCTGGCATATCCGGCCCCCCGGGAGAAGTGTCTCGGCGGAAACCCGATGCTGATAGGGCGCTGCCGCCGGGCGGTCAGGAAGCTCCGATCTTCGCTGCGCTCGACCGGGCGGCGGCTTGGGCATCGTCATCGGTATTGTCGCGGCGCTTGCCGATCAGGGGGCGGCTGTGAAGGGGGGAGCGCCGGTGAAGCAACTGAAACAAAACATACTATCCTTCCCGCGATGACGGAAACGGCCACGATCCGTCGGCCCAAATGATGGCGTTCGAAACGGATACCCAGGCGACGGCGCAGGGTCTTTGGCTCTCGCCAAACCGGCCCAACAGGCGTAAAGCCAAGCCCATGGCGCTTGGCGATACCTTCAACACCCTGACGCTTGAACAGGCGAAATCGCTGCCCCGTTGGCGGCGCCCGCAGGCCTTGCTGTTTCTCATGGCCTTCGCGATGCCGATCGCCTTTGCCACATGGTCCGCCCTGCTCAACAATTTCGTGGTCGAAATGGCCGGGTTCGACGGCGCTGACATCGGCTGGCTGCACACGGTGCGCGAGATTCCGGGGTTTCTGGCCATCGGCGTGATCGCGTTGATCATCTTCATACGTGAACAGGTTCTGGGGCTGATTTCGCTTATGCTGCTTGGCGTGGCCACCGCGATGACGGCGCAGTTCCCGTCGCTTGGCGGGCTTCTCTTTGTCACGCTGCTCAGCTCCATCGGGTTTCACTATTATGAAACTGTCAACCAGTCGCTCCAGTTGCAGTGGATCGACAAGAAGAAAGCTCCGCAGACCCTTGGCTGGCTGCTCTCCATGGGCTCGGCCGCGACGCTGGTGGCTTATGTGCTGATCGTGCTCACCTGGCGGGCCTATGATCTCAGCTATGATCTGGTCTACTGGCTGGCCGGTGGCACCACGGCGGCGATCGCGGTTTTTGCGTTCCTTGCCTATCCGCAGTTCGAAAGCCCCAACCCGCAGACCAAGAAGATGGTCCTTCGGAAACGCTACTGGCTCTACTATGCGCTGCAGTTCATGTCCGGCGCGCGGCGGCAGATCTTTGTCGTGTTCGCGGGCTTTATGATGGTGGAGCGTTACGGTTACGAGGTTCACCAGATCACCGCGTTGTTCATGGTGACGCTGCTGACCAACATGATCGTCGCTCCGCTTCTGGGACGGGCGGTATCGTTCTTTGGCGAACGGGCTGCGCTGGTCTTCGAATATGCCGGACTGACGATGGTTTTTATTCTCTATGCCGGGCTCTACCACTTTGACTGGGGCCCCTGGATGGCGGCCAGCCTCTATGTGATCAACCACATCTTCTTTTCGCTCGCGCTCGCCATCAAAACCTATTTCCAGAAAATCGCCGAGCCCGGGGATATCGCGCCGACCGCGGCCGTGGCCTTCACGATCAACCATATCGCGGCGGTGTTCCTGCCCGCGGCACTGGGGTATCTCTGGCTAACCTCCCCGATGGGTGTGTTCGTGCTCGCGGCCTGCATGGCGGTGGTGTCCCTTTTGCTCAGCCTGCTGATCCCCCGCCACCCCGAGGCTGGACAGGAAACGGTTTTTGCCCGCCCCCTGCCGACCGCGGCAGAATAGGACTGCGCCGATGCCCACTTTTACCGCGTTGACCACCTTGCCGGGCAAGGCTGCCGCCGATGCACTGGGCGCGGCGTTGGAGACGCTTGAGCCGATCGGCGTTGGTGTTTTCGAGATGGAGGATGGATCGGGGCTCTGGGAAGTCGGCGCCTATTTCGAGACGCGGCCCGATGCGGTGGCGCTGGCGCTTCTGGCCGCCGCGCATGGGGCACGCGATTTCGCTGTGTCCGAACTGCCCGAAACCGATTGGGTGGCCGAGGTGCGGCGTGAATTGCACCCGGTCGTCGCGGGGCGGTTTTTTGTCTATGGCAGCCATGACGCGGCCAAGCTGCCCGACGATGCCGTGGGCCTTCTGATCGAGGCGGCTATGGCGTTCGGCACGGGCCATCACGGCACCACGCAGGGCTGCCTTGAGGCGTTGGATGCCCTGATCGATGAGGGTTTCGTGGCGAACAACACCGCCGATATTGGCTGCGGCACAGCCGTTCTGGCGCTGGCGGCTGCCAAGACATGGGCGTCACCGGTTTTGGCCAGCGACATCGATGAGGTTGCTGTTGATGTGGCGCGCGCCAACGCCGCGGCTAATGGCCTTGCCGATCGCGTCATCTGTGTGGAGGCGGCGGGGTTCGACCATCCCGATCTGGCCGCAAAATCTCCTTTTGACCTCATTTTCGCCAATATCCTGAAGGGTCCGCTGATCGACCTTGCCCCGGACATGGCCCGGCATTCGGCCCGCGGCGGGCGCCTGATCCTGTCCGGCCTCCTTGTGGATCAGGCCGATGAGGTGATCGCGGCGTATGAAGACGCCGGATTCGCGCTGATCCGCCGTGTCGAGCTTGGTGACTGGGCGACCTTGACGCTAGGTCACTGAAAAATGTGGCGATATGTCACAAATTCTGCTAATTTGAGCGAGGGTGGGGGCAACACGGTTCACGGGTTGCCGATATGGATCATCAAATTCGCCTTTTTAACAATCGGGTTAGCCGGATTGAACAGGCTTATGCGACGCGAATCCCGAATGCATATGCGATTACCTCCGATGGGCTTGTGGTGCCGCGCTCCCGCCGTCGGCTGCGCTTTCGCTTCCCGCTTCGGGCGCTGATTTACGGTTTCGCCTGCGCCGTTCTCCTGAAGGGGTTCCTGATCTATCACCTGGGGCAGGAAAGCTACAGCGCCCGCATCGACACGCTGCTTGCCGGCTCCACCTATGATCAGTTCGCAGCTCGGGTGTTGATGCCCGATCCGGCTTCCCTCTGGCTGGCGGAAAAATATGCCTTGGCGGTGAACTTCATCCGTCAGCCCTGAGATCACCGACAGCGGGTGACACGGATGGAAAAGGCCGCGCCGATCCCTCGGGCGCGGCCTTTGCCGTTGTCTGTGACTGGCCGTTTAGCGGCGGAACGTGCCTGCTGCGATGTCGTCGATGTCACCGCGGACAAGGCCCAGATCGTCCAGTTCGCGATCGCTGAGCCGGGAGAGGCTGGTACGGGTCACACGGGCGTCGTTCCATGCGGTGATCTTTGCCACAAGACCGGCAATAAAGGTGATAGCGCTGAAACCAGCGCCAAGGGGGCGGTTTGCAATGAATGCCATCTGAGTCGTCCTTTCCGATCTCGTAAGATGTTCTCTACGAGCGTCCTGCTCTGAACCGCACCTAGGCTCCCTCCAACGGCCTCGCAAGCATCTTTTTTTGCATGGGTCGCATGCAATCACAGCATGGCTGGATTCCAGGTTAAAGCCCTACAAATTATGGCAAAATTGCGATTTCACGGAGTCGTTTTTGATGCCTGCGGTGGCGCTTTTCGACCACCCGTTTACCCCGGCTTCGAAAACCGACATCGCGGGGATGGTTTTCGACCTCGCGCTGGCCAATGTTCGCGTTTCGTGCTAGTGATGCGCAAAAGACGCAGAAACAGGCGGTAACGGGCGGTGATACGGGTAATCGGAATTGATCCGGGGCTTCGATGTCTTGGATGGGGCGTGATCGGGGTCGATGGCGCGCGACTCAGTCACATCGCAAACGGGCAATGCGTCAGTTCCGGTGACGATCTGGCGGTCCGGCTCCTTTCCCTGCACCAGCAGCTCACCGCGGTTCTCACGGCGCATCGGCCCACTCATGCGGCGGTGGAGCAGACTTTCGTGAACCGCGACGGGGCGGGAACCCTCAAACTGGGTCAGGCCCGTGGCATCGCGATGCTGGTGCCCGCGCAGTTCGGACTGCCGGTTGCCGAATACGCCCCGAATGCCGTGAAGAAGGCGGTCGTCGGCGTGGGCCACGCCGACAAGCGTCAGATCGGGCATATGGTGCGGATGCAATTGCCCGGCGCCGTGCCCGCCGGCGAGGATGCGGCCGATGCTCTGGCCATCGCCATCTGCCACGCTTTTCACGCGCAGACCGCCGGTCGTCTGGCCCGCGCGATCAAGGCCGCGTCATGATCGGGAAGCTGACAGGCCGGGTCGACCACCGTGCGGGCGATCACGTGCTGCTGGATGTGAATGGGGTGGGGTATACCGTTCATTGCTCCGAGCGGACGTTGGCCGCGCTTCCGCCGGCCGGCCAGATGGCGGTACTTTATACCGAATTGCTGGTGCGGGAGGACCTGCTGCAACTGTTCGGCTTTCTCACGCTTTACGAGCGCGAATGGCACCGTCTGCTGATTTCGGTTCAGGGGATCGGCGCCAAGGCCTCGATGGCCATCCTCGGCACGCTTGGGGCCGAAGGCATTGCCCGGGCCATTGCAATTGGGGACTGGGCCGCCGTCAAGGCCGCCCCGGGTGTCGGGCCCAAGATCGCGCAGCGCGTGGTCAACGAACTGAAGGACAAGGCACCTGCCGTCATGGCGCTTGGCGGGACCGTTCATCAAGCGCTTGGCGATGCGCCCGTGGAGGTGATCGACACGACCACACCCGCAGATGCGCCGCGCGCGCCCGTCCACAGCACCGCGTCCGCGCAGGCGGAGGCCCTGTCGGCATTGCAGAACCTGGGCTACGCGCCATCCGAAGCCGCCAGTGCCGTGGCGACCGCTGCGGGCGACGCGGGCGAGACCGATACACCCGCCCTGATCCGCGCGGCCCTGCGGCTTCTGGCCCCGAGGGAATGAGCGGCGATGGGCAAGGCCGCCTCTGGCGGAATATCCGCGCCTCAGCCATAACCGATGCAGATGTCTGAACCCGATCCGACCCTCCGCCCCGACCGCCAACCCGGCGAGGACAGCCCCGACCGGGCGCTGCGCCCAAAGATATTGGCCGAATTCATCGGGCAGCAGGAGGCGCGCGCCAACCTTGCAGTCTTCATCGAAAGCGCGAAGCGCCGGGGGGACGCGATGGACCATGTCCTCTTTCACGGGCCGCCCGGGCTGGGCAAAACCACGCTGGCACAGATCATGGCGCGCGAACTGGGTGTGAATTTCCGCATGACATCCGGCCCGGTTCTGGCGCGCGCCGGGGATCTGGCCGCGATCCTGACAAATCTGGAACCGCGTGACGTGCTGTTCATCGACGAGATCCACCGGCTGAACCCTGCGGTGGAGGAGGTGTTGTATCCCGCGCTTGAGGATTTCGAGCTGGATCTGGTGATCGGCGAGGGCCCTGCCGCACGGACCGTGCGGATCGAGTTGCAGCCCTTCACGCTGGTGGGGGCGACCACGCGGCTTGGCCTGTTGACGACACCGCTGCGCGACCGGTTCGGCATTCCCACCCGGCTGCAATTCTACACCGTGGCTGAGTTGCACGAGATCGTCACCCGGGGCGCGCGCATGCTGGCGATTTCCACCGAAGCTGACGGGGCGCTTGAAATCGCCCGCCGGGCGCGGGGCACACCCCGGATCGCGGGGCGGCTTCTGCGGCGGGTCGTCGATTTTGCGTTGGTCGAAGGGGATGGCACGCTGACGCGGAGCATCGCCGACAGCGCGCTGACCCGGCTGGGGGTCGATCATCTCGGTCTGGACGGGGCCGACCGGCGGTACTTGCGGTTGATGGCGGAGAATTACGCAGGCGGACCCGTGGGGGTCGAAACGCTGTCTGCCGCCCTGTCGGAAAGCCGCGACGCGATCGAGGAGGTGATCGAGCCGTTCCTGCTGCAACAGGGGCTGATTGCCCGGACCCCGCGCGGGCGCATGCTGGCGCATAAAGGCTGGGCGCATCTGGGGCTTGAGGCCCCGAGACGCCCGGATCAGACCGATTTGTTCGAGGGATAGTTCGGATGCATTCGGCGTCGATATCGCGAAAGCAGGGAGACGGACATGTCCGGGGATCCTAGCGCGCCGACCGCCGAAGCGGTCAGGGCGCTTTTCACCCGATCCGACGGGCAATATCTTTTCGCGCGGTGGGGCCGACCTATTGCGCCCGTGGTTTTCGGTGTGGATGACGCGACGGTGGCGGTGTTCAAGGGCGCGATTGAGGCGATCGTGACGCTGGCAAATCATCGGATGGCCGAAACTGACCCGGAGCTGGGCGCCAACCTCATGGTGTTCTTTCTCCGTGAGTGGAGTGAACTGACGGCGACCCCCAATCTGGACCGTCTGATCCCCGATCTGGCCCCGCTGGTCGCGCGGCTTGAGGAGGCCGATGCGAACCAGTACCGCAGTTTTCGCTTCGATGAGGGCGGGGCGATCAAGGCCGCCTTCGTTTTCATCCGGATGGACGACGCGATGCGGGAGGCCGCGGCCGAAACCATTGCCTTGTCGCAGATGGTGCAGACCATCGTTTTGTGGTCGGATACGGCCTTCGTCGGAACGTCGCCTCTTGCGATCCTCCGCCGGGGCGGCCCGGCATTGCTCAAACCCGAGATCGCCGGGGTGATCCGCGCGAGCTATGACCCGGTGATGCCACAGATGTCTACCGATCCCACTCACGCCCTGCGCCTTGCCGCGCGTATCGGAGCCGCCCAATGATCCATCGCTGGCCTATCCGGGTCTATTACGAAGACACCGATCTTGCGGGTTTGGTCTATTACGCCAATTATCTGAAATTCATCGAACGGGCCCGGTCCGAAATGGTGCGCGAGGCGGGGATCGACCAGGCGGAGATGAAGCGTGCGCGCGGCATCGTTTTCGCCGTGCGCCGGGTCGAGGCGGATTACCTTGCCGCCGCGCATTACGACGATGAACTGGTGGTCGAAACCACGCTCGACAGTCTGAGCGGCGCCCGGTTCGACATGCCGCAGACCGTGCGTCGCGGCGATCAACCGATCTTTCAGGCCAAGGTCAGTGTGGTCTGCATCGGACCTGCGGGACGGGCGACGCGTCTCCCGGCGGATATTCGCCAAAAGCTTGAAACAATTTCGATGCTCACGCGGGGGTGACGCACAATCATTGGTGTTCCCCCTTACAAGTTGTTAATGTGAGACCTTAATGAGGCGCAATCGACAACCGCGCCCGAACCGGGCTGGGGCAAGCAGGAAGACCAGGCAATGGAAACCGAGACGCTAAGCATGGCGCAGGAGGCGGATTTTACCCTTCTGGCGCTTTTCTTTCGTGCAACCTTGACCGTCCAACTCGTGATGGTGGCCCTGATGGTGGCCTCTGTCTGGGTGTGGGCGATTACCTTTTCCAAATATGCGCTCTACCGCAAGGCGCGCAGCAACGCCGCGGCCTTTGACGCGGCATTCTGGTCGGGGGAGCCGCTGGACGAGCTTTACGACCAGGTTGCCGACCAGCCGCGCAGCGCGTCTGAACGGGTCTTCGTGGCCGGGATGACGGAATGGCGCCGCTCCCTTCGGGACGATGGTGCGCTGATCCCGGGTGTTCAGCAGCGGGTGGATCGCTCGATGGATGTGGCCATCGCTCGGGAAAATGAACGGCTGACCTCGGGGCTGAACTTTCTGGCCACAACCGGGGCGACGGCACCTTTCGTGGGCCTGTTCGGTACGGTCTGGGGCATCATGCGGTCTTTTCAGGAGATCGCCATTTCGGGCAATACCTCGCTCGCCGTGGTCGCACCGGGCATCGCGGAGGCGCTGCTGGCAACGGGGCTTGGCCTTCTGGCGGCCATCCCGGCGGTCATTTTCTACAACAAGCTTTCGTCCGATGCGGACCGGCTGATCGGCGGCTACGAAGGTTTTGCCGATGAGTTCTCCACGCTTCTTTCACGGCAGTTGGATTGAGCCATGGGCGCGCATGTCGCAACGAAGGGATCGGGCGGGCGCAGGCGGGGCCGCCGGGGTGGCAGTTCGAAGCCGATGTCCGAAATCAACGTCACGCCCTTCGTCGACGTGATGCTGTGCCTGCTGATCATCTTCATGGTCGCGGCCCCCTTGATGACCGTTGGCGTTCCTGTCGAACTGCCCGAAACAGCAGCAGAGGCTCTGCCTGGCGATGAGGAAGAACCGCTGTCGATCACGCTGGCTGCCGATGGGCGTGTGTTGATTCAGACAACCGAGGTGCCACTTGCGGATCTGATTCCGCGCCTGCAGGCGATTGCCGCGGAACGTGACGGCAATCAGGTCTTTCTACGTGCCGACGGGTCGATCCCCTATGAACAGGTGATGCAGGTCATGGGTGCGCTCAATGCCGGAGGTTTCCGCGAGATCGGGCTTGTCACCGATGCCGGTGGCCCCGCACTCGACGGGTCGGGGGGGTGATGTGGCGATGCGCCGGTCCCTCTACGCCTCCGCTGGCATGCATGTCGGCCTTATCGTCTGGGTGGCGATCGGCGGTATCGTGCGGGAAAGCGACCCGGTGGAGTTTCAGGTGACCGGCGTCAGCATCATCAGCACCTCGGAATTCGATGCGATGACACGCCCGCAAACCGCGCCCGCGGCCCCCGTGACTGATACGCCCGCCGCGCCTGAGGTGACGAGCCCGACGCCCGCCCCCCGCCCGCCGGAGGCCGAGGCGCCGGCGCCCGAGGTGGCTCAGCCCGCCGAAACCGCGGCTCCCGAGGCCGAGGCCACCCCGGATGTCGCCGATCTGCAGACGCCCCAGGCGGAAGTGACCGACGACATCGCCGCCCTGCCGAGCCCGCCGCAGGGGGACCCTACCGCCGCGCCCTCCGCCACGCCGACGCCGCAGGAGGCGCCGCGCGTGGCGCCCACGCCCGCGCCCGTGCCGGAGCCGGAGGTCGAAACAGCGCCCGACGTCGTGGAACAGCCGACAACGCCAGAGCCGTCCGAGGCCCCGGTGGAGGAGGTCACGCCAAGCGCGCCCGAGGAGGCGACGACAGAGATCGTGACCGAGGCGGAAGAGCCTTCGGCGGGCAGCATCGCGCCGCAGGCCTCCGTCCGCCCCACGGCGCGGCCCGATCGCCCGGCCCCGGTCGAAACCGCCGCCCCCGCGCCCGCCGAGACGACCCCTCCTGCGTCCGAAGAAGACCCGCTTGCCGCCGCTATCGCCGATGCGGTGGCCGAGGCGGCCAGCGCACCCGCCCCGGCGGGGCCTGCGCAACCCGCCGGCCCGCCGCTGACCGCCGGTCAGCGCGACGGCTTCCGGATCGCGGTGCAGCAATGCTGGAATGTCGGTTCGCTGTCGTCAGACGCGTTGCAGACCACGGTGGTGGTTGGCGTCGACATGGCACGTGATGGTCGCCCGGAGACAGGCTCGATCCGTCTGATCGAGGCGACGGGCGGCACGAACTCGGGCGCCAATCAGGCGTTCGAAGCCGCGCGCCGGGCGATCATCCGCTGCGGGGCGAACGGATTTGATCTGCCGGAGGAAAGCTATGACCACTGGCGGAGCGTAGAAATGGTATTTAATCCTGAAGGAATGAGGTTGCGATGATCCGCTTTCTGATCACCTGTCTGGCCGTAGGTCTGGCACTCGCCACATCCGCCATGGCGCAGAGCAGCCCCGGCCCGCTGCGCATCGAAATCACCGAAGGTGTGATCGAACCGCTGCCCTTCGCGGCCCCGGTGTTCATCGCCGAAAACGCCGCTGCCGCCGACGTGGCACAGGATATCACCCGTGTGATCTCCGCCGATCTGCGGGGCACCGGGCTGTTCCGGGAGATCCCGTCCAGCGCGTATATCTCCACCATCACCAGCTTCGACAGCCCGGTTCAGTATGCGGACTGGAAGGCGATCAATGCGCAGGCGCTGATCACCGGATCGGTCGAACAGACCGCCAATGGGCAACTTGTTGTGCGGTTCCGGCTGTTCGACGTGTTCGCCGACCAGCAACTGGGCGAGGGGCTGCAATTCGTGGGGTCCCCGGACAGCTGGCGGCGGATGGCCCATAACGTTGCCGATCAGGTCTATGAACGGATCACCGGCGAGGGTGGGTATTTCGACACCCGCGTTGCCTTCATTTCCGAAACTGGCCCCAAGAACGCCCGTCTGAAGCGGCTCGCGATCATGGATTACGATGGCGCGAATGTGCAGTATTTGACCGACAGCCGGAACATCGTCTTGGCCCCGCGCTTTTCGCCCAATGGCGACCGGGTGATCTTCACCAGCTACGAAAGCGGCTTTCCGCGCGTCTACCTGCTTGATGTGGCCACGGTGCAGCGCCGCCAGCTGGAAGGGCTGCCGGATACCATGTCTTTTGCCCCGCGCTTTTCGCCGGATGGCAACAGGATCGTCTATTCCGAAGAATCGGGTGGCAACACCGACATCTATCTCTACGATCTCAACTCCGGCCAGCGGACGCGGCTGACCGAGGCGCCGTCGATCGAGACCGCGCCCAGCTTTTCCCCCGATGGCAGCCAGATCGTGTTCGAAAGCGACCGCTCGGGCCGCCAGCAGATCTATGTGATGCCCGCCAGCGGTGGCGAGGCGCGCCGGATCAGCCAGGGCCAGGTCGGGCGCTATGGTACGCCAGTCTGGTCCCCGCGCGGGGATCTGATCGCGTTCACCTTCCAGAACGCGGGCCGGTTTCATATCGGTGTGATGCGCACCGACGGCTCCGAGGAACGGTTGCTGACCGCCTCTTTCCTCGACGAGGGCCCGACCTGGGCCCCGAATGGCCGGGTGATCATGTTCACTCGCGAAACGGCCGGCGCGGATGGGGCGCCCGCGCTTTACTCCGTGGATATCTCGGGGCGCAACCTCCAGAGAGTGGCGACGCCGGGCATGGCCTCCGATCCGGCATGGTCACCTCTTTTGCCCTAGCCGGCATGACCTTCCGCGGCATCTTGCCCAACTTGCTCTGCGGCAGTGACGAGGGGGCATGCATTCCTGTTGAGTGGGCACCCTAACCGTTGCCCAGCAGTTCCAACAGCGTCAGCGCCATGACCTTGGCGCTGTCTGCCATATCGTCGACGCCGACCCATTCATCGGGTTGGTGAGCCAGATCGAGAATACCGGGCCCATATGCGATACAGTTCTTCAGCCGACCGATCCGGTCGATATGTTTCTGGTCATACGTCCCGGGGGAAACCACGAACTCCGCCTGTTTCGACAGCACCTTTTCGATGGCGGCCTGCACGGTTCTGACCACCGGCGCATCTTCGTCCGTCATCGTCGGCTGAACCTCGAACAGGTCACGGATCTCGTAGCTGAATTTCGGGCGTTCCGTCTTTATCTTCTCCAGCATTGCGGTGATTTCGGCTCTCACCTCCGAGATATCCTCTTCTATGAGGAAGCGGCGATCTATGGTGATCCGGCACCGATCCGGCACGCAGGGAGAAGGGAAGCCGGTATAGCCGTCTTCCTGCACCGGTTCGCCGCCATGGATCGCATTGATGTTGAGCGTGGACTGTCGGGCCCCGTCCGGCACTACCGGCATCGCCGTGCGCTTGCTGGCCAGAAGCGGGAACAGATGCCGCTCCATCTCCTCCAGAACCGCGCCCATGTGGCGAACCGCGCAGTCACCCAGAAACGGCATCGAGCCATGGGCAATCCGGCCATGGGTTTCGATCTCCGCCCACCAGACGCCCCGATGGCCGAGACAGATCCGATCCTTGTTGAGCGGCTCGGGTATAATCACATGCTGCACCCGTGAGGGGTCGAAATATCCCTGTTCGGCCAGATAGGCGACACCGCCGAAGCCGCCCGATTCCTCATCCGCCGTCGCGCTGATCTCGATGGCTCCGCGATAGTCCGGACAGGCTGAGATGAAAGCCTCCGCAGCGACGATCGAGGTGGCGAGCCCGCCTTTCATGTCGCACGCGCCGCGGCCGTAGATCCGGCCATTCTTCATCTGGCCGCCAAAGGGTTCCATCGTCCAGCCATGGCCGATCTCGACCACATCATGGTGAGAGTTGAAATGAACGCAGTCACCGGGTGTTCGTCCCTCATGGCGGGCGACGAGATTCCAGCGGGGATGGGTTTCACTATCCGCCGGCGCGCCGACGGCGCGGATCAGTTCGACGGCAAAGCCGGAACGGCTCAACCGCGCGGAGAGATAGTCGCAAATCTCCCGGTAGTTGCGACCGGGCGGGTTCAGCGTGGGAATGCGGATCAGATCCTGGGTCAGCGCGATCAGATCGTCACGGCGGGCGGCGATTTCGTCGAAAAGGCGGGTGCTGTCGGTCATTTTTGCAACTTGCGCTCATGAGACTTGCGCCGCAAGCCCTGCCAAAGCCCTTTCGGGCCCCCATATAAGGGGTTATGAAAACGCGCGAGACCGGGAGTGCCGCATGCTGAATATCGGCCGGATGGCGATCATCCTTATTGTTGTGCTGACATTGGTGTATGTCTGCGTGTTCCTCTACTGGCGTTCGGGTGTGCGGGAACGGCTTGAGGAAGACTGGGTAATGGAAGGCCGGCCGGGAGATCGGGATACATGGGTCGACGAGCGCGTGGCCCCCAAGGCGCGACGGATCAGCAGGTGGCTGATCCTCTTCGTCTACGTGCTGCCGATCACCGCGCTGAGCGTGTTTGTGTACGTTACCAATTGAACAAGGGGCACTGAGCCATGCGCTGGCCGCGAATAATCTTTCTGCTGATTTTGGCGCTGATCATCGGCGGCTTCATGCATTACACGCTACCGGGCCGTGACATCGCGCGGATCACCGACACGGAGATCATCCGGCAGGATTTTTCGGGCTGGAACAGGATTTTCTACGCCCAACCGGACAGCGGCAACGCCGATAGCGGCAATCGCGACCTGAGGCTGATCAATACGATCCGGGAAGACGGGTCGGTCATGGTCTATCGCAACGAGGATACCGGATTTGGCTGGCCGCCATATTTCAAGCTGGACAGTGCCGACCTGCAGGCCGAGGCCAGCAATCTGAGTTCGACGGCGGCCGCCCCGCAATGGGTCGCCATCACCCATTACGGCTGGCGGTCGAGATTTCTGTCCACCTATCCGAATGCCGTCGCGCTGCGACCGGTGGACGGCCCCGATGTCAGCCTGTTCCCGTGGCTCAATGTCATCATCCTGGCGCTGCTGGCGCTGATCCTGTTCTTCATCTGGCGCATGTGGGAACGATTCGAGGACCGGGTGATCGAACCGACGGTGGATCGAACCGCCGTGCGCTGGGCAAAGCTGCGAGACTGGATGGCCGGGCGCCGATGACGCGGGCGGCAGCACGACAGCAAACCGTTCCTTGCCGCCTCTGGCGCTTGTCAGCCGGGTCTGCCCGGAATGGACGGCGGGGGCAGGATTTCCATCGGTCGCTGCGTCACGGATAGCCCGGCCGGAGGTGCCCTTCCCCGGTAGGGCTTTTCCGTCGCTCCGGTATCTTACTCGCCGTAGGGCACCCAGATCGTCTTGATCTCTGTGGCGGCCTGCAGAAAGCGCCTGCCTTCGCCCGATTTGCCCATCCAGTCGATCCCATGCCCGTCATGTACCCAGCTTCTTTTGAGATTGGAGGCGGAGGCTCTTTCGACGGCCTCCGCACTGACATGGGGTGTGAAGGCCCAGATCGCGTCCACATCCATGTGACTGGCAAGCGGTTCGGCGAGATCGGCGGGATCGCCGGTTACGATATTGACCACACCGCCGGGTAGATCCGACGTGTCGAGCACCTGGTAGAGATCGGTGGCGGCAAGCGGCGCCGCATAGCTTGGCACCAGGACGATCCGATTGCCCATGGCGATGGCGGGCGCGATAACGGAAAGCGCTCCCAGAAGCGGCGCATCGTCGGGAGCCAGAGCGCCGATCACACCGACCGGTTCGGTCATCGCAAGCGCGATACCCCGGATCGGGACGGATTTCGCAGTGCCGTCGAACTTGTCGGCCCACGCAGCGTAGGTAAAGAGGCGGTCGATGGCCACATCCACCTCTGCCTCGGCGGTTTTGGCATTAACGCCGGTCAGATCGCGGATGCGGGCCGCGAACTCTGCTGACCGTGCGGACAGGTTCTCGCCGATATAATAGAGGATCTGCGCGCGAAGATGGCCCGTGGTTCGGGCCCATGCCGCCGCGCCGCGGGCGGCCTCCACCGCGTTGCGGATATCCTTGCGATTGCCCAGCCCCATATGACCAAGAAGCCTGCCCTTGGCGGACCAGACCGGTTGCGAGTATCCGCCATCGGGCCGGGCCTGTTTGCCGCCGACATACATCTTGGCGGTGCGGTCGAGACCGGGGGCATCGGGCCTGTCGGGAGCCGGAACGGGATCGGCCGGCTTCAACGGCTTCGTTTTCAGGGCGGGTTCGAGATAGGCCAGCAGCCCCTCCCATCCGCCTTCGCGGCCAAAGCCGCTTTCGCGCACACCGCCGAAAGGCGCCGCCGCGTCGAAGAGGTTGGTGGCATTCACCCAGACCACTCCGGCGGCCAGTTTCGGCGCCACGTCAAGCGCGAGGTTCAGGTTTTCGGTCCAGACCGTGGCGGCCAGCCCGTAACGGGTGTTGTTGGCAATCTCCACGGCTTCCGAAGGCGTGCGGAAGGTGGTGGAGACTAGCACGGGGCCAAAGATTTCCTCCTGCATCAGCGGGGCGGCGGGCGACAGGCCGGTGATCAGCGTCGGCGGGTAGAAACATCCCTGTTCAGGCACCGGTGTGGCCGCGCGGTAGGTCTCGCCCTCGGTGTTGCGGTCGACCAGCCGGGTGATCGTGGCGTGCTGGACCGGGTCCACGACCGCGCCCACATCGATGGATTTGTCCAGCGGATCGCCAAGGCGCAGCTTATCCATTCTTGCCTTGAGCCGTGCATGAAAATCCGCGGCAATGCCTTCTTGCACAAGAAGTCGGGACCCTGCGCAGCAGACCTGGCCTTGGTTGAACCAGATGGCATCCACCAGCCCCTCGATGGCGCTGTCGATATCGGCATCGTCGAAAACAATGTAGGGGGATTTCCCGCCCAGTTCGAGCGTCAGGGATTTTCCGGACCCCGCCGTGGCCTGCCTGATCCGGCGGCCAACCTCGGTGGATCCGGTGAAGGCGACCTTGTTCACATCCGGGTGCGTGGTCAGCGCCTCGCCGGTTCGCCCGTCGCCGGTCACGATGTTGACCACGCCTTTGGGCAGGCCGGCCTCCCGGCAGATATCGGCAAACAGCAACGCGGTGAGAGAGGTGTATTCAGCCGGTTTGAGAACGACCGTATTGCCGGCGGCCAGCGCCGGCGCGATCTTCCAAGAAAGCATCAGCAGCGGGAAGTTCCATGGGATGACCTGCCCGCAGACCCCAAGCGGGGCGTGGCCGGGCATTTCGTCGTCCAGCAGCTGGGCAAGACCCGCGTGGTAGTAGAAATGCCGCTGGGCCAGCGGCACGTCGATGTCGCGTGCCTCGCGGATCGGCTTACCGTTGTCGAGGGACTCGAGCACGGCGAAAAGGCGCGCATGTTTTTGCAGAAGGCGCGCCAGTGCATAGAGGTGGCGGGCGCGCTGGTGGCCGCTGAGTTTCGACCACCCGGGAAAGGCACGCCGTGCGGCGGTAACGGCTTTGTCCACCTGCTCGGCGGAGCTTTGGGTGATCCGGGCCAGTTCGGCGCCCGTGGCCGGGTTTCTGGTTGCGAATGTCTCGCCCGGTTTCGCGAAGGCGCCATCGATGAACGCCCCGAAGGCAGGGCCCTTTGCAGCAATCCAGGCCAAAGCCTCGGCGCTGCTTTCAGGAGCAGGGCCATAGTCCATCGTCTCGAAGATTTCGCGGGTGGTCATGTCAGGGCCCCATGAAGAGGAAGATAAAAAGGACGGCGATCAGGATGACGATTGCGGCTGTTTTTCGGATGCGCGCGCGCTGCGCAAGGACGGCATGGGCGCGGATGTCATCGGCATACTCCTCCGGCGGGCGCCCGAAGGTGTAGGTCTCGTTGAAGCGTTTCAGTTGCGCATCGGTCAGGGACGCGGCGGAGGTTTTTTCCTTGCGATACTCCGAAAACCCCATCCAGATCACGTAGAGTGTCAGCAGGATCAGGATGACCGTGTTGAAGCTGAACATCATGGCGGGTCAGGCCATCGGATGCCGGTAGGACGCGGAATAGGCGCCGGTTGCGTGGTGTTCCAGCTGCCGTTCGATATCGCCCAGAAGGCTGCTTGCGCCGAAGCGGAAGAGGTCGGGCTGAAGCCAGCGGTTGCCCAGTTCCTCTTTCATCAGCGCCATGTAGACAAGCGCGTCCTTGGCCTTGGAAATCCCGCCCGCCGGTTTGTAGCCCACCTTGATGCCGGTCGCGGCCTCATAGGCGCGGATCGCGCGGACCATGGTGAGAGAGACGGGCAGGGTTGCGTTGACGCTTTCCTTGCCGGTGGAGGTCTTGATGAAATCGGCCCCTGCCATCATGCAGACGAGCGAGGCGCGGGCGACATTGCGCAGCGTGCCAAGCTCTCCGGTGGCAAGGATCGCCTTGACATGCGCTTCGCCGCAGGCGGCGCGGAACTCCTTCATCTCGTCATAGAGCGCCTGCCAGTTGCCGGTCAGGACATGGCGGCGGGAGATGACAATGTCGATCTCGGCCGCACCTGCCTTCACGCTTTCCGTGATCTCGGCCACCCGCAGATGGAAGGGCGACAGACCGGCGGGGAAGCCCGTGGATACGGCGGCGACCGGAATGCCCGAGCCCCGCAGCGCTTCGACGGCGGTTTCGACCATGTCGTGATAGACGCAGACGGCCCCGGTGGTGATCGGCGGCAGACCAAGTGTGTCGAGCAGATCGGCCCGGACCGGTTGGCGGGCCTTGGCGCAAAGGCGCCTGACCCGGCCTGGCGTGTCGTCTCCGGCAAGTGTGGTAAGATCGATCAGGGTGATGGCCCGGGCCAGCCACGCGGCCTGATATGTCTTCTTGACCGTCCGGCGGCCCGGCAGGCTGGCCGCCCGGCGTTCAATGGCGGAGGTGTTGGCCTGCACCCGCGCGACCCAATCCAGATCAAGCGGCATGCCGGCGTTGCGCGGCTCATGGACCTGCGGCAGTTGTGGGTCGGTCAAGGTGCTGGCGGTTTGGGTCGGAGCGTGTGTCACGAGAGTAAACTGAGCCAATGTGGACGGTTCGCTCAGCGTCTCATGTCGGCGCGGCAAAGACAAGCTTGACCATTTGGTCAAAAACTTGCGTGTCACAGCCGGGAAAGGATCAGCCCGACCGCCACGAAGGCGACGGCGAGGATGCGGGTCCAGCTGATTTCGCGCACTTGAAGGCCAAAGGCGCCGACGGTATCCAGAATGAGCGCTGCGGTCAGTTGCCCGAAGATCAGGGCCGCCACCATGGTGACGACGCCAAGCGTCGACACGCTCCAGACCGCGGCCCAGACATAGATCGCGCCAAGGGCCCCGCCTGTCCAGGCCCACCAGGGCGTATTGGCCATCGCGTCAAGCCCAGGCATCGTGCCCCGCGCCACAACGATGGAGCCAAGCACCAGAAACCCCACAAGAAACGAGATCGCCGCGGCAGCCACCGGATCGCCCACATGTCCGGCAAGCCGGCTGTTGATCGGGGCCTGAACGGCAATTGCGACGCCGCCCAATGCGATGGCGGCAAGGGCCATCCAAGGTGCCAGATTCATCATGGGTCCCCGCGTGTTGTGCGGTGTCACCGTGGCCGCTGCGCAGCGTTTGGGCAAGGGGCGCGTGACAGCCCCGCCGCGCCACGTTAACAGGAAGGCGCTGCCAGAGATAAGGACTCGCCGCCCATGCCCTTCGACCGTTCGATCAAAATCGCACCGTCCATCCTGTCCGCGGATTTCGCCAATCTGGGTGCAGAGATCCGCGCGGTGGAGGCCGAAGGTGCGGATTGGATCCACGTGGACCCGATGGATGGGCATTTCGTTCCGAATCTGACCATCGGGCCGAATGTCGTAGCCGCGATCCGGCCCCATGTGACGACATTCATGGATGTGCATCTGATGATTGCTCCGGCTGATCCCTATATCGAGGCCTTCGCGAAGGCGGGTTCGGATATGATCACCGTGCATGCGGAGGCCGGGCCGCATCTGCACCGCACACTGCAGAGTATTCGCGGCCACGGGGCAAAGGCCGGCGTGGCGCTGAACATGACCACGCCGCTGAGCCATATCGCCCATATCCTCGATGCCATCGACCTGATCCTGGTGATGACGATCAACCCCGGGTTCGGAGGGCAGAAGTTCACCCGTTCGATGGTGGAAAAGGTCGCCGAGGCGCGTGCCATGGTGGGCGACAGACCGATCCATATCGAAGTGGATGGCGGGATCGATCCCGCCACCGCGCCCCTTGTCGCCGGTGCGGGGGCGGATGTGCTGGTGGCGGGATCTGCCGTGTTCAAGGGCGGTTCGGTCGAGCGGCCGCAGGTCTATGGCGAGAACATCCGCGCGATCCGCGCCGCGGCGGAAGATTGAGGACGGTTGGCAAGCGGGATTTTGACCGGGAAGCCAGGCTCATAAAACCATCCAGACCACTGTTTTGAAGATACTGTTCCTAGATTTTTCGAGGCTGAATATGCCTCCACCCCGGCGCGACGTCTCACCGCTTCAACAATCAGACGCCGGGCAGCCCATTCGAGGGAGGGAGCCGATTTGAGGCAGGTCAGTGCAGGGTCATATCTGACAGAGCATTGATGACCACGATGCCCGCGCCGATAAGGGCCAGACCGACGATGGCCGGCCCATCGAGCTTTTGGCCGAAGACCAGAACGCCAGCCCCGGCCACGAAGATGATACCAAGCCCCGAGGCAAGCGCGTAGGTGATCCCGAGCGGCATGTATTTCAGTGCCAAGGTCAAGAAATAGAAAGAACCGCCCAGACCAGCGATCACGATCAAAGACGGCCAAAGCCGCGTGAACTGCGCACTGGCATTGAGGGCAGAATACCCGATGGCCTCTGCCAGAACGGATGCGATCAAATAGAAATAATGAGTGGGCATGGTTAGCTCCGTTGACGGGAAGGACAGGGCGCGCCCCGGAACTGTTGTGGGCGGCACGGCGTCGGGCTACACCCCTGGTGCCCGGTGAAAAACAGGATTGGCGCGAACGTCATGGGAAATGTCGTCAACGACACCATTCTGACGGAGACGCTGGCCGAAGCGCGGAGTCTTGCAAATTCGGGTGGGCTTTGGGCCGGCTTGTTGGGCACGGGTCTGCTTCTGGGGCTGACCGGACCATTCGGGACATTCGATGATCTTTCGTTACCCCTTCGGGTGGCCTATTGGGTGACGCTTTCCGTCCCGATCTACTGGGTGGGATTTTTTACAACCTTTGTCATCGCCTGTTGGTGTGAAGCATGGAACATCGGTCCGCGAAGTTCTGTTTTCATCGGAAGTCTGGTTGCCAGCTTGCCGATAACGCTGATGATCGCACTTGCGCATGGTTTTACGTTTGGTGCCCAGCCGCTGCCCGAGATGTTGCGCCTTTTGCCTTACGTCTCGGTGATCTCGGTGAGCGTATCCTTTCTGACCGAGGCGCTGGCTATGCCTGGCAATGTGCAGCCCGCGAAGCAGGCTCTGGCCAAGGAGCCGGCGTGGTTGGAGCAACTGCCTGCCGAATTGGGCCGAGAGTTGATCCTTCTTCAGGCTCAGGATCACTATCTGCGGGCCGAAACGCCGAAGGGAGAGGCATTGATACGCGCGCGCCTGCAGGAGGCGACCGAGGCGCTTGGATCCTACGGTGTACGGCTGCACCGATCATGGTGGGCGGCACGCCATGCCATAACCGGGCTGGCGTATCGGAACGGCGTGCCGGTAGTCATTTTGCGCGATGGCCGGGTGCTGCCGGTTGGGCGCACCTATCGCCGCGCCGTCCGCACGGCGCTGCGATAGGTGTCCGACATCAGCTCGGGGTGGGGCCGGCCTCCAGCACGTCCTCCAGCGTCCGAAGACCCGTGCGCGGCGCCTGAACAAGCACCGACATATTGCCGGGTTTGTGCTCATTCCGCAGCATCTTGGTGTGTGCGTCGGGCAGTTCGGCCCAAGGGAAGACTTCGGACATGCAGGGGTCAAGCCGGCGCTCGACCATCAGATTGTTGGCCGATGCGGCCTGTTTCAGATGGGCGAAATGACTGCCCTGGAGGCGCTTTTGATGCATCCACATGTACCGCACATCGAAGGTGCAGTTGAAGCCGGTGGTGCCCGCGCAGATCACCACCATGCCGCCCTTCTTGCAGACCAGCGTGGAGACCGGGAAGGTCGCCTCGCCGGGATGCTCGAACACCATGTCCACGTTCACACCCTTGCCGGTGATGTCCCAGATCGCCTTGCCGAACTTGCGCGCCTCGCTGAACCACTCCTTGTATTCCGGGGTTCCGACGGTGGGCAGTTGGCCCCAGCAATTGAAATCCTTGCGGTTGATGACACCCTTCGCGCCAAGCCCGAGAACGTAATCGCGCTTGTCCTCGTCAGAGATGACGGCGATCGCATTGGCGCCTGCCGTCGTGGCAAGCTGGATCGCATAGACGCCCAGCCCGCCGGAAGCGCCCCAGACCAGGACGTTCTGTCCCGGCTTCAACTCGTGCGGGTGATGGCCGAAAAGCATGCGGTACGCGGTGGCCAGCGTCAGCGTGTAGCAGGCGCTTTCTTCCCAGGTCAGATGCTTGGGCCGCGGCATGAGCTGCTGCGCCTGAACGCGGGTGAATTGCGAGAACGCGCCATCGGGGGTCTCATAGCCCCAGATCCGCTGCGTGGGGGAGAACATCGGGTCGCCGCCGTTGCACTCCTCGTCATTGCCATCGTCCTGGTTGCAATGCACCACGACCTCATCGCCGATCTTCCAGTTCTTCACCTTGTCGCCCACGGCCCAGACGATGCCTGCGGCGTCGGAACCCGCGATATGATAGGGTTGATCATGGCCATCGAAAGGGCTGATCGGCTGGCCAAGCGCGGCCCAGACCCCGTTGTAGTTGACCCCTGCGGCCATCACGAGAACGAGCACCTCGTTCGAATCGATCTGGTGGGTATCCACCACTTCCAGCTCAAACGCCGTATCCGGGTTTCCGTGACGCTCCCGGCGGATCGCCCAGGCATGCATTTTGGCGGGAACATGGCCCATGGGGGGCATTTCGCCCATCTCGTAGAGGTCCGTCACCGGCGCCTCGTAGGGGGCGGCGGGGGATTGGGTGTCCAGGGCCATCGTGCTCTCCGTCATGCTCAGTCCTTTGCGGGCAATGCCGCGCTGCGGAATCAATTGCTGCTCATGCGAGATTTATTTGGCGATGCGCAAGAAAGCAACACGAAAGTATGATATTTCGTAATTTTATGTCGCATGTGTTGAGGCCGCCGGGGCGTGACGTTCCTGAAATTCCGGGCCAATCTGCGCCGGAAAGCCAGTACCGCCGACGCTCACCCCGCGGCATCCTCAAGGGTGGGCTCATCCAGCAAATGCGCCACCGATGCCGCATAATACGCGACCAGTGCGGCACCTTCCGGATTCAGCACAAAGCCCTCCGGACCATCGCTCAGCATACCGCGTTCGATCAGCGCACGCAGCCCGACCTCGACCGTGTAGTCCAGATCGTTTCTCGGGATATGCACCGCCGTGCCTCGGCTTTTGGCCTCTCTGACCTGGCGCGCGACCAGATCGCGAAGCTCGGCGCGGTTTCTGGCACCGTCCCGCAGGCCATGGGCAACCAGAGGCACCGGAACGACGGGCATGACCTGCCCGATCCGCGCCATCAGTTCGACGCCCAGAGCGGCGGGGCGGTCCTCGTGATCCAGCGCCATGAAATCGGTCAGGCTCAGGGGCGAACCAAAGCTGACGGCGGCGTAACCATAGCGATGGAACCGCCCCGTGATGCGGTGCCATGTCTGTCGCCAGACGTAACGCCAGATCGGTTTCAGACTGAACCGGAAGCGGCGGGTGCCGTTGGCATGCGCCTCGATCAGGGTGCGATCCTCCATGACCCGGTCGTAGTTCAGCGCCACGGGGACAAAAACCACGTCGCGGGAACTGCCGGGGACAAACCCGTCGAGGATGTAGGAGATCAGACCGAGCTTGGGTTTGCCCATAGCCCCGGTCTGGGACAGTCCCCCCTCCGGGAAAACGGCCTGGGTCACGCCCGCCTCTGTTGCCATTTGCACGTAGCGTGCCAGCACCTTTCGGTAGAGCGGATTGTTATGCCGCCGCCGGATGAAATAGCCCCCCATCGCGCGCACGAGTTGCCGAAGCGGCCAGACCCGGGCCCATTCGCCCACGGCATAGGCCAATGCGGATCGTTCCGCCGCCAGCCATGTGACCAGCACGTAATCCATGTTCGAGCGGTGATTCATGACGAAAATCACCGTGGCCTCGGGGTCGATTGCCTCCAGCGCGGCATCATTGCCCTGAGCCAGGCGGACACGGTAGAGTGACTGGCTGAGAAACTTGGCGGCACGGATCGCAAAGCCGAAATAAGCGAAAGCCGAAAAGCCCGGAACGATCTCGCGCGCATAACGTTCGGCGGTTTGGGCGGCGACATCCTCGCGGATGCCGTTTGTCTTGGCATGCTCGACAATCGCACGAGCGACTTCCGGGTCGTAGATCAGCCGCAGGACGGTATCGTTGCGGCGGGCGAGCTTGAAAGGCTGGATCGGCCGGGTGAGCCTTGTGTTCAACTGCTCCACCGCGCGCTCAAGGCGGCGGCGCAGGAACCAGCGCACCGATGGTACAAGCACATTGTTCAAGGCCGCGACCGCTGCGAAGGCCAGGATCAGGATCAGGGCCCAGACGGGCAGTTCTACGGTCGCCATCATTGCCGGGAAGCCTGACAGGAAAGCCGCCTGCGCACAATCATTCCGAATGCCGCGACGCAGCGAATTGACATCGACATAAAGTTATCAATATATGCCTTTGAGCGGAAGAAAATTACCGCATCTGATTCAGGAGGCCTGCCCCGTGACCGCCCAGAAAGACCGCCCCTGGCTTATCCGGACCTATGCCGGCCATTCTACCGCCCAAGCCTCGAACGCGCTTTACCGGGGAAATCTGGCCAAGGGGCAGACCGGTCTTTCGGTTGCCTTCGACCTGCCAACCCAGACGGGGTATGACAGCGACCATGAATTGGCCCGGGGCGAGGTCGGCAAGGTCGGTGTTCCAGTGGCGCATCTGGGTGACATGCGCACGCTCTTCGACCAGATCCCGCTGGAGCAGATGAACACGTCGATGACGATCAATGCGACCGCGCCCTGGCTTCTGGCGCTCTATATCGCCGTGGCAGAGGAGCAGGGCGCGGATATCTCCCTGTTGCAGGGCACTGTGCAGAACGATCTGATCAAGGAATATCTTTCCCGCGGAACCTATATCTGCCCGCCGAAGCCGAGCCTGAAGATGATCGCGGATGTGGCCGAGTATTGCTACACGCATGTCCCGAAATGGAACCCGATGAATGTGTGTTCCTATCATTTGCAGGAAGCCGGTGCCACGCCGGAGCAGGAATTGGCCTTTGCGTTGGCCACGGCGACGGCCGTACTTGACGCATTGAAGCCGCGGGTGCCGGCGGAGGATTTTCCCGCCCTTGTCGGGCGGATATCGTTTTTCGTGAATGCCGGTATCCGCTTTGTGACCGAGATGTGCAAAATGCGCGCCTTCGTGGATCTCTGGGATGAAATCTGCGCCGAGCGCTATGGCGTCGAAGACCCGAAGTATCGCCGGTTCCGCTATGGTGTGCAGGTCAACTCCCTTGGCCTGACGGAGCAGCAGCCGGAAAACAATGTCTACCGCATCCTGATCGAAATGCTGGCCGTCACGCTCAGCAAGAATGCCCGCGCCCGCGCCGTGCAGTTGCCCGCCTGGAACGAGGCATTGGGGCTGCCGCGTCCATGGGATCAGCAATGGTCGATGCGGATGCAGCAGATTATGGCGTTCGAAACCGATCTTCTGGAATATGGCGATCTGTTTGACGGCAATCCGGTGGTCGCGGCCAAGGTCGATGCGCTGAAAGACGGAGCGCGGGCGGAATTGGCCAATCTGGAATCGATGGGCGGGACGATCGCGGCAATCGATTACATGAAGGGCCGGCTTGTGGAATCCAATGCAGACCGCGTCAACGGGATCGAAAAAGGCGACACGGTTGTCGTCGGTGTGAACAGGTTTACCATGACGGAGCCATCGCCCCTGATGGATGCCGATGGCGGCATCATGGTGGTGGACGAGGCGGTGGAGGCCGAGCAGATTGCGCGGCTGAACGAATGGCGGAGCCTGCGCGATGCAGATGCCGTTGCATCGAGCCTCGAAGCCCTACGGCTCGCCGCAGAGAAAGGCGAGAACATCATGCCGCCATCGATTGCGGCAGCGAAGGCCGGGGTGACCACGGGCGAATGGGCGGGTGTCATGCGCGCGGTTCATGGCGAATACCGCGGGCCCACGGGCGTTTCGCGCAATCCCTCCAACAAGACGGACGGACTTGACGAGATACGGCAGGCAGTGGACGCCGCCAGCGACCGGCTTGGCCGGCGATTGAAGTTTCTGGTCGGAAAGCCCGGATTGGACGGGCATTCCAACGGGGCTGAGCAGATCGCGTTCCGCGCGCGGGATTGCGGAATGGATATCGCCTATGAGGGCATTCGCCTGACGCCGGAAGAAATCGTTTCAGCTGCAAAAACCGGAGAGGTCCATGTTATTGGCCTGTCGATTCTGTCCGGTAGCCACGTTCCTCTGATCCAGGAGGTCATGACAAGATTGCGGGCCGAAAACTTGGATCACATTCCGGTGGCCGTCGGGGGCATCATTCCGGAGGAAGACGCGGAGAAATTGAGGAGCTTCGGTGTGGCGAAAGTCTACACGCCAAAGGATTTCGAGCTTAATCGAATCATGATGGATATTGTTCACTTGGTCGACCCGAAGCCGGTCGCCGCCGAATAAACCCTAAAAACATGGTCTCATAGGTCGAAAACTGCCTAAAAGGACATGTCCATAAATAGTTCCTATTGCATGCATGGGTGTACAGGCTTAGCACCAATGCACCAAAAATAGGGACACCCGAAATGACGAAGAAATTGAGTAGCATGACGCGGCAGGAACTGCTGGACCTGCAAAAGGAAGTTGACGCTGCGCTGAAAGACTACGCGAAACGCAAAAAGAAGGAAGCTCTGGCTGCTGCGCAAAAGGCGGCACTTGAACACGGGTTTTCGCTGGACGAGGTTCTTGGCGGCAAATCCACCTCCGGCCCGAAATCGCCTCCCAAATATGCCAATCCGAAAGACCCGAGCCAGACATGGACCGGCCGTGGCCGCCAGCCCGGTTGGATCAAGGAGGCGCTTGCGTCCGGAAAATCTCTCGACGATATGGCGATCTGAGCCCAGAAGATGACCGTTCACATTGGGGCTAAGCCCGGAGAGATCGCCGAAACGGTTTTGATGCCGGGCGACCCGCTCCGGGCGAAATGGGCCGCCGAAAGGTTTCTGGAAAACCCCGTCTGCGTCAACGAAGTGCGCGGTATGCTGGGGTTTACCGGAACCTGGAAAGGCAATCGCGTTACGATTCATGGGTCAGGTATGGGGATGCCCAGCCTCTCGATCTATGCCAATGAGTTGATCCGCGACTTTGGTGCGCAAACCCTGATCCGCATCGGATCGGCGGGCGCGATGCAGGAAAGCGTGAAGATCCGGGATGTGGTGTTGGCAATGACGTCGTCCACGATGTCCACGCCATCGCGCGGGATATTCAGAGACCTGAGTTTTGCGCCATGTGCGGATTACGGTTTGTTGCAGGCAGCGTACAAGGCGGCACAATCCAAGGGCAGCGCGATCCATGTGGGCGGCATCTACTCGTCGGACGTGTTTTACGACGAACGTCCGGACCTGACCGAGCAGATGACCCGTCACGGTATTCTTGCGGTCGAAATGGAAGCGGCAGAGCTTTATACCCTCGCGGCACGATATGGCCGCCGGGCGCTGGCGGTTCTGACCATTTCCGATCATCTGATCACCGGCGAAGCACTGCCATCCGAAGACCGGCAATCCAGTTTTGCCGATATGGTGGAGATTGCGCTGGAAGCGGCCTTCACCTGAGCAAAGGGCCCCGGTTTCGGGGCCCTTGCCATCTCAGATCACGATCACGTCCAGAGGCGGAAAGCCGTTGAAGCCCACCGAGCTGTAGCTCGACGTATAGGCACCGCAATTGCGGATGACGATCCTGTCGCCGCTTTTGAGGCCGACAGGCAGGGCGACCGGGCGTTTCTCATAAAGCACGTCGGCGCTGTCGCAGGACGGGCCCGCAAGGATGCAGGGGCCAGTGTCTTCATGGTCGCGATCAGTGGTGAACTGATACCGGATCGCCTCGTCAATGGTTTCGGCCAGACCGGAAAACTTGCCGATATCGAGGAACACCCAACGGCAGAGGTCATCATCGGACTTCCGTGAAACCAGCAGCACCTCGGCGGCGATCACACCGGCCTCGGCCACCAGCCCGCGGCCGGGCTCGGCCATCACGCGGGGTGTGTCGCCGAAACGCGCGCGAACCATCTCCATCACCTTTGCGGCATAATCGGTCGGGTGGGCGATCTCATCGCCGTAGAAGGCGGGAAAGCCGCCGCCGATATTGACAAGGCTCAGGTCATGGCCCGCATCCAGCGCTTCGGCCCAGATGGCAGCTACCTGATCGAGCGTATCGGCCCACATCTCGGGCTTGCGGGTCTGGGAGCCGACATGGAAAGAGACGCCCACGGGCGCGAGGCCCAGATCGCGGGCCATGTTCATCAGACGCACGGCCTTGTCGCGGCTGGTGCCGAACTTGCGGGTCAACGGCCAGTCGGCGCCGGAGGCGTCCACGATCAGGCGGATGTAGACCTGCGCTCCGGGCGCATTTTCCGCAATCTTTTCAAGTTCTTCTTCTGCATCAGCGGCGAAGATGTCGATCCCGGCCTGATGCGCGAAGGCGATATCCGACGCGCGTTTGACCGTGTTGCCGAACGAGATATGCGCCGGGTCCGCACCAAGGGAGAGGCAGAGCTCGATTTCGCCCCGCGATGCAGCGTCGAAATGCGACCCGAGCGCCACCAGACGTTCGATGATCTGGCGTGCCGGGTTGGCCTTTACGGCATAATGGATGTCGGCGGAGGAGAGACCTGCGGCCAGCGCGTGATACTGAGCCTCGACCCGGTCGATATCGAGCACGAGGGTCGGTTTGTCGAAGCGGTTGGCGGCGACGAAGGCATCGAGGCGGGAGGAGGGTACGACGGCAGAAGCCGCCGAAAAATCGGCGTGGGTTACGTGCATTGGTCATCTCCATAAGACCCGGCCATTCCGGTGTCCCGGCGCAGACCGCTCACTTCAAAGGGAGACGTTACCGTCGCTACGTAACCGCGTGGGTGTTGAGCCCACCTCGACAGAGGCGCGTGCGTTGGCGTCTATGGGCGCCAAGTAGGACCGGGACGGATTCGATTCAAGGGAAATCTCGGGGTGGTTTTCGCAATCCGGGCCCGTGGTTTTTGAGACACAGTCAGCACCCATGGGTCTTGTCATATCCGTTGACCGGGGGAGACGTGTAACCGGGCGTCGCCGCGCTGTCGAACACCTCGACGAGCAGCGGGAAACAGGGTGCCGTATCGCTCGAATGGGTCGCGCCGCAATCGCCGCCGGGGCATGCGGAAAGGGCGCCGACAAGATCGACTTCTGCCATAAAATCAATGTGATCACCCGGCCGTACAGGGCTCGCTTTCATGAAGTACTGACCGGTGTCGCGGGTGAAGCCGGTGCACATGAAAACGTTCAGGACATCGTGGATATGCGGCTCGGCTTCGGCGAGAGGGAGACCGGTTTCCTCGGCCAGCGCACGGGTAAGATTGGAGTGGCAGCAATGGTGATAATGACCGCCCGACAGCAGGTTGTGGGTATATGGGTCGCACCGGGTTCCGATCACGTCGTGAACGCCGCCGCCATAGGCATCAAGCCCGTACCAGCCAAGAGTATCCTCGACGATGGTCGCCATCGGGCGAAGATAGGGCAGACTGGACCAGAGCCGATCCCCGGTCGTTACATGGGTGCCGTGAAGCGCACGGGTCTTGCCTGAGAAAAAGCGTTCGGTCAGATCGTCGGCATTCCAGAGATTGAGGTCGCCCACCTGAGGGCCCTCGATGCTGGTGATGCGGAAGGTCTGGCCTGCCTTGACATGGAAGCTGCGCGCATCGCGGGGAGGAACGGTCACCTCGTGCCGCTTCTGCAGCTTTTCGGTTGCCGCGCGCATCAGGGCTGCGTCCGGTTGTGGGAGCGTATCGGTTGGATAACAGATCACAGGAACGATGGCGCGGCGTTGGGCGGCGTCTGCGGGCTCGGACATGGGTAGCTCCGGGGTGAATGAGTTTATGCGCACGTGATGCAGAGGGTTTTACAGCTTCTGGGTCCAGTTCCGCAAACCGCCGCCGGCAGGCTTGCACCCCCAAGCGGAAATCGGCAAAACCGGCGCTTTCCTGGCTCACGAGGGTTCCTGCGAGAGGCCGGGCAATTTCGTCCCGCATCGCTACGTCCCGCAGGTCGGAGTCCGGACGGGGCGTTGCAAGGCCACGTACCCATTGCCAGATAATCCATGATTTCGGCCAGCAGTGAACCGCCCTTCGAACGAGCGCGTGATACTTCCAACCGGCGGCTCATTCCCGGAGGGCGGAGACCGATGACTTCGGGCAACTCTCTCTGCGCCATGCCTCATGACGCGGGTCAGACATACTCCCCGACAACCTTGCCGGAATAGATACACCCGCCCAGAAAAGTGCCTTCAAGCGCGTTATAGCCGTGGTAGCCGCCACCGCCGAAGCCCGCCACCTCGCCGGCCGCGAAGAGCCCGGAAAAGGGCGTTCCATCGGGGCGGAGAACCTGACCGCTGAGATCCGTATGCAGCCCGCCGAGCGATTTCCGCGTGAGAATGTTCAGACGGACGGCGATGAGGGGGCCGTTTTTCGGGTCGAGGATCGCGTGCGGTTTGGCGGTGCGGATCAGTTTGTCACCCAGATAGGCGCGGGCACCGCGAATGGCCGTGATCTGGGCATCCTTGGAGACCGCGTTGCCCAGTTGCGCATCTCGTGCGGCGATCTGGTCGTGGATATGGGCGAGCTTGAGCGGGACTTGCGGAGTGATCCTGTTCATCCCCTCGACCAGCGTCGCCAGATCGGGGGCGACGACAAAATCCTCACCATTCGCCTTGAATGCCTCAACCGCACGGGTCGCTCCCCTGCCAAGGCGTTCCTTCAGAACCGCCGACCATCTGCCGGAGGTCAGATCCGGGTTCTGCTCCGAGCCGGAAAGGGCGAATTCCTTTTCGATGATTTTCTGGGTCAGGATAAACCATGAATGCTCATGGCCGGTGGCCAGAATGCGTTTGAGCGTGGCTAGCGTATCGAAGCCGGGGAAGCAGGGCGCCATCATCCGGTCGCCGTTTGCATCGAACCACATCGAGGACGGGCCGGGCAGGATGCGGATGCCGTGATTGGGCCAGATCGGATTCCAGTTGGCAAGGCCCTCGCAGTAATGCCACATCCGATCCCTGTTGATGACCTGTGCGCCTGCCGCCTCGACCGTCTGCTGCATCTGTCCGTCCACATAGTCGGGAACGCCGGAAACCATTCTGATGGGCGGTGGCCCAAGACGCTCGCGCGGCCAGTAATCGCGGACGAGATCGTGATTGGCACCGATGCCGCCTGTCGTCACGATGACGGTATCGGCGGCATAGTGGAAGGGCACGGCGGCCCGGCGGGTGGTGGGCGCTCCGCGGGGCGCCGGATCGTCCACAAGAATGTCGCCCTCGACGCCTTTCAACAGGCCCCCTTCGAGCGTGAGGCCGGTGACCCGGTGGCGGAAATGCAGCTCGATTTTAGGGTGGGTTCGGACGCGTTCGGCATAGGGTTTCACCACACCGGTGCCGGTGCCCCATGTGACGTGAAACCGAGGGATGGAGTTGCCGTGACCGGGGGCGAGCGATCCGCCGCGTTCGGCCCACCCCACCACCGGAAACCAGCGCATGCCCAGATCATGCAGGTAATCGCGCATGGGGCCGGCCGCGAAATCCAGATAGGCATCGGCCCATCTGCGGGGGTTTTCATCCTCGGGCCGGTCGAAGCCCGCCGCCCCGAACCAGTCGGCCGCCGCCAGATCGCGGCTGTCGCTGAGGCCCATTCGCCGCTGTTCGGGAGTGTTCACCATGAACAGCCCCCCAAGAGACCACCATGCCTGCCCGCCAAGCGATTGCGGGCCTTCCTGATCCAGAATGGCGACCTTGCGGCCGCGTTCGGCCGCGTGAAAGGCGGCCACAAGGCCCGATAAACCCGCACCGATGACGATTGTATCGACCTTGATCATTGTTCCGTCTCCTCCTCCTTGGGAGTGTAAACCGGGTCATCTCCACTTGTCCCGCGCCGACGTTGCGTCGTGTTGCGCGGGCCGCATGGCAGCGTTGTGCAGATACCCGGTGCTCAAATCGCGATCCGCACGTATCTTTGATGCAAGGGAGGACAGAGCTGACCCAGAAGAGGTTGATATGTCCAAACGTGAGACTGAGCAGAAGAGCGACGAGGCCCTGAAATGTCTGGAAGACGCCTGGGCCTATTATACAGAGCCGCCATATCCTGCGGATAAGACCCCGGAATACTACGAATATGTGAAGGCGGCCTGACGAAAGGCGCGCTTGCCCGAGGGGCCTGATAAGGAGGATCGCCTTCATGCAGGAGGCGGTCCCTTTCCCCTTTGTCATCCGCCGTCGCCTGACCGGGGCGGATCCGGCATCTTTGCCCGTGCAGGTAGCCGCGGAGATGGTTGCCCCGGTCCTCACGGTGTTCGGCGCTGTGCGGGAGGTCCACACAGACCGCTGCGGGCCAACGCCCAAAGAAAGCGTCAGTTGCGCCGGGCCCCGGAGAATGACTGCCGCACATGACGGCGGCTCTGCGAGGTGTCGGCCCGGGATCAGTGCGCCCGTTCGACCATCATCTGCTTGATCGAGGCAATCGCCTTGGCCGGGTTCAGACCTTTCGGGCAGGTCTTGGTGCAGTTCATGATCGTGTGGCAGCGGTAGAGTTTGAACGGATCTTCCAGATCGTCCAACCGCTCGCCCGTGGCCTCATCGCGGCTGTCGATGATCCAGCGATAGGCATGCAGCAGCGCGGCGGGCCCCAGATAACGGTCGCCGTTCCACCAATAGGAGGGGCAGGAGGTGGAGCACGACGCGCACATCACGCATTCATAAAGCCCGTCAAGCTTCTTGCGGTCCTCGATCGACTGGCGCCACTCATGTTCCGGGCGCTGGGTCTTGGTCTCCAGCCAGGGCATCACTGCGGCGTGTTGGGCGTAGAAATGGGTGAGATCGGGGATCAGGTCCTTGACCACGGGCATGTGGGGCAGGGGGTAGATCTTCACGTCGCCCTTGATCTCGTCCATGCCGTAGATGCAGGCCAGGGTGTTGATCCCGTCGATGTTCATCGCGCATGAGCCGCAAATGCCCTCGCGGCAGGAGCGGCGGAAGGTCAGCGTGGGGTCGATCTCGTTCTTGATCTTGATCAGCGCGTCCAGAACCATGGGCCCGCAGCTGTCCATATCGACGAAATAGGTGTCGACACGCGGGTTCTCGCCATCATCGGGGTTCCAGCGATAGATGCTGAACTTCCGCACATTCGTGGCGCCCTCGGGCCTGGGCCAGGTTTTGCCCGTGCGGATGCGGGAGTTCTTGGGGAGCGTCAGTTCAACCATGGTTGTCTCCGGTTCCTTGTAAGAAGGATAATATGTCCTGCCAGGCGCGGTTGCCAGCGGTGGTAGCTGAAAGGGTGATGAGGTCAGGCATGATGCATCTCCGCCAGCCAGCGGGTCGGATGGGGTTCATAGCCAAGGCGGACCAGCGCCGCGCCATGGCGTTCTGCATATATCTCGGCCACACGCCGGGGCAGGGCCTGCCGCCATTGGTCAGGGCGCCCTGACATGATATGCGCATCGACCCGTTTGGCGCGTGGCGTGGCCCCAGCAAGCCCGCCGAACAGGCTGTGTTTCCAGAAGATCCGTCTGCCCAGGGCCGTTTCTTCCTCCGAAAACCCGAGAAAGCTGAGGGCTTCGACGAACCGTTGACAGCTGGTGTCACGGATCAGCTCTTCGTAGCGCATTTCGACCGCGTTGGAGCGCGTGTAATCCCATGCCAGCATCTGATCGAGCGTTTCGCGGTGCTTGTGCTCCATTTCGAACAGCAGCCGCTCCTCGTCATCCGGTAGGTCCTGCAGGTGTTCCTGATAACTGCGATTGTTCAGTTCCGGTCGTGCGCGATGCAGAAATTTTTCATCCCGGGTGACAGAGCGAAGATGGTACCGCATCCCCGAGACAAGCACATCGCGGGGGTCGCGGATCAGATGCAGGATCCGTGCATCGGGCCTGTCCATGACCGGCTTGGGCAGTTTCGAGGACCAGTTGTACAGTATGGCGCGGCCCGCGTCGCAATGCTTGCCCTCGTGCCAGTTGGTGAAGCCATAGATGAAGGCCAGCTTCAACCGTCGGGCGATGATCCGAAACACGCGGCGCATCCAGATCGTACCGGTCTTGTGATGGGTGCCGATGCAGATGAAGCGGGGCTCGATAAGCTCTGTCATGCCGGGCCGTGCTCAGAGGATCAGGGGCCGGGTCGGACCGGCGCCTGTAAGCTGACGGAAGCAACGGTCATAGACCAGTTGCGGGTCGCGCCCGGCCAGATAGTCGGACGTGATCCCGATCTCGAGCCGGGCGGTCGGCCCGCCCGATCCCACGCCGACGCCAATGCTGCCCGTGGGCCCCGCCGCGGCACGGGCGCGTTCGCTGCAGGTCTGATAGGCGCGTTCGGGCGACATCGGCCCGCAGGCCGCCAACAGAGCGAGGAGGGCGAGCACAAGGTGCGGTCTCATGCGAACGCCTCCAGGGAGACGAGCGCGTTGCGGCTGATACAAAGGACCGTATCGGGACGCTGCAGAATGCCGGAGACGGTGCGGCTGGTCTGCTCGGTCACGCCGGTGACGGCGGCCCCGGCCACGATGAGGATTTCCTGCGCCGAGGCGTTGTCGATCACGCAATCGGTCACCGGTGTGGCATCTATGCCGGGAAACCGCTCCGCGACGACGTCATTCACGACGCCCCGGGCCTGATCGCGGGCGATGATGTCGGCAGTGCCCTGCGCGATGTTGCAGGCGGCAAGCGTGGTGAGCGTCATCGCGAACCCCACATGGCGGAGAGCCGTGGACAGGCGCACCGGGGCGGCATCCGCTCCGGATGCCGGCGGCGCCTGCTCATCTCTGTCTCCCATGTGCCTGGTCCGGAGTGGCATCAGTTCTGTGTCTCTCCTCAATACACGCGCGCCTTGGGCGCGATTTTCTTCATGTCTATCCCGCCTTCGTTATGGCCGAGAAGCGGATTGAGATGGACCGGGCGATAATCAAGGGTCGTCTTGTTGCCATCGACCACGGCAAGGCTGTGCTTGCGCCAGTTCTCGTCATCCCGGTCGGGATAATCCTCGTGCGCGTGGGCGCCACGGCTTTCCTTTCGCGCCTCGGCGGCAACGATCGTGGCCAGCGCGTTGGGCATCAGGTTGGTCAGCTCCAGCGTTTCCATCAGGTCGGAGTTCCAGATCAGGCTCCGGTCGGTGACATGCAGATCGTCGATCTTGGCCGCGATGGCCTCCATCTTGTTCACACCCTCGGCCAGCGTCTTGTCGGTGCGGAACACTGCGGCATCGGACTGCATGGCCTGCTGCATCTCCAGCCTCAGTTCGGCGGTGGGCGTACCCCCGTCGGCATGGCGGATATCGTCGAAACGGGCGATTGCCTTGTCGAGCGAAGCCTGGTTCAGCGCCGGGTTCGATGCGTCCGGGTCCACCACCTCGCCCGCCTTGATCGCGGCCGCACGGCCGAAGACCACGAGGTCGATCAGGCTGTTGGAGCCAAGCCGGTTCGCCCCATGCACCGAGGCGCAGCCCGCTTCGCCCACGGCCATCAGGCCCGGCACGATCGCATCGGGGTTTTTCTTGGTCGGGTTCAACACCTCGCCCCAGTAATTGGTCGGGATGCCGCCCATGTTGTAATGCACCGTCGGCAGAACCGGGATCGGCTCTTTCGTCAGATCCACACCCGCGAAGATACGGGCGCTTTCGGAGATACCCGGCAGGCGCAGATCCAGTGTCTCCGGCGGCAGGTGGTTAAGGTGCAGGTGGATATGATCCTTGTTCTCGCCCACGCCGCGCCCCTCGCGGATCTCCATGGTCATGCAGCGGCTGACCACGTCGCGGCTGGCAAGGTCCTTGTAGGTCGGCGCGTAGCGTTCCATGAACCGCTCGCCCTCGGAATTGGTGAGGTATCCGCCCTCGCCGCGCGCGCCTTCGGTGATCAGGCAGCCTGCGCCGTAGATGCCGGTCGGGTGGAACTGCACGAACTCCATGTCCTGAAGCGGCAGACCCTGCCGCGCCACCATGCCGCCGCCGTCGCCGGTGCAGGTATGGGCCGATGTGGCCGAGAAATAGGCCCGCCCATAGCCGCCGGTGGCCAGCACCGTGGTCTTGGCGTTGAAGACATGCATCGTGCCGTCTTCCAGCTTCCAGGCGACGACACCCTGGCACTGGCCATCTTCGGACATGATCAGGTCGGTCGCGAAATACTCGATATAGAATTCCGCGTTGTGCTTGAGGCTCTGACCGTAAAGCGTGTGCAGGATGGCGTGACCGGTCCGGTCGGCGGCGGCGCAGGTGCGTTGCACCGGCGGGCCCTCGCCGAACTCCGTCGTGTGGCCACCGAAGGGACGCTGATAGATCTTGCCCTCTTCCGTGCGGGAAAACGGCACACCGTAATGCTCCAGCTCGTAGACCGCCTTGGGCGCCTCGCGGGCGAGGTATTCCATCGCGTCGGTGTCGCCCAGCCAGTCGGACCCTTTCACCGTGTCATACATGTGCCACTGCCAATGGTCCGGGCCCATATTGCCAAGCGATGCCGCGATGCCGCCCTGCGCCGCAACAGTGTGAGAGCGGGTCGGGAACACTTTGGAAATGCAGGCTGTCTTCAGGCCCTGCTCTGCCATGCCGAGGGTGGCCCTGAGGCCGGAGCCGCCAGCGCCCACGACGACAACGTCGTAGGTGTGATGGGTGATGTCGTAGGAAGCCGTCATGTCTGAAATTGCTCCTGTCTGCTCAGAGCGCGATTTTTGCGATGGCGAAAAGGCCCGTTGCGGCAAGGCCATAGCTGATGAGGGTCATGGCGATGATGGCCAACCTGCCTGCCGGACCATGCAGATAATCCTCGATCAGCGTGGTGACGCCCAGTCGGAAATGATGAAAGCCCACGATCAGCATCAAGGCGGTGACGATGGCGGTGAACGGGCGCGAGAGCCCCGCAATGACCTCCGCATGAGGTTCGCCAAGCAACGGGCCGACCGAGAACAGGAAGATCGGCGTCAGGATCAGAAGGGCGATCGAGGTGACCGTCATCGAATAGAAATGCTGGGTGCCGCTTCTGGCGGAGCCGAGCCCCTCGACGCGCTTGCGGTCGGTCAGAAATGCCATGTCCGTTGCCCCCTAGATTGCGATGATGGTGAGAAAGGTGAACGCGACCGACCCGATGATCATGCCCCAGCCCATCTTGTCGGCAGTGTCCACCTCAAGACCGTAGCCTTGATCCCAGATCAGGTGGCGAAGACCGCCAAGCGCATGATACCAGAGCGCCCAGACCGATCCGAGCATCACCAGATCGCCCAGGATTGAGGTGATCAGACCGTCGACTGTGGTGAAGTAGCTTTCGCCGGTCGCCGCGGCCAGAAGCCACCACACGATGAGCAGCGCCCCCACCAGCAAAGCGTTGCCGCTGATCCGCACCAGAATCGAGGTGATCGAATTGAGTTGCGGCCGATAAATCGTCAGGTGCGGGGACAGAGGCCTGTTGCCCCGGTTCACGTCTGCCATGGCGGACACCCTTTCAGGTTGAGCTTGGACTGTTTTCGTCACGACAATGCATAGCGGGTTTTTTGCCGCTGTCACGTGGCGCGACGTTGAAAATGCGCCCAATTCTGGGTCCTAACGCCGCAGCGCCCCTTGTTGTGATCACAGTATTGCGGACTGTGATCACAAAAAATATCTCCCAAAAGTGTCCAACGCCGCTCTCGTTTTTGCCTCAGAACTGCCTTATTGGGTCCCTAGCCACGTCGATGATTTAGTGTGACAGGTTGTGAGGAATAGATGGTGCGACATAAACTGGCTTTTACAGTCGACAGGGACCGGGCCCAGTTGCTGGCCTGGATGGTGGAATGCCCGGATCCGAATCTATGGCACGAGATCGTCGTCGGCCTGGATCTGACCACCGGGCTCGGACTGGACTCGGCGCTTTGGATCGTTCAGCAGCCCGAATGTGACATGGCCACCGCCGCCGCCGCCTTGGTCCGGCTTGAGGCCTGGGAATACATCATCGTGCCGACCGAAAAGAAGCGTTATGCCGACGCGCGTATCTTCGAGATTGCGAGGGCTGTCTGCACACGGTCGCAGGCGGAAGGATATCAGCGCAATCGTATCGGCTGGGATTACAGCCGCCTGCACCATTCCCCCAAGGTCATCTTGCACCATATCTATGCCTTCTGCGAACAGAAGGGGCTGGCGCATGACCAGACCTACCTGCCTATTCCGGTCAGCTTGCTTTCGGGCGATTTCGACAAGTCGCTCCCGCTGCAGGAGTATATCGCCGATGAATCGGGCCTGACCCATGTGTCGGCGCTTGACCCGGTGACGCAGAAGGGGATGGGGTACACGCTCCACTGAGCGTCCCGGTTCCTATTCCGGGACCAGGGCCCAGTAATCCAGATCCAGCAGGATGTCTGGCGGATACCTGCCATCCTCTCCTTTCAAGGTGCCTGCGGCGCCACCCTTCGTCGCGACCAGTCGCAGGCGAAGCGCGCCGACGCCGGGCGCTGCGGTTTCGGCCTTGTCCAGAACTTCGGACCATGCCCGGACCGTATCGCCCGCGAAGGCCGGGTTTGCATGGGCTCCCGCGTTGATGCCGGCGATGATCTGGGCGTTGGCAAGGCCGTTGAAGCTGAGCGCGCGGGCAAGGCTGATGATATGGCCGCCATAGATCAGGCGCTTGCCATCTTCCCGCGCAGTCGCATCGAAATGCACCTTGGCCGTGTTCTGCCAGAGCCGCGTGGCCATCATGTGTTCGGCCTCGCTGAGCGTGACGCCGTCCACATGATCAATCACTTCGCCTACCTGATAGTCCGACCAGCGATGCGGCTCTCCTGCGAGATCGAAATCATAATGGGAGAAATCCAGCCCTTCGGGGATGAACAACGTGTCAGGCGGGACAACCGGGCTTGGTTCCGGCACATGGGTTTCGGGCGCCGGCGCGTCGGCGTCGCGTTTGCGCACCATCACCCAACGGATATAGTCCAGAACGACCGTTCCGTGCTGGTTCACGCCCTCGGTCCGAACGTAGACGACGCCGGATTTGCCGTTTGAGTTCTGTTTCAGGCCGATGATCTCCGATCTGCCGCGCAGCGTATCGCCAGGCCAGACCGGCACGTGAAACCGCCCCTCCGCATATCCCAGATTCGCAATCGCGTTCAGGGAGATGTCGGGCACGCTTTTGCCAAAGACCGTGTGAAACGTGATCAGATCGTCCAGCGGGCTGGCATGAAGACCCGAGGCGCGGGCAAACTCGTCGGATGAATGAAGCGCATGCCGCGCGGGATAAAGGGCGTGATAAAGCGCCCTTTCGGCTCCTTGAAGCGTGCGCGGCGTGGCATGATCTATGACTTGGCCAAGTCTGTAATCCTCGAAGAAATTGCCGGAACCGGTTTTGGGCATTCAGAGATCTCCGAGTTTCAGAGCGGAGGTGTAGGTGCCGTCGACCTCCTTGGTTACGGCCTGCCCGCAGCGCATGACGCCGCGGGCTGCATCGAAGGCATATGTCGGCGGGCCATGCAGAACCCAGCCTTTGCTCAAGGCTTCGCTCACCTTGTGGCAGAAGGCCGATGTGTCGTCTTCGGTGAGGAAGCGATAGATCTGCATCAGGCCGGGAACGGATAGTAGCCAAGCCAGGTGTGGATGAATGCCACCACGACAAAGGCCGCCAGCCCCGCGACAAAGGCGAGGCCGTCGTTTTTGAGCGATGCGTTGGCCGGGCGTTCCCATGTGGGTTCGGCCTTGTTGATCATGATCACGGTGCCCACGGCCCAACCCAGCAGACCGCCGAACAACAGGATCGAGGCGAGATCGCCGTTCACCAGCAAATGCGAGATGGCCCAGGTCTTGGTCGCCGTCAGTTGCTTGTGGCGAATGCGGGCCGAGATCGTCCCCTGGATGACGCTCAGTGCGAAGAGCCAGAATGCGATGACCATCAACAGGTTCGCCACATGGATCAGGAAGAACGGGGGGAACCAGACATTCACATACGCGGCGCTGCGGTACCCGATCACCATCAGGACGATACCGGCAAGGATGCCAAGCGCGACCAGACCTTTGCCGGGATCGCCCATGGCCGCGCGCCGGGCTGGCATCAGCCGTTTGAACCAGTGTGATCCCATGAACAGCGCGAGGCCGAGGATGAGGAGGATGTAACCCATTATGCTTGCTCCAACTTGCTGATGGCCGCCGCCTTGGCCAAGGTGGCCCTAGCGCTCTCCACATGCAAGTTCTCCACGATACGGCCATCCAAGACGGCCACGCCCTGCCCCGCGGCCGTGGCCGCATCGAAGGCTTCGATCTGGCGGCTCGCGAGGTCGATTTCCTTGGCCGACGGGGCGAAAGCCGCATTCGCGGTGGCCACCTGCGCGGGGTGGATCAGGGTTTTGCCGTCGAATCCCATATCGCGGCCTTGCCTGCATTCGCGGCCCAGCCCGTCTTCGTCCTTGAAGGCGTTGTAGACCCCGTCAACGCATACAAGGCCATGGGCGCGGGCGGCCAGCAGGCAAAGCTGAAGCGCGGTCAGAAGCGGTTCGCGGTCAGCGTGCTGCCGGGTGCCCAGATCCTTGGCCAGATCGTTGGTGCCCATCACGAAGCCCGCCATGCGCGGCGCGGCGGCGATCTGGGCGGCGTTCATGATGCCGAGCGGCGTTTCCATCATCGCCCAGATCGTGGTCTGCGCCGTTTCCGCCCGGGCGTCGAGTCGGGTGGCGAGAGCCTCGATATCGGCGGCGGAATTGACTTTGGGAAGCAGGATCGCCTGCGGTGAGATCGTGGCGATCGTGTCGAGATCCTGCGCGCCCCAATCGGTATCGAATCCGTTGATCCGAACGATCTGCGCCCGCGGATCATATCCTCCCGCGGCCAGCGTCTCGGCCAGCAAGGCCCGAGCGGTGGCTTTCTCGTCGATGGCGACCGCGTCTTCAAGGTCGAAGATGATGGCATCGACCGGCAGGGAACGGGCCTTGTCCATCGCGCGCGGCTTGGAGCCGGGGATGTAAAGAACCGAGCGGTAGGGGCGCGCGCGATGATCCATGGGAAGCCTTTCGATCCGTGTCGGACTGGCAAGAATCATGCCTGCAGCGCGAACGCAAGTTCGGTTATGCCGCAGAGTGGCGAAATTATGTTGCGCCGGAAGCCGGTTCAATTCCGGCTCATCTGCCGCTTTTCCCGGGAGTTAACGGAATTTTTGTCATCTTTTCCGATACAGGATCTCTGGAGCCCGACCCTTCGGGCGAATGACCAGACAGCAAAAGGGGGGAGCCAGGCGGTCGCGCGCTCAACCTCTTGCGGACTGCTTTTCTCCGGGCCCCCTCCGCAGAAGAAAGGCAGGACCATGACCGGAATGAACAGGATTATGGGGGCCGTGCTGACGCTCGCCTCTCTGACGTTTCCCGCCGGTGCGCAATCGAATGGACAGCTGATCTGCGGTCAGCGCGATGCGATCATCGGGACATTGAGCAGCCGGTACGGCGAAACCGCGCGGTCCATCGGCATGGGTCCGGGCAACCGTATCGTCGAGGTCTATGCCTCTGACGAGACGGGGACATGGACAATCACGGTGACAAGCGCGGACGGGATGACCTGCCTGATGGCCTCCGGCGCGTCCTATGAGACATTGGTGCAGCCCGCGCCCGGGGAACCGCTCTGAACAGAGGTGTGCCCCGCGGCGTTTTCCGAGACTGCCCGCAGTCAGAATCGCGTGTGGAAAGCGGGCCGGGGAACAGGAATTCGTCGGTCCCGGCGGCCAGTTTGGCGGAATCCGCACGGCGCTTTTCGTGCCGGAAATCCATGCGGCGCGACCGATTTTTCTCATGTTTCAAGCATCTTGGCTGTGCTGCGCTGCCGAATGGGGCTTTCCGCCGCGCGCGCGCAGGCTTGCGCCGAACGGGGCGGGCGGATAGGCCCGTCGCCAATATCAACGAGGTACCTGGAGATCACTCTCATGGCCAGACCCAAGATTGCGCTTATCGGCGCGGGACAGATCGGGGGCACCCTTGCCCATCTTGCAGCGCTGAAAGAACTGGGGGATGTCATCCTGTTCGACATCGCCGAGGGCATTCCACAGGGAAAGGCGCTGGATATCGCCGAATCCGGCCCGTCGGAAAAGTTCGACGCCAAGCTGAAAGGCACGAATGACTACGCGGATATCGCGGGCGCGGATGTGTGCATCGTCACCGCCGGCGTGCCGCGCAAACCGGGGATGAGCCGGGACGACCTTCTGGGGATCAACCTGAAAGTCATGAAATCCGTTGGCGAGGGTATCCGTGATCACGCGCCGAATGCATTCGTGATCTGCATCACCAACCCGCTCGATGCGATGGTCTGGGCCCTGCGCGAGTTTTCGGGCCTGCCGCATGAAAAGGTCTGCGGGATGGCCGGGGTGCTGGACAGCGCACGGTTCCGCCATTTCCTGGCCGAAGAGTTCGAGGTCTCGATGAAGGATGTGACCGCTTTCGTTCTGGGCGGGCATGGTGACACGATGGTGCCGCTGACGCGCTATTCCACCGTGGCGGGTATTCCCTTGCCCGACTTGGTGGCGATGGGTTGGACCACGCAGGAGAAGCTGGAGGCGATTGTGCAGCGCACGCGCGATGGCGGCGCCGAGATTGTGGGCCTGCTGAAGACCGGCAGCGCTTTCTATGCGCCCGCGACATCGGCCATCGAAATGGCGGAAGCCTATTTGAAGGATCAGAAGCGGGTTCTGCCCTGTGCCGCCTATTGCGATGGCCAGTTCGGACTGAAGGGCATGTATGTGGGCGTGCCGACCGTGATCGGCGCGGGGGGTATCGAACGGATCGTCGATGTGAAGCTTTCCAAGGATGAGCAGGCCATGTTCGATAACTCCGTGGCTGCCGTGAAAGGCCTTGTCGACGCCTGCAAGGGGATCGACGACAGCCTGGCGTGAACGGCCGCGCGTGTGCAAGTTGGAATGGCGGCCCGCCCGGCCGCCATTTTCTTTTTCCTGATGGCGACAGGTCCTCGGCAGACAGATAGACGGTAGACAGGTGCGCGGGATACGGAATTTGGATTTGGGCGGATAATGGGCGATGTGAATTGGGGTGTCGTGATGACGGTCCGGGAGCCGCCGGTGCTGGTTCAGGCCAATGTCGCCTGGCATCTGGCGAGCGGCGCATCGGAAGTTCACGTCTATCTGGACGACCCGCACGATCCGACCTTCTACCTGCTGAAACCGATGCCGGGCTGCCGCGTTGTCAGATGCACTCTGGATCACTGGAGAAAACAGGCCAAGCGGCGCGCAAGACCCGCGTCGCAGGTGCGGCGGCAGTCGCTGAATGCAAACCATGCACTGTCGCGGACCGGATGCGATTGGCTTATCCATCTGGATGCGGACGAGTTCCTGCTTCAGGATCGCCCGGTTTCCGGAGAGATGGCCGCCCTGAACGGAACCGCCATGGCGCTGCAACTGCCGGTTTGGGAACGCATTTATCTTCCCGGATCTGCCCCGGAAACCCTTTTCGAAGGCGGCTTCATGCCCGCGTTGACGGCCCCAGGTGACGCCGGGGGCGAAAATCGCGCCGTCGCGCAGCGGGTGTTCGGCGCGGATCGCGGCTATCGGCGGCTTGGGCTGTTGGGCCACGCCGCCGGCAAGGTTGCGGTGCCCGTGGGCCAGGGGTTTTCCCTGTCGATCCATACCGCGTTTCTTGACCGCGACGGAGAACGCGACCGGGCGCGGCTGCATCGCTCCACAACTGCCCGGATCCTGCATTTCGACGGTCTGACGCCACTCCACTGGATTTTGAAGCTCTTGCGGTATGCAGGCTATGACCCCGAAATTCTCGACCGGATCGTGACCCGCCATCGGCGGAGCCAGATTGCGGACGCGGCGGCCTGCGCTGGACATGCGCCGGCGCTGAGGGCGTTTCACGACAGGCTGAGATATCTCACGCCGCGCCAGGTGGGCGATCTTCAGGCGCTCGGCCTTCTCGATTGCCGCGCGTTTGATCCGGCAACCGGGCGCAGCGACCTTGCCCTTGATCTGACGGTCGGGGCTTTTGACGCTGTTTTACAGGAGCGGGAGCGCACGCTCCTTGAAAGTTCGGGCCTTTCGCAATCGCTTTCCGAGTTCGGATCCGGGCCCCGCGCCTGATTTTGTGATCACACTTTTTCTGGCTGTGATCACAAATGTCGCTTTTTAGGCAAAAATCCCCATACTGCGTCAGATTGACGTTTTATTGTGAGCAATTCTTGTGCTTAGTCCCAAGCAGATAACACCAATCATGGGACAGTTTCGTGAATATTCATGAATACCAGGCGAAGGCGTTGCTTCGCGATTATGGCGCGCCGGTCAGCGATGGCCGGGTGGTGATGAGGGCTGAAGAGGCAAAAACCGCCGCGGGCGCGCTGGACGGCCCGCTTTGGGTCGTGAAGGCGCAGATCCACGCAGGCGGGCGTGGCAAGGGCAGCTTCAAGGAAGCGGATGCCGGTGAAAAAGGCGGTGTGCGCCTTGCCAAATCGGTCGAAGAGGCCGCGGACGAGGCAAAGCGGATGCTGGGCCGCACTCTGGTGACCCATCAGACGGGCCCCGCGGGAAAGCAGGTCAACCGGATCTATATCGAGGATGGCTCGGGCATCCAGACGGAGATGTATCTGGCCCTTCTGGTGGATCGCCAGACCAGCCGTATCTCGTTCGTCTGCTCCACCGAGGGTGGTATGGATATCGAGGAGGTCGCGGCGGCGACGCCCGAGAAGATCCTGTCTTTCAGCGTCGACCCGGCGACGGGGTATCAGGGGTTTCATGGCCGCCGGGTTGCCTTTGCCCTCGGTCTCGAAGGCCAGCAGGTCAAGCAATGCGTCCGCCTGATGGGGCTTCTTTACCAGGCCTTCACCGAGAAGGACATGGAAATGCTGGAGATCAACCCGCTGATCGTGACCGATAGCGGCGATCTGAAAGTGCTGGATGCCAAGGTCGGCTTCGACGGCAATGCCGTTTACCGCCACGCCGATATCGCGGCGCTGCGCGATGAGACGGAAGAGGATCCAAAGGAACTCGCCGCCTCGAAATACGATCTGAACTACATCGCGCTTGACGGGGAAATCGGCTGCATGGTCAACGGCGCCGGCCTTGCCATGGCGACGATGGACATCATCAAGCTCTACGGCTCGGAGCCCGCCAACTTCCTCGACGTGGGCGGCGGCGCCACCAAGGAGAAGGTGACCGAGGCCTTCAAGATCATCACCTCCGACCCGCAGGTCAAAGGCATTCTGGTCAACATCTTCGGTGGCATCATGCGCTGCGACATCATTGCCGAAGGCGTGATCGCCGCCGTGCAGGAGGTGGGTCTCGAAGTGCCGCTTGTGGTGCGCCTGGAAGGCACGAATGTTGAAAAGGGTAAGGAGATCATCCGCAATTCCGGCCTGAACGTGATCGCGGCGGATGACCTGAAGGACGGAGCCGAAAAGATCGTGGCGGCGGTGAAGGGCTAGGGCGACGGGGCAATGAAATCCCTTTCCTTGTGGCAGATCATTCATGGCTTGGGCATCGTGCTTCTCATCGGGGTCGGTGCAGGCAGGGCCGTTGCGACGCAGACGCACCCGGCTGCCGATCCTGCCCGGCCCGCTGTCACCGCAACCGGTGTCATGGAGTTCAGCCACGGCCGCGATCTTCCTGCCATGCGTTACGTGAACACAGGCCCACGCCCCGGCGGGCCTGCGGCGTTCGTTTATCTGGAACGCCTGCCGCCTGCAGGTGGACTTCAAGGCGGGGATCAATGACGAAAGGCTGGCCAAGCATGATCGGTTTCGATCACCGTACGTATCTGGCGACGGGGTTGCGCCGGCTCTTTATCGTCGCCTTGTGCGGGGGGCTCGCGGCCTGCGTGTCCACGGCCCCGGCCACCCCCACGGCCCCGACGATGCAGGGGCTCGTCTCAACGCCGGATGCGGAGCCCGGAAACGCGCTGGCCACGCCCGGCATGGCCGCGTCCCTGATGCAGACCGTGTGTTCATCTGCAGATCGGAACAGCACGGCCGCGGCCAACGGGTTTGTCCGCAACAGCCGAACGGGCACGCTTTTCCATCAGCGCTACAACCTGTCGATCCGGGCCGATGGCCCGTGTTCGCTGGTGTTTGTCAGCCGCTCCTCCCAGGCAGAGATCGCGGCGGCGCTGTCTTCGGTGCCGGCCGTGTTGGGCGGCGCGCGTCAAAGCCCGTTTGATCGAAATGAAACCTATTACTCAGCCCTTTATGGCTCAGCGACTTAATCGAGAAGGAACAGGCATATGGCCGTACTCGTAGATGAAAATACCAAGGTGATCTGTCAGGGTTTCACCGGAAGCCAGGGCACGTTCCATTCCGAACAAGCCATTGCCTACGGCACGAAGATGGTGGGCGGCGTGACGCCGGGCAAAGGTGGCATGACGCATCTCGATCTGCCGGTTTTCAACTCGGTTCACGAAGCGAAATCGGTGACCGGGGCGAATGCGAGCGTCATCTATGTGCCACCACCCTTCGCCGCGGATTCGATACTCGAGGCAATCGACGCGGAAATGGAACTGATCTGCTGCATCACCGAGGGCATTCCGGTGCTCGACATGATGAAGGTCAAGCGCGCACTGGAGGGGTCCAAGTCGATCCTGATCGGGCCGAACTGCCCGGGCGTGATCACGCCGGATGCCTGCAAGATCGGCATCATGCCGGGCCATATCCACAAACGCGGGTCCTGCGGTGTGGTCTCCCGTTCGGGCACGCTGACCTATGAGGCCGTGAAACAGACCTCCGATGTGGGTCTGGGACAGTCGACCTGTGTCGGCATCGGCGGTGATCCCATTAAGGGAACCGAACATATTGATGTGCTTGAATGGTTTCTGGCCGATGACGAGACGGAGAGCATCATCATGATTGGCGAGATCGGCGGCAGCGCAGAGGAAGAAGCGGCACAGTTCCTGGCCGATGAAAAGAAGAAGGGCCGCTGGAAGCCCACGGCGGGCTTCATTGCCGGCCGCACCGCTCCTCCGGGCCGCCGCATGGGCCATGCGGGCGCGATTGTCGCCGGTGGCAAAGGCGGCGCGGAAGACAAGATCGAAGCGATGCAAAGCGCAGGCATCGTGGTGGCCGAAAGCCCCGCGGGTCTGGGCGAGGCCGTGCTGAAGGCGATTGGGTGATGCTCGCCGGGCAACGCATAGACGGCGCACCGCAGACGCTCAAGCGTCGGGGGCGTCATAAGACCGGTCATTGGTCCGCGGCGGCCCTGGCTTTGGCTGTCGTCCTCGCCGTGTCAAGCCTTGCAACTCCCGCCAAGGCCTTCATCGGCCAGATCGCCGAGGTTCAGCAGGACATCTATTACTTGCGCACAAATTCGGATCGAGGCGTGTTCATCAATCAACCCGCTGGCGTATTCGATATCGATAACCTGCGGGGCGGCTACAGAATTCGTTTCAACTCTCAACGAATAGCCATCGGCGGTATTCAAGCCCTTGCGGCAGAGATATGCGGCCATTTGGGTCGCCAGAGCTCGGCTCTTCAGATCAGCGGCGCCGGGCCTCGAAACCAACGTGCTGACTTTGCCTGCCAATAGACCTTGCCCCGGGAGGACCATGTAATGACCGACCAATCCCCGAACGACCAGTTCCATGCGTCGAGCTTCATGCAAGGCCACAATGCCGAGTATCTCGAACAGCTTTACGCCCGATATGCCAATGACCCGAACGCGGTCGATGCGGCCTGGCAGGAGTTCTTCCGGGCGCTTGGCGATGCGGAGATGGAGGTGAAAGCCGAAGCCTCCGGCCCGTCCTGGGCGCGGAGCGACTGGCCGCCCGAACCCGCCGATGAAATGACCCATGCGCTGACCGGGGAGTGGCCGGCGGCGGCCGAGGAGATGAAAGGTGCTGGCGACAAGATCAGGGGCAAGGCGCGGGAAAAGGGCGTTTCGCTGAGCGACGATCAGGTGCAGCGCGCGGTGCTCGACTCGATCCGGGCGCTGATGCTGATACGCGCCTACCGTATCCGGGGCCATCTGGTTGCCGATCTCGACCCGCTCGGCATGCGCGACCAGACCCCGCACCCGGAACTGGACCCGAAATCCTACGGCTTCACCGAGTCCGATATGGATCGGCCCATCTTCATCGACAACGTGCTCGGCCTGCAAATGGCCTCGATGCGCCAGATCGTCGAGATCGTGAAGCGGACTTATTGCGGCACCTTCGCGCTGCAATACATGCATATCTCGAACCCGACCGAAGCCGCATGGCTGAAAGAACGGATCGAAGGCTTCGGCAAGGAGGTGGCCTTCACCCGCGAAGGGCGCCGGGCGATCCTGAACAAGATGGTCGAGGCCGAGGGCTTCGAGAAGTTCCTCCATGTCAAATACATGGGCACCAAGCGGTTCGGTCTGGATGGCGGCGAAAGCCTGATCCCCGCGATGGAGCAGATCATCAAGCGCGGCGGCGCCCTGGGTGTGAAAGACATTATCGTCGGCATGCCCCACCGGGGGCGGCTGAGTGTGCTGGCCAATGTCATGGCCAAGCCCTACCGGGCGATTTTCAACGAGTTTCAGGGCGGCTCCTTCAAGCCGGAAGACGTCGATGGCTCGGGCGACGTGAAGTACCATCTGGGCGCGTCGAGCGACCGGGAATTCGACGGGAACTCCGTCCACCTGTCCCTGACGGCCAACCCGTCTCATCTGGAAGCGGTGAACCCGGTCGTTCTGGGCAAGGCCCGCGCGAAACAGGACCAGAACAACGATCCGGAACGCACCAGCGTGCTGCCGATCCTGCTCCATGGTGACGCGGCCTTTGCGGGGCAGGGTGTGGTGGCCGAATGCTTCGGCCTGTCCGGCCTGCGCGGGCATCGCACCGGCGGCACGATGCATATCGTGGTGAACAACCAGATCGGCTTCACGACCGCGCCGCATTTCAGCCGGTCCAGCCCGTACCCCACCGATATCGCGCTGATGGTGGAGGCCCCGATTTTCCACGTGAATGGCGACGATCCGGAAGCCGTGGTGCATGCCGCCAAGGTGGCCACCGAGTTCAGACAGATGTTCCACAAGGACGTCGTGATCGACATCTTCTGCTATCGGCGGTTCGGCCATAACGAGGGTGATGAACCCATGTTCACCAACCCGATCATGTACAAGAAGATCAAGAAGCAGAAGACTACACTTCAGCTCTATACCGAACGTCTCGTGAAGGACGGTCTGATCCCCGAAGGCGAAATCGAGGATATGAAGGCCGCGTTCCAGGCCCATCTGAACGAAGAATTCGAGGCCGGCAAGGATTACAAACCCAACAAGGCCGATTGGCTCGATGGCCGCTGGTCCCATCTGGATCGCGAGGGGGAGGAGTACCAGCGCGGCGAGACGGCGATCAACCCTGAAACCTTTGAACAGGTGGGTGCCGCCCTCGCGCGTGCACCCAATGGGTTCAAGCTGCACAAGACGGTGAGCCGTCTGCTCGAAAGCAAGAAGCAGATGTTCGACAGCGGAACCGGGTTCGACTGGGCGACGGCGGAGGCGCTGGCCTTCGGCTCGCTGCTGACCGAGGGCTATCCGGTGCGTCTGGCCGGTCAGGATTCGACGCGCGGCACGTTCAGCCAGCGCCATTCCGGGCTGATCGATCAGGAAACCGAAGAACGCTACTACCCTCTCAACCACGTCCGTGAAGGGCAGGCGCGGTATGAAGTGATCGACTCGATGTTGTCGGAATACGCGGTCCTGGGTTTCGAGTACGGCTATTCTCTGGCGGAACCCAATGCGCTGGTGATGTGGGAGGCGCAGTTCGGCGATTTCGCCAATGGCGCGCAGATCATGTTCGACCAGTTCATCTCGTCGGGCGAACGCAAATGGCTGCGGATGTCGGGGCTGGTGATGCTGCTGCCGCATGGGTTCGAAGGGCAGGGGCCGGAGCATTCCTCGGCCCGGCTGGAGCGTTTCCTGCAAATGTGTGCGGAAGACAACTGGATCGTCGCCAACTGCACCACGCCTGCGAACTACTTTCACATCCTGCGCCGGCAGATCCATCGCAGTTTCCGCAAGCCGCTGGTCCTGATGACGCCGAAATCCCTGCTCCGCCACAAGCTGGCGGTCAGCGAGACCGAGGATTTCACCACCGGATCCAGCTTTCACCGGGTGCTGTGGGATGATGCGCAGAAAGGCCATTCCGAGACCGAGTTGCAACCCGATGACAAGATCAAACGGGTCGTGCTCTGTTCGGGCAAGGTGTATTACGATCTGCTGGAAGAGCGCGATGCGCGCGGCATCGACGATATCTATCTGCTGCGGCTGGAGCAGTTCTACCCGTTCCCGGCCCTTGCGCTGATGAAGGAGCTTGAACGCTTCAAGGGGGCCGAGATGTACTGGTGCCAGGAAGAACCCAAGAACCAGGGTGGATGGAGTTTCGTCGAACCGAACATTGAATGGATCCTGACGCGCCTGAAAGCCAAGCACAAACGGCCGGTCTATGTCGGGCGGCAGGCCTCCGCGTCGCCGGCGACAGGATTGGCGAGCCAACACAAAGCACAACAAGCCGCGCTCGTGAATGATGCGCTGACGATCGAAGGGAAATAAGCGATGTCCGTTGAAGTGCGCGTACCCACCCTGGGCGAAAGCGTGACAGAAGCCACCGTGGCGACCTGGTTCAAGAAGCCGGGGGAAGCCGTTGCGGTCGATGAAATGCTTTGTGAACTGGAAACCGACAAGGTCACGGTCGAAGTGCCGTCGCCTGCCGCCGGAACCCTGGCCGAGATCGTTGCGGCGGAAGGCGAGACGGTGGGGGTCGATGCCCTGCTCGCAACGCTCAGCGAAGGCGATGCCGGATCGGAGGCGCCCGCCAAGGACAAGGCCGCGCCCGCGGCCACGGCTGACGCCAAGGAGAGTGGCGGCAAAGGCGAAAGCGTGGATGTCATGGTGCCGACGCTTGGTGAAAGCGTGACCGAGGCGACCGTGTCGACCTGGTTCAAAGCGGTTGGCGATAGTGTCACCCAGGATGAGATGCTGTGCGAACTGGAGACTGACAAGGTGTCCGTGGAGGTGCCCGCGCCTGCATCGGGAACCCTCACCGAGATTCTGGCCGCCGAAGGTCAGACGGTCGAGGCCGGCGGCAAGCTGGCGGTGATGAGTGCCGGCGCGGGTGCCGGAGCCGCCGCGGGCAGTGCCAGGCCACCGGCGGAAGGCGGCGCAGAGACCGCTGCACCCAAGGCGCCGGACGCGGCGGATGCAGGCAAGGGCAGCGGCGATGTGGAAGATGCGCCTTCGGCCAAGAAGATGATGGCCGAAAAGGGCTTGAGCCCCGATCAGGTCAAGGGATCCGGCCGGGATGGACGGATCATGAAGGAGGACGTGCAGAAAGCGGTTGCGGCCGCCACGTCGGCGTCTGCTCCCACCGCATCCGCACCGGCGGCTCCCCGCGCCCCGGTGCCCGCCGATGATGCCGCGCGCGAGGAACGGGTGAAGATGACCCGTCTGCGTCAGACCATCGCCAAGCGCCTGAAGGACAGCCAGAACACGGCCGCCATGCTGACCACCTATAACGAGGTGGACATGACCGAGGTCATGGCCCTGCGCAACCAGTACAAGGACCAGTTCGAGAAGAAGCACGGCGTTCGTCTGGGCTTCATGTCCTTCTTCACCAAGGCATGCTGCCATGCCCTGAAAGAAGTCCCCGAAGTGAATGCGGAGATCGACGGAACGGATATCGTCTACAAGAACTTCGTGCACATGGGCGTGGCGGCGGGCACCCCCACGGGTCTCGTGGTGCCCGTCATCCGGGACGCGGATTCGATGTCCTTCGCCGAGATCGAGAAGGCGATCGCCGAGAAGGGCCGCCGAGCGCGGGACGGCAAGCTCAGCATGGCGGAAATGCAGGGCGGCACCTTCACGCTCTCCAATGGCGGTGTCTATGGCTCGCTGATGTCCTCGCCCATTCTGAACCCGCCGCAGTCCGGTATCCTCGGCATGCACAAGATCCAGGATCGGCCGATGGCCATCAACGGTGAGGTTGTGATCCGCCCGATGATGTATCTGGCACTCAGCTATGATCACAGGATTGTGGACGGCAAAGGGGCCGTGACCTTCCTTGTGCGGGTGAAAGAAGCGCTGGAGGATCCGCGTCGATTGTTGATGGATTTGTGATGGATCGGGCCGCGTGACCTGCCCCGCGGGCGTTTGAGATTTCGGGCGGTCCAGCTTTCGGAAGACGGTCAGGATACCGACCTGGCGTTTGAGGAAGCGGACCGGCCAGGCACAGCTTGCGGCCATGACCGTTCGGCAGCCCGAAGATGCCGGCACTCATCAACGGCAAATGTATCGCGAGAAGGAGGATTGAAATGTTCGAAAAAGCCACGGCCATGACTCCGCTCGTTTCGCGGGTGTACCGGTAGGATGACCCCCGAACTCACCGCCCTCGCTCTGGCGCTCCTTCTGCAAGCCGTTCAGTTCTGCCTGATGGCGATCCCCGCCAATCGGGAGCTTGGACCCGCCAAGACCGCGTCGCCACGGGACCGCGACCGGCTGGGCGGGTCTCTGGAGGACCAGCTCTCGACTCGCACCGCGCGTCTCTACCGGGCGCTGAACAATCATTTCGAGGGGTTGATCCTCTTTACTATCGCGGTGGTGGTGGTGGAACTGTCGGACTCCAGTTCAGCCCTCACGGCCGCCTGCGCCTGGACCTATCTGGGCGCCCGCATCCTCTATGTCCCGGCTTATGCCTTCGGCTGGTCGCCCTGGCGGAGTGCGATCTGGTTCCTGGGCTTCGCCGCCACAATCACCATGACCCTCGCCGCCCTTCTGGGAGCCGGGTCATGACCGTAAACAGACATCGCGTGGATATACCGGATATATACGGGATATATACCGGTTCTATCCTGCCCGAAACGACTAGGAGACCCCATGTCCAGCTATGACGTCATCATCATCGGCTCCGGCCCCGGCGGCTATGTCTGCGCCATCCGCTGCGCGCAGCTGGGGCTCAAAACCGCCTGTGTCGAAGGGCGGGAGACACTTGGGGGCACCTGCCTGAACATCGGCTGTATCCCGTCCAAGGCGCTGCTCCATGCGTCTCATCAACTGCATGAGGCGGAGCATAACTTCGCCAAAATGGGCTTGAAGGGAAAATCGCCATCGGTCGACTGGAAGCAGATGCAGGCCTACAAGGATGACGTGATCGCCCAGAACACCCGGGGCGTTGAATTTCTGTTCAAGAAGAACAAGATAGACTGGCTGAAAGGCTGGGGATCCATCCCGGAGGCGGGCAAGGTGAAGGTCGGTGACGAGATACACGAAGCCAAGCATATCGTCATCGCCACCGGGTCCGAGCCTTCCGCGCTGCCCGGGATAGAGATCGACGAGAAGGTGGTTGTGACCTCAGAAGGCGCGCTGAGCCTGACGAAGATTCCCAGGAAGATGGTGGTGATCGGCGCCGGCGTGATCGGACTGGAACTGGGGTCGGTCTATGCACGCCTCGGGGCCGAGGTGCAGGTGATAGAGTTCCTCGACCATATCACCCCGGGAATGGATGCGGAGATCTCCAAACAGTTCCAGCGACTGCTGAAGAAGCAAGGTCTTGAGTTCACCCTCGGCGCGGCTGTTCAGAAGGTCGACGCAACCAAGACCAAGGCCAAGGTCACCTACAAGCTCCGCAAGGATGACAGCGAAGCCACGATGGATGCCGATGTGGTGCTGGTCGCGACGGGGCGCAAACCCTATACCGATGGGCTGGGTCTTGCCGATCTTGGCGTCGAGATGACGGATCGCGGCCAGATCAAGACCGACGATCACTGGGCGACCAATGTGAAGGGCATTTATGCGATCGGCGATGCGATTGCCGGCCCGATGCTGGCCCACAAGGCCGAGGATGAAGGGATGGCGGTGGCCGAGGTTGTCGCGGGCCGACACGGCCATGTGAATTACGGCGTCATTCCGGGCGTGATCTACACCCATCCGGAAGTCGCAAATGTCGGTGAGACGGAAGAGACCCTGAAAGAAGCGGGCCGGCCGTACAAGATCGGCAAGTTCGCGTTCATGGGCAATGGCCGCGCCAAGGCGAATTTCGCGGCTGAAGGGTTCGTGAAAATTCTCGCCGACAAGGAGACGGACCGGATACTTGGCGCCCACATCATCGGCCCTATGGCCGGCGATCTGATCCATGAGATATGCGTCGCGATGGAGTTCGGTGCATCGGCGCAGGATCTGGCGATGACCTGTCACGCCCACCCGACCTATTCCGAGGCGGTGCGCGAGGCGGCGCTCGCCTGCGGAGATGGGCCGATCCACGCATAACATCCGGTCTTGGGCCCGCCCGGGCATGTGATCGCCGGGCGAGAGGCAGGGATGCCGTCAATTTCGGGTGGCCCTGGCCGTTGCGGTCTTCAGGCCGCGCCGGTCATCGGCCGCCGCGCGACCCAGGCGACGGCCTGTTGCGCATTACTCGGCCGGGATGCCGGGTCTCTCTGCCTTGGCGTCAGCGCTCTCTTCATGCGTCATCTCGCCTTTGCCGGGTTTGCGGAACAGGCGGTAGGCATCGCGGAACGGCACCCAATACAGCCGCAGACAGGAGTTCAGATCGCTGGAGTCCTCGACGATTCCGAACTTCACGTTCCGGTTGTCTTCGGGCATGTGGTAGGTACGGAAGATCACATCCCAGATCGGGAACATGAAGGCGAAATTCTTGTCCAGATGTTCCGGATGGCAGCTGTGATGCACATGGTGATGAGCGGGCGACGGGAAGATCATCGACCAGCGACCGGGCCACCGGAGCCAGATATGGGAATGGCGCAGATTATAGGCCGTGAAGTTGAAGAGAAACATCAGCAGCGGCACGCCGAGAAGGGACGGAATATTGGGCGCATACCCCAGAAGCCGAACCGACAGACCCTGAACAAGCCCGTAGCCGAGCCCGATAATCAGCCCATAGCCGAGATTGTCGATGGGATGCTCCCGGAAGTTCGAGATCGGGTGCATGACCTCAGCGCTGTGATGAACTTTGTGGAATTGCCACAACAGCGGAACCTTGTGCTGGACATAATGAATAGCCCAGGCGATGAAATCGATCACCATCATCACGACGATCATGTAGATGACGGAGAAGACCAGCCCGGCTGCGGGTGCGCTGCTGGCGGATGCGACAATATCCGAGAAGGCCACCCCGTTCGAACCGAGGCGGAACCCGGCGGCCAGAGCCCATGTGCCGACACCCAGAAGCAGGAAATAGGATGCCACCCGGTGGAACATCATGTAGCGCAGGTCGAGCCAGGCTGAGGGATGGCTCCAGACCCGCTTTGGAAACAGGAACTGCAGGAAATTGCCCTTCGCAGCATCCGTATCCTGATCGGTGTTGTCCGCACCACGGCTTTTGATCGCCCGATAGACAAACCAGGCGAAGACGATAGATGAGACGATATAGAGGGCATATATGCGGTTGTTCGGATCAAGCGGGTACATCAGGACGTTGACCATCTGATCCAGGATCGCCGCGATGATTTCTTGAATTTTCTGCATCATGCCCTCGAATATCTGCGATTTTCCGCTTTTCGATAGTTCTTTTAATCGAGAATTATTTAGCCAATAGGGCCAAAATATGACTTTTGATGGCCTACGGGCGCAGAGGATTTTCCGGGCAATCCGGGTTTCGTCAGCGTTTCAAATGAGATGCTCCGACCCGACCACGACCCAGACACAGGCGCCGGCTTCGGGAGATGGATAACCATATGGAGCCGCTCGCCATCCGGGCGGCGTTTCCGGGAAAGCCATCATGGATTACCGCGGCAGGCAAAAAACGGCCCCGCCGAAGCGGGGCCGTGGCTGAAAAGCGGTTCTGCTTGAAAGGTCTTGTTGCTCAAAACCGAACGGGACGGCCCGCTATCACGCAGGACGCAGGCCGAACGCGCCCCGTTCATCCGTTGGTCGCGTGAGGCTTGCGGTCGGTTCAAAGATACTTGCGGGATGTTGATGTTGAAGCCGGTCGGGGTGCGGCGGCTGCGGGATCACCGGGCTCCCGTCTGATCCGGGTCGCAGCCGCGCTGCGCCAGTTGCTGGGCGTAGAAGTCCTGCAGGCTTTGGCCGGGTTCGGGCAGAAAGGCCCCGGCGCTCTCGGCGGATCCGATCCGGTCCAGCCGGAACATCCGGAAATCCCGGCGCAGTTCGCACCAGCCGACAAGGGTCCATACCGGGCCCCAGTACCACAGGCCGACGGGCCGGACGGTGCGTGTCGTCTGCTGCCCTGCCTCGTCCGTATAGGCAATCGTGATACGTTCGCGGCTGGTGACTGCGGCCTCGAGCTGATCGATGGTCCGGCGCAGCGCTTCGGTCATGTTCGCGCGCGGCATGGCGTGGATCGCGACGGCTTCGGCCCGTCTGCGTGCCGGCTCGGGCAGAACGCTGGTGATTTTGTCGAGCGCCTGTTCGGCACCCTTGACCATAGCCGTACCGCCCCAGGCCTGGATCATGCGCGCGCCGGCGGTCAGCGCCACAATCTCTTCGGTGGTGAACATCAGCGGCGGCAGGTCATATCCCGCCCGCATCAGGTAACCCAGTCCCGCCTCGCCGTCGATCGGCAGACCGGATCCAACCAAATGGCCGATATCGCGATAAATCGTGCGCTCGGAGACTTCCAGCGCCTCGGCCAGATGGCGGGCGGTCAACAGCTTGCCGGAGCGCAAAAGCTGGACGATCTGAAACAGGCGGTCGGTACGGCGCATGTGAAACAGGCTAGCGCGGCCCCCGGTGCGGGGACCAGCGCGTTTCCGTCAGCCGGCGAACTGAAAGAAGCCGATCGAGTTTCCATCCGGATCGCGGGCATAGAAAAACGTGCCCGCCGGGATCTCGATATCCGGGCTTTCTGCCTTCCCGCCCGCCGCTTCGACGCGCTTTCGGGTCGCGTCCAGGCTGTCAGAAGCCACCAGATGCACGGTCGATCCTGTCTCGGACGGTGTGCCGGGATAAAGATGGCCCGAGATGCCGGTGGCGGGGTCCTCGCAGGGAAAGACGGCCATCGGATTGGGACCGTTTGTGTCAATCTTCAGGCTGGTATCGAGCACGGCATTGTAGAATGCGACGGAGCGGTCGAGGTCGCTGACAGGGATCTCGAACCAGCAGATTGTGTTTTGCGGATGCACGGGCATTTTTTGACTCCATATAGTCGGCATATTCCGGCATGATGGCACAGGGCTCCTGACAGCGTGGTGTCAGGAGCGGCTTGCGCATCCGAAAGTTTTTTCGAGCAGAGATGTGTGTCAACCTTGCCTGACAAGTGGTCCGCGCTACGTGTCAGCATAATGAGAGCCAGAACGGCAATCCGGCCAAGCGTGATCAAGACAGACCAGCTCGGGACGCTGATGTGACGACTGATCCGAACGCCCCCAATTCTGGGCCCAATCCGGCCCTACTGGCGCGCCAGCACACCAAATTGGCACGGGTCGCCCGCCGTTTGCCTCAGCCTACGGTGGAGCTTCTGGCGCGAGAGATCATCACCCGTCTGGGAAATCGCAACGGCCCCCTGCCGCAGGCCGATCCCGGCGCATCCTCCGGCGCGAACCCGGAAATGATCGAACGTCTGGCCGAGGCCCTGATCGGTGACGACGATGCCGAGGCCACAAGAATGGTCTTCGATCTTTTCGATCGGGACATTCCACTGGAGGCGGTCTACCTTGATCATCTGGCGCCGGCTGCGCGGCTGCTTGGCGAATGGTGGTCCGAGGACCGGACGCCGTTCACTGACGTTACCATCGGAACCGGGCGCATCTATGCCATCATGCGCACCTTCCGGACCCATACCGCCCAACACCCCGAGGACCGGGCCCGCGCGGCCATTTTCGCGCCCGTGCCCGGCGAGGCGCACACGCTCGGCGTGACCATGGCGGCCGATCTTTTCCGCGAACGGGGCTGGAACGTCCAGCTTCTGCTGGGTCACAATCACGATGTTCTGGTCGAAAGGCTTGCAGAGGATCGCAGCCCGGTCATCGGCCTGTCCTGCAGCGGCGCCAAGACAATGGAGCCGCTGGCCCGGTTGATCGTCGCATTGCGGATCGCGCGCCCGACGGCCCATATTCTGGTAGGCGGCGCGGCGATGTACGGGTTTGCCTCACGCGTGCGCCTGACGGATCCCGACAGCACGATCACCGACATGCAGTCGGCAAAGCTGCTGCTGGAAAAGCTGGAAGCCAGATTTCCGGCCCGGTAGGGCAGACCCTTCCTAAAGCTCCAGTTCGGCCACCGGAATGATCCGGAAGAAGCTGCCTCCCGACCAGACGCCGAACCAGTCGGTTCCGTCCTCCCGGTGGGCTTCGCCCAGATCGACGAGACGGTAGAAGCTCTTGCGGTCGATCAGCGCCTCCATGCCGGCGCGAACCATAATGTAGGGCGACGGCTCCCCGGTGTCGTCGCGGACGACGCGGATCGGGTTTTCGGGCCCCGCGATCACGGTGTCGCCGACATGGGTGGAGAAGGTGACAACCTGCGCCGCGCCCGTGCCGGCCACTTCGAAATCGACGGCGACGAAGGGTGCGTCTTCGACGCGGATGCCGACCTTTTCCACCGGTGTGACAAGGAAATACTTGCCGTCTTCCAGCTTCAGGATCGAGGAAAAGAGTCGCACAAGCGGGGCGCGCCCGATCGGGGTGCCGTTGTAGAACCACGTGCCGTCGCGGCGGATTTCCATATCCAGATCGCCGCAAAAGGGCGGATCCCACAGATGTACCGGCGGGAGTTTGCCGTCTTTTTGGGCAGCTTTGGCGGAGGCCAACAGGCTTTCCGCATCGGGGGTCACAATGTTTTGTCCAGACATGCCTTTTGCCATTTGTGGTCGGGGCAATTGTTCGATTTACTTAGCCTACATATTCACCTTGCGGAGTATTGCCATGTCTGATCCCGAAAACCTTGTGGCCGAGATCGAACGCCTGGGGGCTCAACTGGCGGAGGCAAAGACCAGCATCGCCACAAAGATCATCGGGCAACAGGCGGTCGTGGATCTGTCGCTGGCGGCCATGCTGTCGGGCGGACATGCGCTTTTGATGGGGTTGCCGGGCCTGGGCAAGACGCTTCTGGTCGACACGTTGTCGACGGTCATGGGGCTCTCCGCGAACCGCATACAGTTTACGCCGGATCTGATGCCTGCCGATATTCTGGGCTCGGAGGTTCTGGAAACCGCCGCCGACGGGGCGCGGTCCTTCCGGTTCATCGAAGGACCGGTTTTCTGCCAGCTTCTGATGGCCGACGAGATCAACCGCGCCAGCCCCCGGACCCAATCGGCCCTGTTACAGGCGATGCAGGAGATGGAGGTGACCATCGCCGGTGTCCACCACACCTTGCCGCGCCCGTTTCACGTGCTGGCGACGCAGAACCCGATCGAACAGGAGGGGACCTATCCGCTCCCCGAAGCGCAGCTTGACCGGTTTCTGGTGAAGATCGACGTGGATTATCCTGATCGCGAGACCGAACGTGGCATCCTTCTGGCAACCACGGGTACTGCGGAGGCGCGAGCTACCCAGGTCTTTACCGCCGAGGCGCTGATGGCCGCGCAGCAGGTCGTGCGCCAGATGCCGGTGGGCGAGGCGGTGGTGGAACTGATCCTAGATCTGGTCCGCGCCTGCCGTCCGGAGGATGCCGGTGCGCCGCAGATCGTGCGGGACACCGTGGCCTGGGGCCCCGGGCCGCGCGCGGCGCAGGCGCTGATGCTGACGGTCCGCGCCCGCGCGCTGCTTGATGGCCGCCTCGCGCCATCGGCGGAGGATGTGGCGGCGCTGGCCAAACCGGTTCTGGGCCATCGCATGGCGCTCAGCTTTGCGGCGCGCGCCGAAGGGGCCGAGCTCGATCAGGTGATCGGCGAGGTCACCGCGCGGGTGACACACGTCGAGGCCGCGGCTTGAGCGATACCGCGCTCCATACACCGGCCACGCTTCGCTCCCGCTCGGAATCCGTCGCCAAGAGCCTGCCGCCGCTTCTGGCGGATGCGCAGCATCTGGCCGCGACGATCCTGCTGGGGGAGCATGGGCGCAAACGCGCGGGTGCGGGCGATGAATTCTGGCAATACCGCCCGGCCGAAGCCGGCGACGCCTATCGCAGCATAGACTGGCGGCGGTCCGCCCGCGCCGACAGCCATTTCGTGCGTCAGACCGAGTGGCAGGCCGCGCAATCGGTGATGATCGGCGTGGATGACGCCGCCTCGATGACGTTTACCGGGCACAGCTTCCGTCCGTCGAAACTGCGCCGGGCGCAAACCCTGGCGATGGCGCTTGGCATTCTGGCAATCCGGGGTGGCGAGCGGGTGGGCCTGACCCATCTGGCGGACCCGCCGAGGGGAGGCGAAGCGCAACTGATCCGCATGGCCGCGGCCCTGATGGACAGCCACGAACCCGGGGATTACGGCGCGCCCAAGCCGCGGATCCTGCCGGTGGGAAGCCGTGCCGTGTTCTTCTCGGATTTTCTGGGCGATCCGGGGACGATCGAAACCGTCCTCGGCCAGGCCGCCGACCGGGACGTGAAGGGCGCGCTGGTGCAGATCCTCGACCCGCATGAGGAGTTGTTTCCCTTCGACGGGCGGACGGTCTTCGAAAGCATGTCGGGGGCGATACGATTTGAAACCCTGAAAGCCAAGGGGCTGAAGGAGGCCTATCTGGAGCGGCTTGCCATGCGCAAGGCGCGGCTGAAGGACATCACCAGACGCACCGGCTGGCGGTATCTGTGCCATCATACGGATCAGCCCGCCGAGCCCGCGCTTCTGTGGCTCTATCAGATGCTGGACCGGACCTCATGAGGACAGGGGCGATCAGACCGCTCGTGCCCGGGGCGTGGGCCACTGCGCCCGGACCTCGTATTCCGCCTGCCGTGACGACCGGGGGCGCCGATGATATCTGACCTGGCCTTCGATACACCGCTTCTGCTGGTCGCACTCATCGCGCTGCCGATCCTCTGGTGGCTGCTGCGCGCGGTTCCGCCCGCCCCGATCCGGCGGCGCTTCCCCGGTGTGGCGCTGCTTCTTGGCCTCAAGGACGATGACAGCCAGTCCGACAAGACACCCTGGTGGCTGCTGCTCCTGCGGATGATTGCGGTGGCGGCGGCGATCATCGGTTTCGCGGGCCCGGTACTCAACCCCACCGCCGAGCGGAGTGGCGAGGGGCCCTTGCTGATCGTGATGGATGCCTCCTGGGCCAGTGCCGGGGACTGGCAGGCGCGGCTGGACCGGGTCGCGCTGCTTCTGGACGAGGCGGGGCGGGCCGGGCGGCCGGTGGCGCTTATGCAACTGGGCAGCCAGGACACTGGTCCGCTGCCGCTTCAGGCCGCCAATGCATGGGCTGCGCGGGTGCCGAACCTCGCCCCGCGCCCCTATGCGCCCGACATGGACGCGGCACGCGCCTGGGCCGAAAGCCTCGAAGGCCCGCTGGAGGTGTTCTGGTTCTCCGACGGTATCGAGCGGCCCGGCCGGGACGATCTGATCGACGCCTTTCAGAATCTGGGCGGGCTGAGCGTGTTTCAGGGCGCGCGGGACGTAACGGCAGTGGCCCCGCCCCGGTTCGAGGATGGTGTGATCCACGTGCCGGCCCTGCGCATCGGCACCACGGCACCCCGCGAGGTCACGATTGTTGCCCATGGGCTGGACCCTGCCGGGATCCCGCGCGAACTGGCGCGGGAGGTTCTGCAATTCGGTCCCGGCGAGATGACGGCCGAACTGGCGCTGAGCCTTCCGCCCGAGTTGCGCAACCGCATCAGCCGGTTCGAGATATCCGGTGAACGCAGCGCCGGTGCGGTATCCCTGACCGATGACAGCCTGCAACGCCGCGAGGTGGCGCTGATCTCTGGCACGCCCGAACGGGAGGGGCAGATCCTCCTGACACCGCTGCATTTCCTGCGTGAGGCATTGGAACCCACCGCGGATGTCCTCGACGGGGCGCTGGGCGATCTGCTGATGGCGAGCCCGGATGTGATCATCATGGCGGATGTGGCGCAGCTGAGTCCCGAGGAACAGGCGGGCGTTATCGAATGGGTTCAGGACGGTGGCCTCTTGGTGCGCTTCGCCGGTCCGCGTCTTGCAGCGTCGGATGTGGCGCGCGCCCAGATGGACCCGCTTCTGCCGGTCCGGCTTCGCGAAGGGGGGCGGTCGGTCGGCGGCGCGATGAGCTGGGGGGAGCCCAAGGCCCTGCGCCCCTTTGCCGAGACCTCGCCGTTTTTCGGCCTGCCGATCCCCGATGATGTGACCGTGACCAGCCAGGTTCTGGCCCAGCCCGACCCGATGCTGGCCGAGCGCACTATTGCCGCGCTGGCCGACGGCACGCCGCTGGTGACCCGCGCCGCGCTTGGTCAGGGTAGCGTGGTGCTGTTCCATGTCACGGCCAATGCGGAATGGTCCAGCCTGCCGCTGTCCGGCCTGTTCGTGCAGATGCTGGAACGCCTCGCGGTTTCCACCCGGCCGGTCAATCCGGCGGCGCAGGATCTCGACGGGGTCACTTGGGTTCCCGAACAGGTGCTGGACGGGTTCGGCACGCTGCGCGATGCCGGGGCGCGGCCGGGTGTTGCGGGTGCGGATCTGGCCGAGGCGCCGCTGTCGGCCGATATCCTGCCTGGCCTTTACGCAGGGGCCGAGCGGCGCGTGGCACGCAACGTGATCGGACCCGAGACCGTATTGGCGGCGGCAAGCTGGCCCGCCGATGTGCCGGTCGAGGGGATGACGGTTCTGGCGCCCACGGATCTGATGGCTGCGTTCCTGACGGCGGCGCTCGCGCTCCTGCTGCTGGACGCGATCGCGGCGCTCTGGTTGTCGGGTCGTCTTGCGGGGCTGACCCGCCGCGCCGCGGGAATCCTTCTGGCGCTCGCCCTGACCCCCATGGCCGAGGCGCAGGGCACCACGGACGAGGATCTGCTGGCCCTTCTGGCGACGACAGAAATCACGCTCGCCTATGTGGAAACCGGCAACGCGCGCATGGACGATGTCAGTCGCGCGGGCCTTCAGGGCCTGTCCAACACCTTGTGGCAGCGCACCTCCGTCGAGCCCGCACCGCCCATCGGTGTCGATCTGGAAACCGACGAACTGGCGTTTTTCCCTATGCTCTACTGGCCAATCTCGCCCGAGCAGCCGCTGCCGTCGGCCGAGGCCTATGCGCGGCTCAACACCTATCTTCGTTCGGGCGGGATGATCGTTTTCGACACGCGGGATGCCGATATCGGCGGCTTCGGCACCGCCACGCCTGCCGGCCGCCGCCTGCGCCAACTGGCCGGGCCGCTGGATATTCCGCCGCTGGAGCCGATCCCGTCGGACCATGTGCTGACCCGCACCTTCTATCTGTTGCAGGATTTCCCCGGACGCCACCTGTCCCGCGATGTCTGGGTGGAGGCGTCGCCGCCGGATGCCGAACAGGTCGAGGGCATGCCGTTCCGAAACCTGAATGACGGTGTGACCCCGGTTGTCATCGGCGGAAATGACTGGGCCGCGGCCTGGGCGGTCGATGCAAGCGGGCGGCCGCTGTTTCCGGTGGGCCGCGGGTTTACCGGCGAGCGCCAGCGCGAGATCGCCCATCGCTTCGGGGTCAATCTGGTGATGCATGTGTTGAGCGGGAACTACAAATCCGACCAGGTGCATGTGCCGGCGCTGCTTGATCGATTGGGGCAATAGGGCATGTCCAGCGATATCCTCTTCGATCCGCTTTTGCCCTGGCCCGTGATCTGGGGCCTGGCCGGCGCCGCCTTGCTGATCACCGCATTGGCGATCTGGCGCGGGTTGTCAGGCTGGCCCTTCCGCGCGCTGGCCTCTGCCGTGCTGCTGCTGGCGCTTGCCAATCCCGCGCTTCAGACCGAGGAACGCGAGCCGCTGAGCGATATCGTGCTTCTGGTCATAGATGACAGCGCCAGCCAGGGGCTGTCTGACCGCCAGGGGCAGGTGGCCGAGGCTGTCACGGCGCTGGAGGCGGAGGTATCCGGGCTTGGCATGGAGTTGCGCCGGATCCAGGTGGGCGATGGCTCGGACAACGCGGGCACATTGTTGATGGAGGCGCTTGGCCGTCTGCTGGCCGACGAGCCGCGCGCGCGGGTCGCCGGTGCCATATTGCTGACCGACGGTCAGTTGCATGACGCGGGGCTGGTTCCCGACATGCCCGCGCCGCTTCACGCCCTGCTGACCGGACGGGAGACCGACTGGGATCGCCGCCTGCTGGTCCAGAACGCCCCGGCCTTCGCGATCCTCGACGAGGAGGTAACCCTGACGATCCGTATCGAGGATCAGGGCGCGGTTCCCGCCGGCGTTGCGGGCCGGGCCGAGCTGCTGATCGCCATTGACGGGGAGGAGGCGCGCCGGTTCCAGGTGCCTGTGGGCGAAGACATAACCCTGCCGCTGACCCTGCCCCATGCCGGCATGAACGTGATCCAGTTCATCGTGCCGGAGGCCGCCGGCGAACTGACCGACAGGAACAACGCGGCGGTTGTTCAGATCAACGGCGTACGCGACCGGTTGCGGGTGCTTCTTGTCTCGGGGCAGCCGCATCCGGGCCAGCGGACCTGGCGTAACCTGCTGAAATCGGACCCTGCGGTCGATCTGGTGCATTTCACCATTCTCAGGCCGCCTGACAAGCAGGACGGCGTGCCTGTGACCGAGCTCAGCCTGATCGCGTTCCCCACGCGGGAGCTGTTCATGGAGGCGATCGACGAGTTCGACCTGATCATCTTCGACCGCTATCAGCGACGCGGCATCCTGCCGATGCTCTATCTGGACAACGTGCGGCGCTATGTCGAAGAGGGCGGTGCATTGCTGATGGCGGCGGGCCCAGATTTTGCCAGCGCGGATTCGCTGTATCGGACGCCGCTGGCCACGATCCTGCCGGGGCAGCCGACCGCGCGCGTGGTGGAGACGCCGTTCCTGCCGCAGATCTCGGATCTGGGGGCGCGCCATCCGGTCACGACCGGGCTGGAACAGACCCATGCTGGGCTGGAAGACAGCGACGCCCCATGGGGACGATGGTTCCGCCAGATCGAGGTGATCGAACGGGCCGGTCAAACCGTCATGACCGGAGCCGACGATGCGCCGCTTCTGCTGCTGAACCGGGTGGGCGAGGGGCGTGTCGCGCTGCTGGCCTCGGATCATGCGTGGTTGTGGGATCGTGGCTACGAGGGCGGGGGCCCGCAATTGGAGATGCTGCGCCGTCTGGCCCACTGGATGATGGGGGAGCCCGATCTGGAGGAGGAGGCGCTGAGGGCCGAGGCCAGTGGCCAGACCGTGCGGATCACGCGTCAGACGCTGGCCGAAGAGGTCGGCCGCGTCACGGTGACCGGCCCGGACGGCGCCGAGATGGAGATCACTCTGGAAGAGACCGCGCCGGGTCAGTTCACGGCCGAATATACCGGAACCGATCAGGGCCTCTACCGCCTGCGGGAGGGAGAGATGGAAACGGTGATCGCCCTGGGCCCCGCCGCGCCGCGCGAGTTCGAGGAGACCATCGCCAGTGCGGCCCGTCTGACACCCGCCATCGATCCGACGCGGGGCGGCATCCTGCGCCTGGAAGACGGGATCCCCGACTTGCGGCGTGTGGCCGAGGGGCGCAATGCCGCCGGTCGTGGCTGGATCGGCCTGACCCCGCGGGCGGCCTACCTGACCACCGATGTGACCGTCATGCCGTTGATCGCGACCTGGCTGTTTTTGCTGATGGCATCGGCCCTGATGCTTGGCGCCTGGCTCCGTGAAGGACGGCGATAGGCCGGATCGGGGGCGGGGTTCAACCGCTATCCTTGGCCCGGTAATCTGCGCTGGAACGCGCAGCAGGAGAGTGGTGGATCGAATGGATCAACAGCAGGCGATAGACACGCTCACCTCCGCCCTGAAAGAGAAACCGGCGATCCGAGCTCTGTTTCTCAGTGGCAGCCACGGCACCGGATTTGCGGATCGTTTCAGCGATGTCGACTTGGTTCTCATCGCACCGGAGGGGGCGACCGACGAGATTGTGGCGCTCTGGCGTGAGGCCGTCGAGCAAACCGGGGAAATCGTGCTCTGGTGGGACCGTAACGTCCGGCCGCTTCTGGTCAACGCGATCACCGCCGACTGGCTGCGGATCGATCTTGTCATCCTGAAGCCGGATCAGATGGGCGGGCAGAGACAGGACGGCCTGAAAGTGCTCTTCGACCATGACGGGCTATACCCGACGCTGCCCGAGGTCACACCGCGCCCGGTGCCCGATCCGAAGCATATGCGGTATCAGATAGAAGAGTTCATCCGTATTCTCGGGCTTCTGCCCCTTGCGGTAGGTCGGCAGGAGTATCTCAACGGAGTCCTGGGTGTCTTTCACCTGCGCAACAAACTGGTCGATCTGATGATCGCGGAAACCGGCATACGCCACAGGGGCGGTCTGCTGCATCTGAACAGGTTGATCACCGAGGAGCAGAAACAGGCGCTGGCCGCTTTGCCGGCCCCTGAGGCCACGCAGGACAGGATGGTTGCCGCCCACCTCGCCTATGCGGCCGCCTATCTGCCCCGGGCCCGCAGGCTCGCCAGGATCTGGGGCGTGGACTGGCCCGAACGCTTCGAAGAGGTCACATGGGCACGGCTGGCTGAAACGCTCAAGATCGACCGGCCCTATGGCGGCCCCAACGACACTGATTGACAGCCGTCCAGCGAGCGTTTCAGTTCCAGGCGGTCGGTCGCTCCGGCCGGTCTGAGGGCGTCATACCCGCCGCGCAAAGGGATCACTCAACCGAAAGAGCAAACCGGTCTTCGCCCCATCCAGTGACGTTGCAGCGGGCGCGGATGAAGACCTGCGTCACGCCTTCGGGGATCGCCACATCGCCAAGGCTGCGCGTGAAAGGCTGCTCCTCCACATGCGGGTGCAGAAGAACCCGTGTTCCCAGAACCGTTCCGTCTTCAAGTTCCACCTGCCAGCCATCTGCATAATGATCCCAGCCCGTATCGGGATGCGCCAACGTGACCGAAACCCGGCCGTCGGAATAGGTCGCGACGACGATCTCCGGCGGTTCCGCCAGAGCCGCGAGCGGAAGCAGGATGCAGATCGCGGCCAAAGCATGCCTCATAGCTGTTCTCCATCGCTCAGCATGACCTCGCGGGAGGCGGAGGCGAAATCCCGGTTCCAGATCACGTAGGAGATCACCAGCACCGCCGCGATCAAAGGCACCGGCCCAAGCAGCCACGCGAGAGAACCAAGCGCGAAATAGATCGCCCGCATGCCACGATTGAAATTGAATGCGGCGCGTATGTTGATCTCGGCGGCCTTCCCGGCGCGGGGCAGGGCGCGCGGGTCGGTCGGGTCGTTCGGCACGGCGGCCATCAGGACGGCGCAGTAGCCGAACAGTCGGTTCGACCAAACAAACCGCAGCACCGCCTGTGTCAGCAAGACCACGGTCAGCAGCAGCTTGATCTGCCAGATCAGGGCGGTTTCCTCCTCCAGCGTCAGGTCGCGGGCCACGACGATCAACTGGTCGGAATTGCCGATCAGCGTCAGCAGCCCGCCGGTGGCCAGCATGGCGCCCGAGGCGAAGAACGCCGTGCCCTGGCGCAGGTTGGTAAGGATGGTCGCATCGAAGACCCGCCCGTCGCGATTGATCAACTCCTCCATCCAGGCGCGCCGGTAATGCGCCATCAACACGGTCACCGAGGGGCGCGCGACGTTTTCCGCCTCGATCCAGGCGCCCAGGCCGCCCCAGGCAAGGAGGATTGCGGCAAGGGCCAGCGCGTCGAGCCAGCTGAGGGTTGTGAGCACCATCATGAAGTTCATGGCTGCGACAGTAGCGGGCAAGGAATCTCTTGCCATCTGCAAAAATTGGTTATATTTATTTACCAATATTGGATGGGAGGAGCGATATCATGGAGATGCCAACCCCGGATCCGGCGATTCTGGCCAAAAAATCGGCTGTGGTGGCTCGACTGACGTCGGTTCTGCCGAAGGACGCGGTGATTCACGAGGAAGCCGGCACCCGCGCTTATGAATGCGACGCGCTCACCGCCTATAAATGCCCCCCGATGGTGGTGGTCCTGCCATCCACGACCCAGGAGGTCGTGGCGGTTCTGAAAATCTGCAACGAAATGGGTGTGCCGGTGGTGCCGCGCGGCTCTGGCACGTCGCTTGCCGGGGGGGCTTTGCCAACCGCCGACAGCGTGATCCTTGGTGTGGCGCGCCTGAACGACGTTCTGGAAACCGATTATCAGAACCGGATCATCCGGGTTCAGTCCGGGCGCACCAACCTGTCGGTCACGGGCGCGGTGGAGGAAGACGGGTTTTTCTACGCACCCGATCCGTCAAGTCAGCTGGCCTGCGCGATCGCGGGCAATATCGCGATGAATTCCGGCGGTGCCCATTGCCTGAAGTACGGTGTGACGACCAACAACCTGCTGGGTGTGACGCTGGTCACCATGGATGGTCAGGTGATGGAGATCGGCGGCGCGCATCTGGATGCTGCGGGCTATGATCTTCTGGGCCTTGTCTGCGGGTCGGAGGGGCAGTTGGGCGTGGTGACCGAAGCGACGCTGCGGATCCTGCCCAAGCCCGAGGGCGCGCGGCCGGTTCTGATCGGTTTCGACGATAACGAGACCGCGGGCGCCTGTGTTGCGGATATCATCAAGGCGGGCGTTCTGCCGGTGGCGATCGAGTTCATGGACAGGCTCTGCATCGAGACGACGGAGAAATTCGCGAATGCCGGGTATCCGGATTGCAACGCGCTGCTGATTGTCGAGGTCGAAGGCTCCGAAGCCGAGATCGACGAACAGCTTGGCGTGATCCTTCAGATCGCCCGCAAATACGACCCGGTGGAGCTGCGCGAGTCCAAATCCGCAGAGGAAAGCGCGAAGATCTGGCTTGGCCGGAAATCGGCTTTCGGAGCGGTCGGGCAGATCAACGATTACATGTGTCTGGACGGCACGATCCCGGTTTCCAGCCTGCCTTACGTGCTGCGCCGCATCGGCGAGATGAGCAAGGAATTCGGGCTGGAGGTCGGCAACGTTTTCCATGCGGGCGATGGCAACATGCACCCGCTGATCCTGTTCGACGCGAACAAGCCCGGCGATCTGGAAATCTGCGAGGCGTTCGGTGCGGAGATATTGAAGCTCTGCGTCGAGGTTGGCGGTTGCCTGACCGGCGAACATGGCGTGGGTATCGAAAAGCGCGATCTGATGACCGCGCAGTTCACCCCGGAGGATCTGGAACTGCAAATGCAGGTGAAGGATGTCTTCGATCCGGCATGGCTGTTGAACCCGGCCAAGGTGTTTCCGCTGGAGGCCTCGGCCAGCCGCCGGACCCTCGCCGCCTGAAGGGTGCTCGTCGTCGGGACAGGGGCCTGTGCAGGCGCGCCCCGCCCATATCCGAAACCCCGTGAAGAACCTGGGCGCAGAGAAGGAGCAGGCCGCCGTGCTGACCCCTGAAACCGAGATTGAGCTTGCCGAGATGCTGTCGGCCGCATCGGCCCCGTTGCGGGTGCAGGGCGGCGGTACCCGGCCGATCGGGCGCCCCGTGGTGGGCGAAGTCCTGTCCATGGCCGACATGCGCGGGATCGAACTTTATGAACCCGGCGCGCTGACCATCGTCGTGAAGGCCGGCACACCGCTTGCGGATGTGGAGGCGGCGCTGGCGGCGGAGAACCAGAGGCTGCCCTTCGAACCCATGGACCACCGGTCCCTGATGGGAACCGAAGGGGTGCCCACCATCGGCGGCGTTGTTGCGGCCAATGTATCGGGCCCACGCCGGATACAGGCGGGCGCATGCCGCGACAGCCTGATCGGTGTACGGTTCGTCGACGGGCGCGGGCGTATCATGAAGAACGGCGGGCGGGTGATGAAGAATGTCACCGGCTATGATCTGGTGAAGCTGATGGCCGGCAGCTACGGCACGCTGGGCGTCCTGTCGGAGTTGAGTTTCAAGGTTCTGCCCGGTGTCGCGGCGACGGCCTGCTTGCGTCTCAGGGGCCTCGATGACGAAACCGCGGTCGCGGCCATGGCTGCGGCGCTCGGCTCTCCCTTCGAGGTTTCCGGCGCGGCGCACACGCCCAATGGTCCGGACGGCGATCCGGTGACCATGCTTCGCGTGGAAGGGTTCGAGGCCTCGGTCGCCTATCGGGCCGGTCGGCTTCAGGCCCTGCTGGACCCTTTCGGACAGGCCGAGATCGAAACCCGTCTTGCGGCCGATCAAGGCGCGTTCGGCGCCGGCGCCGGTGCCATTTGGCGATGGGTACGGGACGTGGACGGGTTCAAGGGCAAGGATGGGGATGTCTGGCGCATCTCCGTGAAGCCGACCGATGCGCCGGGGCTGGTGGCGAAGCTGGACGCACGCGATGTGCTCTATGACTGGGGCGGCGGGCTGGTCTGGGCGCTTGTGCCGGGTGGCACCGATCTGCGGGCGAAGCTGGTGGATTTCGCCGGCCATGCGACATTGATCCGGGCCAGCAAGGACACCCGCGCACGTCTGCCGGTCTTTCACCCCGAAGCCGCGCCGATCGCCGCATTGTCGGCGGGGCTGAGGAAACAGTTCGACCCGAAGGGTATCCTGAACCCGGGCCTGATGGGCGGGGAGGTGTGAGATGATGGGCCTTGATGCCGCCCCGATTGCGATCCTGTCCGCCGCCGTGTTCTGCGGGCTTGTCTTCATCCGCGACCGCCCATTCGGGGCGTTGATTGCCCAGATCGGCTCGGCCGTTGCCGCAGCCTTGGTCTTCGCGTCGCTGATCGTGGATGCGCCGATGCTTGGGCGCGATCCCGCATGGGTCAGCGCGCTTGGCGTCGCGCTTCTGGCGGCGACGGTGGCGGGCATGGGGTATCACCTCTATCTCGGCCGCTTCACATCCGTCTGGGCCGCGCGCGGCGTTTTCGCTGCGCTCTTCCTGGTCTCTGCGGCGGTCCTGGGGCTCGTCATTCTCTCATTTATCTGAAAGGGCGGTCATGCAAACCACCTTCACGCCTGAGCAGTTGAAGGATCCTGCGACCAAACGGTCGAACGAGATCCTGCGATCCTGCGTCCATTGCGGTTTTTGCACGGCCACCTGCCCGACCTATCAGGTGCTGGGCGATGAGTTGGACAGCCCGCGTGGACGGATATATCTTATAAAAGATATGCTGGAAAACGACCGCCCGGCTGATGAAAAGACGGTCAAACATATCGACCGCTGCCTGTCTTGCCTGGCTTGTATGACCACATGCCCGTCGGGTGTGCATTACATGCATCTGGTGGATCACGCGCGCGAATATATCGAACAGACATACAAACGCCCCTTCAGCGACAGGGCGCTGCGCTGGATTCTCGCGCGCATCCTCCCCTACCCGACCAGGTTTCGTCTGGCGCTGCTCGGGGCCAAGATCGGGCGGCCTTTCAAATGGCTGATGCCGGATGCGCGGCTGAAGGCGATGCTGGAAATGGCGCCCAAATCCATCCCCCCGGTCAGCCGCAATGACGATCCGCAAGTGTTTTCCGCAACGGGCGCCCGCAAGATGCGTGTCGCGCTCATGACCGGATGCGCGCAGCGCGCACTGAACACGGATATCAACGACGCGACCATCCGGCTTCTGCGCAGACTGGGTGCCGAGGTGGTGATCGCCGAGGGCGCGGGCTGTTGCGGCGCGCTGACGCATCACATGGGCAAGACCCGCGAAAGCCACGCCACAGCGGCGAGGAACATCCGTGCGTGGTGGGCCGAGATGCAGGGCGCGGGGCTGGACGCCATCGTCATCAACACCAGCGGCTGCGGGACCACCGTGAAGGATTACGGCCACATGTTCCGCAACGAGCCTCTCGCGGAAGAGGCCGCCGCCGTCGCGGGCCTTGCCAGGGACATCTCGGAAGTGCTGATCGACCTTCTGCCAGGTGACGCGCCACAATGGCGCGCCGTCAACCCCGCGCGGGACGCCATCGCGGGGACCGATGCGGCGCATATGCCCGAAACTGCCCCCGCCCCGATCGGACAGGGCCTGAAAGTCGCCTATCACGCCGCGTGCAGCCTGCAGCATGGCCAGCAGATCAAGACCTATCCCAAGGATCTTCTGAAGCGGGCCGGGTTCGAGGTTGTCGAACCGACGGACAGTCATCTGTGCTGCGGCAGCGCCGGCACCTATAATCTGATGCAGCCCGAGATCTCGAAACAACTGAAAGACCGCAAGGTGCGGACATTGGAGGCGAAGGCCCCGGATATCATCGCGGCGGGCAATATCGGCTGCATGATGCAGATCGGCGGCGGAACGGATATTCCGGTTGTCCATACGGTCGAACTGCTGGACTGGGCGACAGGGGGCCCCCAGCCACCCGTGTTGACGGCGGAACGGGCAACGCCCGCCGTGCCGATGCTGCGCTGACCGCCACCGGAGCCCGCGGATAGCCGCGCTTCCGGTTTTTTCCCAGCCCTGCTTGCGCGATTTTGCCTGCGGGCCGGGCCGGGTCCAATCCTGGCGCCCGGCCTCATTTTCGCCGTACTGGATCGGTAGTGAAAAGCGGAACTTCGTGCGGAGACCCGGTGATGAAGGCCATTTTCCCTGTCGTTGCAATCGCTCTGGCGCTTGCGGTCCCGGCAATGGCGCAGACCCTGCAATGGCCCAACGTGGAACCCGATACGCCCCTGCGGCCTCTGGACTCGGCGTATGATCTGCGCGGATGGGAGGCGGTAGGGCGTCTGGATACCGGTTCCGGGTTTTGCACCGCCACGCTGATCGCGCCCGATCTCGTCCTGACCGCGGCCCATTGCCTGTTTGACGGACCCGAAGACAGCGCGACCCGCCGGCCCGACGCGGCCCTGTCCTTCAACGCGGGGCTCAGAAATGGCTACGCCGTTGCACAGCGGGGCATTCGCAGAAGTATCCTGCATCCCGATTACACCTATGGCAGCCCCGATGATCTGCACCGGATCCGCACCGACATCGCCCTTCTTCAACTTGATCACACCATTCCTGAACAGACCGTGCGACCGATCGCGACACGCGGCAGTGTGGGCCCCGGCGATATCGTGCAGGTCGTCTCTTATGGCGCCGAGCGGGAGGAGTATGCCTCCCTTGAGGACGATTGCGAGGTTCTGGCCGAGGATCCCGGTGTTCTGGTCCTGTCCTGTTCGGTGGTTCAGGGCTCTTCCGGCTCGCCGGTCATGGTGGATCGGGACGGGCAGATGAATGTCGTGTCGGTGGTGTCAGCTCTCGCCGATTGGGGGGATGAGCCGGTGGCGCTTTCGGCTGAGTTGCAGGGCGAACTTGTGGTACTTCTGGATCTGCTGGACCGTTCGAATGCGCAATTCGTCCGCTCCTTGCCGCAGGTCCGCACCCTGTCGGGCAGCAATGACGGGCGCGAAAGCTCGGGCGCGCGGTTTCTCCGCCCCTGACCCTCTTGAAACGCCGAAAACCGTATCACACATATAGGACGCCGCGGTGCCCGGATGGGGTCGCGGCATGACCTTGGCGGGTTCGCATATGGACCGCCTGACCAAAGATAGTTGTCGCTCAAACGGAGGATAACGTGATGCGCACTTATGATCTGTCGCCCCTGTACCGGGCAACCGTCGGCTTTGACCGCATGGCCGATTTGCTGGACCGCGTGATGACCCAGGACGTGGGCACCAGCACCTACCCCCCCTATAACATCGAAAAGACGGATGAAGACGCCTATCGCATTTCGATTGCGGTTGCGGGTTTCACCGATGACGATCTCGGCGTGGAACAGCGCGAGACAGAGCTTGTCGTCACAGCGCGCAAGGCGAAGGAGGAGACGGCACGCACCTACCTTCACCGCGGGATCGCCACGCGGGCGTTCGAGAAACGCTTCCAGCTGGCCGATCATGTCCGCGTGACCGGCGCGTCCCATGAAAACGGGCTCTTGCATATCGATCTGGTCCGCGAAGTGCCAGAGGCGCTGAAACCGCGCCAGATCGAGATCAACGGCACTGCGCCCAAGGCGATCGATGCGGAGCCGGTGACGGCCTGATCTTTCGCGCTTTGCGATGACACGGAGCGCAGTCCCCATGGGACTGCGCTTTTTCATGTGCGGTGAAGTGTCTGCAGCAAGGCCGCGCCCGCGACGGGTGCCGCCATGCAAAGCAGCAGGACCGGAGCGTAGCCCGCCAGATCGAACAGCACCGCGCCAAGAAACGGAGCCAGCGCGAACAGAAACAGCGACGGCAGGGAGACCGCGCCCGACACCGCCCCGAAATCCCGCTGACCAAGGATATCGCGGGTCACCACCGGCCGCATGATGCCGACCACGCCGTAGCCCGCGCCTTGCAAGACCCCAAAGGCCAGAACCAGTGCTGCGACCCAACCCGCCGCGGCCATCATCAGCGCGCCAAAGGCCAGCGTAGCCATGGCGATCTGCGCGATCCGCAGCGCGGACATCCGGTTGCCAGCGGCCATCATCGCCATCCGCCCCGCAACCTGCGCAGGGCCGATTGCCGCAGCCGCGAGGATCGCCATATCGTCGCTGACGCCCTGCGCTGCCATGATCGGCAACAGATGGCTGAGCACGATACCGCTGGTCAGTGCCGCCAGAGCGAAGCCGCCGGCAACCGCCCAATAGCCGGGCAAGCGCAGCACGAATGGCCGCGGGGCTGACTGCGCCGTGTCCGGCGACTGCGACTGCGGCAGCGCCCGCGCCTCCGCCTCCAGGTTGCGCGCCGCCAAACGCGCCAGCGGGGCAGCCAGGAGGATGACCAGCGCCGCCATCACGCAGATGGCGGTGCGCCAGCCGCCGATCCCGGCCAACCAGTGGGTCAGCGGATAGGCCAGTGTACTCGCGAACCCGCCCACCAGCGTGATCGCGGTGATTGCCTGCCGCGCATCGGCGCCTCGCGCCCGGGTAACGATGGCAAAACAGGCCTCGTAAAGCGTCAGGCCCATGGTCGCTCCGATAGCCGCCCAGATCAGGTAGAAGGCGGAAAGGGTGTCCACGAATGACAGAGTGGCGAGCAGGCCGGCCCCGATGACCGCGCCCAGGGGCATGCTGAACGGTGCCACGCCGCGATCTATCAAACGTCCGAAAAGCGGGGCGCCAAGCGCGTAGACGGCAATCGAAATCGTGAACGCGCCCATGATCTCCGCGGTTGACCAGCCAAATTCGGCCTGCCAGTGCAGGACAAGCGCAGGGAAGCTGTAGAACAAGCCGGCCCAGACCGTCACCTGCATGCCCATCAGCGCCAGAATGGCCGGGTCGCGGATCAGACGCATTGTCCGGCCCGCGCGGATCGTCTCAGAACCATTGCCCCGGTTCCATCAGCCCAAGCTGCGCCAACTGTTGCGATGACCATTGAAACCGTACTGACTTGTGCCAGCGGAAATCGGGGATGTCGTTGCGCGAGCCGGGATTGGTGCGCAGCGCCTTGGCCACGCGGAACGAACAGATGGCCGCAGACATGGAGTGATGCCACGGGCAGGCATAGGTGTTCATTTCCTCATCGTTCAGCGTGTGGTTTTCACGCAGCCGCAAGCCCGGGCTCGCCCGGAAAAGTCCGACCCGGTCTATTTTGCGTTTCAGTTCAGGTACATGCTCCTCGAACCGCCAGCGCAGCCCGCCATAGAAGTTCAGCTGCCTTTCCAGCACCTCATCGTCGTCATTCCGTCTGGTCGCGGCGTAATATCCGGACCCGTCCACATGGGCCGTGTCGAGCGAGACGGCATCGGGGTAGAGCGACAGATTATCGGCATAGAGATCGATCACATAGGTCAGGATCGAGCTGCGTCTCTCCTCCATAACGAAGGAGACCGCCTCCCCCACTGTTCGGTCTTCGCAGAATGGATAGAACAGGTATTCCCCGTTGAAACAGTAATGCAGCCATTCGCCGGGTATCTTGTCGATCAGCGAGTTCACGGCGTTCACCACAGTCCCCGGCTGCCGGGTGCGGTGGCGGATGATATCCACCTGACTGGCGATCTCGGGTTCGTGTTCGGGCAGGTCGAGGCCCTCGGGTGCCATCATAAACACACGGGCAAAGCCAAGTTGCAGGACATGCATGACCGTGGACACGACCTCGGTTGCATCTTCCGCGATGATCATCGCGAAAGGCCCCTTGCCGAATGCGGACGCAGGCGCCGCACGGAACGCGTCAAGGCTTGGATAAATCATGGGTCACTACCTTGCGTCGCTTTCCGGCCAATCTGACGCGCAAGCGTAAAGATTGCAATTACGCGCCGTTGAAGGCCGCGTCCCCATGAGATACATGGGCGGTCGACCTGACCGGAGCGCATTTCATGTCCGAGCCTAAAAAGCTTTATGTCAAGACCTATGGCTGTCAGATGAATGTCTACGACAGCGAGCGCATGGTCGAGGCACTGGGGTCGAAGGGATATGTTCAGACGGACACTCCCGACGACGCCGATATGATCCTGCTGAATACCTGCCATATCCGCGAAAAGGCGGCGGAAAAGGTGTATTCCGAGCTTGGGCGGTTCCGGCCGTTGCGGGACGCCAACCCCGATCTCAAGATCGGGGTCGCCGGCTGCGTGGCGCAGGCCGAGGGCGAAGAGATCATCCGGCGGCAGCCGATGGTCGACCTGGTTGTGGGTCCGCAGACCTATCATCGCTTGCCGGAGATGGTGGACACACTGGCCGAGGGCGGCCGGGCGCTGGATACCGATTTCCCCGAAGAGGACAAGTTCGCGCATTTGCCGAAGACGCGGAAGGCGCCGAGAGGGCCGACCGCCTTTCTGACCGTGCAGGAAGGGTGCGACAAGTTCTGTGCGTTCTGCGTGGTGCCCTATACGCGCGGCGCGGAAGTGTCCCGGCCCGTCGAGCGCCTGTTGCACGAAGCGCAGGATCTCGTCGAACGCGGGGTGCGCGAGATCACCCTTCTGGGCCAGAATGTGAATGCCTATCACGGCGCCGGGCCGGACGGCACGGAATGGGGCCTGGCCCGGCTGATCCGGCGGATGGCAGAGATCGACGGGCTGGAACGGATCCGCTTCACCACGTCCCACCCCAACGACATGGAAGACGATCTGATTGCGGCCCACGGGGATTGCGCCAAGCTGATGCCCTATCTGCATCTTCCGGTGCAATCGGGCAGCGACCGGATCCTGAAGGCGATGAACCGCAAACATACGGCCGAGCACTATATCCGTCTGATTGCCCGGATCCGCGAAGCAAGGCCCGATCTGTTGCTTTCGGGCGATTTCATCGTCGGGTTCCCTGGCGAAACGGAGGCGGATTTCCAGGCGACGCTCGATCTGGTCACAACAGTGGGCTACGGTCAGGCCTACTCTTTCAAGTATTCCGCGCGCCCCGGTACGCCTGCGGCCGAGAGACCGGGCGTGGATCAGACGGAGGCCGATGACCGGCTGCAACGGCTTCAGGCGCTCCTGTCAGAGCAGCAGCGCGCCGAACAGGACGGGATGGTCGGGCGCGAGGTGCGGGTGCTGTTCGAAAAACCGGGCCGGATGCCGGGCCAGATGGTCGGCAAGTCGGATTATCTGCACGCGGTCCATGTGGATGGCCCGGAAACCTTGCGCGGTCAGATCGCTCCGGTGAGAATCACCGCAAGCGCGTCGAACTCGCTGGCCGGGATGCTGATCTGATATCCTGGCACCGACTGCCCGGCGCGGGATCGCGAAGGGCGGGCTTTCCGACGGATATCAAACAGCTTTTCAAACAATCCCCCATATCTAGGGGCAGTGTTTCCACACTCAAGACTATATTTGGTAAAAACGGCTTCACAAGCCTACGAAACTTGCTATCCTGCTGCGAATAAATGGTGTTTTGCGCTGTGCCGTGCCGACCCAGCGCATAGATATTGAGAACTGGGGGAATGTGCCGTGGTTTCACTCTTTTGGTCGAACTTGGGGCCTGGACTGAGGACAGCGTTTTGCGGGGCGGCGCTCGGCGCGTTTGCCCTGTTGCCTTCGGGCGGTGCTGTGCAGGCGCAGCAGGCCATAACCGGCACCGTGGAGCCGGCGATCTGGATCGACCCCGATGGCTGCCACCACTGGGTCGCCGATGGCGGTGTGGAGGGCTATATGGAGGGCCGGGTCAACCCGCAGAACGGGCGGCCCGTCTGCATGGAATTCAACACCTGCGCCGTGGCCAATTCGGATGTGTTGTTTCACACCGACAGCGCCCGGCTGACAAGTTCGGGCCGGGCCCGGCTGGAGGATTTCTTCCGCAATGGCGGGGCTTTCGCTTACGCGATCTACGGTCATACCGACAGCCGCGCTTCGGATGAATACAATATCCGGCTTTCTCAGCGTCGTGCCTCTTCGGTTGCGGGCGTGGCGCGGTCGGTGGGCGCGCGCGTGGCGCGCGAAATCGGATTTGGCGAACGCCAGCCGCTCGTGCCCAATACCTCTGCGGCGAATATGCAGCAGAACCGCCGCGTCGAAATCGTATGTTACAGGTGACCAGTATGATCAGCCTTCACACCCTCAAGACCCCGGCGATCATGATTGCCTGTTCATTGGCGCTGGCGGGATGCACGGAATCCTTCGAAAGCGTGATGGTGCCGCGCGGGGACGGCCCGCCACTGCGCGCTATCGGCGATGACCTGGGCCGCGATTCCGGATCGTTGACGCAACTCGAGGCCGGGATCTATGTGGACCCGGACGGGTGTCATATCTGGATGATCGACGACGGGCTGGAAGGTTACTGGTCGCGCCGTCGCGATCCGCGCAGCGGCCTGCCTGTGTGCACCCCGATTGCCCCGCCGAACGCGATTGTCGGAGATATCGGTGCCGATAGCGGCATTCGGGATCGCATTCCCCGCCGATAACCGCCTTGTGCCAGACGCATGTTTTTCCTGACGGGCGATTCCAAGGCGGGATCGCCCGTTTTTGCGACGATTACCCCAAGACCCGCCTTTTTCCGTCGCCGTAGCCACAAGATGTTGCTTTGCGTGTCCAAGGTTGCCAAACTGATCGCAAGCCTTCGTGATTTGGGAGTTCTCTTTGGATCTGTCCACGCTGACTGCGAACCCGTCTGACCCTCCTCTGGAACTGCTGCTGGAATTTCCCGACAACCGTTTGCTCATCGAGCTGTGTGGAGAGTTCGACCGCAACCTGGCACAGATCGAGCATTTGATGAGCGTCCAGATCCTGCGCCGCGGCAACATGCTCGCGGTGCTCGGGGAGGCCCGGGCCGAAGCGGGCGAGGTGCTGCAAAAGCTGTATGAGCGTGCGGAAGCGGGCAGAAGTCTGGACCCGGGCGATATCGACGCGGTGGTCCGGCTCGGCAATTCGGCCGAAGGCACCGGGGCCCGGGACGGCGACCAGATCGAGTTGTTCAGGGGCGATGCGGGCGATCATATCGAAATCCGCACCCGGAAGAAAACGATCGAACCGCGGACACAGGCACAGCAGGCCTATGTTCGCGCGCTTTATGCCAATGAATTGGCTTTCGGCATCGGCCCGGCCGGGACGGGCAAAACCTATCTGGCGGTGGCCGTGGCCGTGAACCAGATGATCAACGGCCATGTCGACAAGATCATCCTCAGCCGCCCGGCGGTCGAGGCGGGAGAGCGGTTGGGCTTTCTGCCCGGAGACATGAAGGACAAGGTCGATCCTTACATGCAGCCGCTCTACGATGCGCTGAACGATTTCCTGCCCGGCAAGCAACTGGCCAAACTGATCGAGGAAAAGCAGATCGAGATCGCGCCGCTTGCCTTCATGCGGGGCCGGACCCTGTCCAACGCCTATGTCGTGCTGGATGAGGCGCAGAACGCCACCGCGATGCAGATGAAGATGTTTCTGACCCGTCTGGGGCAGGGCAGCCGGATGGTCATCACCGGCGACCCTTCCCAGGTGGATCTGCCCCGTGGCGTCACAAGCGGGCTGTCCGAGGCGGAACGGATCCTGGGCCATATCGATGGGATCAGCTTCAATTACTTCACCGCCAAGGACGTCGTGCGCCATCCGATGGTAGCCAGGATCATCGAGGCCTACGACGCGGATGACCCTGCAAAATAGCGAAGTGGGTTTCGAACCGGGCGCGCGCCGCGCCGCCGCGTGGCGCAAGCGCGGTGGCATCCGCCGCCGCCTGACAGGTTGGCGGGCTTGTGAAGGGCGCTCCAATGGAGATTGACTGTCTCATTGAAGATCCGGCTTGGGAGACGCTGGATCTGGAAGCCTTGGCGCGCCGGGTCTGCGCCGCGACCCTTGATGAACTGGGGTTGCAGGCCGAAAGCTTCGGGATCAGCCTTCTGGCCTGCAACGACAGCCGCATTGCCGAGCTGAATGCCGAGTTCCGGGGCAAGCCTGCGCCCACGAATGTGCTGAGCTGGCCATCCGAACCGCATCAGCCCGATCCGGGCCGGATGCCGGACCTGCCCGTTCCCGTTCCGGGTGCTCCGCCTCATGAACTGGGCGACATCGCGATCGCCTATGGCGTCTGTCTGGCCGAAGCGGAGGCGCAGAAGAAGAGTTTCGCCGATCACGTGGCCCATCTTCTGGTCCATGGAACGCTGCATCTGTTGGGTTTTGACCACATAAACGATGCAGATGCGACTTTGATGGAGGATCTGGAGACGCGCATCCTTGCAAGATTGGGTATCCCTGACCCATATTGAGACAACGGGTTGCGCGTGACCCGGTGTATTTTTGGAAAGGAGCCATGAGCTCAAGCCCTGACCCGTCGTCTAGCGCAGCGCAGAGCGCGCCACAGACGGATGAGTTGCCTGTACGGAAACCCGGCTTTTTCGCCCGGTTCTTTGGCACTGCCCCCAACCCGGAACCGGAGAGTATGAACGGTGTGCCCGCATTGCCCGCAGTGGACGGCGCCCCGGGGCTCGTGCCCGGCACCGGCATGTCCAACCTGCGCCGGTTGCGGGTGGAGGATGTCTCCATCCCGAGGGTCGAGATCATCTCGGTCTCATGTGATATCGAGCTCGACGATCTGGTTGCCGTGTTCCGCCAGAGCGGTCTGACGCGGTTGCCCGTCTATGACGGCACGCTCGATACGCCCATCGGCATGGTTCACCTGAAGGATGTCGCATTGCGATACGGCTTCAACGGCGGCGGCGGCGGGTTCTCGCTTCGCACGATGCTGCGGCCTTTGCTCTACGCGCCGCCATCCATGCCCATCGGTGTGTTGCTGCAGAAGATGCAGACGGATCGGACCCATATGGCGCTGGTGATCGACGAGTATGGCGGGGTCGACGGGCTGGTAACCATCGAGGACCTGATCGAGCAGGTGATCGGCGAGATCGAGGATGAACACGATGTGGAGGAAGACCGGCCCTGGCTGAAGGAAGATGCCGGCTCCTATCTTGCGCTTGCACGCGCTCCGCTCGATGAGTTCGAGGCGGAGATCGGGATGAAGCTGGTCGAAGAGGCCGATGAGGATGAAATCGACACGCTGGGCGGCGTGGTGTTCGTCCTGACGGGCCGGGTGCCCGCAAGGGGCGAGGTGATCCCTCATCCGTCGGGTGCGGAATTCGAAGTTGTGGACGCCGACCCCCGGCGGATCAAGCGATTGCGCGTGCGACTTCCGAAAGGCTCCTGAATTTGACCACGGCCAACTCCGTGTCCGAGTGGCTGGCGGCCCGCTCCGTCCGCCAGGGTCTGGCTCTGGCCATGACCGCCGGGGCGGTCGGCGGACTGGGGCAGGCGCCTTTCGATCTTTCGCTGCTGGCGGTCATCGGTCTTGCCGGTCTGGTGGTGCTGGTGCTTCGCGCCGATACGGCGCGGCGCGGTTTCTGGCTCGGTTTGAGCGGCGGGGCGGGGTACTTCGCCGTTTCCCTGCATTGGATCGTCGAGCCTTTTCTTGTGGACCCGCTCCGCCACGGCTGGATGGCACCTTTCGCCTTGCTGTTTCTGGCCGTCGGGCTGGCGCTTTTTTGGGCTCTGCCATCGGCGCTGGCGGTGCGGCTGGCGACCGCACCGGGCCAACGAGCCTTGCTTTTGACGGCGCTTCTGACCGCGGCCGAATATGCGCGGGGAACGGTGCTGACCGGGTTTCCATGGGCTCAACCTGGCCATATCTGGATCGATACGAGCCTGTTGCCGCTGGCCGCATTTGTGGGCCCCTACGGCATGACGTTTTACACCGTCGCGGCGGCGGCCCTGATCGCGGTGGGGGTGCTGCGGGCGAGCTGGTGGGTTTTGATCGTGCCGGGCATTCATGCGGGGCTGGTCGGTCTTGCACTGACGGTTTCGCCCGCGCCCGATGCCGCGCCCGATGCTCCGGTCCTGCGTCTGGTGCAGCCGAATGCCGCGCAACATCTGAAATGGCAGCCGGACATGATCCCGGTTTTCTTCGCCCGCGCCGTGGACCTGACCGCCGAGCCGACGCAGCTTGATGGCCGTCCGCCGGCCGTTGTCATATGGCCGGAAACGTCGCTGGCCGCACTTCTCAACCAGTCCGAAGACTGGCGCGCCGTTATCTCGCAGGCGGCGGGCCCGGTTCCGGTGATCCTCGGCGCGCAGCGACTGGAGGGAGTCACGGGGCGCAATTCCCTGGCGCTGCTGGATGAAACCGGTGAGATCGCCGCGATCTACGACAAACACCATCTGGTGCCCTTCGGCGAGTACATGCCCTTCGGCGATCTGCTGTCGCGCCTCGGCGTCGACGGGCTGGCCGCCGCCCTGCAGACCGGCTACCGCCCCGGGCCAGGGCCGGAGGCGTTGGACCTCGGGGGCCTTGGACAGGCCTTCGCGATGATCTGTTACGAGGCGATTTTTCCGGGTTATATCCGCCGGATAGATCGCCCTGACTGGATGGTGCATATCACCAATGACGCCTGGTTCGGACAGTTTTCCGGCCCCTATCAGCATCTTGCGCTGGCCCGGTTGCGCGCGGCGGAGCAGGGGCTGCCGCTGGTCCGCGCGGCCAATACCGGCATCTCTGCGGTGATAGATGCCCGCGGCCGGGTGCTGGACAGCCTGCCCCTGGGCGTGGCGGGGGCGCTGGATGTCGCTTTGCCGCCTGCATTGCCGCCGACGCTCTATGCCCGTACCGGCGACTGGCCCGTGTTTCTGGTTATCCTGGTCGCGCTTTTCGCCGTTGCTGCAAGACGCCGCGTCAACAGGCATTGAACCCCGCCGCACTTGGGCGTAAGGCATGCCGATCAAGTCCCCACAACGGCTTCCTGGCGTGGGGAAAGACATATTCAATGGAGCATTCCCCATGTCGCGACAGAACTTCTCCTTCACCTCTGAATCCGTCTCGGAGGGCCATCCGGACAAGGTGTGTGACCGCATTTCGGACGCGGTTCTGGACGCGCTGATCACCGAGGAGCCTGAAGCGCGGGTCGCCTGCGAGACCTTCGCCACCACCAACCGGGTGGTGATCGGCGGAGAGGTGGGATTGAGCGATCAGGACAAGCTTCACGATTACATGGAGCGGATCGAGGACATCGCGCGCGAGTGCATTCGCGATATCGGTTATGAGCAGGAGAAGTTTCACCACGAGACGGTCGAGGTGACGAACCTGCTGCACGAGCAATCGGCCCATATCGCCCAAGGCGTCGATGCGTCCGGCAACAAGGACGAAGGCGCCGGCGATCAGGGGATCATGTTCGGCCATGCGGTGGCTGAGACGCCCGAGCTGATGCCCGCCCCGATCCACTATGCCCATTGCATCCTGCGCCGTCTGGCCGAGGCTCGGAAATCCGGCGCCGAGCCCGCGCTTGGCCCCGATGCCAAGAGCCAGCTGACCGTGCGCTATGAAGATGGCATGCCGGTGGAGGTGACCTCCGTGGTGCTGTCGACCCAGCATCTGGATGAAACCCTCACCAGCGAAGATGTGCGCGCGATCGTGGAGCCCTATATCCGCGCAGAACTGCCCGACGGCTGGCTGAACGGGAACACCGAATGGTGGGTGAACCCCACGGGCAAATTCGTGATCGGTGGCCCCGATGGCGATGCCGGTCTGACGGGGCGCAAGATCATCGTCGACACCTATGGCGGTGCGGCCCCCCATGGCGGCGGCGCGTTTTCCGGCAAGGACCCGACCAAGGTGGACCGTTCGGCGGCTTACGCGGCCCGCTATCTGGCCAAGAACGTGGTCGCGGCCGGCTTGGCCCATCGCTGCACGATACAGCTCAGCTATGCGATCGGGGTGGCCAAACCGCTGTCGATCTATGCCGACACCCACGGCTCCGGCAAGGTTCATGAAAGCCAGATCGAGGCTGCCGTGGCGCAGATCATGGATTTGACGCCGCGCGGTATCCGGACACATTTGCAACTCAACAGGCCGATCTATCAGCGGACGGCGGCCTATGGCCATTTCGGCCGCGCGCCGGATGCCGATGGCGGGTTCAGCTGGGAACGGACCGATCTGGTCGAGGCGCTGAAAGCGGCCGTTTGAGATAAGGGTCACTCGGATGACGGAGGTGTTGCGCGCAGGTCTTGCCGAAGACGCCCCCGCCCTTGCCGAATTGCATCGCCGGGCGATCGCAGCCGTCCCCGACGATATTCTGGCGCCGGAGCAGCGCGAAAGCTGGGCGGCCGGGATCGCCCCCGACAGCTATCTGCGGGCCTGTGCGGCGGGCGAGGCGTTTGCTCTGGCCGAGATTGACGGGGCCATTGCGGGATTTTGCAGCTACCGCACCGGTTCGCCCGATGCCGAGATTGTGGGCCTTTATGTGGACCCGGCCTTTCAGAACCGTGGCATCGCCCGGCGGCTGACCGAACTGGTCGAGGCGCGGCTTTTCGACGGCGGTGCGACACGGATCGAGTTGAAGGCGGGCCCCGCCGGGCAGGCGGCATGTCGCGCACTTGGCTATCGGGTGATCGGGCGCAGCACCCATGTCAGCCGGGGCGGACTGGCCCTGCCCGTCGCGGTGATGGAGAAGGCGGTGACCGACGCGGCCCGCCGCCCGGCGCGAAACTTCTATGGCCGCCGCAAGGGCCAGCATCTGAAAAGCAGCCAGGCGCGGTATCTGAAGGAGGATCTGGCGGCGCTATCGCCCGGTCCGGTGGATTGGGAGACGAACCCCGAACGCCGGCCGCTCGATCTGGAGGCGCTGTTCGGCGGGCGGGAGGTCTGGCTCGAAGTGGGTTTTGGCGGTGGCGAACACATGGTGCATCAGGCGGCGGCGAACCCGGATGTGGGCATCATCGGCTGCGAACCCTACATCAACGGCGTCGCGATGCTGTTGGGGAAGATCCGCGCCGCGGGTGTGGAAAATCTGAAGGTCCATCCCGGCGATGTGCGCGACCTCTTCGACGTGCTTGAAGACGATGCCGTGTCGAAGGCATTCCTGCTCTATCCCGACCCATGGCCCAAGACCCGCCATCACCGCCGGCGGTTCGTGACGGCGGAGCATCTCGCCCCGCTGGCGCGGGTTCTGAAACGGGGGGCCGAGTTCCGGGTGGCGACGGATATTCCCGATTACGTGCGTCAGACCCTGATGGAAGTGCCCAAGGCCGGGTTTGATTGGCTGGCCGAGGGGCCGCGGGACTGGCGCACCCCGTGGGAGGATTGGATTGCGACCCGGTACGAGCAGAAGGCGTTGCGCGCGGGCCGGGTGCCGCATTACCTGAGTTTCCGGAAAAACTAGAGGCCGCCGCCCTGACCATTGGCCAGAGTTATCCGGGCGCGCGCGCCCTGCCGCGCCGTGTCCGGGTGGCGTTCCTGAACGCACAGAAGGGGTGTGGACCGCACCGATGGGGCGGTTTATCACCGCGGGCGACTGAAGATGAGGTGACCTTGATGTCTGGCCATGGCGATCCGGTTCCGATGACCTCCCGCAGAGCGGAGGCGTTGCGCGGCGTTGCGGAGGTGCCGGGCGACAAGTCGATCTCCCACCGTGCGCTCATTCTGGGGGCGATGGCCGTCGGCGAGACGCGGATCACCGGATTGCTGGAAGGTCAGGACGTGCTGGACACGGCCCGCGCGATGCGGGCCTTCGGTGCCGGGGTTGAGCAGCATGGGCCGGGGGAATGGTCCGTCTTCGGGGTAGGCGTCGGCGGTTTTGCGGAGCCCGAGCAGGTGATCGATTGCGGCAACTCCGGCACCGGTGTGCGGCTGATCATGGGGGCGATGGCGACCTCACCGATTGCGGCCACCTTCACGGGCGACGCCAGCCTGAATGGGCGGCCGATGGCGCGGGTCACGGACCCGCTGGCGCTGTTCGGTACGCAGGTCATGGGGCGTTCCGGCGGCCGCCTGCCGATGACGCTGACAGGCGCGGCGGAGCCGGTTCCGGTTCGCTACACTGTGCCGGTGCCCTCGGCGCAGGTGAAATCAGCGGTGCTTCTGGCCGGGTTGAATGCGCCTGGCCAGACCGTGGTGATCGAGGCGGAGGCGACGCGGGACCATACCGAGCGCATGCTGGCCGGGTTCGGTGCGGACATCGCGACCGAGATGACAGAGGCGGGCAGGGTGATCACTCTTACTGGGCAGCCCGAACTGCGCCCGCAGGCGATCGACGTGCCGCGCGATCCGTCCAGCGCCGCCTTCCCGGTCTGTGCGGCGCTGATCTGCGAAGGCTCCGACGTCCTGGTGCCGGGCATCGGACTGAACCCGACCCGGGCGGGACTTTACGAGACCTTGCGCGACATGGGGGCCGATCTGACCTATGAGAACATGCGCGAGGAGGGCGGGGAGCCGGTGGCCGATCTCAGGGCGCGCTACTCCCCGGATATGAAAGGCATCGAGGTGCCGCCGGAGCGTGCGGCCAGCATGATCGATGAATACCCGATCCTGTCCGTCGTGGCGGCCTTCGCCGAGGGGCGGACGATGATGCGCGGTGTCCGGGAGCTGCGCGTGAAGGAGAGCGACCGGATCGCGGCGATGGCCACCGGACTGCGCGCCAACGGCGTGACGGTGGAGGATGGGCCGGATTGGTGGGCCGTGAGCGGCATGGGGCCGGGCGGGGTGCCTGGCGGCGGGATGACCGCGAGCCATCTGGATCACCGGATTGCCATGTCCTTTCTCTCTCTCGGGATGGCGGCGAAAAAGGCGGTGCGGGTCGATGATGCGGGCCCGATCGCGACCAGCTTTCCGATCTTCGGGACGCTGATGGCGGGGCTTGGCGCGCGCATCGAACGGAGCAACCGATGAGTACCGGATCCTGTCTTTGCGGCGCGGTCCGCTACGTCGTCTCCTCGCCGCTGCGCCCGGTGATCGCCTGCCATTGCGGGCAATGCCGCAAGTCGAGCGGGCATCATGTGGCCGCGACCTCCGCGCCGCGCGAGCATGTGGAGATAGAGGGGCGCGTGACCTGGTACGCCTCCTCTGACACGGCGCGGCGGGGGTTTTGCGGCATCTGCGGATCAAACCTGTTCTGGGACGGGCCGGGCAGCCATCTGTCGATTTTCGCAGGCACGCTGGACGGAGATCCGGGCATCCGGCTGGCGGGACATATCTTCTGCGCCGAGAAGGGCGCCTATTACGAGATCACAGACGGGCTGCCGCAGGCGCCGCAGGACGATCCGTCACTGACGACACAGGTGATACCATGAGTTTCACCGTTGCGATCGACGGCCCGGCGGCCGCGGGCAAGGGCACGATCAGCCGCGCCGTCGCACAGCATTTCGGCTTTGCACATCTCGATACCGGATTGCTGTACCGCGCGGTGGGACGGCGGATGCTGCATGGTGAGGACCCGGTCGGGGCCGCGGGACGCTTGCGCGCCGCGGATCTGGAGGGCGACGACCTGCGCGGCCCGGATGTAGCACGGGCCGCCAGCAAGGTGGCTGTGATCCCCGAAGTGCGTGCGGCGCTTGTGGATTTTCAGCGCGCCTTTGCCACCCGTGCAGGCGGCGCAGTTCTGGACGGGCGGGATGTCGGCACGGTGATCTGCCCGGACGCGCGGGTGAAGCTGTTTGTCACCGCCAGCGCGGAGGTGCGGGCGGAGCGGCGTCTGGCGGAGCTGGTCGGCAGGGGGCTGGACACGGATTTCGAGACGGTGCTCGCCGATGTGCGCGAACGCGATGCGCGTGACAGCGAGCGGGTGGAAGCTCCGTTGGTGGCCGCCTCCGATGCAGTGGTTCTGGATACCTCGGATCTGAGTATCGAGGCGGCGGTCGCCCGGGCGATCGCCACCGTCGAAGAGGCGCGATAAGCGCGGAGGCGCGGCTGATCGTCTCCAGGGGGGGGTTACACGGACGAGTTGCGCGCCCACGAGTATCCTCGTCGATGGCGTGGAGACGGCAAAGATCAGGACCAGTTCCAGCGTCGAGCCTCCGGTCGCCGCGGATCTGAACTGGATGCAGGCGGCAATCGACTGGACCCGGTCGAGCCTGTTTCCGCTCAGCTTGGAGCCGGGCGAGGTGGCGGTGATCTAGGTTTCCAAAACCTATGGTCGATGACGGGCGGCCCGGGCCATCGGGTCGGGCGCCGGAAATTACCTCAGCCTCAGGCGGCTCTGGCCGGTCACCAAAGCGTGGTTTGGGCGTGTGGGCCGGAGGGTCTAGTCTGGGCGCGACCTCGTTCCGGAAGGAGTATGTCCGATGCCGATCCACGCCTTTTTCCTTGCTGCTGTCCTGGCCGCGACGCCGCTTGCCGCGCAGCAGGCCGACCCACCGATGACACCCGAGAGGGTGGCCGCGATTCTGCTGGCGCTGGATCCGGATGCGGCGGCCTCGGGTCAGGGAGTGGAGCTGACCATCGAGGATATTCCGGTTCTGGTGGTTATGGATCAGGCCGCCAACCGGATGCGCGCCATGGTGCCCGTGGCCTCGGCCGACGCGCTGAGCGAAGCCGAACTGACCCGCGTGATGCAGGCCAATTTCGATACCGCACTCGATGCGCGCTATGCCATCGGGCAGGGGCGTCTCTGGGCCGTCTATGTGCACCCTCTGGCCGAGCTGCACGGCGCGCAGCTGATCGAGGGGATTGCTCAGACGGTCAATCTGGCGCGGAGCTATGGCACGCTTTACACCAGCGGCTCGCGGATCTTCGGACGCGGCGACAGCCCCGGGATCTACCGCGATCTGCTGGAGGATCTGATGCAGCGCGGTCAACCGCTCTAGATGCCGGGAAACGCCATCCGCCAATTGTGCCGAAGCCCTTGCCAGCAAGGGCCCGCCGGGGTATAGCAGCCGCGTCAAGTCGGCGGGCAACGCCGCGGATCGAGCAGGGTCGGGTCTCCCCCGGCCCTGATCGTTTTCCGGCAATGCGTGTCAAAGACCAACCCCAAAGACCGGCGGAGACAACCGCGCGGCCAGATAAAACCCTGATAAGGAACGTTAAAACGCATGTGCGCTAAAGCAACTATGGAGGAATTCGAAGCCCTCCTGAACGAAAGCTACGAAATTGACACGCCCGAAGAGGGCAGCGTTGTCAAAGGCAAGGTCATCGCCGTCGAGGCGGGCCAGGCCATCATCGATGTCGGCTACAAGATGGAAGGTCGCGTCGATCTGAAGGAATTCGCAAATCCCGGCGAGGCGCCCGAGATCAGCGTGGGCGACGAGGTGGAGGTTTACCTTCGCAATGTCGAAAACGCCCGGGGCGAGGCCGTGCTGTCCCATGAAATGGCCCGCCGCGAGGCCGCGTGGGACCGCCTGGAAAAAGCCTATGCCGATGAAAACCGCGTCGACGGCGCGATCTTCGGCCGGGTCAAGGGTGGGTTCACCGTGGATCTGGGCGGCGCGGTTGCGTTCCTGCCCGGCTCTCAGGTCGATGTCCGCCCGGTGCGCGACGCGGGTCCGCTGATGGGCCTCAAGCAGCCGTTCCAGATCCTCAAGATGGACCGTCGCCGGGGCAACATCGTCGTCTCCCGCCGTGCGATCCTTGAAGAGAGCCGTGCCGAGCAGCGCGCCGAGGTCATCGGCAAGCTGGCCGAGGGCGACGTGGTCGACGGCGTGGTCAAGAACATCACCGAATACGGGGCCTTCGTGGACCTTGGCGGTGTGGACGGCCTTCTTCATGTCACCGACATGGCGTGGCGCCGCGTGAACGATCCCAAAGAGGTTCTGTCCATCGGCGAAACCGTCAAGGTGCAGGTCATCAAGGTCAACAAGGAAACCCATCGTATCAGCCTCGGCATGAAGCAGCTGCAGGACGATCCGTGGGATTCGGTCGAGAGCAAGTATCCGCTCGACAGCACCCATACCGGTCGCGTGACCAACATCACCGATTACGGTGCCTTCGTGGAACTGGAGCCTGGTGTCGAAGGTCTGGTTCACGTCTCCGAGATGTCCTGGACCAAGAAGAACGTGCATCCCGGCAAGATCGTGTCGACCTCTCAGGAAGTCGAAGTGATGGTGCTGGAAATCGACACCGCGAAACGCCGCGTGTCACTTGGCCTGAAGCAGACCATGCGGAACCCCTGGGAAGTGTTCGAAGAGCAGTACCCCGTGGGCACGCAGGTCGAGGGCGAGGTTAAGAACATCACGGAATTCGGTCTGTTCGTGGGTCTCGACAACGACATCGACGGTATGGTGCACCTGTCGGATCTGACATGGGAAGGTCGTGGCGAGGATGTGATCGGCAACTACCGCAAGGGGGACGTGGTTCAGGCCGTGGTCTCCGAGGTGGATACCGACAAGGAGCGCATCAGCCTTTCGATCAAGGCCGTGGAGGGCGACCCGTTTGCCGAGGTTGTCGATGGGGTCAAGCGCGGGTCCGTCGTGACGGTGACCGTGACCGCGATTGAGGATGGCGGGATCGAGGTGGAGTACGAAGGCATGAAATCCTTCATCCGCCGCAGCGACCTCAGCCGTGACCGGGCCGAGCAGCGCCCCGAACGGTTCCAGATCGGTGACAAGGTCGATGCCCGTGTGACCAACGTGGATGCCAAGACCCGCCGTCTGGGCCTGTCGATCAAGGCGCGCGAGATCGCCGAGGAAAAAGAAGCCGTCGAGCAGTTTGGCTCGTCCGACAGCGGCGCATCGCTTGGAGACATTCTGGGCGCGGCGCTGAAGAAGGGCGACGACAACTGAGCGATCTGAGCTCCGAAAAATCCGAAAGGCCCCGTCGTATGGACGGGGCCTTTTTTTATGGCAACAGCACGTCAGGCCCGAGCGATCCCGCGATGGTGAACCACGGTCCGTCACCCTGTCTGCCTGCGGTCGAGCGATCCCGTTGCGCGCGTTTCTCCGGGCGCGCCGAACGGCAGCAATAGGGCGCGGCTCTCCCCGCGATAGGATGTTTCTTCACCACTCTCCATGCCTGGCTTTTCCGCTGTCCGCCACCGGCGGCACCTCTCCGCCGGGCAGGCGGAAAACCGCTATATTTCCAAGGGTCTCTTCCCGCTTCATTTGCCCCGGCCCGCCGCGTTGAGGCAGACTTCGCCTTGTCGGGGATGTATCTGCCCTGCCGTTTCCTCCCATCGGAGACCGGAACCGGACACCTTGTTACGACCCCGTTACAATCCTGCGGTCTAACAACCGCGCGCGGTCCGGGATGCTCCGGGACCGCTCCCCATGCAGCATTGCGTTCAGCGCCACAGGGAGGCCCTTCATGAAACGTGACGACATCATCAGCAGTGATGACTACGGCAACAAGGCCGAAGCCTTTGAAGCCTTCGACGATATCCCGACAAATCCCAATCTCGGAAACACCATCGGCGATGTGATCAACCGCCGCTATGGCCGCCGCGACGTGATGCGCGGCGCATTGGCGGTCTCCGCCACCACCGCGCTCTTCGGTACCTCGGCCATCGTGGCCCCGGGCCGCGCAGCCGCTGCAACCGCCGCCGACAGCCGGTATGTCTTTGAAGAGCTGCCATGGGGCAATGACGTGAACCATCACATCGCCGATGGCTACAACGCCGATATCCTGATCCGGTGGGGCGATCCGATTTTCCCCGACATGGCCGAATTCGATCCGCAGAGGCAGTCGGCGGAAGATCAGGCGCGCCGCTTTGGCTACAACAACGACTATGTGGGCTTTGTGGAGCTTGAGCCCGGCCGCGGTATCCTGTGCGTGAACCATGAATACACCAATGAAGAGGTGATGTTCCCGGGTCTCGGCCGGCAGGATCGCGACGGGTTCCAGGGTATGACCGAGGAGCTGGTGAACATCGAAATGGCCGCCCATGGCGGGTCGGTCTTCGAGATCGTGAAAGGCGATGACGGCAAATGGTCCGTCGTGCTCGACAGCGAATACAACCGCCGCATCACCGCCGACACGCCGATGACCATTGACGGGCCCGCCGCCGGGCATGCGCGCATGATGACGGGCGCGGACCCGACCGGCCTGGCCGTGAACGGCACCATCAACAACTGCGCTGGCGGGATCACCCCGTGGGGCACCTATCTGATGGCCGAGGAGAACTTCCACGGCTATTTCTGGACCGACACTGTCGATGGCGACGGCGACCCGGATCTCTCCGCGCAGGCCGAGGCCGAGAGCATGGGCCGCTATGGCGTGCCGGGCCGCTGGTATGCCTGGGGCAGGTATCACGACCGGTTCAACATCGATGTCGAGCCCAACGAGTCCAACCGGTTTGGCTGGATCGTGGAGGTCGACCCGATGGACCCGACCTCCACCCCCGTCAAGCACACCGCGCTTGGCCGGTTCCGTCACGAAGGCGCCGAGTCCACCATCGCGCCGTCGGGTCAGGTGGTGATCTATACCGGCGACGACAACCGCTTCGACTATGTCTACAAGTTCGTGTCCGCGGGCACCGTGTCCGGCGACAAGGCGCAGGATATGCAGCTTCTGTCCGAAGGCACGCTCTATGTGGCGCGCTACAATGACGATGGCAGCTATGAGTGGATGCCGCTTGTCCATGGCGAAGGCCCGCTGACTGCGGAAAACGGCTTCGATAGCCAGGCAGACGTGATGATCGACACCCGTCTGGCGGCGGACCTTCTGGGCGCGACGCCGATGGACCGGCCGGAAGATATCGAGCCGCGGGGCGATGGTGCCGTCTTTGTCATGCTGACCAACAACTCGCGCCGCACACCGGAGCAGGTGGATGCCGTCAACCCTCGCCCGGAAAGCAATTTCGGCCATATCCTGCAGATGAACGAAGCGGGCGGCGATCACGCGGCCACCACCGGCACCTGGGACATTCTGGTGCAATGCGGTGACCCGAACATCGCCGAGGTCGGCGCGGTGTGGAACCCCGAGACCTCCGAAAGCGGGTGGTTCGGCTCCCCCGACAACTGCGCGCTGGACGATATCGGCCGTCTGTGGATCTCGACCGACCAGGGGTCGGGTTGGGGCCGCACAGGCAAATCCGACGGTCTCTATGCTTTGGAGACCGAAGGCGAGCTGCGCGGTCACTCGAAGCTCTTCTTCCGCTGCCCCGTGGGCGGGGAGCTTTGCGGGCCGTATTTCGCAGACAATTCCGAAACGCTCTTCCTCGCGGTTCAGCATCCGGGCACGGACGGAACAAACGATTTCGTCGGGTTCGAGCGGGATTCGACCTTCGAAGATCCGGCCACCCGCTGGCCCGATTTCGCCGAAGGCATGCCGCCACGCCCGTCGGTCGTGGTGGTGACCAAACAGGGTGGCGGCCAGATCGGCGTCTGACCCCCATATCCTGAACCGGAAACGGCCCCGCCGCGCGTGGGGCCGTTTTCATGTGCTGCGAGAGGTTCAGAAGCCGATTTCGACGCCGGGCAGGTTCAAACACGCCATCAGATCCCGAACCTCCTGCCGCGCGGCGAGATTGGAGATGTTTAGCCGCTCGACCCCCAGTTCGCGCAGATCCAGAAGGGTCATGCCGGTGGGGAACAATTCACGGAAAATCACGCGCTCCGAAAATCCCGTACCGACGCGAAAGCCGATACGGCTTGCCAGCCGGTCGAGCGCGCCGCCAACCTTGCGTTTGTTGTGCATCTGCTGCGCGCCGAGCCTGTTGCGCACCACGATCCAGTCGATCGGGTTCAACCCGGCCTTGGCGCGAAGCTGGCGGGCATGCCAGACCATTTCGGAATAGACGGAGGGACCGCGAATTTCGTAGGTCTCCGGATCGACCCGGGCCAGCAGATCGAAATCGACGAAACTGTCATTCATCGGCGTGACCAATGTGTCCGCCAGGCTGTGGGCGACCTGGCTCAAACGGGTGTGGGAGCCGGGGCAATCGATCACGATGAAATCGCAGCGTCCCTCAAGATCGGCGACTGCGGCAGACAGGCGGCGATCATAGATGTTTTCGCCTTCGCCAAGCTGCTCCGGGCTGATCTGCGGAAGTTCCATCAGAAGCGGGCAGGCGACGTCCAGATCCCGCGCGGCGATGGTGTTCTGTCGGTTCTCGATATAGCGATGAAAACTGCGCTGGCGCAGGTCCAGATCCAGCGCACCCACCGTATGCCCCATCCGCGCCAGTGCGGTCGCGATATGCATGGCAGTCGTGGACTTGCCCGAACCGCCCTTTTCGTTCCCCAAAACAATGATATGCGCCACGGTGAGCCCCTCGCGTTACCCGTGAAATGCACCCTCATTTGGTGGGGCGCCTGTGAGGCGCGAATATAGGGAAGGGTTGGACGGGTGTTAAGCGGAAAGCCGCGGATGGCGCATATATGATGGTTTGCGGGCCACTTTCGGGCGCCGGCTCGGCATCGATGAGCCAGGATGGGGCTTTTGCGGGCGCGCGGACGTAAAAACGCCACCCCGGTCCGGGATGGCGTTTCTGAACTTCGAAGAGAATCTGGAGATCAGAACCCGAGGCCTTCGTATTTCTTCTTGAACTTCGATACGCGCCCGCCGGTATCCATCAGACGGGAACTGCCGCCGGTCCAGGCCGGATGCACCGAAGGGTCGATGTCGAGCGAGAGCGTGTCGCCTTCCGCGCCCCAGGTGGATTTCATTTGCACGATATCGCCATTCGTCATCTTGACGTCGATGACGTGATAGTCGGGATGGATGTCTTTTTTCATCTCGCCGCTCCTTACGCTTCAGCGCCAGATTTGGGCTTGTAGTGGGAATCCTCGGCGATCCGGGCCGATTTGCCCCGGCGCGAGCGCAGATAGTAGAGCTTCGCACGACGGACCCGTCCGCGGCGCACCACGGTGATCGACTCGATATTGGTCGAATGCAGCGGAAAGACCCGCTCCACGCCTTCGCCGAAGCTGATCTTGCGGACAGTGAAGGAGCCGGAGATGCCGTCGCCGTTCTTGCGGGCAATGCAGACGCCTTCGTAATTCTGAACGCGAGAGCGGGTGCCCTCGGTCACCTTGTAGCCGACGCGAACGGTGTCGCCGGCCTTGAAATCGGGGATATCCGCCCCGAGGGCGGCAACTTGCTCCGCCTCGATCTGTGCGATCAGATTCATCGCAACTCTCCATATATGATCACGGTTTGCCCGCGAATGTGATGTCCCCTCAGAGCTCTTGGTCTCCGTCCGGGTCCCTATCCTGCGCCGCAAGATAAGCCCGCCAGAGGTCAGGGCGACGTTCCTTAGTCAGCCTTTCGGCCATGGCCTTCCGCCAGCGGGCGATTTTCGCGTGATGGCCTGAAAGGAGAATCTCAGGTATCTCGCGGCCTTCCCAGACGGCCGGTTTCGTATAATGCGGGTGTTCCAGCAGACCTTCGGAGAAGGACTCCTCCTCCGTCGATGCCTGATTCCCAAGCACGCGGGGTATAAGCCGGACCGTGGCATCAATCAAGGCTTGTGCCGCGATCTCTCCGCCGGTGAGGACAAAGTCGCCGATGGAGATCTCCTCCAACCGGAAATGCTCGATCACCCGCTGGTCCACGCCTTCGAACCGCCCGCAAAGCAGCGTGATGCCCTCGGTCTTCGAGAACCGCTGCGCCTCCTTCTGGGTGAAGGGTTTGCCGCGCGGAGAAAGATACACACGCGGCCAGCGCTCCGGATCGTCCGGCGCGCCGCGCGCGGCCATGCCGAGCGCGCGGCCAAGCACGTCCGGGCGCATCACCAGACCCGCGCCGCCACCTGCTGGCGTGTCGTCCACATTGCGGTGCTTGCCCGTGCCGAAAGTGCGCAGATCCAGCGTCTCCAGCGCCCAGAGCCCGTCCTGCAAGGCCTTGCCCGTCAGCGATGCCCCGAGGACGCCGGGAAACGTCTCGGGGAAAAGGGTGATCACCCTGGCGGTCCATGCGCCCTTCAGGCGCGGCGTGGGCGTCAGCAGATCTCGGGGCGTTGCGCTGGCCGAAATCGAGAGCCGGCCATGGGATCTGGGCGCATCAGCCACTTGCGCCTCCGATGGTCAGGGCCTCGAAAACGGGCTCGCGGATGGCCGCGACGACACCGGCGCTGATCTCCGCATTGCTGAGCCAGCGCTGGCCATCTCCCGGTTCGGGATGCCAGCCGAGGATCACCACCTGCCGGGTGACATCCGGGCGGGGGTCCGGGTCGCGTGCCGCGCGGGTCCGGGGATCGGCCGACTGGGAGCCATGAACGCGGATCGACCGCCCGCCCGGTTTGAGGCAATTCTCGATGGGTCGGGCCAGAAATGCCGCTGCGTCATGAAGCCAGCTTACCGCAAGGTCGAAATCTTTGGGCAGATCCGCAAGCCGTCCTGTCGCATCCGGCGCCGACCAGTCGATAGGCACCGCCGTCGCGCCAAGCTCCTTGGCAAGCGCCTCGGGCCTGCGGGCAAGCAGGGTCAGGCGGTTGCAATGGACAGCGATCCAACGGCTTGCATCCGCCAGCATGCCGGTTCCGCCGACCACCAGAACCTTGTCGAATGTCGGGGTCATGCGCTGCTCTCCGGATCGTCGAAAAGCCCGTCCGGCGGGTCGATGATGATCCGCCCGGATGTCAGGTCGACCGTTGGCACGATGTCCCGGGTGAAGGGGACGAGAACGCCGCCTTTCTGGCCCTCGGGGCGCAGTTCCAGAAGGTCGCCCGCCCCGTGATTGTGAACCGCATGGACCTTGCCATGATCCGTGCCCCCGGTGTCGAGAACGGTCAGCCCGATCAGGTCGGCATGGTAGAATTCGTCGTCCGGCAGGCCGGGCAGTGCCTCCCGTGGCGCATAAAGCCGTGTGCCGCGCAACCCATCCGCCTGTTCCTTGTTCGTCACACCGGAAAGCCGCACCGCGAAGCCGGTTTTGACCGGGCGGGTTATCTTGAGAGTAAAGCTGCGGCTGCCATCCTCGGTGGAAAGCGGGCCGTAATCTCCGATCGCGGCGGGATCGGCGCAGAAGGACTTGACCCGCGCCTCGCCCTTGACCCCGAAGGATCCCGTGATGGCGCCGACGCAGATCCGATCTTTCATCGCTTAACCTTCCGCGCAGAAACCGGCCCGCATCCATGCGCCGCCGGAGCGTTCGCACAGACCCTGCTGGTGGCTCCGCTCGAACAGGACACCGGCCAGAAAGGCCAGCAGGAGCAGAGCGACGAGACGGATCAGGCGAAACATATACAGGTGTCCCGGTGATTAGGGGCGGCGGCCCGGCCGGCAAGAGCCGGGCCGCGCGCAACCTGATTACTCGGCCTTTTCTTCCTCGGCAGGCGTGTCCTCGGCCGCGGTCTCTTCCACGACCGCCTCTTCAGCGGGGGCCTCCTCTTCCGCCGGCGCTTCCGCGGCGGCGGCGGCTTTCGCGGCCTTCTCCTCGGCGCGTTCGATGGCCTTCTTGCCGGGTTCGGCCTTCTTCATGTTCGCGCGCTCTTTCTTCTCGATCACGCCGGCGGCTTCCAGAAAGCGGGAAACGCGGTCGGTGGGCTGCGCACCCTCGTTCAGCCAGTGCTGCACGCGCTCCATATCCATCTTCACACGTTCTTCGCTGTCCTTCGGCAACAGCGGGTTATAGGTGCCCAGTTTCTCGATATAGCGCCCATCGCGGGGCATGCGGCTGTCAGCGGCCACGATGCGATAGAAGGGACGTTTTTTCGAGCCGCCGCGGGCGAGCCGGATCTTCATAGCCATGGGGTGATCTCCTTTGATGGCGTGGACAGGCAGATGCCTGTTATTCTTGGTGTTTCTTGTGATGCTGAATGACTTCAGCGATGATGAAGTTCAGAAACTTCTTGGCGAATTCCGGGTCCAGATCGGCCCGGCGCGCCAGGTCTTCAAGCCGTTCGATCTGCGCGGCTTCGCGCGCGGGATCGGACGGGGGAAGGTCGTGATCGGCTTTGAGACGGCCCACCGCCTGCGTGCGCTTGAACCGCTCGCCAAGCGTGTAGACGAGGATCGCATCAAGCCGGTCGATGCTCTCGCGGTGCTCTTTGAGAAGCGCGGCGGCGCGGGTGGTCGCGTCAGTCATACGGCGATCTCCGAGGGGGCAGGGTGGCGATAGACCAAGGTGCCGGGTTTGGGCTTGGCGGCCGCCTCGTCCAGCGTACAGCCAAGCCGTTTGGCCAGCACGATGGAGCGTGTGTTTCCTGGGTCGATATAGCTGACTGCGGTGGGCCAGCCGAGTGTGTCATAGCAGTGGATGCGGGCCGCTTCAGCCGCCTCGAATGCATAGCCTTCGCCTTCCGCCCCATCAAACATCAGCCACCCGATCTCGGTTTCTGGCCAGCCGTCAGGAAAATAGGGTCCGACAAGGCCGATGATTGCATCCTCACCGCGTAGTGTGACGGCCCACAATCCGTACCCCCGAACCTCCCAATGGCCGAGCATCGATGCAAAATGCCGCCATGCAGCCGGGCGTGGAACATGACCGCCTGCCATATTCGAACGTTCGGACATATAGAATGCCGTCGTGGCGTTTGCATCTTGAGCCGCAGGCCGACGAAGCGTCAGCCGCTTTGTGACAAGGGTCTGTGTCATGCCAAGGCCTCGCGCGACGGGTGGCGCCAGACGTCCATTTCCCCCAAAACCTCTTGGGTGAACTGGCCATCCGGTTTGCAGCCCAGGCGCTTCGCCAGCGCCAGTGATCGGGTATTCTTGCTATCCACGCAACTGATCACCGTCGACCAGCCAAGCGTTTCATATGCATATGCGCGCACGGCCAGTGCCGCTTCATAGGCGATGCCGCGCCCTTCACCCGCTGCGAAAAGCGACCATGCGATCTCCGGTTCGGGCCAGTCGAAAGGATGGTGGAGCCCGGTCACGCCGAGTGGCTGGTCGGTCTCTTTGTCGGCGATCATCCAGCGGCCATAACCCCTGAACTGCCATTGGCCGGCCAGGGCGCAGAGCTGTTGCCAGGCCTGCGCAGGCGAGTTCGGTCCGCCAACGAAGGCCGCCCGATCCGAGCCACGGAAATCGGCATAGGCTTCGAAATCCGACAGTTGCGGTGCGCGCAGGATAAGGTGCTCTGTGGTCACAGTGGGTATGATCATGTCCGCGCCTCCGGTGTGGGATGGCGATAGACATGAACCGGCTCGTCCGGCTTTGGTCCAGCTGCTGCGGGGTCGAGAACACAGCCAAGTCGTTTGGCCAGCGCGATGGAGCGCGTGTTTTCTGGGTCGATATAGCTGACAGCGGTGGACCAGCCGAGGTCGTTCCAAGCGTGCCGCCGCAACTCAAGCATCGCCTCGTAAGCGTAGCCCTTGCCTTCCGCTTCCGGGGTCCAGACTGTCCAGCTCAGTTCCTTTTCGGGCCAGCCTTCCGGGTACCATGGACCGGCAGAGCCGATCGGCAGGCCGCTGGACTTGTCTTCGAGCACGAATATGCCAAACCCGCGTAGATGCCAGTGGCCCGAGAGGATTGCGAGGATGCGCCAGGCATGGCCAATGTCCTTATCCGCACCGCCGCCGATATATTTCGCCCGGTCCGACATCACGAATGGCGCAAGCACAGGAAAGTCCGACGCCTGCGGGGCGCGCAAGATCAACCTTTCGGTTTCCAGCACCGGGGTGTGGGCAAGAACTGGGGTCATGCGATTGCTACCTTCCGCCGAGTGGCGGTTTTCCCCCAATGCCGGTAGACGACTGTTTCGTCCGCCGTTTCTCCGCGCGGCAGAGCGGCGCGCGGATCAGCCGTGGCGCCGAGGCGACGGGCCACCGAGATGGAGCGGTGATTTGCCAGATCGATGTAACTGACAAGGGAGGTGACGCGGTTCCGCGCCCAGTCCCGCGCCGTCTCCGCCGCCTCGGTGGCGTAGCCATGCCCCTCATGCCCATCATGGAGAATCCACCCGATCTCGGGCTCGGGGAAATGGTCCGGCTGTCCGATGCCGGTAAGGACGATATGCGGGCCGCCCTTGAGGTCGATCGCCCAGATCCCATGGCCGCGAAAAAGCCAGTCGACCGCCTCGCTTGCAAAACTGTTCCACGCCTCGCGCCGCGTGAGGGTTCCCATGAACCTGCTGCGCGGCGACGCGAACGTGGCGGCATAGGCCTCGAAATCACCAAGCCGCAGTGCGCGCAGCGTCAGCCGCGCGGTCTCAAGCGTCGGGATATGGACGGTCACGCCGCTCACTTCTTCTTCCCGAACCCGCCGAGCCCCGGTGGCAGCGGCGCTCCGCCAAGCCCGGGCAGGCCGCCGGGTTGGCCCATCTGTCGGGCTGCGGCTTCCAGCGCCTTGGGGTCCATGCTGCCGGGATCCATGTCCTTCAGGGCCTGGGGCGCGCCACGGCCCATCAGCGCACCCAGACCGCCCTTCATCAGGCCCTTCTTGCCCATCTTGCCAAGCTTCTTCATCGCATCCGACATTTGCCGATGCATCTTCAGAAGTTTGTTCAGGTCGCTCACCTCCTGGCCCGAGCCTGCCGCGATGCGCTTCTTGCGCGAGGCCTGCAGCAGGCCCGGATTGGCGCGTTCGCGCTTGGTCATGGAGTTGATCAGCGCGATCTGGCGGCGGATCACCGTGTCGTCGAAGCCCGCCTCGTCCAGTTGCTTCGACATCTTGGCCATGCCGGGCATCATCGACATCATGCCTTCCATGCCGCCCATCTTGAGCATCTGCTCCATCTGGGATTTCAGGTCGTTCATGTTGAACTGACCCTTCTGGAAACGCTTCATCATACGTTCGGCCTGTTCGGCCTCAAGCGTTTCCTGCGCCTTTTCCACCAGCGCGACGATGTCGCCCATGCCCAGAATGCGGCCCGCGATCCGCTCCGGCTCGAAGGTCTCGATGGCGTCCATCTTTTCGCCCAGACCCACGAAGCGGATCGGCTTGCCGGTGATCGCGCGCATGCTGAGCGCCGCACCGCCGCGCCCGTCGCCATCCATCCGGGTCAGGACAACGCCGGTCACCCCTATCTTGTCGTCGAACTCCTGCGCCACGTTCACCGCGTCCTGACCGGTCAGGCCATCGACGACCAGCAGCGTTTCGCGGGGCTTGGCCACGTCGCGGACGGCGGCGGCCTGGGCGATCAGTTCGGCGTCGATATGAAGCCGCCCGGCGGTGTCGAGCATGTAGACGTCGTAGCCGCCAAGGCTGGCCTGTGTCTTGGCGCGTTTGGCGATCGCGACCGGATCCTCGCCCTTGACGATCGGAAGCGTGTCGACGCCGATCTGGGCGCCCAGAATGGCAAGCTGTTCCATCGCGGCGGGCCGGTTGGTGTCGAGCGATGCCATCAGTACGCGCTTGCCCTCGCGGTCTTTCAGGCGTTTGGCGAGCTTGGCGGTAGTGGTGGTCTTGCCCGAGCCCTGCAGGCCGACCATCAGGATCGGCGCGGGCGGATTGTCGATCTTGAGCGCGCCGGGGTCGCCTTCGCCCCGCAGCGTACCGATCAGCTCGTCATGAACGATCTTGACGACCTGCTGGCCCGGCGTGACTGACTTGGTCACCGCGGCGCCGGTCGCCTTTTTCTCCACCGCCTTGATGAACTCGCGCGCGACGGGCAGGGACACATCCGCCTCCAGCAGCGCCACGCGGACCTCGCGCATCGCGGTCCGCACGTCATCCTCACTGAGCGCGCCCTGCTTGGTCAGGCGGTCAAAGACGCCGGAGAGGCGTTCGGACAGATTTTCAAACATGGGCCACGGCCCCCTTTGCTAACTCTGCTTTGCCCCTGTCAGGTAAGGGACATGGCCGAATGCACCAAGGCCCGGCGTCATTTCCATTGGGGGGACAAAACCAAACGGGTTTTGCCCCCGTGGGCGAAACCTCGCTGACGGGGGGCGATCCTGCATGTGTCACAGGACCGGATGCTGATGCTTCCGGTATTTGAGGGCCCGTTTAGGCCGGAGAGACGGGCGGAGTCAAGCGCCCGAACAGGTCGCGGTGAGTGTCGTCACATCCCCGGCCAGCATATCGCCGCTGTCGGAGTGCAGCTGAAAGCTGCGCCGAAGCGTCAGGCTGTCCCATTCCGCCTGTGTCACGGGCGGGATCGGCTCGGGCCGGGTGCCCGGTGCGCCATAAAGTGTAAGCGCCATCGGCCCCTCGAAGGTTGCGCCGGCAAAGGAAAACCCGGTGACGTGATGGGCGTAGACGCCGACCAGATCGAACATGAAATCCCGGCTGGTGGTGATCAGGGTCCAGACCGGGCCGGTGATGTCGCCCTCAAGCACCATGGTGCCGGTGGCGAAATGCGCGGTGGCACCTCCCTCCTGCCGGAAACTGCCTTCGGTGGTGAAGTCCGCCCGGCCGGAAAGCTCGGAGCCGGGGCGGATGTCGCCGACGCCCTGCGTTATCGAGATGATGAAGTCCAGCCTGCAGGTCTGCGCCTGGGCCTGGATCGGCATCACCAGAATCATGATCGCGCAGAGGATCCGTCTTGACATGAGCGGCAGCCTAGCACGGCAATTTTGTTTGGCAAAAGACGCGATTGCGCAATCCGGCCCGGCCCGCACCCGCCGGGCCAGAGCCGGCCGCCGCCGCTCAGGCCGCGATGGCCAGACCGGCCACCTGGTCATGGGCGGATTTCAATGTGCCTTCCGCATCGATCATCAATTGGTCGGCTGTGACGAAATCGACCTCATGAATGCCGATGAAGCCCAGAACATGGCGGAGGTATCCGGCTGCGAAGTCGATCTCGGAGCCGACGCGCGTGCCGCCCGACGCGATGGCGACGATGGCGCGCTTGCCCGAGAGCAGGCCGACAGGGCCGCTTTCGGTGTAGGTGAAGGTAACGCCGGCGCGGGCGACAAGGTCGACCCAGGCCTTGAGCGCGGCGGGCACACCGAAATTGTAGATCGGCGTGCCGATGACAATAGTGCCCGCGGCCTCGATCTCGGCGATCAGCGTATCCGACAGCTCAAGCGTCGCGCGCTGTGCCTCCGTCCGGTCCGGGGCGGGGGTGAAATTCGCGCCGATCCAGGCTTCGTCGATCAGGGGCAGGCCATCGGCAAGATCGCGGTGGACAACGGATGCGTCCCCCCCGAGGCGGGCGATGATCCGGTCGGACAGATCGCGGGAGACGGAGCCCGTGCGGCGCGCGGAGGCATCGATGCGGAGAACGGAGTTGGTCATGGGATGGATCCTTTTGAACACCTGTTGCGGTCGGTGTTTCTGAAAATGCCCCTTGCGAGAATGAACACAATATGCCCAAATATGCGTAACTATGTGTGGGAGCGCACAGATATGTCATTTGATCACTGGGATGAGATCCGCACAGCCTATCAGGTCGCACGGATGGGCACGGTCAGCGGCGCGGCGGAGGTTCTGGGTGTGCATCATGCCACCGTGATCCGCCATATCGATGCGCTGGAGGGGCGGCTGGGCGCCAAGCTGTTCCAGCGCCATGCCCGCGGCTATACCGCGACCGAAGCGGGGCAGGATTTGCTGAGCGTGGCCAGTGGGGCGGATGACCAGTTCACCCAGCTTGCGGGCCGGATCAAGGGGCGCGGCAACGAGGTGACGGGCGAGTTGATCGTGACGTCGCTGGAATCCCTGTCCCCGCTCTTCATCCCGGCAATTGCCAGATTTCAGGATCAGCATTCGGAACTGCGCGTCCGGCTGGTGACCGACAACCGCCTGTTTCGCCTGGAATACGGCGAGGCGCATGTGGCGATCCGGGCCGGTGCCCTGCCCGAACAGCCCGATAATATCGTGCAGCCGTTCTTCACCCAGACCATCCGCCTTGTCGCGCACAAGGACTACGTGGCGAGATACGGGGCGCTCGACGATACAAATCTGGATCGGCACCGTTTCATCGGCTCCTCGGTGGAGACGCCGCGCGCACCCTTTCTGCGCTGGCTGACCCAGATGGTGCCGGAAACCAGCATCTACTTCCGCACGACCGAGATGCGCGCGGTCAAGGATGCGATCATGGCCGGGATCGGCATCGGGTTTCTCCCCGCATGGGACCGCGACGGGACTGAGGATCTGGTCGATATGCTGCCGAGCCTTGAGGAATGGTCCGCCAAGCTGTGGCTGGTCACCCATATGGACCTGCACCGGACAGCCAAGGTGCAAACCTTTCTGCGGTTCCTGAAGGAAGAGGTGAAAACCTGGCCGGTGGATTGAAACGGCATGGCTGAGGCCCTGTCACCTGCCCGGCAGGGGCATCTTGCGATGCTGGCCTTCTCGGCGTTGATTGCCGGATCGTTTTCGCTTGGCGGGCAGATCGCCAACGAGATCTCGCCCGCCGCGCTGAACGCCGTGCGCTTCGCCATCGCCGCGGCGGTGATCGCCGGCGTGATCGCGGCACGGGGCGGCGGGTTTCGCGCGGTTGCGGTCGCGCCGTGGCGGTATCTCATCCTCGGCGGGCTTTTCGCGGTCTATTTCGTCACCATGTTCGAAGGGCTGAAGACGGCCCCGCCTGTTTCCGCCGCGGCGGTTTTCACGCTGACGCCGGTCATGGCGGCGGGTTTTGGCTGGCTGATGCTGCGGCAGGCGACCACGCCGCGCATGGGGGTGGCGCTTGCTGTCGGGGCGGCCGGTGCGCTCTGGGTAATTTTCCGCGCCGATCTGTCGGCGCTTCTGGCCTTCGAGATCGGGCGCGGAGAGTGGATCTTCTTCTGGGGCTGCATCTGCCACGCGGCCTATACCCCCGCCGTGCGGCTTCTGAACCGGGGGGAGCCGGTCTTGAGCTTCACTTTCGGCACGCTTCTGGCCTGTGCGCTGGTTCTGCTGGTCTGGGGCTGGCGGGATCTCGCGGAAACCGATTGGGCCGGTCTGCGCCCGTTGGTCTGGATCACGCTGGTCTATGTCGCCGTCATCGCCAGCTCGACCACGGTGTTTCTGGTGCAGTTCGCAACCCTGAGGCTGCCCGCGTCGAAAGTGATGGCCTATACCTATCTGACGCCATCCTGGGTGATCCTGTGGGAAATGGCGCTGGGACAGCCCGTGCCCGGCGTGTTGATCCTTGCCGGTGTGGGGCTGACCGTTCTGGCGCTGGCGATGCTGCTGAAGGATGAAGGCGCGGGTTGACCTGGGTCAAGCACGTGCCTTCGCGCGGTGCAAAAATGGCTGCATCTGAAAGGAATGTCTCATGCCCGCCGCCACCAATCGCGAAGACCTGATCGCCGCCACCCGGAAGGACTACGCCAGGCTGGAGGCCCTGATCGCCGATATTCCCGCCGATCTGGCGGAGCGGAAATTCGAAGACGATACCTCGATCAAGGATGTCGTCACCCACCGGGCGCATTGGAGCGGGCTGTTCTTCAAATGGCTGGATCAGGCCGCGGCGGGCGGGCCGGTGCATATCCCCGACGAGGGCGTGAAATGGAACCAGCTCAAGCCCTACAACGCGGAGTTGCGGCGGCGCTATGCCGATATGCCCTGGGACGAGGCTAGGGCGTGGCTGGCCCGCGCGCATGAGCGGCTTCTGGATTTCATGCTGGCCGGGACCGATGCGTCGCTTTACGGGCAGACCATGCCGGGGGCCGCAGGATGGACCATCGGGCGCTATGCGGAGGCGTCGGGCCCCAGCCATTACCGCTCGGCCGCGAAGTTCATCCGGTCCTGCCTGAAACAGGCGGGCTGAGCGCTCAATCCGTCGGCAGATCTTCCACCCGGTCGCGCATCTCCTCGGGAAAGGCGGAAAGCGGCACGCGGGCCAGATCGTAGGTGATCGTGCCCAGAGGCGCGGGCAGGGCTACCATCTGCTGCATGGAGTTGCCCGAACATGTGTAGGTGATCACGGGGTTGAAGCTTTGCGGGCCGGGCGGAGGCGCAAGTGGCATGGTCGCACTGCCATCGGATGTGGTGACCGTCATCTCGCCCGTAAGTCCGCCGGCGCCGCCCGGCAGGTGACAGATATCCAGCATGCCGCCCATCGCGGTGAGGTAACCGGCCGAGGTGATCGTCTGCGCGTTCATCTCCACCCGCGTGACATTGCCGTCATCGTCTTCGAACACGGCATTGCCATTCGCGCCCATCGGGAAGGTCTCGAAGAACCCGTCCTCGTAGATGATCATCGCCACGGGCCGCCCGAAATCGTTGAAATTGGCGCGCACGTTCTCCGGCATGGCGCGCATCGCACGCTCCATCGCTTCGGGGATTGTGCTGGACCCGATCCAGGCGCCGACGACGCAGCTTTCGATCGGGCCGACCGGGCTGTCGCAGGTCTGCGCCCCGGCGGGCGCGGCAAGCACGACCGCGAGGGCAAGGGGCAGGGCATGGCGCATGGGACAGGCTCCTTCGTGATATGCGGACAATCATGCATATGTCGGCGGCCCTGTCATCGGGGTTCAATCGCGCGGGGCCGCGGCGGGCGTCGGCGAAGGGGAATCAAACTCCCCGCGACAGGCCCCGTTTCGGGAAGGCCTGCAGACCCCGCGTGGCCTGATCGGGGCGGATATGGAACCGAAACTCCTTTGGGAGCGTTACCCCGATACAGAACAAAAAACTCGGAGATTTCTCATGCGTGGTATATTGACCCTTATCGGCCTCGTCGTGGTCGTCGTCGCCATCATCAATTTCATCTGAGGTCCTCATGAGAAATATCTTTTACATCATCGGCCTCGTCGTGGTCGTGGTCGTCATCCTACGGCTTGCGGGCATCCTGTGATCCGAAAGGCTACCCGTCACGATCGAGACCGGTTTCGGCCAGATAGGCTTCGAACGCCTCAAGGTTGACCGGATCGAACTGCCCGAAACCCTGCATCCAGACGGAGGCATCCTTCATCGCATCGGGATCCAGTTTGCACCATTTCACCCGCCCGCGTTTCTCCTGCGTGATGAGCCCGGCGCGGGTGAGTATGCCGAGATGCTTGGAAATTGCGGCCAGAGACATCTCGAAGGGCTCGGCCACATCCGTGACCGCCATGTCGTCTTCCAGCAGCATGGACAGGATCTGCCGCCGGGTCGGGTCGGCAAGGGCGGCAAATGTGGTGTCCAGACGGTCGGGCATGGGGATGGTTAAAAGCGTAGCGCATCGCGATCGTCAACCATCTGGTTGAATATGCCCCAATCCCGGGCGCGCGACGGCGACAGTGTCGCACCTGATTTTTCTCTTTTATTCTCAAAGCATTGTCTGGTTTTTTCCGACTCGTTTCGCGCGTTGACTCTGCGCGCCGCTCTGCTAGCTTCCGCCCGAACCTCGAAGGGGTGTCCCGCGATGCCTGATCAACCCGATCCCGACCGCCTCAAGGCATTGGAGGAGCGGCTGGCCAGAGCCAAGAGCGCGCAGGACGATAAACCCCATACGGAGGAGCATTATTCTCAGGCGCAGCATGCCTGGCGAATGGTGATCGAACTGGTGGCCGGTCTCGGGATCGGGTTCGGTATCGGATATGGGCTGGATACCCTTCTGGGCACCCGGCCCTGGCTGATGGTGATATTCACGCTTCTCGGCTTCATCGCTGGGGTGAAGACGATGATCCGCTCGGCGCAGGAAATGCAGCGCCAGGCAGAAGCGAAAGACGAAGGGGAATAAGACGTGGCAACGGACAGCAACACCTCTGGCGACACCCAAACCGCGCAATCCGGCTCCGGTCGCGTCATTGCCTTCGGTCTCATCAGCGTTGCGGTCGTGCTGTTCATCCTTGGCCTGATGGACGATTACGAAAGCGGTCTGTCGATCCACCCGATGGACCAGTTCATCATCGAGCCGTTCTTCGGTGATGGCCCGATCCACTGGTACACGGTGACGAACTCCACGGTCTGGATGGGCCTTGCAGTTCTGGCGATAACAGCACTGATGGTGCTGGGCACCCGCGGGCGCGCGGTCATTCCCAGCCGGGTTCAGTCGGTGGCCGAACTGGCTTACGGTTTTGTCCGGAAGATGGTGGAAGACGTGGCCGGCAAGGATGCGCTGCCCTATTTCCCGTATATCTTCACTCTGTTCCTGTTCATCCTGTTCGCGAATTTCCTTGGGCTGATCCCCGGCAGCTTCACCTCCACCAGCCATATCGCGGTGACCGCGGTGATGGCCGGGGCAGTGTTCCTGACCGTCACGATCCTTGGCTTCATCAAGAACGGAGCGGGCTTTCTGAGCCTCTTCTGGGTGTCGTCCGCGCCCCTCGTGCTGCGGCCCATCCTCGCGGTCATCGAGCTGATTTCCTACTTCGTCCGCCCGGTCAGCCATTCCATTCGTCTGGCCGGCAATGTCATGGCGGGCCATGCCGTTCTGAAGGTGTTCGCGGGCTTCGCCGGCGCACTGGGCGTGGGTGCCGTCGCGCCGATCATCGGCGTCATCGCAATTTACGGTCTCGAGGTGCTGGTGAGCGCCATCCAGGCCTATGTCTTCACCATCCTGACCTGCGTCTATCTGAAAGACGCGCTTCATCCGCATCACTAGAGCGGCGGTCAGGGTTCGAAATCTTAGCCAATTCCAACGTAAGGAGAGACGATCATGGAAGGCGATATCGCAAATATGGGCCAATTCATCGGTGCAGGTCTGGCAGCCATCGGCTCCGGTGCCGCCGCCATCGGTGTGGGCCATGTGGCCGGCAACTTCCTGGCGGGCGCGCTGCGCAATCCGTCCGCGGCCGCCGGTCAGACCGCGACGCTCTTCATCGGTATCGCATTTGCAGAAGCGCTCGGGATCTTCGCGTTCCTCGTCGCTCTGCTGCTGATGTTCGCCGTCTGAGCCACCCGAACCATCCTTACGTCCGGGTCATCCGCCCTGCGCGGGTGGCCCGGTGTAATCCCGGTTCCAGGAGGACAAGATGGCCGATGAAGCCCTTGTAGCTGCAGAAGAAGCCGCCGGTGCGGCGGGCATGCCGCAGCTCGAATTTTCCACGTTCCCGAACCAGATTTTCTGGCTCGTGGTGACGTTGATCGTGATCTACCTGATCCTGTCGCGCATCGCGCTGCCGCGCATCGGGGCGGTTCTGGCCGAACGCCAGGGCACGATCACGAATGACATTGCCGCCGCCGAAGACCTGAAACGTCAGGCTAGCGATGCGGAGGAGGCCTATAACAAGGCGCTTGCCGATGCCCGCGCCGAGGCGCAGGAAATCATTGCCGAAACCCGCGCCGAGATTCAGGCCGAACTGGCCGAGGCCACGGCGCACGCGGATGCCGAGATTGCCGCCAAGGTCGCCGAAAGCGAAGCGCGCATCGGCGAGATCCGGGCCGGTGCGATGCAAAGCGTCGAAGAGGTGGCGCGGGACACCGCGACCGCACTTGTGGCGGCGCTGTCCGAGGGCAAGGCGGATGCGGCCGCGGTGAAGGATGCCGTTGCAGAACGGATGCAGGGAGGAAGCCAATGATGCGCTATGTGATCGCGGTCTCCGTCCTGACGACACCCGCCTTTGCCGCGGGCGAGGACGGCTACAGCAGCTACGACTTCACGTCGCTGTTCAACACCGATTTCGTGGTGCTGATCGGCTTCCTGCTGTTCCTGGCTATCCTGTTCTATTTCAACGTCCCCTCCATGCTGGGCGGGATGCTGGACAACCGCGCACGCCAGATCAGGGCCGATCTGGACGAGGCACGCGCGCTGCGCGAGGAGGCGCAGACGATCCTCGCCAGCTACGAGCGCAAGCAGCGTGAGGTCGCGGCGCAATCCGAACGGATCGTGGCCTCCGCCCGGGAGGATGCCGCGGCGGCGGCGGAGCAGGCCAAGGCAGATCTCAAGGCCTCGATCGCGCGGCGGTTGCAGGCGGCGGAGGACCAGATCGCCAGCGCCGAGCAATCGGCGGTCCGTGACGTGCGCAATCGCGCGGTAGACGTGGCCGTGGCCGCGGCGGCGCAGGTGATCGCGGCGCAGACCACGGCGGCAGAGGCCAACAAGCTGATCGACAACGCCATCACCGAGGTCGAAGCCCGGCTTCACTGAACCGGCCCGGTACCCGACCCTGCAAAAACCCCCGGCAGACCGCCGGGGGTTTTCGTTTTGGGCTGGATGGTGGGCGGGAGGTCTCCGGTGGGAGGTCCTCCTAGAACAGGGAACCGCTGTCAGATCGAAGAAAACCGCGCGGCCCATGTGGGTTGCAAGTCGCCAGTGGCGGAGGTCGCATGATAGACGCCGCGCGCGATGGCGCGCGCAAGACAGACCGCGGCGGCATTGCCAAGGCGGAGCAGATCCGCTTCCGGGGCGTCAAGCGGGGTCGTGCCGGTGGCCGCCGCGAAGACCAGATCGCCATCCATGGGCGTATGGCTGGGATAGATCGCACGCGCCATTCCGTCATGGGCGGCAGTGGCGAGGCGACTGGCCTGGGACTGGGTCAGCCCCGCGTCGGTTGCGACAATCGCGATGGTCGTGGCCTGGCCGCCGCCCTTGACAGGCGCGGGCGCGGCGGGATCGAAACCGGGCGCCGGGCCCAATCCGCCGAACTCGCTCCCGAACTCGAACGGCGCGGCCCAGAAATGCGGGCCGTCGCCCACCGTGACCCGGCCGAGCGCATTGACGGCGACCAGCGCCCCCACCGTGTAGCGCCCGACCTGCAGGGAGGCCGAGCCGAGCCCGCCCTTGAGATCCGCGATCAACGCGCCGGTGCCGGCCCCGGCCGTGCCGAGGGCGAAATCCTCCACCGCGTGGGCCAGCGCGGCGGCCCCAAGCGCCTTGTAGGGGTTTTGCGCCCAGTCCTTCTTTCCGCCGTTGATCAGATCGAACAGGATCGCGGCGGGCACGATGGGCACAGTGACATCGCCGACGGCGAAACCGCGCCCCTCCTTCCGAAGCGCATCCGCCACGCCCGAGGCCGCATCCAGCCCGAAGGCGGAGCCGCCGGACAGAACCAGCGCATCGACCTGCTGCACGGTCTTGTCAGGGGCCAGAAGGTCTGTTTCGCGGGTGCCGGGTGCGCCGCCCATGACATGCACGGCGGCGGTAAAGGGCCTGTCGGCCACCAGCACGGTGCAGCCGGTCTTGATCTCCGCATCGGCGGCGTTGCCGACGCGCAGGCCCTTGATATCGGTGATCAGGTTTCCGGGTCCGGGCTGCATCTCAGGTCTCTCCGCCTGCGGGGATCATGCGCGTGATGGTGCCCCGGAACGTGCCTATGAGCGAAAGCAGGTCCGTAGCCCCGAAGGGGCAGTCCAGGCCCGGATAGGCGGCCGGCAGGATCAACAGAAGGGTGTTTCGCCCGGTTGCCGCCGCACGGATGACCTGCGCGGTATCAGCCCCGAAATAGGGGGTCAGGCGCGCGATGGGCGCGGTGGCGGGGATCACCTCCACATGGTCCAGATCAATCGCGGGCGCCACATCCAGAAGATGGGCGAAGGCCAGCGGCTGGCTTGCGAAATCGCCTGCAAAGGCGGTGATGTCTGCGGGCAGGACATGGCGGGCGAAGCCGGTCATAGGCGCTCCTTCCGAACGGCGGTCTCCGGGTCGCCCGTATTCGGTGTGCCGGCCGGTTCGATCACCAGCAGATGCGCTTCGCTCCGGGCGACCGGGCGATGTTCCACACCACGGGGCACCACGAACAGCTCCCCCTCTCCAAGGGTCACGGTGTGCCCCGGCATCTCGATGTCGATCTCGCCCTTGAGCACCAGAAACAGATCATCGGTCTCCGGGTGGCTGTGCCAGACGAACGGGCCCTCGACCTTCACCACCATGATGTCGTTGCCATTGTAGCCGGCCACGATGCGCGGCGCCCAGTGTTCGGTGAACTTGGACAGCTTGTCCGCAAGATTGACCTTCTGCGATGTCATGTAGCCTGCGCCTTTCCTTCAAGCCTTGCCGTGTCAAGCCGGGCGGCGCGATGGATCGGCCAGAACGCAAGAAGCGCGCCGAGCGCTCCGCCCAGATAGCTTGCCTCATGCATCAGTCCCGCGCGCAGGAAATCCTGCCGCTCCACCCCGTCGGGCGTCTGCAGCGGGTCGAGCCAGCCGGTCGCGGGCAGGGTCAAGCCGGCCAGCAGCCCCAGCATGGCGGCGAAGGCCGCAAGAAACACGACCATTCCGATCGCGCCGATCCCGGCGGCCAGATACGTGCCCGCCCGGGGGATGCGGAAAAGACCGTAAAGAAGTGCCGGTGACCCCACGGCCAGCCCCATCCACCAGCTTGCGCGAAGGCCCACGATGGCCGCGCCAAGACGGTTCCGGGTCGTATCCGGAATGCCCATTTGATCGAATTTCAGGCTGTGGAAGTAATCCGGCCCTACGGTGAAGCTGAGTTGATTGTGAACCGCGCCGAACAGGCCCGCGGCCAGCACCGACAGCGCCAGAAGCACGAAGAAAACCGGGAATTTGCCAAATCGGGTCAACACTGGTCCTCCTGTCGGCTCACATAGCCGCGTTTGTGGTCGCCCGCCCCATGATATCAAGCCTCGGCGCGGCGGCCAGCAGGGTTCGGGTGTAGCTGTGGGCCGGGGCGGTGAAAACCGTCTCGGTCTCTCCTTCCTCCACGATCCGGCCGGCCTGCATCACCAGAACCCGGTCGGTGATCGCGCGGATCACCGTCAGATCGTGGCTGATGAACAGATAGCTGAGATGCAGCCGGCTTTGCAGATCGGCCAGCAGATCGAGGATCTGCGCGCGCACCCGGACATCCAGCGCCGATACCGCCTCGTCCAGAACCAGGATGCGGGGCCGTGTGATCAGCGCGCGGGCAATGGCGATGCGCTGGCGCTGCCCGCCAGAGAATTCATGGGGGTACTTGGCCATGTCCGCAGGCTGAAGACCGACCGATTGCAGCGCCTCGGCCACCCGGTCGCGGCGATCGGGCGGCGGCGCCGCCATCAGATGGAACGGCTCGGCCACCAGCTTTTCGACCTGCCAGCGCGGATTGAAACTGCCATAGGGGTCCTGAAAAACGACCTGAATGCCGGCGCGCAGGTCATTGCGCATGCTGGGCGTGACGGGCTCCCCGAAAAGGCGGATCGCGCCGCCCTGTATCGGGTCAAGGCCAAGGATCGCGCGGGTCAGCGTGGATTTTCCGCAGCCGCTTTCGCCCACAAGGCCCAGACTTTCGCCCTTGTGAAGCTGGAAGCTGACGCCATCCACCGCACGCACGGGATCGCCGCGGGTCAGCCCCCTGCGGGGTCCGGGGTACAGCCGCGAGACGTTTTCCACATCCAGCAGCGGCGCGCGCCCGGCCATTCGCGTCCGGTCCGGCTGATGGGAGGAGGCGGCGAAAAGTGCGCGCGTGTAGGGATGGTTTTGCTGACCGAGAACCTGTGCCGTGGGCCCTTGCTCGACAATCTCCCCATTTTGCATGACGGCCACATGATCGGCCATGTCCGAGACCACCGCCAGATCGTGGGTGATGAGCAACAGGGACATGCCTTCCTCCGCCACCAGATCCTTCAAGAGATCGAGGATCTGCGCCTGGGTGGTCACGTCCAGCGCCGTAGTGGGCTCGTCCGCGATCAACAGCCGCGGATGCAGCGCGATGGCTGCCGCAATGCATACCCGCTGGCGTTGCCCGCCGGAAAGCTCGTGAGGGAAGCGATCCATCCCGATATGGGAAAGACCGACACGGTCCAGCCGGTCGCGCGCGATCCGCCGCGCCTCCGGCCGCGTGGCGGCATCGTGGATCAACAGCGTCTCGGCGACCTGGTCGCCGATGGTTTGCACCGGATTGAGCGCGGTCATCGGTTCCTGAAAGATCATCCCGATCTCGTTGCCGCGCAGGGCGCACATATCGGCCTCGGATTTCGTCAGCAGGTCGATCTCGTCCAGAATGGCCCGCCCGGTGACCTCGGCGCCGTGCGGCAGCAGCTGCATGAGCGCCAGCGCGGTCATGGATTTGCCCGACCCGCTTTCGCCGACAAGCCCGAAAATCTGGCCTTTGCCGATGGCAAGCGACACATCGCGCAGGATCGGCAGGCCGTGGATCGAAAGGGACAGCGCGTCGATGCGGATCATGTCCCCTGCCTCCGCAGTCTCGGGTCCAGCACGTCGCGCAGACCGTCGCCCATCAGGTTGAGCCCCAGCACCATCAGCACGATGGCAAGCCCCGGTAGCACTGCCAGCATCGGGTGGGTGTAGATCATCGTCTGCGCCTCGGCCAGCATCCGGCCCCAGCTTGGCGTGGGTGGCTGCGCGCCCAGTCCGACATAGCTGAGCGCGGCCTCGGCCAAAATACCGAGCGAAAACTGGATCGTGGCCTGCACGATCAGCAGGTTGGCGATGTTGGGCAGGATATGCTCGGCGCTGATCCGCACCTTGCCCTTGCCGGCGGTGCGGGCGGACAGGACATAATCCAGCGTCCACAGGCTGAGCGCGCCACCACGGGCGACGCGGGCAAAGACCGGGATGTTGAAGATACCGATGGCGAGAATGGCGTTGAGCGCGGAAGGGCCGAAAACCGCGGTTATCAGGATCGCGATGACCAGCGAGGGGAAGGCGAAGATCAGGTCGTTGCCGCGCATGATGATCTCGTCGAGAAGCGAGCCCCGCGTCGCGGCGGCGGCAAGGCCCAGGGGCACGCCAAGCGTTATGCCGATGCCCACGGCCACCAGCGCCACCGCGATGGATGTGCGCGCCCCGACCATCAGCATCGACAGAAGATCGCGCCCGAACTGATCGGTGCCAAGCGGGAACTCACCGCCCGCCGGTTGCAGCCGGTTCGCGATGACGAGGTTTTCCACGTCATGCGGCGTCCAGACGAAACTGAGCAGGGCCGCGGCCAGAAACCCCGTCGAGAGCGCCGCGCCAAGCAGCAGGGAGACGGGCAGGCGGATCATTTCCGGCGCAGCCTCGGGTCGGCGGCGGCATAGGCGATATCCACCAGAAAGGTCACCAGAATGACCGCAAAGACCAGCAGCATGGTCACGCTCTCCACTACGACCAGATCCCGCTGTGTGATCCCCTGAAAGATCAGCCTGCCGAGGCCGGGCAGGAAGAAGACGTTTTCGATGATGATCGCCCCGGCCAGCAGAAAGGAGAATTGCAGCCCGATGATGGTAAGCACCGGGATCAGCGCATTGCGCAGCGCATGGCGGATGACGGCCTGCCGCCGGCTCAGACCCTTGGCGCGCGCGGTGCGGATGTAATCCTGCCCGAGTGTGTCCAGAAGAGCCGAGCGCATGACCCGCGCCAGAATCGAGGCCTGCGGCAGCGCCAGCGCGATGGCCGGCAGCGTCAGCGCCTTGATCGCGGCCATCGGATCGGCCCAGCCGGGAAAGCCACCCGCCGAAAACCATTGCAGGTTGACCGCAAAGACCAGCACCAGCAGCATCGCGAACCAGAAATTCGGCACCGCGATGCCAAGCTGGGTGCCGCCCATGATGCCGTAATCGGTGGCCGTCCCGCGCCGCGACGCCGCGATCAGCCCGACCGGAAAGGCGATGGCCGTCGACAGCGCCAGCGCATAGCCCGCAAGCGGCAAGGAGACCCAGAGCCGGTCGAGGATCAGGTCGGCCACCGGCACGCGATAGGTGTAGGAGGTGCCGAAATCGCCGGTCAGCATGCCCGATACCCAGGCCCAGTACCGTTCGGGCAGGGTGCCGCCAAGCCCCAGTTCCTCGCGCAGGGCCGCCACATTCGCCTCGGTCGCGTTCAGGCCCAGCATGAACGCGGCCGGATCTCCGGGGATCACCTCGATCACGAGAAAGATCACCAGACTGGCGGCAACCAGACTGAGGCATAGCGAAATCAGACGGTTGAGAAGATACCGCAGCATATCCCGGAGGTTAGACGGCGGGCGGGGACGGGACCAGAGCAGAGTTGACAGCCCGGGCGGTTCTGCGGCGGAGTGGGCGCAAAGGAGCGGGACAATGACGGGATTGCCTGTATGGGCGCGGTTTGCGCTGATCAACGTGGCGTTGCCATGGTGTATCGCGCTTTTTCTGGCGTGGCTGGATCCCGAGCCCGCGGTCTCCGTCATCTCGGTCTATATCGCGGCGATGCTGATCCTGATCCTGAATGTCGGGCAGATCCGCGCCTCGCCGGAGTGGCGCTGGGTGTTTGGCGTGGTGATGCTGGCCAATCTCGCCTGCACGATGCTGTTCGGCAATGTCGCACTGGCCACCGCGTTCGGGTCGATCCTTCTGGCGCTGCAGGTGCTTTTGGGTCTTGCCTGACCGGGCAGGATTGCGGCAGGCTTGCGCGATGGGACGATGGCGTCGTCCGGTCCGCGCGTTCGGCGGGCCAAGGTTTCGCCCTGAACGCCGGGGCCTTCTGAACAGGAGGGTCCGCCATGGAGCGCCCGGAATTCTACAGCTTTCACAACGGTGAAAAAGCCGCGCTGCCATTTTCGCAGACGGAGTACGATACCCGCCTGATGGGCCTGCGCACGATCATGGATGCCCACGGGGTCGAGGTGGCGGTGCTGACCTCGATGCACAACATTGCCTACTACTCGGGCTTTCTTTATTGCGCCTTCGGGCGGCCCTACGGCCTTGTGGTAACCGCGGATCAGGCGGTGGTGATCGCCGCCGGAATTGACGGCGGCCAGCCGTGGCGGCGCTGCGCCTGCGATGCGCTGACCTATACCGACTGGCAGCGCGGCAATTTCTGGCGCGCGGTGCTGTCCGTAACCGGAACCGCCCGGGTCGCCGGGTATGAGGGCGATCACATGACCCTTGCCGCGCGGCAGGCGTTTTCCGATACGCTGGCGCCCCGCGATACGGTTGATCTCGCGCCGATGACGATGCGCCAACGGATGGTGAAATCGGCAGCCGAACGCGATCTGATCCGCGCCGGCGCCGCGGTGGCGGATATCGGCGGGTGGGCCATGAAGACCGCCATCCGGGAAGGGGTCCGCGAAATCGAGGTGGCGATGGCCGGACGGAACGCGATGGAGCTGGAAATCGCCCATCGGTTCCCCGATGCCGAATACCGCGACACATGGGTCTGGTTCCAATCCGGCCTCAACACCGACGGGGCGCATAACCCGGTGACGGGGCGCAGGTTGCAGCGTGGCGACATCCTGAACCTTAACGCCTTTCCAATGATCTCGGGCTACTATACCGCGCTGGAACGCACGCTGTTCCTGGGTGAGGTGGATGACGCCTCCCGCGCGATATGGGAGGCGAATGTGAAGGCCCATGAGCTTGGCATGTCCCTGATGCGGCCGGGCATCCGCTGTTCTGAGATCACCCGGGAGATCAATGACTTCCTCTCGGCGCGCGGCCTGCTTCAATACCGGAGTTTTGGTTACGGCCACTCCTTCGGCATGTTGTCCCACTACTATGGCCGGGAAGCGGGGCTTGAGCTGCGGGAGGATATCGACACGGGCCTGGAGCCAGGCATGGTGATCTCCATGGAGCCGATGCTGACCATCCCCGAGGGGCAGCCGGGCGCGGGTGGGTATCGTGAGCACGATATCCTGATCATCACGGACGAGGGTGCCGAGAACATCACCGGGTTTCCCTACGGTCCGGCGCATAACGTGGTCTGACGGGCCGCCTGTGCCCGGCATTTCATGAAACCGATACATTTCCGTTACGTCAGGGTCATGCGACCGCGCGAGGAGGATCCGTCACAGCAACTTGGGGAGCCTTCTGCATGACCACGCGTTTTCTGACCCTGACATCGGCGCTTGCGCTTATGGCGGGTCCCGCATTGGCAGACATGAATTTCAACCGTATCGCCTCGTTCGCGATTTCCGAAAACAGCCCTGAGGCCGCGGAAACCTCCGCCGAGATCATTGCGGCAACCGGCGACGGGATGACGCTGGTCTATACCGACAGCCCGCTGGAAGCGCTGGGGTTCATCGACATCACCGACCCCGCCGCGCCGATGCCTGCCGGGATCATCGAACTGGATGGCGAGCCAACCTCCGTCGCGGTGGTGGGCAATTATGCGCTGGCCGGTGTGAACACCTCTGAAAGCTATACCGAGCCGTCGGGCTATCTCGTCGAGATTGACGTCACCGACCGGCGCGAGCTTGGCCGCTGCGACCTGCCGGGGCAGCCCGACTCCGTGGCGATTGCGCCGGATGCGTCCTTCCTTGCCGTAGCGATCGAAAACGAGCGGGACGAGGATCTGGGCGACGGCCGCGTGGGCCAGATGCCGGCCGGATCGGTCGTCATGGTGGATCTCACGCCCGACGGGCTGATCGCCTGCGACACGCTCCGCGTGGCCGATATCACAGGCCTGGCGGAGGTCGCCCCCGAGGATCCGGAGCCGGAGTATGTCTCGATCAACGGCGAGGGCGAGGTGGTCGTCACGCTTCAGGAAAACAACCACATGGTTGTGCTGGACCGTAACGGCGCGGTGCTGAGCCATTTCTCCGCCGGGGCCGTCGATCTGGACGGGATCGACGTGGAAGAGGAAGGCGCTTTCGTCTATGACGGGCGTCAGCCGGGGCGGGTCCGCGAACCCGATGCGGTCGCATGGATCGACGACACCCATTTCGCCACCGCCAACGAGGGCGACATGGATGGCGGATCCCGCGGGTGGACGATCTTCAGCCAGACCGGCGACGTGGTCTACGAAAGCGGCACCTCATTCGAGGAGGCGATCATCCAGATCGGCCACTACCCCGAGCGCCGCTCGGGCAACAAGGGCGTCGAGCCCGAGAGCGTGACCTTTGCCGCATTCGGCGGCACGTCGATGGTTTTCGTGGGCGCCGAACGCGCCTCGATCGTGGGCGTCTACGATGTAAGCGACCCCGCCAGTCCGGTGCTGACGCAGCTTCTGCCCTCGGGCATCGGGCCGGAGGGGTATGTCACCATTCCCGAACGCAACCTGCTTGTGTCCGCGAACGAGGTGGATGGTCTCGAAGACGGGGCCGCGCGCGCCCATGTGATGCTGTTCGAATATCAGGATGCCCCGGCCAGCTATCCGCATCTGAGTTCGGCCAACATGGCGGAGCTGACCGGATGGGGCGCGATTTCCGGGCAGGTCGCGGGCGACGATGGCCTGATCTACGCGGTCAATGACAGCTTTTATGCGATGCAGCCGTCGATCTTCGTGATCGACCCCTCGGAACGTCCGGCGCAGATCGTCGATGCGATCCGGGTGACCCGGGCCGGCCAGCCGGCGCAGTTGCTGGATATGGAAGGCATCGCGCTGGACGGTGAAGGCGGCTTCTGGATCGCATCGGAAGGGCGGACCGACCGGCTTGTGCCCCATGCGCTCTACCATGTCGGGGCCGATGGTGAGATCGCGGATTACGTGCCACTGCCCTCCGAATTGCAGGCGGTGGAACGCCGGTTCGGGTTCGAAGGCATCACCCGGGTCGGCGACATCCTGTGGATGGCGGTGCAGCGGCCCTGGGCCGATGACCCGGAAAATCACACCAAGCTGGTTTCCTACAATCTGGAAACCGAGGAATGGGGTGCGGTTCTCTATCCGTTGACCGAGCCCGCGACCGGTTGGGTCGGTCTCAGCGAGATCGTGGCCCATGGAGAGCATGTCTATGTCATCGAGCGTGACAACCAGATCGGTGCGGCGGCGGTGACCAAGCGGATCACGCGTATTCCGCTGGCCCAGATGCAGCCCGCGGCGCTCGGCGGCGATCTGCCGGTGGTGACGCCGGAGCCGGTGGTCGATCTCATTCCGTATCTGACCTCCACGGGCGGTTTCGTGCTCGACAAGGTCGAGGGGCTGGCGATCATGGCGGACGGAACCATGTGGGTGTCCACTGACAATGATGGGGTCGATGACCATTCCGGTGAAACGATGTTCTTTGCCATCGACGGCGATATGTAGCCATTTCCGATGACGGCCGACCCCTCGCTGCGTTCCGTGGCGGGGGGTCTTTTGTTGCACTGGTGGAAAAGCTACACCTGTTCATGAACAGGGCAGATAGGAAACACCATGCTGATCAGACTGAAAGATTTGAAATCGCTCGATGCGGTCGCGTCGGATGAGAGCCGTCACAACGTCACCGATCTGTTCGTGGGCAAGGACCACAGGGTCACCCATGTGGTCGTTGATATCGGCAGTTGGTTCGAGCGGCAGAAATGCGCGATGCGGATCACGGTTTTCGAGCAACCGGATGTGGCCGAGGGCGTCTGGCCGGTGAAGGTTGCCGCCGCCGATGTGGAGGCCGGCGAGGTCGTGGCGGCCCGTGCGCCCGAAGATGCCGAGGTCGAGCCCGGGATGCTGAGCCAGGCCGAATGCGAACTGGCCGATGCCCGCAGCAGCGCCGATCTGCACCGGGTGGGCAGATTGCTGGATGCCGACGTGATGGGCAGCGACAAGCTGGCCGGCAGCCTGATGGATGTGATCGTCGACACCGACGGCTGGCATATCGCCATGCTGGTGATCCATGCGGGTCCGACGGATATGGAACATCAGCGGGTGATCCCGGTGGGCATGGTCGCCGATATCGACTGGTCGACACCCCGGATCACGCTGAGCTGCCCGGAAAGCACCGTCGACAGCAGCCCGGAACTGCATGAGATGGGCGACCGGATCGAAGGCAAATGGTACAACAAGGTTCTGGGGTATTACGGGCTGGGTTGAGCCGCCCCGGAAACTGCAGCGGCTCCCCCGGTTTTCCGTTCGGCGCAATCGCCGGGCGGGGAACAAATCCGCCCTGTTCTGGTTGAGAGGTGACACACCCCTCAGGACAGGACACAAGCAATGAGCGATCTGAAGCACGAATTCTGGAACCGTATGGAAGATGTCCGGGCCGGGATGTTGGGGGTCAGGGGGCAGGGCCGGCTGGTCGCCATGTCGCCGCAGGTCGACGACGACATGCCCGGGCACATCTGGTTCATCACCGCCAAGGGCACTGATCTCGCCAAATCCGTCGAAGCCGGTGAGCAGCCCGCGCAATTCGTCGTGGCGGACGCGAAAACGGGTCTCTACGCGGATGTGGAGGGCCGGTTGAGCCGCTCCACCGACCGTGAGGCGCTGGATGAGGTCTGGAGCTTCGTCGCCGATGCCTGGTTTGAGGGCGGGCAGCACGATCCGGATGTCTGTCTGCTGCAATTCACGCCGGATAGCGCCGAAATCTCGGTGACACCCACCAGCGGCGTGAAGTTCCTCTACGAGATCGCCAAAGCGAACCTGACCGATCAGAAACCCGATGCCGGGGAACAGGGTTCGGTCACTTTCTAGACGGTGTGGCCCGGCCGCGCTCCGCGCCGGCCCGGCCCCGGGGCGCCGATGTGGCAGGCGTCAAACACGCCCCGGGCTGTGCCGCCCGGGGCGTGTTTTCCGATTGTGTCGCGCGGGGCCTATTGCCTCCAGCGGACGCCGCTCAGATCATTGGCCTGTGTCGGGGAGTTTTCCCACAGACCTTCGATATTGGCGTTTGCCACGCCGGTTTTCGCAAGCTGGAACAGATAGCCATTGACGTAATCGTCGGCGATCATCTCCTGAGCCGAGCGCAGCAGCTCGGAGCGTTCCGCCGGATCGGCGGTCAGTGTCAGCGTGTTCATGAGATCCTGAAACCCCGGGTTGTCATACTGGAAGTAGTAATCAGGCCGGGCATAGATCCCGATATCCATGGGTTCGGTATGGCTGACGATGGTCAGATCGAAATCCTTGCCCCGGAACACCTGTTCCAGCCATTGCGCCCATTCCAGATTGCTGATCTCGGTCTCGATTCCCACCTCGCGAAGCTGGGCCGCGATGATCTCGCCGCCCCGGCGCGCATAGGATGGGGGCGGCAGCGCCAGACGAAGCGTCAGATCGGAGACACCGGCCTCCGCCAGCAGCGCGCGGGCGGTCTCGGGGTCGAAGGCGGATTGCCCGGTCAGATCGACGTAATCCGGGTGATGCGGTGCGAAATGGGTGCCGATGGGCGTACCATAGCCGAACATCGCACCGTCGATGATGTCCTGCCGGTTGATCGCGTGGGATATCGCCTGACGCACGCGGACATCGTCCAGCGGCGCGGACTGGTTGTTCATCGCCAGAATGGTTTCTCCCTCGGTCGACCCGACGATGACGGAGAACCGGGGATCGGCTTCGAACTGGCCAAGCGTTTCGGGCGCGGGAAAGACCGGGAAGGCATCCACATCCCCGGCCATCAGCGCGGCAAAGGCGGCGTTCGGGTCGGAAATGAAGCGGAAGGTCGCGGCCTCTAGCGCCGGAGCCTCGCCCCAGTAATCGGGGTTGCGGGTCAGCTCCACCCGGTCGCCCTGAACCCAGTCGGCAAAGACGAAGGGGCCGGTGCCGACCGGATCGGTGGCATTCGTCCCGGCACTTTCTGGGGCGACGATCACCGCATCGCCCCAGGCCAGGTTGAAGAGCAGCGCCCCGTTCTGCGCGCTCAGGCGCAGCACCACGGTGGTGTCGTCAACCGCCTCGACGCTCTCGATCCCCGCGAACAGCGCGGCCTGCGCATTCGTGGTGTCCTCGGCCCGCGCGCGATCGAGGGAGAAGACGACATCCTCGGCGGTGAAGCTGCTGCCGTCATGGAACATCACCCCGTCACGCAGCGAAAACGTATAGGTCAGCCCGTCCTCGGAAATCTCCCATGTCTCGGCCAGTCCCGGCACCACCGACCCATCGGAGGCAAAGCGCGTCAGCCCCTCGAAGACATTGGCATAAACCACCTCGTCGATGGCGGCGGCGGCGCCGCCCGTCGGGTCCAGGTTGGGCGGTTCCAGCTGCATCCCGATGGTGATGTCGGTCTGCTGCGCCAACGCCCCGCTTGCCGTAAGGGCAAGGATTGCGCCGGTCATCTTGAAACGGTGGAACATGCGTCTCTCCCTTGAGATGTTTCGCGGCGATGGTATTGGGCAATGGGTTTGGCTTGCAAGCGCGGATCGCGCCGCCCGATGCTGCGCTGCGGCGTGGCGTCGCAAAGCTGTTACTTTGGAGTCGCCCGAATCGAAGGTGTGCATTACCCTTTCCGGTGGGGAAACGGCCTTACATGACAACAACGGAGTTGCGCGATGCATGTGCCAAGCACTGAGGACATTCTCAAACTGTCCAGTGATCATGTTGCCGAATTCATCAACGATCACACCAGTTCCAAGACCTTGAGTGTGATCATGCGGCAGTTGAACGAGCAATTGATGTCCGCCGATGAGGCGGTTCGCAATGCCGCTCAGGCTGCGCTTCAGCGGTTGGGCTTTCCCGAATACGCCTAGCTTTCTGGCCGATATCCGCCAAAGCCGGGGCAAAACAGCCATGGCGAAATCATCCGTCTTTCGGACGGTGCTGCCGGTCTGTCGCAGCGGCGCAATTTCGCGCCGCGCCCGTCCAAGTGCGCCATCTCCCTGACCGAACCTGTCCCTGCGTCCCCCGCGGGCGCCTCAGGCCGTCCTGCCCAGATCCGGCGAGCGCCCCGTCAGCAAGGAAATCTTTGCTGATTCCCGATCTGGCCCCCTTGTGATTTGCATGAAGCCGCACCCATGTTACGCTGCGCGGCAAAACACACCCTGAACCGAGGAATGAGCACCATGAATATCCTGATGAAATCCGCCCTTCTGGTTGCGGTCCTTGGCCTCTCGGCCTGTGCCCAGGGCGGGCTTGGCGGTAACACCGCCGGCGCATTGAACGGCGCGGGGCAGGGGGCGTTCGATCCGACATCGCCGGCCTATTTCAACCAGACCGTGGGCGACCGCGTCCTGTTCGCCGTCGATCAATCCACTCTTGCGCCCGACGCCCGGGCAACTCTGGACGGGCAGGCCCAGTGGCTGCTGACAAACACCGAATACACCGTTCTGATCGAAGGCCACGCGGATGAGCAGGGTACCCGCGAATACAACCTTGCCCTCGGCGCCCGCCGGGCCAGCGCGGTGGAGGAATACCTGATCAGCCGCGGCGTTGCGGCCAACCGGCTCCGGACGATCAGCTACGGCAAGGAACGTCCGATCGAAATCTGCTCCGATGAAAGCTGTTATCGTCAGAACCGCCGCGCGGTCAGCGTGATCGCGGCCGGCGGCGGCGCCGGGGTCTGAATGAGTATGCTGCGCCCGTTCGCCCTGTGTGTCGCCCTCGCGGCAACCCTGAGCCTGCCCATGGCCGCCATGGCGCAGGACAGGGATCAGACCCTCGCCGATATCCGGCAGGAGCTTTCCGTTCTCTATGTGGAGCTGCAACGGCTGCGGGGGGAGTTGAACACCACCGGGGCGCCTCTCGGCAGCGGCGCGTCAGGCGATACGCTGCAGCGCGTCGATGGGATCGAGGCGGAGTTGCGCCGCCTGACCAGCCTGACCGAAGAGATGCAGCTCAGGATCGACCGGGTCGTCAGCGATGGCACCAACCGGGTGGGCGATCTGGAGTTCCGTCTGTGCGAGCTTGAGACCGATTGCGACATCGCCGATCTGGGCGATACCCCCAGCCTTGGCGGGGAACCGCTGACCGGGGCAGGCCCGGTCGCGGCCCCTCTCCCGGCACCCGGCGGCGGCACGGGCGGCGGCGCGGCGCTTGCGGTGGGCGAGCAATCGGATTTCGACCGTGCGCAGGCGGCTTATGACGCCGGCAACTATGCCGAAGCGGCACAGCTTTTCGCCGCCTTCACCCAAACCTATCCCGGCGGTCCCCTGAGCGCGGAGGCGCATTTCCTCCGGGGCGAGGCGGAAGCGGCCCAGAGCAACTGGAGCGAGGCCGCTCGGGCCTATCTCGATAGTTTTTCCGGTGCGCCCGATGCCCCCCGCGCGCCCGAAAGCCTTACGAAACTGGGCACCAGCCTCGGCCAGCTCGGCCAGACGGAAGAGGCCTGCCTGACCCTGGCGGAGGTCGAACTTCGCTATCCGACCTCTCAATCGGTGTTCGACGCGCGCTCCGCCATGGCCGGCCTTGGCTGCACTTGAGCATCGAAACCCGGTTCGCCGCCACGCTTGAGCGGCTTCTGGCGGGTCGGCCCGGCCGGTGCATCGGGGTTGCGGTTTCCGGCGGCAGCGACTCGCTGGCGCTCCTGACCCTTGCCGCCGACTGGGCAAGGGCGCAGCCCACCCCCCCGGAGGTGCAGGCGATCACCGTCGATCACGGCCTGCGGGCCGAAAGCGCGGAAGAGGCCGCCTGGGTCGCCGCCCGGGCGCAAGATCTCGGCGCGGCCCATGTCACGCTGTCGTGGCGGGGCTGGGACGGGCAGGGGAACCTTCAGGCCCGCGCCCGCGCCGCCCGCTATCGCCTCATGGCCGATTGGGCGCGCGCCGAAAGGCCGGAGATCTCCGCGATTCTGTTGGGGCATACCCGGGACGATCTGGCCGAAACCTTCCTGATGCGCCTGGCCCGCGGCTCCGGCGTCGATGGTCTGTCCGCCATGGCAGAGACCACGCGGGATCAGGGCATCCCCTTCCTGCGCCCGCTCCTGGCCGAGCGCCGCAAGGCCCTGCGCGACATGCTCAAGGCCCGCGGCCTCGGCTGGCGCGACGATCCCGGCAATGACGACCCGCGATTTGACCGGGTGCGGATGCGTCAGGCGCTCGACCTGCTTGGCCCGCTCGGCCTGACCACCGACCGGTTGGCCGAGACCGCCCGGCAGCTTGCCCGCGCCCGCACGGCGCTGGAGGCCCGCTGCGCGGAAACCGCAGCGCGGATCGCGACCGAACCCCTGCCCGGCGTGATCGCACTGGCGCGCCCGGATTTTGCCGCGACCGAACGCGAAACCCAGCTTCGTCTCATGGCGCACGGACTGTCGCGCCTGTCCTCGGCACCCTATCGTCCGCGCCTGAAAACGCTGGAAACCGCGCTTGACGACGCGCTGGCGGGGCGGGGCGCCACGCTGCATGGCGGGCAGGTCGTGGCCACCGCATCCCATATATTCGTGGTTCGCGAACATGCCGCGGTCGCGGGGCTGGAAACGCCCGCCGACGGTACGGCGCTCTGGGACAATCGCTGGCAGGCGCGGGGCGCGCGGCTTCAGGGCTGCACGATCCGCGCGCTGGGACCCGACGGAGCCAGCAAGATCGACCGTCCGGCCACGCTGCCCCATGCGGCGCTTACCTCCTATCCCGGGATCTGGAGCGGCGAGAGCCTCGTGGCGGCGCCCGAGCTTTGGCACGCACCGCTCTGTCAGGCCAGCTATGCACCGCAGGCGCGCTTTCATCGCACCATATTATCGCATTGAAGTTGGCCCGAGCATGTCTATCTTACGGGGACGTGCCGGGCGCAGTCTGTCCGCCCCCCTGTTTGGCGCGCTGATGTAAGGAGAATTCTGTTGGGCAACGCGAGAAATATCGCTTTCTGGGTCATCCTGTTTCTGTTGATCCTCGCGCTCTTCAATCTGTTCAGCGGCGGCCAGTCCAATGTGAACCAGCGTGGCGTAGCGTATTCCGACTTCATTCAGGAGGTCGAGAACGGGGCCGTCACCTCGGTCACGATCGACGGCGAAAACGTCCAGTTCACCACCGGCGATGGCACTTATTCCACCGTGCGGCCCGATGGCACCGATCTGACCGAAACGCTTCTGGCCAATGACGTCCGGATCGAGGCGCGGCCGCAGGAGCAGTCGGGGTTCCTCAGCGTCCTTTCGCTCTGGTTGCCGGTTCTGGTCCTGATCGGTATCTGGATCTTCTTCATGAACCGGATGCAGGGCGGAGGGCGCGGTGGCGCGATGGGCTTCGGCAAATCGAAGGCCAAGCTGCTGACCGAGAAATCCGGTCGCGTAACCTTCGATGACGTGGCTGGCATCGACGAGGCGAAGGAAGAGCTTGAGGAGATCGTCGAGTTCCTCCGCAACCCGCAGAAGTTCTCCCGCCTCGGCGGCAAGATCCCCAAGGGTGCGCTTCTGGTGGGCCCCCCGGGCACCGGTAAGACGCTTCTGGCCCGCGCCATCGCGGGGGAGGCGGGCGTGCCCTTCTTCACCATCTCTGGCTCCGACTTCGTGGAGATGTTCGTGGGTGTCGGCGCCTCCCGTGTGCGCGACATGTTCGAACAGGCCAAGAAAAACGCGCCCTGCATCGTCTTCATCGACGAGATCGACGCGGTCGGCCGCTCCCGTGGCGTGGGCTATGGCGGCGGCAATGACGAACGCGAACAGACGCTGAACCAGCTTCTGGTCGAGATGGACGGGTTCGAGGCGAATGAGGGTATCATCATCGTGGCCGCCACCAACCGCCCCGACGTGCTCGACCCAGCGCTGCTGCGCCCCGGCCGCTTCGACCGCCAGGTGCAGGTGCCCAACCCCGATATCAAGGGCCGCGAGAAGATCCTCGGCGTCCACGCCCGCAAGGTGCCGCTGGGCCCGGACGTCGATCTGCGCATCATCGCTCGCGGCACGCCCGGTTTCTCGGGTGCGGATCTGGCCAACCTCGTCAACGAATCCGCGCTGATGGCCGCGCGTTTCGGGCGCCGCTTCGTGACGATGGAGGATTTCGAAAGCGCCAAGGACAAGGTCATGATGGGCGCGGAACGCCGATCGATGGTCATGTCCGAGGATGAAAAGAAGCTGACCGCCTATCATGAGGCCGGCCATGCCATCGTCGGACTGAACGTGCCCGATCACGACCCGATCCACAAGGCCACGATCATTCCGCGCGGCCGCGCATTGGGTTTGGTTCTGTCGCTCCCCGAGCGGGATCAGCTTTCCGTCAGCTACCGCAAATACACCTCCAAGATCGCCATGGCGATGGGCGGGCGCGTGGCCGAGGAACTGGTCTTCGGCAAGGACAACGTGACCTCAGGCGCGGCTTCGGACATCCAGCAGGTTTCCAAGATCGCCCGCGCGATGGTGACGCAATTCGGCTATGCCGAGGAACTCGGCTATATCGATTATGCCAATGAACAGCAGTCCTATCTGGGCGCTTATGGCGGCGGCTCAAGCCACTCCGCCGCGACCCAGAAGATCATCGACGACAAGGTCAAGGCGCTGGTGGATGAAGGCTATGAGACCGCCAAGCGTATCCTCACCGAAAAGCGCGACGATCTGGAACGGCTGGCGCAAGGCCTGTTGGAATACGAAACGCTGACCGGGTCGGAAATCACCAGGGTCATCGCCGGTGAGCCGCTCAACCGGGGCGAGGATGACGACGACCACGAGACCGGCGGCACCGCGTCGATCACGGCGATCCCGAAGACCAAGCCGAAACCCAAGCCATCGGGCGATATGGAGCCCGAGCCCACGGCCTGATCCAGACGTTGCCATGCTCTTCGAAACGAAAAAGACCCCGGCATCCGCGCCGGGGTCTTTCTTTGCGCTCTGGCATCTGCTGCGCGCCGATATCCGGCCTTCGCCGCCGCGCGGGCCGCACCGAACCCGCCTTGTCCCATATCCGGTCTTCTGCATATCCTGCCTGCCGGTCCCGCCTGCCATCCAAACCGTCAAGGAGCTGCCCATGCCGGCCCTCGTCCCCACCGATTTCGTCGGCCGGATCGTCTGGCTCGGCCATAACGCCGACCGGGATGCCGCACTTGAGACACGGTCGCTGACTCATATGGACCTGAGTTTTGCAGGTTATGAGGGTGAGAGCCATGCAGGCCTCACCCGGCGGTCGGACAGCCGGGTGGTGGCGCAGTATCCGCGCGGCACCGAGATCAGGAATACGCGCCAGCTGTCCATTCTGTCGGCGGAGGATCTGGCCGCCATCGCGGCGGATATGGGGCTGGACCGGCTTGAGCCGTCATGGCTCGGCGCCTCGGTCCTTGTGGAGGGGATCCCGGATTTCACCCATATCCCGCCATCCTCCCGCCTGCAGGGCGAACGCGGCACGACATTGACGGTGGATATGGAAAACCGCCCCTGCTCTCTCCCCGCGAAGGTGATCGAGGCAGCCCGGCCGGGTTTTGGAAAGGCGTTCAAACGGGCCGCAGCACATCGGCGCGGCATCACGGCCTGGGTGGAGCGGGAGGGGCGGCTCGATCTGGGCGAAGCGTTGCGCCTGCATGTGCCGGACCAGCCGGTCTGGCCGCATCTGGAGGCCGCGCGCGGCGCCCACACCTCCTAGGCCAGAAGTGCCACGGTCAGGCCAAGCATCATGCCGGCTGCGAAACCGGCCTGCAACAGGATCATCGGAGCTGACATCGTATTTCTCCTTCATTCGATACTGTTAGAACGGCTGAGCCGCGAAAAGGTTCAAAGAAATCTCCGACGGCTCCGCGTGTGGGCGCGCCGCCGCCCGCATTCTGACGGCGCGAGGGGCGAAAATGTCGGAAATGCCCCTATGCACCCGAAACTGAGGCGCTATAGGCGAGGGGAGACCACCCTCTATCGCCGCAGGAACCCCATATCATGGCCTTCAAAACCGACATCGAGATTGCCCGCGAAGCCACCAAGCGCCCGATCCAGGAGATCGGCGGCAAACTGGGCATCCCGTCCGAGGATCTGCTCCCCTACGGCCATGACAAGGCCAAGCTGAGCCAGAGCTTCATCGATGGTGTGCAGGGCCGCCGGAACGGCAAACTCATCCTCGTGACGGCGATCAATCCGACGCCGGCAGGCGAGGGCAAGACCACCACCACCGTCGGGCTTGGCGACGGTCTGAACCGGATCGGCAAGAACGCGGCCATCTGCATCCGCGAGGCCTCGCTCGGGCCCTGTTTCGGAATGAAGGGCGGTGCCGCGGGCGGCGGATATGCCCAGGTCGTGCCGATGGAGGAGATGAACCTCCATTTCACGGGCGATTTTCACGCGATCACATCGGCCCACAACCTGCTGTCGGCGATGATCGACAATCATATCTACTGGGGCAATGCGCTGGAGATCGACCAGCGGCGCGTGGTCTGGCGCCGCGTGCTCGACATGAACGACCGCGCGCTGCGCGACATGGTCACCTCCCTCGGCGGGGTGGCCAACGGGTTCCCGCGCCAGACCGGGTTCGACATCACTGTCGCCTCTGAGGTCATGGCGATCCTGTGCCTCGCCACCGGTCTCGACGACCTTCAGAAGCGGCTCGGTGACATCATCGTCGCCTATACGCGGGACCGCAAACCGATCTACGCCCGCGACATCAAGGCCGATGGCGCCATGACCGTCCTTCTCAAGGACGCGATGCAGCCCAATCTGGTCCAGACGCTGGAAAACAACCCCGCCTTCGTTCATGGCGGCCCGTTCGCCAATATCGCCCATGGCTGCAATTCGGTCATCGCCACCACCACCGCGCTGAAGCTGGCCGATTATGTCGTGACGGAGGCCGGTTTCGGCGCCGATCTGGGCGCCGAGAAATTCATGAACATCAAGTGCCGCAAGGCGGGCATTGCGCCCGACGCCGTGGTGATCGTGGCCACCGTGCGGGCGATGAAGATGAATGGCGGTGTCGCCAAGGCCGATCTGGGCGCGGAAAATGTGGCCGCGGTGGAGGCGGGCTGCGCCAATCTGGGCCGCCATATCGGCAACGTCAAATCCTTCGGGGTGCCGGTCGTCGTCGCGATCAACCATTTCGCGGGCGACACGGAGGCCGAGGTGCAGGCGGTGCAGAGCTATGTCGCCACGCAGGGCTCCGAGGCCGTCCTGTGCAAGCACTGGGCCGAGGGCTCCGCCGGAACCGAGGCGCTGGCCCGCAAGGTCGTGGACATCATCGACGAGGGCGGCGCCGATTTCGCGCCGATCTATCCCGACGACATGCCGCTGTTCGAGAAGATCGAGACCATCGCGACCGCCATCTATCACGCGGATGGCGTGGTGGCGGACGCTAGGATCCGCGACCAGCTGACGGCCTGGGAAGAGGCGGGCTATGGCCACCTGCCGGTCTGCATGGCCAAGACGCAGTATTCCTTCACCACCGATCCCGGCGCACGGGGCGCGCCCACGGGCTTCACGATCCCGGTGCGGGAGGTGCGGCTGTCGGCGGGGGCCGGCTTCATCGTGGCGATCTGCGGCGAGATCATGACCATGCCAGGCCTGCCCCGCGTGCCCTCCGCCGAGGCGATCATGCTGAACGAGGCGGGCGATATCGAGGGCCTGTTCTGAGGTCGGGCGCAGTGGCAAATTGATCTACCATTGATATACCTGACCCCGACGACGCAGCAGCAAAGGACACGCCCCATGACGGCCAAAATCATCGACGGAAAAGCCTTCGCCGCGCAGATTCGGGAAAAGGTCGCGGCCCATGTGGCGCGGCTGAAATCCGACCATGACATGGTGCCCGGTCTTGCCGTGGTCCTTGTGGGCGAGGACCCGGCCAGTCAGGTTTATGTGCGCAACAAGGGCAAGCAAACCGTTGAGGCCGGCATGGCCGGTTTCGAACATAAACTGGATGCGGCAACCTCCGAGGAAGATATCCTCCGTCTTGTCGACCGGTTGAACGCCGATCCGAAAGTACATGGCATTCTGGTGCAGTTACCGCTGCCTGATCATGTGGATAGCTCCAAGGTTATCAACAGGATAAACCCCGCCAAGGACGTCGACGGCTTTCATATCTCCAATGTGGGGCTGTTGGGCACGGGACAGAAATCCATGGTGCCCTGCACGCCGCTCGGTTGCCTGATGATGCTGCGCGATCACCACGGATCGCTGTCGGGGCTGAACGCGGTGGTTCTGGGCCGCTCCAACATCGTCGGCAAGCCTATGGCCCAGCTTTTGCTGGCCGATAATTGCACCGTGACCATCGCCCATTCACGGACGAAGGATCTCGCCCGCATATGTCGGGGCGCGGATATTCTGGTGGTTGCGGTCGGGCGCCCGGAAATGGTTCAGGGCGATTGGGTCAAACCCGGCGCGACGGTGATAGATGTGGGGATGAACCGCATCCAACACCCTGATAACCCTGATAAAACCAAGCTCGTCGGGGATGTGGACTTTGCCGCTGCGGCGCAGGTTGCGGGTGCCATCACGCCGGTGCCCGGCGGCGTTGGCCCGATGACCATCGCGTGTCTTCTGGCCAACACGGTCACCGCCTGCTGCCGCGCACATGGCCTGCCGGAGCCGCAGGGGCTGACCGCCTGATCAGGGGGTTGCCGGGGGCCGCGCCGAAGCGACGCCGGCGGCCCCGGCGAAACACGCTCAGACCGGGATCATCGTGCCCTGCAACAGGGCCACGTCCCGGCGGCTGCCATCGGCGCGCTCGACCTCCACGGTGCAGCGTGTGATCACCAGCCGGCGCCCCGGTTTCACAACCTCCCCATGGGCCCAGAGGCGCACCCCGTCGGCGGGCGCGATCAGATTGATCTTCATCTCGACGGTCATCACCTCGCTGCCTTCGGGCATCTGGCTCAATGCCGCATAGCCCGAGGCGCTGTCGCCAAGCGCGAAGGTCAGCCCGGCATGGGCAAACCCGTGCTGCTGCGACGTCGCCGGGACGACGGGCACCGAGAGCGTGACCCGGCCCGCCGTGACGGAGTCGATCCGCGCATCGAGGCTGCGCATAAACCCTTGCTTATGAAAGCTTTTCGCAATTCGGTCTCGCATAAATTATCACGCCTTTGTGTATATCCGATCTACACTTATCGAAATCATGGTTTATCATAACTTTCTCGCGTTGGGATAGGAGCCGCGCCACACGCATACTGAACCGGGGGAAGATGCAAACCGACAATTGCGATCTCCGTCATCTGGCCATTCGGGTTGTCCGCTCGCCGGTCACATCCGGGTGGCTTGCGGCAAGCCTTCTGGCGACGATGGTCGGGCCGTTCGGCACCTATGTTTCCATGTCGGTGACAGAGCGGGCGGTATATTGGGGCGGCCTGATCGGAGCGTCGATCCTGCTTGCGCGCCTGGCCAAGGCATGGGTGGCCAAAAGGCTCACCGGAAGCCGATTTGCCGTGGACATGGCCAGCAGTGCGATCATGGGGCTGTTTCTCGGACCGGCGGTCTGGGCCTATAACCGATATGTCTACGAGATCCCGGCCGACGATCTGCCAGGTATCGGCTGGCACATGTCGGTGGTCCTTGTGGTGTGTATGGTCGTTGTCCTGATCCGGCTTTATCTGCAGGACGATGAAGAGGAGGAAGGGGAAGCCGTGCCGCGCCCCGTTCCGGAGCAGGAAGCCGGGGCGGCAAAGCCCGAGGAGGAAGTGCCGTTTCTGCGCCGCCTGCCCCGGGAACTGGGCAACGAGCTTATGCATATCAAGGCAGACGGCCATTATCTGGAGGTTTTTACCCGTGACGGAAAGGACCGTATCCTGATGCGGTTTTCCGACGCGCTGGCCGAGCTGGACGGCTATGACGGTGTTCGCATCCACCGATCCCACTGGGTGGCGCGGCACGCCGTATCGCGGGTGGAACAGCGCGGCAGGCGGGTCTTCGCGGTGCTGCCCTGCGGCCGCCGCCTGCCGGTCAGCCAGGCCTATCAGCAAGACTTGCCCGGTGGTGACACCCGGTTCTAGCGGGGCATCGGAACGCGGACAGGCGGATCGCTCAGCAGGATCGCGGTGGCCCCGGGGCTCATCAACCCGGCCAGCGCTGCATCATGGCTGTGCAGCCCGCCGGTATAGGTGCCATAGGCGGGCATTATCACCCGCGTCTCGTCAGTCAGAAAACAGGGTCGTGTGACATTCCGTGCCCTGGTCAGTACCTTGGCCTTAGGATGGTAATGGCCTGAAATCTCGTGCTTTTCACCCGGCTCCGCGATATGGCGAAAGCTGAGCGGGCCGGCCCGGAAACTGCTGAGATGGGTGCCGCCCAGACCGACCGGGCCTGCATCGTGATTTCCTTCGATCCAGATCCAGCGGCGCCCGGCCATCAGCGTTGCAAGCCACGCGGTCATCTCGTCGCTCAGCGCATCTGCGGCGGCAAGGTCATCGAAACTGTCGCCCAGGCAAATCACCGTCTGCGGGGCCTTCGCTGTCAGATCGTCCTCAAGCCTGATCAGCGTGTCCCGCACCTCGTAGGGCGGCAGCATGGGGCCGCCGCGGCGGGCCATTCGTTCAGACTTGCCAAGATGCAGATCCGACACGCAGAGCACGCTCTCGGCCTCCCACCAAAGCGCGCCCGAGCGGAGCGCCTCAAGCTGTAATCCGGCAAAGGTGAAGCTGTATCCGTTCATGCTTCGTTCGATGGCATGGCGCAGCGGGTCTTGCAAGACATTGCGACCGGGATTGTCGCCGCATCCGGTGCCCGCGGGTGCATCCGGGGGGATGCGCCGGAGACGGAAAGGGTCGCTTTGGGCTCGAAACCGGCTGTGTTTTCGTCATCTATCCAGCCGCAGGCAGTCCCGCTTCGGCCATCAGGCGGGCGGCCTCTTCCTCCACCAGGCGCTGCTCTGCGCGACCTTTGACGGCGACCCGGCCCACCTCCAGAAACAGCGGCGCCGCCAATGGCGTCAGCCTCGGCAGTTGCACGTGGTCTATCCTGTCGCCGATCCGCGTCAGCAGGGCATCGATGCGGCCGTAATCGACCATGCCGCGCATCGCCTCCGCCCTCGTGATCTCAAGCATCACATGGGTGGGATCGTATTTGCGAAGCGTATCATAAAGGATGTCTGTCGAAAATGTCGCCTGCCGCCCGGTCTTGCGCTTGCCTGCAGGCATGTTCCGGTCAATCAGCCCGGCGATGATGGCCGCCCCTTTGAAGGTGCGTTTCATCACCGCGTTTCCGGACAACCAGGTTTCCATCGTCTCGGTCAGATTTTCCCTCGAAAAGAGCGGTTTGGCATCTTTCAGCGGATCAAGCCCCCAGATCAGCGTCGCATAATCGGTTGAGACGAAGCCAAGTGGATTCAGCCCTTCCTCCTCCATGCGTTGGGTGAGCAGAAGCCCAAGGGTCTGCTGCGCGTTCTTGCCGGCAAATCCGTAAACGCAGACATGTTCGCGGCCGTCATGGGGAAAGCTCTCCACCAGAAGGCGGTCGCGCTCCGGCAGGCGGGACACCTCGCGTTGCAGCGCCAGCCATTCGGCCGTGTGGGCCGGGAGGTTGGGCCACTTCTCCTGCCGGAACATGGCAAGAATTCTGTCGGACAGCTGGGTCGACGTGGCAAATTTGCTGCCCATGAAAGTCGCGACCTTCGGTTTGTCGGACGGGCTGCGCGTGACCTCGATGGTCATCTCACGCAATCCTTCATAGCGCACGATCTGGCCACCGATCAGAAATGTGTCTCCCTTCACCAGCGTGGCCGCAAACTCTTCCTCCACCTCGCCGAGGGGCATGCCGCCACGGGCATGTTTCAGGCGCACCTTCAGCTTGTCGGAGGCCAGGATCGTGCCGATGTTCATACGGATCTGGCGCGCGGCGCGCGGGTCGCGCAACTGCCAGTGCCCGTCGGGTCTCAGGATCAGTTTTTGCCAGCGATCATAGGACTTCAGCGCGTATCCTCCGGTGGCGCAGAAATCCAGGCACCGATCGAACCTGTCGCGGGAGAGCGTGGCATAGGCCCCCGCCGAGATGACCTCGGCATACAGATCATCGGCGCCGAAGGGCCCAGCGGCGGCACGGATCAGGATATGCTGGCACAGCACATCCAGCGGGCCGTCCCCCATCGGCTCGCCGTCCAGATCATGATCGCGCGCGGCCTCCAATGCGGCAACGCATTCGACAACCTCGAACCGGTTCGCCGGCACCAGAAGTGCCTTGGACGGCGCGTTGTAGCGATGGTTGGCCCGGCCGATCCGCTGAACCAGCCGCTTGACGTTTTTCGGCGCGCCCACCTGAATGACGAGATCCACATCGCCCCAGTCAATGCCCAGATCAAGCGAGCCGGTGCAGACAATCGCGCGCAGCTCGCCCGCGACCATCGCCGCCTCCACCTTCTCGCGTTGTTCGCGGGAGAGGGCGCCGTGATGGATGCCGATGGGCAGCCGGTCTTCATTGGCGAGCCAGAGATGATGGAAGAAAATCTCCGCCTGCGCGCGGGTATTGTGGAAGATCAGACTGGTCTTGTGTGCCTTCACCTGTTCCAGAACCGCTGGGATCGCATAGCGGCCTCCGCCGCCGGACCAGGGCGGGCGGTCGCTGGTTTCCAGCATCGAGATATCCGGGTCGGGCCCGGGATCGGCCTCCAGGATCTGGCAGGGGTCGGGATGGCGGGCGAGAATGCGGGCGATGGCCGGCGGGTCCTCGACCGTGGCGGAAAGACCGACCCGGCGCAATCCGGGCGCAAGCGTTGACAGGCGCGACAGCGCCAGCATCAACTGGTCGCCGCGTTTGCTTTCGGAAAGGGCGTGAATCTCGTCGACGATCACCCGTTGCAGACCTTTGAACATATGGCCCGCATCCTCGTAGGAGGTGAGCAGCGCCAGGCTCTCCGGCGTGGTCAGCAGGATATGCGGGGGATCGGCGCGCTGGCGTTTTCTTTGCGTCTGGGTGGTATCGCCAGTCCGATCCTCGATACGGATCGGCAGGCCGATCTCCTCCACCGGGGTCCGCAGATTGCGTTTGATGTCGGCAGCCAGAGCCTTCAGGGGCGAGATATAGAGCGTGTGTAGGCCCTGGTGCCGGCCATCGGCAAGCTCCGCCAGCGTGGGTAAGAAGCCCGCCATGGTCTTGCCGCCCCCGGTGGGCGCGATCAGCAACTGACAGGGTTCCGCTGAAAGCTCCCACATCCGCTGCTGGTGCGGATGTATCGACCAGCCACGGGCACGGAACCAGTTGTCTATTTCCGGGGGCAATGCCGTCATGCGGCAGAGATAATGCCTGCGCGGGCCCGGGTCAGCCCCTTTTCGTGCCGATGCGTTGCGCGGATGAGCCCCGTGTCAGTGTACGATGGCTTCTTCTTTCACATACATGTTTTCCCACGCGCGATCGATCAGATCGGGCCGCATCTGATAGGGAATACCTTCGAATTCGCAGATCGCGATCAACTGGTCGATCAGGAAATTCGCATGGTAGTTGGCGTAGAGGTTGTTGATTTTCGGATAACGGACCTTGAGCATGTGGACGAGGGTTTCCTCATTCAGCGGCACCTTTTTCTTGCGCGCGACCATGGCAAAGACTTTCAGGAATTCCTCCTGCGTGGGCCCGTCGATCTTGACCTTGAAGAAGATCCGGCGAAGCGCCGCCTGGTCGAAGAGTTCATTCGGGTGGAAGTTGGTGGAGAAGATCACCAGCGTATCGAAGGGCACCTCGAATTTCTCACCGGATTGCAGCGCCAGAATATCGTATCCGGCTTCCATCGGAACAATCCAGCGGTTGATCAGCGCCTGTGGCGGCTCTTCCTGGCGGCCAAGGTCGTCGACGATGAACACGCCGCCGGAGGATTTGAGTTGCAGGCTGGCCTGATAGGTGCGGCTGACCGCGTTGTAGTTCAGGTCGAGCATGCTGAGCATCAGTTCGCCCCCGGTCATCACGGTGGGCCGCTTGCACAACAGATAGCGTGTATCGAACCGGGCCGAAGCCTTGCGCAGGCTGCTGCCGCCGGTCACTTCGGGTTCGCTGACCGGCGTGTGCACGATAGGATCGAACAGGGTAATGACCTGACCCGCATAGCTCAGCGCGCGTGGAATGTAGATGGTATCGCCCATCGCCGCGCGGATGCCTTCGGCGATGGAGGATTTGCCGTTGCCCGGCGGGCCGTAAAGCAGGACGGAACGCCCGGATCCCACTGCCGGCCCAAGCTGATCGATCAGGCCCTTTGGCAGGATCAGATGCCCCATGGAGGTTTCCAGCATCTCGCGTGTCAGGTGAATGTCACGGATGGACTGCCGCTTCGTCTGGATCTTGTAGGCCTCGAGCGGAACCGGCATCGCGCCGTAGTACTCCGACTGGCTGAGCGCATCCAGTGCGCGGGCCTTGCCGTTATCGGTGAGCTGGAAGCCCATTTCCGAGCCGGAGGTGGCATGCAGTGTTCCGGTTGCCTGCAGCAGGCTCATGTCGCGGGCCATGTCGATCAGGGCCTGGGTCAGGGTCAGCGGCAGGCAGATCGCCTCGGAGATCTCGGTCGCGGTTTCGACGTTCTTGCGGAAAATGGTTTTCAGCAGGATGTCCCGCATCATCACCATCGGCAGGCCGGTATCGCCCAGCTTGCGCAAGGCGGGCGGGGCAATACTGTCTGTCGCATTGGGAGTTTGAACGTTCATTGCAGGCCCTCTGACTGGTGCGATTCTGCCGGATGAATGCGGCACAAACTAGGCGGGTCGCCTTGAAAAACGGTCAATTCGAGCGGCTCAGGCCCAGAGCCCGAGACCGAGGATCAGATAGATCGACAGGGCGCCGGCCAGCGCCACGCCCATGGGAAAGAGCTTGCCCCGTTCCCACGATACCCAGTCCGGAGTGGCGCGGCGGACCGCCGGAACCCGGGCGGCCCCGCGATGTGTCACCCAGGAGGCGATCAGCACGACCGAGAAGAGCAGCAGGAAGAACAGAGCGTCCCCCGGCACGATGAACGGGGCCATGGCGGCGGCGAATTTGGCATCGCCCGCGCCGACCATTCCGATCGACGCAATGACGAAGCCGATGACCAATACCGCCAGAAGCTGCGCCAGACGCCAAAGATAGGCCTCAAAGGGCAACACGATCAGCCCGATCGCCAGAAATCCGCCCGCCAGCGCCAGAACGGCGATGTTGGGGATCCGCATCTCCCGCAGGTCGGACCAGGCCACCCAAAGACAGATAGGCAGCACGAATGGCAGGAACCAGGCGGCTTCGGCAAATGTCAGTTCCATCAGCCGCGAACCTCGGTATCGAGGGCGCGCAACGCCCGGACCGCGGCATCGAAATGCTGTGGATGGGCGTCGATCGCCTCGGCCAGCAGGCCGCGGCCCACATCGACCTCCCCCTGACGGATCGCGGCCAGCGCGGCGGTGTGCAGCAATTGCGCCCGCTCGATCTGGGTCATCTGGACCAGCGGAAGCCCGTACTGACCGCGCGCCGCGCGGGCCAGAACGAGGTTGTTCTTGGCGGTGAACAGGCTCGGATCGTAGGTGATGGCCTCGGTGAACAGCCGTTCGGCGGCTTCGCTGTCGCCGCGTGTCAGCTTCGAAAAGCCCCAGTTGTTCAGAACGCCCGCCGGCCGCGTCGTCAGGCCAACGGCCGTTTCATAGAAGCTGTCGGCGTTTTCCCATTCCTGATTGCTGTCGGCGATCATCGCTTCCAGACGGTAGCGCTCGAAAGTCTCGAAGGTGGGGGGCACCTGATCGAGCTGCGCTTCGGCTTCTTCCCAATCGCCGTTGCGGATCAGCGCGTCGGCGAAATCCACGCGGTCCTGATCCGTGGCCTCGCCGGTGTCTATAACGGCGCGCCAGACAACCGCCGCCTCGGTGGCGCGCCCGGCGCGGATCAGGCTTTGGCCCAGCCCCCGTCGCAGGTCGACGCGTTCGGGCTCCGCGGCGGAGGCGCGCCGGAAATAGGCGACCGCCTCTTCGGGGTCAGCCACGGTCAGCATGATATCGTTGAGATTTGTCTCGTCGATGACATTCATGGAATCCATCGCGCGATCGACATCCGCACGGTCGGAGTTTCCGCATGCGGCAAGTCCGACGGACAAGCCGACAACCAGAGTGATCCGGGTGGTCAGGCGCATTAGCGACCTCTTACTGCTCGATCGCTATGTTCACGGAGTCTCGTAGAGGACATAAAGGCCTCCGCCGCGACGCTCCAGGTCATAGCGGTTTTCATTATCTTCGGGAATATACCCGGTATTCTCCATTCTTGCGATAGCCAGCCGCAAGTTTTCACGAATGGAGTCCGTTTGGCCACTATCCAGCGCGAAGGCGTGCTGAAAGACCTGCCGCGCCTCGCCGTATTCGCCCTGTTCCATCAGAACGACCCCGAGATTGTTCCAGGCCGGAGGGAAATCGGGGTCTTCCTCGATCGCCGCGCGCAGCAGGGTTTCGGCCTGTCCAAGCCGCCCGAGTTGCAGGTTGGCCGAGCCCATGGCCGACAGATGCGCGGGCGTTGTGCCATCGCTGGCGGCCGAGCGGGTATAGGCCCGCAGCGCCAGCTCGTATTCGCCGGCATCCATCAGCCGGTGGCCGACGATCAGTCCGTCGACTGCATTTCGCAAAACAGGCGTACCTGAGGGGGCAGGCAGGCCCTGCCGCTCGTCACCCAAAGGTCCGGCCGCCTGATTGCCGCAGGCGGCCAGCGCGATAAGCGTGGTGATGATGATGAGCCCCCGCATCATAATCGTTCTCCTTGGTTAGAACCCGCTGCCAGCCCCTCCGAGGTTCTGTGCAATCCCGTAAACCGACGGGCCGATCAGAATGATCAACAATGGCGGGACACAGAACATCATCGTGCCGAGTGTCAGTTTCGTGGGCAGCTTATTGGCTTTTTCCTCGGCGCGCAGCACACGCTTGTCGCGCATCTCGCTGGCATAGACCCGAAGCGCGTCGGCAACAGAGGTGCCGAATGTCGCCGACTGGATCAACACCGTGACAAAGCTGTTCACGTCCTGAATATCGACGCGTTCGCCCATGTCACGTAAAACCTTGGTCTTGTCCTTGCCGGCCTTCATTTCATAGGCGACCATCTCGAACTCCTCGCACAGGGCGGGGTAGGCGGCGCGCATTTCCTTGGCGACGCGAATGATCGCCTGATCCAGCGACTGGCCGGCTTCAACGCAGACCAGCATCAGGTCCAGCGCGTCGGGGAAACCCTGCGTGATTTCCTCGGCCCGTTTCTGGACCCGCTTGGTCACCCAGTACTTCGGGAGGAAGTACCCGATACCGCCCGGCACGATCACCGACAGGATCGACGCCTGCGCGCTGAGACCGGGGGCGATCAGGACATAGATCGACCCAATCGCGAGCAGGCCAAGGCCAAGTGCGAACTGCGCGAAATGAAAGGTCTGGACCGCCCCTTTCGAGCGATATCCTGCACGGATCAGCGTCAGGCGGACCTGGCTGAGTTCGTCCACGTTCTGCGGTTCGAGGAATTGCGCAAACCGGTCAAGTCTCTGGTCCTTGCCGCCGACGCGCAACGCGCGGCCGGTGGTTTTTTCCTTTTCGGTTTTCGTCTGGTTCCGCAGCTTGTCCAGCGGGTCCTGCTTTCGAAACAGAAACGCGGGCAATGCGACGATGACCAGCAGGAACCCGAGGCCGCCGACCAGGATCAGGGGACCCAGATCGCCGAACATGCCGGTCATGACCTCATTGATGCTGGCCAGAAGGTTTTGGATGAAGTCCATGTGCTTACCCGTCCTCAGACCTTGATGTTGACCATGATACGCATGAAAACCATGTTGACGAACAACATGACGCCCACCACCGCGGCGGCGGGAATGAAGACGGGGCTTTCCATCACTTCACTGTAGTAATCGGGCTGCATGACGTTGATGCCGATCAGGCACAGGATCGGAAAGAAGGACAGGAAGCTGCCGGACCATTTCGCCTCGGCGGTGATGGCTCTCACCCGGCGGAAAAGCTTGAAACGCGCCCGGATCACATTGGCCAGCCCCTCAAGGATTTCGGCCAGATTGCCGCCCGAGGTTTGCTGGATGCCCACAGCCACCGCCATGAACCTCAGATCCTGCAAATCAAGGCGATCGGCCATGCTCTGAATGCTTTCGGCGATGTCGCGCCCATAGGCGGCTTCGTCGGCAATGACACCCAGCTCCGAGCCGAGCGGGTCGGCGACCTCCTTGGCGACCGTGTTGATGGCCGACACGAACGGGTGGCCCACGCGCAGCGCGCGCACCATCAACTCCACCGCGTCGGGCAGTTGCTCCTCGATCATGCCGATACGCTTCTTGGCCTTGGAATTGACCCAGTAAAACACGCCGCCCACGCCCATCGCGACCGAGATTAGCAGCCGGATCGGCAGGGAGGCCCCGGTCAGAAGCGTGAGCACGAGAAAGGCCGTCACCGTCAGTACGCCCATGACGATGATCAATTGCTGCGGCGTGAAGGCGATATTGGCCTTCTGGGCCTTGTCCGCGATCAGCGAATAAAGCGGGATGGTCCGCGATTTCATGTGCTGGTCCATCTCCTTGCGGAGCTTTGCCAGAACATCCTCGCGGGAGGATCCCTTCTCAAGCATGGTCAGGCGCCGGTTGACCCGCGCATTCATCGACACGGACTTGCCGAAGACCATCAGGTAAATGCCGTTTACGAGCATCACGATGCCGACAAAAATGCCAATGTAAATAAGAGGTTCGATGCTGAGTTGCATATCCGTTACTCCGCCGCCACGGGGTCGTAAATCGACATTGGCAGGTCATACCCCCATTGCTTGAAGCGCTCGGAGTAATGCGAACGCACGCCGCAGGCGGTGAACCGCCCGATGATCTTTCCGTCGGGTTTCAGGCCAAGGCGCTGATAGCGGAAGACTTCCTGCATCGAGATCACCTCCCCCTCCATGCCCGTCACCTCGGTGATCGAGACCATCCGGCGGGAGCCGTCCTGAAGGCGCGAGGCCTGCACGATGAGATTGACCGCCGAGGAGATCTGCGCGCGAACCGCCTTGATCGGCATCTCGATGCCCGACATGGCGATCATGTTTTCCAGACGCGAGCAGGCATCGCGGGCGGAGTTGGCGTGGATCGTGGTCATCGAGCCGTCATGGCCGGTGTTCATCGCCTGCAGCATGTCGATCACCTCGTCGCCGCGGGTTTCCCCGACAATGATCCGGTCCGGCCGCATCCGCAGCGCGTTCCTCAGGCAATCCCGCTGCGTGACCGCGCCCTTGCCCTCGACATTGGGGGGGCGGCTTTCCATCCGGCCCACATGGACCTGCTGCAGCTGCAGTTCCGCGGTATCCTCGATTGTGAGGATCCGTTCGGAATTGTCGATGAAGCTTGAAAGCGCGTTGAGCGTGGTTGTCTTGCCCGAGCCGGTCCCGCCGGAGACGATCACGTTCAGCCGGGTGGCAACGGCGGCTTGCAGATAGGCGGCCATCTCCTCGGAGAAGGCGCCGAACTTCACCAGGTCGTCGATCCCGAGCTTTTCCTTCTTGAACTTACGGATGGAAACCAGCGAGCCGTCGACGGCCACGGGTGGGACCATCGCATTGAAACGCGAGCCATCCTTGAGGCGTGCGTCCACATGCGGGTTGGATTCGTCGACCCGGCGGCCAACGGCCGACACGATCTTGTCGATGATCCTGAGAAGGTGGCGCTCGTCCTTGAAGCGCACATCGGTCAGGGTCAGGCGGCCATCGCGTTCTACGAACACCCGGTTCGGGCCATTGACCAGAATATCGTTGACCGTGTCGTCCTTCAGAAGCGGTTCCAGCGGGCCAAGACCGGTCACCTCGTCGAAAAGTTCCGTTTGCAGCGTCTGACGGTCTTCGCGGTTCAGAACCACGCCCATCTCGCTCAGCTCTTCGGTGGTGATCGCCATGATCTCCGCCTTCAGCTCGGTATCCTTGGCGCTTTCCAGTGCGGACAGGTTCAGGTTTTCGAGCAGCCGGTGGTGCATCTCGGTCTTGATCTCGTCGAGACGGAGCCGGCGTTTCTTCTCCTTGTCGAGATTTGCAACTTCCGCCGCCGGCCGGGCGGCCGCGCCATCCGACATCTGCTTGCGGTGGACCTTGGGCGCCTCGGTCGCGGCTGCACCGGTCTCGGGCGCATCGGGTTCGGGCACGACGGAAACGGGCGGTACGGCGTTTGTGGCCGAGGGTTTCTTGTACTTCGAGAACATGGCGATCTTTCCCTAGCCGGTGGCGGCTTCTGACAGCATCGCATTGAAGAGTCCGCTGCCCAGTTTCACGATATCTTTGCGCAACGGGTTTTTCTTTGCCATTTCGGCCAGAGGTACGCCGTGGTCGGCACATTGCGTGATCTGCTTGGCACCATCGGACAATTGCGTCGAAATCTTCACGCCAAGGCTGTCCGCCAGACGTTTGACGCGGGATTTCCCGTTCAGATCCAGGCTTTTCGGGGCGCGGTTCAGAACGAAATTCACCTTTTCAAGCGGCAGATCCTCTGACCGCAGCGCCTTGATGAAGCGCATCGCGTTCTGGGCCGAGCGCATGTCCAGTTCCAGCATGGCGAAGAACACATCCGTCCGGTGAAGGATCGTTTCGGTCCACTGCACGATCGTGGTCGGCATGTCGATGATGACGATGTCGAAGCATTCGGTGGCGAGGTTCAGAATCGCCTCCACATCCTCTGGGCCGATCATGTCGAGCGGAATGATCTCCGCCGGCGCAGTGAAGACCGACATTTTGCCGTGGTAATCCACCAGCGCCTGCTTAAACGCGTCCACATCCATGCTCTGGCTGTCCGACAGCACTTCGAGGATCACCTCGCGGCGTGGCAGATCAAGGAATGTGGAGGCCGAGCCGAACTGAAGATCCAGGTCGATCAGGCAGACCGACGGAGATTTCTTCTTGTCGATATTGGCCAGTTCCCACGCAAGATTGACTGCCAGCGTGGTGGCCCCGGTGCCGCCGGCAAGGCTTTGCACCGCGAAGATCGCCGAGCGGCCCTCCAGACGCGGGGACGGGTCGATGGTCGCTCCGCTTTGCGGCGGGGCGGGCAGCCTTACCACGGGTTCGGGTTCGCGGATCCTCTTTATCGCGTCGTGCAACGCACGTTCGGGCAGGGGGTACGGCACGAAATCATCCGCCCCCAGCTTCAGAAGCTGGTGCAGACCCTGCGTGCTGAGATCGTCGGCGATCAGGATGACCTTGATGTCTTTTTCCTTCGCGCCGCGAATGATCTCGCCGATCAGGCCGATATCGCCCTCGTCGCTCTGATCCACGGCGATGGCCACGAACTCCAGCTCGCCGGATTCGGTCTGGTCAAGAAAGGCGCGGGCTTCCTCAAGGTGCAGATCGCCCCAGGATTCACCCAGTTCGGCTTCCATGTCATCGATCAGCAGATCGAATTTCTGAACATCCCGGGATATCGTGGAAGCCACGATCGGCGCGGGGTCTGATTTCAGCGCAAGTCCGCCACTCATTCCTCAATTCCCATATTGCCTGACTTCGCCAGGTTCTGTAGCCACCCGGGCCCTGCATGTTTTTGCCGGGTCAGATGGGCCAGGGTCATTTCCGCGCTGCTCGGATGCGGAATCGCCCCATGCCTTGGAACTGTTTTGGCTGCTAAAATGGGCAACAATACGACCAAATTGCCCAAACTATTGGGAAATCGCCACGCCGGTTAGGCGTGGCGATCAACAGGTGCGAGGCTACTCTTCCGCCGCTCCTGCGCTGCCGCTGGCATAGGCCCTATAGACGATTGCCGCATATCGGCCATCAAGAACCATCGGGTTGTCCTGCACGAACCCGCTGACCTCTGTCACGGTCCGGCGATTGCGGCGTTCCCGGCCCTGGGTTGCAACGATCGGTTGTGTTTCCCCTAGGGAAACAAGGGCATGGAGCCGGCTGCGGCTGATCCCCTGGCTGACCAGATAATTCACCGCGGCCCGCGCTCTGCGCAACCCGAGCTGGTGGTTGTAAGCCTGGCTGCCGACCAGATCGGTGTGGCCGTACACGCTGAACTGAACCTCGGGGAACTGCCGGATCCAGGTCGCCTGTCGGCGGAGCGTGGTACGCGCGGCATCGTCAAGTTGCGCCGAATTGAACGCAAATGTGATGGTTGTGGGCACTTCGGCGGCGAATCGCTCCGCGAGGCTTTCGACGTAGCTGCGCTGACCGGACATCACGAGCACGTTGTTCATGGTCGGGTTGCCGAAGCCTCCCTCGTCCATGCGTCCGCCAGCCTGCCGGTCGAGGGTGGATGCGCAGCCGGCCAGCGCCAGGGCGGCAAGGGCGAAGACAGCGTATTTTGCGGGTGTCAGGATAGCCATCTGCTTACTCCATCACATAGCCGTAGGAGCCACCGAAATCCTGCTGCGCCACATCGGCCGCGGCAGATCCCGCACGGTTCGCGCCGGCGACCCTGCCGTTCAGGAACAGTTCCCTCTCGGTCGGGATCGCAACCCTGTCCGTCGGCAGCGCCAGAGCCTCACCGCGGGTCGGAGACACCAGATGCGCGGTCACGATGACGACCAGTTCGCTTTGCTCACGCTGATAGTTGGTGCTGCGGAAAAGCGCGCCCAGAACCGGGATGTCGCCAAGCCACGGCACCTGACCGATGGAGTCGCGGAAATCGTCCTGCAGAAGGCCCGCGATGGCAAAGCTTTCACCATCCCGCATCTCGACGGTCGTACTGGCGGACCGGGTGCTGAGCGACGGGATCTGGTTGCCTGCAATCGCCGTGGTTTGCCCGATGGAGGAGATTTCCGTTGCAAGCACCAGATTGATCACGCCATCACCCACGACTGTCGGTGTGAAGTTCAGGTCGATCCCGAAGGGCTTGAACTCGATACCGATACCATCGTCGCTTTGCGTGGGGATCGGAAATTCACCACCTGCAAAGAAGCTTGCTTCCTGCCCCGACAAGGCCGAAAGGTTCGGCTCGGCCAGGGTGCGCACCATGCCGTTGGTCTCCAACGCCTCAAGGAGGATGCCGAATTGGGCGCTGCCAGATCCGAAAGTGATCCCGAGTACCCCGTTCGCACCATCGAGAGTTGGGTTGATTACTGCAGCCGGGAAGTTCGCTGCTGCGCTGCCCGATCCGAACCGCACATCGCCTCTGTTGGCGCCGAAGCTGGTGGAGAGGTTTTGACGGACACTCCGCGACATCTCGGCAAAACGCACCTGTAACATCACCTGTTGCGTGCCGCCGACCATCATCAGGTTGGAGACACGTCCGGGCGCGTAGCGCTCGGCCAGTTCCAGGGCCCGTTCGACAGCACGGCCGGAACTGACGATACCGGACAGCACGATGCCGTCATTTGCGGTGCGTACCTCGACGGGTTCACCATGCAGGATGTCGCGCAAACGCTCCCGCAGCTCTGCCACATCCGGGACGACCTGAACCTCGACATTCGCGATCAGGCCGCCATCGACGCCCAGAAGCGTCATCGTGGTCCGGCCCGGGGCGCGGCCCAGAACATAGATCGTGCGCTCCGACAATGTCACCATATCCGCGATTGCGGGGTTCGCGACCGAAATCTCTGCGAAAATGGCTTCGCTTTCCACCACGACGGCCCGGTTCATCGGAACCCTCAGCGAGGTGGAGGTGCTGCCTTCGAGAACGCGCAGCGTCTGTGCCTGAATGCCGACAGGCAATACTACCAACGCAAGGGCGCAGCCGATCAGGCCTGCCCGGATAAGGGTCATAAAGCTCATTGTGATCCTGCCTCTCTGATCACGTTATGGGCCGATTTTTCGTGCCCGATTGGGCGCACCATGCCTCAATTCCGCTTTCCGCGCAAGAATCAGGGAGTTGCGGGTCGTTTCTTATGTGTTCAGGAAACCACGCGACCCAAGGTGTCGCGGCAAACGCAATGCGGCCCCCAAGATGCTGGGGGCCGCGATCGTCTGTTTCGGAAAGCTCAGTTGGTGCAGGGTACAGGTATCACGACCACTTCGCCGCCCCGGCGGTTGCGGACCGTGCAGATCCGCGGGCCGGCTTCCTGCTCCACGGCAACGATACCCAGAAGCTGGTCCTGGTTGATCTCGACCGTCTCGCTGATCGTATCGTCGCCCACACCGACCAGCGCGAGCGTCAGGCGTCCGGTCGATTGCGCATGCGCCAGCGCCGCGATCTCTTCGGGCGGGGCTTCGACGGTGATCGTGCGGGCGATAGTCGGGTTGTTGCGATCCTCATCCGCGATCTGATCGATTGCGATGATCTGCACATTGGACCGGATCAGCCGTGTGACGTTCTCCCCACGCGACGTGCCGGTCCAGTAGACATCAACCCGGTCGCCCGGACGCAGGAAGCCGGACACGCCCGAGGCCACATCGACCGACAGGGCGAAGGCGCGCATCCCGGCGCCAAGCCGAGAAGCCACGCCGGCATCCTCGCCGGGGGCGGTCACCTTGGAAATCAGCACCGGCTCGTCGCGCTCCATGACACGCAGAACGGTGCGCAACTCATCCGTGCCGGCGGGAAAAAGATCCTCCTGGCTGGTGAATGCGCCAAAAGGCACATGGCTTGCAGGCCATTGCACCGCTGTGACATCCTCGGGCCGCAGCACCTGGCCATAGCGCAGCTGCGTATTCACCACGAAGACCTCGGTGGTCTGGATGATGGCATTGCTCTGATTGGCCAGTGCGCGTTGATACTGCGCAAACCGATCCTGCGCGACATAAACCGCAAATCCTGCCAAGGCGACGCCGACGATGAGGACAAGCCCGAAAATCACTCGCATGTCGTAGGTCCTTTTTTATCAGTGCGCGGCACAGGCCCGAAGACATGTGCCGCGCGGTTTTCCGCTGATGATCATGGTTCGTAAATTGGGCAGAAACATGGTCCCGCGGCGGAGACATTGGGTCTGGCCGCCGAGATTTGCTTCCCCTCGGCGGCCATCCGCAATTTCACCTGGCATTCGAACGGTCCGGTACCTGTCGCCACGGTCCGGGCACGGCTTGTCACGGGGTGGTCGTTGTTTCCGTGAAGGTGACGTTGTTGGCGAACGGATCGGTCAGCGGGTCCGTATCGGTCAGTGCCTGGCCGATATCGGTGGACAACTCTTCCATTCCGCCTGACACGACCGAGATCACGGCGAGGCCAAGGCCGACCAAAGCGGCGGTCAGAACGACCCAGTCGACGGTGACAGCACCGGACTCGTCGGCGAAAAAGGTCTTTGCATCGGTAAGTTTCATGATTTGCTCCTGCATGGATGCTTGATTGGATCAGCCCGCGTCTTGCAGGCAGGCGCATTCTGCAGCCGGCACCTCGATGGGTGCGGTCTGTCTCGAATTCGGCCAAGGCAGGAATGTGGCGGAGCGGCGGCTTGGCGTGGCCAATTCGCAAGTCTTTGAATCAAACTATGAGCTTTGCGGGGGCGTGAGGGCGCTCAAACAGCAACGGGCGCCGACCCTGAAGGGTGACGCCCGCATACCTGTCTGTCCTGTCTTGAACGTGTTACTCGTTGAAACCGGTGCGGATATGGTCGGTCATCAATTGCGTACGGATATCCTCCGACAGATCTTCCAAACCAGCACCCACCACATTCGTGACGGCCAGGCCAAGTCCCACCAAAGCGGCAGTTAAAACCACCCAATCGACACTTACGACGCCGCTCTCATCCTTAACAAAGGACGCGGCAAAATCGAGACTCGGCATTCGGGATTCTCCCCAACGATAGTTAAGCGGGTCCGTAGACCCCAGAGCAGACAGGGGCAGAGTCGTGGCGAAATGCGGCGGGAATGTGTCAAAGTTGCGCGGTTCTGATGCATTTTTGACAAATTTGAGAACCAATCTCGGCAAATTGTTACCTGAGCCGACACAACGAAAAAGCCGCGCCCGGTCGGGCGCGGCTATTGTTTCTTTTTTCGAACAAGACCGCCGCTCAGGCGAACCTGCCGCCGGGGATTAGTCCGTGACAGGATCGTCGGAGTCATCTGCCGGCAAGGTGAAGTCATATGTGGTTGCGCCGGCCGTGCCCAGAGCGGTATCGATGCTGTTTGCCACGTCGCCAACGCCACCGGACACAACGGCCATGACGGCCAGGCCGAGGCCCACGATGGCTGCGGTCAGCACGACCCAGTCAACGGTCACGGCACCGGATTCGGATGCGATAAAGGTTTTCATCAGTTTGGTCATAGTCTCTGTCTCCAGTTTTAACTTCGATTTCGAGTTTCCGTCAGTCTACCTGGTTGGCTCCTGCCCCTTAGGATGGTGATGTTTTCCCCCGAAAAGGCGGCGCAAATTGGGCGCTATCTGGCTTTTTATGAGAATTGTTCGCGGTTCTTTTAGGTTTCACTTACCCAAAAATCGGAAATCGCCGGATCCTGAGCCTATTGTTTCCGAACGGGGCGGAATCCGGCGACAATCCGTGCCCGGTGCAGGAGGGATTCCTTTCGGCGGCGCTTTCAGGCATGGTGACAAAAAAGAGCAGCAGGTGTTCCGGACCCATGCGGATGATCGTTTTAGTGGTGGTGTGCATGCTGGCTGCGCCGGGGGCGATGCCGGTGTGGGCGCAATCTGCCGATCCGCCCCCTTTTCCTGAATTCACCTTTCGCAGGGTCACACCGCCCGCTCCGGGCCATACCGGGCCCAGGATTACCATTCAGATCGAACCGCAGGCCACACCCGCCGCGGCCCCCGCGCCGACGCCGCCTGACGGGGCGGCCCTTGCCGTGCCGAATGGTGTGGAGTGGTTCTGGGCCGAGGTGCCTGCCGATATGTCCGCCGGGGCGGGGCGGTTTCAGGCCGCGCTGGAGCATCTTTCGCTGTCGCCCGAAACCGCGGGGCTCGGCATCCCAAGATTGGAACAGCTGCGCGCATTGTCCGGCACCCATGGCGCCGATATCCTGCGGGCTACGGTGGGCACGCCGGTTTCTCCGGCGCTGGTTCTGGCAGTGATGTCGGTCGAATCCTCCGGCGCGACCGACGCGGTCAGTCATGCGGGCGCCCAGGGCCTGATGCAGCTTATCCCCGCCACGGCCGACCGGTTCGGGGTGGAGGATGCGTTCGACAGCACCCAGAATATCGTCGGCGGCGTCGCCTATCTCGCCTGGCTGATGGAGGAGTTCGACCGCGACCCGGTGCTGGTGCTGGCCGCCTATAACGCCGGCGAAGGAGCGGTCAGGGGCGCGGGCGGCGTGCCCGATTATGCCGAGACCCGGCGCTATGTTCCCAAGGTGCTGGCGACATGGGCGGTGACGCGGATGCTCTGTCTGACCCCACCCGATCTGATCTCGGATGGCTGCGTGTTCGAAACGATGACCGGCGGCTAGCGCCTATTGGAACACATCTGCCCAGTCCGGGTGGCGGCGGAATTGCGATTTCACGAACGGGCAGAGCGGAACGATCCTGACGCCCTCCGCCCGTGCATCCGCCACCAGCCGCTCGACCAGCGCCGCGCCGGCCCCCGTCCCGCGCAACGCATCGGGCACACCGGTGTGATCGGCGATGATCAGCGTGGGCGAGGCGATGGAATAGGTCAGCTCCGCCTCGGCCCCGTCTTGTTGCAGGACATACCTGCCCTTGGAGCCCGCGATCTCCCGCGCGATCTCAGACAATGGTCGCTTCGGTCGCGGCGCGGAGCTCGTCCTCGGTCACGCCTTCGGCGGTCTCGACGATCTTCAGTCCGCCCTCGACCACGTCCAGCACACCGAGATTGGTGATGATGCGGTCCACCACCCCCTTGCCCGTCAGCGGCAGGGTGCATTCGCGCAGAACCTTGCTGTCGCCATGCTTGTTGGTGTGGTCCATCACCACCACCACACGGCCCACGCCCGCCACGAGGTCCATCGCACCGCCCATGCCCTTGACCAGTTTGCCCGGGATCATCCAGTTGGCCAGATCGCCGTTTTCGGCCACTTCCATCGCGCCGAGGATCGCCGCGGCGATCTTGCCGCCGCGGATCATGCCGAAACTGGTGGCTGAATCAAAATAGCTTGTGCGGCGCAGTTCGGTAATCGTCTGCTTGCCCGCATTGATCAGGTCCGGGTCTTCCTCCCCCTCGAAGGGGAATGGGCCCATGCCCAGCATCCCGTTTTCCGATTGCAGCGTGATATCCTTGTCGCCGACGTAATTGGCCACAAGCGTCGGGATGCCGATCCCGAGATTCACATACATGCCGTCTTCCAGCTCTTCCGCCGCGCGTGCGGCCATCTGATTGCGATCCCAGGGCATCAGGCTTCCTCCCGCTTGCGCACCGTGCGCTGTTCGATCCGTTTCTCATGTTCGCCCTGGATCAGGCGATGCACATAGATCCCCGGCAGGTGAATCTTGTCGGGGTCGAGGCTGCCAAGCGGGACGATCTCCTCCACCTCCGCCACACAGACCTTGCCGCACATGGCCGCAGGCGGGTTGAAGTTGCGCGCGGTCTTGCGGAAGACCAGATTGCCCGTCTCATCCGCTTTCCACGCCTTGACGATGGAGAGATCCGCGAAAATGCCCTCTTCAAGGATGTAATCCTCGCCCCGGAAGGATTTTACCTCCTTGCCCTCGGCGATCACGGTGCCCACGCCCGTTTTGGTATAGAAGCCGGGGATGCCACACCCGCCCGCGCGCATGCGCTCGGCGAGCGTGCCCTGCGGGTTGAATTCCAGTTCCAGTTCACCGCTCAGATACTGGCGCATGAATTCGGCGTTTTCACCCACGTAGGAGCTCATCATCTTCCGGATCTGCCGCGTATCAAGCAGCTTGCCCAGGCCAAAGCCGTCAACGCCCGCGTTGTTGGAGGCCACCGTCAGGTCTTTCACGCCGCTTTCCACGATTCCGTCGATCAGAAGCTCGGGTATGCCGCAAAGGCCAAAGCCGCCCGCCGCGATCAGCATCCCGTCAAACAAGAGCCCGTCCAGCGCTTCGCTTGCCGAGCCGTATACCTTTTTCATGAGCAGCCGCTCCCCATCCTGGCAATTCTGCCGCAAACTGGCCCGTGCCGTTGGGGAAGTCAACGCAGACCGCGCCGCGCTGCGGCAAGCGGTCTAGAGGTTCAGCGCGTCTTCCATCTCGGCGATCAGTGTGGCGCAATAGGCGTCAAATCTCGGGCCCGGCTGCTGGCCCTCGATCCTTGCGGCCAACGGGTCGGGCGCGGTGATGGCGCTGCCCGACAGGGCCTCCAGTACCGCATGGCCGCAAAACGGCACATGGGCCGCGGAATAGCCGCCTTCATGCACAAGCGTCAGCCGCCCGTCGCAAAGCTCCTCCGCGGCCTCCCGGGTTATTTCGGTCATCTGCCGGAAGGTATGGGAGCCTGCAAGCATCCGGCTGAGCGGGTCCACGCCGGAGGCATCGAACCCGCAGGCCACCACGATCGCATCCGGCTGGAAGCCGTGAAGCTGCGGCACCACCAGCCGCTCCATCGCCTCGATATAGGCCCGGTGCCCGCCGCCGGGCGGCAGCGGAATGTTCAGGTTGAACCCCTCACCGGCGGCGGAGCCGCGATCCTCGAAATCGCCGCTGTCGAGCGGGTAGTTGCGCTCCTGATGGATCGAGATCGTCAGAACGTCGTCCCGATCATAGAAAATGGCTTCCGTCCCGTTGCCGTGATGCACATCCCAGTCGACGATCGCGACGCGGTCCACCATGCCGGCTGCAAAGGCGGCCTCGACCGCGATGCCGATATTGGCCAAAAGGCAGAAGCCGTTGGGGAAATCCGGCAGGCAATGGTGCCCGGGCGGGCGGGAGAGGGCATAGGCATTGTCCACCTCTCCCCTGAGCGTGGCGAAGAGCGCGGCCTTGGCCAGCCCGGCGGAAAGCCGGGCGATCTCGTAGCCGTCCGGGCCGAAGGGCGTGCGCAGACCCAGTTCCCCGCCGCCGGTCTCCGACGTTTTCCGGAAGCTTTCGAGGTAACGGGCGGGATGAACTCTGAGCAGGTCTTCCTCCGGGATCGGAGGCGCGCTGGCTACATCCAGTTCCGCCAGCAATCCGGTCACATCCAGCAGGTTTTTCAACCGCCGCTTGGTTTCCGGATCTTCGGGCAGCCCGCCGGTTGCCATCGGCTGCACCAGCCCGCCCACCGGCGACATGAAGGCGTAGTTACCCCCGGTATGCCAGAAACAGCGCTCGTCCCAGAAAAAACCCGTCGCCATAAGATACGCCCCCCTTCGTTCCGGTGGAGTATGGCAGCGGCCCGCGACCGGGCGCAATGGGCGTTGCCGCGGCGGGAAGGCGCCTGTTCCCGACCCATGGGCACCTTGCGGCCCGGCCAGCGATCTGATGCGATGGCGCCATGAGCGATCCAACCGACGCCAGTCTTGCCGCCCGCTACCAACCGCGCCTTCTGGCCGAGCGGGCAGAGATCCTTGCGGCCTCCGACAAAACGGGCGACAGCCGCAAGCCGGTGGAACTGGATCAGCAATCGGTCGGTCGGCTCAGCCGGATGGATGCCTTGCAGGGTCAGGCCATGGCCAAAGGCCTGGAGGCGCGGCGGCATGGCCGCTTGCGCGCGATCGAGGCGGCTCTGGCCCGGATCGGGGCGGGCGATTTCGGCTGGTGCGAGGACTGCGGCGAGTTCATCGGTGCAGGCAGGCTGGACTTCGACCCCTGCGTGCCCCGTTGCATCGGCTGCGCGTCCTAGTCCGCCGCCTCGCGCCGCAGCCGGTAGACACCTTCGGGCAGGTCGAGTGCGGCGGCCAGATCATGGATCTGTGCCATCGACAGGGTGATTTTCTGCATCTGGTCGGTGCGCGGATCGAACTGCTCCAGTGTCACGCATTCCGAAAATGCGGAAATCGTGAGGTCTTCCTGCAGCGGCGCCTCGCCCTCGTCCACAAGGGTGACCACGGTGGCGTCGAATTCGTGCTCGATGGTAAACATGACGGACAACCTATGGCTGTTTCCATGCCTTTGCAACGGCGGCACGGGCGTGCCCGGATCGGCAAAAATGATGTGATCCGGACTGGACGCGGAGCCGCCCCGTGTTACTCCTTACCCAAACGGAGAGTGTGTGAATGCGGACCTGCCTGCTGATCCTTGTTCTGGCCACCTTGGCCGCCTGCAACATAGCACCCGCGCCGACAGCGCCCCGCGCGCCCTCGGCCCCGGCGGCGACCGAGAATACGCCGCGCCTCTCGCCGGCAGTCGCAGTGGCGAATTTCGAAGAGGTCGTGGCCCGGGTGGAACCCGTGGCCGAACGGGTCTGCCGGGAGCAGACCAGACGGCAGAATTGCGATTACGTGATTGCGGTGGAACGGGATCCCCGCGCCGGTGTGAACGCGTTCCAGACCGTGGATCGGCAGGGCCGCCCCCTGATCATCTTCTCTCTCGGGCTGATTGCGGAGGCGCGCAATATCGACGAACTGGCCTTTGTCATGGGGCACGAGGCCGCGCATCACATCGAGGGGCATATCCCGCAACAACGCGCGTCCGCGCGCGAGGGCGCGATCGTCTTCGGCATTCTGGCGCAGATGGGCGGCGCCAATCAGGCCGGCATTCAGCAGGCCGTGGAAATCGGCGCCGCCGTGGGTGCGCGCCGGTTTTCGCAGGAACACGAGCTGGAGGCCGACGCCATGGGCACGATCATCGCGCTTCGGGCCGGGTTCGATCCGGTGCGGGGCTCGGCTTTCTTCGAGCGTCTGCCGGATCCGGGGGAGCAATTCCTTGGCTCTCACCCGCCCAATGCCGCGCGACAGGCGATCGTGCGGGAAACCGTCGCCCGGTATGGTGGGCGCAGTTGATCTGCATCAAGGTGCATCCACCCGCATAGCCTAATTTCGGATGCAAGGAGCGTGCCGGGCGACCGGGCGCAGGATGCTTGCGAGGAATGGGATATGCCCGGAACCAAGACATTGAAAGAGCATGACGCACTGATGACGCGGATGGCCCGGCTCGTGGGCACCGATCTCGAAGAGGCGGAACTGCGGGGCGATCTGTCGCCCGAGATGCGCCACGACATGCTGTCACGCTGCGTCGGGTGCAGCGCACCGCAAGATTGCGCGCATTTCCTCGACACCACCAACATCGCCGAGAGCACACCGGACTATTGCCGCAACGGCATGGTTCTGATGGCGCTGCGCGATATCTGATCCCGCCGAATACCGACCGATCTGAAGAACCGGGCCGGTTTCAGACCGGCCGTCCCCAAAGGTCGTATTCGCTGGCCTCATCCACCTCGATGGTCACGATCTGGCCGGGCTCCAGCGTCTCGAACCCGGCATCGATGAACAGATTGCCATCGATTTCCGGCGCGTCCGCCCTGGTTCGGCAGGTCGCGCCCTCGTCATCCACCGCATCGACGATGACATCCATCCGCTGGCCGATCTTGGCTTCGAGCTTGGCGGCGGAGATCGCCTGCGCCTTTTCCATGAACCGGGCGAAGCGCTCGTCCTTGACCTCTTCGGCGACGTGATCCGGCAATGCGTTGGAGCGCGCGCCTTCGACATTTTCGTATCTGAAACACCCGACCCGGTCGAGCTGCGCCTCGTCCAGCCAGTCCAGCAGCGTCTGAAACTCCGCCTCCGTTTCGCCGGGATAGCCGACGATGAAGGTACTGCGCAGCGTTATCCCGGGGCATGTGGCGCGCCACGCGGCAATCTCGTCAAGCGTGCGCGCGGCGGCGGCAGGCCGGGCCATGCGGCGCAGCACATCCGGGTGGGCATGCTGAAACGGAATGTCGAGATAGGGCAAAAGCCCGCTTGCCGGATCCGCCATGATCGGGATCAGGTCGCGCACATGGGGATAGGGATAGACGTAATGCAACCGGACCCAGGCCCCGAGCGCGCCCAGATCGCGGGCCAGATCGGTGATATGGGCCCGGTGCCCGCGCTCTTCGCGATGGCGGATATCGACCCCGTAGGCGGATGTGTCCTGAGAGATCACCAGAAGTTCCCGCACACCGGCCTCGACCAGCTTTTCCGCCTCGCGGATCACCGCATGGGCTGGGCGGGAGGCCAGCTTGCCGCGCATGTCCGGGATGATGCAGAACTTGCACTTGTGGTTACAGCCCTCGGAGATCTTCAGATAGCTGTAATGCCGGGGGGTCAGGGACACGCCCGTCGCGGGCAGCAGATCGACGAAAGGATCGGGCGCGGGCGGCACCGCGGTATGCACCGCGTCCAGCACCTGTTCGTATTGGTGCGGGCCGGTGACCGCCAGAACCTTGGGATGCGCGCCGGTGATGTAGTCGGGTTCTGCCCCCAGACACCCCGTCACGATCACCCGCCCGTTTTCGCGAAGGGCCTCGCCGATGGCGTCGAGGCTTTCGGCCTTGGCACTGTCGAGAAATCCGCAGGTGTTCACTATCACTGCTTCCGCGCCCGCGTAATCCGGAGAGATCGCATACCCCTCCGCGCGCAGGCGGGTCAGAATCCGTTCGCTGTCGACCAGCGCCTTGGGGCAGCCAAGGGACACCATCCCGATGGTGGGCTGGCCGGGCCGGGCCGCGTCTGCCGCGCGCGGAACGCGGGCATGGGCGAGATCGGGGCGAAGATCGGGCGGGTTCTGAGTCATGGAACTGGCAGATAACCCCTGCCGCGATCCGGGGAAAGGGCGTGTTTGCAAAACCGCGCACGCGCGCGCCCCGAACGGCACGGGCAGCGGGGTTCGGCCCCGCCGCGGTTTTCCCGGCCAGCCGGGACGCGGGGGGCTGTTTCACGCCCTGTTTGCGCGCTAATGTCGGGCCAACAGGGCGGAGCCTTTTCATGCGGTGGATTATCAGGACAATACTGGCCATTCTTGTCCTTGGCCTGCTTGCCATGGGCGCGCTTCTGTCGATCCCGGCAGAACGGATCGCGGATGTGGCCGCCGACCGGCTGCAACGCGCGACCGAACGGCCCGTGCGGATCACCGGCGGCATCCGCCCGACGCTGGTGCCCTATCTCGGCGTCCGGGTCGAAGGGCTGGAGATCGGCAACCCGGATTGGGTGTCAGACGGGCCGATGTTGCAGGCGGAGGCGCTGAATGTCGGCGTGAACTGGCAGGCGCTGATCGCGGGCCGTATCCAGCTGGATCAGGCGTCGCTTGATGCGCCCCGGCTTGTGCTCGTGCGGGCCGCCGACGGGCGTGAAAGCTGGAGCTTCGGCGGCGCGGATGCCTCCCCGGCGCCCGCGTCCAACGGCTCGGAAGCCGCGCCCGCGGCCCAAAGCAGCGGCGGAGTTCTGGCAACGCTTGGCTTTGACGCGGCGGTACTGCGTGACGCCACGGTCCTCTATCGCGATCTCGGGGCCGGCACGACCACCGTGGTCGAGGCGCTGGATCTGACCCTGCGGCTGCCCGAAGCCGGAGGTGCGGCACGTGCCGAGGCCAGCGCGATCGTGAACGGCAGCGCCCTGACCGTCGACGCCTCCACCGACGGGATCGGCGATCTGCTGGCCAGAGAGGTGCAACCTGTCAGGCTGGCCCTTGAATGGGATGGTGGCACGCTGTCTTTCGATGGGCGTGCCGGTCTTGACCCCGCCGCCGACGGGCGGTTCCAGCTTGAAGCCCGGGACCTGGGCCCGCTGATGGCTGCGCTCGGTCAGGTGGCACCGACGCTTCCGGAAGGCCTTGGTCGCGACCGGATCGACGTGGCCGGAGACGTCACCCTCGCTTCCGAAGGGTCGGTGCATCTGCGCGCCGGCGATATCCGGCTGGACGATCACCGGTTCACTGCCGATCTGGACCTGTTGCCCGGTGCCGAGCGTCCGATGCTCCGGGGCGTGATCCGGGGCGGCGATGTTGATCTCAGCGCCATGACCGCGGCCGGAAATGCACCGGGCGGAGGCCGCAGTGGAGCCACTGGCGGGGCAGACTCCGGATGGCCGCGCGACCGGATCGACGTGAGCGGTCTTTTTGCGGCTGATATGGATCTCGCGGTGACGCTGGATGCGCTGGATCTCGGGCTGGCGAGCCTTGACGGGCTCGACCTGCGCGCGCGCCTTGACCGGGGCCGTCTGGTTCTGGATCTGCGCCGGATCGGCGCCTATGGCGGGGCGCTTTCGGGATCGGTAGTGGTGAACGGGCGCGGCGGGCTTTCCACCCGCGCCGATCTGGCCTTCCGCGGCGTGGCGCTTGGCCCTCTGTTGGCGCAACTGGCCGATTACGATCGGCTGGAGGGCCGGGGGGATATCGCGCTGAACGTTCTGGCCGTGGGCAATGACATGGACGCGCTGATGCGCAGCCTCGATGGCGGCGGGTCGGTCACCCTCGGGCAGGGGGCGATCCTGGGTTTCGACCTTGCGGGGATGATCCGGAATTTCGACCCGTCCTACCGGGGCGAAGGGCAACGGACGGTCTATGACAGTCTGACCGGCAGCTTCACCATCGCCGGTGGGGTGCTCCGCAACGAGGATCTGGTGCTGGCTGCGCCCTGGGGCCGGGTGACCGGCGCCGGGCGCACGGATATCGGGGCGCAGACGGTGGAGTACCGGGTCATCCCGGGCGTGTTGCAGGGCGCGGACGGGACCGGCGGGTTCGCCGTGCCGATCCTGATCACCGGCCCATGGTCGGATCTGAGCTTCCGCCCCGATCTGGCCTTCATCGCCGAGCAGGAACTGGCGGAGGAACGTGCGCGGCTCGAAGCGGCGGCGCGTGAGCGGCTGGCGGCCGAGCGCGAAGAACTGGAACGCCGATTGCGCGATCAGGCCGGCGATGCGCTTGGGGTCGAGATCGAGGAGGGACAGAGCCGCGAAGAGATCGAAGACGCGCTGGAACAGCGTCTGCGCGAGCAGGCGGAGGAGCAATTGCGCCGATTGCTCGAGTGATCGGCAAGCTGTTGCCGGGCCGTCATATTGGCTCTGGCCAGACGGGGCCCGGGCGGGCTAAAGGCGGCGCATGACACGCCTTATCTCCACACTCGTCCTTCTGGGCCTGCTTGCAGCCTGCGGCCGGGGTGCGGGCCCCAGCTCAAGCCCGCAGCCTTTGCTCTATCCCAACGAAACGCCGGAAATCCGCGCTTTGGTCAACGAATATGCCGCGCGCTACGATGTGCCCGCGGCCCTGGTGCATCGGGTGATCCAGCGCGAAAGCGACTATCGCCCGACCGCCAGAAACGGCCCCTATTACGGCATGATGCAGATCCTGCCGCAAACCGCGCGGACCATGGGCCATGACGGTCCACCGTCCGAACTGCTGGATGCGGAAACCAACCTGCGTTACGCGGTGCGTTATCTGCGCGGAGCATGGCTTTTGTCCGACGGGGATTTCGACAGGGCGGTGGGCTGGTATGCGCGCGGCTATTACTATGAGGCCCGCAACCGCTGCATGCTGGTGGAAACCGGGTTGCTGGATCGCGAGATCAGACGGGATTGCCGATAGCTTCGGGCCGGGCCGAAAGACCCTGATGCAAGGCGCGCGCGGCCCGGTGCGCGGCGCTATGGCACTCCGCCCCGGGCGGGCATAGTCTGCGCGCATGTTCACCCTGCCGGCAGCCCTTTCCAACCGCGATTTCCGAACCCTGATGATGGGCCAATTGCCCGCTGATTTCGCGGATTGGCTTGATTTCGTGGCCATAGGAGCGCTGCTTGCCTTTGTCTGGAGCGTCGATCCGTTCGTGTTCGCGCTTCTCGCGGTCAGTATGGGCCTGCCCTATCTGGTGGTCGGCCTCGGGGCGGGCGCCGTGGTGGATCGGGTGAATGTCAAATCCGTCCTGATCCTCAGCAATATCGGGCGCGGGCTGGTCACTGCGGCCCTGTTTTTCGCGCCGGACTGGGGCACCCTGCTGCTTCTGGTCGCGGCCAGAAGCTCGGTCGACACGTTCTTCACCCCGGCCAAGCAGGCGGCGATCCAGACCCTGACCCGCCCGGAGGAACGGATGGGCGCAAACGGGATGAGCCATGCGATCAATCAGGCCTCCAAGATCGTGGCGCCGGCGCTGGGCGGCGCCCTTTTGATCTGGGTCGAACCGCAGGTCATCTTTCTGCTCAATGCCGGCGTTTCATTCATCGCGGCGGCTCTGCTGCTGCGCCTGTCATCCCTCGAACCGGCGCCTGATGACGGCGCCGACGAAACGAACGTGATCGGTGCGATCCGGGGTGGGCTGGCGGAGGTCGCTGGAAGCTCCCTTCTCAGATCGGCGATCTGGCTGATGGCGGCGGGATACTTCGCGATGTTCTTCTATGACACGCTGATCGCGCCCCTGACCCGGGATCTGGGCTATTCACAGACGCATCTGGGTCTCGCGCTGGCGGCGGTGGGGGCCGGCGGCGTGGTCGGGGCGGTCATGCTGGGCGCGATGAAAGACCTGCCCCGGCCCTTCTTGCTGATCGCCGCGGGCTCGGCCATCGCGGCCTGCGCCGTTGCGGTGCTCGGAGGGCTTGATCTGCTTGACAGCCGGTGGCCGGTGGGCGCCTTCGTTGCGCTTTTCGCCATTCTGGGCGTGGCATCCGCCCTGTCGGTCGTGCCGTTCCGAACCGTGCTTCAGAACACCGTCGCCCCCGGCCGCATGGGCCGGGTGACTGCATTGAGCGAGGCGCTCAACACGATGGCCCTCCTCACCGCGCCGTTTATCGGAGCCGCCATCGCATCGCTGACGGCGGTCGGGATGGCGTTCATATGCGGTGGCGTCATCCTTATGGCGATTGCGGTCAAGGCGCTGTGTATGCGCAATCACCGCTGATCGCTATCAGATGGTCGGAAAAGAGGGTCTAGCGCCGACGATCCCGGCGGCTGGACATCGGCTGGAACGCCACGCCCACATGCGCTTCACAATAGGGTTTGCCCTGCTGCACCGGAAGGCCGCAAAAATAGAAATCGTCCGTGGCGGGGTCGCCGATGGGCCATTTGCAGGTCCGCTCGGTCAGTTCCATCAGGCTGATGCGCTTGGCATGCTTTTCGACCTCGTTCACCTTGGCCAGCGCCTCGGGGCTGATCTCGTTGGCCGAGGGTTGCGGGGGCAGAGGCTGCCCCGCTGGCACGATCGGCTTGCGCAACGGCGTCACGTTCGATGGGCGCGGTGCCGCCTCCGTCGCGGTCTCGGCACGGGCGGGTTCGGTCTTGGGGGCAGGTTTCGGGGCCGATGGCGAGGCCTTAGATGTGGCTTTCGCCGGTTCCTTCGCGGGCGCGGGCTTGCCCGTCGCACCGGTGGTGGCCCGGTTCGACAGGCCCAACCGATGGACCTTGCCGATCACTGCATTACGTGTGACACCGCCCAGTTCCTTGGCGATCTGGGAGGCCGACTGGCCTTCGCCCCACATCTTCTTCAGTTTCTCGACACGCTCGTCGGTCCAGGACATCTGCGTCCTCCTGCTCGTTTATGCACATGGCTCGGTGCGCCACGGCCCTTGCATATGGGCCCGGGACCAGCGAATTGGAACCCCTACTCTATCTTGTCTATGGAGATGGATACAAGGCGGCGAGAAGCGAAAGGGCAGGAATGATGGACGGACAGGCGACAGCGGCGCAAACCGGAATGGGCGTGCGCCGTTTCGGGCGGGTCAACTGGCTGGGGTTGTACACCCTGGCCAAGCGCGAAGTGATGCGATTTGTAGTGGTCTGGACGCAGACGCTTCTGGCGCCGCTCGTGACCGCGGGCCTGTTCATCCTGATCTTCTCGCTGGCCATCGGCGGGCAGCGCGGCGAGGTGATGGGTGTCAGTTTCCTGCATTTCATCGCGCCCGGCATCCTGATGATGACGGTCATCCAGAACGCTTTTGCGAACACCTCCTCCTCGATCGTCATCGGCAAGGTGCAGGGCAACATCGTCGATACGCTGATGCCGCCGCTCAGCCCGCTGGAGCTGGTTCTGGGCTATATCATCGGCGGCGTGCTGCGCGGCGTTCTGGTGGCCCTGGCCGTGACGCTGGTGATGTTCCCGGTCATCGGCCTCTCTGTCGCGCATCCGGTCTGGGCGCTGGTCTTCGTCGTGCTGGGCAGCGCGTTTCTGGGAGCCTTGGGGATCGTCGCGGCAATCATCGCCCAGAAGTTCGACCAGATCGCCGCGATCACCAACTTTATCGTCGTGCCACTCAGTTTCCTGTCGGGGACGTTTTATTCGATCGAGGCGCTGCCTGGCTGGCTGAACACGATCACGCACTGGAACCCCGTCTTCTATCTGATCGACGGGGTGCGCTATGGAGTTCTCGGCGTTTCCGACAGTTCGCCCTGGCTTGGGCTGTGCGTGGCCTCGGGCGCGATCCTGGCCGTGATGGCGCTGGCCTGGTGGTGGTTCAAGACAGGCTACCGGCTGAAATCGTGAGGGTCTCTGTTGCAGGGATCCGATGGGCTGATGATGACCGGCGGAGCATCTGCAACGGTGGCCTCCCGGCTGGTGCAGCGCGGCGCGATTGGCTGGAATAGCGGCACGCAGGCTTGGGCCGGGTGGCTGATGGCGGCTCCGGCACCCTCCGGCTCGCACTGGTGGCGCTTGACATCGCGGTGCGGCGGGCCCTGTTCGTGAGGGTGAAGTCTTGGGTCCCAGACCTGATGGACGAAGCCGCTACGGCGGTGGCTTAGGCCCCCTCCGGTCTGCTCCGGGCCGCTGTTTGAACCGTGCCTCACGCCAGGCCAGAAGTGCGGCGCCGGAGATGATGATCGCCGCGCCGCCCAGGCTGACGGCATCCGGGAGTACATCGAAGATGATCAGGTCGTAAAGCCCGGCGAAGACAAGGGTCAGATAGGAAAAGGGCGTGACGAAACTCGCCTCCGCACGGCGCATGGCGTGGATGAAGCAGGCCTGCGCGCAGGCCATGGCAAGGCCAAGGGCAGCCAGCGCGCCCCACTGCGCGGGGGTCGGGGCGGCCCAGACGAACAGCACCGCGACCGACGCGATGAGCAGCCCGAGCGCGTTGTTCACGAACAGGATCTGAAGCGGCCCTTCCCGGTTCGACAGCCGCTTGATGAAAATCAGCTCAAGCCCCATCAATGCCGCCGCCGCAAGCGCCAGAAGAGCGGCGGGCTGAAAGCTCTCCGGCGTGGGGCGCATCAGCACGATCATCCCTGCAAGCGCGATACCCGCCGCCAGCCAGCGCCACGGCCCGACCCGCTCCCCCAGAAGCGGGATGGCGAGCAGCATGCCGAAGACCGGGTTCAGAAAGCTGATCGCGGTGGCATCGGCCAGCGGTATGAAGGCGACGGCGGCAAACATCAGGCTGATCCCGCCCCAGCCACAGAGCGTCCGCCCGACATGGGTTTTCAGATCGGGCCGGATCAGGCGCGGCCGCAGCGCCAGAACCGTGGCCGCGATCGCCAGAAACGCGAACAGGAAACGGCCATGGCTGATCTGTAGCGGATGCAGCGGAGGGCCAAGCGCATCGGTCCCAAGCGCCTTGGCCAGAAGCGTGGTGGCGGCGATGAAAAGCGTCGCCACCAGCATGAAGGCAACGGCGCGGGGACGGTCCTCGACCGTCTGCGGGGTCGCCGGGACCGGAGGGGTGGGCGGGACGGCCATGCGCAATCGATGACCATTCGCCACGGTGGTGTCAACGAGTGCCAGAGCACTTTTGCCCTGACCGGCCGGCAGGGGCCCGACACCGGGCCCCCATGGCGCCCCGTCAGGGCCGGGCTAGACGCCCAGGCACCAGCGCAGGATCGCCTTTTGCGCATGCAGGCGGTTCTCCGCCTCGTCGAAGATGACCGAATTCGGGCCGTCCATGACCGCACTAGTCGCCTCGTCCTCCCGATGGGCGGGCAGGCAATGCATGAACAATGCGTCCGGCTTGGCATGGGACATCAGCTCTTCGTTGACCTGATAGCCCCGCAACTGGTTGTGACGGCGTTCCTTGGTGGATTGGCTGTCATGCATCGACACCCACGTGTCGGTCACCACAAGATCGGCACGGGCGACCGCGCGCACGGGGTCGCGGACGATCTCGACCTTCGCTCCGCGCGCGCGGGCCTCCTCGATGAAGCCGCGTTCGGGGTCCAGCGTTTCGGGGCCGGTGAAGGTCAGGTCGAAACCGAACTGGCCCGCGGCATGAAGAAAGCTGGCGCAGACATTGTTGCCATCTCCGGTCCAGACCACCTTCTTGCCGGCAATGGGCCCGCGATGTTCCTCGAAGGTCATCACGTCGGCCATGATCTGGCAGGGATGGGTGCGGTTCGTCAGCCCGTTGATGACCGGCACCGTGGCGTGTTCGGCCATCTCCAGCAGCACGTCCTCCTCGAAGGTCCGGATCATGATCAGATCCACATAACGGCTCAGCACCCGCGCGGTGTCGGCGATGGTCTCGCCATGGCCCAGTTGCAGATCCGTGCCGGACAGGACCATGGTTTCGCCCCCCATCTGACGGACGCCGACATCGAAGCTGACCCGGGTCCGGGTCGAGGGTTTTTCGAAGATCAGCGCCACCATGTGGCCCGCCAGTGGCAGCTCGTCATCGGGCATGCCCTTGGGGCGCCCCGCGCGGGCGGTCTTCATGGCGCGCGCATCGTTGATCATATGCCGCAGATCGGAGGGATCGGTTTTGTGAATGTCGAGAAAATGTTTCATATCAGCTACTTGTCTTTTTGTCGGGCGCAGGAATGCCGTCGCCAGGCGATGGCGGGGCAGGTTCGGGCGGTTCGGTCGTCTGTCGTCGGAAGACCATGACAAGCACCACGTCGCCATCCTCGCACGCGCGTTCCTCCAATGCGCTGAACCCGGCGGCCCGATAGGTTGCGACGGCCCGGGCATTGGACGGGTCGGGGTCGATCACGACGGTCGATGTACCGGCCTCGATGATCTCCAGCGCGCGCTGTCGCAGATAGGCCTGCGCGTGCCCCTTGGCCAGAAAGGCGGGGTCGCCGAGAAACGTGTCCATCGCGCGCGCATCGGCCGGAAGGTCCGCGAAATGCGGGGCAGGCCAGTGGTGCGCGGGGTAATCCTGCACGAAAGCGAAGGGGTGCCCGTCCAGTTCCACGATCCGCATATCCGTCGGGCCCGCGTCCAGATCTTCCTCCATCAGGGCGATCTCGGCGGCCGCCGTGCCCCACCAGCCGCCGATATGCGGCTGGCTGAGCCAGCTTTCGATCAGCGGATAATGGGCGCGCGTCAGCCGGGGAAAGCTGTAGCGGCTAGTCTGCGGGATCATCATCTTGCGTCTCCAGCGCGGTCGCGGCGCGGTCAAGCCGATCGATCCCGTCGGCGATCTCCTCCTCGGTCACCGTCAGCGCGGGAAGCAGGCGAACCACGTTGTCACCCGCCGGCACGGTCAGCATCTCCTGATCATGGGCCGCGCGTATCACGTCCAGATTGGGTTTCCTGCAGACCAGACCAAGCATGAAGCCCGTGCCGCGCACCGTTTCGAACACCTCAGGGTGGGCCGCCACGAGGCCTTCCGCCTTCTGGCGAAGCAGACCGGCGCGGCGGTTCACATCTTCCAGAAACCCCTCCTCGGTGATCACATCCATGACAGTGCTGGCAACGGCGCAGCCAAGCGGGTTCCCCCCATAGGTGGAGCCATGGGTGCCCGGCGTCATGCCGACCGCCGCGGCTTCGGTGGCCAGAAGCGCGCCGATCGGAAAGCCGCCGCCGATACCCTTGGCGATCATCATGATATCGGGGGTGATGCCTGCCCATTCATGCGCGAAGAGCTTGCCGGTCCGGCCCATGCCGCACTGGATCTCGTCCAGGATCAGAAGCAGCCCGTGTTCATCGCAGAGATCGCGCAGACCTTTCAGGCACTGGTCGGGAACCGGGCGGATGCCGCTTTCGCCCTGAACGGGTTCGATCATGATCGCGCCGACATCCGGGCGCGCGGCGGCCTCCCTCAGGGCATCGTGATCGCCGAAGGGCAGGTGCACGAACCCGGGCAGAAGCGGACCGAACCCCTTGGTCAGCTTCTCCGCCCCCGCCGCGGAAATCATCCCCATGGAGCGACCATGGAACGCGCCCTCGAATGCCAGGATTGTGGTTCGCTCGGGCTGGCCTTTCTCGTACCAGTATTTGCGGGCCATCTTGACCGCCAGTTCGCCCGCCTCCGTGCCGGAATTGCAGAAGAACATGGTGTCGGCAAATGTGTGCTCCACCAGTTTCGCAGCCAGTTCCTCCTGCTGCGGTACTGTGTAGAGGTTGGAGGTATGCCACAGGTTTTCCGCCTGCGATCTCAGTGTATTGACCAGTTTCGGGTGGCTGTGGCCAAGGGCCATGACGGCGACGCCGCTGGCGAAATCCAGAAACCGTCGACCGTCGGCTTCCACCAACCATGCGCCTTCGCCCTTGACGAAGGAGAGCGGCGCGCGGGAATAGCTGGGAAGAACCGGCGATATCATGACCATCTCCAGGATGAGAGTTTTCAGGAAGAACGGGGCTTGCCCGAAACCTGACCTCAAGTCAATTCAAGCGCAGTTATGCGCCATCGCGGATTTTCATGATCATGCAGGTAGTCGACCCGGTTGCGTAAAGTGTGCCGTCCTCCACTCCGCGGATCGTGCCTTCCGCCACGCCGGTGGACCGGCCCGAATGGCTGGTGATGCCTTCGGCCAGAATCTCTGTGCCTACGGACAGCGGGCGGATGATATTTATCTTGTATTCCAATGTCGTATAGACGGAGCCCTTTGGCACCTTCGTCATCACCGCGCAGGCCATGCAGCTGTCTAGCAATGTGCCGTACCAGCCGCCGTGAACCGTTCCCATCGGGTTCATATGGGCGAATTCGGGCGCGCCGCGAAAGACGACCCGGCCGTCTTCTACAGTGTCGAGACGATAGTTGAGAGTTTCGGAAATGGGCGGATGAGGCAGGGCTCCGTCCCGCATCGCCTCCATGAAGGCCCGCCCGGAGAGCGACAGAAGCCGCGCCTGATCCGGCAAGGCGTCGAGCGAATGTGCGAAGACCGGTTCGACCATGTGGTGCGTGTCCCGAAAAAGGCTGTTGTGATCAGCCAATCCCGAGCCGGAACGCGGTGCAAGCTGCCCGCGCGATTTACGCAGCGTCAGGAAGGCAACAGGTTACGAGAAAACCGGGTTTCGCGATTTTTCGTAACCTGTTCGCCGCTCAGGCGACCTCGGCCAGGGACAGTTTGGGGGTCACCCCCAAGGCCGCGCAGACGTCCCGGGTCAGATCCGGCGCGTTCAGCGTGTAGAAATGCAGATCGCCCGCACCGCCCTCGATCAGGTCGGTGCACAGCTCCGAACAAAGCGCTGTGGACAGAAGGTCTTCGCGCCCATCGCGGATGGCGGCGGCATAGGCCTCGTCCAGCCATGCGGGGATGACGGCGCCGCAGGCGCTGGCAAAGCGGCGGACGCGGGTCCAGTTGTTGATCGGAAGGATGCCGGGAATGATCGGCGCCTCGATTCCGGCGGCGACACAGGCATCGCGAAACCGGAAGAAGGTGTCCGCCTCGAAGAAGAACTGGGTGATGGCGGAGGTCGCGCCCGCATCGATCTTGCGCTTCAGAAAATCGACACATGCCGCCATGTCGGGGGCATCGGGATGCGGGTCGGGATAGGCGCCCACGCGCAGGGTGAATTTTCCGGTCCTTGCCAGTGCCTCGATCAGTTCGACCGAACTTGCAAAACCGTCCGGATGCGGCGTGAACGCGCCGGCGCCCTTTGGCGGATCGCCCCGCAAGGCCACGATCTGGGTCACACCCGCCTCGGCGTAACTGTCCGCAATAGCGAGCGTTTCCTCGCGGGTCGCGTCGACGCAGGTCAGATGTGCGGCGACCTTCACCCCGAAATTGCTGTGGATCGTCTTTACCGCCTCATGGGTCAGCGTCCGTGTCGTGCCGCCCGCGCCATAGGTGACCGAGACAAACTCGGGCGCCAGCGGTGCCAGCGTGCCAAGCGTGTCCCACAGACGAAACGACGCCTCAAGGGATTGAGGCGGAAAGAACTCGAAGGAGACGGACGGTGCGGCGGTCATGGCGATTCTGATCCTTGAAAAGTCGCCTTTGGATGTCGCATAGAGGAGTTATCGAGACAAACTCATAAAACTCATCATCTATATGAGGCGTATATGCATCTGGAGTTTCGCCATCTGCGGACCATCCGCGCCATCCATGAGGAGGGCGGGCTGGCCAAGGCGGCGGACACGCTGCACATCACGCAAAGCGCGCTCAGCCATCAGATAAAGGGTCTGGAGGCGCAGGCGGGGGTGGAGCTGTTCGTGCGCCGCTCGAAGCCGATGCGCCTCTCGCCTGCGGGGATGAAGCTGCTGCGGCTGGCCGAGGAGATCCTGCCCCGGATCGCCGCGCTGGAGGAGGAGTTCAGCGGCCTGCGATCGGGCAAATCGGGCCGTTTGCATATCGCGATCGAATGCCATGCCTGTTTCGACTGGCTGTTGCCAGTGCTGGAGGGGTTCCGCACCGCATGGCCCGATGTGGATGTGGATATCCGGCCCGGTTTGCAGTTCGAGGCGCTGCCCGCACTGATGCGGGAGGAGGTGGATCTGGTGATCTCCTCCGATCCCGAAGACCTGCCCGGCATCGATTTCACCCCGCTCTTCGATTACGAGCCGGTTTTCGTCGCCTCCTCCCAGCATCCGCTGGCCGCCAAGAACTTCATCGAGGCGGAGGATTTTCGCGATGAGTTGCTGATCACCTACCCGGTGGAGCGGGCCCGGCTGGATGTGTTCAGCCAGTTGCTGATCCCCGCCGGGGTGGAGCCGAAGGGTATCCGGCAGGTGGAACTGTCGGCGGTGATCCTGTTGCTGGTGGCGTCGAATCGCGGGGTCTCGGTCCTGCCGGACTGGGTGGTGCGGGAACTGCGGAACAATGCCAGTTACGTCACCCGCCCGCTGACCAGCACCGGCCTGACCCGGCGGCTTTACGGGGCAACCCGCGCCGACGACACCACCAAGCCCTTCATGTCCCACGTGCTGAAACTCGCCCGGACCGAGCCGCTGAAACTGCAGCGGAAAACCGCGGCGGCAGAGTGACGCAATCCCCTTGAAAAAAAGGCCAATTGCAACGCGGATCATGGTGTCGCAGATGCTTGCCCTGCGCTGTCTCCGGCGCATCTATGAGCCAGGAGGCGCAACAGATGACCCAGATCGTTCAAGCACATGGCCCGGAGTTGAATGTTCACCGACCGCCGGCCGATATTCATGACAGGATCGCGCTGAAAACCGTAAGGTTCATGCGCATTTTTGCCGACAGGTTCTTTGCCAACCGCTACGGCCACCGGGCCGTGGTGCTGGAAACGGTTGCGGCCGTGCCCGGAATGGTGGGCGGTCTGCTGCAGCATCTCAAGGCGCTGCGCCATATCCGCGACGATCAGGGCTGGATCCGCGAGTTGCTGGAAGAGGCCGATAACGAGCGGATGCATCTGATGACCTTCATCAAGATCGCCGAGCCAAGCCGGTTCGAACGTCTGCTGATCATGCTGGGGCAGGCGGTGTTCTTCAATTTCTACTTCTTCCTGTATCTCTTTGCGCCGCGCACGGCCCATCGCGTGGTGGCCTATCTCGAAGAGGAGGCGGTGATCAGCTACACACAGTATCTGGCGCAACTGGACGCCGGCGCGGTGGAAAACGTGCCCGCGCCGGAACTGGCCATCGACTACTGGAAGCTGCCTGCCGATGCGCGGCTGCGCGAGGTGGTCGTCGCCGTGCGCGCGGACGAGGCCGGGCACCGGGACGCAAATCACCGCTTTGCGGATGAATTGGCCGCCCGCTAGAGCGCGCGCCCGTTTGTACCCTTGGCAGCCCGCGCACACAGGTCTATACGCGCGGGCTGAACCACGAAAAGGGGCCGGTCATGCAGGGCAGCGCAAATCTCAACATCATGATCAAGGCGGCGCGTCTGGCCGGGCGCTCGCTGGCCAAGGATTTCCGCGAGGTGGAGAACCTGCAGGTCAGTGCCAAGGGCCCGGGCGATTTCGTGTCCAAGGCCGATATGGCCGCGGAGAAGATCCTGCGCGAAACCCTGATGGAGGCGCGCCCCAATTACGGGTTTCTGGGCGAGGAAAGCGACGAGGTTCAGGGCACCGACCCGACGCGCCGCTGGATCGTCGACCCGCTGGACGGAACCACGAATTTCCTGCACGGGATGCCCCATTGGGCGGTCTCCATCGCACTGGAACACAAGGGCGAAATCGTCGCCGGCGTCGTGTTCGACCCCGCAAAGGACGAGATGTTCTTTGCCGAAAAGGGGCAGGGCGCCTGGTTGAACGACAATCAGCGGCTGCGCGTATCGGGCCGCGCGAAGATGATCGAAAGCGTCTTTGCCACGGGCGTGCCTTTCGGTGGCGGCAAATATTTGCCTGCAACGCTGCAGGACCTTGGCCGCCTGATGCCCGCATGTGCCGGCGTCCGGCGGTGGGGTGCAGCCTCTCTCGATCTTGCCTATGTCGCCGCGGGCCGGTACGAGGGCTACTGGGAACGCGGCGTGAATATCTGGGATATCGCGGCTGGCGTCATCATCGTGCGGGAGGCCGGCGGCATGGTTGCCCCGCTGCGCGACGGACAGGACATGCTAAAAGACGGACAGCTGATCGCGTCCAACGGCGCGATGTTCGATGCGTTCGCCAAGGTGATCCGGGAGCGCCCCGGGGCCTGAGATCAGGTGTTGTGGCGTCCGTTCAGCGCCTGCTGAGCGATGCCCGCCACAAGCAGATAGACCGAACTGAATGCCACAACCAGCGTCAGAACCGGGTTCGGCGCGAAATTGGTCCATGCGGCCCAGCCAATGGCCAGTGTCCAGATCAGCGCAACCGGCAGCGTCACCAGACGCCAGCGTTTGGTGCGCACGGGGTGGACGAATTTCAGCGGGACGAACATCGCCACGCTTAGAATGATGACCAGCGTCAGCGTCACCCACACCCCGGGCGTCATCACCAGAAGCGCCAGCACCAGCATGTTCCAGCAGCCCGGAAAGCCGCTGAAACTGTCATCGGGCAGTTTCATGCGCGTATCCGAGAAATAGAGCGCGCTTGCGAACGGGATCAGCAAAACCGCCAGCCAGCCGGTCCAGCCGGGCAGAAGACCGGAGGCGTAAAGCGCATAGGCCGGGATGACGACGTAGGTCAGGAAATCTATGATCAGGTCCAGAAGCACCCCGTCGATTTCGGGGGCGTGTTTCTTGACCTCGAAATGCCGGGCCAGCGGGCCGTCTATCCCGTCGACCAGAAGCGCCACGGCCAGCCATAGGGCCATGATGTCCCATTGCTGCTGCATCGCCTCCAGCAGCGCCAGCATGGCCAGAGCGGCTCCGATGGCGGTGAAGCCGTGGACAAGAAAGGCGGAAAGTCTCGCGGTCATCGGAGTCCAATGCCCGGTTGTCGGCCCATGCGCAAGGCTCAGGCTTTCGGATGGGCGTTGCGGTAGACCTCCAGCAGGCGCGCGGTGTCCACTGCGGTATAGGCCTGCGTGGTGGAGAGCGACGCATGGCCAAGCAATTCCTGGATCGCCCGGAGATCGCCGCCCGCATCGAGCAGATGGGTGGCAAAACTGTGCCGCATCGCATGCGGGGTTGCCGTGGCCGGCAGACCAAGCTGCAGCCGGGCCTGTTCCACCGTCTTCTGGATCTGCCGCGGGTTCAGCGCGCCGCCACGCATGCCGCGGAAAAGCGGCCCCGTCGGGTCAAGCCGGTGCGGGCAGAGCCGGGCATAGCGCGCCACGGCCTCCCGCGCGGCGGGGATCACGGGCACCTCGCGCTCCTTGCCGCCCTTGCCGCGGATGCGCAACGTGTCCGACAGGGGCAGTGCCGCCGCCGTCAGGCCAAGCGCCTCCGAGATCCGCAGACCGCAGCCGTAGAGGAGGGTCATGACCGCCAGATCCCGGGCGCTGACCCAGTCGCGCCCGTCCTGCATCTCGACCCTATCCAGAAGGTCGCGGGCCGCGGTTTCCGCCAGCGGCCGGGGCAGGGGACGCTGAAACTTCGGAGCCCGCGCGGCCAGCACCGCGGTGGGTTCGAACCCGTCGCGTTCGGCCCACCACCGGAAGAAGCTTTTCACCGCCGAAAGCCGCCGCGCCAGAGATCGCGCGCCAAGGCCGCGACGCCGCTCTTCGGCCATCCATGCCCGCATGTCCCGGATGCCGAGCGACCGGAGCGGGGCAAGGCCAAGGCGCTCCCCGTGATAGGAGGACTGAAATGCCAGAAACCCGGTGACGTCGCGACCATAGGCGTCGACCGTGGTCGCCGCCGCACCATCCAGCGCCGTCACGTGGGCCAGCCAGCTTTGCAGCAGGTCGCGGGCGGCAGGGCTGAGCGAGAGGGTCATGGTGCCGCCCTCAGGCCAGATACTTCCGCATCAGCCGTTCGAAGACCCCGTTGAAGAAGGTCAGCAGGTCGGTGCCCTGGCTCGGGCGGAACTGATGCGGGTCCTCGGCGCCCATGACAAGCAGTCCCGGCAGGCGGCCCGCGCCGAGATCGAGGCACAGCAGGGCTTCGGATTTGATCCAGTCGGCGGCATGGCCGTAGATCACGCCGGAACTGTCGCCCACCTGACGCAGCGTGACCGAGCGATGCGGCACATCGCGGCCCCCGGTCAGATAGCGCTCGACGAAGCCGGGGGCGACGACGGTCAGCACGTCTTCGAGCTTCTGCACCTTGGGCGCGCTTGTTTCGGTGGCTTCGGCGCTTTCCAGAACCAGCCGGATGCGATCGACCCGCAAAATCCCGGCAACATCCGTACCGAGCGCCCTCAGAAAACCCTCGAAACCCGGTTGGTCCAGCAGGGCAAGGATCGCGCGGTGCACCTGATTGGTGCCCGAAAGGTTCTCATAGGCCGCGGCGATGACGGACCGGTGGGTATCTTCGAGACGGTCCAGCCGGTTTTCCAGCCGTTCCATCGCAATTCCGCGCATGTCGACGATGTTGCCGCCCATCTGCCGGTCATTCGCGGCAATCAAGGCGCGCATCAGATCGCGGTCTTCCAGAATAAGCTCCGGGTCGCTCAGAACCCGTTCGCGCCAATCACCCAACATGTCTGCTCGTTCGCCCATGGTCTTGTCCGTGCCTCTTGGTTTTATTGATTGGCGGGGACCTTACACGATGTTCACAGAATTTTCTGCCCCGTTTTTTCCCAATCCTTCAGGAAGGCCTCAAGGCCCTTGTCCGTCAGCACGTGGCTGGCCATGGATTTGATCACCCCGGGCGGTGCGGTGGCCACATCGGCGCCGATCAGGGCGGCGTCCTTCATATGGTTGACCGACCGGATCGAGGCGGCAAGGATCTCCGTCTCGTATCCGTAGTTGTCATAGATCGTGCGGATATCCGCGATCAGGTCCATCCCGTCGAGGTTCAGATCGTCCAGCCGCCCGATGAACGGGCTGATGAACGTAGCCCCTGCCTTGGCCGCCAGCAACGCCTGATTGGCGGAGAAGCAGAGAGTGACGTTGACCATTCTGCCCTCTCCCGAGAGCACCTTGCAGGCCTTGAGGCCGGCCCATGTGAGCGGAACCTTGACGGTGATGTTCTCGGCGATTTCGGCCAGTTTGCGGCCCTCGGCGATCATCTCGTCCGCCTCCAGCGCAACAACCTCGGCAGAGACCGGGCCATCGACCAGATCGCAGATTTCCTTGGTCACTTCCAGAATGTCGCGGCCCGATTTCAGGATCAGCGAGGGGTTCGTGGTGACCCCATCGACCATGCCGAGATCGTTCAGTTCGGCGATTGCATCGATATCGGCGGTGTCGACAAAGAATTTCATGCGGACGGTTCCTTTCGGGTGGCAGCCGTGGTCATTTGACGATCTCTTATCGCAAGGGCCGCCAGGCGGAAAGACATGACCCGGGACTATTTCGCAGAAGGAGAGCTGGTGGGTGTTCTGACCACCGAGCCGCTGGGTCGGGCGCTTGACTACAAGGCGCCCGAAGGTGGTTGCTGGCTGGGTGCGTTTGTGGAGGTGCCGTTGGGGCCGCGCAAGGTGCTTGGAGTGGTCTGGGGGCCGGGCCGCGGCGACTGGGACAGTGCCAAGGTCCGGGCCGTGGGGCGGGTGCTGGATGTGGCCCCGATGCGCGAAGAGCTGCGCGCGTTCCTGGAAAAGGCGGGCGCCTACACGCTCACGCCGCTGCCCGCGATGCTGCGTCTGGCCACCCGCGCGCCAGGGTTGAGCGATCCGCCCTCGATGCGGAAGGTCTACCGGCTGGGCGCGGGCGCGCCCGACCGGCTGACCGATGCGCGGCGGCGCGTTATGGCCACGCTGGAGGAATATGGCGGGCTGGCCTTCACGCTGAAGGAACTGTCGGAAATGGCCGGTGTGACCTCGTCGGTCGTCAAGGGGCTCGCGGCCCATGGCGCGGTGGAGGAGGCCGACACCCCCCGCGACGCGCCCTATCTGCCGCTTGATCCTGACCGCCCGGGCAAGGAACTGACCGCCGATCAGGCCGTGGCCGCACGTGTCCTGCGGGATGCGGTGCGGTCCGGCAGCTACGGCACGACGCTGCTCAAGGGCGTCACCGGGTCGGGCAAGACCGAGGTATATCTGGAAGCGGTCGCCGACTGCCTGAAGGCGGGGCGGCAGGCGCTGGTTCTGCTGCCCGAGATCGCGCTGACATCCGAGTTTCTGACCCGGGTCGAGCAGCGTTTCGGCGCAAAGCCCGCCGAGTGGCATTCCGGCGTGACCATGACCGAACGTCGCCGTTGCTGGCGGATGCTGGGGCAGGGGGCGGCGCAACTGGTGGTCGGCGCCCGCTCGGCGCTGTTTCTGCCATTCCGCGACCTTGGCCTGATCGTCGTCGATGAGGAACACGACACCTCCTACAAGCAGGAGGACGGGGTTCTCTACAACGCGCGCGACATGGCGGTTCTGCGCGCCTCGATCAATTCGGCTCAGGTCGTGCTGGCCTCCGCCACGCCGTCGCTCGAAAGCTGGGCCAATGCGGAGGCCGGGAAATACGCCCGGCTGAACCTTGGCGCCCGGTTCGGCCAGGCGGTGCTGCCCCGGATGCAGGCGATCGATATGCGGCTGGAGGATCTGCCGGGCAATGCCTGGATCTCCCCGACCTTGCAGGGAGAGGTGAAACAGCGGCTGGACCGGGGCGAGCAGTCGCTTTTGTTCCTGAACAGGCGCGGCTATGCGCCGGTCACGATCTGCCGGGCATGCGGGCATCAGGTGGGTTGCGACAATTGCGATGCGCGGATGGTCGAACACCGGTTCCAGAAACGGCTGATGTGTCATCAGTGCGGGGAGACCAGACCGATGCCACAGAGCTGCCCCGCCTGCAAGGCGGAGGGGAAACTGGCGCCGGTCGGGCCGGGCGTGGAGCGGCTTGCGGAGGAGGCGGCAAAGCTCTTTCCGGAGGCCAGGATCGCTGTTCTGTCCTCCGACCTGTTCGGGTCGGCCCGCGCGCTGAAAGCCCAGATCGAAGAGATCGCGCAGGGCGGGACCGACATCATCATCGGCACGCAACTGGTCGCCAAGGGACATAATTTTCCGCGACTCACGCTGGTGGGCGTTATCGACGCGGATCTGGGACTTCAGGGGTCGGATCTGCGCGCTGCCGAACGGACCTTCCAGCTCATGCGGCAGGTGTCGGGCCGTGCCGGGCGCGCGGACAAGCCCGGCGTCTCGCTGATGCAAACCTTCCAGCCCGAGCATCCGGTGATCCGGGCCATCCTGTCGGGTGACGAGGAAGGGTTCTGGCAGGCCGAGGCCGCCGAGCGCCAGCAGGCCGGCATGCCGCCCTATGGCCGGATGGCGGGGATCATCGTGTCGGGGCCGGATGCGGCGGCGGCCTTCGATCTCGGGACGTATCTGGCGCGCAGCGATGCGCCGCTTCGCGCGCTTGGCGCCACCGTCTACGGGCCCGCGCCGGCCCCCATCGCGCGGATCAGGGGGCGGCACCGGGTCCGGCTGCTGGTCAAGGCGCCGAAGGGCGTGGCTCTGCAACCGGCGCTCTCGGAATGGGTCGGGGGGGTGAAGCTGAAGGGCGGATTGCGGCTGGCGGTGGATATCGACCCGCAAAGCTTCTATTGAAAACCGGTTCCCTTGGCCCGCGCCCACGGCTATGAACCCGAAACCTGTCCATTTTCGGTTGAATGCTGCCAATGTCCGCTCCGATCCGCCCGCAACCCGGCATCCTCGACATCGCGCTTTACAAGGGTGGTGCCAGCACCCTAGCCGGCATCGACGAGCCGCTGAAGCTCAGCTCGAACGAAAACCCGTTCGGCCCGTCCCCCAAGGCGGTGGCGGCGATGCAGGATGCGCTGGCCCAGATGCACCGCTACCCGTCCACCGATCATGCCGCGCTCAGGCAGGCTATTGCCGAGGTTCACGGCCTCGAGGCTGACCGGATCATCATCGGCGTGGGTTCCGACGAGGTTCTGACCCTTCTTTCGCTGGCCTTCGCGGGCCCGGGCGATGAGGTGCTCTATCCCGAACACGGGTTTTCGATGTACCGGATCTTCGCCTTGTCGGCCGGGGCCACGCCCGTGGTCGCGCCGGAAAAGGACCGGACGGTGGATGTGGAGGCGCTTCTGGCCGCGGTAACGCCGGCCACCCGGCTGATCTATCTGGCCAACCCGGCGAACCCCAGCCCGACCTTTCTGGACACCGACGCGCTGACCCGGCTGGCCGATGGCGTTCCGGCCCAGTGCCTGCTGGTTCTCGATGGCGCCTATGCGGAGTTTGCCGACGGCTATGATGGCGGTGCGACACTGGTGGAGGCGCGCGAAAACGTGGTGATGACGCGCACATTCTCCAAGATCTACGGGCTTGGCGGCCTGCGCGTGGGCTGGGGTTATGCCTCGCAGCATGTGATCGACGTGCTGAACCGTATCCGCGGACCGTTCAACATGTCTAAGGTCGCGCTGGCCGGAGCCGAGGCCGCGGTGCGCGACCGGGAATTCGTAGAGACCTGCCGCCGGATGAATGCGGAAGGCCGGGCGCGGTTGCAAGGTGGGCTGGCTCAACTTGGTATCCCGGCCGATGAAAGCCACGCCAATTTCGTGCTGGCCCGGTTCTCCGATGAGGCCGAAGCGCTGGCGGCCGATGCCCATCTGAAATCGGAGGGGATTCTGGTGCGTCTGGTCAAGGGTTACGGCTATCCCGAGGCGTTGCGGATCACAGTGGGCACGCCCGATGACGTGACCCGCGTGCTGGATGCGATGGCCAGGTTCAAGGGGGCCTTATGAGCGTGATCTACGCCCGTGTCGCCCTGATAGGCCTTGGCCTGATTGCGGGATCCATGGCGCATGCGATGCGCCGGGCCGGGCTTGCCGGTGAGATCGTGGGTACCGCGCGCTCCGCCGAAACACGGAAGATCGCGGGCGAAATCGGCCTGTGTGACCGCGTTGTCGACACCACCGCCGAAGCTGTCCGCGACGCAGATCTGGTGGTGCTGGCTGTGCCCGTTGGCATCATGGGTGCGGTCGCGGCCGAGATTGCACCGCATCTGGCACCGGGCGCCACGCTGACCGATGTCGGGTCGGTCAAGCAGGACGTGATCGCGCAGGTCGGCCCGCATCTGACCGATGGCATCCATTTCATCCCCGGCCATCCTCTGGCGGGAACGGAGCATTCCGGCCCCCGGTCCGGCTTCGCGGAGTTGTTCGACAACCGCTATGTGCTGCTGACCCCGCCCGAGGGTACGGATCCGTCCGCCACGGCGAAGCTGCGTGCGCTATGGGAGGGCTGTGGCGCAAATGTGGAGGAGATGGACCCCGATCACCACGATCTGGTGCTTGCCGTCACCTCGCACACTCCGCATCTCATCGCCTATACGATGGTGGGTGTCGCCGACGATCTGCGCCGCGTCACCGATAGCGAAGTGATCAAGTATTCCGCAGCGGGCTTCCGCGATTTCACCCGGATTGCCGCCAGCGATCCGACCATGTGGCGCGACGTGTTCCTGTCCAACAAGGAGGCGACACTGGAGATCCTTGGCCGCTTCACTGAGGAACTGTTCGCCCTGCAGCGGGCGATCCGCACCGGCGACGGCGATCATCTGCATGCGTATTTCACCCGCACCCGCGCCATCCGCCGTGGAAACATCGAAGCCGGGCAGGATACCGATGCCCCCGACTTCGGACGCATCGGACAGCGCAAGGACGGGCCGGCGGAATGAAGCCCGTTGCGGTGTTTCTTCTGACCCTTTCCCTTTGCGCGCCGGCGCTGGCCCAGGCGCCCGACCGGTCCCCGCTTCCATCCCCGCGGCCCGCAACCACAGACCGCGCCGCCATCCCGCCTGGGGCCGCCGATGCGCCCCGCACCGCCCAGGTGGTGATCCGCGCAGGGGCTCATGCGCCCCGTCAGTCGCTGCGCCCGACGCAGCGGCCCGGCGGCGGCCCTGCGCCCGCGCGGACGGCGGCGGCGCAGATGGCCGCGCGCAGTGCCGCAGCCGACGCCCCCGCCGCCACGGGCGAAACCGTGCAGGTGATCGAGCGCAGCGGGCTTTTCGGCCTTGGTCGCAGAACAGTGGAGGTGCGCACCATCGCCGGGGCCACACGGCTGGCGGTGGTGCGGTCGCTCAGGCCGCAGATCCGCCCGGATGGTCTTGAACGACAGGTCCGCGCCGCAGCCGCCAGAACCACGCCGAGCCGGGTCGCGCAGCCGGGGCGGCGCGGCTCGCTCTGCGGCAGGCCCGGTATCGTGGGAGAGACGCTTTCGCCTATCACCGGGCGAATTCAGGGTTGCGGCATCGCTGAGCCGGTGCGTGTGCGCGAGATTGACGGTGTGACGCTGAACCAGCCTGCGACCATCAATTGCGATGCGGCGCGCGCCTTGCAGGAGTGGCTCAACGAGGGTGCGATTCCGGCCGTCGGACGAACGGGCGGTGGCATCGCCTCGCTGCGTGTTGTCGCCTCCTACTCCTGCCGCACCCGCAACAGCCGCCCCGGCGCAAGGCTCAGCGAACATTCCACGGGCAATGCGATCGACATCGCGGCCATCGGGCTGGTCAACGGGCAGGAACTCTCCGTGCTGACGGATTGGCGCCGCGGCAGTACCGGGCGATTGATGCAACGCCTTCATCGCGCGGCCTGCGGCCCGTTCGGCACCGTGCTCGGCCCGAATTCGGACCGTTTCCACCAGGACCACTTCCATTTTGATGTGGCGGGCTATCGCTCGGGGCCCTATTGCCGCTAGGGCGCGGGCCGCGCGTTTCCTACTGAGGATACCGCCGCGCCTCGCGGCGTCTAGCGCAACACAAGCTGCGGCGCGGTTCCGATCGGGATCGGCCCGAAAAACACCCGCTGGTTGCGGAAACTGAGCGGGGCGTCGATATCGCTCTCGCGCCCCGACAAGCCGGCGACCAGCGCCAGAACCCGCTCGATCCCGCCGCGTGTTTCCGCCGGGATCGCGCCTGCATTCACCCCCATCTCGACCATCTCGCGCCAGTTCTGGGCGCGCACGGAAATCTCCCCGGTCGGGTAACCCTCGGCATCCACATCCATCGACCCCGCAAGACGCAGTGACAGATCCCCCCAATTCGCGCTCAGATCGGCAAGATCGATGCGGGTGATGCCCGGCCGCGACTGCTCCAGCGCCGACAGGTCCCAGGGCCGGTCAAACCCCATCACCGCATCGAAGCGCATCTGCTCCATCGCGTCGGGCAGGATGCCCGCGGGGTTCAGGACTGCCTGCAAGGGTGCGGGGGGTGTCAGACTGTTCGCTTCGAACAGGATCTCATAACTGGACTCGGCTCCGTCCTCGCGCATCATCTGGAACGTCGCGTCGGCCAGCGCCATCTGCCAGCCCTCGGTGCTGGACATGACCATCTCCGCCAGCGTGACCCGGGACTGATCGAGAGCCAGATCGCCGCCGGGGCGGACCTGCACCACCGCTTCCATGGCGCCGCTGGTGATATCCAGACGTTCGAAAGGAGAGGCGAGCGTCTGCTCCGCGGGCCAGACCGCCTCGATCCGGTGGGGTTTGTAGCTGGGCTGGGTGATCTCGAAACGGGGCGCGATCCAGGCCCATCCGGTTTCCGGGTCGGCCAGTTCCACCTCCGTCAGGGTTGTCCGGAAGGCCATGGGATAGCCCGCCGTCTCCAGGCTCCGGTAATTCACCAGCCAGCCTTCGTTCGCCCGTGCCTCCAGCCAGGCACCCATCACCCGTTCAGTGCCATAGGCACCGGCAAACCAGATGCCCGACCAGGCCAGCCCGATGATCCCGAGGATCCAAAGCCAGACTTTCATGGCCCGATCTCTCCCCTTCAAATCCGCTCCTGTCCTGCATATAGGCAAGGGGTCAGGAAAGGACCATCTCCGATGTCTGATGAGCTTTGGGTTTTCGGCTATGGCTCGCTGCTCTGGCGGCCCGGGTTCGACGTGGCCGAACGCCGACTTGCGCGGCTCGATGGCTGGCACCGCAGTTTCTGCATGTCCTCGGTCCATTATCGCGGTACCGAGACCGATCCCGGCCTTGTGCTGGCGCTAGACGTTGCGGATGGTGCCTCTTGCGATGGCGTGGCGCTCAGGGTCGTGCCCGGTCAGGAAGACGCCGTACTGGCCTATCTGCGGGAACGCGAGCTGATCTCGGCGGCCTATCTGGAGGCACGCCTGCCCGTCACCTTCCATTGCGAGGGCGGGGTCGAGGCGCTGACCTATGTGATCAACCGCGATCACCGGCAATATGCAGGCGCGCTCGATCTGGAACAGCAGGCCCGGATCATCGCCCGCGCCCATGGAAATCAGGGCGCCAACGCGGAATACCTCTACAATACCGCCGCCCATCTAAGAGAGCTTGATCTGGCCGATGCCGACATGGACTGGCTGGTCGCGCGGGTCCGGGAGCTGATCGACACCGCCTAGGTGCATGGGTGTTGGCACGCCGCCCCAAGCCTAGTAGGCTGCACGCACCCATTCAGGATGGCCAAAGACCAGCCATGACGAGCAGACCAGACGGCGCCCCGGCGCCTCGTTTCACCCGACCGCTTCGGCAGATCGTATTGATGTTGATCATCTGCGGTCTCGTCGGCTTTGGCGGCATGCTGGTTTATCCGCGCGTGGAGCCGGTGTTTCTGGCCAACCCCTATCTGAACGGCACCATTGCCATCGTTTTCGTGGTCGGGGTTCTGGCCTGTTTCTGGCAGGTTCTGCAGCTGTTTTCCTCGGTCGCCTGGATCGAGGGTGTCGCAACTGACCGGGACGATCACGACATGGACCGCGCCCCGCGTCTGCTGGCGCCCCTGTCCGGCGTCTTTCGCGGTCGTGGCGCGCGGATGCAGCTCACGTCCTCCTCTTCCCGCTCGATCCTCGATTCCGTCGGCGCGCGGATGGAGGAAAGCCGTGATATCACGCGCTACATCGCCAACCTTCTGATTTTTCTGGGTCTTCTGGGCACGTTCTTCGGGCTGGCGACCACCGTTCCGGCGGTGGTGGAAACGATCCGCAGCCTGCAACCGACCGAAGGCGAACAGGGAATTGCCGTCTTTGGCCGCCTGATGGACGGGCTGGAGGACCAGTTGGGCGGTATGGGCACCGCCTTCGCCTCCTCCCTTCTGGGGCTTGCAGGCTCGCTGGTGGTGGGCCTGCTTGAGCTGTTCGCGGGCCATGGCCAGAACCGGTTCTACCGGGAGATGGAGGAATGGCTGTCCACCATCACGCGGGTCGGGTTTTCCTCTGCAGACGGGGATGGCGGAGGCGTGGATCGGGGCGCCATCGCGACCGTGCTGGACCATATGGTGGATCAGATCGACACGCTTCAGAGCCTGTTTGCACAATCCGAAAGCCGCCGGGCGGAAACCGAGGCGCGGATGATCGACATGTCGAATTCCGTCGCCGCGCTGACCGACCGGCTTGGTCCCGGCCCTGTGGAGGCGACCGAGCGGCTGGCCGCCGCGCAGGATCGGCTCTCCGAAGTTCTGGCCGCGACACAAGGCGAAAGCGGGATCGACGCGGAAAGCCGGATGCGCCTGCGCTCCATCGACGTGCAGCTGCTGAAGATCTTCGAAGAAATGGGCGCCGGCCGGCAGGAGGAGATCAGCGTCCTGCGCAGCGATCTTCAGGAGCTGACCGAGGCCTTGCGCGCGCTTACCCGTGCCGCCTCGGACCCGGCGCCGCCACGTCGCCCGCGCCCGGCCCGCAGCGGCGGGGAGTGACCGGCGATGGCCTTTCAGCGACGGGCTGGGACACGTCTCACTGCCTCGATCTGGCCCGGTTTCGTGGATGCGATCACCGCCCTGCTGATGGTGATGATCTTTCTGCTGACGATCTTCATGGTTGTGCAATACGTGCTGCGCGAAGAGATCAGCACCCAGGATGACGAACTGAACGCGCTGAATGCGCAACTCAATGAACTGGCTGACGCGCTTGGACTGGCCCAGGGCAGCAATGCGCGGCTGGAGGCGCGCGTGGCAACCCTTGGCAGCAGCCTGTCGGAGGCCGAGGCGGAGGTGGCAACGCAGGCTGCCCTGATCGCCACGCTCGGCGCCGAACGCGCGGCGCAGGCCGCCCGTATCGCCAGTTTCGAGGAGCAGGTGGCCTCTCTGATCGCGGCCAATACGGATTTGACCGCCGACCGGGATGCGGCCCGCGCCGAGATCACCGAGCGGATCAGCGAGGCCGAGGCGCTGGAACTGGCGCTGGCAACGGCGCGCTCCGAGGTCGACGAGGCGGCCGAGGCCGCGCGCCGCGCCGCGGCGGAGCGCGCGGCGCTGGAGGCATTGATGGCCGACTTGCAGGCCGAGGTCGCCCAGACCGAGGTGACGCTTGCCCAGACCCTTGCCGCCTTGCAGGAGGCGGAGGCCCAAACCACCGGGCTGAGCGCCCGGATCGGCGATCTTGAAGCGGATTTGAGCGAGCAGGAGGCCGCACGTCTGGCGGAGCTGGCGGCCGCCGAAGCCCTGCGTCAGCGTCTGGAGGATACCGAAGCGGCCTTGAGCGCCGAGGAGGCCGCCCGGCTGACCGAGGCCGCGGCGGCGGAGGCGTTGCGGTCCCGTCTGGAAAACGCCGATGCCGAACTGACCGCGATGGCGCTGGCGCTGGAAGAACAACGCCGTCAGGCCGAGGAAACCCTGACGCTGCTGGCCGCGGCCAATCAGGCGGAGGACGACCTTGCCGCCCGGCTGGCCGCGGCGCTTGCCGAAGGCGCGAGCGAGGCCGAGACAGCCGCCGCCCTTGAGGTCGCTTTGGCCGAGGCGGAGGCCCGCGCAGCGGCGTTGCAGGGGGACGCGGCGGGGCAGGCGGAACGACTTTCGGCGCTGGAACTTGCGCTGGCGGAGGCGCTTGCGGCGCAGCGCCTTGCCGAGGCGGATCTGGAGAGCAGCCTGACACAAGCGGAAACGCGCGCGGCGCTTCTGGCACAGGCCAATCTGGAATTGCAGGCTGCCGAAGCGCTGTCGGCGGATAGCCAGCGGCAGGTGGCCGCGCTGAACGAACAGGTCGCGGCACTGCGCGCCCAACTGGGCGGGTTGCAGAACCTCTTGGATGCATCCGCCGCGCGCGACGCGGAGGCCGAGGTTCAGATCGAAACCCTCGGCGCGCAATTGAACGCGGCGCTGGCGCAACTGGCGACGGAGCAAAGCGCACGCGCAGATCTGGAGGCTGCCGAGGCGGCACGTCTGGCCGAAGAAGCCGAGGAGCTGGAACGCTACCGGTCGGAGTTTTTCGGCCGCTTGCGGGATCTTCTGGAAGGTCGGGAAGGGGTGCGCATCGAGGGGGACCGCTTCGTCTTCTCTTCCGAGGTTCTCTTTGCCCCGGCTTCGGCCGAGCTGGCCGCCGAGGGGCGCGCGCAGATCGCCAATGTGGCCGGTCTGCTGACCGAGATCGCCGACGAGATCCCCGAGAGTATCGACTGGATCATCCGGGTGGACGGCCATACGGACAACACGCCGCTGTCGGGCTTCGGCGAGTTTGCGAACAACTGGGAACTCAGCCAGGCGCGCGCGCTGTCGGTTGTGCTCTACATGTCCGAGGAGTTGGGCATTCCGCCGCGCCGTCTGGCCGCCACCGGGTTCGGCGAATACAGGCCCATCAATGCCGAGGACACCGATGAGGCCCGGGCTCAGAACCGGCGGATCGAGATGAAGCTGACCGAACGCTAGCGAAGCGTCACGTCCGCTTCGATCCGGTCGATGTCGCGCGCTCCGCGGGTGAGCGTAATCTGCCCGAAATACCGCCCCGCTGGCCAGCCGCCCGCCGGGGCCCGTCTGCCGGCTGCGCGGAAGAGTTGCGCCTGCGTCCGCTCCAGCGTTACGGATTGCTCGTGAAACGGGCGCCCGTCCGGCGAGGTGATGGTCAGCGTCAGCACGTCGCCCGCCCGCCCGCCATAGACATTCGCCCAAAGAACGAGCGCCCCGGACCTGGCCGCCGGAAGGGTGACCGCATCGGCGCGGCCCGCCTTGATCTCATCGAATTCGGGAAGCGCCGCAGAAAACCCGGCAGACAGAAACCCGCCCATTGAAGGCGTGATGGGCTCGGCCCAGAGCTGTGCCTCCCGCGTGCCGCAAAGGGTGATGTCGGAGGGGGAGAAAGGGTCCACGACCTGCCCGTCCCGGCGGAGTGTCAGGTGCAGATGCGGAAACTCCGTATTGCCAGACAGCCCGATCAACCCGAGCGGCGTGCCCGCCGCAACCCTGTCTCCGGTGGTCACGGAGACACTGCCCAAGAGAAGATGGCAATACTGGGTTTCCCAGCCGTCCGCATGGGTGATCGCCACGCCGTTTCCGCATTCTTGGCCGTCCACCATGGCGGCGCGGCCCAGGTCCGCCACCCCGTCGCGCGTACCGCGCACAATGCCGGGCGCCGCCGCGGTGACAGTCACGCCCGCGGCCATGACCTCCAGATCGGGAAGGCGGATATCGGTTCCCTGATGGGTATCGTAGCTGAGCGGCCCGCAGGTGAAATCCCGTGCGCCCGGCCCGGGATCCCGGTCGACGAATTGCTGCAGGAAACAGGTCTCGCCCAGAGTGCAATCTACGGGGAAGTGCAGCGCAGGCGGCTCCGCGCGGGCCGCGGATGTGAAAACGGCGGCCCCGAGCAGGACCGCCGAAACACCGATCATATGCCGCCGGATCATTCCGCCGTCAGCAAGGGCGGCTTTTTCTTCGACGACAGGCGCGGGCTGCCGGGCTCTTCGATCCGCAGGTCGATCTTGCCGTCTTTCAGGCCGACCTTGACGTTGCCGCCCTTGGCCAGCTTGCCGAACAAGAGCTCTTCGGCCAGCGGCTTCTTGATGTGCTCCTGGATCACGCGCCCAAGCGGGCGGGCGCCCATCTTGTCGTCATACCCCTTTTCGGCCAGCCACTCTGCGGCAGCTTTCGTCAACTCGATGGTGACGTTCCGGTCCAGCAACTGCGCTTCGAGTTGCAGAACGAATTTCTCCACCACCTGCAGGATGACCTCCTTCGGCAATGGCGCGAAGGAGATGACCGCGTCCAGACGGTTGCGGAACTCCGGCGTGAATGTCCGCTCGATGGCGGCCGTATCCTCGCCCTCGCGCCGATCGCGGCCGAAGCCGATCGCGGCTTTGGCCTGTTCCGTCGCGCCCGCATTCGAAGTCATGATCAGAACCACATTGCGGAAATCGACCGAGCGGCCGTTATGGTCGGTCAGGGTGCCGTGGTCCATCACCTGCAGCAGGATGTTGAAGACATCCGGATGCGCCTTTTCGATCTCGTCGAGCAGCAGTACGCAATGCGGATGCTGGTCCACGCCATCGGTGAGAAGACCACCCTGATCGAAGCCCACATATCCAGGTGGCGCGCCGATCAGGCGGGAGACCGCGTGCTTCTCCATGTATTCCGACATGTCGAAGCGCAGCAGTTCCACGCCGAGCGTATCGGCCAGTTGCTTGGCCACCTCGGTCTTGCCGACGCCGGTGGGGCCCGCGAAGAGGTAGTTGCCGATCGGCTTTTCCGGTTCCCGCAGCCCGGCGCGGGCCAGTTTGATGGCCGAGGCCAGCGACTCGATCGCATTGTCCTGCCCGAAGACCACGCGCTTCAGCGTCACCTCCAGATCCTTCAGCACTTCTGCATCGTCCTTGGAGACGTTTTTTGGCGGAATACGGGCGATCTTGGCTACGACCGCCTCGATCTCCTTGGCGCCGATGGTCTTGCGGCGTTTCGATTCGACCACCAGATGCTGCGCGGCACCAGCTTCGTCGATCACGTCGATTGCCTTGTCCGGCAGCTTCCGGTCGTTGATGTAGCGCGCGGACAATTCCACCGCTGTCTTGATCGCGTCATTGGTGTATTTGATGTCGTGATGATCCTCGAAGTAGGGCTTGAGGCCCCGCAGAATCTTGACCGCATCCTCCACCGAAGGTTCGTTCACGTCGATTTTCTGGAACCGGCGGCTCAGCGCGCGGTCCTTCTCGAAATGCTGGCGGAACTCCTTGTAAGTGGTCGAGCCCATGCAGCGCAGCTTGCCGCCCTGAAGGGCAGGTTTCAGAAGATTCGAGGCGTCCATCGCCCCGCCGGAAGTGGCTCCGGCCCCGATGACGGTGTGGATCTCGTCGATGAAGAGCACCGCGTCGGGGTGATCTTCCAGTTCGGTCACGACCGCCTTCAGCCGCTCCTCGAAATCGCCGCGATACCGCGTGCCGGCAAGCAGCGCACCCATATCGAGCGAATAGATCGTGGCACCGGACAGCACTTCGGGCGTCTCACCGGAGACGATTTTCCGTGCCAGACCCTCGGCAATCGCGGTTTTGCCGACGCCCGGATCGCCCACCAGAAGGGGGTTGTTCTTGCGTCTGCGGCACAGCACCTGGATGCAGCGCTCGACCTCGTGGTCGCGGCCGATCAGCGGATCGACCTCGCCCTTCTGGGCCTTGGCGTTCAGATCGACACAGTATTTCGCAAGTGCCGATTCCTTCTGATCGCCGTCTCCGCCGCCGTCCTGACCAGTCTGATTGGTCTCTTCTTCCATGTCCGAGGCCCCGGTCACCGGGCGCGCCTCGCCGTAAGACGGATCTTTTGCCACGCCGTGGGCGATGAAATTCACCGCGTCATAACGGGTCATATCCTGCTCCTGCAGGAAATAGGCGGCATTAGATTCCCGTTCGGCAAATATGGCGACCAGAACATTGGCGCCGGTCACTTCGGTCCGGCCCGACGACTGGACATGGATCGCAGCCCGCTGGATCACCCGCTGAAACGCGGCGGTCGGCACCGCTTCGGAACCCTCCACATCCGTTTCGAGTGTCGAAAGATCCTCGTCGATGAAGGTCACGAGGGTTTCGCGCAGCGCCTCGATATCGACGCTGCAGGCTTTCATGACTTTGGTGGCATCGGGTTCATCCAGCAATGCCAGCAAAAGATGTTCGAGGGTCGCCAATTCGTGGCGGCGCGCATTGGCCTGTGCCAGCGCTGCGTGAATGGCCTGCTCAAGGGTGTTCGAAAACGACGGCACGTGAGGTGCTCCTTTTCATGTGCAGCGGATCCATGGACTGGCCCGCCGACTATGGCCTCATAGTGTTAAGCTTCGGTTTTTACCGACGGGTTTCAAGGCATTTCTGTTCAAATAGTACGTTACAGGATCGTAACTTCAGCGAGAGCGCCCTTTTTTACTTGCCGCGAGCCGCGCGTGCCCGGAAATCGGGCAGTCACTGGCTGGGGCCTAGAACCGGTCCTTGCGGGCCCGGATCTCTGCGAAAACCTCGACATCGGGCTGGCCCGACATCCCGATCCCCGATTTCAGGTCGTCCAGATGCGCACGCAGGAAGGGGTTTGTCGCCAGTTCGTCGGCCAGTTTGCTCGGAACGGTGGGCGTGTCTTCCGCCCGCGCCGCCCTGATCTTCTCGATCCGAGAGATAAGCGCGGCGTTCTGCGGTTCAATACTCAGCGCGAACTTCGCGTTCGACATGGTGTATTCATGTCCCGAGCAAACCAGCGTTTCGGGCGGCAGGGCCGCAAGCTTCTGCAGGCTGTCCCACATCTGTTCCGCACTGCCTTCGAACAGCCGTCCGCACCCGAGCGCCATCAGGCTGTCGGCAGTGAATACCGCCCCTGCATCGGGAAAATGAAAGGCGATATGGCCGATTGTATGCCCCGGCACTTCGATCACACGGCCCGACAGCCCGCCGATCCGGACGGTGTCGCCTTCGGCCAGCTCGTGATCGAGCCGGGGAAGGCGCTCCCGATCAGCGCCCGCACCCCAGACCCGTGCCTGGCCGGCCCCGCGCAAGGCCGCGACGGCCTGGATATGATCGTCGTGGTGATGTGTGATCAGGATGTCGCTCAGCGTCCAGCCGCGGGCGTCCAGTTCCGCCTGGATCGGACCGGCCTCGGGGGCGTCCACCAGCGCCGTCCGCCCGCTCTCTGGATCGTGGAGCAGGAATGCGTAATTGTCGCCGAGGCAGGGAATGGTCACAATCTGGGCTCTGTCGGTCATGGTAATCTCCGGCGCTGCAGCTAAGGTGCCGGTGCAGCGTCGCGCACGGCCAAGGGGTTTGCAATGCATCTTGATGTTCTGGACCTGCGCCAGTTCTATTATCGGACACGGCTGGGGCGGATTGCCCAGAAAGCGGTGCGCGATCAGGTTCTGGCGCTGTGGCCCGAGGCGAAGGGACAGACCGTGATCGGTTTCGGCTTCGCCGTGCCGCTGCTGCGCCCCTATCTGGCAGATGCCCGCCGGGTGATCGGCCTGATGCCCGCGGAGCAGGGTGTGATGCCGTGGCCCGCAGGGCTGGAAAACGTCTCGGTCCTGTGCCGCGAAGGCAGATGGCCGGTCCAGACCGGGTTTGCCGACCGCATCGTCTGCCTGCATGGGCTGGAGACATCGGAACATCCCTCCGCCGTGCTGGAGGAATGCGCGCGGGTGCTGGGGCCGGGGGGGCGTGCGCTCTTCATCGTGCCGAACCGCTCCGGCATGTGGGCGCGGCGCGACGTGACCCCCTTCGGCTTCGGCCGCCCCTACAGCCTCAGCCAGCTTGAAGCGCAGCTGAAACGCCATGACTTCGTGCCCGAACGCCACGCCGCAGCCCTTTTCGCACCCCCAAGTCAGCGCCGGGCCTGGCTGAAATCGGCGGAGATGGTCGAGAAGATGGGCCGCAGGCTCTCGTCCTATTACGCGGGCGGGGTGATTTTGGTCGAAGCCTCGAAACAGGTCTATGCGCCCACCCGCCCCGGCCTGGCCGAACGGGTGCGCCGGCCCCTGCGCGTGCTTGACGGTGTGCCGACGCCCGCGGGTCTGACGGGGCGCCACGCGCCTTAGCACCTGCAGAATCGCAGATTTCTCCATAGAAATCGCCTATCGTGTTAAGCTTCAAAGCGTCGCAGTTTTACGCTGCGTGAGCAAAGCCTTGAAAACAAAGGAAATGGCCGTAATTTGCCCGATAACTGTGGCGGTTGCAGCAAGCCAACCCCTCTGCTAGATCAACGGCGATTTTGGGGAAAAGGCGGGCGCTCCACCCGCTTGAACACGCGAACTGCCCGGGCGCGACCCTCGCGCGGCCTGGGCCAAAATACTGAAAGGGTGGACGTGTCCGAACCTGCTTCGATCTCAATGGGCATTGCTGCGCGCTACGCGACCGCGATGTTTGAACTGGCCACCGAAGCAAAAGCGCTGGATGCGTTGCAAGCCGATGTGGCCGCGCTTGAGGGCGCGCTTGCCGAAAGCGACGATCTCACCGATCTGATCACCTCCCCCATCTACAGCCGCGACGAGACCGAGGCGGCCATCGGCGCCGTGGCCAAGGCGATGGGCCTGAATGACATGACCGGAAACACGCTGCGCCTGATGGCGTCGAAGCGGCGGCTGTTCGTGCTGCCTGCCTTGCTGCGCGCCCTGCGTGAAAAGATCGCCGAGCACAAAGGCGAAGTGACCGCCGATGTCGTGTCGGCCAAACCGCTGACCAAGACCCAGTCCGAAAAGCTGTCCAAGGCGCTGAAAGCGTCGGTCGGCAAGGATGTGAACCTGAATGCGACCGTCGATGAAAGCCTCATTGGCGGTCTTGTCGTCAAAGTTGGCTCGAAGATGATCGACAGTTCGATCCGTTCGAAGCTCAACGCCCTGAAAAACACCATGAAAGAGGTCGGATAATATGGCGATCCAAGCAGCAGAGATTTCTGCGATCCTGAAAGAACAGATCAAGAGTTTCGGTCAGGACGCCGAAGTTGCCGAGGTGGGCCGTGTCCTGTCCGTGGGCGACGGAATTGCGCGTGTGTACGGGCTCGACAATGTTCAAGCCGGCGAGATGGTCGAGTTTCCCGGCGGCATCCAGGGTATGGCCCTGAACCTCGAATCCGACAATGTGGGTGTCGTGATCTTCGGTTCCGACCGGGACATCAAGGAAGGCGACACGGTCAAGCGGACCAACTCCATTGTGGACGTGCCCGCAGGCCCGGAATTGCTGGGGCGTGTGGTGGACGGTCTCGGCAACCCGCTGGACGGCAAGGGCCCGATCAAGGCAACCGAGCGCCGGGTGGCGGATGTGAAGGCGCCGGGCATCATCCCGCGCAAATCCGTGCACGAGCCCATGGCCACGGGTCTGAAAGCCATCGACGCAATGATCCCGATCGGCCGTGGCCAGCGGGAGCTTATCATCGGCGACCGCCAGACTGGCAAGACCGCCGTGGCGCTCGACACGATGCTTAACCAGAAATCCTATAACGACGCCGCGGGCGACGACGAGAGCAAGAAGCTCTATTGCGTATACGTGGCCGTGGGCCAGAAACGCTCGACCGTCGCGCAGCTTGTCAAAAAGCTGGAAGAAAGCGGCGCGATCGAGTATTCCATCGTGGTCGCGGCGACCGCGTCCGATCCCGCGCCGATGCAGTTTCTGGCGCCCTACGCCGCCACCGCCATGGCCGAATACTTCCGCGACAACGGCAAGCACGCGCTGATCGTCTATGACGATCTGTCGAAACAGGCTGTCTCCTACCGTCAGATGTCGCTTCTGCTGCGCCGTCCGCCGGGACGTGAAGCCTATCCGGGCGACGTGTTCTACCTGCACTCGCGCCTGCTGGAGCGGTCGGCGAAGCTGAACGAGGATCACGGCGCAGGCTCATTGACCGCGCTTCCGATCATCGAAACGCAGGGCGGCGACGTGTCGGCCTTCATTCCGACCAACGTGATCTCGATCACCGATGGCCAGATCTTCCTTGAAACCGAGTTGTTCTTCCAGGGTATCCGACCCGCCGTGAACACCGGTCTGTCGGTTAGCCGCGTGGGCTCCTCCGCCCAGACCAACGCCATGAAATCCGTTGCCGGCCCGGTGAAGCTGGAACTGGCGCAGTATCGTGAAATGGCCGCGTTCGCGCAGTTTGGCTCCGACCTCGACGCCTCGACGCAGCGTCTTCTGAACCGTGGCGCCCGCCTGACCGAGCTGATGAAACAGCCGCAGTATTCGCCGCTGACCAACGCGGAAATCGTAGTTGTCATCTTCGCGGGCACCGAAGGCTATCTCGACAAGATCGCCGTGAAGGATGTGGGCCGGTTCGAGCAGGGGCTTCTGAAGCATATGCGCGGCAAACACAGCGATGTGCTGGACTGGCTGACCAATGAAGATCCGAAAATCAAGGGTGACGCGTCGGACCGCCTCAAGGCCGTTCTGGATGAATTTGCCGCTGATTTCTCGTAAGGGGACCGGTCCATGCCAAGTCTCAAGGACTTAAAAAACCGGATCGAGTCGGTCAAATCGACCCGCAAGATCACCAAGGCGATGCAGATGGTCGCCGCCGCAAAACTGCGCCGGGCGCAGGAAGCGGCGGAGATGGCGCGCCCCTATGCCGAGAAGATGGAAGACGTGATGAGCGGGCTTGCCGCGTCGGTCGGCAATGCCGAAGGCGCGCCGAGGCTTCTGGCGGGAACCGGGCAGAACCAGACCCATATGGTGGTTGTGATGACCTCCGAGCGTGGGCTCTGCGGCGGGTTCAACTCCTCGATTGTCCGGCTGGCGCGTACCCGCATCATCGAGTTGCTGGGCCAGGGCAAGACGGTGAAGATCCTCACCGTTGGGAAGAAGGGCCGGGATCAGCTCAAGCGCGACTATGCTGATCACATGGTCGGCCATGTCGACCTGACCGAGGTGAAGCGCGTGGGCTATGCGGATGCGGCCAAGATCGCGGCCGATATTCTGGGCCGTTTCGATGGCGGTGAGTTCGATGTGGCCACGATTTACTACGGCCGTTTTGAATCCGTCATCAGCCAGGTTCCGACCGAACGGCAGGTGATCCCGGCAGTGTTCGACGCGTCCGAAGCCGGCGACGACAGCACACTCTACGACTACGAACCTTCCGAACAGGCGGTTCTGGAGGATCTGCTGCCGCGGGGTGTGGCCACGCAGATTTTCACCGCGCTGCTGGAAAATGCCGCCTCGGAGCAGGGCGCGCGGATGTCCGCGATGGATAACGCGACCCGCAACGCGGGCGAGATGATCGACAAGCTGACCATCCAGTTCAACCGGTCGCGTCAGGCGGTCATCACCAATGAACTGATCGAGATTATTTCGGGCGCCGAGGCGCTCTAACGACAACGCTGGAGACAACCACATGGCAAACGCAAAAGGCAAAGTGACCCAGGTCATCGGCGCCGTCGTGGACGTGCATTTCGACGATCACCTGCCGGAGATCCTGAACGCGCTTGAAACAGACAACAACGGCAAGAAGCTCGTCCTCGAAGTGGCGCAGCACCTTGGTGAAAACACCGTTCGCGCGATCGCGATGGATGCCACCGAGGGCCTTGTCCGCGGGCAGGAAGTGACTGACACCGACGGCCCGATCAGCGTGCCGGTCGGCGACGCCACACTGGGCCGGATCATGAACGTGGTCGGCGACCCGGTCGACGAAAAAGGCCCGATCGGCGCCGAGGAAACCCGCTCGATCCATGCCGAAGCACCGGAATTCATTGAACAATCTACCGCTTCCGAGATCCTTGTGACCGGTATCAAGGTGATCGACCTGCTGGCGCCCTACGCGAAGGGTGGCAAGATCGGCCTGTTCGGCGGGGCCGGGGTTGGCAAGACCGTTCTGATCCAGGAACTGATCAACAACATTGCCAAGGTGCACTCGGGCTATTCGGTCTTCGCCGGTGTGGGCGAGCGGACCCGCGAGGGCAACGATCTCTACTATGAATTCATCGAATCCGGGGTCATCAACGCCGATGATCTGACCAAATCCAAGGTGGCGCTGGTCTATGGCCAGATGAATGAGCCGCCGGGTGCGCGGATGCGGGTCGCGCTGTCGGGCCTGACGATGGCGGAATCCTTCCGCGACAGCTCGGGCACCGACGTTCTGTTCTTCGTCGACAACATCTTCCGCTTCACGCAGGCGGGTTCCGAGGTGTCGGCGCTTCTGGGCCGGATCCCTTCGGCCGTGGGGTATCAGCCGACGCTGGCCACTGACATGGGCCAGATGCAGGAGCGGATCACCTCGACCAAGAAGGGCTCGATCACATCGGTGCAGGCGATCTATGTGCCTGCAGACGACCTGACAGACCCCGCGCCGGCCACATCCTTTGCTCACCTTGACGCGACCACCGTTCTGTCGCGGGCAATCTCGGAGCTCGGCATCTATCCGGCTGTGGACCCGCTCGATTCCACCTCGCGCCTAATGGATCCCGCTGTTGTGGGCGAAGAGCATTACAATGTGGCCTTCGAAGTGCAGGGCATCCTTCAACGTTACAAGTCGCTGCAGGACATCATTGCGATCCTCGGGATGGATGAACTCTCCGAAGAGGACAAGCTGACCGTGGCGCGCGCGCGGAAGATCCAGCGCTTCCTGAGCCAACCTTTCGATGTGGCGCAGGTGTTCACCGGCTCCCCCGGGGTTCAGGTGCCGCTGGAGGACACCATTGCGTCTTTCAAGGCTGTCGTTTCCGGTGAATATGATCACCTGCCGGAAGCCGCGTTCTACATGGTCGGCGGTATCGAAGACGTGGTCGCCAAGGCCGAAAAAATGGCCGCAGACGCCGCGTAAGGAGGGGCCGATATGGCCGATATGATGCAGTTCGATCTTGTTTCGCCCGAACGCCGTCTGGCTTCGGTGCAGGCAAGCTCCGTGCAGATCCCCGGTGCTGATGGCGATATGACTGCCATGCCGGATCACGCGCCGACGATCACGACACTGCGGCCTGGTGTGCTGACGGTTGAAAGCGCCGAGGGAAGGCTCCAGTTCGCCGTTACGGGCGGGTTCGCGGATGTGTCCGGTCCGGCCACCACGATCCTTGCCGAGCAGGCGATGCCGCTTTCCGAAGTCACCGACGAGATCATGGCGGAACTGGTTGCCGAGGCCGAGGCCAAACGCGATGCAGCCAGCGATACCAGCGCCGATGCCGCCGCCAAGCTGGTGGCCGACATGACGGCGTTGCGCGATCAGGTCAGCGCCAGTTGAGCCACGCTTGAGCGAACACCCTGGCCTCGTCCGGTCCGCCCGGGCGGGGCCACTACACCCGGGGCTGCACTATTTTTCCTTTTTTTGATCATTATGTCATCGGTATGGTCGTCTAGGCTGTCGGCAGCGTGCAGGAAAGACAGGCGATGAAACGGCTCAGAACTCATCTGATCGGGGTCGATCAAGGCTCCCCACTGCTGTTCTCTGATTTCGAGAATGGTGGCCAGATGTGGACGGGCGAGGGGCCGCGGGAGGCGCGCTTCGCCGCGAAGTTCTCCGAAGCGTTCAGAGCCCTTCCGGTGGTCCATCTTGCGTTCAGCATGTGGGATACCGACGGGAAGACCAACCAGCGCGCCGATCTGAAGGCCGAGAACATCACGCTAGAAGGGTTCGAGATCGTTTTTCGGACCTGGGGTGACAGCCGTATCGCCCGCGTCCGCGCCGACTGGATGGCCATTGGCGAGATCGTCGGCGAGGATGAGTGGACGCTCTATTAGGCTGTAAGGCTTAGAAACTGAGGGGGTTCCTCGGTCTCCTTGCGTCCGTGTCCCGAAAAGGCGCCGTCTAGCGCCCGTACATTCCGTTCGGATACAACCCCTCATAGATCGGGATCAGAGTGTCCGTATCGAAAAGGGATGAAACGCTGGTGCCGTTCCAGATGTTCAGAATCGCCTGTGCGAACATCGGGGCTGTCGGGCAGATGCGGATGTTCTTGCAGGCCGCCACTTCCGGTGTCGCTTCGATCGTATCGGTGATGACCAGAGATTTCAGGACGGAGTTGGTGATCCTGTCCACGGCCGGGCCGCTCAGAACGCCATGGGTGGTATAGGCGTGAACTTCGGTAGCGCCTGCACCCAACAGAACATCGGCGGCCTTGCAGAGTGTGCCAGCGGTGTCACAGATATCATCAACGATCACACATTTCTTCTCCGTGACGTCGCCGATAACGGTCATTTCGGCCACTTCGCCGGCTTTCTCGCGGCGCTTGTCCACGATCGCCAGAGGAGCGCCGATCCGTTGTGCCAGTTCGCGGGCGCGCGCCACGCCGCCCACATCGGGGGATACGACCATCACATCGGACATGTCGCCGCCAAACTGGTGCAGAATATCCAGCGCGAAGATCGGGCTGGCATAGAGATTGTCCACCGGAATGTCGAAGAAGCCCTGGATCTGCGCGGCATGCAGATCCATCGTCAGAACCCGCTCGATGCCGCCTTCGGCAATCAGGTTCGAAACCAGTTTCGCGCTGATCGGGGTGCGTGCCTTGGTCCGCCGGTCCTGCCGGGCGTAACCGAAATAGGGGATGACCGCCGTGATCCGGGACGCCGAGGAACGGCGCAGCGCATCGGCCATGATCAAGAGTTCCATCAGGTTGTCATTCGCGGGCTTGGAAGTCGGCTGGATGATGAACATGTCCTCGCCGCGGACATTCTCGTAGACCTCGACGAAGATCTCCTGATCGTTGAACCGCTCGACCCGGGCGTCGACCAGCCCCACCTGCATTCCCCGGTGCATCGACATCCGCCTTGCAATGGCGTCTGCCAGCTTGCGATTGGCATTGCCGGAAATGAGTTTGGGGTCGGTGGCTGGCATTGGCAGATGTCCCTTGTTTCGGGCAGTTTTCCCGCCCTTTGATGCGTTGACACCCCCTAGCATCCGGCTACCCTCCGCGCAAAGCCAAAACCGGAGGCAGCAATGGCCCATATTGACTTCTATTTCGCGACAATTTCGCCTTTCACTTATCTGTCCTCCGGCACGGTGGAGGAGATCGCCGCCAGGCACGGCGCCACGCTTACCTACAAGCCGCTGGATATCATGGCCCTTTTCGCCCGAACAGGCGGGCTTCCGCCAAAGGATCGCCACCCCTCCCGGCAAGCCTATCGCCTTCAGGACATGGTGCGGAGGGCGAACCGTCTGGGCCGCCCGCTGAACCCGAAGCCGGCGTTCTGGCCCACCAATCCCGCACCGTCTTCCTACGCGCTCATAGCTGCCCAAAAAGCCGGCGGCGGCGATCTGGGTAAGCTTCTGGCTGAACTTACCGAGGCGGTCTGGGCAGGGGAAAAGAACATCGCCGAGGATGATGTGATCCGCGCGGCCCTGTCGGCGGCGGGGTTCGATCCGGCGCTGGCCGATAGCGGTATGTTGCAGGGCGCCGAGGAATATGCCCGCAATCTGGAGGATGCCGTGGCCAACAACGTCTTCGGCGCGCCGTTCTTTGTGGTCGACGGAACCGCGCATTTCTGGGGCCAGGATCGTTTGGACGATCTGGACCGCTACCTATCGGGCAATCTGTGAGTATACGGGTCTGGGGGCAGGGGGCGGAGCACGCCGTTTTGCTGCATTGCTCGCTGGCCCATGCCGGGGCCTGGGATGGCTTGGCGCGGGCGCTGTCCGATCGCCTGACCCTGACCGCTCCCGATCTGGTCGGGCATGGCAAAGCGCCCGACTACGACCCGGCGCAGGATTTTCACAGCCAGACCAAAGCCGACGCGCTGGCGCATTTTCCCGATGCGCCGTGCCATCTCGTCGGTCACAGCTTTGGCGCGACGGTGGCCCTGCGGATCGCCATTGAACACCCCGCGCGGGTCCGGACCCTGACCCTGATCGAACCGGTCCTGTTTGCCGCCGTCGGAGACAGTGCCGCGCGCCGGGCCAATGACGAGACGCTGGCGGGGTTGGACCCGGCCTTTGCGGCGGACGATCTGGAGGCGGCGGCCCGGGTGTTCATGGCGGCCTGGGGCGGTGGGGCGGCGTTCGACGCCCTGCCGGAGGCGCAGCGGCGGTACATCGTGCCAAGAATGCCATTGATCGCGGCGGGGCATAAGGTGTTGCACCAGGATGCCGCGAACCTGTTGCCGCGGCTGGCGCAGGTCGCCTGCCCGGTGCTGCTGATCGAAGGCGGCGCCTCGGCCCCGGTGATCGGTGAGATTCAGGCGCGTCTGGAACGGGACCTGCCGGATGCGCGGCGGGTGATCGTCGACGGGGCCGGGCATATGGTGCCGATCACCCACGCGGCGGACACCGCGCAAGCGATGCGCGGCTTTGTCGGCGGGTGATCCCCGGGCCCAATCCCTTCCAGGAAAGTTGGCCCTCAGCCTGCCCAAAGCGCCAGGGCTTTGTCGATCTGCGCAGGGTCGAACGACCAGTCGCAGACCAGGCGGCAGCGCAACAGCGCCTCCGGCGCGCCGCTGTCGATGTCGCCTGTCACGCCATAGCGCGCCCCGGCTTTGAACGCTCGCTGATGCGCGGCGCGCGGCAGGCTGGCGAAGACGATGTTGGCGGCCACCTCGTGATGGATCACCGCACCCGGCATGTTGCGCAGGCCCGCCGCCAGTTCGGCGCCCCGCGCATTGGCGGCCTCAGCCATCTCAAGCCACAAACCGTCCGCCACATAGGCCCCCATCTGCGCCGAGAGATACCGGGTTTTCGACCACAGATGCCCGGCGCGTTTGCGGCGCAGGGTCAGCTCACGGGCCTTGGCCGGGTCGAAACACACCACCGCCTCAACCCCAAGGCAGCCGTTTTTCGTGCCGCCAAAACTCACCGCATCGACGCCCAGTTTCCAGCTCATCTCGGCCGGGGTGCAGCCAAGCGCGGCGCAGGCATTGGCGAAGCGCGCCCCGTCCAGATGCACCGGCAGCCCGTGGCGCTTGGCCACCGCGATGACATCGGCCATCTGGTCCAGCGAATAGGCCGTGCCCGCCTCGGTGATGTTGGTGAGCGTCACCGGCCCGGGCTGCGCCCCATGCACGCCGCGCCCCAGGCAGGTCTGGATCGCGTCTTCCAGCGCGTCCGGGTCGATCCGCGCCTCATCGCCTTCGACCAGCACCAGCTTGGCGCCGGAATAGAACTCCGGCGCGCCGCATTCATCCTCTTCGACATGGGCGATGCGGTGGCAGAACACGGCATCCCATGGCTTGGCCAAAACCGCGAGGGCCAGCGCATTGGCCGCCGTGCCGGTTGGCACAAACTGCACATCCGCCTCGGGCGCCTCGAACAGATCGCGCACGCCTTTCACCGCCGCCTCGGTCACGTCGTCATTGCCATAGGGCAGCTTGTAGTCCTCATTGGCGGCCATCACGGCCTGCATCACGCGCGGATGCGCCGGGCCGGTATTGTCTGAGGCAAAGATCATGTGCCCGGCTCCTCGATGATGTAGTCTTCCCAGTCTTCTTCTGGCACCTCGAACTCCGGCACCGTGATGCCGCGTATTGAAATGCCCGCCTCATGCACCGTTTCGGGATCGCCAGAGATGAGGTGGTGCCACCAGTAAAGCGGTTTGCCTTCATGGAGCAGCCGGTAGGCGCAGGTTTCCGGCATGAAATAGGCCACATCCCCCATCGACTGCGGCGTCAGGCGGATACAGTCCGGGACCAGCGTCTTGCGGATCTCGTACTGGCCGCAGCGGCAGCTTTGATCGTCCAGCAACCGGCAGGCGACCCGGGTCAGGGCGACCTCGCCCGTGTCTTCGTCTTCCAGCTTGTTCAGGCAGCATTTACCGCAGCCATCGCACAGGGCCTCCCATTCCTCGGGGGTCATCTTGTGCATCGGCACACGGTCCCAGAACCGCTGTCTCACAGGGCAGCCAGAATGCCGCGCGCACGGGCGCTGTCGGCATCCATCTGGGTGATCAGGGTGTCGATTCCGTCGAAGTTTTCCTCCGGGCGCAGAAAGTCGATGAGGCCCACGGACAGATCCGCTCCGTAAATATCCCCTTTGAAATCAAAGAGATGGCTTTCAAGATTGGGTGTCTCTCCGCCAAACATGGGGCGCACGCCAAGCGAGGCGACCCCGTGATATGTGCCCCGATGCGCGCCATCCAGTACGTCGATCAGAACCGCATAAACGCCCAGTTTCGGCACATGCAGGCCCGCGAGGGACATGTTCGCCGTCGGATATCCCAGTTCACGGCCGCGTTTTTCCCCGTGGAGCACGGGGCCCTCGATCCGGTGCCAGTGACCCAGCATCGCGGCTGCATCGCGCGGGCGCCCATCGGTGAGCGCGTTGCGGATATTCGTCGAGGAGACGGCGCCAAGCTCTCCTTTCATGATCTCCGCGATCGTCACGCCAAACCCGTAGCGCGCGCCGAACTCCTGCAATGCCCGGGCATCTCCGGCGCGTCCCTTGCCGAAACAGAAATCTGCGCCAACCACCACATGGGACAGGCCCAACCCCTCCGCCAGAACCTCGCGCGCGAAGGTTTCCGCCTCAAGGGTCGCAAGTGCGCGGTTGAAGGACAGCTCGTAGAGCAGATCCACCCCCAGCTTCTGCAACCGGTTCTCGCGGGCCTCCGCGTTCATCAGCCGAAAGGGCGGGGCTTCGGGGGCGAAGAATTCCCGCGGGTGCGGCTCGAAGGTCAGAACGCCGAGCGGGGCGTCGTGGCCCCGTGCCAGATCGATCACATATTGATGGCCCAGATGCACACCATCGAAATTGCCGATCGCGACGGAGGCGCCCCGGTCATCGGCTGAGACATACTGATAATCGCGCACCGTCCGCATAGGGGGGGATTAGCCCTGCGGCGCGGGAAGGGCAAGATGGGGTCTGAGCAGATGACAGGTTACAAAAACGGGCAGATCCGGAATTTTTCGTAACCTGTTTTCAGTCGAATTTCCGGGACGGGGCCAGAACGACCGCCTCCCCCTTCAGCACAACCCGGCCATCCACAGCGCAATGCGTGTCCATCGTGACCCGGCGCTTGGCGAAATCGATCTGCGTCACCTCGACCTCGGCGCGAACCATGTCGCCCGGGCGAACTGGCGCCATGAATTTCAGGCTTTGTCCTAGATACACGGTGCCATGGCCCGGCAGCTGCTCGCCGATGACCGCGGAAATGAGACCGGCGGTCAGCATGCCATGCGCAATGCGCCCTTCGAAAATCGTGTCCCGCGCATAGTCGTCGTCTAGATGCACCGGGTTGTGATCGGTGGAAACCTCGGCAAACAGTTCGATATCCCGGTCCGTCACCATTTTCGTCAGGTTGCGGGTCATCCCGATCTCGATATCTTCGATGCAGATCGTGCCGCGGGGCATATTGTCGAGCATGTCATCCTGTCCATCGGTCATTGTGATGGCGACATACCGCAGATCGATCCATGCTGCAACGCAGAAGTAACAATATGACCCTTATTGGGTAATATTTTGTAACTTTGTTGCGTTTCCGTTATCTCAGGAAGCCGATCGAATAGCTCGGACCGATTTGCACCTCCGCCAGGAATTGCGCCAGCTTGTCGGGGTCCGGCTGCGTGTCGGTGCCGGTTTCTGCCCGGGCCAGCCCGCCGGTGATGAAAAGCGTGTCGATGTTTTCGCCCATCCCGCCCTGGATGTCGGTGCTGATGCCGTCGCCCACGGCGAGGATACGCTCATCGCCCGCAAGCTTGCCGATCTGTTGCAGGCGCCGCCGCGCCAGATCGTAGATCGGGGGATGCGGTTTGCCGAAGTAAAGGCTTTCGCCCCCCATCTCGGAATAGAGCTTCGCCAGAGCGCCGGCGCACCATTCGCGCGTGTCGCCTCTGTCCACGACGATATCGGGATTGGCGCAGAGCAGCTTCAGCCCCTTCGTCTTGGCATAGAGAAAATCGGAGCGGTAGACGGCCGGGTCGGCCATCGGGTCGAACGGACCGGTGCAGACGATCCCTTCGGCCTCGCGAAGCGGCACTTGCGTGATCTCGACAGCGTCCTCGACCAGTTCCATCGGGGCAAAAAACGTCTGATCCCGGTCTTCGCCGATAAAATAGACCTTCCGGCCGACCACGCCGCGCAGCATCGCCGCGCGGGCGCTGTCCCCGGAGGTTGCGATCACATCCCAGGCGTCGCGGGGAACGCCGAGCTTTTCGATCTGCGCTTCCACGCCCGCCCGCGGTCTGGGCGCATTGGTCAGCAGCACCACGGTGCCGCCCTGGGCGCGATAGGCCTGCAAGGCCGCGACCGCGTCGGGGAAGGCCCGCAGCCCGTCATGGACGCAGCCCCAGAGATCGCAAAACAGCGCATCGTAACGGGCGGAGATTTCGGCGAAACTGGAAATGATACGGGTCATGCGGGCTTTCGATTGGTTGGACGCGGGCAAATCGTCCGCGCCCTTCCATACGCCCGTGAACGCCGGTGCAAAAGGGTCAATTCAGGGGCTAACGCACTGCCCGGCGGCGCCGGAACCGTCCGGTCAGCCGGAAGCCGTCGCGCATGCTGAGCCCCAGAAGCGTGAGATTAACCGCACCGGCCAGCAGTTCCACGCCCTGAATGACGTAGAAGCCCGTGTCGAAAAGCCCCGCATTGGCGCGGGAGGCCAGAAACAGCGCCGCCGGCACCAGAACCAGCAGCCCGTTGGCCGCAATGAAGGGCATGCGCCGTTTCTTGGCATCGATCACGCGCCCGCCACGCCCCTTGGTCCGGATGAAGCCGGTGGCCCCGACCGTCGCCAGCGCCGGGATCAGGATCACAAACAACCAGGGGATCGTGGTCTTTACCGCGACGATGGCGCTTTGCGGCCCGAAAAGTTCGACAGCCAGTGTCGAGACCCAGAAACCGAGGATGATCAGAAACGCCGTGATCCCGGCGAGAGGATGCAGGATTTTGGTCATGGGAGGTCTCCATCAGTCATTTACATAGCAAGCTATGTAATATTGCATAGCGTGCTATGCAAGTGCATGTATGCCGACATGAGGTTCAGAAAAACCCAGTCGGCCGGATACCTCACCAACCATCTGGCGCGGCTTTTCGCACGCGGTCTGACGGCACGGATCGGACCGCTTGGCCTGAGCCCGGGCAACTTCCCCGCGCTGCTGGAGTTGTGGGAGACCGACGGGCTGACCCAGAAGGACCTGATCGCGCGTCTGGATATCGAACAGGCGACCATGGCCAACACGCTCAACCGGATGGAACGCGACGGATTGATCATCCGCCGGAAGGATCAGGCGGATGCGCGGGTACAACGGATCTGGCTGACCGAAAAGGCGCGGGCGCTGCATGGCCCCGCGACCGAAGCGGCAAGTGCCGTGAATGCCGAGATCCTGACCGGATTGTCCGATGAGGAACGCGCGGCGCTTGTGACGCTGACGCGCAAGGCCATCGCCGCCCTTCGGGCGCAGGGGTAGGCCGGGCGGCCAAACACCCGCCCGGCCCGTGGCGCTCAGAGCGAGATGCGATAGCGAGCGAACCCGTCCGGCCCCTCTCCGGCGGGTTCGATCGTCACGCCCGGCACGGTGTCCGCATAGGCGCTGGCCGCGGGGCCGGTGTCGAACAGAACCGTCGTTCCAGGCATCGGTGCGAAGGACCAGTTGGCATCTGCGGCCGGGTTGATCGTGCCCTGCTCGACGATGTAGCGCACGATCACGTCCCGATTGGTGTCGGGCCCTTCGAAGATCGTCGTTTCCGGCGAGGCCCCGGGGAAGTTGCCGCCGCCGCCAGCCCGGTAATTGTTGGTGGCGACGATGAATTCCTGTTCGGGCTCAACGGGCCGGCCGTCATGGGTCAGATTGACGATCCGTTGGGCGCCTTCGTTCACCACATTGCCGTCCCGGTCGTAGCGGGAGGGCTGGGACAGGTCGATCTGATACTCCACGCCGTCGATGACATCGAAATTGTACGACGGGAAATCCGGGTTCAGCAGCACCTGATCCGCCGTGCCCGGCTCAATCTGGTTGAACATGCCGGCGGAGCGCTCAAGCCAGTCCCGCACCTGCGCGCCGGTTATCCGCACCGCGCGGACGGTGTTGGGATAGAGATACAGATCGGCCACGTTTCGGATGGCGATATCGCCTGTTGGCACATCGGTAAAGTATTCCGGGCCGCCGCGCCCGCCGGCCTTGAACGGAGCTGCCGCGGACAGGATCGGCACACCTGCATGCTCGGTTCCCGCCATCATCTGCTCGATATACCAGGTCTGCGCGTTGGAAACGATCTGGACCGATGGATCATCTGCTACAAGCGCGAAATACGAGTGCAGCGGTGCGGTGGTTTCGCCGACGGCCCGGCGGACATATTCAAGCGTGGCGTCATGTTCTGCCTGAGCGGCGGCCAGAACCGAGGGCACGCTCTCCACCAGGGCCGTTATCGAGCGGTCTTCCTCGCGCCGGGAGATCGGGCGGGCTTCTGACATATGGCTAACGATACGCCAGCTGTTGCCGTCCCGCTCCAGCATCAGATCGACCAGCCCCATGTGGCTGCCCCAGAACCCGCCCATCGTGGCCGGTTTGCCCATGATCGTGCCGGCACCCGCATCGACGCCGGGCGTGTCGGCATAATCGGGGCCGGGGAAGACCCGATGGTGATGGCCGGTCAGGATCGCGTCGATCCCGTCGATGGCGGCCAGCGGAACTGAGGCGTTTTCCATGCCGTCCGTATGATCCGCCGCGCCGATGCCGGAATGCGATAGGGCGATGATCAGTTCGGCCCCGTCTTCCTTCATCTGCGGAATATAGGCCCGGGCGGTTTCCACGATGTCGCGCGCCATCACATTGCCTTCCAGATGGCGGCGGTCCCAGGTCATGATCTGCGGCGGGACAAAGCCGATCAGGCCGATCCGGATCGGGTGGGTTTCTCCCGCGCCATCGGTGATCTGGCGATCAAGGATCACGTAGGGTGGGACCAGCGTGGTTTCCGCGGTCGGGCTTGCACCCATTTCGGTTGCCACATTGGCGCAGATCATCGGAAAGCCCGCGCCGGCCAGCGAGTTCATCAGAAAGCTCAGCCCGTAATTGAACTCGTGGTTGCCAAGCGTCGAGCCGTCGAAGCCGAGCGCGTTCATCGCGGCGATAACCGGGTGCATATCGCCCTCGGCCATGCCACGCTCATATGCGATGTAGTCGCCCATAGGATTGCCCTGCAGGAAGTCGCCATTGTCGAGCAGGATGGAATTTGTGGACTCGTCGCGGACCGACTGGATCAGCGCTGCGGTGCGGGCCAGGCCGACCGTGTCGACGGGCCGGTCGCCATAGTAATCGTAAGGAAAGACATGCACATGCAGATCGGTCGTCTCCATGATCCGCAGATGCGCCTGACCCGCCTGCGCATGAGCGGAAAACGGGTGCAGCGCGATGAAACTGGCGGTGGTGCCCAGAAAAGTGCGGCGGTTGAGATAGATGGGCATGGCAGTGTCCTCCAATGGTGTGTGGCGTTCTTGTAGTGGTGCTTCGTGACCGCCCTTCTACACCGCCTCCCGGCTTGGGGTGTGGTCATGGGTTAATGCGATCGGGGTCATCCCGAGGGATGACGGCCGGCCCGGTCTGGAGCGGTGCATCGAGGGAGCGTTTTGGACGGGGATGAGATCGGGCGTCGTCAGGATCGGGCCGTTACCCGGGGATGCCGTTCGCTGCTCCGAACCGGGGCGATCGGTGTCGGCGCGGACATACGGGGACACTGCACAGACAGGCAGAACCGGTATCAGCGGATTCGGAAAGCGGGTCATGCGGTGTGTGGTCATAATGCCTTGGTCCCGCATGGACCGTTGCAGACAAGCTCTCACACGACAAGAGGGCACCGTCGGCAGCCCCTCGCTCAGCCGGTTTTGGCCGATGGTTAGAGTTTGAGGTTCGGGATGATCTGTTTCTTACGGCTGACAACGCCCGGCAGAACGACCGTGTCGGCATCACCGCAGGCGGTGGCAAAGCTCGCCTCGGCCAATTGCTTGGTCAGCGCGTTTGGGATCAGCATGGTGCTTTCCTCGTTCAGGATGTCGACGACGAAAAGCAGCACCTGATCGACGCCATCCTCCTCGGCAACCAGCGGCATGGTCTCCATCAGATCGGCTTTGCGCGACAGCACCGTTTCGGGTGAGGTGGTTTCCAGAACGCTCACGCGGAAGGATTTGCCGCCGACCTCGTATTCCTTGCTGTCCATCCGCAGTAACTCGGCATCCGAGAAGGCGGAGACATCGGATTTCGCGGCGAACATCTCTGCGGCGTAGGCGGGAATGTCGACGCCCAGATCCTCGGCCAGGGCGTGGGCGATGGCGCTGTCTTCCTGCGTGGTGGTCGGGCTGCGGAACTCAAGCGTATCGCTGAGAATGCAGGACAGCATCGCGCCCTTGATCGCCTTCGGCGCCTGAGCCATGTCGTCACCGATCATTTTCCACATGATCGTGGCGGTGCAGGCGACCGGTTCGATGCGGATATCGATGGGCCCCTTGGTTTCCAGCCCGCCGACCAGTTTGTGATGATCGATAATCGCGGTGATATCCGTGTCATTGATGCCTTCCGGCAGCTCGGCAGGGTTGTTGGTGTCGACGATGACGACCGGGGTGCCCGCCTCGACCGTCTCGACGATCTCGGGTTTCTCCAGATCCCAACGGTTCAGCATGAAGGCGGCTTCGGTATTGGGTTCCCCCAGGAGACGCGCTTCGGCGGGCGTCCCTTTCACGCTGGAAAGATACCAGGCCCAGATGATCGGAGAGCCGGTGGAATCGGTGTCGGGGGACTTGTGGCCGAAAACGAGGATGGTCATGGGTGCGGGTCTCGACTGATAGGTCAGGGAAAATCGCCGCCCTTGTAGCGGTGGCGATTTGCGTTGTCACGCAATGAAGGCGGGGCAGGGTGTCACGGGAGGCCATGCCCTTGTACCGATGCATCGCCCGGGCGGCCACCGATATCGGGGTTTCGGAGCCCCGGCCGGGCAGGTGACACAAGCGTCGCCCCGGCTCGCTCCGATGCAGGATATCCAGGGCTGCCGGACCCGCCCGAGCTTGCCCCCAAAATCTCTGGCCAATCCGTGTTGACAGTGCCCGGGTCTTTGCCTATCTCCAGTTCGTTATCACTCGCCATGAGTGAGTGCTAACGCCATGGGAGAAACAACGAACCGAAGGAGTGTTCGCAGATGGCATTCACACCGCTGCATGACCGTGTGTTGGTCGAACGCGTCGAAAGCGACGAAAAAACCGCAGGCGGGCTGATCATCCCCGACAGCGCCAAAGAGAAACCTGCCGAGGGCAAGGTCGTCGCCGTTGGCGCGGGCGCCAAGGACGAAGATGGCGACCGGATCGCCATGGACGTCAAGGAAGGCGACAAGATTCTGTTCGGCAAATGGTCGGGCACCGAAGTCACTGTCGACGGCAAGGAGCTGTTGATCATGAAGGAAAGCGACATCCTCGGCATCATCGCCTGAGATCGCCCTTCCAATTCCAATCAGAGATAGGAGCACATCATGGCTGCTAAAGACGTCAAGTTTGATACCGACGCCCGCAACCGCATGCTCAAGGGCGTGAACACGCTGGCAGATGCGGTAAAAGTCACCCTCGGCCCCAAAGGCCGCAACGTGGTGATCGAAAAGTCCTTCGGGGCGCCCCGCATCACCAAGGACGGCGTCACCGTCGCCAAGGAAATCGAACTTGAGGACAAGTTCGAGAACATGGGCGCGCAGATGGTGAAAGAAGTCGCCAGCCGCACCAATGACGAAGCCGGCGACGGCACCACCACCGCGACCGTGCTGGCCCAGGCCATCATCCGTGAAGGCATGAAATCGGTTGCCGCCGGCATGAACCCGATGGATCTGAAGCGCGGCATCGATCTGGCCGTGGCGAAGGTCATCGAGCAGATCAAGAACTCGGCCCGCGAAGTCGCCGATAGCGACGAGGTTGCGCAGGTCGGCACCATTTCCGCCAATGGCGAGGCCGAAATCGGCCGCCAGATCGCCGACGCGATGCAAAAGGTCGGCAATGACGGCGTGATCACCGTCGAAGAGAACAAGGGCCTCGAGACCGAGACCGAGGTCGTCGAAGGCATGCAGTTCGACCGCGGCTACCTCTCTCCCTACTTCGTCACCAACCCCGACAAGATGATCGCCGAGCTGGAAGACTGCATGGTCCTCCTGCACGAGAAGAAGCTCTCGTCGCTGCAGCCGATGGTTCCGCTGCTGGAAACCGTTATCCAGTCTGGCAAGCCGCTTCTGATCATCGCCGAAGACGTCGAAGGCGAAGCGCTGGCCACTCTCGTGGTTAACAAGCTGCGCGGCGGCCTGAAAATCGCGGCCGTCAAGGCACCGGGCTTCGGCGATCGCCGCAAGGCCATGCTGCAGGATATCGCCATCCTGACCGGCGGTCAGGTGATCTCCGAAGACCTTGGCATGAAGCTGGAAAACGTGACCATGGATATGCTGGGCTCGGCCAAGCGTATCTCGATCACCAAGGACGAGACCACCATTGTCGATGGTCACGGCGAGAAGGCCGAGATCGAGGCGCGGGTATCGCAGATCCGTCAGCAGATCGAGGAAACCACCTCGGACTACGACCGCGAGAAGCTGCAGGAACGTGTGGCCAAACTGGCAGGCGGCGTTGCCGTCATCCGCGTGGGCGGCATGACCGAAGTGGAAGTGAAAGAGCGCAAGGATCGCGTCGATGACGCCCTGAACGCAACCCGTGCGGCCGTTCAGGAAGGCATCGTTGTGGGCGGCGGCGTGGCGCTGGTTCAGGGCGCCAAGTCGCTTGCCGGGCTGGAAGGCGTCAATGCCGACCAGAACGCAGGTATCCAGATCGTCCGCAAGGCGCTGGAAGCCCCGCTGCGCCAGATCGCCGAAAACTCCGGCGTGGACGGCTCGGTCGTGGCAGGCAAGATCCGCGAAAGCGACGACGCGACCTTCGGCTTCAACGCGCAGACCGAAGAATATGGCGACATGTTCAAATTCGGTGTGATCGACCCGGCCAAGGTGGTGCGGACCGCGCTGGAAGATGCGGCCTCGGTCGCGTCGCTGCTGATCACCACGGAAGCCATGGTTGCCGACAAGCCCGCCAAAGAGGGTGCGGGCGCCGGCGGTGGCATGCCTGACATGGGCGGCATGGGCGGCATGATGTAAGATACGAATTTCCCAAGGGAAATTCGACCGCACCCAACAGGGGCTTTTCGAACCGGAAAGCTGCCGAATGGGGAAGACATCGCCGAAAATCGAAGGGGCGCCCGGTCGGGTGCCCCTTTTTTCATGACTTGCGGCGCTCCCCGACGAAATCCATCGCGTCACTCATCAGGCTTTCCCAGTGATCCCTGTCCGCAGCCGGGATTACGACCCATTCGCGCATCACGCGTTTGCCCACCTCTAGGGGGGTGGCCCGCATCTCGTCCACCAAGCCCGCCGCCATCGGTTCGGGCAGCTTCAGCACCAGCCCGGCTTCCGACAGATAGGCGAAGCTTTTGCCATCAATGCGCAGGGCTTCGGACGCGAGCATCTTTCCCTTCGAAACGCGTGGCCTGGCTAGAAAGGCCGTCGCCAAGCGCTCGTAGAGCTCTTCGGGATCGGTCATTTTGTCTTCCTTCCGGGAAAGGCGGTTTCGTGAAAACCGGTTCCATGGCAGGAACGCTGGGAAATGGGAGATCATAACATGGACAAGATCGGTGTCATAGGATTGGGCCGGATGGGCAGCGCGATGGCCGAAGCCTTGTCTGGGGCAGGGCGAGCCGTCACCGGATGGACGCGGAGCGGCATCACGCCCGACCGCGCGGCCGGTTTGGGCATCGCCCTTGCCGAAGACCTGAACGCGCTGGCAGCATCGTCCGACATTCTGGTGCTCAGCCTTTTTGACGATGCCGCCGTGGATGCGGTGATCGGGCAACTGCTGCTGGCCGATCTGAACGGCAAGCTGATCGTCGATACCAGCACGGTCAGCCCGATCGTTCTGCAGTCGCGCGCGGAGGAGATCGCGGCGGCCGGGGGGCGGGCTCTGGATGCGCCGATTTCGGGCGGGCCCGAGATGGTCCGCGCGCGAACGGCCGGCTTTTTCATGGGCGGGGCCGATGAGGATGCAGCCCGGTTCCGTCCCGTAGCCGAGGTGATCGCCGCGCGGGTGTTCCATGTCGGACCGCTTGGCGCAGGCATGGCGATGAAGACCATCAACAACGCGATGCTGCAGGGATACTTCGCCAGCCTTGCAGAAATGACGAAGCTGGCCAAACGGGCCGGGCTGACACTTGAAAGGACGATGGACATTCTGGCGGGCGGTCCCGCGGCCTGCGATATGTTCAAGGCCCGGCTCCCGAAGATCCTGGGTCAGGATTCGGAGGTCGGCTTCTCGATTGCAGGTGTTCGGAAGGACGCGGACGTGTTCCTGAGGGTTGCGCGCGACATGGGCGTGGCGACCCCCGTATTGGAGGTTGCGCGCGATGTGGTGGATCGTGGCATCGACGCCGGGCTTGCCGATGCCGATGTGGCCGCCCTGATCACACGCGCGTATCAGGACGGCTAGGCGGGGTTTTCATTCGGCGTGAAATGGCGCACCACGCGGTTCATGACGCTGACGCCTCTTCGCCTTGTGAATGCCACCGTGCTGCGGCCCGGTGGTCTCGACACCGATCCGATCAGTCTCTGCGGCGGACGGATCGCGACCGATGGCGGGCGCGAGGTGGATCTGTCAGGATATCTGATCCTGCCCGGTATCGTCGATATCCATGGCGATGCGTTCGAGCGGCATCTGGCTCCGCGCCGCGGGGCGGTCACCGATCCGCGCGCGGGCTTGCCTGCGTTGGAGGCGGAACTTTCCGCCAACGGGATCACCACCGCATGGCTGGCTCAGTTCTGGAGCTGGGAGGGCGGCATGCGCAGCCCCGACTTTGCCGCCAGCCTCTGCGCGGCGCTCGAACGCTATCAGGCCATTCTGGACATACGGGTGCAGTTGCGGCTGGAACTCGGCTGTCATGATGCGTTCGAAGCGGCAAGCGACCTGATTGCGCGCTACGGGATCGGCTATGTGGTTCTGAACGATCATCTGCCGCACGAGGCCTTGGCCGCCGGCAAGCGCCCGCCCCGGCTGGAAGGGCAGGCGCTCAAATCCCGCCGGTCTCCCGCCGATCATCTGGCGCTGATGCAGCGTCTGCATGCGGAGATGCCTGTGGCCCGCACCCGGCTCGCCGCTTTGGCCGCGGATCTGAAAGACCGCGATGTGATCCTTGGCAGCCATGATGATCATGATGCGGAAACCCGCGCCTGGTATCGCGGCCTTGGTGTCGATATCTCCGAATTCCCGACCAGCGAGGCCGCCGCTGTGGCGGCACAGGCGGCGGGCGACCCCGTGGTCATGGGTGCCCCGAACGCCCTGCGCGGCGGGAGCCACGCCCGAGGTGTCTCGGCGGCGGCGCTGATCGGGATGGGCGCGGTGAGCGCGCTGGCCTCGGATTATCATTACCCGGCGCTGGCCCAATCGGCCTTCCGGTTGGCGGAAACGGGCCTGCCTCTGGCGGAAGCCTGGGCACTGATCTCTATCAACCCGGCGCGGATGATGGGGTTGAACGACCGCGGCGATCTGGCCGCCGGTCAGCGGGCCGATCTTGTGATCGTCGAAACCGCGACCATGCGCATTGCGGGCACCATCGCGAACGGGCAGATCGCCCACCTGGCCGGTCCGTTGGCCCACCGACTGATCGGCGGTGATGCATGAGCCCGGTTCTGCGTCTGGGCGTTCTGACGACGCTCGTCATGATCGCTTTCGCGGCCAATTCGATCTTGAATCGTCTGGCGGTCGGAGGCGCGTACATCGGTGCGCTGGAATTTTCCCTGATCCGCGTTGTGGCGGGGGCGGCCATGTTGTGCGCGCTGGTTCTGTTCCGGGGCGGGCGCCTGCCGCTGCTGGCGCGCGGCCGGATCGCCGGCGCGCTCTGGCTCAGTCTCTATCTCCTCGGCTTTTCGGTTGCCTACACCAGTCTGGATGCGGGTCTTGGCGCGCTGATCCTGTTCGGTGTCGTCCAGATCACGATGTTTGCGGGCGGCGTGATCGGCGGAGACAAGCCGCCGCTGCGGCGTTGGATCGGCGCTGGTCTGGCGCTTGTCGGGCTGACATGGCTGATCTGGCCGGCAGGCACAGTCATGGTGCCCGGTATCGCCGCTGCGGCGATGGCCGCGGCCGGGCTGGGCTGGGGCCTCTATTCCCTGGCCGGACGCAAGGCGCGGGAGCCGCTACCCGACACGGCCGCGAACTTCCTTCTGGCGGTGCCGATCTGCTGGCTGCCGGTGCTGCTGTGGCCCGCCGAGCCTGATGCCGTGAGCACGACGGCGACCGGTACTTCGCTGGCGATTGTGGCGGGCGCGATCACATCGGGGCTTGGCTACGCGCTCTGGTACGGCGTTCTGCCACGGCTTGGCGCGTCGGTCGGCGGGCTGGTGCAACTGACCGTGCCGGTGATCGCCATCGTCGGGGGCATGCTGCTTCTGGGTGAAGAGATCACCTTGCGGCTCGTGGCGGCAAGCGCACTGGTTCTGGGCGGGATCGCCTATGGGCTGTTTCAGCGCAGGATCGGCTCCAGCGGATCGTAGAGCAGACTTTCCCCCCAGACGGCATCGGCGAGGCTGTCGGGTTTCACGCGCAGACCCGCAAGCTCGTCCCGGGTGACCAGACGGCGCTTGTTCACAACGCCTTCGGGGTCGATCCAGCCATCGGAGAGCTGGCCTGCTTCATAGATGACGTGAAAATAGATATCGACCTGATGAAAATCGCCCGCGGGATCGTGGAATTCATTGACCAGACAGGGCGCGCCGACGCCAACCGTCAGCCCGGTTTCCTCATGAAACTCGCGGACCAGATTTGCCGGAAGCGACGTGCCGGGCTCCACCCCGCCACCCGGCGCGCACCACAGATCCGACCCGTCACGCCACGCATTCACCAGCAAAAGCCGGTTATCCAGAAGAAGAAGGCCGCGAACGGCAAGGCGGGGGCGGCGCGTTGACATCGCGGCGATCGTGCCCCGTGACGCAACGGCGATGCAAGAGGCGCAATTTCCATACTCGCAGTGGCGTCCGTTCATGCCTAGATTGTGCGCATGCGTGTTTTGGTTGCCCTTCTTGTTCTGTTCTTTCTGTCCGCGGTCCCGGCGCGGGCGGAATGCGTGGTGCTGCTGCATGGGCTGGCGCGCGGGGCCGCGTCCCTTGCGGTGATGGAGGAGGCGCTGGAAGCCGCGGGATATCAGGTGGTCAACCAGAGCTACCCGTCGACCCGCGCCTCGATCTCGGAACTCGCACCTGTCACGATCCTGCCGGCCATGGCGCGGTGCGGGGCCGAAAAGGTGCATTTCGTGACCCATTCCATGGGCGGCATTCTGGTGCGCTACTGGCTGTCGCGGCACCGGCCCGTCCGGTTGGGGCGGGTGGTGATGCTGGCGCCGCCCAATAGCGGATCGGAACTGGTGGACGTGTTGGGCGCGCTGGAGCCTTTCGAATGGCTGAACGGCCCGTCCGGGATGCAACTGGGAACCGGCGAGGACGCCCTGCCAAACCGGTTGCCATCGGTGGATTTCGAGCTTGGGGTGATCGCGGGCGACCGGACCCTCAATCCGGTTTACTCCGCCCTGATCGAAGGGGCGGATGACGGAAAGGTCGCCGTGGCCAGTACCCGCGTGGCCGGCATGAATGACCATATCGTACTGCCGGTGACCCATACATTCATGATGAACAACCCCCTTGTGATTGCCGAGGTGATCACATTTCTCGAAACCGGCGCCTTCGATCACGACATGGACATCTTCGACGCGATCGAAGGGTTCGTGGAGTAGCCGCGGAGAGGGGTGTCGGCGGGCTCAGGCCGGGCCTGTCACGCGGTTGACATGGCCCATTTTGCGGCCCGGGCGGGTTTCGGCCTTGCCGTAGAGATGGATCTGGGTGCCGGGCTGCGCCGCAAGTCGGAGGCCCTCGTCGATCTGGTCGCCGATGAGGTTTTCCATCACGACGTTGGCGTGTCGCGCACCGTCGCCAAGTGGCCAGCCGGTGATGGCGCGGATATGCTGCTCGAACTGATCGACGGCGCATCCGGCCTGGGTCCAATGGCCGGAATTGTGCACGCGCGGGGCGATCTCGTTCACCACGAGACCCTGGGGCGTCACAAAAAGCTCCACTCCCAGAACACCGGTATATTCAAGCGCATTCAGGATGCGCGAGGCGATCAGAATCGCATCGGTCTTGAGGCTGGACGGAATCGCCGCCGGAACCGTCGTGGTGGCGAGGATGCCGTCCTGATGCACATTCTCGCCCGGATCATAGGCGGCGATGCTGCCATCGAGCCCGCGCGCGGCGATGACAGAAATTTCGCGGCTGAAGGCGACGAAGCCTTCGACAATCGCGGGCGCGCCGTTGAGGATGGCCACCGCCTCTTCGGCCTGATCGGGAGTAGCGATGCGTGCCTGACCCTTGCCGTCATAGCCGAAGCGCCGGGTCTTCAGAATGGCGGGCGTGCCGGTGACGGCAAGTGCGTCGGGCAGATCGGCGGCGGTCCCGACGGGCGCGAAAGGCGCAGTGCGGAGACCCAGATCGGTCAGAAATGTCTTTTCCGCCAGCCGGTCCTGGCTGACCTCCAGCGCGCGCCGGTCGGGGTACAATGCTGCATCGCGGGCAAGGTGATCGAGCGCGGAGGCAGGAATATTCTCGAATTCGAAGGTGACGACATCGCAGGAGGCCGCAAAAGCGCGGAGCGCGTCGGTATTGTCATAGGCCGCCATGGTCCGGGCGGCGGCCACATCCGCGGCGGGGGCCGCGCCAGGTTCATAGATATGGGCCTTGTATCCCAGACGTGCTGCGGCCATGGCCAGCATCCGGCCCAGTTGGCCGCCACCCAGAATGCCGACGGTGCTGCCCTGCGGGAGCGGTTCAGTCATCTTGCGGTGTCTCGGGAATGGAGGCCGAAAGAGATGCGCGCCAGTCGTCGAGACGCGCGGCAAGTCTCGGGTCCGACAGCGCGAGGATTTCGGCGGCCAACAGCCCGGCATTGGCTGCGCCACCGGCACCGATCGCCATGGTGGCAACGGGATAGCCGCGCGGCATCTGCAGGATCGAATAAAGACTGTCGACGCCCGAGAGCGCCTTGGTCTGCACCGGCACGCCGATCACCGGGAGCCGGGTCTTGGATGCCATCATGCCCGGCAGATGGGCCGCGCCGCCCGCACCCGCAATGATCACCTTCAGTCCCCTGTCCACGGCGGTCGCCCCATACTCCCAAAGCCGCTCGGGCGTGCGATGGGCGGAGACGATGCGGACCTCATGGGCCACGCCGAGCGTGTCGAGAATATCGGCGGCCTCTCGCATGGTGGGCCAGTCCGACTGGCTGCCCATGATGATGCCAATTTGGATGTCATCCATGATCGTAAAGGCCCCTTCGGCGGATCTGAGAGCGCGATGCCGCCCGTGGTGCAGGCCCGGTGCATCGGTTTCCTCGTCTGAGTTCGGTGCGATGCTCTATCTTTTTGATTTTACGTGCAAGATGGTCTGCCCTCGGTTTCACCTTTTTGGCCCGCGCCTCAGGCAATGATGTCGGGGGTGAGTTCATCCTCGATCCGGGCGATCCGGTCTTTGAGCGCCAGCTTCTGCTTTTTCAGCCGCTTCAGCGTCAGCTGGTCGGGCATGGCGCGTTCCGACAGGGCCGCAATCGCGTCATCCAGATCGCGGTGTTGACGGCGCAGCACTTCAAGCTTCACGCGCAACACCTCTTCATGGGTCATCTCGGTGGGGGCGTTCATGAACCGGCCTTGATGGGATTCGTCTCGGTAGCGCTTCAAGATAGCGACAAATCTGCGTGACGCAAAGCGTTGCCGCCCTTGCAGCGGTGGCCAGAGCGCCCCATATTCTTCAATGACAGGGCTGCCGAATGCGGGGCCCGGATACGCAGATCGCTTGAGCTTTGAGGATGTGCCCGATGACGAAACTGACCCTTGGATCGCACCCTTTCCTTCTGGGTTTCGATCAGCTGGAACGCTTGGTGGAACGTACCGCGAAATCCGGCAATGACGGATATCCGCCTTACAATATCGAACAGAAGGGCGAAAATGCCTATCGGATCACCCTCGCCGTAGCCGGGTTTGCGGAAGAGGATCTGTCCATCACGGTCGAGGACCGTCAGCTGATGGTGCGCGGGCGCCAGGCCGAGGAAGACCACGAGAGGATGTTCCTGCATCGCGGCATCGCGGCGCGTCAGTTCCAGCGGTCTTTCGTTCTGGCAGAGGGAGTCGAGGTTGCCGGGGCGGCGATGGAACATGGTCTGCTGCACGTGGATCTGGCCCGCGTGGTGCCTGACAAGGTGGTGCAGAATATCGAGATCAAAACCGGAGGTAAGAGCAATGTTTGAACAGAATGATGCCGCCCGGACCGTGGGTCAGCCTATCGTCTACATCCGGCAGGTCGCCGTGGCCGACCTGCCGAGGGAGCTGCGCAAACAGGCAGCGGGGCTGGACAAGCTCTATGCGATCGGCAGCGAGACCGGAGAGCAGCTTGCCCTTGTGAGAGACCGCAAGATGGCCTTCATCGTCGCGCGCCAGAACGACATGACGCCGGTCAGCGTGCACTGACATCGGCGGCACCAATGTGTGTGGGAAGGGACGCTCTTAACAACTGTATCTGTTAGGCGGCCGGGGCGCCCATTTCTGACGGCTTTTGCATAGTGTGTTTGCGATGGTGACGAGCTTTCTGACAATGGCGGTCATGATCACTTTGTGCGGCTTACCAGCCTTGCGGAGGCGATCTGCGAAGGACTTCAGGCTTGGGTTGTGATGTGCCGCCTGACAGATACAGTTGTTGGGGTTCTATCCAGGCATTGCCAGACATTCACCCCGGTACTTTCCGCAATCTAGCAAAGAGAGACTGTAAAGCGTTCAGCAGAAAACCTGCTGCCGCCGACCCGAAGACGGCAGCGAAAACGCTCTCGAAGGCTCGCCGAAAACGGCAGTACCCTCGGCAACAGGCGGATGCGAGAACATCACCGCCAACCCGACGAAGATGAGAATGCTCTGGAGTACCACCGCCCCGGTAGTCAGGAGTACAGTCCCGGTCGTCGCACCGACCTGTAGACCGAATGCGTAGAGCGCTCCGAAGAACAGGATCGCTTTTGGGTTTGTCAGGTGGATCAGGAGGCCACGCATGTAGCTCCCTGTGGTTCTTGGGTTTGGTTGAGTGCCATTGACTGCGCGGGTGCGAAAGGCCGCCCTAGCGGGTTTGAACGCCAGCCAACCCAGATAGGCAGCGGCCGCAAACCTCAATCCGACTATTGCCCATTCACTGGCTAGAATGATGGCGCTCATCCCGCCCGCTGCGACCGCAGACCAGATGCAGGATCCCGTCGCGACGCCGAGAACCAGTGCAACGCCTGCCTGCCGGCCGGCCATGCAGCATTGCCTCGCGGGAGATGGCCAGAGTGACCGGACCAGGGCTCGCCTGTGCAACGAGGGCAGCGGCAAGGACGGGAGCGAGCAGGAGAAGGATCTCGGTTAACCTTCTCAGAAACCACCTTGTTGTCGACGTCACTCCGCAAGATGCAGTGACTGCATTGTTGGGGGCAAACGAATATGAGGTCGAGATACAAGGGCAGACTTGCGACGCCTATTATCTAGGGTGGTGCAGTGGCTTCAGGCTCGACCCGGACTCGCTCTACGTGTGTTATGCAGAAAATGGTAATATATCTTCAGCCGGGCACATCCAGCATTGAGCTATGCGCCTTCACCGGACGCTTACGCGCAACCGATCCGTCCATGCGAAGGACGTTAACTGCGATCCCTGATCGGTGTTCATGATCTCGGGACTGCCGAACTTGTGGGCTGCTTCGTTCAACGCCTCGACACAGAAGTCGGCTTCCAGCGTGTTCGAGATGCGCCAGACCAGCACCTTGCGGGTAAACCAGTCGATGATCGCGACCAGATAGAGGAAAGTAAGCCTGCTTTATGGTAGCTTGGCACGCGGTAGCGACTTCTAGTGCGCGCGGCCGCACAGAAATTGAACTACTCGGGGCAGATCAATGAAGGAACATCGCTCACTTGTCGCAAGCATAGTCATGGCCACGACAGGCTTTTCTGTTGCTCATGCAAACGCTGAGCTGGTGGCACACTGTGGCGCGTCGGAGGGGCGTGGCTACTTTTTCTTTGATGAGCTCTTCAATCCAAATGGTCCAGCCTGGGAGACTGATGGCATTAGCGGCGGACGCATCATTCTCGTTCGCGAGGGTGACAACTGGGATATTCTTTTCGGTGATGCCGTCGGCAGCTTTGGTTATCGGCAGGATGGCGCAACCGTCGTCCTCTTGAGCAACACCGGCGACTACATCACTGTTGGAGCGTTCACCGAAAATTATGTCGAGACCTACACTTTCAATCTCAGAGACAACGAGGTGGTTTGGACATGCCACAAGACAGGCCCCATACCCAAGGTGGCTATCTACCGCGCGGATTGCGGCTAGAAGGTCCAACGTCACCTCTCAATGCAAAGTCAGACTATCGAACGTTGTCTTTTCAAAGATATAACCCGCCTTTGGGTGACCGAAAACCAAAGGAGGCGCCATGCCCGGACCTGACCCCGACCGCCTCTTGATCGAGGAACATAACCCTCGCTTCGCTCGCGTCTGCTTTCAGGCCTATGACTGGACCGGGAACAACGGGAATCGCCGCAAGCGGGCCATGGCCATCCTGCGCCGCCTTCGCTGGGGAACGTGGCGGTGTCGGGGCTGCGGCGATGAACTGCCCGACTATGTGAGGGCCGACGCGCTCTATTGCGGGAACAAGTGTCGAAAGAAGGCGGCGCGGGAACGGCGGGCAGCGCGCTCTGCGGGGTGCTGCGACGCCTGACCGCACGGGCTTAGGTTCCCGCGAATTACGGGGCAGTCCGCGCCACGCTGGGGGATATTGTGGGGGATAAGATTTGGGGTAATTCGGAATTCCTATTGAAAATCATTTACTTAAAATGATGGTATGGCGGAGACGAAGTCCGAAAGTTATTGTTTATCAGTTACTTAAGTGATTGATTTTGCTGGGCGCGGGATTTCTGAGTGTTGCGGATTGTGCAGCAAAGTGTGTAGCAAAGATGGCGTGTGTGTCGTTTTGAAGGGCGAAGCTTAGCTTGCGTCACCTTCCGGTCTATACCCATTGGCTTGCAACCGTGCGGCGAAGCAGGTCCATTTCAACCACTGCTAACCTAGGCTAGTGTCCCGAAGTCGCTGATCCTCAAAGGGCGTTTCCAGGTTCATAACGGACGGGTAGTGGCCCTCCGCAGATCGCAATCTGAACAGCAACCTCAAAGGCAAACCGCGAACACAACCAGGCGAGTAGCCAACTCAGTGTTGCAGCAGGTCCCAACAATGTGGATGATCTGCGGAAATCAAAACGAAGCGCAACAGCCACTCTTGGCGCGAGGTTTGCTTGCATAACGGGTCATAGAGATTGTCCACAATTCACCGTCCAAACCTTCGCAGGCCAACATACGGTTCCATTACGCAAGGTACTGTTTTCTCGTGCGCCCACGCCGCAAGATACGAGGGATGTGAGGTTTTCGGACTGGCTATAACCGCACGATGTGACGTCGCGCAGCAGAAATACCCTGTATTAAACTACTTGCCAGTAGTTAGTTTGGCGGACTGGTTGCGACGAGATGGCTTGGACATACTTGCCGAAACAGAGGGAAATGAACAAGACGGCCAACTCAGAAAGATGCTCCGCCAAGCTAATGTCTCCGAAACCCTACCGTTATCTGTACCGTTAGAGCGGATCGCAGAATTAAATTTTCCTTTAGACCAAGGAAGCAAAGCTGAGAAGGCAGCAGCAACTCGATTTCACTCTCTGGTTCAAGAAATATCTGAGTTCGACACCCTTCGAGACAAGGGAACTGATGCACAATATAATTGGTTCTGCCAAAACCGGAAACCAAAAGTTGTTGAAATTGTTAAACGCTTGAGCAGGCACGCTGTACTAGGACACTATCTTTTTGAAACACTTTCTTACGAAGGTGAGTTCTCCCAGGGATACGTTTGTCTACTTCGTGAAGTTAACACCCTCCCGAGAACAATCGCGGAGCGATTGGGCGCTGGGCTTGATCGGGCAAGCTACGACAGTCTGTGTGGTGGTGATCGCCACAGCACCATGTCACTACAGATAGGAAACGACGATCTTGCGATGCCGATAGCCGAGATTGCCTCACCCACTATGGAGCATGTTCTACAAGTATTCTCTAACCTGTTTGGGAGGATCGGCATAGCTGATCCAGACGAAGAAGTCATTGGCGGAATTGTCGATGCTTGTGTAGTGGAAAGCTCAGGAGAGCAAGGATGAAGTACATTTGCATAGATGATGGCGCCGTAGCCGAGCTTGTCTCTGGCAGACAATTTCAGTCAATTGATTTTGAAGAAGGTGCTGATCTGATCAAATCACTTTCTGGCATCGGTGCCTTCATGGTCAAGAGTGGTCGAATTACGCATTTTCAGGACTCGGATGGAGTATTCGTTTGCACGGCTGGCGCATGGAAGAAGAAGAAATATTTGCTCATTGACTGTGAGCAATCCCAAATTTTCTCTCAATTGCCGAAGAGCGACTCTCTCGTTTCATTTCAGAAGCTGCTACGATTCTGCACCAAGCTATGGACGAATGGCGTTTATAATCATTCTGAGAAGGTGATCAGCGGAACTTCAAAAGCCGTACTCTTTCCCTTCAATTATTCCGCTAACTCTGGATTTCGCATTGCTATTGAGCGAGAGCCAGCAAAGGAACGTTTAGCCAAAAGGGATATGCATGGCCACTTCTTGCTGGTCTACAAATCTGGAACGTCCGGAGCGGACTCGGCGAAAGAGATCGCAAACGATGGAAATCTAAAAAAGGCGTTTGATAGACTCCCTGACATCTACCGGGAGATTCAGAAGACTGTCTCTGACACCAGTGTGATAGGCGACGGTAACCAGTTGGCGACAACAGACTTGGGTGGATCACCTCCGACATCTCGACCAGCACATTTACCATTTGAGCACTGGGGCCCCCTGCTCACGAACCAACAAAGGAAGTTCATACAGGCTCCTGTTGAAACAGCACATAGGCTGCAGGGACCTGCCGGTACGGGAAAGACACTATCCCTAATTTTGCGCACCATTCATATACTTCGGACAGCGGAAAAAAAGAAGCGGACTTGTCATGCTCTTCTTGTAACCCACAGCGAGGCCACTCGAGAGGCAATTCAGAACACGCTCTCGGTGGTCGACCACGCTCACTTCCAAGATAGAGACAGAAGAACAGAGGCCGTTGCGCTTTCAGTCGAGACCTTAGCATCACTTTGCGCGAACTTCCTAAGTCAGTCGATTAGTGAAACCGAGTTCATTGATCGAGATGCGCAAGACTCGAAGGTCTTACAGGAGCTATATATTGAGCAAGCCATTTCTTCGTCGCGCAAGAGTGATTTTTCCTCGTTCAAGAAACACCTCAGTGGGGAACTTCGAGGTCTATTTGAGGGTACTTCGGACACTGACTTGGCCCCGCTATTTCAGCATGAAATTAGCGTTCTAATCAAAGGCCGAGCCGGGGAGTCGTTCGACATTTACAAGAATTGCCCATCTCTATCTTTTGGATTACCAGTTCGAAATGAAGCTGATAAAGGTTTCATTTTCACGGTTTTTCAGAAGTACCAAGGCCAATTGGCAGCCAATAGCCAGTTCGATACGGACGATGTCGTTATCTCTGCTGTTGGGCAGCTGGATACTCCGATTTGGCGGCGACGGCGAGACCGGGAAGGATATGACTTCATAGCAATCGACGAAACGCATTTGTTCAATATCAATGAGCTACAAGTCTTTCACCATTTTTCGAGAGACGCTGAGCATTTGCCGATATCGTTCACGGTGGATCAGGCGCAGGCGGTTGGAGATCGGGGTTGGGATGATGCAAGTGCATTTTCGGAAGCCCTAGTTGGCGATGAGACAGTGAAAGCCAACGAAACCACCTTTACTGCAGTGTTTAGGAGTTCGCCCGACATTCGTGATTTTTGTCACTCTGTACTTGCATCTGGTGCAACACTTTTCTCGAGTTTTCCTAATACGCTTTCGGGTTCTCAGAGTACTTTTACTAGAGATGATGAAAGGCGGTCACAGGTGATCACCTATGACGAGTACCCGGATGATGAAACAATGTTTGAGGCGGCATTTGTACATGCTGAAGACTTGTTGAAGAAGACTGAATCAACTCGTCCAGAGGTGCTGATAACTAGCTTGTCAGAAGATGTGATCAAAGGTCTACGCTCGATTTCAGAAGCCAAAAACAAGCCTGTGACCATTCTGGATAGGCGAGGCGACTATGTTCGAGTCGAACAAGCGGAGAAGGCTGGGCACATTGTATTGGGGCATGCTGACTTTGTGGGTGGGCTTGAGTTCAATGTGGTCGTGATCGTCGGCGTAGACAAAGGACGCGTTCCATTTGAAGGGGAAGCCGAAGATTCAAACTCACGGAGTTTCTTGTCATATGTCGCACACAACCGGCTGTATGTCGCTGCTTCGCGAGCGAAATACGCCTTAAGTCTTCTTGGAGTAAAATCGCGAGGACCAAGCAAACTGCTTGATGTTGCTCGCTCCCAGCAGTTGATCAAAGCGTCCTGACTTGGTTTCTGGGAGTAACGCCCAAATTGGCCTTGGGGCCGTCGCTCCAAGCGCTTGGTTTCTCAGTACGTCTCAAAAGCAGGATTGGGGTTTGCTACCTGTATCCGGCACCGTCAAGGAGGTCCCGGCACGTCGCAGGCTGATCACAACCCCAAGCCCCGCTTCCTGCCAAGCATCCAGTCCACACCTCCGCCCGGCAGCCCTACGCCGCCGATCTGTTGCCCCATCCTTCGTTCCAGAGCGTCGTTCCAGGGGACGAGGCTGAAGCCCATGCCGTTGTCGATCATGGCGAAGCGTCCGCTGGGGAGTTGGGTGCTGCCGACCAGTTCTCCGCCGAAGCGGCTGCCGGGTTTGACTTGGGTCCAGTCGCGGCCGCGTTCCGCTGCCATGGCGCGGCCGACCCGGTCGATCTCGCGGGCTTCCAGCCTCTGGACGAGGTCGCGCGGTGCGCGGACGCGGCCTTCATCGAGGTCTCGCACGTCGTTGCGTTGGACGAGGACCTGCTTGCGGCGCTCGATGGCTCGCTTCATCTCCAAGCCGAAGCCTGCCTCTCGCAGATCGGGGCTGCCTTGTCGCATCAACTCCTTGTCGAGCCAGGTCGCGCCGTCATGGGTGACCTGTTTGTCCAGCCCGATTGGTGACAGCATCTCCACCTTCGCGCCGGCGCCGTGCCATTTCCGGTCATATGCAAGTCCGCGCTCGGGGAGGTCCTGCGGGACCTTCCAGTGATCCTCGCTCCAGCGTTCGACGATCCCGGCGCGGCGCAGGGCCTCGAGGCGGCGCACATGGGCGGCGACGAAGCGCTCAGGGTCGGGCGTGACCTTCTCGGCCCGGGCGATCTCGATGTGCCGGGACGGGTGATAGGTACCGCCACTGCCCGTTGCGGCGAGGATGTTTCGGTCGGCGGCACGGGTGTCCGTCGGTGGCGGCGCGGCGGCCACAATCACGCCGCGGCCGATGCCGTCGCAGCGATCCGCGCGAAGCTCGATCTGGTGCACACGCCCGTCCGTGCCGTCGATCACCAGCTGTACCCGGTCGCCATTGCCGTCGCCGGCGAGGTCACGCGCCAGCACCCGGCCGGTGATCCGGTCTCGCAGCTTGTCCCGGTGAACCGCCAGTTGGGATATGCCGCGCGCCTCGTTGAGGTCGTTCCCGTCCAGCGCCCTGTGCATTGACTTGATGATGTCCTCGCGCTCGCCCAGTGCACGCAAGGCACCTTCGGCACGGTCGGAGATGTGCCATTCGCCGGGCCGCACTTCCGTCGCCAGCCCCATCTTCTCGAGCCGCCGGGCGCGGGCGATCAGGAGCGCGCGGTTGCGCTTCATCGTCTCCAGCGTGTCGTGATCCGGGCGCAGATCGGCGAACTCGTTGGCGGCCTCCTGCTCGGCAATCAGCATGCGGTCGAGCCGCGTGAAGCGGTCCGTCTCGATCTCCCGGCGCAGCTGATCGGTCACCTCCAACTCGGTCTGGCGACCCAGTTCCAGCGTCACGATCTCGCTTGCTCGTTCGCGGATGCCATGCGCGATGTAGTCGCCCGCGATGTTCAGGATCTTCCCCTGGTCGGTCACGCCGCGGACCAAAATGTGCGTGTGCGGATGCCCGGTATTGTAGTGATCGACGGCGATCCACTCGAGCCGCGTCTGCAAATCGGCCTCCATCTGGACCATCAGGTCGCGGGTGGTCTGGCGCAGGTCGGAGAGATCGACGCCGACCTCGGCGGAGACGATGAAGCGGAACTGGTGCCGGTCCTCGCGGCCACGGTCGAGAAAATCTCGACCGTCGACGGCGTCCTCAGTCGCGGAATAGACCTTGCCGCGTTCGCCGTCACGCGTGACGCCGTCGCGTTCGAGGTAGCGCACATGCGCGTCCACCGCTTTGGCGCTGACGAAGGACCGCCCGCGTGCCGCGCCGCGCTGCGGGTTCAGCTTCACGATCCGCGCCTTCACCGTCACCCGCCGGGCGCGCGTCCGGCTGCCATCCGGGCCGCGCGACCACGGGTTCCGGCCCTTCAACTCAGCCGCCACTTTGGCACCCCGGCCGCGCGCGTTGAACCGTCCGCTCGCACCCCTCTTTCCGGCCAGCCGGTTCGGATCGCCACCCGCGCGGCGCACGGCCTGGTGTACCTCGGCGAGGAAGCCCTGCGGCTTGCGGCGCACGCGCGGCGGCCTCGGCTGATGGTCCCGGGGTTTGCCGGGACGAATTCGGAACTCGGTCTCGTCGCGGGTCATGGCCTGACGATTGGAGGTGCGTGGGGACGGATCAAGGGCCGTCCGAGGGTCATCGCAGCGTGGCGTGCAAAGACAGGCCCTGGCGTAGGTTGCTCCCCGGTTGCGGCGCCGCGTGGCAGGAAAGAGCATTGAATTCATTGAAGAAAGTGTCGAAGCCTGCCGCACGAAATTCGCACGCCGACCCCGACAGAGTCCAAAAAACAATGTGCAGACAACAGCTTAGGGCCAAAGGCCCGGTCAGCGAGGAACTCGCTTTATCTTGCCATCCCTTCTGTTGTCCTTCGCGGCCCTCCCAGGTGAGCATTTCACGCTCTCCCAAAGGCCCAAACATGCAGACCCGGGCGAAGCTCGTCGACGCATGAGTCGTGATCCGGAAGTGACCGCCCAATTCAGGGCATAGACGACCTATTTCGGTCCAAGGCCGCGCGATCATCCCATCCGATTTACACGCTCTGACAGGCCGCTTTGCGCGGCGCGTTCGCTTGCTCTGCACAAGACGCACGCACCGCCTCATGCTGCTCGACATGGCACCGTCACGCCTATCAACAACGCGCACTGAACCGGCTCAGCCGGTCGATGCCGCGCGGCTCGAGGCGGCCCTTCTGAAGGTCGCCGTGCTGGTCGCGGGGGACCCGGCATTCGCACCGATCTTCGAGCGTCTCGAGGCAGAACTGGCCGCGGCCGTGAAGAAAGAGACGCGGCTTTCGGAGGCGCAGCGACGGGCGCGGGAGCTGCTGGCTCAGAAGGCGATTCGGGCGACGAGTTCGGCAACCTGTTCCAGCGACGCGCCCTTGCCATACCGTTCCCGGTCAAGCCGGTGACCGAAGAGGTCGCGGCGAATACGGTCGTCGATCCCGGCGGCGAGCATCCGGTCCTCGAAGGCATGGCGCAGGGAATACATCGAGTGGCGCGGCGTCTCGAGCAGGCCGTTGGCGCGGAGGAACTTGTTCACGACCGCGCTGAGGGTGGCGCGGTTGCGGTAGCGGGGGAAACCATCAGGGAATTGCTTGAAGGCCTTGAGGGAGACCCCGGTCAGCGGAATCACGCGGCGAGCGTAGTGGCTCTTCAATTGCCGTCCTTTGGGTTCGATCGAGATGTGGGGCACATCACCATCAAGCCGGATCGTGTCCGCCGTGAGCGCTGCGCCCTCGGACGGTCGGTAGCCCGTGTTGATCATGCCAAGCAGCAGCGCGCGGGCCTGACCGTTCAACCCGTCCAGCGCACCGGGGGCGAGGAGCCGGGTCCTGATCCAACCCTCGCTGAATGGCGGGCGCGTCAGCTTTTCGCCCTCCTTGAAGGACAACTCGCCGAGCGGCAGGGACAGGCCCAGCCGCTTCATCGTGTTCACGGTCTTCAACACGTCGCCCAGGTGGATCAGGTCCTTGTTGGCCGAGTTCGCGGTGACCTCACCCGCCTCGATCCGGTCAAGCCAGTGCTGGCGGAAATCCAGCATGTCGTCGCGGGTGATGTTGGCGATCTCCTTGTTTCCGACGACAGCCACGAAGTTCTTCACCGCCTTCTTACGCGGCGCTTCCCAGCGGCGGAGCTGGTCCTCGCTCTTGCCGAGGGTCTTCTCCTTGGCGAGGCCCCAGTACAGTTCCAGCGCCTTGGAGACCGTGATGCGGGGTTCCGCGACGGTGCCGAGAAGGGCGGCGGCTTCCAACGCGTCGGGCTGGTTTGCAGGCGCAGGGATCGCCTCGACGCGCTCGACCACATCTTCGACCGGCAGCTTGGCCACGGCCCCTGCATCCAGATACCGAAAACCCCGAGCCCGCGCGAGGTCGCGGGCGGCTTCATAGCGGGCGTCCGCATCGACGCTGTTCCCGGCCAGGCGCGCCTCCCACGCCTCGATCATCTGGCTCCACGCGCGATCCGCCTTGCTCCGCGCGACGGTCTCCGAGTCGGTGTGCAGGCTGATCCAGACGGTTTCGCGCGGCTCGATCCCCCGATACCGGCGCGGGACGCGGCGGCGGAGGTGATAAAGACGGCCTCGTTTCGCGATGCTCATGGCGGAGAATTCCCCGATTTGTGCAGCAAATTGTGTAGCAAAATGTGCAGCAATTCAAGCGGATCAAACGCCGCCATCAGCGCGATAACGCCGAATTTCGCTCTACTATCATACGGTTACGAGATAGCGATTATGAGGAAAATGGCGGAGACGAAGGGATTCGAACCCTCGAGACGGTTTCCCGCCTACTCCCTTAGCAGGGGAGCGCCTTCGACCACTCGGCCACGTCTCCGCCGACCCGTTTAGCGGAGACCGTGTGGAACACACAAGCCGAAAACACCCCTTCTCATGGTATTTACCGGGGAATGTCCGGGCCTGAAGCGTAATGTCCGGGCCAGTGGGGCCCCGGAGCGCCCGGATGCTGTTGATCCACGTCCTTTGCCCTGCCTCGACCTGAGATCGCCGATGCGTCCGGACGCCCGCCGGTGTGGGGCGCAATGCGGAGCCCTGGTGCCAGCTATCCGACGGGCCGCGCGGTCGGCCGGTCTCCTGCCGCGCGGCCCCGGGTGTTCAGACGGTTTCCAGTTCCTTGCCGCGGGCCATGGCGGCGGCCTGCACATCGGCGGGCAGTGGCACGCGCCAACTGGTTTCGGGATCCCGGCCCACGCTTTCATCGACGAAGGCGTTGTCGAAGGTGATGTTCACATTCTGCCAGACATTCTTGTACTCCTCGGGCAGGAACTTCTTGACGACAAACAGGGTGGGCCGCCGGTCGCCGAAGGCGGAGCGCTGGATCAGGAGGCCTTCGGGCGCAACGATCCCCCGGCTGGCCAGAGCCTCGTCATTCAGGAGAACATCGAAAACGAAACGCGGGCGTTCAACGGGGGAAAGTGCACTCATCTCTGTCATGAGCGCCTTGAATTCGGGCGTGGTGACGAAGTCGATGATCTCGTCATAGGTGGCGCGCATCACGTGGGCGAGCTCGTCACGGTCATAGGCAAGGCCATCATAGCCCGTATAGGGCAGGGTCTGAGGTGTCATGGGGTATCTCCCGTGCAAATTTGTGCAAAATCTGGTTGGGCGGCACCCGCCAGAATGCCGGGCGCCGCTGTTGAAATCCGAAAGGGTGGAAAGAACCGCTTAGGTCGAAAACCCGCCGCAGCCGCAGACCGTGGCCGCACCGCCGCCGGCGCAGGCGCCCCAGCCAAGTGGATCGGTATCGGGAATCCGGTCCAGCTTCGGGGTCACTTCGAAGCGGAGGCCATTGACCTTGTCCTCGAACACCCTGCTGGTGAGACGGAAATCCTCGGGAATATCGGCGCCCGCCTTGCGCAACCCCTCGATCGTCAGCATTTCGCCGACCTTCTCCATGCCTGCGCCATCAGCGGCCTCGTCGCGGGCCACGCGCATACGCTCGATGAACTCCGGCGCCGTGATGGTCTCGATCACATTGCTGGTGATCTTGACCAGACGCTCCCGGTCAAGCTGCGCCTTGATCTCGGCGCGTTCCGCGTCGACCTTGGCCATGCGATCTTCCAGTTTCGATTGAATTTTGGCGTTTGCCATTTTGAAGTCTCCTTTGCTGAAAATGGCAACTCAAGGCTGTGATGCAAAAAAAAGGCGAAATACGCCAAGCGCCACGTAACAAAATTGCCCAAGTTGCGACCTGAGGCTCAGAAAATTATCGATTCGATAGGTTAATACCGCAGATTATGTCCGCAATCGGCGAAAACACGCCGAGATCCCAACGCCCTTGCAGGCGGAGAGTCAGGTGTTGAACAAGAAGTGCAGCACATCGCCGTCCTTGACAACATAGCTCTTGCCTTCGGCGCGCATCTTGCCAGCGTCCTTGGCCGGCTGTTCGCCGCCAAGGGCCACGAAATCCTCATACGCGATCGTTTCGGCGCGGATGAAACCCTTCTCGAAATCGCCATGGATCACTCCGGCGGCCTTGGGCGCCGATGTGCCGGCGGTGATCGTCCAGGCGCGGGCTTCTTTCGGGCCGACGGTGAAATAGGTTTCCAGATCCAGCAGTTCGTAGCCCGCTCGGATAAGCCGGTCGAGACCTGCTTCCTCCAACCCCATTTCATCGAGGAACAACTGCGCTTCCTCGGCGTCCAACTGGCTGATCTCTTCCTCGATCCGGGCCGAAATGACCACATGCGCCGCACCCTGTTCGGCGGCCATCTCAGCCACTTCGGCGGAGCGCGCATTGCCGTTTGCCGCGGCCTCCTCCTCCACGTTGCAGACATAGAGGATCGGCTTGGTGGTGAGAAGTTGCAGCCCGGCCCAGGTTTTCGCGTCCTCGGGGTCGACCGCGACCAGACGGGCGGGCTTGCCGTCTTCCAGCATCGCCAGCGCTGCTTTCAGCAACCGCTCCTGCTGGACCGCCTCCTTGTCGCCACCGCGCACTTTCCGCACGATGTTCTGAAGCCGTTTCTCGATCGATTCCATGTCCGCCAGCATCAGCTCGGTCTCGATGGTCTCGGCATCCGCGATCGGGTCGATCCGGCCCTCCACATGGGTCACATCGCCATCCTCGAAGCAGCGCAGCACATGGGCGATGGCGTCGACCTCGCGGATATTGGCCAGGAACTGGTTGCCGAGACCCTCGCCCTTCGATGCGCCCTTCACCAGCCCCGCAATATCCACGAAGGTGATCCGGGTCGGAATGATCTGCTTCGACTTGGCGATCTCCGCCAGCTTTTCAAGCCGGTCATCGGGCACGGCGACATCGCCCACATTCGGCTCGATCGTGCAGAACGGGAAATTCGCCGCCTGCGCCGCGGCGGTGCGTGTCAGCGCGTTGAACAAGGTGGATTTGCCCACATTCGGCAGACCGACGATCCCCATCTTGAAACCCATCTCGCGCCCCTTTTCGGCAAAGCTGCAATCGCGGCGCATCTAGGTCGCGCCCGGGGCGGGCGTCAAGCCGCGTGGTGCGCCTTGACTTGGATTGCGCCCTCCGTAATCTCGCCGGGCAGGCCCGCAGGGCCGCCCTCGCGTGGCTGAGGAGACATCTTTCGCGCCGAACCGGGGGCCCGCCGGACGCGCAGCCAGTCTGGCCCATGTCGGTTGTCGCAAACGGAAAGCCCGGCTCTCCGCCGTCGGGCGGCCGCACCCGCGCAGAGGTGATGCCGCTGCTTCGGCTGTCGATGCCGTTGATCATCGCCTTTGCCGCGGCCACGCTGATCGGTGTGATCGATACCGTCATGATCGCCCCTCTGGGCACAGTGCCGCTGGCAGCGGCCGGGATCACCACCGCCTTTCTGATCATCCTGATCTCGGCGCTCTGGGGCCTTGTCACGGTTGTGGGCGTCAGGATTGCGCAGGCCCATGGCGCCGGCGACGCGGGCGAGGTGGCCAGCAATCTTCGCAACGGGCTGGCGCTTTGTGCAATCGGCGGGGCAGGGGCGGGGCTGCTGATGGTTTTGGCTTTCCCGTTTCTCGATCTTCTCGATCAGCCGCCGGAGGTACTGGCGATCCTCCTGCCTTACTGGCTCAGCATGGCGCTCTGGCTGGTTCCGGTTCTGACGTTCTTCGCCTTCAAGGCCCTGTTCGATACGGTCGGGCGGCCCTGGACCGGGGTCGCAATCTCATATCTCGGTGTGGTGGTGAACCTGCCGCTGAACTACGGGCTGATCCATGTCGCGGGCCTCGGGTTGGTCGGGGCGGGCATCGCCAGCGTGTTGTCGAGCAGCGCGACGCTTCTGGTGGCCTGGCTGTTCTGGCGCCGCTCCCCCGATCTGTTGGCCTATCGCGTGGCCGTCCCGATCCGGTGGCCCCGGATCAGATCGCTTTACCGCGAGGGGCTTCCGATATGCATCGGGTATGCGGGCGAGGGTGCGGCCTATGCGTTTCTGGGCATCATGCTTGGGTGGTTCGGTGCGGTCGAACTGGCGGCAAATCAGGTGGTGAACGCGATCGGGGGCGTCTTCTACGTGATCCCGCTTGGTATGGCGAGCGCGGTCTCGATCCGGATCGGCATGGCGATCGGCGGGAAGGAACGCGCACGGCTTCGCCCCATTCTGGCCGCCGCACTCTGGATCGTGACGCTCTGGATGTTGGCGATCACCGCGCTTTACATCTTCGGCGGCCGGGCAATGTCGGAAGCGCTGACCGACGATGGCGCCGTGGTGGATGTCGCCGTGGGTCTGTTCATTGTCGCCGCATTGGTTCAGGTGGCCGACGGGGTGCAGTCAAGCACTCTGGGTGCGCTTCGCGGCATGTCCGACAACCGCGTGCCCACGGCGATCACGCTGGTAAGCTACTGGCCGCTGGCCCTGCCGGCCGCCTATCTCATCGGGTTCCCGCTCGGCTATGGAGCCATCGGCGTCTGGGCGGGCTACGGCGCCGGCATCGGCCTGGCCGCGATCCTGCTTTCGGTCCGGTTCTGGCGAAAAACCCGATCCGCGCCCGGCAGATGAGCGTTGCGGCCGCGCCGCCCGCCCAAGCCCCATTGATTTCCTCCGGCCTTTGTCCCAAACCGTTCCGGATCAATTCCAAGGGACGCCCATGACACGTATCGACGACACATTCGCCCGCCTCAAGGCCGAGGGAAAGAAGGCCTTCGTGGCCTATGTCATGGCCGGTGATCCGGATTACGAGACGTCGCTGGAGGTCATCAAAGGCCTGCCCGGCGCCGGGGTGGACATCATCGAACTCGGCCTGCCGTTCACCGATCCGATGGCAGACGGGCCGACCATCCAGCTTGCGGGTCAGCGGGCACTTGAAGCGGGCCAGACCCTTGAAAAGACGCTGCAAATGGCGCGCGAACTTCGCAAGACCGACGACAAGACCCCAATCGTGATGATGGGCTATTACAATCCGATCTACAGCCGCGGTGTCGGGCGTTTTCTGACCGATGCGCGCGAAGCCGGCATCGATGGTCTTATCGTCGTGGATCTTCCGCCTGAGGAGGATAAGGAATTGTGCATCCCCGCGCAGGAAGCCGGGCTGAACTTCATCCGCCTCGCCACTCCCACCACCGATGACGCGCGCCTGCCGAAGGTGCTGCAGAACACATCCGGTTTTGTCTATTACGTTTCGATCACCGGGATCACCGGCGCGGCGGAGGCGCAGGCCGGAGATGTCGGCCCCGAGGTGGAGCGGATCAAGGCGCAAACCGATCTGCCCGTGATCGTGGGCTTCGGGATCAAGACACCAGAGGCGTCGGAGGCGATTGCGGGGGTCGCGGATGGGGCTGTCGTTGGCTCCGCCATCGTGGGCGAGATCGCCGCGGGCAAGCCGGTGGCCGAGATCCTTGCCTTCGTCAAATCGCTGGCCGATGGCGCACACCGGGCCTGAAAGGGGTTCACGGTAAAGGCAATCAACCTCGGGCCGCCGCGTTTTGGGCCCTTTCCTGCCGTCTGGGGCAGCCCTGACTTCCCACAGGTCAGACACCTTGCGTGTCCGATCTGCCGCATTGCGCGAAACCTGGCCTATTGGTAAATCAATGTGACCAATACGTGCCGGAAGGGAAGCCGATGCCCGTCATCACCGAGATCGAAGATCTGCGCCGCATGCATAAGCGCCGCACGCCGAAAATGTTCTACGACTATGCGGAATCGGGCAGTTGGACGGAGCAGACCTTCCGCGAGAATTCCTCCGATTTCGACATGATCCGGCTGCGCCAGCGGATCGCCGTGGATATGGCGGGAAGATCCACCAAGAGCCAGATGATCGGCGAGGATGTGGCGATGCCGGTGGCGCTGGCCCCAGTGGGGCTGACCGGCATGCAATGCGCCGATGGCGAGATCAAGGCGGCCCGCGCGGCGGAGAAGTTCGGGGTGCCATTCGCGCTGAGCACGATGTCGATCTGCTCCATCGAGGACGTTGCGGATCACACGACCAGGCCGTTCTGGTTTCAGGTCTATACGCTGAAGGATGACGAGTTCATGCAGCGGCTGTTCGATCGTGCGCGGGCCGCGAACTGTTCGGCAATCGTGATCACGGTGGATTTGCAGATCATGGGCCAACGCCACAAGGATCTGAAGAACGGTCTGTCCGCCCCGCCGAAGTTTACCATCGCCAGCATGGCGAACCTGGCCACGAAAATTCCTTGGGGGCTGGAGATGCTGCGGACCAAGCGGCGCTTCTTCGGCAATATCGTGGGCCATGCGAAAGGTGTGAGCGACCCGTCTTCACTCGCATCCTGGACGGCGGAAGCCTTCGATCCGTCCCTCGACTGGGAGCGGATCAAGCAGTTTCGCAAAATGTGGGGCGGCAAGGTGATCCTGAAGGGAATTCTGGATGCGGAGGACGCCAGGAAAGCGGTGGAGGTCGGCGCGGATGCGATTGTGGTGTCCAACCATGGCGGGCGCCAGCTTGACGGCGCGCTCAGCTCCATCCGCATCCTGCCCGAGGTGATGGATGCGGTGGGCGACAAGGTGGAGGTGCATCTCGACAGCGGCATTCGCTCCGGTCAGGACGTGCTGAAGGCGTTGGCGCTCGGTGCCAAGGGGACCTATATCGGGCGCGCATTCGTCAACGGTCTGGGCGCGATGGGCGAGGCGGGGGTAACCAAGGCGCTGGAAATCATCCACAAGGAGCTGGACGTGACCATGGCGCTTTGCGGTGAGCGGGACGTCACCAATCTGGGCAAGCACAACCTTCTGGTCCCGAAGGAGTTTTACGGCGACTGGGCATAGCTTGCCGACCGCGCGCGCAGCATCAGCGCGAGAACAGGCGCGATCAGCGCCAACGCGCCGACGACCGCAAAGGCCACGCGGAGCCCATACGCGTCCGAGACCTGGCCCATAACCAGCGGGGCCAGCAGGAAGGCCGCGAAGCCCATGACGTTGACCCTCGCCACGGCGGACGTCCGGTGTGCCGGTGGTACGAGCCGACCGACCAGTGCGAGAGCCATCGGGCCCACGACGGAAACGCCAAGCCCCATGATGCCGAAGCCGATATATGCCAGGAACGGCCCGCCCGCGATGGCCGCCAGAAACGCACCGGCACAGGCCATGGCAGCGCCGAGCGTGATGATCGAGACATCCGAAAACCGCCCGGTGATCGCCTGACCGGAAAACCGGCCAAGCGCCATGGTCAGCCCGAGGATCGCCGGGCCGAAGGCACCTTCGGCGGCGCGGCCACCCAATGTGCGTTCGATATGGAGCGCGGACCAGCTTTCCACGACCGCCTCCACGAAAAAGGCCAGAAGCACGATCCCACCGCAGATCAGAACGATCGCCCAGGGCAGGCGCACCGCCCGGCGTTCTTCATCCGAGACGGGCGTCACCTCGCTGCGCATGCCAAGGCTGAGGCAGGCGACGAGCAGCGCCAGCGCGGAGAAGATCTCCGCCGACGATAGCCCGGCCTCGCGGGCAAATCCCGTGGCGACGGCGCTCACCGCGTAGGCCACGGAAAACATGCCGTGATTGGCGTTCATCAATGAGCGGTTGTGCCGCGCCTCCAGTTCCGAGACACGCGCGTTGGAGACGATATCCAGAAGCCCCGAGCCCAGCCCGAGGCCGATCATCGCCGCCAGAAACACCCAAGGTCCGGTGGCCAGCCCCGGCACCAGATAGGCCAGTGCCACGGCCAATGCCGCGATGGGCAGCGACAGCGCGCCAAGCCGCCGGTCGAACAGCGGGACGAGCCACAAGGTCGCCAGAAGCCCAAGCGGGCTGCCGAGAAGCAACAGGCCGAACACGGCATCATCGGCCCCGATCTGTGCCTTCAGCACTGGCACCTGTGCCGCGAAACTGCCCCACAACACCCCCATCGCCACGAAACCGAGCGCGGCGCGGCGGGATAGTCGGAGGGCGGAGAGAACGGCCATCACGCACGATTGCCACGGGGCCCGGGGCCGCACAAGCCGACAAGCCCAGAATCGTCTTTTCAAACCCGCATCTCTGCCCTATACGCACGGCTTCACGCGGCCCGACACCCTTGGAGGCAGCCGCATAACCTATGGAGAAATAGCAATGGCTGGTGAGATTCCTGATCTCGTCGCCGAGGCACGGACGGGGACAGGCAAGGGGGCCGCCCGTCAAGCACGCCGCGAAGGCAAGGTGCCCGGTATCGTTTATGGTGGTGGCGTTGACCCGCTGCCGATCAATATCCCCTTCAACGAGTTGCTGAAGCGCCTGAGAAGCGGCCGCTTCCTTTCGACCCTGTTCAACATGAAGGTCGAGGGGCAGGACGATGTGCGCGTGATCTGCCGGAATGTGCAGCGCGACGTGGTGAAGGACCTGCCGACCCATGTGGATTTCATGCGTCTGCGGCGCACCAGCCGGATCAACCTGTTCATTCCGGTCGAGTTCATCAACGAGGAAGACGCGCCGGGCCTGAAACGCGGTGGCGTTCTGACCGTCGTGCGCCCCGAGGTGGAGCTGATGGTGACGGCCTCGGACATCCCCGAAAAACTGGTGGTGGATCTTACGGGCCTGAATATCGGCGACACGGTGACGATCAGCGCGATCACCCTGCCTGAGGGCACCCGCACGATCATCGACCGCGATTTCGTGATTGCCAACCTCACGGCGCCGTCCAGTCTTGTCTCGCAAGAGGCCGAAGAGGATGCGGCCGCAGCCGAGGACGCCGCCGAAGCAGCCGCGGCAGAGGCCACGGAGACCGAGGAGGGCTGAGCCGCCCCCAACCGGTCAGGTATCAGAAGCGCCGCGCGAGAAATTGCGCGGCGTTTTTCGTTTCTGCCGGCACCCCGGCCGGATGTGGAGGGGTAGCCACCCGCCGGGCGCTGGGTGTCCTGCCCTTGCCTCCCGTCCTTCTCCCGGCGGGCCGGCGATGGTCGCGCGTTTCCGACCATTCGCGTTTGCATCGCGCAATGCCGAATGCGACACTCCGCACCACGCACATCCCGAGAAAGACATTCGCCATGCATTTTGCTCGCTTCCCCCGCGTTTCGCTCGCGCATCTGCCGACCCCGCTCGAACGTCTGGACAGGCTGTCGAAGGAGCTTGGAGGCCCGGAAATCTGGATCAAGCGCGATGATTGCACAGGCCTGTCGAGCGGCGGAAACAAGACCCGCAAGCTGGAATTCCTGATGGCCGAGGCCATGGCGATGGGCGCCGATATGGTCATGACCCAAGGTGCGACGCAATCGAACCACGCGCGCCAGACGGCCGCTGCGGCCGCGAAGCTGGGCATGGCCTGCCATATCCTTCTAGAAGATCGCACCGGCTATCAGGACCACAACTACAACGAAAATGGAAATGTTCTGCTGGACCATCTGCACGGCGCCACGACCGAAAAGTTCCCGGGCGGCCATGACATGCCCGGTGAGATGCAACGCGCGGCCGAGGCCGCAATGGCGGAGGGCCGGAAGGTCTACACGATCCCGGGCGGCGGCTCGAACGCGACCGGTGCGCTTGGCTATGCCAACTGTGCGATGGAACTGCTGAGCCAGGTGAATGAAAGGCGGCTGGTGGTGGATCATCTGGTCCACGCAACGGGTTCGTCGGGCACTCAGGCTGGTCTGATCGTCGGATTGAAGGCGTTGAACGCGGGCATTCCGCTTCTGGGCTTTGGCACGCGCGCGCCGCAGGAACGTCAGGAACAGATGGTCTACGATCTCGCCGTGAAAACCGCCGAGAAGCTGGGCTGCGCCGGTGTGGTCGCGCGCACCGATGTACGGGCCGACACCAGCTATGTGGGCGCCGGCTACGGCCTGCCGCGGGCCGATACGATCGAGGCGATCCGGCTTTTCGCGGAACTGGAGGGGATCTTGCTTGATCCGGTCTATTCCGGCAAGGGCGCCGCGGGTCTCATTGATTATTGCCGGACGGGGAAATTCGCCAAGGGTGAGCGTGTCGTGTTTCTGCACACCGGCGGCTCCGTCGGGTTGTTCGGCTACGACAGCGTGCTGATCGATGCGGGAAAACAGATGGCGGCCGAATAACCGATGATGCGCCGGGTGGGCATATTGGGTGGTATGGGTCCTCAGGCGACCGTTCTTCTGATGCAGAAAGTGCTGGCCGCCGTGCCCGCGCGCGATGATGCCGATCACGTGCCGCTGATCGTCGACCAGAATCCGCAGGTGCCGTCGCGCATCAGGCGGCTGATCGAGGGCACAGGCGAAGACCCCGCACCCGTGCTGGCGGAGATGGGGCAGCGGCTGGAAGCGGCGGGCGCGGAGGCGCTTGCGATGCCCTGCAACACGGCGCACCATTATGCCGAGGCCATTCGCAGGGCCACGTCGGTGCCGTTTCTCGACATGGTGGCGCTGTCCGCGGGCCATGCCGCGACGCTTTCAGGCCGTGGCGCCAGGGTCGGTATTCTTGCCTCGCCTGCGTTGCGCAAGGTGGCGCTGTTCGACCCGGCTTTCGCGCTGGAAGATCTGACGCCGGTCTATCCAGAGGATGATGACGCGATGCTTGAGGCTATCCGCGGGATCAAGGCGGAGGGGGCCAACGTGGCCTCCCGCGCGGTGCTGGCCGCCGCTTCCGCCGAGTTGCTTGCAGAGGGGGCGGTGGTGCAGATCATCGCCTGCACCGAGTTTTCGCTTATCCCCGATGCGGTGGCCCCCGGCGCGACGGTGTTCGACAGTCTCGACAGGCTCGTCGTGGAGCTGGTGGCCTTTGCCACGTCGCCAGCCCATCGCGAGGGGACGACGAGTGAACTATCCCATTCCGGACTCGGATTGGCCGCAGTATCGGATCGGTCAGGGCCCGTCTGACGCGCCGACTGCGCTCAGCCAGAGACTGCGGAAATGACCGTGCTAAAGACCAGCCACTCAAAGGAACGGCGCTTCGCCGCTGCCATGCCTCAGGCTGCGCGATCCAGCGGCGTGACCGCCCCTGCGCCGTAAAGCGCCCCGAACTCGGTTGCCAGAAAGTCGTCCAGCTGCACCTGTTCCTGGCCGATGAAACCCTTGGCGGGCAGCTTGCCCTGCCGCATCAGGTCGACCACGGCCGTGACCCCGGCGGCGGTGGTTACCTGAATGGCGCTCCAGGTTTTGCCGGCAATCTGGCGCGCGGTGGACTTGTTGACATAAGAGCGTTCGGTGAAGACACCATTCTTCATCCCGGTCGCTGTGCAGAACACTAGCACCACGTCCTGTTTCGTTCGCGGTAGCGCGGTTTCGAAAACTTCTTTCAGAAGATCCCTGCGGCGGGCGAGCCCGAGATCATCCAGCAAAAGCTTGATGATATCGCGATGGCCGGGATAGCGGATTGTGCGATAGGACACACGCCGCGCCTTGCCGGACAGGCTTTCGGAAAGCGTGCCCAGCCCGCCGGACGTATTGAAGCACTCGTAGTCCACGCCGTCATGGCTGATGATTTCCAGGTCTTCCAGGGGCGCAACCTTCACCGGCCGCCCGTCGATCAGGGCATCGCAGGGATTGAGATACTCGTTGATCAATCCGTCTGTCGACCATGTCAGATTGTATTTCAGCGCATTGGTCGGATAAAGCGGCAGCGCGCCCACCCGGAGCGACAGGGTGTCCAGTTCATCGAACTGGTCGGCCAGATCCGCGCCGGCGATGCCGACGAAACCGGGGGCCAGCCCGCATTGGGGCATGAAGGCGGTTTCTGCATCCCGGGCCAGCGCGCGCACCGCATCCGTGGCGGCCACATCTTCGGTCAGGTCGAAGTAATGCGCGCCCGCGGCTTTCGCAGCCGTGGCAATCGCCGGGGTCAGGAAAAAGGGCGCGGCGCTGATCACGGCATCGCAACCGCCGAACGCCTCCGTCAGCGCCCGGGCATCCTCAACATCGATCTGCTTGACCTCAACCCCGGTCGTCTCGATCTGCGCCAGACCGTTGGCATCCCGGTCGATCACGCGCACATCGTAATGCACCGAGGTTTTCAGAAGTGCGGCGATCATCTGCCCGATCTTGCCTGCACCGACGATACAGATTTTCCAACGCGCCATGAGGGCCCTCCGCCTGTTTTTTCCCAGTTCAACGGTTATCCTGTCGGATGCGAAGGCGAAAATCTGGCGATAACACCTGCTACTTCGACAATTTGCCGGTCAAGGCTGCAATTTGTCAGGGGTGCGCCGTTGGGGAGTGCATCATCCGGGCGGCGGTCTCGCTGTGGCGCCTGTCGAATTTCCGCCCGAAAACGACGAAGGTCTTGGTGCGGATCACACCGGGGATTTCGGCGATTTCATCCACCAGAATGTCCAGATCCTCGATCCTCGGTGCCTCCGCAGTGAGAAACAGGTCGAACTCTCCGTTGATCGACAGGCAAAGCTTGATCTCTGGCAGATTGTTCAGCCTTTGCAGGATCTTGCGGGTATCCTGCTGGCGGATTTCCAGCAGCATCAGGATCTGGACGACCTCGTCGCCCTGAGGCTGGCCCAGCACAACCGAATAACCGGCGATGGTTCCGTCCCGTTCCATCCGGGCAATCCGTTCATGCACGGTGGAGCGTGCCACGCCCAGTCGCCCGGCGATTTGGGAGGTCGACGCGCGGGCGTTATGTTGCAGTTCGGCCAAGATCCGGCGATCCAGGGCGTCGCGCATGAGGCCTCTCCTGCGGCTGGACATCCGCTGTAGGATTCGGGGATATCCGGTGAAACGTCAAGCCTGGCCATGACTATCCGTTGAATTGCCGGAGTTCCGGCATTCTGTGGCCGATCTGCATGGCACAGCGGAAGAGACGGGCTGCCGCCCTCAGGCGACGCGGATACCGTTCGACCAGACGCCGTGCAGCACCGGCACCTCGCCCACCCGCGCGAAGCGGACGAGATCGGCACGCATGCCGGGCGCGATCACGCCCCGGTCCACCAGCCCAGCGGCCTTTGCCGGAGCCGATGTGACGGTGGCCATCGCGCGGGCCAGATCATCCCAGATCGCGCCCAGTTTCACCGCGGCGTAAAGCAGGGCGGCGGGCACATAATCCGACGACAGAATATCCAGAAGCCCGGTCTCGGCCAGCGTTTCGGCGGCGACATTGCCGGAGTGAGAGCCGCCGCGGATCAGGTTCGGCGCGCCCATCATCACGGCGATCCCGTGCTGATGGCAGGCCTTGGCGGCCTCCAACGTGGTCGGGAACTCCGCAAGCTGAATGCCGTGGCCCGCCGAGACGCGGACATGTTCGGCGGTCGTGTCGTCATGGCTGGCCAGTACCGCGCCAAAGCGTTGTGCGGCCTCCACCGCGGCGATCTCATGGTCCGGGCCGACGCGTGCACCAAGGGCCACACGCGCCTCCACATGGGTATCGAAATCCTCCTGACTCAGCCCGTGTTTGCCGCGCATGTAGGTTTCATACTGGCTGAGATCGGCAAACTGCCTCTGGCCGGGCGTATGATCCATCAGGCTGAGGATGCCGACCCTGTCGTCGGGGCCGAACCCGGCCAGTTCCTCCAGAAGCGTTTCCGAGCAGATTTCGGCTCTGAGATGCAGATGATGGCTGATCTTCAAGGCGCCTTCCGCCCGCATGGCAAGGATTTCATCGGCCATGGTGCGGGCGTAGCGTTGCCAGCCCGTGGCACCTTTGCCCTCGATCGAGCCCACGCGGATCGCGTCGAAGACGGTGGTGATCCCGGTCGAGGCAAGCTCTGCGTCATGGGCGACGATCGCGGCGTTATGGGGCCAGTTCACGCGTGGTCGGGGGCGCAGATGGCGCTCCAGATTATCCGTATGCAACTCGATCAGGCCGGGGGCCAGAATGTCGCCCCCGCAATCCGTCGCCCCTTTGGGCACGGCGGTGCCGGTGTCGATATCGACGATCTCGCCCTTTTCGATATACAGGCTGCCGGTGAGAGTTTCGCTCGGCAGAACCAGTGTCGCATTGGCAAGGGTCAGGTTGTCTGGCATGGCCGGGGCCTCCGGTATTCGGCGCAGGGGCCAAGGTTATGAGCGAATTCACCCGATACGCGATTTACGTGCTGCCGCAAGGCGCTTTTTATCAGGCCGGGGCGGCCTGGCTGGGGTGGGACGCGGAGGCCGGGGTGGCGCGCGCGCATCCCGTGCTGGGCGGCTTGCCCGCCACGCCGGAAGAGATCACGGCGACACCCCGCAAATACGGCTTCCATGGCACGATCAAGCCGCCCTTCCGTCTGGCGGAGGGGACGAGCCGGGCCGAACTGGAAATCGCGACGGAGGCCCTGCTGACCAGCCTTTCGCCGGTGCAGCTTCCCGGTCTTGTCATCCGGCGTCTTGGCGGGTTCGTGGCCGTGGTGCCCGAGGGGCCGTCGACACCGCTGGCAAATCTGGCGGCGGCCGTAGTCCGGGGTCTCGACAGGTTCCGCGCCCCGCCGGGCGAGGCGGAGCTGGCCCGGCGGCGCAAATCGGGCCTCAGCCCGCGGCAGGATGCATTGCTGGAGGCCTGGGGTTATCCCTATGTGATGGAGGAGTTCCGGTTCCACCTGACATTGAGCGGGCATTTTCCCGAGGCGGAGGCCGAAGCGCTGGCAAGCCGCCTGACGGTCCATTTCGCGCCGGTGCTGCCGCGCCCTTTCGGGGTGGATACGCTGGCCCTGATGGGCGAGGCGAAGGATGGCCGGTTTCATCTGATCCACCGCTACACCCTTGCCGGGTAAAGCGCTGCCAGCGCGGCGGAGACGCTCGCCCCCAGCGCGCCGCTATTATCGATCTGTGTGACCCGCACGCCTTGCGGCATGGGCGGCGCGGTGCGGGCGAGCCTTGCGGCGATGTCCTCCGGCGTCTCGCGCCCGCGGGCCGACAGCCGATCTGCCAGAACCTCCGGATCGGCGCTGATGACCAGCACATGAACCCGTGCGAACGCGGCTGCCGCATCTTCCAGCTTGCCGCGCGACAGATTGGCCAGTACGTCGCGACCGGCATCGAGATCGTCGCGGATCTCGGCCGGGATCCCGTAGCTCAGGCCATGGGCCTGCCAATGCAGCACGAAGGCACCCGCCTTTGCGCGGCGGACAAAGGCCTCCGCGCTGACGGCTTCATAGTCTTCGCCGCCGGCTTCCGGTGCACGGGTGATCGCCCGGCGTACCCGGCGCAGGTCGGGCCGCGCGCGGCACAGCGCGTCCATCAAGCTGTCCTTGCCCACGCCGGAGGGGCCGACCACCGCGATGAACCGCCCCTGCGTCATGCGGCCCGTGCCGGGGTGAAGGCGCTGACATCGATTTCGCGGTCGGCCAGCCGCGCGCGCGCCGGGGCGTCGTGGAAGATGCCGACAATCGCGGTACCCTGCGCCTTGGCCTCTTCGACGAGGCTCAGAACCACCTCCCGGTTTTGCGGGTCGAGGCTGGCGGTCGGCTCGTCCAGCAACAGCGCGGGGTAGGCGTGGGCGAAGCCGCGGGCGATGTTCACCCGTTGTTGTTCGCCACCCGAAAACGTGGTGGGCGACAGGGCCCAAAGCCGTTCGGGGATGTTCAGCCGCGCCAACAGGCCGCGGGCCCGGTCCAGCGCCGCGCTTTCCTCCATGCCGATGGCCAGACAGGGCTCGGCCACCACCTCCAGCGTCGGCACGCGCGGAACCACGCGCAGGAACTGGCTGACATAGCCAAGGGTGTCGCGGCGCAGCGCCAATATCTCGCGCGGCTCCGCCGCCGTCAGGTCGACCCCGCCGATCATAACCTGACCCGCCTGCGCCAGATAATTCCCGTAGAGAATGCGCATGACCGTGGATTTCCCCGCCCCCGACGCCCCGGTCAGCGCGACGCATTCGCCTTGCGCTACCGTGAACCTTGCGCCTTCCAGAACCGGGATCACCGCGCCGCCCTGATTGTGCAGCGTGAATGATTTTCCAAGCCCCTGAACCTCGATCATTCCCTGTCCCCTCATACCTGCAGAACCGAGCTGACAAGCAGCTGCGTATACCCGTGTTGCGGATCATCCAGCACCTGGTCGGTCAGCCCGGTTTCCACCACATAGCCATCCTTCATCACCATCAGCCGGTCGGCCAGCAGACGCACCACCGCCAGATCATGGGTGACCACGATTGCCGACAGGCCCATGCGCCGGACCAGTCCGCGCAACAGATCCAGAAGGCGCGCTTGCACCGAAACATCCAGCCCGCCGGTGGGCTCATCCATGAAGACCAGCCGCGGCCCGGTGACCAGGTTTCGGGCGATCTGAAGCCGTTGCTGCATGCCGCCGGAAAAGGCCGCAGGGCGGTCGTCGATCCGGTTCGTGCTGATCTCGACCCGGTCCAGCCAATCCTCGGCGGCTTCCCGGATCTCTCCGTAATGGCGCGCGCCCACGGCCATCAGCCGTTCGCCCACGTTGCCGCCCGCGCTGATCCGCATTCTGAGCCCGTCGCGCGGGTTCTGATGCACAAAGGCCCAGTCGGTGCGCCCCAGCATCCGCCGTTCCGGCTCCGACATCCGCAGTGTGTCGCGCGGCCCGTCGGCCCGTGTGTCGAAGAGTACCGCGCCCCGGTCCGGTTCCAGATGCCCGGCCAGACAGTTCAGCAAGGTCGATTTGCCCGATCCGCTTTCCCCCACGATCCCCATGACCTCGCCAGGGTAAAGCGTGAAGGACACATCGGCGCAACCGGTGCGGGAGCCGTAGGTCTTGGTCAGGCTGCGAACATCCAGAAGCGGTGTCATATCGCTCTCCAATCGGTCGGCGTCGAGTTCAGGTTGCGGTCGAATGTGAACCGGCACCCGCCGCTGCCATGGGGCTGGCCTTGGGTACGGTTGATTTCGACATCAAGAAGATGATGGCACAGCAGCGCACCCACGCCCCCATAAGCCACGATCGGGACATCGCCGTCGACGGGCGCGTCGGACAAAGCCCGGTCCACCGCACCGACGATGCACCTTTGTGCGGCGCGCGCCGTTTCCCACTCCTCGGCGCTCAGCCCCCGGCCCGGCACCGCGACAGCCGGATCGAAGTCCACTTCGGCATGGGTCGGGAAGATCACTTGCCCGCTCATGCGGCATCCTCCCGACGACCGGCGCAGAAATCCGTGTCGGAGCAAACGAACATCCGTCTGCCGGTATCATCGACGATCACCTCGTCGAGATAGCTGTCCTCGGCCCCGCAAAGCGCGCAGGGATGATCGGCCTTCGACGGGTCGAACGGGTGGTCGTCGAAATCGAGACTTACGACCCTGGTATAGGGTGGCACCGCATAGATCCGCTGTTCCCGTCCGGCGCCGAACAGTTGCAGGGCTGCGCTTTCCAGCTTGGGGTTGTCGAATTTCGGGATAGGCGACGGGTCCATCACATAGCGCTCCTCCACCTTCACCGGGTAGGCGTAGGCGGTTGCGATCTCGCCATGCCGGGCGATGTCCTCGTAAAGTTTCACATGCATCAGCCCGTATTCCTCAAGCGCGTGCATCTTCCGCGTCTCGGTCTCCTTCGGTTCCAGAAACCTGAGCGGTTCCGGGATCGGCACCTGATAGACAAGGATCTGCTCCTCGCTCAGCACGGTCTCCGGGATCCGGTGCCGGGTCTGGATGACGGTGGCCTCACTCGTCTTCTCGGTCACCGCCACGCCGGCGGTTTTTTCAAAGAACTTGCGGATCGAGACGGCGTTGGTGGTGTCGTCTGCGCCCTGATCGATCACCTTGAAACGGTCATCCGGGGTCAGGCAGGCGGCCGAGACCTGCACACCGCCCGTGCCCCAGCCATAGGGCATCGGCATCTCCCGCGAGGCGAAGGGCACCTGATAGCCGGGAATCGCGACACCTTTCAGAAGCGCGCGGCGGATCATGCGTTTTGTCTGTTCATCGAGATATGCGAAGTTATAGTCTGTCATGCTGAACGGCCGTGATCTGAGGGAGAGTGAGATGGAATGGATCTCTGAGCATCTTTACGGGATTGTCTTTGCCGGCGTGATGAGCGTGGTGAGCATCTGGCTCATCATGGTGTTTGGCCCGCTTTTCGCGGTCATCTTCCGCGCCGATCGCGAAAGCCGGAGTTTGCGGCATCGACGCTGAGGCGCTGAACACGGTCATTCCGCGGCCTCCCGAAGGACGGTGGCCATACTTTTTTGCTACCGCCGCATCTGCCAAGGGCTCGATGAGATTGTAGACCTGCCTGCCGTCTGCAATGGCGAGATGGATGATCTGCTTGGTCTGTCCGTGGAGATATGCCAACTTGCAGTCAGACACGGCACCCTCCGGGAGGATTTTTAGTGGAATGGGTCATCTGGGGTTTCGGCGGCCTGTTGGCGCTGGTGCTGGCGATCATCGCCGTGGGGGCTTGGCGGAGTCTGGTTCGCGACAGGCATGAACCCAACCTGGGCCCGCAACGGATGAGTGACGCGCGGCGCGCGGCGCGCAGGTCCACTCCGCGCGGTGTACCTAAGTCGCGGTAGCGGACGACAGGGGTCATTCCGCGGCCTCCTGCGCGCGGGTGGCCATGGCCTCCGCCCTCAATCGGCGGATCAGTTCCAGTTCCGACTGGAAGTCGACGTAATGGGGCAACTTGATATGCTCAAGAAAGCCTGTGGCCTGCACATTGTCGGAATGGCTGAGCACGAACTCCTCGTCCTGCGCGGGCGCCCCCACATTGTCTTCACCCAGCTCCTGCCAGCGCATGGCGCGATCGACCAGTGCCATGGAAATCGCCTTGCGTTCCGTATGACCAAAGACCAGCCCGTAGCCTCGGGTGAATTGCGGCGGCTCGGTTTTCGAGCCGGTGAACTGGTTCACCGTTTCGCATTCTGTGACCGTGATATCCCCCAGTTCGATGGCGAAACCCAGTTCGGGGATTTCCATCTCCACGGGTAGCTGGCCCACGCGCAATTCGCCGACGAAGGGGTGATTGCGGCCATAGCCGCGCTGCGTGGAATAGGCCATCGACAGCACGAACCCTTCATCGCCGCGGGTCAGCGCCTGAAGCTTCAGCGCGCGATCGGCGGGAAAATCAAGCGGCTCCCGGGTCAGGTCACGAGGCGTTTCGGTGCCTGCGGGTTCCGTCTGGATCAGGTCTTCGCGGGCCAGAAACTCGGTTATATGGGGCGTCTTGCCAGTTTGCGGGGTAGTCTGCGGTGCATCGGGCGCGTCTCCCTCGGCGGCCAGCGCGAAATCGATCAGCCGGTGGGTGTAATCGAAGGTCGGGCCCAGTATCTGGCCGCCCGGGGCATCCTTGAATGTGGCGCTGATCCGCCGGTCGCAGGTCATCGCGCCCGTATCGATCGGCTCGGACGCGCCAAAGCGCGGCAGGGTGGTGCGATAGGCGCGGATCAGGAAAACCGCCTCGATCATGTCGCCACGGGCCTGTTTGATCGCCAGCGCCGCCAGATCGGGGTCGTAAAGCGAACCCTCTGCCATCACACGGTTCACCGCCAGGCTCAGTTGCTCGCGGATCTGCGCCACCGACATCTCGGCGACGGCCCTGTCGCCGCGCCGCTCTTCGGCCAGCCAGGCATGGGCATTGTCGATGGCGCGTTCACCGCCTTTTACTGCCACATACATCAGATCGCCTCCGTCACTTGGGTGGACCGGGGCAGGGCGGCCAGCTGCGCGCCTGCGGTGAAGATGCAGTCGAAGCCAAGCGGGAACCGCGCCCGGTTCGCCCGGAACGCGGCGATCTCCGGCAGGTTCAGACGTGCCCGGTCCCTGATCCCCGGACCGCTCAGTACGGCGCCATCGGCGTAGAGACCGTCGCACTCCACGATCAGCGTCGCCGAGCGGTCGGGATATTCCGGGGTGCCGATTGCGTAGGCCGACAGCGGGGCCAGCGCGTCCCATGTACCAAGGGCAAACACCGCGGCTTCGGCCCTGACAAACGGCGCGCCGGTGTGGAATGTTATCCAGGCGCGCGCGGCGTCCGTGTCATGGCCGGGTGCAAGATAGACCCCGGTCTCCGGATCGCAGAGCGTCAGGATCACGGCACCGGCCGCCGCAGAGATCGGGGTGGGCGGTGCGGCTCTGCTGACGGTTTCGATCCGCCCGGGGCGGGCCATGGCCTGCAAGACTGCGCGAAACGCGAAGGCCGCGTCGAAGGCGGGCGCCTCGAACCCGCCGGTCATCGCATCGCTTTGGGTGGGTGCCGACATCATCCCTCTCCCCGTACCATCGTGAAGAACTCCACCTTCGTCGCGGCGGCGCGTGCGGCGCGCGCGGTCCGCCTGGCCGCCGCCTCTTCGCGCAGCGGGCGCAGGATCGCGGCCTCCAGCGCTTCGGCCTCGCCTGCTTCGGCCAGCGCGTCGATCAACGCCGCCGTGCACGCTGCCTGCTTGTCGCGGCCCTGCACATATCCATGGCCGACGGCGCCGTCCCTCAGCCGGACGGAACAGCGTGTCACGCTCATTTCACCCAGATTGAAGGGCGCCCCGACCGCGCCGGCCCGGCCCCGCACCATCACGGTCCCGATCTCTGGCGGGCGCAGCATGTCATGCTCGGGCGTCCTGCCGAAGGCCTGCCAAAGGGCGGCGAGCCGGGCCGCCGGGGCCTGCGCCAGGGTCGACAGGCGGGCCTTGCGGTCTGTGTTTGCGTCTATCTCAGACATCTTGCGGAGTTGTCCATATTTATATACAACTAGACAAATTGTTACGCCCAGCCCGCGAGTCGCGCAAGCCCGGGCTCCGTGAAACTTTGATGACAAACGGATACCGACATGGGCCGCACCGCGCTTTGGACATCGATACGGGACACCCTGACAGGGGAGATCGGCGCGGGCCGCTATGCGCCCGGCGACAAGCTGCCGACCGAAGCGGAACTGGCCGCCCGGTTCGGCGTGAACCGCCACACGGTGCGCCGGGCCCTTGCGGCATTGGCCGAGATCGGCACGGTGCATGCACGGCGCGGCGCGGGCGTTTTCGTGACGCACCAGCCCACCTACTACCCGATCGGCAAGCGCGTGCGGTTCCACCAGAACCTGATTGCCGCCGGTCGGGAGCCGCGCCGCCGGTCGTTGCACCGTGCGACCCGCGCCGCCGACGCGCGGGAGGCCGAGGCGCTGGGCCTGAAACCCGGCGATCCGGTGCACGTCTCCGAAGGTGTGTCTTTTGCCGACGATCAGCCCATTGCAGTGTCACGCGCCGTGTTCCCGGCCGAACGGTTCCCGGATCTGCTCATTCATCTGGCCCGTACCGGCTCCGTCACCGCGGCGTTCCGGGCCGAGGGGCTGATGGATTACACCCGCAGCTGGACCCAGCTAACGGCGCTTGCCGCCTCGCCCACGCAGGCCGGGCATCTGCATCTGCAGACGGGCGCGCCGATCCTGCGCACGGTCGGGCTGAGCGTCGATCCGGAAGGCCGCCCGGTGGAATACGGCCGCACCTGGTTTGCCGGCGACCGGGTCACCCTGACCCTGGCCGAGGGCGACGGCTGACGCCCCATTGGCACCTTTGCGCGCCCGCGTTATCACGGGGGGCGTCGCGCCACTTCAGGACTTGCTTGCACCATGACATCCGCCCCCGTTTCCGCATCCGGCTCATGGCCGGTCATCCGATCCCTCGGTTTGACCGGGCTGCTGGTCAGCTTCGCGGATGCGTTCAGTGAACCTGCCAATCGGGCGGCGCTTGCGTTTCGCGCGGCCCTGGAACGGGATCCATGGCCGGGGGTGGAGGAAACCGCCCCCTCGCTGGTGTCGGTCTTTCTGCGCATCGACCCGCTGGCCGCCGATCACGCGGATCTGGCGGCCCGGCTGAGCGATCTGGTGTCCCGGCAGGACTGGTACGAGGCACCCCTGCCTGAGGGGCGGCGCCTGTTCCGCGTGCCGACCGTCTACGGCACCGATCTGGCCCCGGAACTGTCCGAGGCGGCGACGGCTGCGGGCCTGTCCGAAGCCGAGGCGATCAGGGAGCTTTCCGCCGCCCGGCTGCGGGTCATGGCGCTTGGCTTCGCGCCGGGCCAGCCCTATCTGGGCGAGCTACCCGAAAACTGGAACCTGCCACGGCGGACGGAGCTGAACCCGATGGTGCCCGCCGGCGCGATGATCCAGGCCATCCGGCAATGCGTGCTCTTCTCCCGGCCGTCGCCCACGGGCTGGCGGCATATCGGGCAGACCGCGTTCGAGAATTTCCGCCCCGACAGCGACCCGGCCTTCCCCCTGAACCCCGGTGACGAGGTGCAGTTCGTCGCCACCGACCGCGCCCATGTGGAGCGTATGATGGGCGATGCCGACGTGCTGGATGGCGGCGCCGAGGTCGAGGTGATCTCATGACCGCACTGATCGTCCACCGCGCGGGGCCCGGTGTCACCGTGCAGGATCTTGGCCGCCCCGGTCATCTGGCGCAGGGCCTTTCGCGGGGCGGGGCGATGGACCGGCTGGCGCTTTACGAAGGCGCTGCGCTCCTGGCTCAGGCGCCCGACCTTGCCGCCCTGGAAATGGTTGGCATAGGCGGGGAGTTCGAGGCCGATGCGCCCCTTCGCATCGCCCTGACCGGCGCGCCGATGAAGGCCACGCTCGATGGCGCGCCTCTGATCTGGAATGCCAGCCACCACATGCCCGCGGGCAGCAGGCTTTCCATTGGCGGCGTGATCGAAGGCGCGGTCGGCTATCTGCATGTGGGCGGCGGGTTCGACACCGATGTCAGACTGGGCGCGCGCGCGGCGCAACTGAACGCGGGGCTGGGCGGCCCGGTCGAAGAGGGCACGCATCTGCCGGTCGGCACGGACAGGCAGGGCGCAACCGGCATGGTGCTGGATGTGGCCGATCGCTTTTCGGGCGGCCGGTTGCGGATCCTGCCATCGGTCCAGACCGGCTTTTTCGACGAACACACCCGCGCCCGGCTGGAGGCGACCGCGTTTCAGCGCGATCCGCGCTCGAACCGCATGGCGCTGCGCCTTGCGATGGATGTCGAGGGGTTCGCGCTGGAAGGCGGGCTGACCGTGGTCTCCGAGGTCATCGTGCCGGGGGACATCCAGATCACCGGCGACGGGGTGCCGGTGATCCTGATGGCGGAATGCCAGACCATGGGCGGCTATCCGCGGATCGCGACGGTTCTGCCGGCCGATCTGCCACGCGCGGCGCAGACGCCGCCCGGGGCTCCGCTCAACCTTGTTTTCATAACGCCTGACGAAGGTCTGGCGGCGGAACGCGCGGATCAGGCGGCGCGGGATGCGCTTCGCTCAAGGGTAAGGCCGCTTGTGCGAGACCCGCGCGACATCCCTGATCTGTTGAGCTATCACTTGGCCGACGGGGCCATTTCCGGCCATGAGGAGGAGCATCAATGAGCCTGACTGTCGATCTGAACGCGGATATGGGCGAGAGCTTTGGTCCCTGGGTCATGGGTCGCGATGCGGATCTGCTGCGGATCATCACCTCGGCCAATATCGCCTGCGGTGCCCATGCGGGCGACCCCGACGTGATGGCGGAAACCATGGCGCTGGCAGTGGAAAACGGTGTCGGGATCGGCGCGCATCCGGGCTTTCCCGACCTGCAGGGTTTCGGACGCCGGCGGATGCATCTGCCCCACAAGACATTGGCCAATTTCGTCCGGTTTCAACTTGGTGCGGCGCAGGCCATGGCGCGCGCCGCCAGCGGCAGGGTCCGGCATCTGAAACTGCACGGGGCGCTCGGCAACATGACCTCCGAGGATGCCGAACTGGCGCGGGTCTGCTACGACGCGGCGCTTTCGGTGGACCCTGACCTGATCATCATGGTGCTGACCGCCACCGCGCAGGAGGAGGCGACGCGCGCGCTTGGCTGCGCCTGGGCGGGCGAGATTTTCGCGGACCGCGCCTATAACGACGATGCGACGCTTGTCGACCGCTCCCGTCCCGGCGCGGTGATCCATGATGCGGGCGTGGCCGGGCCACGCGTCGCCGCGATGGTCAAGGCCGGCGCGATCATCACCGGAAGCGGCAAGGAGATCCCGGCCGCGATCGACACGATCTGTCTGCATGGCGACACGCCCGAAGCGGTGGATATCGCGCGCTCGGTCCGCGCGGCGCTGGAGGCCGAAGGCGTGGCGCTGGCACAATTCGAAGGCCGGACGGCATGAACCGGCCCCCGCCGTCTGGTCGGCGGGATCGCGCGCTGCTAGGTCTGCGCGCAAGGCATCGTCAAGCGGAGGGATGAAATGGCAAAACTGGCGTTTTTGGGTCTGGGGGTCATGGGCTATCCAATGGCCGGGCATCTGCGGAACGCAGGCCATGAGGTAACCGTCTACAACCGGACAACCGCCAAGGCCGAAGCCTGGGCGGCGGAGCATGGCGGGGATTTCGCGGAGACCCCGCGCGAGGCGGTGTCGGAGGCGGAGTTCGTGATGTCCTGCGTCGGCAATGACGAGGATCTGCGCGCCGTCGTGCTGGGTGCGGCGGGGGCGCTTGCCGGCATGGCGCCCGGATCGGTTTTCGTGGATCACACGACGGTATCGGCAACGGTCACCCGGGAACTGGCGGCGCAGGCCGCGGAACAGGGGGTGGGCTGGGTCGACGCGCCCGTCTCCGGCGGGCAGGCCGGGGCCGAAAACGGGCAACTGGCGATCATGTGCGGCGGCGAGGAGACGCATTTCGCGGCGGCCGAACCGGTGATCGATGCCTATGCCAAGGCGATTGTGCATTTCGGCGATATCGGCGCAGGCCAGTTGACCAAGATGATCAATCAGGTCTGCATAGCCGGTGCGATCCAGAGTATTTCAGAGGGTCTGTTCTTTGCCATGCAAGCCGGGCTGGACGCCAAGAAAGTGGCGGATCTGGTGTCCCAGGGTGCAGGTGGCTCGTGGCAATTGGCCAACCGGGCCGGGACGATGGTGGACAATGAGTTCGACCACGGCTTCGCCGTCGACTGGATGCGCAAGGATCTGGGGATCGCGCTGGCCCAGGGCAAGGAGATGGGCGTCAGCCTGCCGGTCACGGCGCTGGTGGACCAGTTCTATGCCGAGGTGCAGCAGCTTGGCGGCGGGAGGTGGGACACCTCCAGCCTGATCCAGCGGTTCCGCAAGATGCACGGGCAGGACATCTGACGACACCGCGCCGCCGCGTCCCGCGCGCCCGACCGGCGGGGGCGAGTTTGCCGCGTATGGCCGCGTTGACGGGTGCCGGTGCCCGCCATGGCACTGTTTTTGAAGCAAAGAGGACGTTGGGAAAGGCGGATCCGACTTGGGCGATACCGGGATATTTGCCGAAACAATGGAGTGGGCCGCCGGTTTCGACGCGATCATCGACGTGCGCAGCCCGGCGGAGTTTGCTGAGGATCATATGCCCGGCGCAGTGAACATGCCCGTCCTCAGCGACGCGGAGCGGGCGCGCGTCGGTACGATCTACGCGCAGCAGAGCCCCTTTGCCGCCCGCAAGATCGGGGCGGCGCTGGTGGCGCGGAACGCCGCCGCGCATATCGAAAGCTCCCTGATGGGGCAGGGCGGGGATTGGCAGCCGCTGGTCTATTGCTGGCGCGGCGGCCAGCGTTCGGGTTCCTTCGCCACGATCCTGCGGCAGATTGGATGGCGGGTGGAGGTTTTGGACGGCGGATATCGCAGCTATCGGCGGCGGGTGGTGGAGATGCTCTACGACCGGCCCCTGGCGCAGCAGCTGATCCGGCTGGATGGCAATACCGGAAGTGCCAAGACCGATCTTCTGGCCAGGCTGGCCGCGCGCGGGGTGCAGGTCGTGGATCTGGAAGGCCTCGCGGCGCATCGCGGCTCCATCCTGGGCGAGATGGAGGGGCCGCAACCTTCGCAGAAGGCGTTCGAGTCGGCGCTGGCCATGGCGCTCTCCCGGGTCGATCCCGCGCGGCCGCTGCTGCTGGAGGCGGAGTCGAGCCGGATCGGAAAGCTGCGCCTGCCGCCCTCGCTCTGGGCTGCGATGCGGGCCGCGCCGCGTCTGGTCGTCGCCGTTCCGGCGCAGGCGCGCGCGGCCTATCTGGCCGATGTCTACGGAGCTTATGCCGCCGATCTTCCGCGCCTGATCGCCCGGCTGGATCATCTGCGCCCGCTGGCAGGAAATGAGGTGGTGGATGGCTGGATCGCGCTGGCCCATGAAGGGCGGTTGCAGGAGCTTTCCGCGGGATTGATCGAGCGGCATTACGATCCGGCCTATGCCCGTGCGCGCAGATCGGACGCCACGGAACGGCTGGCGGAGTTTCGCAGTGACAGCCTGACGGTGGAGGCGCGCGAGGCCCTGGCGGACCGGCTCGCCCGGTGGATCACGCGCGCCTAGATCAGGGTGATCCGTGGCGCGCCCTTCCCGAACCGGCCGATGATGGCCGCCGCATGGCCAGCCGCGCGCAGATCCGCCACCACCGTGGCCGCATCGGTCTGCGGCAGCGCGGCCAGAAACCCGCCCGAGGTCTGCGGGTCGAACAGCAGCGCCTTCTGCGCGCCGTCGCCGCCGCTGATCCGCCCGGCAAGGGCAGCCTCGTTCTCTGCGTGCAGGCTGGCCCGCTGGTGGGCATCCAGAAGCGCCCGGGCACCCGGCAGCACGGGCAGGTCGGCCAGCGCGATCTCCGCGCCGAGGGCCGAGGCGTCGCATATGCCGATCAGGTGCCCGGCCAGACCGAAGCCGGTGACATCCGTCATCGCATGGGCAAGCGCGCCGATACGGGCGGCGACGTCGCCTTGCGGGCGGCTCATCTGCGCCCAGGCGGTGGCCACATCCGCGCCTTTCGCGGCCTGCGCCATTTCAGCGGCCAGGATCACACCGGTGCCAAGCGGGCGGGTCAGAACCAGCGCGTCGCCATCCTGAGCGCTGGCGAGCGTTACGGGCGGGCCGTCGGGCAGACCGGTCAGGGTGAAGCCGATCGACAGTTCGGCACCCTGGGAGGAATGCCCCCCGACGATCTCCACCCCCTCGGCTGCGAAGATCGCACCGGCTTCGGCCATGATTTCGGCCAGCCAGGCCGCCTGCATCCGCGGCGCCAGCATCGGCAGGGTAACGCTGGCCAGGGCCGCCTGCGGTCGGGCGCCCATGGCCCAGACATCACCCATGGCGTGGACCGCGGCGACCCGGGCCAGCAGCCCGGGGTCGGGGCTGAACGCGCGCAGATGATCGGTGGTCAGCACAAGCGTCCGCCCGCCGACTTTCAGCACCGCCGCGTCATCGCCCGGGCGGCTCAGCACATCGTCGCGCAGGCCTGTCGGGAGCGCGCCCAAGGCTGTTTGCAGCGCAGTCCGGCCCAGCTTCGCACCGCAGGCTCCGCACGGGGCGGGGCCGCGCATCTGCTCGGCCACGCCTTCCGCGGCACCCAGGGGCACAGGTGGCGACGGCATCGGGCGCAGGTTGGTGAAGCGGGCCATGAAGGCGCGGTCGATCCGGTCCTTCCAGCGCCACATCAGCGCGCCGGACAGCATGATGCCCCGTTTCTCGGCCAAGGCGGATTTGCGGCCAAGTGAGATCAGCTTGAGATAGTCGCCTTGCGGGGCGAAGGCCCGCCGGGACCCACCGGTCAGATCGGCCCGCAGATTATGGGCCAGAACCGGCGCGGCGCGCACGGCGAAAACGCCGGCCTTGGGGCGCGGAGCATGGGAAAGATGGGCGCAGTCGCCGACCGCGTAGATGGCCGGGTCGGTGAGCGAGCGAAGCGTCGCGTCGACCGCCAGATACCCCGCCTCGGTCTCAAGGCCCAGATCGGCCAGCCAGTCATGGGGCCGGGCGCCCGCCGCGCCGATGGTCATGTCGCTGCGAAGCCTGCGACTGTCGGACAGGCGAAGCGTGTCGTCGCCAAGTTCGGTGACCCCGACGCCTTCGATCAGCGTAATGCCCGCGGTTTTCAGCGTCTCCATCAGCCGCGCGCGGCTTTTTCCGGGTAGCCCGGCAAGCGCTTCGGCCCTCTCGACGATCGTGACGGTGGGCGCGCATCCCAGACCGGTCAGCCGATGCTGCGCGGCCATGGCCAGTTCCACGCCGGCCACGCCGCCGCCGATCACGGCGATGTCCGGGCGGGCCGGCGGATCGTCGCAGAACCGGGCCCATGCATCGGCGAAAAGGTCCAGCGGTTTCGCCGGCACGCCGAAGCTGGCGAAGCCGGGCAGGCCGGGCATGGCCGAGGTCACGCCCACATCGATCGACAGTATGTCGTAGGAGATGGGGGCGATCCGGCCCTCCACGCGGACGGTTCTGGCGTCCCGGTCGAGCCCGGTGGCGGTGCCCAGGATCAGCCTTGCACCGGCGAAGCGGGCCAGCCGTACCAGATCGATTTGCAACTCATCTCGGTCGTAATGCCCCGCCACATGGCCGGGCAGCATGCCGGAATAGGGCGCGGTCGGGCCCGGATTGATCAGCGTCAGGCGCGCGCCGGGCACCGGATCCATCCCCCAATTGCGCAGAACCAGCGCATGAGTATGGCCGCCGCCGATCAGGACCAGCTCCCTTGAGAACGGCGCGGCGGGGGTCATGTGGCAGGTTCCGCGAACGGATCCGACGCATAGCCGACCCCCGTCAGAGAAAGCCCGAACGGGGGCGCGACCGGCCCGCAGGCGGCGCGGTCCGCGGCCTCCAGCGCGGCCTTCATGTCGGCGGGGCTCCAGCCGCCCGCGCCCACGCGTTCCAGCGAGCCGACAAGGGAGCGGACCTGCGAATGCAGAAAGGACCGGGCCCTGAACCGGAACTGAAACTCGACCCCGTGATCAAGCGGCACCTCCGTGATCTCGATCGCGTCGAGCGTCTTGACCGGGCTCTTGGCCTGACAGATCGTGGCCCGGAACGTCGTGAAATCATGACGCCCGATCAGGTGCCGGGCGGCCTCCCGCATCGGGTCCGCTCGCAGTTTGCCCCGCACATGCCACGCCTGGCCTGCCTCAAGCGTCAACGGCGCCCGGCGGTTGACCACCCGGTAGAGATAGCGCCGCTCCTCGGCCGAAAACCGCGCATGCCAGTCGTCATCGACCCGGGCGCAGGCAACAACGGCGACCGGCAGGGGCTTGAGATGAAAATTCACCGCCTCCGACAGGCGAAAGGGCGTCCAGTCGCGCGCCATGTCGCAATGGGCCACCTGACCCGTCGCGTGAACGCCTGCATCGGTACGCCCGGCGGCGGCAATCGTGGGCACATCCGGCTCCAGCCTGGCCAGCGCCGCCTCGACCGCACCCTGCACGGTGGCGCAGTCAGCCTGACGCTGCCACCCGGCAAAGGGAGCGCCATCATACTCAAGTTTCAGGGCATAGCGGGGCATGGGGTTCGCCTATGACAAAGCGGAGAGGCGCAATCAACCCTGTAAACCGCACCCTCCGATGACTATTCTTTGATCCTGAGGCAGGCAAAGGACGATTGCGCAGTGGTCATCGGGACAATAGCGGACACTCTGGGCCGGGGGATCGACAGCGTGACCGGCGCCGTGTCCGAGACCTTTTTCGAACCGGTGGTCCGGTTGGGCGTGACCGGGCTCAGCCGGGCGGGCAAGACCGTTTTTATCACCTCGCTTGTCGCCAACCTTCTGGATCGCGGGCGGATGCCGGGGCTTGAAGCGGCGCAGTCGGGTCGGATTCAGGCCGCGTTCCTGCAGCCACAGCCCGATGATACGGTGCCCCGGTTCGACTTTGAAACCCATCTTGCGGCCCTGACCGGCCCCAATCCGCATTGGCCCGACAGCACCCGGCATGTGTCGGAACTGCGCCTGTCGCTGAGGGTGCAGCCGAGCGGTCTGCTTTCGGGCCTGTCCGGGCCGCGCACGGTCCATCTGGATATCGTGGACTATCCTGGTGAATGGCTGCTGGACCTGTCGCTTCTGGATCAGCGCTATGAGGACTGGGCCGCGCAGGCGCTCGATCAGGCCCGCGGCCGCCCCGGCGGGGCCGAATATCTGTCGCATCTGGCTGATCTGGACCCGTCCGCCAGGCTGGACGAGCCGCAGGCGCAGGCGCTCGCGCGCGCCTATACCGCCTATCTGGCCGCGGCACGGGCGGCGGGTTTCTCCGATTGCACACCGGGCCGGTTTCTTCTGCCCGGAGAACTGGAGGGCAGTCCCGCGCTCACATTCGCGCCCCTGCCGCAGTCGGCCAGCCCGCGCGGTTCGCTGGCGCGCGAATTCGCGCGGCGCTACGAGGCCTACAAGGCGCAGGTGGTCAAACCCTTCTTTCGCGACCATTTTGCACGGATCGACCGGCAGATCGTGCTGATTGACGCGCTTGGCGCGATCCATTCGGGTCCGCCCGCGGTGGAGGATCTGCGCCGCACGATGGCCGGGATCCTCCGCGCCTTTCGCCCTGGCCGGAACAGCTTTCTGAGCACGCTTGTGGGGCGGCGCACGGACAAGATCCTGTTTGCCGCGACCAAGGCGGACCATCTGCATCATTCCCAGCACCCGAAACTCACCGCGATCATGGAGGCGCTGGTGCGCGACGCCCGCAATCGCGCAGATTTCGCCGGGGCCGCGACCCGGGCCATGGCCATCGCCGCCCTGCGTGCCACGGTGGAAGAGACCCGCAGCCATGATGGCGGACGCCTCGATCTGGTGCGCGGCACCTTGCTGGACGGGGGCAAACAGGCGGCGTTCCATCCCGGCGACCTGCCGGAGGATCCGAATGCGCTTCTGGTGCCCGCGCGTCAGGGGCAGGCGGCGTGGCTGGACGGTGATTTCGACGTGATGCGCTTTGCGCCCGCAACGCTGACATTGAAACCGGGGGAGGGGCCACCCCATATCCGGCTGGACAGCGCGGCGGAGTTTTTGCTCGGAGACAGGCTCAGATGAGCGGCGATGGCCTGCGCGGGACGGGGCTTTGCCCCCGGGCCGGCCCCTCCCCTTGGCATATTCTTGAACCAGAGAAGCAGGACAGGTTGAATGGTTGATCGCAAGGGCCCCGTTCTGATCGAGCTGGAGGACGCACCCGAGATCGGGCCGGGCGCGGCGCCGCCGGTGCCCGATGCCGGCGTGCCGTTCGCCAGCGGGCAGGCCATGCAGACCATGGCGACCCTGGCCGCGCGCCGCCCGTCACGCCTGGGGCGGTTCTTCTGGGCGGCGGCACTGACCCTTCTTGGCTTCGTGCTGTCCATCGCGGCGTGGAATTTCGTCACCGGGCTTTTGGCGGCGAACCCGATCCTCGGCTGGACCGCGACGGTTCTGGTGGGGCTCGTGTTGCTGGCGCTGGTGCTGATCGCGTTGAAGGAGGCGGCGGCGTTTTCGCGCCTTGGCCGGCTGGATGACCTCAGGCGTGAGGCCGACGCGGCGCTGTCAGCGGGGGATCTGGGCGCCGCGCGCAGGGTTTCCGACCGGCTGACGACGCTTTACCGCGACCGGCCGGAGTTGCGGCTTGGCCGCGAAACGCTGGCGCGGCGGCGGGACGATGTCTTCGATGCCGGGAACCTGTTTGCCCTGACCGAAGCGGAACTGCTCGCCCCGCTGGATGCCGCCGCGCGCCGGGAGGTGGAGGCCGCCGCCCGGCAGGTGGCGACGGTAACAGCACTTGTTCCCATCGCGCTGGCCGACGTGATTGCGGCGCTGACCGCGAATTTGCGCATGATCCGCCGCATCGCCGAGATCTATGGCGGCCGGTCCGGCACACTTGGCGCCTGGCGACTGACCCGGGCGGTGCTGACCCATCTGGTGGCCACGGGCGCCGTGGCCGTAGGCGACGACCTGATCGGGTCGGTCGCGGGCGGTTCGGTCCTGTCGAAAGTGTCGCGCCGGTTCGGCGAGGGGGTGGTCAACGGGGCGTTGACCGCGCGGGTCGGCGTGGCCGCGATGGAGGTCTGCCGCCCGCTGCCCTTCGGTGACAACCGCCGCCCGAGCGTTACATCGCTGGTCAGGCGTGCCCTGACCGGGCTTTTTGGCCAGAAGGATTGAGACCGGAATGGAATCGCTTGCCGCCGATGTGACCACCATGATTCGCACGCCGCTTCATGACACCCATGTCCGCGCCATGGCGCGGATCGGCACCGAGCGGTATCTGAAAGCAGGGGAGTGGCTGGCCCATGCCGGCGATCCGATCACCGAGTTTTGCTATCTGATCGACGGCGAGATCGAAGCGATCGACCCGCGCACCAACGCGCGATACGGCAATGCCTCTCTCGGGCCGACGCAATTCTTCGGCGATATCTCGTTTCTGTCGGGCGGCACCGCGATGATGTCGGCCCGCGCGGTGAAGGATACGACGCTTCTGTGCGTAGCGCGGGATGCGATGCTCGACCTGATGCGGCGGATCCCGGAAATGTCGGACATCATCATCACGGTTTACGCCGCGCGCCGCCGGGGGCAACTGGAGAGCGGGCGCGCCAGCCTGACCCTGATCGGCGCGGAGGCAGACAGGAACATCCGCCGGATCGCCAGCTTCGCCGGCCGCAACCGCATTCCGGTCCGCTCGCTCACGCTGGACGAGCATGAGGCCGAGGCGCTGGCCCATCAATGCAATATCGGGGCTCCGCGCCCAGCGGTGATTTTCGGAAAGACCGATGTGATCGCCGATCCGACGCCGCGCAAGGTTGCGGCCCTGCTCGGCCTCGATCTGACATTCGACGTTGACGAGGTTCACGACGTTCTGATCGTGGGCGGCGGACCGGCGGGCGTGGCGGCGGCCGTTTATGCCGGGTCCGAGGGGATGAACGCACTGGTGGTGGAGGATATGGCGATTGGCGGGCAGGCGGGTACGTCAAGCCGGATCGAGAATTACATGGGCTTTCCCACCGGCATTTCCGGCGCGGACCTGTGTTGGCGGGGCGAGGTGCAGGCGATGAAATTCGGCGCGCGCTTTGCGGTGCCGCGGCGGGCGGCGGAGCTCTCTGTGCGTGACGATGGCACGTTCTGCATCACCCTCGATGACGGAGCCGAAACCTGCGCCCGCGCGCTGGTGGTGGCGACGGGTGTGCAATATCGCCGCCTGCCGATCGAGGGGCTGGAACGGTTCGAGAGCGCCGGCGTCTACTACGCGGCAACCGATGTGGAGGCGCGCTATTGCCGCGATACCGAGGTGGTCGTGATCGGCGGCGGAAACTCGGCCGGTCAGGCCGCGATGTTTCTCAGCCGCAGCGCGCGACACGTCCATGTGCTGGTGCGTGGCGCGTCGCTGGCCGCTTCGATGTCCGACTACCTGCTCAGCCGTCTCAATGCCGACCCCAAGATAACCATCCATTACCGGACTGAGATGACGGCCCTGCACGGTGGGGATGAGCTGGAGGGTGTCGACATCCGGGACAAATCCACAGGCCAGGACTGGCGGATCAACAGCACTGCGGTGTTCATCATGGTCGGGGCCGCGCCCAATACAGGATGGTTGTCCGGCCATGTGGACCTGGACGACCGCGGTTTCGTGAAAACCGGGCCGGCGGTCGGGGCCTCCTCGGCCTATGCCACATCCTGCCCTGGGATTTTCGCTGTGGGAGATGTGCGTGACGGCTCGGTCAAACGGGTTGCAAGTGCCGTGGGCGAGGGTTCCGTCGTGATCTCCTCGGTCTGGGATTTTCTCGAAAACGGGGACTGAACGCGATGCTGAGATCCCTGGGGCTCAGAAGCGATCTGGTGGTCCAGCGCGGCGTCAGCCTGATCGAGAGCCATCCCGACAGGCTTGTCCTCCGCACCCCGTCGGAGCCTGATTTCTGGTTCGGAAACATGCTGATCTTTCGTCATGGCGAAGTGGATCCCGACGCGCAGATCGCCCGGTTTCACGCCGATTTCCCCGATGCTGGCCACGTGACGCTGGCCTGGGACGTGCCGGGTATGGCGCCGGGTGCGGGGCATGCGGAACTGGCCCGCCGGGGGTTTGCAATAGAGACGGCCGATGTGCTGACATTGACCGGCCCGCCCTGGCGTCATGGCACCCCCGACGGGATCATGATCCGCCCGGTCGCCACGGATGCGGAATGGGATCAGGTGATAGCCTTGCAGATCGAGACAGGCGTCGAGGAAGGGTATGATCCCGGCCCGCATCGGCCTTTTGTCGTAGCCCGTTTCGGCAATCTTCGCCGCCTGGCCGGGTCCGGCGGGGCGGTCTGGCTGGGGGCGTTCGAGGGTGACCTGTTGGTGGGCGATCTGGGCGTGTTTCTGGGCGATGGGGTCGCGCGCTATCAGAACGTGGAGACCCGGGCCCGTTATCGCCGCCGCGGGATTTGCGCAGCCCTCGTGACCGCGGGCGCCGATTGGGCCGCCGCAGAGGAGCCAGCCACGATCCCGGTGATCGTGGCGGATCAGGACGGCGCGCCGGGCCGGATCTATCGCCGCTGCGGCTTTGCGCTGGCCGAAACACTGATCTCCGCCGTCAAGGGCAGCTATTGACGGCTGACATCTCGGGCGAAGTATGTCACGCCTTGCCCCATGACCGCCGACCGCCCCCTTCTCGGCATCCTGCTGATGCTTGGCTTTTGCATCGTGATCCCGGTTGCCGATGCGCTCGCCAAGATACTTGGCGATACCATCCCGCTCCTGCAGTTGATCCTTGTGCGGTTCGGGGCACAGGCGGGGCTGCTTCTGCCGTTTGCGCTCCTCGCAGGCGCCGCGCTCTTCCCCACGGCGCGGATTGTGCGGCTGACATTCCTGCGCACGATCCTCCAGGTTCTGGGGCTTGGTCTGATGTTTACCGCGTTGCGCTATCTGCCGCTTGCCGATGCGGTCGCCATCGCGTTCGTGATGCCGTTCATTCTGCTGATCCTCGGGAAGTACTTCCTGGGGGAGGAGGTGGGCCCGAGGCGACTGATCGCCTGCGCGGTGGGTTTTGCGGGCACCCTGATGGTGGTCCAGCCGAGCTTTGCCGAGGTCGGCGCGCCCGCGCTTCTGCCTCTCGGCGTGGCGCTGGTGTTTGCACTCTTCATGCTGGTCACCCGGAAAATCGCCAAGGAGGTGGATCCGGTGGCACTGCAGGCGGCCTCCGGACTGATGGCGCTGCCGCTTTTGCTGCCGCTCTTTCTGTTTGCGCCCGGTCCGGGCAGCAACCCGCCGATGATCGGTTGGATCGCCCCGCAGAGTACCGAGCTTTGGCTGCTGGCCGCGGTCGGCGTCTTCGGTGTTGTCGGCCACCTTCTTATGACATGGAGCCTGCGCTTCGCGCCATCGGCCACGCTGGCACCGATGCAGTATCTGGAAATCCCCATGGCGACGCTTGTCGGCTGGCTGGTCTTCCGCGATCTTCCCGACGGGCTGGCGGCCTTCGGCATCGCGTTGACCATCGCCTCGGGGCTTTATGTGGTTCTGCGGGAGCGGGCCGTGTCGCGGGCCGCGGCACCGCCTGCGGCCTAGACCGCTTCGAGCTGCTCCGCCACGTGAGCCAGTGGCGTGACGCCCTGATGCCGGTAGACCGCACGATACGCATCCGCCTCATACCGGCGCAGCACCGGCGCGGCCGTCGAGCCGTAGGCGGCGGGCCGCCGGATCAGATCGGGATAAAGGCTCAAAAGTTCGGCCATCGGCTCGTAGTCCAGCGCAGCCAGCGCCATGTCGGCGGGAAAGAAGCTTTCGCTGAGACAGCCATTGGCATCGACGATCCGATGCCTGTCGAACATCAGATGCGTGTACGTGATCGTCCCGCCCGTCCGGCGGGCGACCCCGGGCAGGCCAACCAGATGTTTGGCCGCGACCAGCGCCCGGTCATGGCCGAAAAGCAGATCCAGCGCGCAATCCTCGAAATAGATGCGGTGTTCTGGCGAGACCAAAAGCTCATCGGAATTGCCAATTGCGCCCGCTGCGATGACCACCGGCGCAAACCGGCCTTCGGCCTCGACCGTCGCGCGGCCGACCCAGCTGACAGGGCAGGCCGGATCATCCAGCGTCCAGATCTTCTGCCCGATCTCCAGCTCTTCCACCGGAACCGGGCCGTTCGGGCCGCGCAGCACCGTCCGCGGGCCGAAACAGGTTATGAAATCGGAATAGTTGGACGACCCGTTATTGCTGCCTCCGGTCTTGACATAGCGGGTGCCGTCGACCAGCGCCGCATTGCTGGCAAATCCCCAGACATCTGATGTATTTCCACCCTGCGAGAAGACATAGACCGTAATCTGCGGTCCGGTCTCATTGCCGAATTCGTCCAGTGCGCGCAGAAAAATCTGCGATTCAGATTCAACGCTGGCGCCGTCGCTTACAATCCCCGCGCCATCGGTAATGGTGTGTCTGCCAGGCAGGTCGTCATCGAAGATGGTCGTATTGCTGCTGAGATCATTCAGCGCGATGTTCACCCCGAACCCGGCGGCATAATCGAAGATCGTGCCATCCGGAGTGCTGGAATTGTTGATGATGCTGCTGCCCGAGGTCAGCGATGGCGATCCGGCGGCGACAGTAAGTCCAGCGCTGTCGAAAGCGACAAAATTTCTGATAGCCATTCGTTTTCCTGACTCAGTACGCTCATTACCTACGCGGAAATATTGACTAAAATTCATGCTACGGAGTGATGAAACCGGGACATTATCGTGACGCGATGCCAGAATTTGGCCAGAATCCGCCCATGAAAGTGCCCCCAATCCGGGCAATTCCGGCAGATTGTCGCCGGGAATGGAGTTAGTTAAAAAAGTATGAAGCGCAGGACGCCGATTTCGCGATCTTTTTGCGAATCAGTCTGCACAAAGCGGTCTCGTCGATGCCGGCGCCGCGGACGGCTCACTCGGAGTGCGGGTTCCAGTATTACCTTTCCGCCGTTGGCGTGGGAGAAGGCGGCCATAGATCGGTGCTGCAGCTTGGGGCGCGTCGGCCCAGGCCTTCAACTGGCGCTCCGCAGGTGCTTTCGGCATCTTTACCCCGCAGCTCGGCGCGCCTATAACCCGGGCCATGACGTATGTGATCGCGCGCATCATCATTCGAATTACAACCCCGGCTCTCTAGCAACTGAGACGCCGGGACAAGGTGTTTGAGCCCTCGCACCGCCCTGAAATCCCTGAAGAATTCCGCACCAAAGGACGCCTGACATGTGCGCCGAGACGCCTGATTACAAGTCTACCCTCAATCTGCCGCGAACCGAATTTCCGATGCGCGCGGGACTGCCCAAGCGCGAGCCCGAGTGGCTGGAAAGATGGGAAAAAATCGGAGTTTACGACAAGCTGCGCGAGAAAGCGGAAAACCGCACGCCCTTCACGCTCCATGACGGCCCGCCCTATGCCAACGGGAACCTGCATATCGGCCACGCGCTGAACAAGATCCTGAAGGACATGGTCGTGCGCAGCCAGCAGATGATGGGCAAGGATGCCCGTTACATCCCCGGCTGGGACTGCCACGGCCTGCCCATCGAATGGAAGATCGAAGAGAAGTACCGCCAGAAGGGGCGCGATAAGGATGCGGTGCCGGTGGTCGAGTTCCGTCAGGAATGTCGCGATTTCGCAACGGGTTGGGTCGACATCCAGCGCGAGGAGTTCAAGCGTCTCGGCGTCACCGGCAAGTGGGAGAACCCCTATCTGACGATGGATTTTCACGCCGAACGAGTGATCGCGGAGGAGTTCCAGAAGTTTCTGATGAACGGGACTTTGTATCAGGGCTCGAAGCCCGTGATGTGGAGCCCGGTCGAGAAGACCGCGCTCGCCGAGGCGGAGGTGGAGTATCACGACCACCAGAGCCATACAATCTGGGTTACCTTTCGGGTACTTGCTGACAAGCGCACCGATCCGTTGGTCATGGGGCCAGGTTTGACCCCGGGGCGGCTGGAGCCGCTTGGCGATCTGGACGGCGCGCATGTGGTGATCTGGACCACGACGCCCTGGACTATGCCGCAGAACCGGGCGATCTGTTTTGGGCCGGAAATATCCTATGGTTTGTACGAGGTTACGGGCCGCCCTGAGGAATGCTGGGCCAAAATCGGCCGCAGGTATCTGATGGCGGATACATTGGCGGAAAGCATCTTCACTCAGGCGCGGTTGGACGACACCATGTATCGCCGTTTGCGCGACGTGACGGCCGACGAACTGGGCACGCTGGCTTGTGCCCATCCTCTGCGCGGCGTCGAGGGTGCGAATGGCGAGTGGGATTTCGACGTTCCCGTTCTTCCCGGCGATCATGTCACCGATGACGCTGGAACCGGGTTCGTTCATACCGCGCCCAGCCACGGCGACGACGACTACCAGATCGGGCTGAAATACGGGCTGCCGATGACCTATAACGTGCTGGAAGACGGTTCCTTCCGGTCCAACCTGCCGTTTTTCGGAGGCACGCAGATCCTCAAACCGAACGGCAAGGAGGGCAATGCCAACACCGCCGTGATCGGCAAACTGGTCGAGGTCGGCGCGCTTCTGGCCCGAGGCCGCCTCAAGCACTCCTACCCCCACAGCTGGCGCTCGAAGGCGCCGCTCATCTACCGCAACACGCCGCAATGGTTCGTCGCCATCGACAAACCGGTGGGCGACGGGCAGGACACCTATGGCAAGACCATCCGCGAGCGCGCGCTGCGCTCCATCGACGAACTGGTCACCTGGACCCCGCAGACCGGCCGCAACCGCCTGCATTCGATGATCGCGGCGCGGCCCGACTGGGTTCTGTCCCGCCAGCGGGCCTGGGGCGTGCCGCTGACCTGCTTCGTCAGGAAGGGGGCCAAGCCCGATGACCCCGATTTCCTTCTCCGCGATCCGGCGGTGAACGCCCGTATCCTCGCGGCCTTCGAGGAAGAGGGTGCCGATGCGTGGTACAAGGATGGTGCCAAGGCGCGGTTCCTCGGCAATGACCACGACCCGGATGCCTATGAGCAGGTGTTCGACATCCTTGATGTGTGGTTCGACAGCGGCTCCACCCACGCCTTCGTCCTGCGGGATCGGCCCGACGGCTCCGAAGACGGCATCGCCGATCTCTATCTGGAAGGCACCGACCAGCATCGCGGGTGGTTCCATTCCTCTATGCTGCAGGCCTGCGGTACGATGGGCCGCGCGCCCTATCGGGGCGTTCTGACCCACGGTTTCACGCTGGACGAAAAGGGCATGAAGATGTCCAAAAGCCTGGGTAACACCATCGTGCCCGAGACGGTCGTCAAGCAATACGGCGCCGATATCCTGCGGCTCTGGGTGGCGCAGGTGGACTTCACCAACGACCAGCGGATCGGGCCCGAAATCCTGAAAGGTACCGCCGACAGCTACCGGCGGCTGCGCAACACGATGCGGTTCCTGCTGGGCAGTCTGGCCGATTTCAGCGAGGCGGACCGGGTTGCGCCCGCAGAGATGCCCGAACTGGAGCGGTGGGTTCTGCACCGTCTGGCCGAGCTCGACCGGCTGGTTCGCGAGGGCTATGCCAGATACGATTTCCAGGGCGTGTTTCAGGCGGTCTTCACCTTCGCCACGACCGATCTTTCGGCCTTCTATTTCGATATTCGCAAGGACGCGTTGTATTGCGATGGCGACACGCCGCGGCGCCGCGCCGCGCGCACCGTGCTCGATATCCTGTTCCATCGGCTGACCACATGGCTTGCGCCGGTTCTGGTCTTCACGATGGAGGAGGTCTGGCTGGAGCGTTTCCCGGGGGAGGAGAGCTCGATCCATCTCACGGATATCCCCGAAACGCCGGCCGCGTGGCGCGACGATGCGCTTGCCGCGAAATGGGCGAAAATCCGCACCGCGCGGCGCGTGGTGACGGCGGCGCTGGAAATCCAGCGTCAGGACAAGGTGATCGGGGCCAGCCTCGAAGCGGCCCCGGTGGTCCATGCCCGCGATGCCGACATGCTGGAGGCGCTCAAATCCGTGTCCTTCGACGATATCGCCATCACGTCGGGTCTGACGCTGACCGGCGATCCGATCCCGGCGGAGGCGTTCCGCCTGCCGGAAGTGGAGGGCGTCGGCGTGGTTTTCGAGACGGCCGAGGGCGAGAAATGCCAGCGTTGCTGGAAGATCCTGCCCGATGTGGGCCGGCATAAGCATCCGGGGGTCTGCGGACGCTGCGACAAGGCACTGTCGGACTGAAAGCAGGGGCGCGACCGGTTCGCGCCCTTTTTCCCCGTGCATAGGATGGCGCGGGGTTGCGACGTTGAGCCCGATGCAATTCGCAGGAGTTCAGATCCCCTTCTCAGCCGCTGCAATCACTGAAATCGCCCATGCCGGTACGGCTGCCTGCAACTCCGGCGATCCCGACGGGGTCGCATCGTTTCTGCGGAGGATGGCGAGATCATCCTCAAACGCGGCGAGCCGCGGACGAGCCGCGCACGCGTGGCCGGGAGGGCTGCCGGATTCCATGCCGATGTTCCGGATCTGGCGCTGACCTGCGATTTCGTGCGGCCAGTGGGCGATCACGTGATCTTCGTATGGCGGCCCACAGGCCATGACTCCTCACCCAGAACCCGCTGAAGATCAGCGGATGGGAGCAATGGGACCTCGATGAAGATGGCAAGGTGATCGCATCCAAGGGCTGGCTCAACGCCGAAGATTACGCCCGCCAGGTGTCAGACGAATGACTTGCAAATTCGCACATTCGCTTGTGCCTTGGGTTTCCCGGTCGCGCGGCCTAGTTTGCCATGAATTGCAGACAGGAGGCCCCGTATGACCCGTTCCGACGACTACACACCCCCCAAGGTCTGGACCTGGGACAAATCCTCCGGCGGGAAATTCGCCAGCACCAACCGTCCCATCGCGGGTCCGACCCATGACAAGGAGCTACCGGTCGGCAAGCACCCTCTGCAACTCTATTCTCTGGCCACGCCCAATGGGGTGAAGGTCACAGTTCTTCTGGAGGAGTTGCTGGCGGCGGGCCATGCAGAGGCCGAATACGATGCATGGGTGATCAATATCTCCGAGGGGGAGCAGTTCGGCAGCGGCTTTCTCGACGTGAACCCCAACTCGAAAATCCCCGCGCTGATGGACCGGTCCACCACACCGCCCACCCGTGTTTTCGAGTCCGGCGCGATCCTGCTCTATCTGGCCGAGAAGCACGGCGCGTTCCTGACGGATCCGAAGGATCGGCCCGAGATGCTGTCCTGGCTGTTCTGGCAAATGGGGTCGGCCCCCTATCTGGGCGGCGGTTTCGGCCATTTCTATGCCTATGCGCCTGAGAAATGGGAGTATCCGATCGACCGTTTCGCGATGGAAACCAAACGCCAGCTCGATGTTCTCAACCGGCATCTGGCCGACAGCGACTGGATGGCCGGCGACACCTACACGATTGCCGATATCGCGATCTGGGCTTGGTACGGGCAACTGGTTCTGGGCCGTCTCTACGATGCGGCGGAGTTTCTTGATGTGGCAAGCTACACCCATGTGATGGAATGGGCCGGTCGCATCGATGCCCGCCCGGCCGTCCAGCGGGGCCGCATGGTCAACCGCACTTTCGGCGAGCCAGCCATGCAGTTGCACGAGCGTCACGACGCGGGCGATTTCGAGACCCGGACCCAGGACAAGCTTGACGCTGCGGAATAAGGCGCATGCAGGCGAGCGTGGAAACCCCCGTCGGCTGGCTGACCCTGACCGAAGAGGAGGGCGCGATCACCTCCGTCCGCTGGCGGCAGGGCGAAGGCGCGGCGTCGACACCGATCCTGAGACAGGCGGTGGCGGAGCTGGAGGCCTATTTCGCGGGCGATCTGACGGTGTTCACCGTGCCACTTGCGCCGCGCGGGTCCAGGTTTCAGCGCGCGGTCTGCGATGCGATTTCCGCCATTCCCTACGGCTATACCCGCACCTATGGAGAGATCGCCGCCGATCTGGGCCAGTCTGCCCAATCCGTGGGGCAGGCTTGTGGCGGCAACCCGATCCCCATCCTGATCCCCTGCCACAGGGTCATGGGCGCCAAGGGTCTGACCGGCTTTTCAGGCGCCGGAGGGGTGGAGACCAAAGTGGCGCTTCTGCGTCATGAGGGGGCGGCCTCGCTTCTCATCTGATCGGCGCGCGCTGGCGGTGCCGCCGCCCTCGCCACGGGATTGACCCGGATCAGCCCTTGGCGCCGGGCCAGGACAGCCGCGCCTCGCCTGCCGTCATCGGACCCTTGGCGCGGTCGAAGCGCAGATAGGCCAGGGCGCGGCCATCGGCCTGGGTGTAGACCGTGCCCGCCGCGCGGCCATCCTCGGCCAGAACCTCCGTTCCAACCGGCGCCGTGCCCTCGATCTCGACCTGCACCAGACCTTTGCGCAGCTCGGTCTTGTGCTTCATCCGCGCCGTCACCTCCTGCCCAACGTAACAACCCTTGCGATGGTCGACGCCGGACAGGCGGTCAAACCCCATCTCCAGAATGAAGCTGCCATCGGGCACCAGTTCCACGCCCGTTTCGGGGATAACGCGGCTCACGCGGAGCGCATCCCAATCCACCTCGGGCGCGCCGCCCTCTATCCCGTAGCCGCGCCAGCCAAGTGCTGCGTCGCGGGGGTCGGGCCATGCCCCTGCGGGGGCCTCGCCCAGACCGCGCACCACCGGCAGACCGCTGTCCTCTATCGTCACATCGGCGCGAAGCTTGTACATCATCAGCCGCTGCGCAAGCGCCTGAGCCGCCTCGGCCTTCACGTCAAGCAGGATGTGATCGCCCCGGTTGAGAAGGAAGAAATCGGCAAGATACTTGCCTTGCGGGCTCAGGAGCGCGGCATAGGCCAGCCCCTCCCCCTCGGGCTTGAGATCCTGGGTCACCAGCCCGTGGAGGAAATGCTCCCGCTCGGCCCCGCCGATCTTCAGGACCATACGGTCCGTCGCGATTTCACCTGTCATATCACCGCTCCTGATATCTCAAATCACAGCTAATCATGACCCTGCCGCTACCAAGACCTGCCCGCGCAATTGACCGGACGCAATCCCCGATTTACGTCTGGCCCCACTGTAAAGGAAAGACGCGAAGATGAGCCTTGCCAACGGTCGCCACTACCTTGCCATCCCGGGCCCCTCGGTCATGCCGGACCGCGTGCTGCAGGCCATGCATCGCCCCGCGCCGAACATCTACACCGGGGAACTGGTGGATATGGTGTCCGATATTGTGCCCGATCTCAAATCCGTGGCCCGGACCCGGCATGATGTGGCGATGTATATCGCCAATGGCCATGGCGCGTGGGAAGCGGCGCTGACCAATACCCTGTCGCGCGGCGAACGGATCCTGATCCTTGGAACCGGCCGGTTCTGTCTTGGCTGGGGCGAAATGGCGAGCGCGCTTGGCGTGGAGGCGCAGGTGATCGATTTCGGTCTTGCATCGGATATCGATATGGGGCGCGTGGCCGAGGCGCTGACCGCCGACCGGGATCATCGCATCAAGGCGGTTCTGGCCGTCCATGTGGACACCGCAACCTCCGTCAGGAACGACATTCAGGCTCTCAGAGAAACCCTGAACGCCGCCGACCATCCGGCAATGCTGTTTTCCGACAACATCGCCTGCCTGGCCTGTGATGAGTTCCATATGGATGACTGGGGCGTTGATCTTATGGTCACCGGCAGCCAGAAGGGCCTGATGACACCGCCCGGAATGGCCTTTGTCTATTTCAATCCCAAGGCCGATGCGGCCCGGGACACCGCCGATCTGGTCACTCCCTATTGGGATTGGCGTCCGCGGTCCAAGCCGGAGCTTTTCTACCGGTATTTTTGCGGCACCGCGCCGACTCATCATCTTTACGGCCTGCGAGTGGCGCTGGATATGATCCTGAAGGAGGAGGGGCTGGAACAGGTCTGGGCCCGCCATGCCACGCTGGCCCGTGCGATCTGGGCCGCGTTCGAGGCATGGGGCCAGGGCGGGCAGATGCGCCTCAATATCGCCGAAGCCGGCAAACGCAGCAACGCCGTCACCACGGTCAACATGGGCGGCGGAAACGCGACGCGGCTGCGCGAATGGATGATCCATGAGGCGGGCGTGACCCTGGGCATTCCGCTCGGCATGGACGCCGCACCGGATGATTTCTTCCGGATCGGTCATATGGGTCATGTGAACGCGCAGATGGTTCTGGGTGTTCTGGGCAGCCTCCAGGCGGGCATGGCCGCGCTGCAGATCCCGCATGATCCGGGCGGGCTGGAAGCCGCCACCGCCGTCATCGCCGGAACGGGAGCCTAGCCCGCGGCCTCGGTCAGCGCGTCGGGCAGAGCAGCTTCGAAAAGCGTCAGATCGGCGTCGATTCCGCATGAGACGCGGATGCAGCGATCCTGCGGCGGCGTGAAGGGCATGCGTACGAAAATTCCCCGTTTGCTCAGCGCGGCGACAACGGCGCGGGCGAAATCCCCGTCCCGTCCGCAGTCTATGGTGACGAAATTCGTGGCCGATGGCAGCGGTGTCAGCCCGGTTTCGCGGGCGATCCGGCCAATCCGCTCGCGGGAGGCGGCGATGCGCTCAAGCGTGGCGTTCAGATGGTCCTGATCGTTCAGCGCGGCAAGGGCCGCGGCCTGCGCCAGCCGCCCCAAGCCGAAATGGTTGCGGATCTTGTTGAAGCTCGCGATGAGGTCGGCATGGGCCATCGCATAGCCGACCCGCAGGCCCGCCAGACCGTAGGCCTTGGAGAAGGTCCGAAATCGGATCACGCGGCGGTCCGCCATGTCCAGCGCCGGGGCCGTGCCGGGCGGCGCCATATCGACATAGGCCTCGTCCAGCGCCAGAAGGCAGCCTTCGGGAACCGCCTCGACCATCGCCTGCACGGAGGCCGCCCCGTGCCAGCTTCCCATCGGATTGTCGGGATTGGCGAGGTAGATCAGTTTCGCGCGCGCCTCTTCCGCGCGGGTGATCAGCGCTTCGGGGTGTTCATGGTCGCCCTGATAAGGCACCTGATGCAACGCGCCGCCGAAGCCCGCCACATGATAGTTGAAGGTCGGATAGGCGCCGGCGGAGGTCACTACCGCGTCGCCAGGCTCCACCAGCATCCGGGCGAGATACCCCAAAAGCCCGTCAATCCCTTCGCCAACAACGATATTTTCCGGCCGCACGCCATGATGGTCAGCCAGTGCCCGGCGGAGATCGAACACTTCTGGATCGCCATACATCCAGGCTTCGGCGCCCGCATTGGCAATCGCCTTTAGCACATTCGGCGATGGGCCGAAGACGCTTTCATTGGCCCCCAGTCGTGCGACGAAGGCCGCGCCATTGGCGCGTTCCTGAGTTTCGGGGCCGACAAACGGCACGGAGGCGGGAAGGCTGTCCATCAGCCTTGTGTAGCGGGGTCCGGTCATGGGCTGCAGGAAAAGCCGAAAGCGGGGCGTGGCGCAAGAGGTGTTCCGGGCCATTCGCTGTCACGGCCGCGCCCGGCAGCCGTCGGCCTTCATGCAGGATGTCTACCCATTCCGGGTTCGATGAAGCCTTGCCCTCGACGGCCCGGCCGAGTGCCGGAGGTGGACAGGTTGCAGAAAAATGCGCGCATCGCAGTCGCCGTCACCCTTCAGTTGCCATCTTCCGTCAGGTACCGGGCATTGACCCAACCGATCTGGCGGCCGTTCCAGCCGACCAGACACCACCGCGACTGGCCGGCGCCCCACGCGGATTGCTGCGCCTCGCTCAGCGCGAAGAACTGCTCCCGCGTTATGGTGGGGACACAGACCACCTGAACCAGCGCGCGGGCTTCATGGGGCAGTGTCTCCAGCACCTGATAGCCGATACCGGGGCCGGCGCGCGCGTTCAGAACATCGTTTGCGGAGACACCGCTGACCCGCCACCCGTCGGGCCCGTCGGCCTCCGCAACCACGGGGGAGGCGAGGGTCGATATAGCGGCCAGAGCCAGAAAAAAGCGTGTCAACGGGGAAATCCTCGGCTGGTCCTTGTGATCAACGATGCCGGGGCCCAAGCGGAGGGCGCAATGGCGGACATCCACGGTCCCGTCTCGCGCCGCGCCACTCAGCCGATCTCCTCAAGCCGGGCCAGCGCGTCCCTGATTTTGCCCTCTTCCTCTTCGCGCGCGGCAAGATTGTTGCGGGTTTCCTCGACCACCTCCGCCGGGGCGCTTTCGGCGAATTTCGGGTTGCCGAGGCGTCCGCGCAACCCGCCCAACTCCTTGGCCAGCTTGCCAAGGAGCTTTTCCAGCCGGGCCTTTTCTTCTTCCACGTCGATGATATCGGCAATCGGCAGGCCGAAGACACCGCCCTCCACCGCGACGGTCACCGCCCCCTTGGGCAGGGCGTCGACAACGGTCAGGCTGTCGACCCGGGCAATCCGCTGGATGATCGCGGCGTTCCGATCCCATGCGGCCTGCCCCCCGGCATCCAGTTCCGCCTGCAGCAGTGGGACTTTCATCCCGGCGGGCACATGCATCTGCGCCCGGACCGAACGGATTTCGTCGATCAATCCGATGACCCATGTGATTTCGGCGTCGGCCTCCGCATCGACCAGCTCTTCGCCATAAGCGGGCCAGTCGGCATGGATCAGCATCTTGTCGCGCGTGGCGATCTGGCCCCAAAGCTCTTCGGTGATGAACGGCATGACCGGATGCAGAAGGATCAGGCACTGGTCGATGACCCAGGCCATGGTGGCGCGGGTTTCGGCAATCACGGTGTCATCGCCACTGGCGAACAGCGGCTTGGCGAATTCCAGATACCAGTCGCAGACCTTGCCCCATGTGGTGGCGTAAAGCCCGCCCGCCGCATCGTTGAAGCGATAGGCCGCCAGCGCCTCGTCATGGGCGACGCGGGCGCGCGCGATCTCTCCCACGATCCATTTGTTGACCGTCTGCGTCACCGCGCCGGGGTCGAAACCGGCGACCGGTTTGCAGTCGTTCATTTCTGCGAACCGTGCGGCGTTCCAGAGCTTGGTGCCGAAATTGCGGTAGCCAGCCACGCGCTCATCCGAAAGCTTCACATCGCGCCCCATGGCGGCCATGGAGGCCATGGTGAACCGCAGCGCATCGGCTCCGTATTTGTCGATCAGGTCCAGCGGATCGAGGACGTTGCCGATTGATTTCGACATTTTCCGTCCCTTCTCGTCCCGGACGAGCGCGTGGACATAGACATCCCGGAACGGGACTTCGCCCACCACCGCAAGCTGCATCATCATCATCCGGGCGACCCAGAAGAAGATGATGTCGAAACCCGAGATAAGGACGGAGGTCGGAAAATAGCGCTCCAGTTCAGGGGTTTGCTCCGGCCAGCCAAGCGTGCCGATGGGCCAGAGACCCGACGAGAACCAGGTGTCCAGCACGTCAGGGTCGCGCCAGACCGGGTAGAGGAGCCTGGTGGGATCCTGATCCACCGTATAGGTCGCAAGGCTTTCCGCCAGCATCTGTGCGGCGGCGGAGCGATCCGGGGCCTCCACAACCCGTGCATGGTTCAGCGGTGCCGGAAGGGCGGCAATCACATCGCCGAACTGGCCCGTGACGCCATCGAAATCCATGGCGGCGTGGTGCCGTTCAGTGCCTTTGAGCAGCGTCTGCGCGTCTAGCAGGCGAAACATCTCGACCTGATCAAGCGCATTGTCGCCTTCGTCATCTACGAAACCACCGGCGCCAAGATCGAAGCCATACCAGACCGGGATCTGATGCCCCCACCACAATTGCCGCGAGATGGTCCAGGGCTGGATGTTTTCCAGCCAGTTGAAATAGACCTTCCGGTGCTGCTCGGGCATGATATTCGTGCGCCCGTCCCGGACCGCCTCCAGCGCCGGTTCGACGATTTTCGCAGTGTCCACGAACCACTGGTCGGTCAGGAACGGCTCCACCGAAACCTTGGAGCGGTCGCCATGGGGAACCATGTGCCGGTCCGCATCGATCCCGTCTAGCCAGCCGTTGTCTTCGGCCCAGGTGACAATAGCATCCCGCGCCTCGTAGCGGTCGGCCCCGTCCAGCCGTTCAATGGCCGCGGCGATCATGTCCTCTGGGCAGCCCTCGGCGAAATCCCCATTGCCGCGCAGCGCCATCGAGGCCCTTGTGTCCATCACGTTGATCACGCGCAGGCCGGTGCGTTGGCCCACATCCCAGTCGTTGAAATCATGGGCTGGGGTGATCTTCACCGCGCCGGTGCCCTTTTCGGGGTCCGCGTAGCTGTCGGCCACGATGGGCACACGCCGCCCGGTGATCGGCAGGATCACGTGTTTGCCGACCAGATGCGCGTAGCGCCGGTCGTCGGGATGAACCGCGACGCCGGTATCGCCAAGCATGGTCTCGGGGCGCGTGGTGGCGACGGTCAGATAATCGCGTGTTTCGGTGTCCGTGACATTGCCGTCCTCGTCGAACTCGATCGGGTGCTCGTAAGTTTCGCCATCCTCCAGCGGATAGCGGAGCCGCCACATATACCCGTCCTTCTCGATCTGTTCGACTTCCAGATCGGAAATCGCCGTCTCGAAATGCGGATCCCAGTTCACCAGCCGCTTGCCGCGATAGATGTAGCCCTTGTTGTACATCTCCACGAAAACGCGGATCACCGCGTCGTGGAAATTGCCCTCCTGGCCCTCGGGGGCATTGGGCGCGCCCGACATGGTGAAGGCGTTGCGCGACCAGTCGCAGGACGCGCCCAGACGCTTGAGCTGAGTGATGATGGTGTCACCGCTTTCGGTCTTCCATTCCCAGACCTTTTTCAGGAAGTCCTCACGACCCATATCGCGGCGGCTTGCGTTGCCCTCAGTCGCCAGTTTGCGCTCGACCACCATTTGCGTGGCGATGCCTGCATGGTCCTGCCCCGGTTGCCAGAGCGTGTCGAAGCCGCGCATCCGGTGCCAGCGGGTCAGGATATCCTGCAATGTGTTGTTGAAGGCGTGGCCCACATGCAGCGAGCCGGTCACGTTCGGCGGCGGGATCATGATGCAGAAGGTTTCATCCCGCGACGCATTGGCGCCTGCCTTGAAACAGCCCTTCCGTTCCCAGTCCTCGTAGATCCGCGCCTCGGCCCGGCTCGCGTCGAAGGTCTTTTCCATCGCCCTTTACCCTTGGGGTTTTTGTCCGTCGGAGGACCATCTAACGAACGGCGCGGGAAAGGCCAAGCCTCGATGGAGACGCAGGCCCTCTGGACACTGGCGCACGGGTCGCTAATCTCAAGGCCGAAGCAGAATGCTGCGAGGACACACCCCATGACGAAATTCGGAACCAGCCAGCCGGTCACCCGGTTGGAGGACACCCGCCTGCTGACCGGCCACGGGCGGTATATCGACGATGTGGCCCCGAAGGATGCGCTGTTCGGCCATGTGCTGCGCAGCCCCGTCGCGCATGGAGAGATCACGGCCCTCGATCTGACCGGGGCGCGGGACGCTCCGGGCGTGCATCTGGTGCTGAGCGCCGCCGATCTGTCGGAGGCCGGCCTGGCAAACGCGATGAAGTTCTCGACGGTGAAAAACCGGGATGGCTCGGATGGCGCGGCCCCGGTGCGGCCCATTCTGGCCGAGGGTCGGGTGCGGTTCGTCGGCGAGCCCGTCGCCTTCATCGTGGCCGACAGCGTGGCCGCGGCGAAAGATGCCGCCGAACTGATCGTGTTCGATTTCGAGGAGCTGGAGCCGCATATGGAGCTTCGCCCCGGCGGCCCCGAGCTGCATCCCGAAGCGCCCGACAACATGGCCTATGACTGGGCGCTTGGCGACGAGGATGCGACGGAGGCGGCGCTGGCGGCATCGGCGCATCGCGTCCGGTTCGAGATCGAGGACAACCGGATCATCGTGAACTCGCTCGAGCCGCGCGGCTGTTATGCGGAGACGGATGGCGACAGGCTGCATCTGGCGGTGAACGGGCAGGGTGTCTGGGGCACCAAGGCGGCGCTGGCCAAATGGTTCGGGCTAGAGGCCGGTAACGTGCGCGTGACCACGCCGGATGTGGGCGGCGGGTTTGGCATGAAGGGCATGGATTACCCCGAAAGCTTCATGGTCGCCCATGCCGCGCGCGTACTGGGGCGCCCGGTGCGCTGGATGTCCGAACGGACCGAGGCGATGCTGAGCGACAATGCCGGCCGGGATCTGGTTTGCGTGGCCGAGCTTGGCTTCGATGCCGATTACAGGATGACGGCCTACCGGATGACCTCGCTGTCGAACCTGGGCGCCTATAACTCCCAGTTCGCGCAGCCGATCCAGAGCCAGCTGTTTTCCCGCGTACTGACCGGGGTTTACGATGTTCAGGACGTGTTTATGAACAATCGGGGCGTTTACACCAACACGACCCAGGTGGATGCCTATCGCGGCGCCGGCCGTCCGGAGGCGATCTACACGCTGGAGCGCGCGATGGATTATGCCGCCCGCGAGCTAGGGGTCGATCCGCTGGAACTGCGCCGCAAAAGCTTCATTCAGCCGGATCAGTTCCCCTACAAGACCGCCGTGGGCGAGCTTTACGACGTGGGGGAGTTCGACCGCCTGCTGAAGCGGGCCGAGCGGGAAGCGGATGTGGCCGGGTTTGCCGCGCGCAAATCCGCCGCGGAACGCGCCGGCAGGCTGCGCGGCCTCGGGATCTGCTATTACATCGAAAGCATTCTGGGCGATCCGAGCGAGACCGCCAGGATCGAGCTGACACAGTCGGGCGCGCGGGTCTATGTGGGCACCCAATCCAACGGGCAGGGCCACGAAACCGTCTATGCCCAGTTCGTGCATGACCAGACCGGCCTGCCGATCGAGGCGATCGAGATCGTGCAGGGCGACAGCGACCTCATCGCCCATGGCGGCGGCACCGGCGGCAGCCGGTCGGTCACCACGCAGGGCACCGCGCTGCGCGTGACGGGGCGGGCGCTGATCGCGGGGCTGGTGCCCTTCGTCGAGGCCATGCTGGACGCAAATGACGTGTCCTTCGATGCGGCGGAGGGGGTGTTCCGCACGCCGGGTTCGAACACGGTCGTCACCCTTCTGGAAGCGGCGGAAGCGGCGCGAGCCGATGGCCAGGCGGCGCTTTGCGTGGCGGAGGAGACCGGCAAGCTCCCCGGCCGTTCCTATCCGAACGGATGCCATATCGCCGAGGTGGAGATCGACCGCGACACCGGCGTGACAGAGGTCGTGCGCTACACGGTCGTCGACGATTTCGGAAACCTGATGAACCCGATGCTGGCCGAAGGGCAGGTCCATGGCGGCGTGGCGCAGGGGATCGGTCAGGCGATCACCGAACATGTGGTCTATGACGAAACCGGCCAGCTGCTGACCGCGACCTTCATGGATTACGGGATGCCGCGCGCCGATAACATGCCCTTCGTGGCATTTCATGCGGAGCCTGTGCCCTCCACCGCCAACGAGCTTGGCATGAAAGGCTGCGGGGAGGCGGGAACCGTCGGGGCGCTGGCCGCCGTTGCCAACGCGGTTCAGGATGCGCTCTGGCCCCTCGGCATCCGGCGCGTGGACATGCCGTTCACACCGGCGCGTGTCTGGGCGATGCTGCAAGAAGGGGAAAGGGGCATTGCTGCGGAATAGCCGCCTCTGGACCCGATGGAAGGGCTTTCGAAACGCGCCGCCGCCGATCCGGCTGGCCCATGTGCCCGCGCCCCGCTGCCATGTGGTGCTGCTCGATGGCACGATGTCGAGCCTCAGGCGCGGATGGGAGACCAATATCGGGCTGACCTACCGGCTGCTTTCCGAACTGGGCCCGTCCTCGAATGTGACGCTCTATTACGAACCGGGGATCCAGTGGCGCGGCTATCGTCGCGCGGTGGAGGTACTGGCGGGCGTCGGCATCGATCGGCAGATCAAGCGCGCTTATCTCTTTCTGGCCCGCAACTATCGCCCCGGTGACCGGATCGTTCTGATGGGGTTTTCCCGCGGGGCCTATGCCGTGCGGTCGCTTGCCGGACTGATCGACAGGATGGGCCTGTTGCGCGCCGCACAGGTGGAGGAGGAGACGCTCGCCCGGGTCTATGAGCATTACCGGTCCGACCCGGACGGGCCCCGCGCTGCGGCGCTCCGGGCGGCGCTGTGCCACCCGCAGGTTCCGATCGCGTTTCTGGGGGTCTACGATACGGTGCGCGCGCTTGGGTTGAGATGGCCGCTGGTCTGGCGATTCATGCGACAGGCTCACCCGTACCATTCCGATGCGCTCGGTCCCTCGACCCTGCAGGCGCGCCACGCGCTGGCGATGGATGAAACCCGTGATGTCTATGCGCCGGTTCTGTGGACTGTTCCCGAGGCGCGCGCAGGGCAGGTTCAACAGATGTGGTTCCGGGGCGCCCATGGCGATATCGGCGGGCAACTGGGCGGCTGGCGGGCCGCGCGGCCGCTGGCAAACATCCCGCTGGTCTGGATGCTGGGGGAGGCCGAGGCCGCAGGCCTGCCACTGCCGGAACATTGGCGGATGCGGTACATCACCGATGTGTCGGCGCCGTCGGTCGGGACGACATCGGGGTGGGGCAAGATGTTCCTGTCCCGGCACCGCCGGGTGATCGGGCACGATCCGTCCGAGCGGATACACCCGACCGCACGCGCCGCGGCGGTGGCGGCGGGCCGGGTGCTGCCCCCGGTGGGCGTAACCTGACAGTATCCGTGGGCATGTCGCTTGGCCTGCACCGCGGCATCGCATATGCGAAGGTGCGTGAGAAAGACCGGGGCGGGTCACTTTCTCCGGCTGGCGCGCAATGTGGGGTCGGCATGGCGGGGATCTTCGGGCCATGGATGCTTGGGGTAACGGGCGCGCATCTCCTTTCGAACCTCCGCGTAGGAGCCGTCCCAGAAACCCGGCAGATCCGTCGTGATCTGGATCGGACGGTTCGCGGGCGACAGAAGGGTTAGCTTGAGCGGAAGCCGGTCGGGACCGATCCGGGGATGTTCGGTGGTGCCGAACACCTCCTGCAGGCGCAGCGCGATCTCCGGCGTCCCTGTGCTGTAATCGATCGGCGCGGCCCGGCCGAGCGGCGTTTTCCAGGCCATCGGTGCAAGCTCCTCAAGCCGTTGCCGACGCTCCCATCCAAGATCGGCCTTCAGCGCCTCGGCCACATTGAAACGGCTGAGATCCCCGGCGGATTTCAGGCCCGACAGATAGGGCGCGGCCCATCGGTCCAGACTGTCCAGAAGCGCCGCCTCAGACATGTCGGCCAGCCCCGCAAACCCGATGCGCGCCCGCAGGAGCGTTGCCTCCTTGCTCCAGTTCAGCGCGCCCAGACCCAGGTCGCGGATGCCCGCGACAAGCGCCTTGGCCACCGCCTCCGCCGGGGCGTCGGGCCAGATCCGGTCATCCAGGATCAGAGCGCCGAGGCGCTCCTGCCTGCGGGCCATGACCCGGCGATCGCGGCGTGACCAGTCACAGGTTTCACGCCAGGCAATCCGGTCCGCGTGGAGCCTGCGAAGGGCGCTTTCGGCGATCGGGATTGCCTGCCGAATGCGGGCCTCCCTCGGGTCGCCGTCCAGATCGGTCACAACCAGAAGCCGCTGACCCGCGAGAGGATCGCCATCGGGCAACATCGCGCCCTTGCCGCCCGACAGCAGGTAGCGCGGCGCATCGCCCGTGCGGCGGAGTGCGATACGGTCCGGATAGGCCAGCGACGCCTGCTCCGCCGGGTCCAGGGCCGGACCGGATTCGAAGCGCGACAGGCGTTTGGCTTCGGTTCTGATCCGTGCCAGCGCCGCCCGGTCGGCATTGGGGCGCGCATCGCTCTGCAATGCGCGGAGGCGAAGCGCGAGATCGCTGCCCTCTCCGCGCAGCGGATCGCGTTCCGACAGAAGGGCCGCGAGCATGGCGGCGCCGTTTCCGCCGAGGGTAAGCATATGGCCAAGACGCGGGTGAAGCGGGAGCTTGGCCAGCGCCCTGCCATGTGTGGTGATGCGGTGATCCGCATCAAGCGCGCCAAGTGCGGTCAGAAGCGCCCGCGCCTCGGCCAGCGCCCCGTCGGGCGGCGGGGTCAGAAAGGCGAGGTTTTCGGCGTTGCCCCATTCGGCGAGATCGAGCGCGAGACCGGTCAGATCGGCGGCCTCGATCTCGGCGGGCGGGAAGGCGGGCAAGGCGCCTTCCGCACCTCTGGTCCAGTTGCGATAGCAGTGACCGGGTGCGGTGCGCCCCGCGCGGCCCCGGCGCTGATCGGCCTCGGCACGGGAAACCATCTCCGTCACCAGACGCGACATGCCCGACGCGGCATCGAAGCGCGCCCGGCGCGCCCGCCCGCCATCCACCACCACGGTGATATCGGCCAGCGTGAGCGAGGTTTCCGCGATGGCCGTGGCCAGAACCAGCTTGCGCCCGTGGCTTGCCGGGCGGATCGCGGCGCGCTGGTCGGTCAGGTTCATCGCGCCGTAAAGTGTATGCAGCGTGACATCGGCAGGCAGATGGGGGGTGACAAGCCCCGCGACGCGGCGGATCTCGCCCTCGCCGGGAAGAAAGGCCAGAAGACCGCCCCGGGTTTCGCCAAGGGCGCGGCGGATCAGATCGGCCATGGTCGTCTCGAACCGCTCCCTCCGTGCGGGTGGCCTGTCGCGCCAGATCGTTTCGACCGGATAGGCCTGCCCGGCAGAGGAAATCAGCGGTGCATTGTCGAGAAGCTGCGCGACGGGTGCGGCGTCGAGCGTCGCGGACATGACCAGGATCAGCAGATCTTCGCGGAGCGCCTGACGCACCTCCCAGGCAAGTGCTAGGCCCAGATCTGCATTGAGCGAGCGTTCGTGGAACTCGTCGAAGATGACGGTGCCGATGTCGGGCAGATCGGGCGCGTCTTGCAGCATCCGGGTGAGGATCCCCTCGGTGACGACCTCGATCCTCGTAGCGCGGCTGACCGCGTTCTCGCCGCGTATCCGGTAGCCGATGGTCTGGCCGACCGGCTCGCCAAGGGTCTGAGCCATGCGTTCGGCGGCGGCCCGCGCGGCAAGCCGGCGCGGCTCCAGCATCAGGATCCGTCCCTTCGACACACCGGCTCGAAGCAGGGCGAGCGGCACGCCGGTGGTTTTGCCTGCGCCCGGCGGCGCTTGCAATACCGCGCGCCCCTCTGTCTCCAGAGCGTCAATAAGCTCTGGCAGGATGTCCTCGATCGGGAGCTGCATGGTCTAGGTCTGTCTGCTTGTCCGCACCCGACCATAAAGGAAGGTCGGATCGGTCGACGTCAACACCCCGTCTGCCGCCCGGGGGGGAGGCTCGCGGCCCACGGCGCGCGCCTGTGCCACGCCCGCACTGGACAGACCCCGACCGGAGCGGGCAAGAAGCAGGACGCATAGTCGAAACCAGGATCGGGAAGATAGATCTCCGATGACGCAAGCAGACCCCCTGAACGCTGATCTGGCCGCCCGTGTGCTGGCCGGGGAGCGTCGTGCACTTGCCCGCGCGGTGACGCTGGTTGAAAGCACGCGGGCCGATCATCGCGCCGAGGCGGCGGCGCTGCTGGAAACGCTGAGAGGCCATGGGCGGCAGGCTCTGCGGATCGGCCTTTCCGGCACGCCGGGGGTGGGCAAATCCACCTTTATCGAGGCCTTCGGGATGATGCTCGTGGCCCGCGGCCTGTCGGTCGCGGTGCTGGCGGTGGATCCAAGCTCAACCCGCTCGGGCGGCTCGATCCTGGGGGACAAGACGCGGATGGAACGGCTCAGCCGGGAGCCGTCCGCCTTCATCCGGCCCTCGCCCTCCCTGTCCCATCTGGGCGGTGTGTCGCGCCGCACGCGGGAGGCGGTGGCGCTGTGCGAGGCGGCGGGGTTCGACGTGGTGCTGATCGAAACAGTGGGCGTGGGCCAATCCGAGACGATGGTGGCTGAGATGTGCGACATCTTCGTTCTGTTGCTGGCCCCGGCCGGCGGCGATGAGTTGCAGGGCGTCAAGCGCGGGATCATGGAGATCGCCGACCTGATTCTGGTCAACAAGGCCGATGGGGAGTTGAAATCGGCCGCCACGCGCACCTGCGCGGATTACGCCGGTGCGCTGAGACTGATGCGCAAGCGGGCGCAGGACCCGGAGGGCTTCCCCAAGGCGCTGACTGTTTCGGCGCTTCAGGACGATGGGTTGGACCGCGCATGGGAGGAAATGCAGGCGCTGGCGGATTGGCGAAAGGCGAAAGGTCACTGGCAGGACCGCCGGGCCGAGCAGGCGGCGCACTGGTTCGAGGAGGAGGTGCGCGGCGGGCTTCTGGCGCGGCTTCGGACCGACCGGGAGGTGAAGCGCAGAATGGCCGAAACGGGCGCGCGCGTGGCCGACGGAGAGATCAGCGCCGACGCGGCGGCCCGGGAAATGCTGACTTGGCTCAAGGGATAGTCCCTCAGGGTCGCCATGACATGCATCGGGCTTAATCCTGCGTTAACTAAATTTGGGAATTCTGCCCCCGGGTCGAGCAACGGCCCGGTGCTGGCCGCGTGGCCGGCTGCTGAGACGCGGTGACGGTAGGGGATCAGATGGCAAATCAGGAAACGGGCCGGTCGCTATCCGGCATGCGCGGCGGATTTTCCGAAGAGGCGTTGCGCGGCCTCAGCGATCTGGAAGCGCGCATTCCGCCCGCGGATGCGATGACCAGTGCGGCCTTCACCCGCCCGTTCCGGAAGACCGAGCGGTTGTCGCAGAACGCCGCGGCGGGGGGCGGGCTACTGATCGACAAGAAGGGCGGCGTGCGGCCGCATTACTGGGGCCATCGCGAACGGCTCAGAACCCGGTTTCTGTCCGGTGGCCACAAGGCCATGCCCGACTACGAACTGCTGGAGCTCCTGCTGTTCAATGCGATCCCCAAGATCGACGTGAAGCCGCTGGCCAAGCGGCTTCTGGAAAGCTTCGGCGATCTCAACGGCGTGGTTGCGGCCAGTGAACACAGGCTGCTTCAGGTCGCGGGCGCGACGCCGAAAGTGTATCTGCAACTGCGCATCGTCGAGGCATTTGCCCACCGGATGGCGCAGGCCCGTGTCCTGCATCGGGAGGTCGTCTCGTCCTGGGATGCTCTGGTCAGCTATTGCCGGACCACAATGGCGCATCGCGAAACGGAGCAGTTCCGCGTGCTGTTTCTGGATCGCAAGAACGTGCTGATCGCCGATGAGGAACAGGCCAGGGGAACGGTCGATCACGTGCCCGTCTACCCGCGCGAGGTTGCGAAACGGGCGCTGGAACTGTCGGCCTCGGCGATCATTCTGGTCCATAATCACCCGTCCGGCGACCCGACGCCAAGCCCGCAGGATATCGACATGACACAACGCATCGCGGATGCCTGCGGCGCGATCGACGTGTCGATCCATGATCATGTGATCATCGGCAAGGATGCGGAAGTGTCGTTCCGGACGCAGGGGTTGTTCTAGGCTATCCCGCGGGGTCTAGGGGCCGAAGATCGCGTCACCCTGTTCCTTGATCATCTGCCTGGCCTTGGCGATGGAGATGGCCGTCGCTTCGTCCAGAGAGGCGACCAGATCGGCCCGGATCATCTGGTGCGTCTTCACCTCGCCATCGATCTCCTTCTCGATCCGCGCCGCGATGCGGTGACCGCCCGCCTCTTTCACCGGCGCGGGGAAGATCCGGAACCCATCATGCTCGATCGGGTCGGGCTGCGGAGCCGCCGCACCGGTTTTGTTGCCGCCGAAGAGCTTGGAGAAGATCGACATGAGGTTAATCCTGTTGGTCCATCCGGTCGAGGTAATGTGTAACGCAATCCTGCACCCGGCGGAACCTGTCGCCGCCCAGATGGGTGCCACCGAACCAGCGGGTGACGATGATGACATGGTTGTGCAGCTTCGCCCGTTCGAGCATCCGCACGATCACCATGCCTGCGCCGGCCTCTCCGTCATCGTTCTTGACGGGACCATCGGGGGTGAGCAGCGCCCAGGTGTTGTGGGTGGCACGCGCGAATTTCTTCTGGCGTTTGAGGGCTTTGAGAAGGGCAAGCGCCTCGGCCTTGCAGTGCGCAGGTCCGCCGGAAACGGCATATTTGGAGCCGCGGTCGGTGAGGATGGCGTCGAAGGTGGTGAGGGTCATGGCAGCCGAGGTAGCCCAAAATCGGCCCGAACAACAGCGCCAAGCCGGGCAAGCGCCTGCCCGTGGGGTGGCGCCGCAAGGGTTGAGCGGGGCACTTTATGGTGGCCAAGTCATTGCGCGGATTGATCGGTGCGCCCGGCTTTCCAAGCGCCAGCCCGCCGAGACGGGCAGGCGCTCGCCCGGCGGGCAATGGCCTTGATCTGGAGAAGGCGCCGATGGATGATCATGGGGACCCGCCACTCCGTATTTGATTGAACGATACGATGCTTACAGTAACGCGAGACTCTGGAGCTAATGTCAAAATTCTGAAGAAGCTCGAACGCGAAGGGCTAAGTCAGGTTCACGACGTTTTTCTTGAGAACGGCCGAGAGAACCGAAAAGTGCCGCGGAAAGTCGCACCGATTGCTGTGTGGGGTCATTTTTGATGGGACGAAGCTGCTTGGGCACCTGACGAAAACCACTATGAACGAGTTCGAGCGATCATAGGACTAGCGAACGCCGCGGATGCCATTCACTTGGAGGCACACCTGCGGAACGGTCACGACGTCTTTGTCACAGAAGACAACGACTTCCTGTCGAAGCGGGCAAAACTAGAGTCGGAGTTTTCATGCAAGATCAGAACGCCGCGGGAACTTAAATCCGAGCTTCATAAGTAACCGTCACTGATCCAGGAAACTCCGCAGCTTCCGGCTCCGGCTCGGGTGCTTCAGCTTCCTGAGCGCTTTCGCCTCGATCTGACGGATCCGCTCGCGGGTCACGCTGAACTGCTGGCCGACCTCTTCCAGCGTGTGGTCGGTGTTCATGCCGATGCCGAAGCGCATGCGCAGTACCCGCTCCTCACGCGGCGTCAAAGACGCTAGCACCCGCGTTGTCGTCTCTTTCAGGTTCTCCTGAATGGCGCTGTCGAGCGGCAGGACGGCGTTCTTGTCCTCGATGAAATCGCCAAGCTGGCTGTCTTCCTCGTCGCCGATCGGCGTTTCGAGGGAGATCGGCTCCTTGGCGATCTTCATCACCTTGCGGACCTTTTCCAGCGGCATCTGCAGCTTTTCGGCCAGTTCTTCCGGCGTCGGTTCGCGGCCGATTTCGTGGAGCATCTGGCGGCCCGTGCGGACCAGCTTGTTGATCGTCTCGATCATGTGCACCGGGATGCGGATCGTGCGCGCCTGATCGGCGATGGACCGCGTGATCGCCTGTCGGATCCACCAGGTCGCATAGGTGGAGAACTTGTAGCCGCGCCGATACTCAAACTTGTCGACGGCCTTCATCAGGCCGATATTGCCCTCCTGGATCAGGTCCAGGAACTGCAGGCCCCGATTGGTGTATTTCTTGGCAATCGAGATCACCAGACGCAGGTTCGCCTCGACCATTTCCTTCTTGGCCTGACGCGCCTCTTTCTCGCCCTTCTGGACCTGGTTCACGATCCGGCGGAACTCATTGATATCAAGGCCCACATAGGTGCCGACCTGCGCCATGTCGGCCCGCAGCTCCTCAACCTTGTCCCGGCTCCGTTCCATCAGCGCCTGCCAGCCACGTCCGGAATTCTCGGCCATGCGGTCCACCCATGTCGGGTCCAGCTCGTATCCGCGATACGCCTCGATGAACTCACGGCGGTTGATCCGGGCCTGATCGGCCAGTTTCACCATGCCGCTGTCGATCGACATGATCCGGCGGTTGATCCCGTAAAGCTGGTCGATCAGCGCCTCGATCCGGTTGTTGTGCAGATGCAGCTCGTTCACCAGTTCCACGATCTCGGAACGCAGCTTCTGATAGGCCTTCTCTTCCTTGGAGGAGAAGCTGCTGTCCTCGTTCAGCGTGGCCGAGATCCGCAGATCCTGCATCTCGCTCAGCTTGACGTAGTCGCGCGCGATCAGATCGAGGGTTTCCAGAACGCGCGGCTTCAGCGCGGCCTCCATCGCGGCGAGGCTCATATTGGCCTGATCGTCCTCGTCCTCGTCGTCTTCGCTGGCGATAGGGTTGCCATCGGCGTCCAGCTCGGGCTGGGCATCGCCCTCCTTCTTGGCGGGGGCGGCGTTGTCGTTGGACACGGGCGACGCAACGACCGGCTCATCGTCATCGCCTTCCAGCGTGCGACCGAAAGTGGCGTCCAGGTCGATGACATCGCGCAGCAGGATGTCCTCGTCCAGCAGTTCGTCGCGCCAGATCGTGATCGCCTGGAAGGTCAGCGGGCTTTCGCACAGGCCGGCAATCATCGTGTTGCGCCCGGCCTCGATACGCTTGGCGATCGCGATCTCGCCTTCACGGCTCAGCAGCTCGACACTGCCCATCTCGCGCAGATACATGCGCACCGGGTCATCGGTGCGGTCGAGCTTCTCGGTTTCGGTTGCGGAAACGGCCACCTCGCGGGAGGACGAGGTTTCAACAAGATCGGTGCCTTGCTTGGTGTCGTCGCCGTCTTCGGCTTCGTCATCCTCGATGATGTTGATGCCCATCTCCGAGAGCATCGACATCACGTCCTCGATCTGCTCGGAACTCACCTGTTCCGGCGGCAGGACCGTGTTGAGCTGATCATAGGTGATATAGCCTCGCGTCCGGGCCTCGGCGATCATCTTCTTGACGGCGGCCTGGCTCATATCCAGGCTGATATCGGCCTCTTCGCCGTCCTGTTTGCGATCGTCGGTGTCTTTGGCCATGCGCGATATCCTTTTCCTACGGGGTGATTCGCACCCGCACCGTTAGTTCATGTCATAGCGCGAATCACTGATTCGCACACCCACGTCACCTTTTTTTCTTCTCCCAGGCGCGGCCATCTATCAAGCTGCGCAGATGTGCCGACAGCGCGGCCCGGTCCTCGCCCTGATCCGCGGTCTCCGGCGGGGTGGGGTGATCCGCGCGGTGCCGGGTCCGGACGGCGTGGTTCAGCCGCCAGGACAGGTGCGCGTCTTCTTCGGTCGTCTCCAGATCTTCCAGCGCCTCGGTCAGTTCATGGTCGATCCCGCGCCGCGCGGCGAGTTTGGCGAATTCCTCAAGCAAACACCGCGCGGCCTGGCCTGCGTCGCCATCGGCGCGCAGGAAGGGTGCGATGCGCACATGGCCGAGCGAGAGCAGGTTTTCAAGGGTTTGCCGCAGATTTGCCGTGTCCAGTTCGGCGGAAAGATGGTCTGCGTCCCGGATTTCGGTCTGCAGAAGATGCCGGGCCAGGCGGGCTTGGTCGGCGTCGTGCGGCACGAGCCGGTCGAGATCGGCCTCGAACTGGTCGATGAGGGCGGGAAACTGGCAAAGCGTGGCAAGGATCAGCGCCGACCGGAGATCGGCATCGCCCAGAGATCCCGCGGCCAGCGCGGAGGCGCGGGTGGCTGCCACCGGGGCGATGTCCGCCTTCGGCCTGAAGCCGCCGCGGGTCTGGCTGCGCCGCTGACCCTTGAACAGCTGCCAGCGAAGCTCATTGATCGCCTCGCTATAATGCCGCTTCAGGGAGGGATCCTGAATCCGGCCGATCGCCGTGCGAAGTGTCTTGTCGAGAGCGGCCCGGCGTTCGGGGCTATCGAAGATCTTGCCCTCGGTTTCCCTTTGCCAGAGCAGATTGACCATCGGCTGCGCCGCCGCGATCAGCCCGCGCATGGCGTCCGGACCTTTGGCACGCAGCAGATCGTCAGGGTCCATGCCGTCCGGCATCAGGGCAAAGCGAAGCGATTTGCCGGCTTCCAGCATCGGCAGCGCAAGGTCGACGAGACGCATGGCGGCGCGCAGGCCGGCGGTGTCGCCATCCAGCGCGATGACCGGCTCATCGGCCATCCGCCACAAAAGCCGCAGCTGGTCTTCGGTGATCGCGGTGCCAAGGGGTGCGACCGTCGCTTCGAACCCGGCACGTGCCAGCGCGATCACGTCCATATAGCCCTCGGCCACGATGAGCGGCTGGCCCTTGCCCGCCGCTTCCCGGGCCGGTCCGTGATTGTAGAGCGCCCGGCCCTTGTCAAAAAGATCGGTCTCGCGGCTGTTGAGATACTTCGCCTGCGCCTCGGCGGCCATCGCCCGGCCGCCAAAGCCGATGCAGCGCCCGCGCGCATCGCGAATGGGGAAGATGATCCGGTCCCGGAACGCATCATAGGGCGCCCGCCCGTCTTCCGGCTGACGCGCGATATCGGCCGCGATCACCTGATCCGCGGCAAACCCCTTTTCGATCAACGCCTGAAAGGCCGCATTCTGGCCCGCGGGGGCATAGCCAATTTCGAACCTGTCAAGCGCCGCCTGATCCAGACCGCGGCCGGACAGGTAATCGCGCGCCGCGCCGCCGCCGGCCGTTTTCAGCTGCAGGCGGAACCAGCCCACGGCCGCTTCGGTCACCTTCGCCAGTTCGCCCAGATGATCGGCTTTTTCCTGGGCCCTCGGGTCGCGTTCCGGCATCGGCATGCCCGCGTCCTGCGCCAGCATCCGGACGGCCTCCATGAACGATACGTTCTCCGTCTCCTGCACGAATTTGAAGGCATCGCCACCCGCATTGCAGCCAAAGCAATGATAGAACCCCTTGCGGTCATCCACATGGAAGCTGGCGGTCTTCTCCTGATGGAACGGGCAGGGCGCCCACATGTCCCCCTTGGCCTGGTTCGATTTGCGGGTATCCCACGTCACCTTGCGCCCGACGACCTGCGTCAGGGAAATGCGGGTGCGCAATTCGTCAAGGAAACCGGGAGGCAGACTCATGTTCCGGAGTATTGGGGCGGCCAGGGGCGAAGTCCAGCGGGGTGCGCGTCCCGAGCAAAATGCAAAACCACCTCAGAAAGGCCACAGATTTGGCCTAATCCAGATCTAGCAAGATGGTTAACGGGGTGCGCAAACAAGGAATGAGGACATTATCGTGTCTTTTGTCAAAGCCTTCATGGAGTCCGAAAGCGGCGCCGTTACGGTCGACTGGGTCGTGCTGACCGCCGCCCTTGTCGGGCTTGGAATCGCTGTTGTCGCAGTGGTTGTGGCAGGGGTTCAGGAACCCACGAACAGTCTCAACACCCAGCTTGGCACGGACATCACCGATATGCATGACTGGACAAGTACGCCGCAAAACGATCCCAACGGCTGATCCGGGCGGGCTATTTGCGCGGCGGGGCGCCTCTCCGCTCGGGCGTGTTCGAGAAGGCTTTGCGATTGCGTTCGGTCCACCCCACATCTCGACATTTCAGTAAAACGGGTTCGGGTCGACGCCACGGGTATGATCCGACCGCGCGCGTTGCGTGCATCGGTCTGATCCAGCGGCGCGGCGGCGCCGAGCGGAGATTCCGCTGATTTCGGATTGATGCGGCGGGACCACGCAAACCGTCGGGGTTTTCATTCCCGAGGACCTGTTAGTACAGGTGGGCGCCAGGTAACCGGACCAGGGTCCGGACAGAGCCAGCTCCCTCGGAGATGTGTAAGGCCACCGGAATCGTGCCCCATGTGACAAGAAAGGCAGTACCCGCCTGTTGTGGCAGATAGGCGGTCCACCCTCCATGAGCAAGGGCGCAATTTGCTTGGGTGGATCTGAAACGTCGGATCGCGCCCACCTTCGGTTTCGTACCCGTTCCGACCGCGCTTGATTTTTGTTCACCTATTGTTCATGCTTCCGGCATGCCGGATGATCTCTCCCCTTCAATGCCTCGCCCCGGTCAGTTGCTGGCCCGCGGCGTGTGCCGTCATCTGCGAACCCATGGCTTTGCCGTGCTTGAGGAATTCTCGCCCGAGCGAGGCAAACGGGTGGATGTCATGGCCTTGGGGCCAAAGGGTGAAATATGGGTGGTGGAGTGCAAATCCTCCCGCGCGGATTTCAACTCCGACGCGAAATGGGAGGGGTATCTCGATTGGGCCGACAGGTATTTCTGGGCCGTCGACGAAGCATTCCCGACGGATCTTCTTCCGGACGGGACGGGATTGATCATCGCCGATGCCTATGACGCGGAGATCCTGCGGTTCGGGCCGGAGAGCAGGCTGGCAGGGGCAAGACGCCGGGCGCTGACCCAGCGGTTCGCCCGTCATGCGGCCCTGCGTTTGCAGGGCCTTCGCGATCCGGAGGCGATTATCTGAGATCGGCCTGGGCGACGGATCCCGCCGTGCGAGCACCATGGCCGACCCAAGGTCCGCGTGATGGCGTGCGCCACTGCACAAGCGTTTCGCACATGGGATTCCGCAGGATGCCCGCGTCAGTCTGTCTGACCCGATTGGCGGATGACATCGCGGGCGGGGGGCGCGGGTGTGGCGGTGAGGGTGAACGCCGCAAAGTCAGCGCATGATCCATTGCGGGGCGCGGGAGGGAACCGGCACCTTGACCCGGATCGGCCTATAACAATGGTATATCAATTCCGCCGGTGGCACCTGCGCCTATTTTGCCATTTTCCGGGCCGCCTCGGCGGCGGCGCGCAGCTCGTCGGCGATTTCCAGCGCCTCGTCCGGATCGAAGTCGAGCGGCAGGTCCACGCCATCGCCTTCGATATATATACGGACCATGCCAAGCGTGGTGGGGCCGATCTGCAGGTTTGCGGCCAGGTCGCTTTCTTTGTTGATGCTCATCGGGCAGGTCTCCGCGCCTTGGGTGCGGCGATGCAGGTAGCCCCTTGCGATTTGCGAGACAAGGGGCAATTACTTGCCTAAGGCAAGAATTGAGGGGTGATTGCATGGATGCGATAGACCGGATCAGGGCCTTCAACCGGGCTCATACGCGGCGTCTGGGCCTGCTGCGCCAGGGATATCTGGAGGCGGGCCTGAGCCTTGCCGAGGCCCGGGTGATCTTCGAACTGGCCGATGGCTTCGGCTGGACGGCCGGGGCGCTGGCACAGCATCTGGGCCTGAACGAGGGTTATCTCAGCCGGATGCTCGGCCGGTTGCAGAAATCGGGGCTCGTGGAAAAGACCCGGCATCCCCGCGACCGGCGGGCGCAGATTCTCGGGCTGACGCGGGAGGGGCTGATCCGCGCCGCGGAGTTGACGGCCCTTTCGCGGGCGCAGATCGCGGAGTGGATCGAGGGCCGGGCCGAGCCGGATATCGCGGCGCTGGTGGCGCGGATGGAGGCGGTCGATGCCGCCCTGTCGGAGCCGAAGACCGCCGCGCCGCAGATCGAGCTGCGCGATCTGGCGATCGGCGATGCGGGCTGGCTGATCGAACAGCACGGCACGCTTTATGCCCGCGAGGCCGGGTTCGACGCCGAGTTCGAGGCCCTGGTGGCCGAGATCCTTGCCGATTTCATCCGCACCCGGGACCGGTCCTGTGAGCGGGGATGGATCGCATGGTCGAACGGGAAACGCATCGGGTCGATCTTCTGCGTGAAGGGCCCGGAGCCGCGGCTGGCCAAGCTGCGCCTGTTCCTGCTTCTGCCGGAGGCACGAGGCAGGGGGCTGGGCCAGCATCTGCTTGATACATGCATGAGCTACGCACGTGCGCGCGGATACGACCGGCTGGTTCTGTGGACCCATGAAAGCCATCGCGCGGCCTGCGCGCTTTACAAAAAGAACGGTTTTGCCCTTGAAAGCGCGGTGCCGGTCCACGCTTTCGGCGTGGATCTGGTGGAACAGCACTGGTCGATCGGGCTGACCCCGTGACCGGCAGGGGGCAAGCGTGTCGGGGCGCGCGGGGAAATGCGCCCGGCGCTGAGGGACGCTATTCGAAAACAGCCTAGTTGCTGTAGCAGCGCGACCGGTGGCCGAACCCGGCGGGAGAACAGATATAGCTGCCATTGCCGATCACCCGCACACGCACAGGGCGGACCTGGCGCGGCTGCGCGCCGGAAAGCAGATTGAGCCCGCTGACTTCGGGATACCAGATGCCAGATGTGGCAAAGCTGCGCCTCATGCAGACGAGACTATATCCAGTCGCTGACATGTTGCGGTCATGGTCGGTTGGGTATTGCGTCGCAGCGATACCATCCGCCCGGCCGTAGTAACGGGCAGCACAATTCGGGGAACCGCAAGATCTTTGGTGACGGGAGGAAGAGAGCGAGCCGGGCGCGCAAAGCTGTTCCGGAGGGAAGTAACGCCCTGCGTGAAGGCCGTTAAGTTCAAAAAAAATGACAATCTGACCTGTCGAAGTCGCCTTGAACGCTTTTGAGGTCTTCGCGATGCCGGACCCATATGAACCGCATACACGCGTAACCGAACAGGTCTGACCGCAGGCAGATCATCAGAAGGGGTCAGATCGGGTATGACATCTAGATGGCCCTGATCATGGCTTGACCCAGCCAGAAATCTGTCAGGTCAATGCCTCCTGTCCCAGTAACGGGATCTGCCGGTTGTGTGTGACAGTGGCACCCAGTGGCATGATCGATTTCGCGCATTTTGGATACTGTCTGAACAGGGACATCTTAATGGCTGCGACACCCCTGGAAATCCGATGCGGTCATACCGTCCACAACCAGAAAAAACTGCTTTCACACGACAGTTTGCTGATTATTGCAGGATGGCAACGGCTCATATCTGCTGTTAACTTTTTGCTTGCACCTCTCTTTCTGCAAGCAGATCATGCCCGTAAGAAAAAAAGGGGTAAGGACGTAAACCATACCCTTAAGAAAAAGGGTAAGGAAATATGAGGGCAGTCACAATAGCTATGGCGGTCGTTGTTTCAACGGCCGCATCCAGCCACGCGAATGGTTTTGGAGAAGCACAAGGTTTTCAATTTCGAAGTTCGGCTGAGCGTCAAACGCTCATCCTGCAAGAGCAGGTGCGCCTTCAGTTCAGAGGCAGCGGCTCAGCCCTCGGTGGTCAGGGCGTGGGCCAGACAGGTAACCAAACCACCATCACAATCAATGGGAACGGAAACAACACGATCGACCTGATGCAAGACAACTCAGGTGACCAGTCGATCGTTGAAGTGGATGGCAATGACAACCAAACAAATGGGGCTTCGCCCAGTGCTGTGATATCCGGCGCCGCAGCTACTTTGATGGCAACCCCTTAAGATGAAATCAATTTTTGGTATATTAGCACTTGGTCTCGTGACTGGGTGCGGGACGCTACCTGAAGAGCTGAGTGAGCCCCGAGCGCAATATTTCGGACCGCTCCCGGTCGCGAACCTGACTCCAGCCGATGCTGCATTGCAGTGCTTATCGCAAACACCGGAGGTGCGGCGCAGCAACGTTGTTTTTGCCGTTCATGTTATCTCGGATGTCACCCAGAGGGTCAGCGTAGATGAGGTTGGGCCCTACATCCCGCGCGATGCCGCGTCGATGCTGGTGACGGCATTGGAACGTGCAGGCGTAGATCAGGTCAATAGAATCAACACTGCTGTCTCAGAGTTCGAGATAGCGCTGTCCAGGGAGCAGATCCTTGGCGATGGGGGGCTTACCCAGATCGAAGGTGAGACGATTCCTTACCGGCCGATCCGCCGTGGTGCGTTTCGTGGTTCCCGCTATGTAATCGACGGCTCGATAACTCAGCTTGATTTCAACACTTACTCCGAAGGAGCAGAGATCGGGTTTTTCGGGCTCGGTGCGGGGCGCCGGGCCTTCGCGTTGACAGTCGGTGCCGATCTCAGGGTGACAGATACTGTCTCGACTGAAATCGTCATGAGTGAGAGCTACGCCAAGCAGGCTGTCGGCCGTGAAGTCTACGGTTCGATTTTTCGGTTTTTTGACGACGAACTTTTTGACTTGAATCTCGGACGCGAAAACATCGAAGGGCTGCACGCCGGAATACGCTGGCTGATGGCGGAGGCTGCTTACGATATCGTCAGCGAGATCGTTAACCATGGTGGCAGTTGTGATGCGCTCCTGCCCCGCAATTTCGGTTCCGGGACAGAGGCCGCAGACGAGTTGCGGGCGACATTGGCCCGTGTCGAGTAGTTGCGGCGGCATAGCAGCGTTGGCCGCAGCGCTGATTTTTTCGGTTGCGCAGCCAATTCATGCTCAGCAGTCGACCGGAGAGGCAAATCCCTCGCCCGTCTTCGACCCCACGCCTTTTCTAACGGCGATGGTCGAATATCGTCTGTTGGCTTTTTCCTGTGAAGAGGTGCTGCCAGGTTCCCCAATCCAGGGTTCAGAACAGATCGCGGAATACTTCCGAAATCTGGGACAGGAAACGCCCTCGGGCAGCGATGCGCAGACAGACCGTTTGGTTTACACCCTCGTCCGCGCTCAAGCGGCTTCCATCTGTTCTGAACGTTTGCGCAGAGCGGCGTTGCGATATGGGGAGCAGGCGGTGATCTATGAGAATTCAAAGCCGGAAGCCTGGCCATCTGCACCGTTGATCAATGCGGGCCCCTGGTGTTCAGACGAGACGTGTTCGAGCCTGCGATAACATCGGATCGAAGAGTGAGAGCTCTGAACGCTCAGCGTTCTACGGCAGCGGCATTCCCGACCTGAACTTGCCGGCCGTTGCCGCTTTCGCTTGACTGGGGGATGGTATTGCCTTGCGACGCGGTCACAGGGAGTATCGAGGCCGTGCCGCCACCCTCCCCATTTCTGATGTAGAGAACATTCGCGTAGTTCTCAGCAACATGGTTGTATTCAGATATCTGGGCCGTCAATGAGGCCAGGGAAGCATCGGTTACGTCGTTTTCGACGGACTGTACGCCTTCGGAGAACTGTACCAGACCGGATACTTCGATTGCGGATACGAAGTTCGCGATGTTGATACCCGATTGAGTGACGTTTTGTGGTAAGGCGGCCATTTCCTCCACCAGGATGTTGTTCAATATGATTTGCTCGCCATTGAACACCCGAACCACATCATGAACCTCGTCTGAGATGAGAATGTTACCGAGGTTTGTCCCTTCCTGGACGATTACACCACGCGTACCCGCAGTCGCCGGCCCCACGCCATTTGCGATGTTCACGAACTGATCGGGAATGTCGAAGGCCTGGTCGAAGGGCAGTGCATTGCCGGGTTGGCCGCTCAGACGGACAAAATTGTCTATGGATTGAATGGAGTCGAACGGAAAGACCTGAGAACCGGCGCCGATCGAGATTTCTGCCACCACGATGTTTGCGGTGTTCCGACCCGTCTGCATCAAGGAGCCGTTGGCGAAACCCAGGCTGGCCAGGTTTTCGACCGCCTGGGTGCCGCCGGGACCAAACTGCTGAGCCATACTGTCCACGCGCTCGGCGATGATCACGTTGGTGAGGTTTTCACCAGTCTGTTGCAGAGATCCGCTCAGAACACTGAACTCTCCACCTGTCAGAGTGTTTCCGGCCAATTGCTGGCCGGCGCCGATTTGCTCGGCGCTTTCGACCACGGTGGTCTGAGAGATCAGGATGTTGGCCGCGTTCGTGATAAGCTGGGTGTTATTTTGGGTAATTGATGCGCCGATCCCCGGTCTCGACAAGAGGCTGTCTGTCTGTCCGGGCAGGTTTGCGAGATCAAGCGTATTGAGGCCTATCTGGCTTGCGTCGAAATGCTGATCGACAACCACGCCGGTTCGCTCTTCAGCATGTGCGGCAGCGGCAGCGACGAGGGCTGATACGGCGAAAACTAAGCCAGCATGACGGGACATTGCAATAATTGCTCATCTTCTTGGAAAATTCAGAAACCGAAGCCGGAGCGGCGGGGACACCGCCGCTCCGGCAAAAGCTGTATTGGATCAGTTGCCGCTGCCCGCCGAGGGCATACCGATCGAGTTGGCCACGTTGGTTGCGGCTTGCGTCACACCCGAGACGGATGCGGTCGTCGCCGCAATATTGGTTGCCAACTGGAAACCGGAGCCGAACTGAGAAATGTCCGTTGCGCCCTGGATATCCGGCAACTCGTCTGCGCTGATGACGTTCACAGCGTTAACTGCGCTCTGATCGAGATCCAGAATGTCACCGCTTCCCGTCATGAAGAAGCTCGCAAGGTTCGGAACCGCTACGTTTCCGGCGACTTGCTGGAAGTAAGCATTCTGAACCGTCACACCCTGCAGTTCGTTGAGCGAGATCATGTTGGCGGCGTTGGTCGCGGACTGTGCGACATCGACCAGACCTTCACCATCTTCGCTTCCAAAGGACACGAAGTTGCCAGCCAACTGACCCGAGAGGCCAGACATGTCAACAACCTGGCTGACCACCACATCGGTGCCGTCCTGCTTGATATCGTCGCCCGAGAGCGAGTTGACGACGTTGGTCGCAGTCTGGGTCAGGTCATAGATACCTGCATCACCCAGCCCGAAAGCAACGACGTTGGTCGCAGTCTGGTAAGACTGAGCCCACCGCTGATCGACAGAACCTTCGATATCATCGAACTGGGCGATGTTTGCCGCATTCGTTGCGGTTTGTGTGACATCATCGATCGAGTCACCCATGTCGATCAGGTTGCCCGCGCGCTGCACCAGATCCCGGCTGCGCTGAACAAGCGTCTCGATGTCACCATCTCCAAGATCGGCTGTCTCAGGCACCGAGACAGAGTTGGTAACGTTGGTGGCTGTCTGGTCCAGATTCTCGACGACATCGCCGAAATTGGGGTTGCCGGGATAGATATCCGGGCCAAGAACCATGTTGTAGGCAATCTGCTCGGATGACACAGACACCTGCTTCAGAGATTGGGCATCTTCCAGGAAATTGATCAGGTTCGCCGCATTGACGGCATCCTGAAGATTGGGATTGCGCGCTCTTGTCGCCCGCAGATCGTCTTGGCTTACGATCGTGTTTGTCGCGCGCTGTGAGCTGTGCGCCATTCTCTGAGTGACATCATCAAGATTTGCGCCGGACACAGAGTTGGCAACGTTCAGTGCCGACTGAACAACATCCGTGAGATCATCAAAATAGTCGTCGCCGATGGCAGAGTTCGTAGCAGTTTGATCGCTGTAACGCATCACCTGCCTGACGTTTTCGGTCAGGTCGGTGGCAGGCGCATTGACCAAGTTTGCCGCGTTCAGGGCCGATTGGTCGATGCCGACGGAGTCGCCGTCGAAGAACACGGAGTTGTCGGCAGCCTGACCGGAATAGATCGTACGCTGCGTGATGGTTTCTACTGTGGCACCAGCCTCCATGCTAAGGCTGTTCAGCACGTTGGTGGCTGTTTGGGTCACGTCCTCGAACCCGTCAAACGGACCTGCAGGGTCGTAGAAACCATCGGTCGAGTTGACGTAGTTGGTCGCCATTTGATCGACACCGACTGCAGCTTGGTAGATGTCGTCGAGCGAGTCTGCCCCTCGTGCAATGATGTTACCGGCATTGGTCGCTGCCTGGGTGATATCGTCACCACCGTCGCCGGCGTAGATCGCATTCAGTGCAACTTGCACACCATGCAGGATCTGATCGATGTCAGTGTCATCTGCGAGCGCGGGCGAAGCCGCCAGCGCGAGCGAGACCGCGGTTGTCGTTAGATACTTTTTCATTGTGTCTACTCTCTCAGCCTGAACAAGGCTTTGGTGAACCAGTGGGCAAAAAGCCCGCTCAAAGCGCAGCCTCAAGAAGCCTGCACGCCTGGGTTGCCTGGGTTCACTTGGTCGGTTTCCTTGAAACTTGACCCTGTCGTTACACTTGCAAAAAGTCAGAAAGCACAAGAATTTTCAGTTTCAATAGTTCAGGAAATATCACCCAAGAGACATGGCTTCCCAGCACAGGGTGGATGACACCATCAAGTGATTTGACCGAACAGTCAGGAAATTCCTGTCAGTCGAATCCTTACAAGCTTTTTGTACAGGTTGACATGTTTGAGGTGTTGATAACTCGCGGCGCGAATCAGTCTTTAGCCCAGTAATTACTGCCAGTCTCGTTAGAAGCTCGCGACGGCTCTCGGCGAAGGCTTTGATAAGAGACGACAAAAAACAGTATGTTTCCAACTCAAGGGCAGGGAAGATATTCCCATTAACCTTAACGAATCGTTAATTTGTGGTATTAAGAAGGCAGAAGTTGGGCAAAATACACGAAGAACACCAACGTGTGCGCTGATCGGCGGTTTTTGACCGAAAGGCCCAGTTTGTAGTACGATTTCCGTCGGTTGCCCGTAGGTTCGCCGATCCTGTTTTTCAGATTTTTCTTCGGGAAGGATTACATGGACGGCCATATACTATTGGACTCAATGGAAAATTCCAGGGCGTCCGATCGAAGAGTTCTTGTGGTGGAGAGCGAACCGGCACTGGCGTGCGAGATCACAACGCATCTTAGCCGCATAGGCGGAGTTGGCGAGGTCTGTTCAGTCGAGAGACTGAACCAAGCGCGCGAGAGCATTGGTGACGGTGACTTTGACCTGGTGATTTTCGACCCGATCATTCTTGATGATCCGGTTGTGGATGGTGAATGGGTTTTGGACTCTCCCAAACTGTCCTGCGTGTTCTTCTCTTCCCTGGATACGGCCAGATTGGCGTTGGCAAGAACCCGCATCGGTGTCGCCGGGGTCGTCCAGCGTGCAGAAGGGGTGCCCGCACTTTGCCAATATGTCGAGGATGTTTTCCACGGCCGCACGGCAGGCAAGGTGCCCATGGACAGCAAAAAGCGGACTCGCAGGGTGATATTAAGCCGCCAGGAACGGCGGGCTGTGTATAGCCTCGGCCAAGGCTATACGCTGAAGGAGACCGCGGGGCGCATGAAGATCAACCCCAAGACCGTTGAAACCTACAAGAGCCGTGCGCTCACAAAACTCGGAATTTCGTCTCGGGCAGAGTTGATCGGCTTGGTCGCATTCGGGCGGTTTCCCGATCCTTGAATGCCCTGTGCGGCGATGGTGTAAGGGGCCAGATTACATTTGCAATGGCCGGTAAGAGGCTTTTCTCTTGAGTGGGGAGCCAGGAAGATGGCGCCGAGGTCGCACTCCCAGTTTGGTTTCGAAGGTTCGAACGGAACCGGCAAGACGTCACAATCTCTCGCGCCGACGAGCCCACTCGATGCAGGTGCAAAGCATCTCTGATTGGCTGGAGCTATGAGACAGCGCCATATGCTGCAACAATTGCCTCAAGCCGCGCCGCGGTGCGATTAAGCTCCCGCTGTTCAAATGGCAGTCTGTTGACCTCCTTTACAAGCGAGTGGGCTGCCATCACGACACCCCATGCGATAAGCCGCTCCTGGCTTAGGGCCGTTCGCGCGTTGATCTGGTTCGCTATTCTGATCGCACGCTCCGGGTTGTTGACAATCTCAACCTCGTGGCTGGGATTGCAAAATGCCTGCCCATACTCGGCTTCGGCCTCCCCATAAAGTGTCATTGGATCGATTGCACACCATTCACGTTTCCCTTCGACAATGTTGGTGTGATGAAGATCGCCATGAAGAAGCCCCCTTTCAGCACGGCTATCACGGTCAAGTGACATGCGCGCCACGTCAATGGCTTTTTGAAAAGTAGCTGTATTCAACGCGGGATGCGCGTTCCGGTCTGTTTTTAGGAGGGTGTCGAAGCGCAGCTCGAGATTTCTTGCCGGTTTGAACCCGAACCGTTTTTTGCGGATTGCTTCTGCAATGTCGATGATGATCTCGGTCGCGGTTTCGTCATCGCCGCGCGAAACAACACTCTGCAACATGTTTCCTTCGAGGCGCTCAAGCAGCAGGGCGCCAGGACATTCGCGTAACAGCCGCACACATGCTGCCCCGTTCATCAACGAAAGGAATTTCGGAGCTTCTGCCTCGGATCCCAGCGACAAAAGACGATAGACCTTTAATATCGCGGGCACTTCGTCTTCCAGCGTGACCTCAAAGATTTGTGCCTGACTTCTGGCAGGTCGGGTTCCCACCAACGTGAGACCCCATTTTTCCAGAAAAGGCCCCGGATCTAGGTTTTTTGAAGAGCCAGGCACGTTATATACTTTCTCGCTCTGGTCGCAGGTAAGATGAGCGTCTCACATTGCCACAAATGCCGCTCCGACCTCAACAAGCCGAGGGTACTTTTTGAAGGCCTAAAGACCTTAGAGCCGAAATCAGTCTGTCATTACAGCTATTGATCAGTCCTGGCTTGGCCTTGGGTTATGCATGCCAATCTGTTCGGACGGGCAAGCCGTTTCGCGCAGACCTGCCACAGGCGTCACCAGGGAGTTTCGAGGAGTGAAGAAAGTGGGAAATATGTCATTCAGACCAACAGAAACAGTCTAGAAAGATCAGGTCAGAGAAGGTCAAAGCCTTGCCATATAAGAAAGAATCCGGATAGTCTTTGTCTGGGGACAGGGATTGCTTGGGGATCATGGGTTCGAAACGTCAAACTGATACCTACGATATCCTTATGCTTGCCGACTGCACGCGCAGAGGTGATGCCGGGCTGCGCGTTGCGCAGGAAATTCGGACTTATGCCGGCATGGGCTGTCATGTTGGCGTGATCCAATTGCAGGTCCAACCAACCCACTCAGTCGTTTCCCCCGACATACAGATCTGCGTCAGAGAAGGTCTGGTTGACGTCCTTCCGGCCAAACCATCCGCACGTGCGAAACTGGCCATCGTCCATTCACCGGCCACCCTTGCGGCGCCAATTCAAGACCTGCGGAGTGTCTGCGCCGATCAGGTTGTGTTCGTGCACGAAAGGAAGCCGGTTCTTTCCCAGATGGGCCTGTGGCTGGGCTTACAGATTGGCCCGGTTGCCTGGGCGCCCACCAACCGATGGGTGCGGGCGGCATTGGCTGAGCTGAACACACCTGTTCCCCTGTTGGAAGAGGACTGGCGACCGGTCGGACAGGAGCTATTTTCCATACCGAAGCGTTGCGATGTCGCCAGACCGACGGTCTGCGGCAGGGTCAGTGACCCAGGGCCCATCCAATGGCCGAACTCAAAAGAAGAGATCCAGGCCATTTACCCGATCGGGGCGGGCCGTGATTTCCGCGTTATCGGGACGCCTCCAAAACAACTCTGGAAGAAACTTTCCGGGACCTCAGGTTTGACCGTGTTCGACCCCAGAGAAATCACGGTCGAACGCTTTTTGGAGATGTTGGATGTCTTCATGTACTTTCCGGGCGTTTCGGTTCCCGCTATGCCCGAGACCGCAATCGCAACGGCTATGGCCTCTGGCAAGCTTGTCGTTCTGCCAAAACATCTCGAATCTCATTTCGGACCAGGGGCCATCTATGCCGACGCCTGCGACGCGCCTTCTCGAATTGCAGATCTTGAAGCTGACAAGACTGCTTTCGATACTGCCCGCGAGCTTGCAGTTTTCCATAGCAAGATCCAGTTCCCCGAGGCCTCACGACGCGAAACGATCCTGGATCTTCTCAAGGAAACGAAGCCACGCAAACGGCGCCGGATCTCGAAAACGGGGCCTGAACGGGTGTTGTTCGTCCCGTCAAATGGTATTGGCCTGGGCCACGTTGCGCGGCTGCTTGCCATCGCGCGGCGCCTTGACGATCGGGCCGAACCCATTTTCGCGACGCTGGCGCAGGCCGCGCCCATCATCGAATCTTTTGGTTATCTGGCCGAGTACCTACCTTCGCAAGGTGATACCAAAACAATCCAAGCTCACTGGGACGCCTGGTTTTGCGCTGAGTTGGGCGAATTGCTCGACCGATACGAGCCAAGATCTGTCGTTTTCGACGGCAACAACCCGACACCAGGCCTTGTGAATGCCGTGCTCTCGCGGGGGCGGTGCGGCTTGGTGTGGGTGCGTCGGGGTATGATCGGGCCTACTCCATCTCCCTATCTGGAGAATGCTCGGTTCATGGACCTGATTATCGAGCCTGGCGAGGTCGCTGGTGAGTGGGACCACGGCCCGACTGCGGCGCGCCAGCACGAAGCGTTGGTCGTGGATCCGATAACGCTGCTTGACTCAAAGGAAATTCTGCCGCGAAAGGCCGCGATCGAAGCGCTTGGTCTGTCGTCTGACGCTCCATCGGTACTCGTTCAGCTCGGTGCGGGCGCCAACCGTGATCTGCCGAGCCTGGCGGAAGAGATTATCGAGCAATTACAGCGGTTTCCGAACCTTCAGATTGTCCTTGCCGAGTGGGAAAACAGCCCGGTGGGTTTTCAAGATCTGCCAGCGACACGGGTCATACGCGGCTTCCCGCTCAGCAGATTTTTCAAGGCGTTCGATTTTTCGATTTCTGCGGCTGGCTACAACGTGTTCCATGAAGTGATGGCGGCAGGTCTGCCAACGATCTTCGTTGCAAACCGTCACCCGGCAATGGATCAGCAAGGCATACGCGCAGAGTATGCGCAGGACGAGGGGGCATCTTTCGACCTGCCGGAAGACCAACTGTTTCACCTGCCCGCACTTTGCGAGGCATTGCTGAACGAGAAGACCCGTTCCTTCATGCGCAAACAGTGCAAACGGCTCTCCAGAGGTAACGGCGCAGAAGCTGCAGCCGAGGCAATAATGGACATGATTGGCAGAAGATGAGCAAAGCCAGTAAAGTCAATTCCCCCATGACTGGTCGGCCTAAGGTGCGGATTTCGGTTCACGACGGAGTTCAGCAGGTCATGTGGGAGACAGCTCGAACCCCTCAGGTCCAACCCGGATATGGCCTCGATCTGACGGACGAACAGCTCTCAGCTTGGCCAGTAGAGGCCAAACCACAGATTGGGTTGAGACCTGGACCTGGGCTGCAAGCAAAACAGGGGGACCGAAGAGCCAGCGTTTTCGCCGTTGCGGTCTTCGGGCTAGGTGAAGAGAGACTTCGCTCTGCTCTGAAACATGTCAAACGGCAGCAGCGAAACAAGGAAGAGCTTGTGCCGCTACTCCTGACGGATTCGACGCAGCACACGATGCTTCGCCGATCCGGCATGCTTTTCGAGTATTTCCCTGAACAGGTCTATTTTGCCGATGCCGAGTCCCCGCTCTTCAATATGCGCTTTCATACTGTATGGAAAAAATGGAAGCCCGCCTACCTGATCGATCTGGGAAAACCGGGGTTTCTTCGTTCCCGGCTTGAAGATTATGAGAGTTATTTCCGGTCCGGCATGGACCCGAAACATATATTCGATCCAAGAAGTGATCCAATCATACCGGCCGCCCCTGCAGTCACGGACAGAGCCGCCCTTAAGGCGGAGTTCATTACCAAGCGATTGGATCATGAAGCGGATACCTTTGTATTGTATCGAATATTGGGGAACGATCTGCCACCCCGGCACGAGGAAGGGCAGACACTCAAAAACCTGCACTTTATTCTCGAGAACGAGCCAAACCTCAAGCACTGCGAAAAGCGTTGGGTGGTGAACCGGATCGTCGACGCCGACCAGGAACAGGCCGTGATCGCGCTTTTGGAAAAGCATAAACAGCCATTCATTCATATTCCGTTCGACCTTGATGAATATCGAAACGTGGAATGGGATTTAGAGAGTTTCCCGCAACCGACCTTCTTTCTCGACGGTCGGTATTCGGACATGTACGACTATGATCAGCTGCGTGCGGAAACCCACTCCAGGCGGCACAAGAATAGATATGTCATGAATAACAACGGAGCGCGGAACGCGGCGTTGCGGGACGGACGTGACCGGGCCAAATGGATCCTTCCTTGGGATGGAAATTGCTTTCTGACCAGGTCTGCATGGTCTGATTTGGTACGTGGAGTGACCAAAGAGCCATATCTGAAGTACTTCGTCGTGTCGATGTCGCGTACCCGCGATAATGCGGATCTCCTGAAGCGAGGCTATAAGCCGGATGCCGAAGACGAACCCCAGCTGCTTTTCAGGAAAGATGCAAGTGAAGAGTTCGATGAGAACTTTCATTATGGCAGACGCCCCAAGGCAGAGTTGTTTTGGCGGCTGGGTATTCCAGGTGCATGGGATGCCTGGCGCGACGACATCTGGGACTTGCCGCGACCGCAGCGCGCGCGGGAAGCTGGAGATTTTGGGAGGGCCGGTTGGGTCGCGCGGCTAAATTCCGGGCGCAACGAACTCGAGCAGTCTTCGGAACAGGTCACCGTCTTGCGAGGAAATGCGCGGTCAAATGCCATTATCAGTTTGATCGACGATTTGGACCGTCGGGCCTTTGCCGCAAAGTTCGATCCAACTTCTTTGAAGGTATATGATGAAGCGCTGTTGTTGTCTTTGAAGCAAGCTCCATCAGATACTGCGAAGGGGCAGCTGTTTTCCCGATTGCTTCAAGAAGCTGAACTGGCGCTACAGCGCGGGCCATATTCGGTGGTGGATAAAACGATGGTGGCGCCGAGTGGCGATAAACACGATTATTTTCATCCAGAACCTTATTGGTGGCCAAACCCGAATACGATAAGCGGATACCCGGGTATACGCCGGGACGGAGAGCGAGCGCCTGGAACTCGACTTTATGAGCCGGAAAGCAAGCGATACGATCGGACAAGCGTTCAGCGCCTTTTTGACGACACCACTATCCTGGCGCTGGCCGGAAGTAGCAGTGGTCATCTTGAGTACTCCCGCCATGCAGCACGGCTGATCCGCCATTGGTTCCTGGATAGTCGAACACGGATGAATCCGCATCTGGAGTATGCACAGGTGCAGTCGAGCAAAGGCGAAACCAAAGGAAGCCCGCGAGGATTAATAGAGATGAAGGATCTCTATTTTTTCCTTGATGCAGTGCGCCTTATCGAACGCTCCGGTGTGTTTACAGATAAAGATTCAATTGGGCTTGGCAAGTGGATGCGCGAATACCTTTCATGGTTGCAGGAGAGCGACCAAGGAAAAGACGAGTGCAGAGCCAAAAACAATCATGGAACTTATTATGATCTTCAGGTTGCTGCAATTGCAGCGTACCTGGGTGATATTGAGACCCTTGTTACGACTTTCCGCAGGAGCCGTGAGCGCATTTCCGGTCAGTTTGGCGAAAAAGGCAGCCAGAGATACGAGCTAAAGCGAACGCAAACAGAACACTATTGTGCATTCAATCTTCAGGGCTGGATGAATCTGGCGAATTTGGCAGATCGTTGCGGTGACAACCTTTGGCAATATAGAGGGAAGGATGGCCGCAGTCTTGCAGCCGCTATCCATTGGATGTTGTTGCAATATTGCAAGGAAAAATGGCCCTATGAGCAGATTGCAGTCTTTGACAGGGATCGCTACCTGCCACTTATTCAATGCGCTCGCGCACAATACGCTGCGGCTGGGACGGGCAAAAACGGCTTGGGCCATCTCAGAAAGCCAATATTTTTTCCACATGATGGAATCATGCCGTTTTGGATGCTGTCATCCAGCTTGCGAGCATCGGGTGCCACGGCGGACGAAACTCTGGTAAAAGTGATTGGCAGAGCGGAGAGGCGCGCCCGCGGTGACTCTTCCGTGAGAAAATCGAAGATTTTACCTTTGAAATCATTGGAGAAAAAACTTTGGGGGCCTTATCCAGTTCAGGCGTCAAATGACCTGCAGAACGTGTTGCATTCTTCCATTTACTCGGATGCAGACCGGTCCTTTGCAGCATGGACATTGGCGCGCTGGCTCAGCTATCGTGGCGAATTTTCTGTGGCGCTGTCCAGGATTCGGGATGCGCGTACCTTTGAAGGCTCTGAAAACCGGCGCTATATCCTGGCTGAAGCCAACTGTTTGATTGAGCTTGGTAGGAGAGAAGAGGCCCGCGCTATGGTTGCAGGCCAGTTGGAGCACTACCCGGACGATCCGAACCTATTCTTCCAAATGGCCAATACCTACTTGGCGCCATCTGAGGAGGAGAACCGGGAAGCTGAATCGGCAAGATTGTCGTGGATCAACAAGGTCTATCAAACAAATGGTCTTGCGGAGATCCAGAAAAAACAGATCAACGAACCGTTGAATTTTTTCAATATTGTCGGCGGTGATGCCCCTATGGCACCAATGTCTGAGGGCCCCTATGAAAAAATCTCCGTCATTATGCCTGTCTATAACGGAGCTGATACGATCAGTAGGGCAATCGAAAGCATGCAGGCGCAGACTTGGAAGAATCTTGAAATCATTGTGGTTGATGACGCAAGTACGGATGCAACCTGCGATATCGTTGCGGCAATCGCAGATGCCGATCCACGGGTCGAGCTAGTCAAACAGAAGAGAAATGGTGGCGCCTATGTCGCCCGCAATGCTGGAATGGAGATCGCTCGCGGGACATTCGTGACGGTTCACGATTCCGATGACTGGTCCCACCCCCAAAAAATAGAAATGCAGGTCAGGGAGCTTCAAAACAGCAGAGAAGCCATTGGGGTCGTATCGCGCTGGATGCGTGTGCGACCTGACCTGTTTGCACTGGGTTTTTGGCGGCCAAGCGAACACTTGATGAGCAACAATTTGTCGTCGCTCCTGTTCCGGAGAGATCTACTCTCTGACATCGGACCGTGGGACACTGTTCGCGTCGGGGCGGACAACGAGTTCCTGTGGAGGTTTCGCACAAAATACGGCGACGATTCTTTGACATATACCAGCGGACACTTGCCCTTGGCATTCAGCTTGGTGCGGGCCGACTCTTTAACACGGCAGAATTCTACACATTTGACCACATTGTATCACGGGGTGAGAGAAGACTATCAAAGATCTTACAGGCGTTGGCAAAAAAACGCCGCGCTTGACGACCTGTGTCTGGAACCCAACAGGCCGCGTGGGCGGGCCTTTCCCGCGCCAAAGTCAATTCTTTCATCTCAATACAAGCCAACCAGATTCAAATTGGCCTTCATCGCGGATTTTTCGGAATCGGGGAAAAACATTGATGCGATTGCAGATATTGTTTCACACGCAGCATCCAAAAAACGTGCCGTAGGTATCTTCCACTGGCCAGACTATGAGACTGCTTATGATGGTAACCTCCATCCGGCCATCTGTGAGTTGCTCGACACCTACAAGATCGAACAGATCAGTGCCTTTCAACAAGTCAAGGCCGAAACAGTGGTGCTTTGTGACGCTATGTTGGCACGATACGCGATCGAAGGTCTGCCAGATTTCGGCACCCAGCAGCTTGCTGTTTTATGTCCCTATGCAGGGTCGCAGGAGATCATATCCGACCCTAGGCGCCGCAGAATGCCGACGAAGTCTGAGCTGGAGCAGTTGTTCTCCGCCTCCTGTCGCTGGGTGGATTTTCAACCGGGCTTCCAACCAGACATCTAACCGGCGTTTCAAACGGGTTTTCAGCTCGACGTCTCAGCCGGACAACGGGTTTGGGCTGAGAGCTTGTTTTTGATGCAAGCTTTCGTTTCGTGTGACCTGCTCCCCTGAAAAGTCCTCGCTTTGAGGTTAGCCTGTTCTCCAACTGAGGAGACAGACGATGAAGAGAAGCCGTTTCAGCGAAGCGCAGATCATTCATTGCCCGGCAGGCGATTTG
>NZ_RCNT01000010.1 GCF_003688285.1 Rhodophyticola porphyridii
CACCATCCGCCACCCCGTCACGCCCCCTCGCGGCCCCGTGAGCCGCCGCAACATCCCTCACGAAAACAGAGACTTGCCCTCGCAGAGCCGTGACAATCGCACAGCCCCGCGCCCACCCCGAGGCCGCTCAGACGCGAATCAGGCGGCTGGGGAGTGGTGTTGGAAAGGGCCGTGGGATGCGGCTAGCGCGCGATCATCTCCACCCGGCGGTTCAGGGCGCGCCCCTCCGCCGTGGTGTTCACCGCGACCGGGGCCAGAAACCCGGCACCCGCATGGGCCATCCGGGCGGCCGCGATCCCGTGAGTCCGCGCCAGTGCGTCGGCCACCGCGGCGGCCCGGCGTGCCGACAGGGCCAGATTGTACTCCATCGTGCCCTGATTGTCGGTATGGCCCACGATCACCACCTGCAGATCCGGATTTGCCGCCAGAAACGCCGCCATCTCGGCAATGGTCGGGGCGCTTTCAGCGCGGATCGTGGCCTGATCGGTGTCGAATGTGATGCCGTAGAGAGCGACGCGGCCGGTTTCGCCGATTGCGCTCTGTATTTCGGCGGCGTCGATCATCCGGAACGCCATCGCCTCTTCCTCGGTCACGGTCACGACCGACAGGACATTGCCGTTGTTGACCGACAGGAACAGGCTGACATGGGCGGCACCTTCGGGCCCGTCCCGCGTGGCCATCACATAGCGGTAGTTGAACGCATCCGCCCATGCAGGGGAGTTGCCGAACTGCTCCACATCATAGCTGATGCGGCCGCAATCCGCCTGATCGCAGCTCAGCAGAATGTCGAACCCCCGCCCCTCCAGCGCCTGTTCGAAATTCCGCACCACCTGCACGAGGGAGGTCTCCGCCGGATAGGCGTAGGACAGGCGCGTGACGGCCCCCTCGACGGTGCTGACCTCGCCGGGCGCGCGCGCCAGATGCACCTCATCGAATTCCCGGGTCTCATAGGCACGGATGACGCTGCCGTCGAAACGGCCGACCAGCGGGTGATCGGCGCTGCCTGCGATATCCTGGGCCAGGGCCGGGGCGGTGAGGCAGACGAATGCTGATGCAAGGCGCAAAAGGCGGATCATGGGGGCCATCCTGTCCAGTCGGATCGTGTATCATGGGTCGGCACGGGCCGCGCCCGGGTTCAATCCATAGCGGATTTTTGCCGGGTTGCGCACGAAAAGCCCCTGAAACGCGCCTTTTTGGCGGGCCGGGCTTCGATCCGCCAGGCAGGAAACGGCCGGTTTGCGTCCAGGTTGTGCCCCGGCATGGCGGCGGCGGACTCGCCACAAAAAAAGGCCCCGCATTCGCCGCGGGGCCTTTTGGTCAGGGGCCTGGAAGTCCGGCTCAGGCGGCTGTCAGACCGTCTTCGCGGGCCAGTTCGCGCATCCGCTTCTGCAGCTTCTCGAACGCGCGCACCTCGATCTGGCGAATGCGTTCGCGGCTGACATTATAGACACCGGACAGGTCCTCCAGCGTCACAGGCTGATCCTGCAGGCGGCGCTGTTCCAGAATATCGCGCTCGCGCTCGTTCAGAACCTCCATCGCCTGCTCCATCAACGCCATGCGGTGCTGGAACTCGTCCTTTTCGGCATAATCCTCGGCCTGATCGGCATCATCGTCTTCCAGCCAGTCCTGCCATTGGGTCGCGCCTTCGCCATCGCTGCCGACGACCGCGTTCAGCGAGGCATCGCCGCCCGACAGGCGCCGGTTCATGGAGATCACCTCATCCTCGGTCACGCCCAGATCATTGGCGATGCGGGCCACGTTTTCGGGCCGCATGTCGCCCTCTTCCAGCGCACCGATGCGGGCCTTGGCCTTGCGCAGGTTGAAAAACAGCTTCTTCTGCGCGCTCGTCGTGCCCAGTTTCACCATGCTCCATGAGCGCAGGACATATTCCTGGATCGAAGCGCGGATCCACCACATCGCATAGGTGGCGAGGCGAAAGCCCTTTTCGGGGTCGAATTTTTTGACCGCCTGCATCAGCCCCACATTCGCCTCCGAGATGACCTCGGCCTGGGGCAGACCATAGCCGCGATAGCCCATGGCGATTTTCGCGGCCAGACGGAGATGGCTGGTCACCATTTTGTGGGCCGCTTCGGTGTCTTCATGATCCACCCACCGTTTGGCGAGCATGTATTCCTCTTCGGGCTCCAGCATCGGGAACTTGCGGATTTCCTGAAGATAACGGTTCAGCCCCTGTTCCGGCGACGGTGCGGGCAGATTTGCATATGTACTCATGTCACGGACCCCCTGCTTGGCTCCAGATAATGTAAATTCGGTTAACTTTTAACTAAGGTGGGTATTGCTGGACAGCACGTCAAGATGTCGTGCCAGTTGGCTTGGGACGAGATTACCCCTTATGCCGGCGCACAGCAATCGGTGTTACGGGCATATAACGTGCAATTGTGCACAAGTTACAGGGATGCACCGCGCAGGCCATCCAGCAGTTCCGACATATCTGGCGGCATAGGCACCTGAAAACGAAGGGTTTCTCCGCTCACGGGATGCACGAAGCCAAGGCTTGCGGCATGCAGGGCCTGTCGGGGGAACCCGTTCAACTTTTCGGCAAGAGCTTCCCCCACCGCTTTCGCGCCGATCCGGCGCCGCCCGCCATAGGCCTGATCGCCGATCAGCCCGTGGCCCACATGGGCCATATGCACGCGAATCTGATGCGTCCGGCCGGTTTCAAGCCGGCACTCCACCAGGGCGGCCACGCCGAAGGCTTCGGTCACGCGCACCCGCGTCACCGCGTGGCGGCCGCCCTGAAACAGCACCGCCTGACGTTGCCGGTCGGTCTTGTGGCGAGCCAGCTGGGTGGTGATCTTCAACGTCCCCCCCGGTTCGAAACTGACACCGCGGATACCGCGCAACCGCGGATCGGCCGCATCGGGCACGCCGTGGCAAAGCGCCTGATAAAGCCGCTCCACGCTGTGATCGGCAAACTGCTCGGCCAGTCCATGATGCGCCCGGTCCGATTTCGCGACCACCAGCAAGCCGCTGGTATCCTTGTCGATCCGGTGCACGATGCCGGGCCGTTTTTCGCCGCCGACACCGGACAGCTTGCCGCCGAAATGGTGCAGGAGCGCATTGACCAGCGTGCCGCCCGGCGTGCCCGGCGCGGGGTGAACGACCATTCCGACAGGCTTGTTGATCACAATAAGATCGTCGTCTTCATGGCGGATATCCAGCGGAATATCCTCCGCCCGGGTGCGTATTTCCACCGCCGCTTCCACGGTGATCTCCACCTGATCGCCCTCGGCCACGCGCGCCGTGCCATCCGTCACCACGGCGCCGTTTACTGTCACCGCGCCCGCCGCGATCAGCCGCGCCAGCCGCGAGCGGCTCAGCGCTGCGACCTCTGGTACATCGCGGGCCAGTGCCTTATCAAGGCGCGGGGCCGGGTCCGGGCCGATCAGGACCGTGACGATCTGGGCCAGAGACATGAATGACACTCCGCAGGATGACAATGATCCGCCGCTTCCCGGCCACCTGAAACTGCTGCGCAATCTGGTGACCGTGCTGACGGTGGTGATGATTGGGGGGGTCATAACCATCGTCGCGCTGCTTGTCATCCGGATGTCGGGCGCGCTCGCGCCGGCGCTGGTCTTTCCCGACAGTTTTCCGATGCCCGAGGGCGTGGCGATCACCGGCTACAGTCAGACCGGCACCGCCGCGATTCTTGTCAGTGACGACGATCATATCCGGGTGTTCGACCTTGCCACGGGCGAATTGACCCATGAGATCGATCTGGCAGACTAGACCCTAAGAGGAGTGGTACCGCCTCCCCGGCTTGAACGGGGGACCTCTGGATCCACAATCCAGCGCTCTAACCAACTGAGCTAAGGCGGCACAATAATTTCGTCTCGTCCAGTCTCTGGAACGCCGAGACTAGCGGCGTATAACAAGCTTTCCAAGAGAGGCGCAACGAAGAAAATCGTGCTGTTGAGCGCGCCAGATCATAGTGGGATGCGGAGTTGTCCCCCGGCCTTGTGAACCAAGCGATGTAATGTCTTCCATACATGCTGGCGGATCGTCTGGAGGCGGCACTACGATCGCTGTGCTCGGAACGAGATACTTTTCCAGACAGATCAGAAGTCTGCTTCGCATTGTTGTTATCCGACTGCCCCATGACACCCGCGCAACGCGAGAGGACAGCAGGTCGGCGACGTTTCATGACTGGAGTGGTTTCATCAGAGCCACAATTTACCAGAGCCGCAAACCCCCCTGGTGCCTTTCGTAGTTAACGAAGGTTAATCAATATCTGGCGGCTCGCAAAGTCTTGCACACATTATATGGGGTGTAATCAGATTGTTTCCAAGAAAAGTGGCATTACTGGGGCAATTGTGTTGAATTTATGTCAAATTTTAGCGAAATTGTGTTTACATTTTTCCCGATCGGCGCTGGGGCCGGCGGGCAGCTATCGGCTGGCGGCATGAGTGATCCCGTCGCTGCCAGATAGTATTTGAAGAAGGACGGGTATTATGCGTACGAAAATGGGTGTGATAGCTGCTTTGGCGGCGATTACAGCGCGTGTAGGAGTTCCGGATGGAGCGTACGCTCAAGATGCCGGCGACATTGATCAACGTTGCAACTTCTATGCGGAGATCGAGGATCGTTCGCTTCTGCAGCAAGAACTTGAACGGCTTCTAGAACTCAGACCAGAAGATCCATGCATATCGTTTCTTGTTGATCGGCTTGGGGGCGGCCCGATAGCAGAGATCCCCGAAGAGCCATATTGACTGGTACCGGCGGCTTCAGCGTAATCAGGCTTCTCGGGCGTCCTGACGTCAACTCATGGTCTTTCGAATATGTTGCCACAGCCCGACAGCATTGCCTTAAAAGGCGTATGCTCAGCCGTCGCTTTCGGGTCATGCAATCTGACATCGCCTGAGATGCCGCGAAGCATAGGAATAGTCCATTCGCAGCAATCGGTCGGACAACCCTCCACGCGCTTCAATCCATTGCCGAACCCAAGTGGGATAGCGGGTCAACATATAGTTGGTCCCCCATTGGTTCACATCTGACCTCGCCCCGTATGCCCTGTGAAAAACGAAAGATGCACCACGTGCTATGCAGGTCTGAGAGGGACTGAGAGACAGATACAGGGTACATGCCGAGGCACAACTGCCCCTGAATGCAACCTGCGCATTCTCGATGCGTGCACGCGAAACAATCTGCGCATATTCGACGAGATCGCCGCCATTGTCGTTCCCGATCACATTGACTTGCCCGCGTCGCGCAATCTGAGGTTGGAGGCGTACAGCTGAAGCGGCTCGAACCTGTGCGGCCGGCTGTTCAAACGCGCTGACGGTTTCGGCGACATCTGCCTCTGTCACCAAGGCAATCGGTGCCTGTCGACTCACTTCTACGGGCACTGTGCAAGCCGATGCAAAAAAGCCAAAGCCCAGGATCAGCAGCGGGGTCAAACGTCTCACATGGATACTCCTGCCCGTCATCGTGGCGAGCGCTTGTTTCGTAATGGCTGAAACTTGACGATTCATTTTGACTGGAATGAGAAAGCCCCGGCGCTTTGCCGGGGCTTTTTCGTGGTCGCAATCTGCCATGAACCGGGCAGCACTATGTCAGCGGGGGCGATGCGGTGGCCCTTCAGTCACCTGAAAAAGCCGCGACCCGAAGGTTGCGGCTTTTTGCTGAGCGCCTCACATGATTGCATGCGGGAGGAAATGCGGCAGCAACTGCTACAAGCCGTGGAGCTATCTTAATACTTCAGTGAACTTCGGGAGATTTTTGGCAGCCCGTAGGGCTTCCATTATATAGTCTGTCACCGTCTGGCGTCGTCTGAAATATAAAACGTTAACAGATACTTGCCGGGAACCTGTGTCTGCTTGTGTCTTGAAAAGGGTGCCTGCTTCTGCCATTTTGCTTAGGCAACGGTTAGGCAGAGGATTTGAGCATGGCGAAGCTGGACGACAAGAAGGTGAATGCGATTACCGGGCCGGAACCCGGCAAGACGGTCATGCGCATCCGCGACGACCTTGCCGACGGGCTTTGGCTTCGGGTCACGAAACACACGACGAAGGCAGGCGAAGAACGTGTGTCGAAGTCATGGGAAGTGTTCTTCACGTTGAACGGCAAAACGTCCTGCACCGGCATTGGCAAATGGGTCGAACCGCCAACCGGCGACATGCCGCAGCGGCGCGGCCTGACCGTGAAGCAAGCACGGCGCAAGGCTTTCGAGATACGGGAAATGGTAGACGAAGGCCGCAACCCCGTCGAAGAACGCAAAGCCGCGCGGAATAAGCCCGACGCACCCAAAGTCGTAACCTTTGCCGACGCCTTGGGCGAATACATGAAGACCGACTACATTCAAAAGAACCTGTCCAGCGACAAGCACCGCAAGCAATGGCGGTCCAGCTTGGACCTTCACGTTGTTCCGAAGCTAGGCGCGAAGCCTGTGGGCACGATTACGATTGACGACGTGAAGGACGTATTGAAGCCTATTTGGGCCACGAAGACCGACACAGCACGTCGGGTCAGGCAGCGCATGGAAAGCGTGTTCGCGTGGTCGATTGACGAAGGGTGCCGCGAAACCGACAACCCGGCTTCAACCGCCGTGCTTCAAATCTGGATCAAGAACCAACGCAAGGCCGAAGCGGCGAACCATCCTGCCATACAGCAAGCGGAACTGCCCGCATGGTTTGCAGCACTTCGCAAGCGGGAAGGCACGGCGGCGCGGGCGCTGGAATTCACGACGCTGTGCGCGTCGCGGTCGGGCGAAGTTCGCGGCGCGACATGGGGCGAAATCGACCTTAAGGCGAATGTCTGGACGATCCCCGCAGCCCGCATGAAGATGAAGAAGTCTCACGCCGTGCCGCTTTCGGAAGCTGCCGTGGCGCTGTTGAAGGCGTTGCCGAACTTCGACGCCGAACACCAAGACCCCAACGCGCTTGTGTTCCCTGCACCGCGTGGCGGCGTCATGTCGGACATGACCATATCCGCCGTTCTCAAAAGGATGCACCAAGCTAAGGCGAAGAAGGACGGTCGCGGTTGGGTTGATCCGAACGTCTTGACCAAGCCGGAAGACCCCGCCGAAGAACCGCAGCCGCGCCCCGCCGTGCCGCATGGCCTTCGCAGCACCTTCAAGGATTGGGCGACGAAGCGCGGCTACGACAATATCCAAAGCGAACTGGCCCTTGCCCACAACGTCGGCAACGAAGTTGAACAACGCTACCGCCGCGACGACCTTGTTGAAGAACGCCGCGCCATGATGGAAGCATTCGCCGGGTTCTGCCGAGGCGAAAAGCCCGCCGAAAACGTCGTGCCGCTTCGTGGTGCCGTGTGATGCCCCGCAGAAAGGGCCAGCCCAAACCCATCGTATCCGCAATTCGTCAGGGCGTGCCTATCCCGCCCAAGGCCCCGCGCGGTGTGGGCAAGCACACAAGCAAGGTTCTGCGCAAAGCCCGCTACGCGTTCGACGCAGGCCAACACGCAACTTTGGACGAAGCCGTTGACGAATTTTACGAAGAATGCAGCGGTCGCAAGGTGTCGGACGAAGTGACAGAAGCCGACGTAGACCGGCGAAATCGCTACAAGCAACGAATGCGCGCGAAGCTTCGTGGCATGGCATCGAAGGAACCCGATGAAGGCACGTAAGTAGCTGGAAACGTATAGGCTTTTTGTCCTGCGGTCGGTTGGGACATGGCCCGCAAACGCTGTCAGGTTCGGCACATGACAGGCAGACATGCCAGAACATGTGACAAGGAACCCGAACCAATGACCGCCCCGACGACCGACACCGGCAAGCCCGGCACCGCCTTCACCCCCGCACAGCTTGTCCCGAACGCCCTTCTGCGCACGAAGGACGTATGCGCCGTCACCGGCATGGCCCGCCCGACGCTCTATGAGGCCATGGCGAAGGGGCTGTGGCCCCGCCCGATCAAGCTTGGCGAAAAGTCGTCGGCATGGCCTGCGTCCGAAGTGAACGCCATGCTTGCCGCCCGCGTTCGCGGCGCTTCCGTTGACGAAATGAAAGCGCTTGTGGTCGCGTTGACTGACGCACGCCAGCATTGCGCTTGAACGTATGGTAGCTGCATGGGCTGCCATTCATCGTCGTAGTTATCTGAAAAACATAGATAAGTGCAGGGGCGCATTGTCTTGCCTATGCCCTGCCTAAGAACAGGCACGAAATGACCCCGAAGCCCAACCTATTGCCGCCCAATTCCGCCCTGCGTGCCGCCGTGGACTATATCCGCGATCAGGCGACGTATCCAATCGAAGAAGTTGCATTGGGCGCGGGGCTTGGCTTGTTCGCTGGTATCGCGGGCCGCGCCTATCAGACGCCGGGGCGCATGGCCGGGCTTAATCTCTACATCATGGTGGCCGCGCCCACGGGCATGGGTAAGGACGCCGGGCGGCAGGGCATGTATAGCCTGCTAGACGCCGTGGTGCGCGGGGAGAACCCGCACGCAGCGCCCAACATGCCGTCGGCTAGGGAATTCATCGGCCCGGCACGCTTCGCCTCTGTGCCAGCCGTCATGAGGCATTTGGAAAAGGTCCGGTCGTTTGTGTCGATCATGACCGAAGGCGGGAAGGAATTCAGCCGAATGACCGACCCGCGCGCGTCGTCGCATGACCGCGACGTAGCTACGAAGTGGTTGGACATATACGGCAGTTCGTCGTTTGGCGGCGTTGTTGGTGGCACGGCTTACGCCAACGCAAGCGACAACATCGGCGACGTGGTGCGACCCGCCGTCACGATCTACGCCGAAGGCACGCAGAAGACCGTATACGCGAACTACACCGACAATTGCGTGTCGGACGGTCTTTGGCCGCGTTTCATGATGCTGGACCGCAACGAAAACGATTGGCCGCAGATCAACGAATATCCCCAATACGAACCATCGCCGGAACTGGTCCAATATCTGACCGCTCTTTGCGAACGTAGCCATACGCTCAATCAGCAAGACCAAGTTGTGCAGGTAGGGGCCGCAGACGACGCAAGGGACGCGCTGGCAGCCTACGAAAAGGAAACCCGCCGTATCATGGAAACTTGCGGCGACGACGTGGTGCGCGCCCTGTGGACCCGATCAGCGTTGCGGGCGAAGAAACTGGCGTCCTTGGTCGCGGTCGGCGTTCATTTCGACATGCCCACAGTCACCCTTGAACACGCGCTGTGGGCAATCAATCTGGAACGCTACACGGTCGGCGTAGTCATCGGACGCGTGAGCCGGGGCGAAGTTGGCGGCGACGAAAACAACGAACTTCGCCAAGCCGAAGAATTAAAGCGAACCGTCGTCAATTACTTGGTCGCCGAATATCACGAACTATCGAATGCCGGGCGCGTGACCCGTTCAATGCACGCGGCGCATATCATCCCATGGTCGTATCTGCTTAGCGGCGTTGGCCGTCGCGCGGCATTCAAGCACGGAAAGCCGAACCCCGTCGCCGCACTTGAAAGAACCGTTCGTTCGTTCATTGACGCCGGTTGGTTTGTCGAAGTGGATCAGGCAACAAAGCAGGCCCATGGAAAGAGCGGCAAAGCATACGCTGTAACCAATGCGCAGTATTTTCTTGACCGACCCGACGCAGAAGAAAGCAAGCCAACCAATCCCCAATTCTTCACCGAATAGCCGTCGCAATGGACTGTGTTGTAGGTGTTGTAGGTGGGCGCAACACGTAAGTCATTGAGAGTAAACAGATAGTTCGCGTTGTGCATGTTGGCCGGAAAAGCAGGAAATAGGAAGGGAAAATGAAGGTGGAAGAACACACACACAACACACACAACACATACAACAACGTGAAATAGACTATATAAAACAGCCCGTTAGCCGTTGTCAGGCTATTGACTACCAATCGCTAACCCAAGCAACGCCGAAAAGCCAACGTAGAAAGGACCGAAGCCATGTCGTATGAATTGAGAAACGTTCCGAATGAGTTTGTTGAATTTATCGGCGGGTTCGTGATCGAAACGGAAACAGCGGCGGGGCGAAAGCCGCCATTCATCACGCAGGGTTCGCACATGGCGATGTATGTGCAGCTTGTGCGCGACATGTTCCACGCGTCGCATGATCGTAGATGGAACGAAGGCCACAAGGGGCTTTTGGAAGACGGTGCCCGGCGCATGGTCAATACCTTCGGTGAAGTCTACACGCGTCAGGGCGGCGCATACATGGACAAGCATCTTAAGGACATGGCGTTGCGCATGATTATCGGCTTGGTGGATCACACGCCGTTCCCGTTGCAGTGCATCGTAGAATATGAACTGTGGAAGCTTCGCAGCGACGCATTCCTTGCCAGCTATTACCGCACAAGTTGGGACGACGACGGCTTTACCGAAGAACACCCTATGCGCACGTTCGCGCGGTATCTCGACTATCTGGACGATATTAAAGGCGTCGATACCGCCGAATACAAAGCAAGCCTTGAAAAGAAACGGTGTGTCGTATCATGGCGTCGCGTCGGCTTGGGTTTCGTGCCGCAAGAGAAGTGGCAACCCCGGTTCCAATACCCTGCGGTCATGGCGAAGGCTTTAAGCGAACGGCAAGGCCAGTCGTAGGGCGTGTGGGCAAGGCTTGGTAGCCGTGCGGGCTGCCATTCAACATCGCAACCACATGTAACGACTCAGTATTTTCCCGACGTAATTGCCTTGCCTAAGCCCCGCCTAAAAACGGGCTGCAATATCGTCGTAGGGTCGTGCGAAAAAACTATTTGTGTCTTCATTTGTCTGCTTTGAATTCCAAGCCCGAATTCGTTTGACGGGTCTGCAATTGCCCCGCTTATGCTTCGTAAGCCGCCCGTAATTGGCACCCTTTTCCAGCCCCGAGACGCCGAAATGCTTGCATCTGTTGACGATAGTTCGGACCCTACCACCCCCTCTGAAAAGCGGGTTCGTGCGCCGTTGCGGAACACGCACGAAGTCAGGACTGAACTCTGTAAGGTGTATAGAGAAATGAGGGGCGGCAAGCTTCCCGTGGACCACGGTAGTAAATACGCCCACGTCCTTCAAGTCATTGCACGGCTTTTCGAGACAACAGACTTGGCTGAACGCATTGAAAAGCTAGAGGCGAAGCAATGAGGGGCTTAGCCGCACGCGTCGCCAAGCTGGAAAGCCGCAATCGCCCGCCCGTTCGGGTCCGTAGTTCTGTCGTGGAATACGACGCGGAAACGGGTGCGATTATTAGCAGCATTCCACCAAGGGGCACCAAGGTAATGATGGTGCCGTGTTTCAAAGATTGGGCCAACAGCCTGATTGAACAACAGCGCCAATTGATCGCGTCAGCCGGTATTAACGAAGAAACACAAGCAGAAAAGGCACCAATCCAATGAACATGGCAAATTTCGGACGTAAGGACGGGAACGCACAGTTTCTCAACGTGGCAAACTCGGAGAAGCTGCAACGTCTTCAAACGTATACGCATCTTCACGCACTCATGGGCAAGCCCGACGACCATCCCAGCGTGAAGGGGCAGAAGGCCGCGCTTCAAGATCGCATTGTAGAAGCAGCAAAGAAGAACCAGCGTCTTGCGGGCGACCAAACGCAGACAAGGGCCATGCTGCATATTATCGGCCAAGGGCAGGCGACACAGCTTTCAGCCGAAATCCGGCGTCATGCGGAAATCTTTGCAAAGAAGGCTGACGACCTTATGAATGAAGGCAAAGCTATCGTTGATAGCGTGCTTGGTGCCGACAATTACGATAGAGAAGTTGCAGGCGAAATCGCGCAATTCATTTCGCGTCGCACGCAAACCCCCGAAGGTATGGCCGAAGTCGGTGCGCTCTATAAGAGCCGTTCCGACGTGGCGTCCGTGATCTACACGCGCCCCCATTTCTTGCTTGGCGTCAGCGAAGAACTGCACCGCACTATGGTCGCAACCGCTGTGTCCAAGTTTGCCCCCGAAGGTTCCGCGTTGCTCAACGAAGGCCGGTCGCTGGGCGAAAAGACGAAGAACTTTGAGAAGGTCGTAGCTGACACTCACGCCAGCTTCTACGACGCCGACGTTGTTGCCAAAGCCGAAGCGTCGCGGGTCGAAGTCTGACCAATGCCCGCCGCAGCCGACATATCGCAGTTGGTGGCGTGGCTTGCCGCGTCATCGCCTGCCAAGCGCCCCGCGCCGATGCACGGCTATGTGCAGGTTCCGAACTACGCGTGCCTGTGGCCCGTCAATCCTGCGGTTGCTGACTACCCCGACCTGTCCGGGCTAGGGGAGCGCCAGATGCCCCTCTACGTGCCCACGGTGGCCCTTGCCGCCCCTGTGATGGATCAGCGCCTAGGCTGGTCCTGTGCTGCCCTGCCAGCCGTCTCCGAGCGCTTGCACCATATGCTGCACCATGTCCCCGAAACCCGCTGGGACGTGCCGGGCGACGTGCTTGCTGTGGGCATCGCTTCGCCTGCGACCACGATCAACGCAGCCCTTGCCGCCGAAGGATTGTCCGTAGACTTGACCGAAGCCGCGTTGCTTGCCGTGCCGCTCTACACCGTCACGGCGTCGGATCGTGCCCGCACCCTTGAGGTTTGCCGCAGCACCTACGCCGTCGCCGCCTGACCCAAGTTCCCTTAAGTGCCAAGAGCAACTGCCGTCCCTACGGGGGCGGCTTTTTTTCACTTGCGTTCGATTTGAGGCATAAGATTTGTGATGCTGAAATTCGCCCAGCACTTCTGTGAAAGGTGAATTCCCTTCGGCGGGAAGGCGCCATGAACGACCTTTATGCCCTTGGTCTGTAGGAATTCAGCAACCGGCACAAAGTCACGATCCGAAGATACCAGAACGGCTACGTCATAAGCCTTCGCCCAAGCCAAGCTAATCATGTCTGCAACGATTCGGGTGTCTACGCCCTTTTCTTCGGTGCCTCGCATGTCGCCACCACACGACGCACATTGCGACACCTCCGTTTGGCAATGAGGGCATTTGGGATACGCGCGTTTTTGCTGGCGTTCCACAAGCGCGACATGCGTGCCGGGCATTTTGTCCAAGGTATTGGTGAACCAATTCTTAAGCCTGTTGTCTTGTGGCTTGTTGGGGTCAAAAGAGCCATAGACGTGAATCGCTTCGAAAATTGGTTGGGCGTTGGGGTCAACCAGCTTCGCCGCTTCGGCGGTAAACAGTGGTCCTACAGGACGCCAGTCAACCATGAACGTGTTGTTCTCACGGCGCAGCGACAAGCTAAAGTTCCAGAAGTCTACGAAGATGCGCACACGAAGTTGCGGTTGCGGCTGCGCCGGGGAAACTGTCATGCACACTCCACAAATGAATACGGGGACGCTTTCGCGCCCCCGGGGTCATTAAGTTCGGTTTCCCGTGACCGACAGTGCGGGCGGGTCTCCGACGGGTCTTTATGGGCCATATATACGCTGTGCGTATTAACAGTCAATGACCGTGTGTGCGTTCAGCGCTGTTTTCCTTGCAAGCCGTCACAACCTTGAGCGTGCGACATGCGATCACATCTTCGTGAGCGGTCGCAGGCGCTTTCCGGGTCGTTCGCCGCGCTTGGACATTCAAGGCAATGCTTAGGCAGAGAAACCGGCGCTGAATTTTTATCAGCAAAAACAGGCCTTTATGGGGATAAGTGGCAGCCCGTAGGGGAATCGAACCCCTCTTTCCAGGTTGAAAACCTGGCGTCCTAACCGATAGACGAACGGGCCGCGCTTGGCGTGGGCGGTTTCTAGGCAAAGCGGTCGGGGCGCGCAAGGGGATTCTTTGCCTTTCCGCAGGCTATTTCACGCCACCCAGGCCGCGTCCTCCAGACGCAGCTGCACCCTCTGGCGACCTTGCCAGTGGTTGATCTCCACCCGGCCGGCCAGATGCACCTGCCGGCCGCCGTGGTTTTCAAGCGCGGGGCCAAGCCCGGACTGGGCCGCGTTGAAGCAAATCGCCTCGACCGATACAGGGCCGCCATCGGTGAAGCCCAGCTTCAGATGTCCGTCGCCCACCGGTTTGGTGAAGGCCAGGCGCATGGCCGGAAACACAAATCGCGGCGCGGGCGCGCCGGCGCCGAAAGGCCCCGCGGCGTCCAGTTGCTCGATCAGTTCGGGCGTCGCACCCGCAGGCATCAGCACGCCGTCCAGCCGCAGATCGGCCGGACCGCCCTCCCCCGCCCCCTGCTTGCCCAGAAGCTCCGCCAGCCGCGTCATGGCGGGTTCAAGGGCATCGCGGGTGAGGCTAAGGCCGGCCGCCATCCGGTGCCCGCCCCCCTTGAGCAGCAAGCCTTCGGCCGCCAGCCGCTGGACCGAGGCCCCCAGATCGACACCCGAGACCGAGCGGCCCGAGCCCTTGCCCTCGTCACCGTCGAAACCGATCACCACGGCGGGGCGGTTCGTGGCCTCCTTCAGGCGGCTGGCAACGATGCCGACGACACCGGGATGCCATCCATCCGCGGCGGCCCAGACAAGCGGACCATCCAGCCCCCGGGTCTCGGCCTGAGCCAGGGCGGCGTCGCGCACCCGCGCCTCGATCTCGCGCCGGTCGGTGTTCAAACCGTCCAGCCGTCCGGCCAGCTCCGCGGCCTCGCCCGGATCGCGGGTCGCCAGAAGCCGCGCGCCCAGATCCGCCTGCCCGATCCGGCCGCCCGCATTCACCCGCGGGCCGAAGACGAAGCCGAGATGGTAGGATGTGGGGCCGCGATCGAGCCGCGCCACATCGGCCAGCGCCACCAGCCCGGGCCTTGCGCGCCGAGCCATGACGCTCAGCCCCTGCCGCACAAAGGCGCGGTTCACGCCGGTCAGCTGCGCCACATCGGCCACGGTGGCCAGCGCCACAAGATCCAGCATCGTCATCAGGTCGGGGCCGGTAACGCCCGCCAGCCGCTGGCGGCGGTTCATCTCGACCAGCAGCAGAAAGACCACGCCCGCCGCGCAAAGATGCCCCAGCTCGCCGGTTTCGTCCTGCCGGTTCGGGTTCACCACGGCCACACAATCCGGCAGCTCCGGGCCCGCCAGATGATGATCCAGCACCACGACATCCGCGCCGCCCGCCGCCGCGATCGGTCCGTGGCTGAGCGTGCCGCAATCGACGCAGACGATCAGATCATGAGTTTCCGCGAGCCCCGCCATCGCCGCGTCATTGGGGCCATAGCCTTCGTCGATCCGGTCGGGGACATAAAGCGTCGCATCGTGGCCGCTTTGCCGGAGCCAGTCCAGAAGCAAGGCCGCAGACGCGCCGCCATCGACGTCGTAATCGGCGAAGATCGCGATCCGCTCGCGGGTTTTCAGGGCCGTCAGCAAGCGGTCGGCGGCCGGCCCCATATCGCGGAGGCCCATCGGATCGGGCAGCAGATCCCGCAAGGCAGGCGCCAGAAATCCCTCCACCGTTTCGGGCATGACACCCCGGCGCGCCAGAACCTGCGCCACGGCAGGCGGCAGGCCGGCCTGCTGCTGCAGCGCGTCGGCCAGGCGCGCGGTCTCGGGCGGCGGCCCGACCCAGCGGCGTCCGGTCAGCGAGGTTTCGATCCCGAGAAAGGCGGTCATGGGCCTTGGGTTAGCACGGCATCCGTGGAAAGGGCAGTGGCGAACTCGCCATGCAGATGCGACACGGCACCGGCATGAATCGCCTCCGCGTCCAGCGGGGCCACCCCGGCGGCCCAGTCAGTCCGCGCGTTGGCTGCGAAACTGGCGCAGGCGTCGTGGGCCAGCCGCACCTCGAAGCCCAGATTGGCCGCCATACGCGCGGTGGTCGAGACGCAATGCGGCGTGGTCAGGCCGCAGATCACCAGCCGGTCGATCCCGTGGCCCCGCAGATGCTCCTCCAGCCCGGTGCCGATGAAGGCGCTATTGACGCATTTCTGGAAGACCGGCTCCCCGGTCCGGGGCGCCACCTCCGTCTTGATCTCGCTGCCGGGCCCGGGGCCAAGCGGGCTGCCGGGCTCCACGCTCACATGGCGGATATGGATGACAGGCGCCGCAGCCGTACGCCAGGCGGCGAGGAGCCGCGCCGCGTTGATTTCGGCCTGCGGGTTGTTCCGGGCACCCCAGACGGGGCTGTCGAAGCCCGCCTGAATGTCGATCAGGAGCAGCGCCGCCGCGCTCATTTCACAGGGTTGCGATAGCTCATCCGGCGGACCGATCCGGTTTTCGAGCGCATCAGGATCGTCTCGGCGGTCAGATAGCCGACCTCGCGCCGTATCCCCGGCACGATGGAACCATCGGTGACGCCCGTGGCCGCGAAAATCACATCCTGCATGACCATGTCGTCGCGGGTATAGACCCGGTCGAGATTGGAGATCCCCGCCTTCTTCGCCCGCGCCTTTTCATCGTCGTTGCGGAACAGGAGCTTGCCATACATCTGCCCGCCCATGCATTTCAGCGCGGCCGCAGCCAGAACGCCCTCGGGCGCGCCGCCGGAGCCCATATACATGTCGATGCCGGTGGTGGATTCCGCGCAATGCATGACACCCGCCACATCGCCATCGGTGATCAGGCGGATCGCGCAGCCGGTGCTGCGCAGCTCCTCGATCATCGTCTCGTGGCGCGGGCGTTCCAGAACGCAAACGGTGATGTTCTCGGTGGAACAGCCCTTGGCGGCGGCCAGCGCGCTGACCCGTTCGGCTGGCGACATGTCCATCGTCACCACGCCCTGCCGGTAGCCGGGGCCGATGGCAAGCTTGTCCATATAGACATCAGGCGCATGCAGCATGGAGCCGCGCGGCCCCATGGCGATCACGGTCAGCGCGTTGGGCATATCCTTCGCTGTCAGTGTGGTGCCTTCAAGCGGGTCAAGGGCGATATCCACGGCGGGACCTTCGCCATTGCCGACCTCTTCACCGATATACAGCATCGGCGCCTCGTCCCGCTCCCCCTCGCCGATGACCACGACGCCCTGAATATCCAGCTTGTTCAACTGCTCCCGCATCGCGTTGACAGCGGCCTGATCGGCGGCCTTCTCGTCGCCATGGCCGATCAGCCGGGCGGAGGCCATCGCCGCGGCCTCCGACACGCGGGCGAGGCCGAGGGACAGCATGCGATCGTTGAAATCTTTTGGGGCGTTCATGGAATGGCCTTCCCGGGCAGCAGGACAAGAATGCAACGTTCGTATCCCTGCCGCGCGGAAGGGGCAAGGATGGGGGCGCTAACGGAGCGCTCAGACGTCCTCGATCCGGAGCGCAACCGGTTCCCCCTCAACCACGCCGGTGGCGGGAAGTGCGGCGAGGGCCGCATCCAGCGACGGGCGCGCCGTGACATGGGTCACGATCAGCACCGGCACGTCCTGATCGGGATGGTCGTACTGGCGCATCCGGTCGATGGAGATGCCATTGTCGCCCAGAACGGTCGCCACCTTGGCCAGCGCGCCGGGTTTGTCCTTCAGCGTCAGCCGCAGGTAATAGGGCGCAGGCGACGCCGCCGAGGCCGGGGGGGCGGCCTTCAGATGGGCCGCGGGCTGGCCAAATGTGGGCAGGCGGATGCCGCGCGCGATATCGCAGATATCGGACAGGACCGCACTGGCGGTGGGGCCTTCGCCGGCGCCGGCGCCGCGCAGAACGATCTGGCCCACGCTGTCGCCCTCCAGCACGACCATGTTCGTGCCGCCCTCCAACTGCCCGAGCGGGGAGCTTGCGGGCACGAGACAGGGCGTCATCCGCTGCTCTAGCCCTCGGCCGGTCATCTGGGCCACGCCCAGAAGCTTGATCTTGTAGCCCATGTCGCCCGCGCGCCGGATGTCCTGCAAGGTGATCGACTGAATGCCCTGCAACGCCACCGCGTCGAAATCGACCCGGGTTCCGAAGGCGATCGCGGCCAGAAGCGCCAGTTTATGACCCGCGTCGATACCGCCCACGTCAAGGTTCGGATCGGCCTCCAGATAACCAAGCCGCCCGCATTCCTCGAACAGGGCGTTATAGCCCTGCCCGGTCGCTTCCATCTGGGTCAGAATATAGTTGCAGGTGCCGTTCATGACCCCGGCGACACGAGTGATCTCGTTCCCGGCCAGCCCTTCGGTCAGGGCCTTGATCACCGGGATGCCCCCGGCCACCGCCGCCTCATAGCGCAGGGTGACATTCCGCGCCTCCGCCGCAACCGCAAGCTCCTGACCATGCAGCGCCAGAAGCGCCTTGTTGGCGGTGACCACATCCTTGCCCGCGGCAATCGCGGCCTCGGTCGCGGCCTTGGCCGGGCCGTCGCTGCCACCCATAAGCTCCACGAACATGTCGATATCGTCCCGCACAGCCAGCGCCACCGGGTCGTCTTCCCAACCATATTTGGCAGTGTTCACACCGCGATCCTTGTCGCGGGAGCGGGCGGAGACGGCGGAAATCTCGATCCGCTTGCCGGTGCGCGCGGTCAGCAGATCGGCCTGACGCTGGATGATCTTCACCACCCCCACGCCCACGGTTCCAAGACCGGCGATGCCAAGGCGCAGCGTGTCAGTCATCGGAGGCTCCTTCAACGGCGGGATCGGGCTGGCGCCCCTGTTAGCTTCTATCGCGAAGGCATGCAACGCGGCTGAGGTCTCAGGGCAGCTCCATCCGCCGCAAGGCGTTGGCGCGTCTACGCAAATCGGCGGCGCGGGCCTCAAGGCTCTGGCCCTCCGCCGCCGCGTCGCGCGGCAAAAGCGTGTCGGTCTGCACCAGAAGCGGGCCCAGTGGAACCAGGTCGGGATAGCCCGCATCGCGCGCGGCATCGCTCAGCGGCCTGTCAAGGTCCGGCAGCGGGTCGCCGCAGGCGGCAAGAAGCAAAGGCAGGGCAAGGATCCAGCGCATGACACAGGCCTAGCGCAGCCTTGGTTTCAGGTCCAGCGCGAGGGTTGAACTGAACATTCGTTCAGATACTGTGACGCCATGGCACGCAAACAGGGATCACACGCGGAAATCACCGGCCCGAAAGTGCGGCAGGCGGCCTTGCGGCTGTTCGCCCGGCACGGGTTCGCGGCGGTATCCATGCGCCAGATCGCGGCGGAGGTCGGCGTTCAGGCGGGCGCGCTTTATCTCTACACCCCCGACAAACAGACGCTTTTGTTCGATCTCATGCGCGACCATATGGAGGAGCTTCTGTCCGACTGGCAGGTGCCCGAGGGCTGCGCAAAACTGGCGCTCGAGGCGTTCACACGGCATCACATCCGGTTTCATCTGGCCCGGCCCGAGCTGGTCTTCATCGCTTATATGGAACTGCGCAATCTGGAGCCCAGGAATTTCGCGGTGATCGAGGGATTGCGAAAAGCCTATGAGGATCAGCTGGAAAGCATCCTGAAACGCGGTGTCGCCACGGGCCGGTTCGCGGTGCCCGACACCAAGCTCGCGACGCTGGCGATCATCGCGATGCTGACCGGTGTCACCACATGGTATCGCGAGGGCGGACGACTCGACCGTGACGCGGTGGAGGGCATCTATTGGGACATGGTGCGCAAGGCCGTCGCCGTCGAATAGGGTGCAAAACCTCCCCCGATCCCGGGTTTTCGTAATCTTTCCTCCGGTTTCGCGTCAGCTCCTCGCCCCGAAAGACCAGCGTCCCGCGCGGTCTTCATCGCCCAACGCGCTTCGCCGCGGGCCTGCCTGCGCCCTTCTTCGATCCGATTGATCTCGCGCAAATCAGAGCCGGGTCGCGATTGCTAAACCCCCGGGCAACATCCAAGAGCCAGCGGTGCCGGTCATGTCCGATCAAATCGCGTTGTCAAGAACCGGTCTGACGACCGAAGCGGTGGTTGAGGCCCGTCAGGCGCATGGCTGGAACGAACTTCCCAAACCTCCAAAAACCTCTCCGGTCCTTGTGCTGCTGCGCCAGTTCACCGGATCGCTCGTTCTGATCCTGATTGCGGCGGCGGGGATCGCGCTGGCATTGGGCGAAACCGTGGATGCCATCGCGATCTGTCTTGTGGTGATCCTGAACGGCATTCTGGGCTTCGTTCAGGAATGGCGCGCGGAAACGGCGCTGGAGGCCCTGCGCTCCATGTTGACGCCAAGCGCGCTTGTGCTGCGCGACGGCAAGGAAACCGTCATTCCGGCGCGCGAACTGGTGCCGGGCGATCTGGTGATCGTGGCATCCGGCGACACGGTGCCTGCCGATATCCGGCTGGTATCGGCCACCGAACTCAGGCTGGACGAAAGCGTTGTGACGGGCGAATCCGTGCCGGTTGAGAAAACAGCCGGCGACACATCGGACGGCGGCGCCCTGCTGATGGGCACGGGCGTGACCAGCGGGCGCGGCGAAGGGCTGGTCACGGCAATCGGCCGTGCGACGAAATTCGGCAATATCGCCGAGCTGACCGGCCTCGTCGACCAGAAACGGACCCATCTGCAACTGCAACTGGCGCGTCTGGCCCGGCAGCTTGGCATCGCGGCGCTGGTCATTGCGGCGGGCATCGTGGGCCTTGGCACCGCTGTCGGGCGGCCGTTGTTCGAGATGTTCATGACCGGCCTGTCGCTGGCGGTGGCGATGGTGCCCGAGGGGTTGCCGGCGGTCGTCACGATCACGCTGGCGCTTGGCGCGTCGGCGATGGCGCGCAAGAAGGCCCTGGCACGCCGCCTGCAGGCGGTGGAGACCCTTGGCTCGGCCTCGGTCATCTGCACCGACAAGACCGGAACGCTGACCGAAAACAAGATGACGGCGACGCGGATCTGGACGCTCGGCGCGGAATATGACGTAACCGGAACGGGCTACGACCCGGCGGGGCATATCGAACGGGCGGGCAGAAATGTCCGGGCGGCGGAGGACCCGACCCTGGCCGCATTGCTGGAAACGGCGCTGACCTGCACCCATGCGCGTCTGCGCCGGGAAGGCCGGGACTGGGTGATGATCGGCGCCCCGACCGAAGGGGCGCTGGTGACGCTGGCCTACAAGGGATGGGCACCGCCCCCGGCCCCCGACGCCGTGATCGCCGAACGCCCCTTTTCCAGCGAACGCAAGCGGATGAGCGTGGTGGCCCCTTCGGCGAATGGCCACCGGCTGCATATGAAGGGCGCGCCCGAAGCCGTGCTTGCCGCCGCGTCGGAGATCCTCACGCCGGACGGGCCGCTTCCGCTGACCAACGCGTTGCGTAACACCGTGCTGGAGGCCCACCGGAGCATGGCGGAGCAGGGTCTGCGGGTCATCGCGCTGGCCGCTCGGGCCGCGGGCGCCGATGATCTGGACGAGCGCGGTCTGACCTATCTGGGCCATGTCGGACTGATCGATCCGCCCCGGCCCGAGGTGAAGCATGCCATTGCCGAAGCCCGGCGCGCAGGCATTCGCATCATCATGATCACCGGCGACAGTCCGGTTACGGCCGCCGCCATCGCCACAAGGCTCGGCCTGGGCAGTCCGCGCTGCATTCTGGGCCCCGAGATCGACGACATGCCGGATGAAGCTCTGCGCACTCTGCTGAGCGAAGATGTTCTGTTTGCGCGCACCCTGCCCGCCCATAAGATGCGCATCGTCGCGGCGCTTCAGGATCTCGGCCTGATCGTGGCGATGACCGGCGACGGGGTGAACGACGCCCCGGCCCTGAAACGGGCAGATATCGGCGTGGCGATGGGCATACGCGGCACCGATGCCTCCAAGGATGCGGCCGATCTGGTGCTTCTGGACGACAATTTCGCAACCATCGTGGGCGCGATTGCCGAGGGTCGGAGGCAGTTCGACAATGTACGCAAGTTCGTGCGCTACCTTCTGTCGTCGAACGCAGGCGAGGTGATCGCCATCGCCGTCAATCTGGTGCTTGGCGGGCCGCTGATCTTTCTGGCGACGCAGATCCTGTGGATGAACCTGGTGACCGACGGGGTGACCGCGGTGGCTCTGGGGCTTGAGAAGGCCGAGAAAGAGCAGATGGCGCGCCCGCCCCGGCGCCGCGACGAACCAATTCTCGGGCGCAACGGGTTCCTGCTGATCCTTGCCTTCGGCACCTATACGGGTGCGGCCAGTCTCTGGATCTTCTACAGCCTGATGCCGCTTGGCGTCGATCTGGCCCGCACGGCTGCCTTCACCGCCATGGTGGTGTTCGAGAAGATGAGCGTGTTCGCGTTCCGGTCGCTGACCCGACCCTGTTCCCGGATCGGCTGGCTGAGCAATCCGTTCCTGCTGCTGGCGCTGGCAGCCACTCTGTCGCTGCAGCTTCTGGCCACCGAATGGGCGCCCTTGCAGACGCTGCTCCGCACGGTTTCGCTCGGGGCCGAGCAATGGGGCCTGATCGCGCTACTGGCGATGCCGCTCATCGTCGTGCCCGAGGCGGTGAAATACCTCCGCTCTGCGGTCACGCCGGCCCCGACCTCCTAGTCAGTCCTTTATATAGGGCTTGCCGTCCGCTGCCGGCGCGCGGGCGCGCCCGATCAGCCCCGCGACCACGATGATCGTCGCGACATAGGGGGCCATGGCCAGAAACTCCGACGGAATCGGCGTTTGCAGCAGCGCCAGCTTCTGCTGAAGGGAATCGCTGAACCCGAAGACCAGTGCCGCCAGAAGCGCACCGACCGGATGCCAGCGGCCGAAGATCATTGCCGCAAGAGCGATGAAGCCTCTGCCACCGGTCATGTTCTCGTCGAACCGCCCGACCGAGCCAAGCGTGAACCACGCCCCGCCGAAACCCGCGATCATGCCTCCCAGGGTGACATGGAGGTAGCGCGTCCAATAGACGTCGATACCAAGGGTATCGGCCGCGCGGGGGTGTTCGCCCACCGCCCGGGCCCTGAGACCGCTGCGTGTGTGAAACAGGTAATAGGTGGAAACTGCCACCATCACCAAGGCGCCGTAGACAAAGATGTTCTGATGGAACAGCATCGGGCCGATCACCGGGATATCGCCCAGAAGCGGCAGTTTCACCGCGCGGAAGACCGGCGCGTTGTTGAGGTGACGCATCTCGGCGAAGACCTGACTTGAGACATAGCTGGTCAGGCCGAGCACGAAGAGATTGATGACCACGCCCGCAATGATCTGATCCATCCGGTAGGTCACCACCAGCGCGGCGAGGATGAACCCGAAGATTCCGCCGACGACCACGGCGGATAGAAGCCCGCCCCAGCCCCCGATCAGCGAGCCCATCAGCGCGCCGGTGAAGGCCCCGGCCAGAAGCATGCCTTCGATCGCGATATTGACCACCGCCACCCGCTCGCAGAACACCGCCGCCAGAGCGCCCAGCGCGATCGGCATCGCGCGCACGACGGTGGCCTGCAACATGCCGGTAAGCGAAAAGGCGTTGCCCGCCGTGGCCCAGAGCAGGAAGGCGATGACCGCCAGCGCCAGCCCCGCCCCCAACGACAGGGTGGTCCAGCGCCCGCCGCCGCGCAGAAACAGCAGCGCTCCCAGAAAGGCGGTGAGCGCCGCGGCCACGTAGATCACCGGCAGGGCGGGCACGACCAGATCGCCGATTACCCAGACGTCTCGCGCCCGCGACAGCCGGAAGGTCGCGTCGCCGCTGGCATCGCCGAACACCAGTACAATGAAGGCGGCCAGCGCGACCAGCACGCCGCCGGTAATCTGCGCGCGCCGTTTTTCGGCCTTGTCGACCACCGGGGCGGCGGGGTCGGGCCTGTCAACTGCGAGGGTCATGATCTGCCATCTCCGCTGTCGGGACGCCGAAAGCCCCAGGGAAAGAGCGCCCGCACCAAAAGCGGCGCCGCGATGAAGACGATGATCAGCGCCTGAATGATCCCGATCAGGTCGATGCTGACGCCGGCATCCACCTGCATCTGCCGCCCGCCGGCCTCCAGCGCACCGAAAAGAAGCCCTGCGAACAGCACGCCCACCGGGTGGGATCTGCCCAGCAGGGCCACGGCGATCGCGTCGAAGCCGATCCCCGCGGAAAAGCCGGGGCTGGCGCGGCCAAGAACGCCGAGGACCTGATTGGCCCCGGCAAGGCCCGCCAGCATCCCCGCCGTCGCCATCGCCAGCACGATGATCAGCGACGCGCGCATACCGGCATAGCGCGCCGCTTCGGGGCTGGCCCCGCTGGCGCGGAATTCGAACCCCAGCTTGGTGCGGAACAGCAGCCAATAGACGACGACCACCGCCAGAAGCGTCAGGAAAATCCCGGCATGCAGCCGTAAATTCGGGTCGAGCCATTGCAACAGCGCGGGCAGTTCGGCATTGGGCGGCACCGATTGCGAGATCGGATCGGCCCGGCCCGGCCGCTGCACCCAGGGCAGGCGCAGCATGTAATCCACCAGCCGGTAGGATATCATGTTGAGCATGATCGTCGTGATCACCTCATGGGCGCCGGTCGCCGCGCGCAGCCAGCCCGCGATAGACGCATAGAAGGCTCCCGCCGCGCCCCCCGAAATCACGCAGAGCGGCATCAAGACCGCGAAGGGCAGATGCGAAAAGCTGAAACCACAGATCACCGCGGCCATGCCCCCCATGAGGATCTGCCCCTCGGCCCCGATATTGAAAAGCCCGGCGCGGAACCCGAGCGCAAGCCCCAGCCCGGCGAGGATCAGCGGCGCGGCCGCCGTCAACGTCTCCGAGATCGCCGCGAGAGAGCCCACCGATCCCTGCAGGAGCGCCAGATAGGACCGCCCGATCGTGGCGGGTTCCACACTGGTCGCAAGCATCGTCAGCGCGCCAAGGATCAACGCGGCAACCACAGCGAAGAGCGGCACGACGACGAGGTTCTCGAAATCCACCCGCCCGGGGGCGGCGCGTTCAAGGAGCTTGCGGCTGGCCGTGTCCAGCGTGTCCTGCATGCTCATGCCGCCACCCCCGCCATTGCCAGCCCGATCTCCGATTTCTCGGGCGGGGCCTCGCTGGTGTGGAACTCAGCCACGATGCGGCCCTTGAACATCACCAGAATGCGGTCCGCCAGCGCGAGGATCTCGTCCAGCTCCGAGGACATCAGCAACACCCCGTCCCCTTCCGCCCGCGCGGCCATCAGCCTTGCGTGGATATACTCGATGGAGCCCACATCCAGCCCGCGCGTCGGCTGCGCCGCAACCACGAATTTCGTGTCCCGCGCAAGCTCCCGGGCGACGATCAGCTTTTGCTGATTGCCCCCCGAAAGGTGCCCGGCCTCGGCAAAGACCGACGGGGTGCGAATGTCGAAATCGAGGATGGCACCCGCCGACCATTCCTGCACATTGGTCCAACGGACCTGCGGACCGCGGGAAAACCGGTCGTCGTAATAACTGTCGAGCACCATGTTCTCGGCCACGGTGAAACCCGGGATCAACCCCACATGCTGCCGGTCTTCGGGGATATGCGCCATGCCCATACGGTGCCGGCTGCGCACGGAGGCGGCGGTGATATCCTCGCCCAGAAATCTGATCCGGCCCTGCGCCGGCCGGCTCAGCCCGGTGATCGCCTCGATCAGCGCCGACTGGCCGTTGCCCTGCACGCCCGCCAGCCCCACCACCTCGCCGCTGCGGACCGACAGGCTGACATTGTCCACCGCCAGCTCGCCATTGTCGCGCAGCACGGTGAGGCCGTCGACCTCCAGAAGCGCCTCGCCGGGGGCGAAGGAGGTTTTCTCCACATCGAAGCGGACGGGACGGCCCACCATCATCTCGGCAAGCTGCGCCTTGGTCATCTGCCGGGGATCGCCTTCGCCGATGATGCGGCCGCCGCGCAGCACGCTGATCCGGTCGGAGATATCCAGAATCTCGTTCAGCTTGTGGGTGATGAAGACAATCGCCTTGCCGCTGTCACGCAGCGAGGTGACGATCTCGAAGAAATCGCTCACCTCCTGCGGGGTCAGCACGGCGGTGGGTTCGTCCAGGATCAGCACATTGGCCGAACGGAACAGAACCTTGATGATCTCGACCCGTTGCTGAACGCCGACGGGCAGGCCCTCGACCAGCGCGTCCGGATCGGCGGTGAGCCCGTAAGCCTCGCCGATCTCGCGCACCTTGCGCCGCGCGGTCTCAAGGTCGAGATGGTCGAAACGGCCCGTCGGCTCCACGCCCAGCACGACGTTTTCGGCCACGGTGAAAACCGGAACCAGCATGAAGTGCTGATGCACCATGCCGATCCCGGCGGCGATGGCATCGCCGGGCCCCGAGAAGGACACCGGCGCGCCGTCGATGAGGATTTCGCCCGCATCGGGCCGGTAAAGCCCGCAAAGCACGTTCATCAGCGTCGACTTGCCCGCGCCGTTCTCTCCCAGAAGGCCCAGAACCTCGCCGGGCCGGATCGTCAGGTTCACATCCTGGTTCGCAACGACCGGGCCGAAGCGCTTGGTGATGCCGCGCAGTTCCACCTCCATCGGCCCGTTCTCCTTTCGATCCGCCGAACCGGCGCAGTTACTCGCCGCCGACCGGAATGCTGCCGTCGGTGATGCCCGCGCGGATCTGTGCCAGTTCGTCCTGCAGCTCCTGTGGCACGGCGCCCGCGAAATCATGGAACGGCGCCAGATCCACGCCGCCGTTTTCAAGACTGCCGACGATCACGCCGCCCTCGAACGCGCCGTCCATGGCGGTTTCGATCACTTCGAAAACGGTACGGTCCATGCGTTTGACGATCGAGGTCAGATAGACATGCCCGCGTTCCGGGTCGGTCTGGTAGAGATCGGCATCCACGCCGATGATCATCAGTTCCTCAGCGCCCAGCTCATTGGCCAGCGCCGCCGATCCCAGTCCGACGGGGCCGGCAACCGGCAACACGATATCGGCGCCTTCGTCATAGAGGTTCTGCGCGAAGGCGCGCCCGTCATCGAGGGAGTCGAAATTGTTGGTGAACAACCCTTCCCGCGTTTCGGGATCCCACCCGAGCACGGTGATATCCGTGCCCTTCTGGGCATTGTAATGGGCCACCCCGTAGGCAAAGCCGTCCATGAAGATGGTGACCGGCGGGATGTTGATGCCGCCGAAGACGCCCAGAACCCCCGTCTCCGTCATCCCCGCGGCAAGATAGCCCGCCAGAAAGGCCGCCTCGTCTGTGGCATAGACCTGCGCCAGCACATTCGGCAACGGCGGATCATAGGCGAAGTCGACGATCGAGAACATCTGGTCGGGGTTCGCCTCCGCCGCGGCCTGTGTGGCGTCGCCCAGAAGGAAGCCGATGGTGAAGATGACATCGCAATCGCCACCCAGAAGCGAATTGATATTGGCCTCGTAATCGGTCTCGGCCTGGGATTCGAGGAAGCGGGCGTCGATCCCGAGCTGATCCTGCGCGTCGAGAACGCCCTGCCACGCGGTCTGGTTGAAGCTGTTGTCGTCGATCCCGCCGACATCGGTCACCTGGCAGGCGGTGAAGGCATGGGCCGGGAGCGCAAGCCCCAATCCGACCGCGAGGGCAAGGGCTGCACGCCTATAGTCCGATATCATGATATCTGTCCTTCTTCTGATCGCGGCCGAGGGCCGCCTTGAAATCCGTCCGGAGCAGCGGCCTGTCGGGGCGGGCCACATGACGCAGGAAAGATGTGTCTGGAAAAGCGATGGGTGCCGGTGGTGTCGAAACTTGCTGGATCCGGTCGGAACGGGCCCGGTTCATAGCCCCATCTGCCGACCCCGTTCGCACCCCGCCAGGGTGCCCGCGCGAGATCGCGGAAATGCAACGCAGTCCATGCATGGCCCGCCACCCCCTTGCTTGGATCGAAGTATGCGCCGGTGCGGAACGGGATCATTAATCCAGGTTAATCCAACTGCGGAGCCGGCCGGTTTTCCCGTCGGCGCGACGGGTGACAACGGCGCGGCCGGGCGCGGAGCAGCGATTTTTTGCACATGAAATAGTTGGCGCAGTCGACAGAATCCCGCAAGCGGGATAAGGTTGGAAAACGTGCACATGACTTGACATCGCCGCCCGACAAGACCGCGCCGCCGGAGCATCGTTTTCCGACCGGTTACAGGAACCATGAAACTGTAGATTCGCGCGGGTTTCCTTTGGGTTGCATGTGAGGACGGCGACAGCGGTGGGACCGACAATGTGGCAGGACCAGACTAGATGCGACCAGGGCGGCATGGCAGTGCTATGCGCGGCCAGCGAACAGATCAGGACATTCACGCGGACCGCGCAACAGATCCGCGCCGGAACCGTGATCCTTCAGGATGGTGACGAGTTCGACAAGGTGGTCCTTGTGGTCGACGGATGGTTGTCGAGTTCGAAATCCTTCGAAGACGGGGAGCTCCAGATCATCGATTTCATCCTGCCCGGCGATATTCTTTACGCGACCAATGGTGACGGCATGACCGTGGGGCTGACGCTGGAGGCGATCACCGATGCCAGGGTCTCGATCGTGCCGGTCAGCACATGGCGGACGATGCTCATGGCTTCGCCCGATCTGGCCCGCGCGGTTGGCCGGATCCGCGCCGCGGCCCAGGCCCGCACCTCGGAAAGGCTACTGCGTCTGGGCAAGGGCAGCGCGCCGACGCGAATAGCCTTCGCTATTCTGGAGCTGTCGCTCCGGCTCAGATCGCTGGGGCATGACATGGAAGAGACCTTTCATCTGCCGCTGACCCAGAAAGCCATTGGCGACTATACCGGTCTTTCGTCGGTTCATGTATGCCGGACCATGCGCCGCCTCGTGCGGCACAACATCCTCGAGACGAGCGACCATATCGATATCCGCATCCTGGATCTTGCAGCCTTGTCCGAGATCGCCGGGATCGATCTGGAGCGCCTTGAACAGGAGATCGCCCCGACGGCCGCCTAGCGGTCTTCGACGATCTCGCCCAGCGCCTCACCCGCGAGACGCTCGGACACATGTTCGGCGATGTCGCCCAGCGACACCATCCCCACCAGACGATCGCGCCCGTCGAGGACCGGCAGGCGCCGCACCTGATGATCGCCCATCAGGGCAGCCAGCGTTTCCACCGAATGATCCGCGCGACACCAGAATGCGCCCGGCGTCATGATGTCCTGCGCCGTTTTCCTGCTGGCAAAACCCGACCCGGAGATTACCCGCACCACCAGGTCGCGGTCGGTCACGATGCCTGCCAGACGGCCGTCCTGCACAACCGGAAGCGCGCCGATGCCATGACCGTTCATCCGGGCGGCGATCCGGGTGACAGGGCAATCCACCGATATGGTGATGACGGGCGCCGACATGATATCAAGAACCTTCATGCGACGCCTCCGATCAGAGGTGGAGGCGCATATATGCGCCCAGCACCCCGGCACGCGGATCGGCGCGGGTCAGGCTGCGCCCTTGACCGCAATTTTCCTGCCCGTCTGCTGCGCTTCCGGCTTCTTCGGCAGATGAACGGTCAGCACGCCGTTCTTGAAATGCGCCTTGATGCCGTCATGGTCCACGCCTTCTGGAAGCTGCACGGTGCGCGTGAACGCGCCGAAGCGCCGTTCGTTGACGTAGTAATCGCCGTCCTCGTCACCCTCTTCAGCCTCTTCGGTCTTCTCGCCGCGCAGCGTCAGGCTGTGGTCTGTCACCCGCAGATCGATATCCTCCTCCGTCATGCCGGGCAGATCCGCGACCAGCTTGATCTCGGTTTCCTTGTCGATGATATCAAGCGTCGGGCGCACCGAGGCCAGACCGCGGAACGGGATGTCCAATCCCCGCCGCTGCCAGCCGGGCCCGAACAGCGATCCGCTCTGAAAACCTTCAAGCAGGTCTTCAAGCTCGTCGCGGACATTCCAGACCGGGCGGCGCCGGCGTTTCGCGGGGGCGGTTTGCCCGGCATCCGGGGCTTCGGGCGCCGTGGTTCCAGATTTCTCAACCATCTCGTGTCCTCCGTCATCTGAACTGCGATCTGTTCGATATGCGAGCGTCTCACCGCTGGCCGCGCCCCGCATTAACCGACGATAATCCGCGTGGAGCATGGCGGCGGACATACGGCCCGAGCCTCCCGAAGACACCCTTTTTCGCGCATGCGAAAAGGCCGGCTTGTTCCGGTCACCATAGTTGAGTAAAAGACTCGGAGAAGGGGCGGCAATGCCCCCGCGCTAGCCAAACCACCTCCGATGTGGCGCCAGTTTTTTCCCGGATTTCTGCAAAAAAGGTGGTGTTTTGGCACAGCATGCAATGGTCGGGCCGCAGTTGCCCGGAATCGCCCGGGTTCCGATGGCTCCGGGTCTGAAGGCAACCCTGCTTGCCGTGGCGATGGCCTTGGCCTGGCCTTGTGCGCAAGCCAAGGCCGAGGAGGTCGAGCGGGTTCTGTCGCTTGGCGGCGCCGTCACGGAAATCATCTACGCGCTTGGCGAGGGAGACCGGGTCGTGGCGCGTGATACGACATCGACCTTCCCCGCCGAAGCCAGGGACCTGCCCGATGTGGGCTATGTCCGGTCGCTGTCGCCCGAAGGTGTTCTGTCGGTCGCGCCTGATCTGATCGTTGCCACCGACGGCAGCGGACCGGCGGAAGCGATCGAAGTGTTGCAGGCTGCGGAAATCCCCCTTGTCACGGTGCCCGAAGGCTACGATGCCGCCGCGATCCGGCTCAAGATCGAGACAATCGCCGAAGCGCTGGGCGTGCCCGAGCAGGGTGCGACGCTGGCCGATCGGGTGGAGGCGGACCTGACCGACGCAATCGAGGCGGCCCGGATGGATACCCCGCCACGCGTGCTCTTCATCCTGTCGCTGCAGGGTGGCAGAATCATGGCCGCCGGGGCCGGCACGGGGGCGCAGGGGATCATCGAACTGGCCGGGGGCGTGAATGCGATGCAGGGGTTCGAGGGCTATCGGCAGGTGAGCGAGGAGGCGGTTCTTCTGGCCGCACCCGATGTGATCCTGATGATGGAGGGCGCCGGCGATCATGCGGCCGACAGGCGCGATGTGCTGGACCACCCGGCCCTCGGCCAGACGCCGGCGGCACGGGCAGACGCCATCGTCCGGCAGCCCGGGCTGCTTCTGCTGGGCTTCGGCCCGCGCACGCCGGAGGCGGTTCGTGCCCTCAGCGGCGCGTTTCAGGCCGCGCGCGGCTAGCCGCCCATGGTCTTCGTTCCGGCCCGATCGAGCAGCCCGCCCCGGCAGGCCGGCGACCGGCAACGGCAGGCCGGGCGCATGCTGGCCGGCCTGACGGTCCTGCTGCTTGTGATTTCGGCGATCAGCCTGACGGTCGGCGCCTCTGGCGCAAACCTCTGGACGGCGCTGGTGCAGATCCTGCGCGGCGAACAGATCGGATTGCAGGAAAGCGTCATCCTGTTCGATATCCGCCTGCCCCGGCTTGTGATGGGGATCCTGGTGGGGGCGGCGCTGGCGGTGTCGGGCGCGGTCATGCAGGGGCTTTTCCGCAATCCGCTGGCCGATCCCGGGCTTGTCGGGGTGAGCGCCGGCGCCGGGCTGGGCGCGATCTCGGCGATTGTGCTGGGCGGGCTTCTGCCGCTCACGATGCGCGAGGGCCTTGGCTACTACACCGTGCCGGTGGCGGCCTTTCTGGGCGGGTGGTTCACGACGATCCTGCTCTATCGGCTGTCGACGAGCCGGGGACGGACCTCCGTGGCGGTGATGCTTCTTGGCGGGATCGCCCTTGCCGCGCTGACCGGCGCGCTGTCCGGCATCCTGATTTACATGGCCGACGATGCGCAACTCAGGGATCTGACCTTCTGGGGGCTTGGCTCTCTTGCGGGCGCGACGTGGGAAAAGGTGTTCGTGGCCGGACCACTGATCGTGCTGGCGCTCGCGGCCACGCCGTTTCTGGCCCGTGCGCTGAACGGTCTGGCGCTTGGAGAGGCAGCGGCGGCGCATTTGGGCATTCCCGTTCAGCGCATGAAGAACATCTCCATCCTGACGGTCGCGGCCGCGGTCGGCGCGGCGGTGGCCGTCTCGGGCGGGATCGGCTTCATCGGCATCGTGGTGCCGCATCTGCTGCGCCTTATGATCGGGCCGGATCACCGGTATCTGCTGCCCAACGCGGCCCTGCTTGGCGCCAGCCTGCTGATCCTTGCGGACATGATATCGCGCAGCATCATCGCACCCGCCGAACTGCCGATCGGGATCGTCACGGCCACCCTTGGCGGGCCGTTCTTCCTTTGGATCCTGCTGCGCAATCGCAGCCTTCTGGATCTCTGAACCCGATGCTGACCGCCACCGATATCCGCGTCAGCCTGTCCGGCACGCCGGTTCTGAACGGGCTCGACTTCCGGGCGGAGCCAGGGCAGATCACCGCGATCGTCGGCCCGAACGGGTCGGGCAAGACCACGCTTTTGCGCGCAATGACACAGGAATTGCCTTATGAGGGCGAAATTCGGCTTGGCGGGGCCGATATCGCGCTTATCCCGGGCTGGGATCTGGCCGCGCGACGGGCGGTGCTGCCGCAGGCCAGCCGCATCGCCTTTCCCTTCACGGTGCTTGAAATCGTGCGTTTCGGCATGATGGCCTGCGCCGATCCACCGCCGCCCACACGCGCCTCGGAAGCGTTGGAGCGGGTCGGCCTTGCCGGGTTCGAGGGGCGGTTTTATCAAGAGTTGTCCGGCGGCGAGCAGCAACGCGTGCAACTGGCCCGTGTGCTGACGCAGGTGTGGGATCCGGTCGGGCCGGAAGGACCGCGCTGGCTGTTTCTGGACGAACCGGTTTCCAGCCTCGATATCGGCCACCAGCTGGAGGTCATGGACCTGATGGCGGACTATGCCGCCGCCGGCGGCGGCGTTGTGGCGGTGATGCACGATCTGAACCTTACCGCGATGTACGCAGGCTCCGTTGCGATGCTTGTGCGAGGCAAGCTGGAGGCGCAGGGCGTCGCACGGCACGTACTGACTGACAGGATCCTGTCGGCCGCTTATGGCTGCCGGGTGCAGGTCGGGGTGGCACCGGGCGGAGACATCCCCTTCGTTCTGCCGCAAGCGGCCTCCTCCCCCGGCGGCTGATCCCAGACCCGCCGAGCGCCGGGCTGGCCCGCGCCGCGTTTTCAGGCCGCTTCGTTGGCGCCCACCCGGTTGGCAAAGTTCTTGAAGAATTTCGCCGCAAGCTTTTTCGCCGTCCCATGTATCAGGCGGCTGCCAAGCTGAGCCAGTTTGCCGCCGATATCCGCATGGGCATCGTAGCGCAGAAGCGTGCCCTCGGGATGTTCGGCCAGTTCCACCTGCGCGCCGCCCTTGGCAAACCCCGCGGCACCGCCATTGCCCTCCCCGGTCAGCGAAAACCGTTCGGGCGGGTTGTCGGGGCTGAGCGTGACGGTACCGTTGAACCGGGCCTTCACCGGGCCGACCTTCAGCACCACCTTGGCCTCAAGCTCGGTGTCGGAATGCTTGATCAGCTCTTCGCATCCCGGAATGCAATCTTTCAGGATCTCCGCATCGTTCAGCGCGGCATAGACAACCGCTTGCGGGGCATTGATAACGATCTCGTCTTTCAGGTCCATTTCAGGTCTCTTTCGTCTGGCAACAGGGAAGCTGGATCAGGGCCGGGCGGCGGCAGGCCACCGGCGTCGTCGTGGGACCCCCGGTCATCGCCCGCGTCCGTGCGGAAACCACGCTACGCATCGTCGCCACCCCGCACGGCGCGGCTGCGGCGAAGCGACGTGATCTGCGCAAGCACGGACAGCGCGATCTCCTCGGGTGTGATGGCGTTGATATCAAGGCCCGCGGGCGCATGAACACGGGCCAGATGTGGCGCAAGGCTTGCGTCTTCGGCCTGCAACTTCTCCACAAGGGAGGCAAATTTCCGGCGGCTCCCCACGAAGCTGACATAGGCGGCATCGCCCGTCACGGCGGCCCGCAGGGCAGCCAGATCGCCCTGCCCCTGCGTGGCGACCACCACGAAGCCATCGGCGGCGAACTCGAAACCCGGGGGCACATGCCGGGCAAGGGCCGGGTCGATCTCCGCGCCGTCGGCGCCGCAAAGCGTCACCTTGAAATCGAGCCTGCCGCCCAGATCGGCGAGCGCCATCGCAACCAGCCCGGTGCCGAAGATCACAAGATCGGGCAGCGGCAGGACCGGCTCCACGAACACGTCCATCGTGCCCTTGGAGGGGCAGCCGTTTCGGGCGAACCGCACCCCGTCCCGCATGTCCCCCGCGGTCAGCCCCTCGGTCTCCAGCAGCTCCTGCGGGCGGAGCGAAATGAGTTGCGGCGCGCCGGTCTCTATCGCCTCGCGTGCGGCCTTGCCCACAGCGCCCCGCGCGCAGCCGCCCCCGACCCAACCCATCAGGATCGTACCCTGCCGGTCCAGCAGGGCCTTGCCACCCGGCTTGGCCGAGGTCGCATCGACCGTGCGGACGACCGTGGCCATCGCGAACGGCACTCCGGCAGCCTTCAACGCCTGCATCTTGGCCTCAAGCCGGGCATATTCCGTGGCCGACAATGTCATAACCGGGCCAACCTCTGTTCGAGGGCCGCCAGATCGGCAAGGGTCGTGGCGGCGGCGAAATCGTCCAGATACGGCAGGGCCGCCGCCATCCCGCGGGCGATGGGGGCATAGTCCTTCCAGCCCTTGAGCGGGTTCAGCCAGATGATCCGGCACCCGCGCCGTTTCAACCGGGCCAATGCGGCCTCCATCACCTCGGGCGCGTCGCTGTCATAACCATCCGACAGGATCAGAACGACGCTTCGGCCATCGACGAACTTGCGCGCATATCCTCTGGCGAATTGCTCAAGCGTCGCGCCAATTCTGGACCCGCCGCCAAAGCCATCTGCCAGAAGCGTGATCCGGTTCAGCGCACGCAGCGGGTCCTGATCCCGCAACGCCTCGGTGATCCGCACCAGCCGGGTGTGAAACAGATAGGCGTCGCTGGCGCCATCGGCGCGCATCAGGCCAGCCAGAAAGGCCAGAAAAGGCCGCGCGTAATTCATCATCGAGCCCGAGACATCGCAAAGCGCCACGATCTTCAGGGGCCTGTCGGGCCGGGTCCGTCTGGCAAGGCGAAGCGGCTCGCCGCCGCTGGACAGGCTGTGGCGGATCGTGCGGCGCAGGTCGATGGCGCGCCCCGCGCGCGCAGCCCTGCGCCGGCGCGACCGGCGATCCCTGAGCGCGCGCCCGAGCCGGATGGCCACCTGCTCGGCGGCGCGGATATCATCGCTCGACACCATCTCGCGCAGATCTTTCTTCATCAGGTTCCGCAAACCGGATGCGATCAGCCGGCCGGTCCCCTCGGCATGGGTTTCGCCGTCCTCCGCTCCGTCTTCGGGCGCATGGATGCGGCCCGCGCCATCAGCCCCGCGGCTGTCGTCGGTGCGGGTCGTCCTTGTGTTCCGGGGGGGCTCCGCATGGGCGGACGGGATAATCTTGTGGCGCACGCGCCCCTCGGCCATCCAGAACGCATCGAACAGCAGATCGAACTCGGCCGCGGTTTCCGCCGATCCGGCACAGACCGCTTTCAGGGCCAGCCGGGCATCCATCGGCCGCGTCGGGTTGACGTAGGTCAGCGCGCGCAGGGCGGTATCGGTTTCGGCCACGCCCAGATGAAACCCATGGTCGCGCAGATGCGCCATGAAGCCCGAGACCCGGGCGGCGGGGCCCGGATCGGCGGCGGTGAACCGGGTGATCCTACTCATCGGCCACGCTCATGCGGCTTTCCCCGCGATCCGCGCGGCCACCTCGATCGGAATCGCGGCGCGGTCGGCCTGGGTTTTCAGAAGTGTCACCAGTGCTGCCTGCAACGCCGCCGGATCATCGCTCAGGTCCTTGATGCCCAACCCGCCCAGAGCGGCGGCGAAATCCAGCATTTCAGCGACGCCCGGCACCTTCTCCAACTCCTCTTCGCGCAGCTTCTGCACGAAGCCGATGATCTGGGCGCCCAGATGCGCCTCGATCCCGGGACAGCGGCTGGCGAGGATCGCCAGTTCCGTCTGCCGGTCGGGGTAATCCACGTGACAATAGATGCAGCGCCGGCGCAACGCGTCGGACAGATCGCGGGTGCCATTGGCGGTCAACACCACCATCGGACGCGAGGTGGCGACAATGGTGCCAAGCTCGGGGATGGTGATCTGGAAATCCGACAGGACTTCCAGCAGATAGGCCTCGAACTCCTCGTCCGCCCGGTCGATCTCGTCGATCAGCAGAACCGGGGGCGTCGCCTGCCGGATCGCCTTCAGAAGCGGCCGCTCCAGCAGATACTCTTCGGAAAAGATCCGCGCCTCGACCGCGGCCCCCGTCTCCCCCGCCTCGGAGGCGGCACGGATCGACAGAAGCTGGCGCTGATAGTTCCATTCGTAGATGGCCTGGCTGGCGTCCAGCCCCTCATAGCATTGCAGGCGGATCAGCTCCGCCCCCCGGACACTGGCCAAGGCCCGGGAAATCTCGGTCTTGCCCACCCCGGCGGCCCCCTCCAGCAGCAGGGGGCGCCCCAGAGACGTGGCGATATGCAGCGCCATGGCCAGATCGTCCGAGGCGACATAGCCGGTGCGCGCAAGATCCGCTTGAAGATCGGTCCAGGCTGTCATCGGGTCTGTGCGGGGCGCGCTGTGATCCGGCGCCCCGCCCTTTCATCATGTATCATGCAGGCCGAGACCATTGGCCGTTTTCCAGATCCGCCAATGATCATGCGGCATGTTCGTATGGCGCAGACCGAACGGGCGGAACGCATCCTGCACCGCGTTGGAGAAACACGGCACCCCGCCCACATGGGGGCTTTCGCCCACCCCCTTGGCCCCGATCGGGTGATGCGGGCTGGGCGTGACCGTGTGATCGGTCTCGTAATTCGGCACTTCCCAGGCGGTGGGCAGGAAGAAATCCATCAGCGTCCCTGTCTTCACATTGCCCATGTCGTCATAGGCGATCTCCTGTCCCATCGCGACGGCCAGCGCCTCGGTCAGTCCGCCGTGGATCTGGCCTTCGATGACCATCGGGTTGATCCGGGTGCCGCAATCGTCCAGCGCGTAGAAACGCCGGATATCGGTCACGCCGGTGTCCACGTCGATGTCCATGACGCAGACATAGGCCCCGAACGGATAGGTCATGTTTGGCGGGTCGTAATAGCTGACCGCTTCCAGTCCCGGCTCCACCCCGGGTATCGCCTGATTATAGGCGGCATAGGCGATCTCGCCCATGGTCTTGAACCGTTCCGGTGCGCCCTTGACCACGAAACGGTCGACGTCGAATTCCACGTCGTCATCATGGACCTCCAGCAGATAGGCCGCGATCATCTGCGCCTTGGCGCGGATCTTGCGGCCAGCCATCGCTGTCGCCGCACCGGCGACAGGCGTGGAGCGGGACCCGTAGGTGCCCAGCCCGTAGGGCGCGGTATCGGTGTCTCCCTCCTCGATCGTGATGCTATCCGCGGGAATGCCGATTTCGGAGGCGAGGATCTGCGCGAAAGTGGTCGCATGCCCCTGCCCCTGGGAAATCGTGCCAAGCCGCGCAATCGCGCTGCCGGTGGGGTGGATACGGATCTCGCAACTGTCGAACATGCCCATGCCGAGGATGTCGCAGTTCTTGACCGGGCCCGCGCCGACGATCTCGGTGAAGAACGATAGACCAATGCCCATGAGCGTGCGCGTCTCGCCGCGTTTGAACGCCTCGACCCGCTCCGCCTGTTCCTTGCGCAGACCCTCGTAATCGACGGCTGCCAGCGCCTTGTCCCATGCGGTGTGATAATCCCCGCTGTCATATTCCCAGCCAAGCGCGGACTGATAGGGGAACTGCTCCTTCCGGATGAAGTTGATCCTGCGCAGTTCGGCGGCATCCATATTCAGCTCGATCGCCAGAACCTCGATCATCCGCTCGATGAAATAGACCGCCTCGGTCACGCGGAACGAACAGCGGTAGGACACGCCGCCCGGCGCCTTGTTGGTATAGACGCCATCCACGCCCAAATACGCGATGGGAATGTCGTAGGAGCCGGTGCAGATGTTCATGAACCCGGCTGGGAACTTGGTGGGATCCGCACAGGCATCGAACGCACCGTGATCCGCCGTGACATGACAATGCAGCCCGGTGATCTTGCCCTCCCTGGTGGCGCTGATCCGGCCCTTCATCCAGTAGTCCCGCGCGAAGGCGGTGGTCATCAGGTTCTCCATCCGGTCTTCGACCCATTTCACCGGCACACCGGTGACGATGGAGGCCACGATGGAGCAGACATAACCGGGATAGACACCGACCTTGTTGCCGAAACCGCCGCCGATATCGGGCGAGACGACGCGAATGTTATGCTCCTCGATCCCCGACAGGAGCGAGGCGACGGTGCGCACCACATGGGGCGCCTGAAACGTACCGTAGAGCGTCAGCTTGCCATTCACCTTGTCCATGCTCGCCAGACACCCGCAGGGCTCCAGCGGACAGGGGTGCGTGCGGTGATAATACATCGTTTCCTCAGCCACCACATCGGCATCGTCGATCACGGCATTCGTGCCTGCTTCGTCGCCCACCTCCCATGTGAAGATGTGGTTGTGGTGCTTGCGGGGGCCATGCGCGCCCTCGGTCTGGCCATCGAGATCCTCGCGCAGCACCACTTCGGATTTCAGCGCCTCGAACGGGTCCACGAGAACGGGAAGTTCCTCATACTCGACCTCGACCAGGTCCACCGCATCGGCGGCGATGTAGCGGTCGCGTGCCACGACGAAGGCGACCTCCTGGCCCTGGAACAGAACCTTGCCATCGGCAAGCACCATCTGCTTGTCGCCCGCCAGTGTCGGCATCCAGTGCAGGGACAACGGCTCCAGATCCTTGGCGGTCAGCACCGCGATCACACCATCCAGCGCCATCGCGGCATCGGTATTGATCGATTTCACGCGCGCATGGGCGTAGGGCGAGCGCACGAAATCCCCGTGCAGCATGCCCGGCAGGCTGATATCGTCGATGTAATTGCCCTTGCCTTGGGTAAATCTCGCATCCTCAACCCGCTTGCGCGAGCAGCCCAGCCCCTTGAGATTGGCGACGCGTTCATCGCGATCCGGTGTCAAATCGTTCATTGTGCCGCCTCCGATGCGCTGTTGATTTCCGCCGCGGCCGACAGAATGGATTTCACGATGTTCTGATAGCCGGTGCAGCGGCAGATATTGCCCGCCATCCCGAACCGCACCTCTTCCTCGGTCGGGTTCGGGTTCTCCTGCAACAACCGGTGCGCGCGCGTGATCATGCCCGGCGTGCAGTAGCCGCATTGCAGCCCGTGATGTTCCTTGAAGCTTTCCTGCAGGACATGCAGCCCGTCAGGCGAGCCCAGCCCCTCGATCGTCGTGATCTCGGCGCCCTGTGCCTGCACCGCGAACATGGTACAGGATTTGACCGACTTGCCGTTGATTTCCACGGTGCAGGCCCCGCAATGGGATGTCTCGCAGCCGACATGCGGCCCGGTCAGGCGCAACTGTTCACGCAGCACATAGATCAGCAACTCGCGCGGTTCGACCATAACCTCCCGGGTTTCGCCATTGACCGTCATTTCCACGATTTGTTTTGTCATCTTCGATCTCTCCTACGCCCTGGACCAGGCGCGCTGGATGGCGCGGGAAATTATGATCCCGGCCACGTGCATCTTGAATTCGACGGGCCCGCGATTGTCTTCGGTGGGATCGATATCCTCCAGCGCGGCACCAACGGCGGCCTTCACCGCCGCGTCGTCGCACGCGCTGCCCACAAGGGCCGCGGCCGCCGCTTCGGAGAAGACGGGTATGTCGCTGAGATTGGTCATCGCCACCGACGCCGCCGCTACCTTGTCGCCGTCCCGCTCGATCAGAGCGGCACAGGCGGCGGTCGCATAATCGCCGATCTTGCGTTTTTGCTTTTCATAGGCATAGCCGCCCCTGGGCGCGGCAAAGCTGATATGCGTCAGGATCTCCTCATCATCCCGGTCGGTCATGTAAGCCGCCTCATAAAAGCTGCGCGCCGCGACCGTGCGCGTGCCGTCGGCCCCTTCCAGGGTGAACCGGGCATCCAGACACTGCATGAGGCCCGGCATGTCATTGCCCGGATCGCCATTGGCCACATTGCCGCCGATGGTGCCCATGTAGCGGACCTGCGGATCGGCGATCTGCAAGGCGGCCTCTCGAATGATCGGGGCGGCGGCATGAAGCGCGTCGCTGGCGATCAGCTCGTGCTGGGTGGTCATCGCGCCGATGGTGATCTGATCGCCGGAGATATCGATCCCTTTCAGCGCAGCCACATCCTGCAGGTCGATCAGATGCGGCACGTCGGCCATGCGCAGCTTCATCATCGGGATCAGGCTGTGCCCCCCGGCCAGAACGCGGGCGTCATCGCCATGCTCGGCCAGCACCGCCAGCGCGCCCGCAACATCTGTCGGTCGATGATATTCAAATGATGGTGGTATCACGTGCGGTCCTCCCAAAACGCCGGTATCCGGATGCATACAACGGGGAGAGGCCGAACCGCTCTAGCATCCGGGCCTGAAATGCATGGGTCTGCGCACGAAATGCGAATATGGCGCACGAAACGCGCAAGGCCGGAGTTCACTCCCCTTGCCCGCGACGAGAACGGGCCTGTCAGACGCCCAGCTTCTCCCGGATCGACTTCAGGTAGGACCGGCTGACCGGCGCCTTGTCCAGCGGCAGCCCCTCATCGAAATAGCACACGCCATTGTCCTTCTTCCGCTCGAACCCGGTCACGAAGCGCGAATTGATCAGATAGCTGCGATGACATCTGAGGAAATGCGGGTCGGCGACGCGCTCCTCCACCTGCGAAATCGACCACGGGCAGAACAGCCGTCCGGTCCGATGATAGAGAAAGGTATAATGCCCCTCGGCCCGGACCGCGGCCACCTCCTCCTCGGGGACGAAATAGATTCGCCCCTCTTTCTCATAGGGGATCCGGCCCGCGGCCAGAGCCTGCGTCTCCGGCTCCGGCTCCGCGGCGGGCGGGGTCGCGGGTGGCGCCGATGCCACGTCCTGCAGCGGCGCGGCGAGCGCCGTCTCCCTGAACGGCAGGCCGAAGGTCACCCCCATCAGCAGGAACGCCCCCGCAATCGCGAAGGCGGAGAGCGTGACACCAAAGGCCAGCACCTCGTTGCTGAGCCGCAGGCTGGACGCCTCTGCCCCATCCACCAGCATGAAGTGCGTACCCGCCATGGCAATGAAATGAACCGCGAAAACGCTGAGCCCGAAGCCGATGGTTCCATAGACGATATTGCGCGCCTCCCGCTTGCCGTAACAGACCCAGAAGGACATGATGCCGAGCGCCAGAGACGAGGCAAGCGCGATGCCGACGCCCGTTTGCGAATAGACCGGCTGAACGATCCGGATGCCCGACATGCCGATGTAATGCATTGCCGGGATGCCGATGCCGACACACGCCCCCGCCAGTGTGATCCGCCCCGGGGTACGCGGGCCGAAATGCACGAACAGAAGCGCGATACCGGTCAAGAGGATCGCCACCAGCGCCGACACCATCGTTGTCAGCGCGTCGTAATAGAACTGCACGGGCAGTTGCATGCCCAGCATCGCGACGAAATGCATCGACCAGATGCCGCCGCCAAGCGCCACCGCCGACATGCTGACCACCAGCTTGCGGCGCGCGACCCCCATGCCCGATGCGCCACGGGTAAGGGACAGCCCCGTGAACCCCGACATCAGCGCGATGGCAAGCGATGCGGCAACAAGATACGGATTATGACCATGTTCCAGCATTGGCGACTTCGTGTCCTGCCCTTGGCCGGTAGTGTTAGCGCGCCGACAGGGCCACCGCAACGCGGGTGCGAGGCAGGAAGCGGCAGCGGATCGGTGTTGCGCAAACAGCGGGTGTGTCGGGACGCCGGCCCATGGCCGGTACGGCACGGGGCCGGACGAAACAGGGGGCTGCGCCAATCCAAGGCGCGTGCGCGGCCCGCGGGCAGACCGCCTGAAGAGAGGCCGGAGCCATCAGTTCCGGACGGCCCGCGAAGATAAGGCCGCCGCCCCCGAAAGGCCGGCGACCGGTTTCAGATCAGCTTTTCTCGACAAGCCGGTAGAAGACGAAATCGGAGGTGGCGCCGTTGACATAGCCGCTGACCGCGTCGTCCATCGCCACCTGATAGGATGCCTGGAACATGATCACGATGGGAGAGCTTTCCTGTACCCGGCGCTGAAGTTCCAGATACATCTCTTCCCGTGCGGCGGGGTCCGGTTCGGTCAGCGCCGCGGTCGTCATCTCGTTCATCTCCCCGGGAACGGCCCAGGAATTCCGCCAGGTGGTGGTGGCGGCATAGGCATCCTGGCTGTTGTCCGAATTGTAGGCGAAGGCCTTGGCGTTCGAATGCGGGTCCATGAAGTCGGGCCCCCAGTAAAGCAGCATCGCCTCGTGGCTGCGTTCGCGATACCGGGTGATCACCTGGCTGCCGGTGCCGGGCAGGATCTCGAAGTTGATCCCCGCTTCGGCAAAGCTCGCCTGGATCGATTGCGCCATATCGGTAAACGGCGCGGCGTTGATCACATCGAGCGACACTGTGATCGGCAGGTCCACCCCGGCATCCGCCAGAATCTGTGCCGCCCGCTCCGGGTCGTAGCTGTAGGGCGTATCGGTCAGCGCGCCGGGGAAGCCTTCGGGCCAGAACGCCTGATGCACTTCCATCTGCCCGGCGATGATCGAGTTGGTCATACCCTCATAATCCACCAGGTAGCGTGCGGCCTCCCAGACAGCCGGCGGGGTCAGGCTTTCGACCGCCTGATTGAAGGAGAGGAAATGGACGGCGGCCTGCGGGAAGGTTTCCACGCGCAGCCCCTCCCCTTCCAGCGAGGCGACCTGATCGGGTGTCAGGTTGCGCGCAATATCCACGTCACCGGATTCCAGCAAAAGCTGCTGCGTGGCGCTTTCGGCCACATGGCGAATGATCACGCCCTCGATCGCCGGCGCGCCGTTGAAATAGGCCGGGTTGGCCTCCATCCGGATCAGCTCCGCCGGGCGGAACGCCGTCAGCGTGAAGGGTCCGGTGCCTGCGGTGTTGGCGTTGAGCCACGCATTGCCCATGTCGCCATCGACCTCGTTTGCCATCACCGTCAGCTCGTCGACGATGGAGGCAGGGCGCGATGCCAGCACGTTCATCACGAAGGCCGGGCTGAAATCTCCGTCATAGCGCACGGTGACGGTATTGCCGTCGGCCGTGACCATCTCGTCCACGTTTTCGGGCGTCCAGCCAAGCTGCGTCAGGATGAAGGCGGGCGTCAGGTTCAACTGAACGACGCGCGCGAAGGAAAACGCCACGTCGTCGGCGCGCACCGGATTGCCGGAATGGAACGTCACACCGTCACGCATGGTGAAGGTGATGGTCTTGGCCTCCGCGTCGATCGCCCAGTCGGTGGCAAGGCCCGGAGCCAGAACGGTGGTGTCCTCCGCATCGTATTGCACCAGACGGTCATAGGTGTTGGTGACCAGTTCACCCGAGGTGAACTCATAGGCCTGGGCCGGGTCGATGGCGACGATATCGTCGATGTTCTGCGCCACGACCAGCAGTTCGGCCGGCGTGTCCGCCTGGGCGGCAGGCACGGCCAGCGGCAGTGCCAGAACCGCCGCAAGAAGCGCGGGTTTCAGTAGTTTCATTGGGGTCAACCTCCGTTGTTTGTTTCTAGCCGTTGATATTGGCCGGCGTCATTTCAGGTAGTTTCACGGCACCTTTGCGGTGCAGGACCGACAGGGTGCCGGTCCACAGAAGGCGGGTGGTGCGATCGGTTTCGTTCGACCAGGAATGGGGCGTCGCGCCGCTGTAATGCAGGCTGTCGCCCTGCTGAAGAATGAAGGTCTGCCCGCCGAGCGTCTGGGTAATCTCACCCTCCAGCAGGAAGACGATCTCCTCCCCCTCGTGGCTGACGGTTTCGGACGCATAGCCCGGCGGCACATGCAGAAGGTAGCAGGACAGCTCGGCGCCCGGGAACTCCGTGCCAAGCGACTCGTAGAGGATCGAGGAGCCATCGATCGAGAATTGCGGCCGTGCACCCGAGCGGGACAGGCTGTCGGCGGGCTTCGGCGTCGCGATGAAGTATTCCAGGCCCACATGCAGACCCTGCGCGATCTGTGCCAGCGTCCCGAGGGATGGCGTCGCCTGCCCCCGCTCCACCTGGCTCAGATACCCCACGGACAGGCCCGCATCGTCGCAGAGCGCCTGCAATGTCAGATCCAGCTGCTTGCGCCGCTTGCGGATCAGGGCGCCCAGATTGGGGTCGTTCTTCGGCTTCGGCCGCGACATGGTCACCCCCCTTCCCCATCATAATTTTTTTGATCTAAGCAAAACTATTTGCCAAAACCAAGCGGAATGTGGCACCTGCGATGAAACCGCGGGTCTGGGCCCGTCATGCAAAGGGCCGCGCAGGATGATTGTGGAGCGCCAGGGACAGATCGCACTCGCAGGCCCGGTGGCCGCGATCCTGCGGTTCGTGTTCGTGGTCGCGCTGACCTTTCTGGGCCTTCTGGCGCTCACCTTCTTCATCGGGCGCGTCGTCCCGATCGACCCGGTGCTGGCCATCGTCGGCGACCGCGCGACGGCCGAGCAGTACGAGGCCGCGCGCGTGGCCATGGGTCTCGACCGGCCCCTGATCGTGCAGTTCGGCAGCTACGTTCTCGATGTGCTGCGGTTCGATCTTGGCATGTCGGTGTCGACAAACCGGCCCGTCGCCGAGGATCTGGCCCGGGTCTTCCCGGCCACGCTGGAAATGGCCACTATCGGGATCATCATCGGTATCGGTCTGGGTGTGCCGGCCGGCGTTCTGGCCGCCGCCCACCAGGGCCGCTGGACCGATCAGGTGATCCGCGTCTTCGCGCTTCTGGGCTATTCGGTACCAGCTTTCTGGCTCGGGCTGGTCGGGCTGGCGGTGTTCTATGCGGGCCTTGGCTGGGTCTCGGGACCGGGCCGGGTCGATATCTTCTATGACGGGATCACACCCACTGTCACCGGTCTGCTGACGGTCGACAGCCTGCTGGACGGCGACTGGGACGTATTCCGCAGTGCGGTGTCACATATCATCCTGCCCGCCACGATCCTCGGCGTTTTCTCGCTCGCCTATATCGCGCGGATGACACGCTCCTTCATGCTGGACCAGCTCAGCCAGGAATACATCACCACCGCGCGGGTCAAGGGCGTGCCTGAATGGCGGGTGATCTGGGTCCATGCCTTCGGCGCGATCCGGGTGCCGCTGATCACCGTCATCGGCCTGTCCTATGCGGGGCTGCTGGAGGGCTCGGTGATGATCGAGACGGTGTTTTCCTGGCCCGGCATCGGCAATTACCTCACAACGGCCCTGTTCAACGCCGACATGAACGCGGTTCTGGGGGCGACGCTGGTCATCGGGGCGGTCTTCATCCTCATCAACAAGGTGTCGGACGTGCTGTACCGCGTGCTCGACCCGAGGAGCCGGTGATGACGGTGCAAGCCTGGCTTCTGGATGACAGCCCGAAATCGCGCGGGCAGGCCGCCGCGGGCCGGGCCTATCGCGTGACACTGGACCTGCTGCGCAATCCGCTCGCGGTGCTGGGCGCGCTGATCATCCTCGGTCTGATCCTGACAGCGATCTTCGCCCCCTGGATCGCACCGGAGAGCCCGGTGGGGCAGGACCTGTCGAACCGGCTTCTGCCGCCATCGGCGGAGCACTGGATGGGCACGGACGAACTTGGCCGGGATATCTTTTCCCGCGTTGTCTATGGTGCGCGGATCACCCTGCTGATCGTCGGACTGGTGGCGGTGATCTCGGCGCCCTTGGGTCTTCTGATCGGGGCCGTCTCGGGCTATTTCGGCGGCTGGACCGACCGGGTGCTGATGGGGATCACCGATGTGTTCCTGTCGATGCCCAAGCTGATTCTGGCGCTGGCATTTGCCGCGGCACTTGGCCCGGGGATCGAGAATGCGATCATTGCGATTGCAATCACCACCTGGCCCGCCTATGCCCGCATCGCACGTGCCGAAACGCTGACCATTCGCAATTCCGAGTTCGTCGCCGCCACCCGGCTTCTGGGCGCCTCGCACACCCGTCTGATCGCGCGGCACATCCTGCCTCTTTGCACCTCCTCGATGATCATCCGGGTCACGCTCGACATGGCGGGGATCATCCTGACAGCCGCCGGTCTGGGCTTTCTCGGGCTGGGTGCGCAGCCGCCGCTGCCGGAATGGGGCGCGATGATCTCCCGCGGGCGCAGCTTCATCCTCGATCAATGGTGGGTCGCGACCATGCCGGGCTTTGCGATCATCATCGTCTCGCTCGGCTTCTGCTTTCTGGGCGACGGGCTGCGCGACGTGCTGGACCCGAAATCGGAGGGGAAATCATGACCCTTCTGTCGGTCGAAAACCTCGCCGTCAGCTTTCCCACATCGCGGGGCCGGGTGAACGTGGTAGACGGCCTGTCCTTCGAGCTTGGGCGGGAACGGCTTGGGATCGTGGGCGAAAGCGGCTCGGGCAAATCGATGACCGGACGTGCGATCCTGCGCCTGATCCGCCCGCCCGGGCGCATGACGGGGCGGCTGAGCTTCGAGGGGCGGGATCTGACCAGCCTCGGGGAACGGGACATGCGGGCGCTGCGCGGGGCGCGGATCTCCATGATCATGCAGGATCCGCGCTACTCGCTGAACCCGGTCATGACCGTCGGCACCCAGATCGAAGAGGCGCTGTGGGTCCATGAACGCCTCCCGCGCCGCGACATGCGCGCCCGGGTTCGCGATATGCTGGAGGCCGTGCGCATCGACGATCCGGACCGGGTGGCGCGGCTTTATCCCCATGAGGTTTCCGGCGGGATGGGCCAGCGGGTGATGATCGCGATGATGCTGATCCCGCGCCCCAGCCTTCTGATCGCCGACGAGCCGACCAGCGCGCTTGATGTCAGCGTCCAGGGCGATGTGCTGCGCCTGATCGACGATCTGGTGCGCGATCATGGTATGGGCCTGATCCTGATCAGTCACGATCTGCCGCTGGTGGCACGGTATTGCGACCGGATACTGGTGATGAATGCCGGCCGCATGGTGGAAACCTGCAATGCCGGCGACCTGCATGCCGCCAGCCACCCCTATACCAGGGGCCTACTGGCCGCGGTCCCGCGGATGCATGAAACCCGCGATGAACTGCCGGTAATGGATCGCAGCGCATGGGCGGGCACATGACCGCGATTTCACTCAACCATGTCGATATCGCCTATGACGGGCAGCGTGTCGTCCACGATGCGAGCTTCGAGGTCGCGACAGGCGAAAGCTTCGCACTGGTCGGCGAAAGCGGATCGGGCAAATCGACGGTGCTGAAGGCGATTGCGGGGCTCGCACCGGAATGGAGCGGTCGGATCGAGGTGCTGGGCCAGCCCGGCAGCCACCGGCCCGACCGGACACTGGCGCGACACTGCCAGATGGTGTTTCAGGACCCTTACGGCTCGCTCCACCCGCGCAAGACGGTGGACGCGGTGCTGTCGGAACCTCTGGCAATCCACCGGATCGGCGGACAGGACGCCAGGGTCGAACAGGCGCTGGCCGATGTCGGGCTTGATCGGCGCTTCCGGTTTCGCTACCCACACCAGCTTTCGGGCGGGCAGCGCCAGCGGGTCGCGATTGCGCGCGCGCTGATGCTGGAGCCGCAGGTGATGCTGCTGGACGAACCCACCAGCGCGCTGGATGTCAGCGTGCAGGCGGAGATCCTGAACCTCCTCAAACGGTTGCGCAGGGAGCGCGGTCTGACCTATCTGATGGTCACCCATAATCTGCCGGTGGTCAGTTTCCTCTGCGAACGGATGGCGGTGATGAACAAAGGCCGGATCGTGGAAATCGCGCCCGCCACGGCCCTGCACGACGGGGCGTTCCGCGACCCGTACACACAGAAACTCTATGCTGCCAGCGGCGGCGCCTGAGCAGGCAAAGGAGCAGACAAGCATGCCATTCGATCCCGGTTCAGATCGCGCAGCCGAGCGCATTTTCCTCGCCGATCTGGCCACGGCCAGAAATGCGCCGGCCGTGTTCGCGGCGCTGCATGCCTTTAGCGACGCGCTTCTCCCCGTGCGCCTGTGGACAGTGATGACCGTGGATGAAAGCGCAGGGCTGGCGCGGCGCGCCTACACGAACATGCCCGATGCCTACCCGGTCTCCGGCACCAAACCGATTGTCCAGAATGAGTGGTTCGATATCATTCAGGGCCGGCATGAATGCTTTGTCGCCAACACGCTCAGCGATATCGCCAAGGTTTTCCCCGATCATGAGCTGATCGGCTCCCTCGGATGCGCATCTGTCCTCAATCTGCCGGTCGTGGCGGGTGGAGAGATCCTCGCGACCGTCAATCTGCTGGATGGGGAGGGGTTTTTCAGCTCCGACCGGGTGGCGCGCCTCGCCGACAGTCTGGCCCTGCCCGCGCTGACGGCCATGCTTGCCGCGCGGCATCTCTCCTCCGCCGTTCGATAGCACCGGGAACGGCCCGACGGGCGGCGGGCGCTGCATCCGGCGGACCCGATCACCGAATCGAGATTGGACAAATCCGGCCGAAGCGCACAGGCTTGACCCTGCGGCAGATACGGACTGGACGGCTCCATGCGACATAACCGAGTTTTCGCGGCGTTTCTTGCGCTGTCATCCCCCCTTATCCTCGCGGCCCCCGCATTTGCCGAGGGCCAGCGCGTGCAGTTGCGGGGCGAGATCATCGACACCTGGTGCTATTTCTCGGGCGTCATGGGCGGGCCCGACGCGGTGGTGGGCTCCGCTCATCACACCTGCGCCCTATGGTGTTCGGCCGGAGGCATCCCCGTAGGGCTTCTGGCGGAAGACGGCACCGTCTACATGGTCCTGCAGATCGACGACAGCGATGAAAGCGCGGGCGGCGATACGCAGATGCGGCTTGCCAGCCATGTGGTCAGCGTCGACGGCATGCATTACGAGCGCGACGGGCTGAATTATCTGGTCGTCAGCGAGGTGGTTCAGGATGACGATATTCAGGTGCTCAGCCATGATGATTTCGGTGTCGTCCCGCCCTTCGCCGTGCCGGAGGATGCCCCATGATCGCCCGTGCCCTGACGGCGGCCCTTGCTGCGCTGGCCCTCTCGGGCCCAGGCGCAGCGCAGGACTTCTCGGAAAACTCCGAAGCGCGCAGCTGGAACCTTTTCGCCGAACAGCCGGCCCGGTTCGAGGCGACGGTTGTCGATATCCTGTGCGAGGTCACCGGCAATTGCGCCGAGAACTGCGGCGACGGTCGGCGACAACTGGGGCTTCTGCGCAGCCTGGACGGCGTTCTGGTCTACCCCAACAAGAACAGCCAGCCCGCCTTTACCGGTGCCACCGTCGAGTTGCTGCCCTATTGCGGGGCGGAGGTGGAGGTGGACGGCCTGATGCTGGAGGATGCATATCTGGGCGCGGTGAACATCTACCTGCTGCAACGTATCCGCCGCCTTGGCGACGAGACGTGGGTGAGCGCCAACCGCTGGACCGATGACTGGGCCGAAAACAACCCCGATGCAGCGGGCAGCGGACCATGGTTCCGGCGCGATCCGCGCGTGTTGCGCGAAATCGCCGAAGAGGGATACTTCGGTCTGGGGCTGGACCGCGACGCGGAGATCCGCGCCGAGCTGTTCCCGTGATCCGGCTGCTTGCCGCCTGTCTGATCGGGCTTGCCGGGGCCGCGCAAGCCGAAGGCGACGCGCTGCCCTTCGCCCTCGGCGGGGATTTCAGCCTGACCGATCAATCCGGCATGGCCCGCACGCAGGCCGACCCGGAGGGGCAGCCGCAGCTGTTGTTCTTCGGCTATGCCAATTGTCAGGAAATCTGTTCCGCAACGTTGCCGCTCATGGCGGATGTGGCCGATATTCTGGCCGGCAGGGATCTGGACCTGAGGCTGGTCATGATCACCGTTGACCCGACGCGCGACACGGTGGCGGATATCGGGCCGCCGCTAGCCCGCATCCATCCCGGTTTCATAGGCCTGACCGGCACCGAGGCCGACTTGCAGATCGCCTATGACGCCTTTGGCGTGGACCGCGAGGAGCTGTTCGTCGATCCCGAATATGGCCCTGTTTTTGCCCATGGCAGCATGCTCTACCTGCTGGACGGGTCCGGGGCGGTGCAGACCCTCCTGCCGCCGATCCTGCCCGCCGAGCAGATCGCCAGGATCGTTCAGGGCTATATCGGCCCCGCGGGCTGAGCCGGTGGCGGGCCTGACACGGCGCGGTCTGATCCTTGGCGGGGCGGCGCTTGTCGCGGGCACGGGGCTTGCGTGGTCCCTGGGCGGGCAGATGCTGTTCTACGACGCGCTCCGCCCGGAGATCTCGGGCGGAACCCTCAATGCGGCGGACGCCCACAGGCTGGTCTCCGCCGGCGCGCTCACGCTTGTCGACATTCGCCGCCCCGACGAATGGTCCGCCACCGGGTCGCCCGAAGGCGCGATCCGGCTGGATATGCGGCGCGCGGATTTCATCGAGGCGCTGGCAGACCACGTGAGTGGCGCGCGGGGCGCCCCCATCGCGGTGATCTGCGCCCGAGGCGTCCGCTCCGCGCGGCTGTCCAACCGGCTGACGGAGGCCGGGTTCACCGGAATCATCGACATTCCCGAGGGCATGCTGGGCACCTCTGCCGGACCGGGATGGCTGGCCCGCGGTCTTCCCGTGAGCCAAGACGGCTAGGCCCGCGGCTCGGCGCAGCGTTCGCAGCGCGCGGGGCCCGTTCAAGGCCCCGTCCGCGCCCGATTATTCGGCCGCGATCCGGTCGGCGGGAGGGGACTGCAAGGCCTGTGCGAACCGGCGACGTTCCATCAGCGCGCGGCGGATGATCGGCGGGGCGTTCAATGTCTCGGGCGTTCCCAGCTGCCGGTGCGACCATCGGCGCGCGTCCAGATCCACCCCGCTGAGTGCCGAGAGCGGGATAGCGGCGGCAAGGCTGAGTGCGATCGGCGCGAGCCAGAGCGTCACCAGACCCAGCGCCATACCCGCCATCAGCAGCAGGCCGATCAGCGTTTCGACGATGTGGAACTTGATCAGCACCCCTGCCCCGTATCGCACCCCCCTGCGCCGTTGCGGCCGCCATGCCGCCTGCCGCCCGAGCGCCGAACGCAGAACAGCCAGCGATTGGTGGATCATCAGGATCGGGGCATAGAGGATCGACAGGGAAATCTCCGCCAGAAGCGAGATCAGGAACTGCCGCAGCCCGCCCAGATCGCGCAGCCGCAGGCCAAGCCGCCGGATCGTACATGCCGCGACAAGTTTCGGGGCCAGCAGCATCCCGTACATGAAGATCAGGATCGCCAGATTGTTCGCCGTGGTGATCTCGGGCCATGTAACCTGAGGATTCAGCCCGCTGAAATAGCGGATCACATTGGCCTCGTCGCCATTGCCGATCAGGGCCCAGACCACCAGAAGCACGAACCATGCCGGCGACAGGAGATAGGCCATCGCTCCGCTGAACAGATGAAAGCGGGACACCGGGTGCAGACCGCGCGTGGCCAGAAGGCCCAGATGCTGCAGATTGCCCTGGCACCAGCGCCGATCGCGCAGGATATAGTCGATCAGGGTCGGCGGTGCTTCCTCATAGCTGCCTTCGATCCGGGGCAGGAACCGCACCGCCCATCCGGCCCGACGCAGCAACCCCGCCTCGACGAAATCATGGCTGAGGATCATCTGCGTCCCGCCCCGCGAAGAGCGCAGCCGGGGCAGCCCGGCACAGGCCGCGAAGGCCGCGCTGCGGATGATCGCGTTATGGCCCCAGTAATTGCCCTCGCGATCTGTCCAGCGGGCCAGACCTTCGGCCAGCGGCGTACCATAGACGCGGTTGGAGAACTGCTGGATCCTGCCGAACACCGTGCGCGCGCCATAGAGCAGCGGGAAGGACTGGATCAACCCGGCCGAGGGGTCGCGCGCCAGCGTATCGGTCAGCGCGGCGATGGCCGGCGCACTCATCAGGCTGTCGGCATCCAGAACCAGCATCGCACTGTAGGCCCCGCCCCACCCTTCGACCCAATCGGCCAGATTGCCGATCTTGCCATCGGTATTGGAGATCCGCCGGCGGTAATGCAGCCTCGCATCGGGCAGGCTGGCCTTCAGGGTGAAAAACGCCCGGATCTCCTGCCCGGCCACGGCCTCGTCGGTCGTGTCGGAGAGGATGAAAAGCGTGTAGCGGTGGCCGCCGGGCCGGGCCCCGAGCCCGGACAGCATGGCCGCGGCATTGCCGAACACATCGGCAGGCACCTCGTTGAAGATCGGCACCAACAGGGCCACGTCCATCGGCGCGGCCGTGGCGGCGCTGTCCGCAGGCCGGGCGCGGGAGGGCCGCAGGATCACCGTCGCAATGCCCAGAACCGCCGTGCTGACCGACAACGCGATCCAGAAAAACGTGACGGCGACGATTGCGATCAGCGCGCCCTCGAAACCGCTCAGCCCATCCATCGCGAACCAGTCGGTGAAGGCCGCGACGAGCGCCAAGGTGGTCGCGACCGCAGGCAGGAATGTCGCCAGCCGCCAGATCCATGCCCGCGACGGCCCCCAGCCCCCCGGCGCGTTTTCGTCGCGATAGGGCCGGTTCAGCCGCTGGATCGGCCGGCTGAGCGGGGCCGGCGGCGGCATCCAGTCATCGGGTCGCTGAACGGTCATGCGGTCCACCGGTAAAGCCAGACTTCGCTGACAAGCACCCCGTCGCGGCGCAGCTGCGCACGAAGCTCGCTGGTCTCGGCCTCGGCCGGATCGAAGCTGAAGGCAAGCCGCAGGCCGCCCGTGCCGGGATTGCGCTCCAGCACGCCATCGGAGAGCGTCAGGGCGCTGGCGCTGATGTGATGCGTGTAATCCGACGGATCGCCGCGCAGAAGCGGATGATCCTCGAAATCCACCGCAACCACCTTGCGGATCTGGTCGAACGCGCCGCCGATGCGGGTGTTGGTGACGGCGGCCACGTCGGGCAGCGCCCCCGGCGTGTCGCCCCAACTCATCCGATAGGCGAAATCATGGGCCGTGCCCGCGGGGATCACATCCCGCGGACGCCAGAAGGCGACGATATTGTCATAGATCTCCCGGTCGGCGGGGATCTCCACCAGTTGTACCGAGCCCGCGCCCCAATTCGCCGCTGGCGTGATCCAGAGCGACGGGCGGTTTTCGTAGCGGGCTTCGAAATCGCCGAAATCCTCCACCTCGCGGGCCCGCTGCATCAGGCCGAACCCGCGCGGCCCATCGTCGACGAAATGGCTGATCTGAAGGGTCCGCGGATTGGCAAGCGGCCGCCACAACCGTTCCCCCGCCCCGTTCCAGATCAAGAGCCCGTCGCTGTCATGCACCGCCGGGCGGAAATCGTCGAACCGGATATGGTTGGTTTCGTCGAACAGGAACATCGAGGTGAGCGGCGCCAGCCCCACATGATCCAGATCGCGTCGCGGGAACACGGTTGCGCGCACCTCGACGGTGGTGGGGCGCCCGGCGCGGATGGAAAAGCTGTAGGCCCCGGTGGTCGAAGGCCCGTCGAGCAGGGCGTGGACCATGTAAGTGTCGCTGCCCGGCGCGGGCGCCTCGACCCAGAAACGGGTAAAGTCGGGGAACTCCTCCCCTTCCGCATCTCCGGTACCAAGGGCAAGCCCGCGCGCGGACAGGCCGTAGGTCTGACCGTTGGCGATGGCACGGAAATAGCTGGCCCCCTGAAAGACCATGAACTCCTCGAAGATCCCGGGCGTGTTCAACTCGGCCCGAAGACGCAGGCCTGAATAGCCCATCGTCTCGTCAACGGGCAGATCGGGAAACTGGTCGGTCCGGTCGAACAGGCCGATATCGAAGCCAAGCGTCTGCGCGACACCGTTTTCGACGAGATTGATTTCGACCGGCCGGGGAAAATACAGCCCCGCAGCGAACAGATCCAGATGAAGCGGCCGGTCTGTCCCGGTCCAGATGCCCCGCTGGCTGTTGAACCAGATCATCCGGTACTGGTCATAGCTGAGATCCCGCCATGGCGCGGGCACCTCGGGGACGGGCTGATAGGGCCGGGCCGCCAGCGCCTCGGCCTCCGCCCACAGCCAGTCGGTAGAGAACGGGTGCCTGCCCGTAATCAGCTCGGCGCGCAGGGTCCGGGGCAACGCGGCCGCGGCGGCAAGGACGGACAGGAATGTGCGCCGGTGCAGGGTCATCTCGCGGGCACGCCTCGCCATGGCTGACGTTTGAACCAGCTGACACTGTAGGCCACGCAAACCAGCAGCGCCATGCCGATCAGGTTGGCAAGGGTGACGGTTGCCACATCCCGGCCCAACTGGTCCAGCACGAAGCCGGTGAACCGGGCCAGCACCATCGAAAACAGGAACACCGCCAGGGATTGCTGCCCCACCTTGGTGGTCAGCCGGATCGCCGTGGCCCGGAACCGCGCGAATATCCCGGTACCGGTCACGATGAGGTTGCGGCCACCATCGCCCGCCACCGCATAGCCCAGATAGGCCAGCGCCAGAAACTGCACATAGCGCAGGATGCCGAAATCGGTTTTGCTGAACCAGCCCCGGTTTTCCATCCGCCATTCGCGGGCCCAGTCGAACCCGAACTCCCGCACACCGATATTCGAGAGCGGGACGTTGGCCAGCACGATCACAAGCGAGAGCCCGACCAGCACGCGGTTGAGTGGTGGCGCCGGAATCCAGCCACGCATGAAGGCAAACCCGGTGAAGAAGACAAGCTGCCAGCCAAACGGGTTGAAGAACCAGCGCCGGTCCGACCATGGCTCGGCGGGCAGCGACAGATGCAGGTACCCGAGCCCCACCCAGTCCAGAAGCGCGCCCTGAGCAAAGAACCACAGCGCAAGCGACATCCCCGCCAGCAGCCACAGGTTCACCCGCGACAGCGCCATCACGAGCGGGATCATCACCAAAACCACCATATACATCGGCAGAATGTCAAAATAGTTCGGCACATAGGTCAGTGTCAGGAGGCCCACCAGTTGCGGCCCAGGATCGGAAAAGAACCGCCACAGATTCAGCGTTCCGATATAGACCGTATCGGACACTGCCGCCAGATCGATGGCGGCCAGCATCCCGGCGATGATGACGAACATGCCGATATGGGCCCAATAGACCTGCCAGACCCGATACCCGACCCGGGCCGTGCCAAGTCGCCAGCCGGCGCGGTCGAACGCGCCGCCAAAGGCGATGGCCGACGCCATGCCCGAGCAGAACACGAACATTTCGGTCGCGTCGGAAAACCCCCATCGCGCCGGAATCCACGAGGTGAAGAAATTGCCCGGCGTATGGGCAAAGAGGATGATGAACATCGCGATGCCACGGTAGAAATCCAGCCGCGGGTCGCGCACGCGCACAACCGGCGCGGAAACCCGGCTGCTGGCCTTTGACGGCAGCTCTGCATCGAGGGTTGAAGCCATGGTCACCGCGCTTGCTTTCTAACAGGTCTATTCAGCCGGAACACGCGCACCGCCCCGCGCCGCGTCACGCCCCTCGGCGATCAGGGTCTGCCTTGCGCGAGCATATCCGTCAACGCAGCCGCCACGATGCGCGATGCGGTCGGCCAGAATCCCCTCCGCTTCCTTCAGAAACCCGGCGCGGATCCCCGCGTCGATGGTAAGGCGTTCGAACACATCCCGCTGCGCGTGGCTGCCACCTGCCTGTTGCATGGATTTACGCGCCCGCGCAAGCGCAAGGAAGGCCTGTGCAAAATGCCCTTCGCCGAAGGCTTCGAGCCCCACGGCGGCGGACAGGCCCGGATTGGCCATCGCCTTCTGGATATCGGTCCGGGCGTTTTGCGCATCCCGGTGCAAACGCCCCATGAGATCACGGATCGCGGCATCGCGGTGATCGCCGATCAGCGCCAGAAGGTAGTGCAGATCGGCAAAGATCAGGCAGCCGTCTTCGGTGCGGCTCGCGGAAATCTCCGCCAGTTCTTCCCAGCGACGGCCCACATCCACGCCCTCCAGCTCCAGACGGCTCAACAGCGAGGTCGCGTTAGAGATATCGCGGTAGTCATCGGTCTTCTCGCGGCGGATTTCGGTGTCGTAAAGCTCCAGAACGCGGCCGATCTGCCCCAGATCCAGATGCATCAGGGCCTTGTGCCACCACACGTGATAGCGGAAGTTGTTGCAATGCGCCCAGGCGGCTTCGCGGCCCGCCAGCCAATCGATCCCGCCCTTGGCATCGGCGGTCATGTCATGGACATGGGCCACCGCATGCAAACCCCACGCGTCGTCTGGCGCAAGGTCCAGGGCTGCCCGGCCTGCCACCCGCGCTGCCGCGTATTCGCCGGTTTCCTCAAGCGTGAAGGCATGGCAGCCCATCATGTAGCCGCGCGCCGGATGGTCCTCGCCATAGGCCGGCATCGCGCCTGCCACCGCGCGGCGCATGCCCGCGCTGTCCCCCAGCACAAAGCGCAGGGCATGGTCGAGTTTCACCGCCAGCGCATCGCCGGGATGGGCCCGCAGAAGAACCGCGAAGACCTCCGTCGCGCGGGTGGGCTGGCCCTGCATCCAGAGGCTCAGCGCCTCCACATAGCGCCGCTCGCGCGGGGTGACGGTCTGCACGGTCGATGCGACGCGGGCCTGCGTCAGCGCCGCGCTGGCAGGGGCGATCAGTTCGCGCCGGCCCAGAAGCAGATAGAACATCGCCTTGACCGCGTGGCCAAGCGCGAAGTCCGGCGCCGCGTTCAGCGTATCGGCCAGATGGGTGGGCGTCGCCGCCCCATGGGCTAGAAACGCCATCTGTGTCGCGTTCCAGCTGCTCAGCGCCGGGCCGGGGGCCAGCGTGACGGTCTGGCCGAAGATATCCTGGGTCATGCGCCGCCTTTTTCTTTGATATGCACGCGTGTTCTGCATCGGGCTTAACAGGCAGCGATCGGCGGACACACGTCACAGTAAGGTGAATGACGGGAATGTGAGGGAAGCCCCCGCCGATCTGCCGGAAAGTTGAGCAGAACCCCGCTGTTAGGCCTTGGGCTTGACCCGCGACAGCACGGAATCGGTGTCCTGGCCGAAGCGCGGCGGGGCGCGGCGATAGCTGACCGGCGTGCGCGACAGATGCAGCGGATTGCCGATCAGACGGACCTCGCCGCCCTCGACATCGTCGCGCGGCATCGTGATGGCCATCTCCCGGGCCGCCACCTGATCGGATGCAAACACCTGATCGACCGTCTGCACCGGCCCCACCGGCACGCCCGCCTGTTCCAGTTCCGCCACGATCCCGGCGCTGTTGCGCGCGGCCAGCATCGGCGCGATCAGCGCGATCAGCGCCTCGCGATTTTCAAGCCGGGCGGGGTTTGTGGCGAAGCGCGGATCATCGGGCAGATCACCGGCACCCAGAACCCCGCAGAAGCGGCGAAACTGGCCGTCATTGCCCACCGCGACGATCACATGCCCGTCAAGAGTGGCGAAGACCTGATAGGGCACGATGTTCGGATGCCCGTTGCCGCGCCGCTCGGGCACCTGACCGGAGGTCAGATAATTGACGCCTTCGTTGATCAGCCACGCGATTTGCGTGTCCACCAGCGCCACGTCGATATGCTGCCCCTGTCCGGTGGCGTCCCGGTGGCGCAAGGCGGCCAGAATGCCCACGCAGGCATACATTCCGCACATCACATCGGCGATGCCCACACCGACCTTCATCGGCTGGCCATCCGGGTCGCCTGTCAGCGACATGATCCCCCCAAAGCCCTGCGCCATCAGGTCGTAGCCCGGTTTCGCGGCATTGGGGCCTGTCTGCCCGAAGCCCGAGATCGAGCAATAGACCAGCCGGGGAAAGCGCAAAAGGAGCGTTTCGGCATCCAGCCCGTAGCGGTTCAGCCCGCCGGGCTTGAAATTCTCGATCACCACATCGGCTTCGGCGGCCAGCGCCAGAACCAGCGCCTGACCTTCGGGGGTCGCGATATCGGCGGCAACGGACAGCTTGTTCCGGTTCGCGGCCATGAAATAGGCCGACAGATCCGACGGCGCGCCACCGGCGCCGGGTGCGAAAGGCGGCCCCCAACTGCGGGTATCGTCGCCACCGGTGCCCGGATTCTCGATCTTGATGACTTCCGCCCCCAGATCGCCCAGCAACTGCGTGCAGGTCGGCCCGGCCAGTATCCGGCTGAGATCGAGGATTTTCAGACCGTCCAGCGCGCCCGGCATGCTAAATCCGCCCGTCATAGGCGTGTTGCCGGATGACCGCGGCGATGACGGTGAAGCGGTCGGCCTCCAGCGCCGCGGTCAACGCCGCCTTCAGGTCCGCGCGCGTTTCAACCGTGACCCCGTGGCCGCCGAAGGCCCGCCCGATGGCGGCGAAGTCGTGGCCCGCGAAATCCACACCCAGATTGGGCATCTGCCGCTGGCGTTGTTTCAACTCGATCAGTGCCAGCGAGCGGTCGACGAAGACCACGAAAACCGGGGCCTGCCCCAGCTCCGCCGCGGTCGCCAGATCGCCGGCCACCATCAACAGCCCCGCATCGCCCGAAAAACTGACCACGGGGCGCTCGGGCGCGGCCAGTTTGGCGCCGATGGCCAGCGGTACGGCGCAGCCCATGGTGCAAAGCGCGGAGGATTGCAGCAACAGGCGCGGGGCCGGACAGCGCCACATCTGCGACAGCAGGATCCGATGTGCCCCGCTGTCCACAGTTGCGATCGTATCGGCGGGCAGAACCCTGCGGCATTCGTCGATCACCGCCGCCGGGCCCCATGCGTCATCCGCCGGAAAGGCCTCGGCCAGCGCGGACCGCGCCGCCGCGATCTCGTCGCCCAGCCAGGTGACGCGCGGGGCCACGCCATCCGAGAGCGCCGCCAGCGTCGCGCCGGTATCGGCCAGAAAGCTCAGGCTCGCCTGATGCATGTAATGGTGGTTGGGCGCGGCATGGATGTCGATCACCCGCTTGGTCGCGGGGTTCCACGGGTGCTGCCATCCGGGCCGCATCTCGATCGGGTCATATCCGACGAGAAGTATCAGATCGGCCCGGTCGACCAGCGGCAGCAGATGCCGGTCGGCCAGAGGCGACAGACCGGCCGCGCCAAGGCTCAGCGCATGGTCCTCGGGCAGGACGCCCTTGGCCTTATAGGTGGTGATGACCGGGACCGCGTGGCTCTCCGCGAAACCGCGTAGCGCCTCCGCGCTGCCGTCGTAAAGCACGTCCAGTCCGGCCAGGATCAGCGGCCGCTCCGCCGCGCCCAGCCAGCGGCGCGCCGTCTCCAGATCGGGGCCTGCGGGCGCTGCGGGGCTCGCGGGCTTGCGCCTGATCCCCCGGTCCTGCGCGGGCGCATCGGCCACCGAGATCGGCACATCGATATGCACCGGGCCGGCCCGCCCCTCGGTGGCGATGCCGAGCGCCTTGTCGGCCACCACATCCGCGGCCTGCGCCGTAAGCGTAAAGGTCGCCTTGGTGATCGGCTCGAACACCTTGCGATGGTCCAGAACCTGATGGGTATAGGTCTCCGCCTCATGGGCATCGACCGACCCGGTGATCACGATGAGCGGCACCCGGTCCTGATCGGCATTGGCTACCACATTGACGCCGTTCATGGCGCCGGGCCCCACGGTTGCCACAAGGATCGCAGGCGCGCCATCCACGTGGTGCACCCCTTCGGCCATGAACCCGGCGGCGTTTTCGTGTTTGGCCAGGATGAAGCGGATACCCGCGCGGTCCAGCGCATCGATCACGGTCAGAACTTCGCCGCCCGGCATGCCGAAGGCGTGGCGGCACCCGGCCTCATACAGCCTTCGGGCAAGAACATCCGCCGCGCGGATCGAGTGAATCTCTGTCATCATGCTTCGGAGGTATCAGCGTATGGCGGCGTTGGCGATGGCCTCGAATGCCGCGTCAAGCTCGGTCGCGGCGGCGGCCAGGTCCGCGCCGCCCTCGTCGAGATAGGGCGCAAACACGAAACCCGGAGTCTTGTAGGACAGGGTCGCGGTCCCGTCTTCATCTTCGGTCAGATAGAACCGTATCGGGGCCTCGATCATGGCGGCGGTCGACAGGTTCAGGATACGGACTGCATAGATATTGTTGAAGACGCCGACCACACGGTTTTCGGGGATCTCGATGCCGCGCGCGCGGGCGGCGCCGGTCGGGCCAGCCTGCGTGACAACCGCGAATCCCTGATCGGCAACGGCGGTGCGCAGATCCTCCAACAACGTGGCGAAGGGCTTGCCGGTTTCCATCACGACCCAGCCCTCCCGGTGGGTTAGCGACTGGCCGGCGGCGAGACCGGTGGACAGGATCAACAGCAGAAGCGGCAGAATTCGCATGGCATATCCACGAGCTTGACCAAACCATCATCCCAGATCGACCGGACCGCATACAGTCACAATTTCGAGACGGCGAAACCCGCCGCAGGCATGCCCGGCTCCGGGGCGACTGGCGAAGCCCGCGGCAACGCAGTAACGTCGCCGCACCGAGACCCGTCATGAAGGATGCCCGAGAGCATGAGCGATACGACAAGCCGGATGCGGCACGAAATTCTGGAGATCCCCGAGGCCGTCGCCCGTTTGCTGGACCGTGGCCAGCCCGAGATCGCCAAGGTCGCCGAGGCCCTGAAAACACGCGACCCGCGTCTTGTGGTGACGGTGGCCCGCGGCTCCTCCGATCACGTCTGCACCTTCCTGAAATATGCGGTGGAGCTGGAACTGGGCCTGCCCGTCGCCTCCATCGGGCCGTCGGTGGCGTCTCTCTACGGGGCCGAGCTGCATCTGGACGGGGCGCTTTGCCTGTCGGTCTCGCAATCGGGCCAAAGCCCCGACATCGTGGCGCTGGCCAAATCGGCCACCAGGGGCGGGGCGCTTTCGGTCGCGGTCACCAACGATCCCGCCTCGCCGCTGGCGGAGGCGTCGGATCATTGCATCGGCATTCACGCCGGCCCGGAACGCAGCGTGGCCGCCACCAAGACCTTCGTGACTTCCGCAGTCGCCACGCTGATGCTGCTGGCCGAATGGAAAGGCGATGACGCCCTGCGCAGTGCATTGCTGGACCTGCCCCGGCATCTGGATGCCGCGGCCCGCAAGGACTGGTCCCCGCTCAAGCAGGCCATCGGCGCACAACGGTCCCTGTTCACGCTGGGGCGCGGGCCGTCCTGGGCGATTTCGAACGAAGCGGCGTTGAAATTCAAGGAAACCTGTCAGATCCACGCGGAAAGCTATTCCGCCGCCGAGGTGCTGCACGGACCCGTCTCCATCGTCGAAGAGGGCTTTCCCGTGCTGTGTTTCACCGCCCGCGACGCCGCCGAGACACCGGTGGTGCAGGTCGCCGACGCGCTGGCGGAAAAAGGGGCGCGGGTTTTCGTCACCTCCGACCGGGCGGCGCGTGCAACCGCGCTCCCCCATATCCGCACGGACCATCGGCTGACCGATCCGATCACGCTGATCGTGTCGTTCTACGCCATGGTCGAGCAGATCGCCCTTGACCGCGGTATCGACCCGGACACCCCGCGCCATCTGCGCAAGGTGACCGAAACCGTGTGACATCGGAGGCGCGGGGCCGGCTTGCACATCGGCGACCGCCCGATCCCTGCCCCGCCGCCACCGGCTGATGCCTTTCCTTGCGCGCCCGATCAGTTGCGGGAGGGAAAGATGCCCTGCAAGGCGATGATGTAGTTGATGCAGAGCGTCGGCTGCATGTTCTCGTGCGGGAGGCTGCCACCCGCGTTGGAAATCGAGGCCGGGTTGAGGGCGACCACGGGCGTGGTGACCGCCGAATAGATCGACGCGCGCGCCAGCAGATCGCCGCTCGGGCGGTCATTGTCGGCCGGCGCATTCACCACACTCATTTCGTGGTTGTGAGAGGGCATCTGGCTCGTGTTCAGCGTCACGTCCTCCACCCCTACACGCTGGCCGATCTGGCGCGGTGACAGGCCGGGCCCGGTGCCGGCATGCATCGGCACGCGCCCCCGCAGATCGGGCAGGCCGAAACTGGTGCGCCCATCGCCGCCATAGGTCGTGCCAAGGATGCTGAAAAGGGCGGAGTTGCTTGAAATCGCGAGCAATTGTCCATCGCAGAAAGCCCAGTTGCGCGGTGCGAAATTTCCGGCAAACAACATGATCTGCCCAATAAGCGGTTCCATTTTTGGTCTCCAAAGACTGTGAGTGTCGGGTCGCGTCAGCACGGCGCGTCGTGAACCGCGCTGATCCGGCAACGGTTATTCACGCCACCCGGCGCTCTCTGTGTCCCAGCGCACAGAGCCGGAGAAATCCCCACGTTAATCATTCCGGCAAAACGGCATCCTGCGGCGCATTTGGCGCGCCGCAGGATGCCCAATACGGGGAACACGCAGATGATCAGACCGGGTTCTATCCTGGCAGGCTTGGCCGTGGCCGTTGTCATGGGTCAGATACCGACACCGTCGGCGGCTCTTGGAACCGGATCGGTCGACACAACGACCACCCTTGTCGGGCACAGCTGTTCCTTTACCGCCTTTCATGATTTGCCGACCGGAGAATCGCAAGTGTCGTTCACTGTAACCGGCATCAATCAGAGCCAGTCCTCGGGCGGAAACTACTGGCTCGGCAGCACGATCACGAGTTGGCCCGGAGGGGATATCCTCGCCGGTTCCGTCGAAACACAATGCGGGATCAGCGGAATCACCAACTTCGTGTCCGATGGCGCCAATGGCACCTATGCCTCGGACGATTTCATGGGGGTCACCTTCCGCGGCGTCTCGGATACGGACGGGCGGACATATGACTACATCTTCGGGATATCGGGCGCGACGACCACGGTGCTGGTCAACTCGCGGACCGAGGTGGTGAACACGGCCCCGACAGCCGAGGCCGGGCCGAACCAGACCGTCGCCTCCGGCGCGACCGTCAATCTGGACGGGTCGGGATCGGATGCCAATGACCCGGGCCAGACACTCAGCTATGCCTGGAGCCAGAATAGCGGCCCCCCCGTCACGCTTCAGAATGAGACCACGGCAACCCCAAGCTTTACCGCGCCCACGCTGGTGGCGGGCGCGGCGGACGCGGCTGTCGTTCTGCAACTCGTGGTCAATGACGGGGTGGAGAATTCCGCGCCGGACACGGTGACGATCACGATCAACGCGCCCCCAAACACACCTCCCACCGCCAATGCCGGGACGGCGCAGACCGTCGCCTCGGCAGCATCCGTCAGCCTGGATGGCACCGGCTCCAGCGCCAATGACACCGGTCAGGTGCTCAGCTATGTCTGGACCCAGATCGGCACCCCGGCCGTCACCCTTGTGGACGAGACGACGGCAACCCCCGATTTCACCGCCCCCACGCTGGTGCCGGGTGCGTCCGATACCACGCTGACCTTCCGCCTTGTGGTCAATGACGGGGTGGAGGATTCATCGCCCGCAACCGTGTCGGTAACGGTGACCGCGCCCGCGAATGTCACCCCCACCGCGGATGCGGGACCGGATCAAACCGTCGCCTCGGGGGCCGCCGTCAGCCTGGACGGAACCGGATCAACCGCGAACAATGCCGGGCAGACGCTCAGCTATCTGTGGACGCAGACCTTGGGGCCGGATGTCACGCTCGCCGATCCCGGCACGGCGACGCCCGATTTCACCGCCCCCACATTGCTGCCGGGAGCCGCGAACGCGACATTGGTCTTCAGCCTTCTGGTCAATGACGGGATCGAGAACTCGACGGCGGACACCGTATCCATCACCGTGACCGCACCGGCGAACGTCGCGCCGACGGCGAATGCCGGGCCGGACCAGACGGTCACCGCCGGAGCTGCCGTGACGCTGGACGGCAGCGCCTCGGATGCCAACAACCCGGGCCAGCCGCTGGTGTTTGCATGGACCCAGACCGGCGGCCCGGACGTGGTGTTGGCCGGCGACACGACGGACAGCCCCACCTTTGCCGCGCCATCCCTTCTGCCCGGTGAGGCCGACATCGTTCTGACCTTCAGCCTCGTGGTCAATGACACGATCCTGGACTCAGCGGCCGATACCGTCGTGATCACTGTCACCGCACCCGCGAATGTGACGCCCACGGCAGATGCCGGACCGGACCAGACCGTCGCATCGGGCGCTACCGTGGCGCTGGACGGCAGCGGGTCGGACCCGAACAACCCCGGCCAGACCTTGAGCTATGCCTGGAGCCAGGATAGCGGCCCCGCCGTCACGCTACAGAACGACACCACCGCGACGCCCGGCTTCACCGCGCCCACCCTTGCCTTCAACGCGCCCGATGCGGTGCTGGTCTTCAGCCTCTTGGTCGATGACGGGATCGCGCCGTCACCGGCAGATACGGTGCAGATCACCGTGACCGCCCCGGTCGACGTGACGAGCCCGACCGCCACGATCTCGTCCGCGCCCGCGAATTACGCCCCGGCAACCCCGTTCACGGTCACCGTCACTTTCTCCGAGCCGGTCACGGGCTTTGTCGCGGGCGACATCTCGGTCACCAATGGCACCGTCACCGGGCTGACCGGGTCGGGCGCGTCCTATACCGCCGAAATCACGCCATCGGGCACCGCCAACCCTATCGATATCTCGGTCGCGGCGGGGGTCGCCCAGGACGCGGCCGGTAATTTCAACACCGCCGCCACGCCGGTTTCGGTACTGCCCAACACCAGCGGCCTTGCCGAAGAGGCGATCGTCGAGGCGCTGACCGCGCGGGCGCGCGCGCTGATCGGCGCGCAGCCGGATCTGCGTGCGCTGTTCCGCGGCGGCGGCTTTTCGGGTGTGTCGGCGGATGTGACCCGCGATATCGGCACCTTCCGCTTCGGCCTGAACGGCGACAGCCGATTCTGGATGCTGGCACAAGGTACATGGTCCACCAGCGGCACGACCGATCTGGATTACTTCAATCTCGCCTTCGGCAGCCATCTCTATCGCGGCGACAACCTGCTGATCGGGGCAATGCTGCAACTGGATCAGGCCGACGCCACGCTTGAAACCGGCACATTCCAGGGCCGGGGCTGGCTTGCGGGGCCCTATCTGGTCGCCCGGCTGCGCGATCAACCGCTGGTTTTCTCCGCCTCGATCCTTCACGGGCCGTCCGACAACACGCTGACCCTGACCGGGCAGGCACCGGATGACTTCTCCTCCACCCGGACGCTGGTGACCGCGGGGATCGAAGGGCAATTCGCCGTCGCAGACGGTCTGACGCTGATCCCGTCGCTTGACCTCGCCCGCGTCATCGACCGGCAGGACGGGTATGTGGACAGCCTCTCCAACCCGGTCGCGGCACAGACAATCCGCCTGACGGAGGCCAGTTTCGGGCTCGGCTTCGAACGGCTCGTCCGGCTTCGCGACGGCACACTTGTGCTGACCGGCGGACTGAACGGCATCTATTCCAGTCTCGATACGCCCACCGAGCAAAGCGACAGCTTTCGCGGGCGCGTCGATCTGGGCGCAGAGATCACCCTTGGCGGTGGCACAACAGCGCGCTTCGGCGCCTACTACGACGGGATCGGCCTGAACGATTACGAGGCCTTCGGCGCAACGGCCGCGCTGGAGGTAAGGTTTTAAGTCTCTTCAGGCCACCCGATTATGGCACGATCGGGCATATCCCGCGCGGCGCGTTCGGCCGGCTCCTTTGTCCCTTGGGGTGGGCGCGCCGCACTTATCAATTTGAGCTTAAATGCGGGGAAATCCCCCGCATTGTTTCCTGTTTTTCCGTCGTCCGTGTCCTGCCGCACATATCGACTCGGGGCCGGCCACCTAGAAAGGCCCTGCGATATCGGAACCCCGTCCAATATCGCCGCCTTCCCGGTTCACGGCCCATTTTTCGTGCATTGGCTCCGGGAAGGCGCATCCCCCCTGCCCTCTGGCAGCCCCAAGACCAACAGATGGAGAAGACGATGCCCGATACTGAACTCATGGCAAAACAAGGCTCTGCAAGTGAGCTGACCCCCGCCCAGCAGACATTCGTCGACGGGATCACCAGCAAGGTCGGCACCTTGCTTGACGGGCAGTTGCCCGGCACGTTTCAGATGGTCGCCTACCCGCCCGGCTTCCACCCTGCGGTGCAATTCGGCGCGTCGGCCTATTACAACTCGACCATGCTGGATGCCTTCAACGGCACGCTGGAGATCGGCACCAACGGAATGCTGACCCTGGGCAACCAGCAGTTCAGCACCCTTTACTACAACATCCTGACCAACGCGACATATCAGTACTCGACCGCCGACCAGAAGGTCGTCAACGATCCGAACATCGCCAATCAGCAGATCTCGGTCGTGAACACCGCAACCTCCAGCGGCTTCGTGGCGGCCTATGCGGTCACGCCGGTCAGTTACCCCACGGTGATGGCCGCGGTTCTGAAGAACTTCAGCGCCGATGCCACCGACTGGTCCACGTCGAACATCTCCGCTGCGGCCTCGAAGCTGCCGAATGCGGGCTTCGCCTCCCTTGGGCAGGCCATCGCCAGTGCGGTGCAGCTTCTGTCGCCGCTCAACACCATCCTCGGCGCCCAGTCGGCGGCGAATGCAGAACTGGCCGCCGCGATGGCGAACACCCAGAAACCGACCGCCGCCAATGGCGGGCTGCCGATCAGCGCCACGGACTACTATGTCGGCTGGACGCCGATGCCGGCCAATGCCCAGATCCAGGGCGGGCTGCAAGGCGGGAGCAAGGTGTCGATCCAGGTGGAAGCGTCGAACTTCTCCTCCACCAGCGCAAGCCTGTCGATCAACGGCAAGACCGGGTTCTCGATCCCGATCCTCGATGTGATCGATATCGGGATCAGTGCCAGCAGCAGCTATGACTGGTCGAAAACCACCACCTCGTCGTCCTCGCTGGACATGACGATCGAGTATCCGGGCGTCACCATCGTCCAGATCGACCCGCTGCCGCTCAGTGCGGATTACGCCAAGGGCTGGTACGACCAATCGCTCCTGCAAAGCATCATCTCGGGCTCCGGCAATGCAGATGTCTCGGGCTTCAAGATCGACCCCAGCAACCAGTATGCGGTCGACAAGATGTTCGGCAAGGGCAAGGCGTTCTCGCGGCTGAAAACGCTTGTGGTCAGCCAGGCGCCGACCATCACGATGGTGTTCTCCGCCGATCAGGCGAACTCGGTCACCTCCAGCTTCAAGGAAAACGCATCGGTGGATGTGAAGCTGTTCGGGCTTTTCAGCGTCGGCTCGTTCGACGAGAGCTACAGTGTCGACAAAGTCCATACCGACACCGCATCAGGCACCGTGACCGTCACATTCGCGCCGCCGGAGATCAAGGGCACCGTGCCGCCGGAGCAGCAGGTCTGCACGGTTCTGGGCGGTGTCGCGGACTACCCGCCGCCCAGCTGAGCGTTAAACTCTTTCTCCCGGAGAAATGATAAAACTGTCCGGGGCAACCAGTGCCGTTGCCCCGGACGACGGCATGAAGGATTCGGGGACATGGCGGAGACCACGAGCGAGAAGGCGGCCAAGGCGATCAGCCGCGAGATCAAGGCCTATCTTGGTGGCACGATCGAGCCCGGCTTTGCCGTTATCCGCTATCCGCCCGGATTTCACTACAATGTCCAGTACGGCGCCACCGAGATCTACTACAACCCCCACACGTTCCACCTGATCGACCGGCTTTGCGTGGCGCATGGCAACGGCACGGCCAGCCTGACCAGCTCCAGTTTCAGCGCCAAGTTCGCCTCCGTTCTGGGCGCGGTCGGGTATCATGTCTCGACCGCCGACGCGGCAGCCGCCGCCAAAGCGTCGAAAGCTTTTTCCAAGCAGGAAAAACAGGTGATCGCCGAATTCGAATCCGCCTTCGGCCGGATATCCCAGCGGATGATCAAGGCAAGCGGAGCCGTCCCCGCGACCAAGGCGGGCTATATCGTCGCCTATGTGCAGAAGACCTACCCCGGTTCCCCGCCGCCGATCCCGTTCAACCTGGCGGCCTTCGGCGCCGCATATACCCAATGGCTGTCGATGGGTCAGCAACTGGAAAAGAGCGCGCGGCAACAGCAGGACGCCCTGCATCTGGTAGCCGCCGCCACGGAAAACAGCATCGGCCCCTCGGCGCTGAACGGCGGGATGAAGACCGGCCCGGACGCCTGGTCCGTGGCCTATTCCGGCCTGCCCGACAACAATACCATCGTGGCCAGCCTGACCGATGCCAGCCGCACGCTGACGGTCACCTTCGAGTTGCAGCGCGACGGCGTCGATACGGTCAGCCTCCGGCTCAACGATCAGGATCTGGGCACGATCCCGCAATCCGATCTTCGTCTGACACTGAGCCATGACGGCGCCGCGAAAGGCACCACGGTCGACGATCTCTGGAGCGCCGCCCAGAAGATCGAGATGTCGATTGTCTATACCGGTATCACCGTGCTGCGCACCGACCCTGTCGAGATCTCGGCCGATCTCAAGACCGGGTGGTACAGCCGCCAGATCCTGACCGACATCGTGAACAAGACCGGAAAGGACGTGACCGGGCTTCAGCTTGAGGGGACGCGGTTTTCCGTCGGCGAGCTGTTCGGAAAAGACAAGAGCTTCGCCCGCGTTCGCACCTTCGTTATCAGCCAGCCGCCGACCGTGACCATGCGGTTTCACGGAACGCACACGGGGGCCGCGAAACTGACTGCGGAAATCTCGGCCAATCAACCCGCGCAGCTTGATCTGGGTGAAATCGTCAGCTTCGGCGGGGAAACCGCCGGGTTCAACGTGCTGGACGTGGAAGACGGTAGTGATGACGTGGTGAGCATCACGCTTGGCCCCGCCTCACCGATGGATTTCACCACCGTGCCCCCGGTCGACCAGACCGCCCATGTCATCGGCGGGGTCGTCGTTTTCCCGCCCTGAGCGGACCGGCCCGCAGGATTTTCACGAAAACGTTTCGCAAGGAGATATCATGCAAACCGAACCCCAGAAAATCGCGATCATCGGGGGCGGCGTCGGCGCCGTCACCGCGGCCTATGCGATCACCCAACTACCCGATTGGCAGAACCGGTACGAGATCACCTTCTATCAGCTTGGCTGGCGCCTCGGCGGCAAGGGTGCAAGCGGTCGGAATGCGGAGGAGTACCAGCGTATCGAGGAACATGGCCTTCATATCTGGGCCGGTTTCTACGAAAACGGCTTCCGGCTGATGCGCGATTGCTACGAAACCCTGAACAGGACCGGCCTGCGCAGCCCCGAGGCGCCGCTTGGCACTCTGGAAAAGGCTTTCAAGGGACTCAACCATTTCCTGCTGGCCGATGAGGTGCCGCAGCCGGACGGCACCAAGGCACTTCACCCGTGGCGGATCGACTTCTACCCCAACAAGGAGAAACCGGGCACGGGCGGCCTGCTGCCCACCCCGTTTTCCTACTTCAGGATGCTGCTGGAGGCGGTCGAAGGCTGGCTGGGCGGCATGTTGGGGGATACGCAAAGCGAGCTGCCGGCCCGGTTTCAGGCCGAGTTCCGCCGCCGGGGCCTGTCGATGTCGGCCCGGTCGCCGGTCCACCATCTGCACGCCTATGCCCGGTCGCTTGACGACAATGCCTTCGACCACACGACCGGGCAGTCGCTGCATCTGGCGGCGCTTGCCCGGCACGCGCAGGATTGGCACCACGACATGCTGGCCGCCGAGGGGCAGAGCGACGAGGCCCGGCGTATGGGGTATCTGATCAGCCTGTCGCTCGCGTTTTTCCGCGGAACGATCGACAACGGTATCTTCCGGGCCGGGTTCGATGCGATCGACGATTGGGAGATCAGCGCGTGGCTGCTGCATTACGGGGCCAGCCATGACGCGGTGTACTCCGCGGTGTTTCGCGGCTGTTACGATTATGTCTTCGGCTACCCGGGCGGGTTGACCGATGATCGCAGCGTCGGCGCGGGTACGGCAATCCGCGGGCTGCTCCGCCTTGCGTTCACGTATAAGGGTTCGCTGTTCTTCAAGATGCAGGCGGGCATGGGCGACACCATTTTCGCGCCTTATTATCAGGTGCTGAAATCGCGCGGCGTTCAGTTCATGTTCTTCAACGCCGCCACCAATCTTGCCCTGTCCGAAGACCGAAACAGCATCGCCGCCATCGACATGGTCGAGCAGGCGCAGCTGGTCTCTGGCACATACGATCCGCTCGTCGACGTCAGGGACCTGCCCTGCTGGCCCTCCGAGCCGCTTTGGGACCAGTTGAAGGATGGCGCGAGGCTGAAAGCCTCGGGTATCGATTTCGAAAGCGAAAAGGACGTGCCCTCGGGCCGCGGCTACCGGCTGGAACGCGGGCGCGATTTCGATCTGGTGATCATGGGCGCCTCGCTCGGATCTTTGCACTATCTGACGCGAGAACTGGCGGAGGCCTCGACCCGGTGGAAGGGCATGCTGGATCACGTGCCGACGGTCGCCACCCATGCGGCGCAGTTCTGGTCGACCCGCACGCCCGAAGAGCTTGGCTGGAACGCGCTGGTGGCCAAGTACAACTCTGGCGATCAGCACGATCTGCAAACCGTCATCACAAGCTTTGCGGAGCCGCTGGATACATGGGCCGACATGTCCGATCTTCTGCCGCGGGAGGACTGGCCTGAAAACGGCCCGACTTCCATCGCCTATTTCTGCAGCCCGGCCCATGATGCCGGCGTCGATCCGGGGCCCTTTCCAGACCGCGTCAGGGCGTGGGCCGATTCGGATCTGACACGGATGTGGCCCAAGGCGCGAAAGGCCGGAAAATTCGATGCCGCGATCCTGTTCGCGAAGAGTGCCCACACGCCGGAGGCGAAGTTCGAGGGCCAGTATTTTCGCGAAAACTTTTATGGCTCCGAACGTTATGTTTTGTCGGTGCCCAACTCGGTCCAATACCGTCTGCCGCCCGATGGCTCGGGGTTCGAGAATCTCTATCTCGCCGGCGACTGGACGCGCTGCGGCATCAATGCCGGCTGCGTGGAAGCCGCGACGATCTCAGGGCTGGTGGCCGCGCGAGGGCTGACAGGCGCCGAGATCGAGGTCGTGGGAGAAGGCGATCTTGCGCCGGATGCCGGGCCGACGGATGCCACCAAACTGGCCAGCCCCTATGCACAGACCGCGCCCTGGCCGCTGACACCGATGTTCGGAACCGGCCAGATCGACGGCTGGTTCAGCTTTCATGCGGTCGACGCCAAGGCGCTGCAGGCGGTCCTGCCCAAGGGCATGACGCTTCACCCCCAGGCACTTACGCCCGAAGGCACCCATCCGGTGGCGATCCTGGCCAACCAGCAAGTCGGGGTACGTGCCTCAATCCTGCCCAGATTCCTTGGCTATACTGATTACTACGAGGCGATTATCGCCATAAATTACGTTCAGGTAGATGGGCACGAGGGCGTCTTCAGTTATCTGCCCAACCTCTATCTGACGAACAACTGGGCGCGGCTCGCCGGGGTCTGGTGGTATGGATACAACAAGCGGATGGGCCAATTGAACATGGGCAACAGCACCTATTCGGTAGCCTCTCCCGATGGGTCTCCAATCTGGTCGGGGCGCTACCAGCAGAAGGATTTCGCCCGTCCGCTCGCAACCTCACCGGAGGTCGGCTTGGTGCAATCCATATCGGAGCAAATTGTAGTGTCGGAGGGAAAGTTCAGCCGCTGGCAGTTCTCCTCCTTCGACTTCAACCTGACATCGGCCTATGTGGCCGGAGTTTCTGCGGAAATCACGGTGAGCGATGCAAATCTGGCCAATATCCCGGCAGGGCGGATGACCGCGCGGCCGCTGAGGATGGACAGGGGTGGAACCGATAATTCGACTAAACTTCCGGGTGCTTTTCGGATCTGGACAAGCTGGACGTTGTCGAATCCATTGGACAGTGCTCGGATCGCCCGGCTAGAAGCTGGCAGAACCAGGTTGCCGTAAGGTAAAGGTTAACGGATCGGGGGAGGCATATGTCACTTGAAGTGGCCCGTCCCGAGGGCGAGCGCAAACAGGTCACGGCTGTTTTTTTCGATCTGGTCGGCTTCAGCGAAGTCGCCAGCACCGCGGATGCGGAGGATCTGCAGAACTGGCTTGAAGACTATTATCGGATGTCCCGCGGGATCGTCGAAGCCAATGGCGGCGAAGTGACCGAATATCTGGGCGACGGGATCGTGGCCGTGTTCGGCCTTTCCCGAGCGGACGAACTGGCCGCCCTTCGCGCCGTGGATGCCGCCATGCGGGTTGTCGAGACAATTCGCGAGGCGGCAACCGGCGCCTTCGATCTGGCGCTGAGGGCGGGCGTGGCCACCGGCGAGGTTGCGGTGCGCGCCGGCGCAAAGCGCGAGGCATGGCCGCGGATTACCGGCATGGTGACGACCTTGGCCCAGCGGGTGCAGGAAAAGGCCGCTCCGAACACCGTCATGATTTCGGAAAGCACCAAGCGGCTGCTGCGCGGGCGATTTGAACTCGTCTCCCGCCCGGACCAGACCCTGAAAGGCTTCGCTGAGCCGCAGACCCTGTATCGCCCGAGGGACACCCTCCGAAACGGCACCGTTTCGCAATGCGAACTGGTTGGCCGCGACCGGGAGCGCGCGGCCCTGAAGGACGCGGAAAAGCCGGTTCTGATCATCGGTCAGGCCGGGATCGGCAAGACCGCCCTGGTCGGGCATATGGCCGAACGCGCCGCCGCCGCCACCATCCTTCATGCCGAGGGCATCAATGGCGGCTCAAGCTTTCATCCGTTCAAGGACTGGATATCCCGGCATCTGGGTGACCTGACCCCGGGCCTTGCGGATATCCAGCGCGGATTTGGCGAGCTTGCCGAACAGGATCATCTCGGTCTTGCGCTGATCATGGGCCTGCCGGAAGGTCAGGTCCTGCTCGGCAAACTGTCGAGCCTTGCCCTGAAGGCGAGGATTGAGGCGGCCTTGTGGCGCGCCATTCGCAGCACCCAGTCAGGCGGCCTGCTGGTGTTCGAGGATCTGCATTGGTTCGACATCGCGAGTTTCGGCGTGATCCAGCACATATTGCACAGCCCCGATCTGGCCCTATCCGGGATGCAGATCATCCTGACCAGCCGCGAGGATCCGAAACTGGGGCAGCATCTGGCCGAGGGCTCAACCGAGATCCTGCCGCTTGATCCGCTGTCGGAAAGCGACGCGCATCAAATGCTGGCGATGCTGAGCGGCGGCCGGATCGACGGCGCGGCAAAGGCGCGGCTGGTGGACCGCGCAGGCGGCGTGCCGCTGTTTCTGGAACAGCTTTACAAACGCGCCGGGCCGGATTTCGGCACCAGCGAAACGGTACCCGAAACCCTGATGGATCTGCTTGCCGCGCGGATCGACGATACCGGGGCGGCCAAACCCGTGCTGCAACGGGCGTCGGCCATCGGGCGTACCTTCGGCCTTGATATGCTCACCGCGCTGATGCCCGATGGGGAAGATCCGTCGGTCGCGCTAGAACAGGGGGTCGAGGCCGGTGTGCTTGTGCGGCGGTCGGCCAGTGAATTCGCCTTTGCTCACGCGCTTCTGGCTCAGGCGGCCTATCATTCCGTTCTGCGCAGCACCCGGCAGACGCTGCATGCCCGGATCGTCGAGGTTCTGCAGAAGCGGTTTCCCGGCCGTCTTGCCCGCGACATCGCCGTTCTGGCCCGCCACCAGATGAAGGCGCACCAGATCGGGGCCGCCATCCGGAGTTATCTCGAGGCCAGCAAGGCCGCCCTACTGCAAGGCGCCTTCGCCGATGCCGAGGCCCATGCCCGCGCCGCCATCGCGCTTTGCGACAAGGCCGAGGGCACGGCGGATGCCTCCGTCGATCTGGCGATCGCCTGCCACACGACCCTTGGCTCTATCCTCATGCAGGTGCAGGGGTTCACCGCCGAACCGGTCCGTCAGGCCTTCGATGCTGTCCATGAACTGGCCCGTTCCAGCCCCTCCAACAGTACGGAAAGCGCGGCCGCGCTCTTCGGCAGCTTTTCCCATGCGATCACCGCCGGCGACAAGCGCAGGGCCGATGGTCTCTGCGACCTGCTTGGCGACCTTGCCGACAGGTTGCCGATGGATCGCGACGGGGTTGAGGTTGCGCTGGCCGCCCTTGCCACGCGCAACTGCGGCTGCTTCTACCAGGGCGATTTCCGGACCCAGTTCACCCAGATCGCCGAGATCCGCAAACTCTACCGGATCGAGGACCATGCCGCGATGATCACCCGCTACGGGATGGACATCTTCGCCGCGGCCCAGATGTTCGAAGCCCCGGCGCGCGCCCTCACCGGCGAGGTCGACAAGGTGCCCGATCTCGTGGCCGAGACCGATGCGCATCAGGCCGCGCTGAACATTCCGGTCATGCTGCCCTATGCCAAGATCTGGGGTGCGGTCCCGCTGTTTTATGCCGGGCATCAGCGGGCCGCGCTGGACCGGCTGCGCCATGGCATGGCGCTGGCCGATGAGCAGGGCGCGGTCTTCTGGCAGATCACCGGCCAGACCTGGAACTTCATCATGGATCCCGCGCAAAGCCTGACCAAGGCGGGGCTTGCGCGGTTCAAGGCCAATCTGGAGTTGCAGCGGGCGATCGGCGCCAATGTGGGAACACCGTATTTCGCGGCGTGCTACGCAGAACGCCTGGCCGAAGCGGACCGGCTGACCGAAGCCTATCAGGTCTCCTCCATCGCGGTGAAAGAAGCACGCGAAAGCGGCCTGCACTGCTGGTATGCCGAAATCCTGCGAATTCACGCCCAGATCTGCCGCCGGGACAACCACCCCGGGGAAGCGGAAACGGCGCTGAAACTCGCGATCGAGACAAGCAAGCGGCAGGGGGCCACGCTCTGGACGCTGCGCGCGCTTCTTGATCTTGCCTATGTGACGGACCCCAACGAGGTCGATCTGCCCGATATCCTGCGCGCCTTCCCGCCCGGCGCAGACGTGCCGGAAATGCAGCGGGCCAGATTGCTGCTGGCTCCATGAGCGGACGCAATCTGCTGACCTACGGCCTGCCGCTTCTGGCCGGCCTCAAGGAGCGTGACCTTGCAGGCATCCCCCTGAATTTCAAGGAAAAAAACCTCGATGCCTGGGAGCTTCTGTTCAATCACGAGGACAGTTCGCGCGATGTCTATTTCCTGATCTCCGGTGCGCTTCTTGCAGTCTACTGGACCAAGGAGGGGCGCGAGGTGATTTTCTCGCGCTTCGCCACGGGCTCCTATCTGGGAGAACTTTCGGCGCTTGATGGCGGCCACCGGTCGCTCGCCGTTGTTGCGCGCAGCCCCGCCAAGGTCCTGATCCTGCCGCAGGCCGCGTTTCTGGACCTGTTCGACAAGGTTCCGGTTCTGCGGACCCGGGTCGCGCGCGATCTGGTGGCGCGGATCCGGGCGCTCACCGCCCGCAATCTGGAACTCACCACCTTTTCCGTCGAACAGCGGGTTGCCTCCTTTCTGATCGGGCTGGCGATGGAACGGGGGCGGCTGGAAATCGGCGGCATTCTGGATGACGCGCCTACACATGCGGAGATTGCCGCCAGCATCGGCGCCAATCGCGAGATGGTGAGCCGGACGATGACGAAGCTTGGCCGCCGCGGATTGCTGAAATCCTCCCGTCAGCGGATCGAGCTTCTGAACCCCGGCGCGTTGTCGGAAGTGGTGTAGGACAGGCCCGACGACCCTATCGGAGCCGCATCAGCAGCGCGCGCGACGGCTCCCCCGTGGCCGGCAGGCCCGCACTTTGCTGATAGGCGCGGATTGCCGCCTCGCTGCGCGGCCCGATCACCCCGTCGGCCCCGCCGGTGTCGAAGCCCAGCGCCGTCAGGCGGCGTTGCAGATCCTGGCGGTCGGCGATCGTCAAGCCGAACCGGTCAGGCGGGAAAGACGCGCGCAGACCGGCGCTACCGGCCAGCCGGTCAGACAGATACCCCACGCCCAGGGCATAATTCTGCGAATTGTTATAGCGCAGGATCACGTTGAAATTGCGGAAGACCATGAACGCGGGGCCGCCTGGCCCGGCCGGGATAAGGATCGACGCCGCGCCGTGATCCGGCAGGCCGCCGCCAGCGGCATCGCGCAGCCCGAGGGCCGACCACTCCGGCACGCCGCGCGCATTCCCGCGCCCGGCCAGCCCCGCATCGAACCCGTCCGGCAGGCGCACCTCCAGCCCCCAGGGCCGCCCCCGCTGCCAGCCGGAGCCGGACAGGTAAGCCGCGGCAGAGGCCAGCCCATCGGTCGGATCGTCGGCCCAGATATCGCGCCGCCCGTCGCCGCGGAAATCGACGGCATAGGCCTCGAACGTGGTGGGGATGAACTGGGTATGACCCATCGCGCCCGCCCAGCTTCCCGTCATCGCGCCGGGTGCGACATCGCCGTTTTGCAGGATCCGCAACGCCGCGATCAGCTGGCTTTCGAAAAACGCGCCGCGCCGTCCGTCATAGGCCAGGGTCGAGACCGCGGAAATCACCGGAATGTCCCCCCGGCGCTGGCCATAGTTGCTTTCCACCCCCCAGATCGCCGCCACCACGTGGGACGGCACACCATACCGGCCCTCGATCTCGGCCAGAAGCGCCTGACGCGCGCGCAGGCGGGCGCGGCCTTCGGCGACCTTTTCGGGGGATGCCACGATGGCGAGATAATCCTGCAAGCTCCGGGTGAACTCCGTCTGGTTACGGTCCCGCTCCACCACGCCGGGAAGAAAGCCCGCACCCCGAAACGCCGCATCGAGCGTGGCCCGCGTGATCCCCCGCGCCTCCGCCCGCGGGCGAAATGCGGCGACCCAGGCATCATAGGCCGCGTTGGCGGAGGGCCGCATCGTGGGACCGGCACCGGGCTCCCGCATCCCCGTGCGGCGGATATCGGGCAGACATCCGGAGAGAACCCCCGCCGCTCCGCCCAGAACCACCCCTCGCCGCGTCATGTGCATCATGTTTCACTCCGGTTGACCGATGACCGGACTGTGACCCGCGGAGCCGGGAGGGGCAAGGCGGCGCGGATTGGCAAGAGCGCACGCCGGCGTGCCTTCGCCGATCGCCATCCAGACCCTGCTTCAACCCGGTTCCGCAGGGCCTTTGCAGCCTGAATGCCATGGCCGCGACGGCCCTAGAAACGGGGGCGTGCGCGCACAACCCGGTTCCGGCCGGCGGTTTTCGCCTCGTACAGCGCCTCGTCGGCGGCGTGCAGAACCTGATCCAACGGGCAGGTGCCGTCATAAAGCTGCACCCCGATTGACACCGTACAGCTCAGATCCTGCCCCGAAACACGGATCGATTGGCTCTCGACGGCTGCGCGGATCGCTTCGGCACGAAACTGCGCGTGTTCGATCTCCTTGCCCGGCAGGTAGCCCACGAACTCTTCTCCTCCGAAACGGGCGAAAAACCCGTCGGGTTCGACGCCGCGTTGCAGAATGGCGGCGATCCTGTTGATCACCGCATCGCCCGCGCGATGCCCATAGGTATCATTGATGGATTTGAACCGGTCGATATCGGCGATCATGATCGCCCCGATGGTTCCGGCGCCCGACACATCGAACCGGCGGAAAAAATGACTTCGGTTCAGAAGATTGGTCATCTGGTCATGGGATACCAGATATTCAAGCCGCCGGTTCAGGCGATGGATGTTCAGCAGCATCCCGGCTGTCCACAGCGACGTGGGCAACGCGACGCAGAGGGGCACCACCAACGCAGGAAGAAGCGCGCCCTCTCTCAGACCGGTCGGCGCAGTTACCGCTGTCAGGACCACCGACGCGATAATCGAGATTGTCGAGACAACGGCCACGAAGACCCATTTCTCGGTCGTATTCCTGACTTTCAGCATCATCCTCCCGCCGATCCGGAAAATCCGAACTGTCGCTGTAAATGGGCTGTCTTCGTTAAGAAACTGATTATGTCCAATGCTCAGGCCCCAGAACTCGTCCCCCCTAGGCTTTGCCTGCCGACATCCTCACCACGCCAATCCCGAAGGCGGGATGTCACTACATCAAACGGGGGGACAAAGTAGGCGGGCGGACCATGCGGCAAGCTAACAAGGCGATGCAAGGGTTTTTCGGCGCAAGACGACCCGGCAGAGGGCGCCTGCGTCGGAACCGATTGGTGCAGCTGGAGAGAGAAAGTTTGAACTCTCTCTTTGAGACGCTGCTGCTCTGGGAAAACCATCTCGCACAACATGATCTGAGTGATCTGGGGTGCGATGATGAGCACTTCGGATAAAGATAACAGACACTTAGGCTCTTCGCAGCGCAGCAAGAAGCTGCCGCCCTTCTCCTTGCGCCTGACCTTTGAAGAACGCGCCCGCCTTGAAGAGCTGGCCGGAAGCGAGCCGCTTGGCTCGTATATCAAGCGCAAGGTCTTCAACGGTAAAGGTGCAGGCGCTCGCCGTGCGCGCTCCCGTAAACGCCGTCCGATCAAGGATGAGAAGAAGCTCGCGCAAGTCCTGGCCATGCTGGGACAATCCCGCATTGCCAATAACCTGAACCAGCTCGCTAAATCGGCCAATATCGGCACCTTGCCGATGATGCCCGATACTGAGCGCGATATCCGCCGCGCCTGCGCCGATGTGGCGCTGATGCGCCGGGAGCTTCTACGAGCCTTGGGACACCGCACGGATAGTGAGCCGTCATGATCCTTAAAGGCTCTCAGCGCGGCGGTGCCAAACAACTCGGGCTTCACCTGCTGAAGACCGAAGAGAACGAACATGTAGAACTGCATGAGATTAGGGGATTTGTCGCTGAAGATGTGATCGGAGCGCTGCGGGAAGCTGAAGCCACGGCCAAGGGCACGAGGTGCAGCCAGTATCTCTTCTCTGTCTCTCTAAACCCGCCCGAGACGGAGAATGTCCGCGTTGAGGTGTTTGAAAATGCCCTCGCTTCAATCGAGGAGAAAAATGGCCTTAGCGGTCAGCCGCGTGTCGTGATCTTCCATGAGAAGGAAGGGCGGCGGCATTGCCATGCGGTGTGGAGTCGGATCGATGCCGAGACGATGACGGCCAAGCCGATGTCGTTCTACAAAAACAAGCTGCGGGAGGTTTCCCGTCAGCTCTACCTTGAAAACGGCTGGCAGATGCCACGCGGTCTGATTGATCCCAAAGATCATGATCCACGCAATTTCTCTCTGGATGAATGGCAACAAGCCAAGCGCATGGGTCGCCATGCAGGAGACCTGAAGGAGATGATTCAGGAAGCCTGGGCGGTCTCTGATTCGTCTCAGACGTTCGCCCATGCGCTCGAAGAACGTGGTCTGTATCTCGCCAAAGGGGATCGGCGCGGGCATGTGGCTGTAACATTCGAGGGGGAAGTGATCTCCATCGCGCGTGCAACCGGGATCAAGGCAAAGGACCTGAAGTCTCGGATCGGTGATCCCGATGATCTCCGCAATGTCGAGGACACACGCAAACGGATCGGCGAAGATATCCTACCCCGCATCAAGTCGCATCTGGACGAGGCACGAAGCGTTGCCAAAGCCGAGAAAGAACAACTTGAACAGCGCCGCGAAGAGATGGCGTATGCCCATGCACTTGAGCGCACGCGATTAGACCTCGGTCAAAAGGCGCGGGCCGAGCAAGAGGCCCGCAATCGTGCAGAACGGTTCCGCAAAGGCATGGCGGGCTTATGGGACCGCCTCACGGGTCAGCACTCCAAGCTCGTAAAGCAAAATGAGATAGAAGCCCTGTGGACGATGCGGAGAGACCAAGACCAGCGACAAGCCGTGATCGAAGCGCAGCTCAAAGAGCGCCAAACCCTTCAGCTTGAGATCAGAGCGATGCGGCAACGGCACGCGCAAGCCCTGCGAGAGCTTCATTTTGATGCCGCGAACTATCGCCTGATGAAGCGCGGGCAAGAGCCGAAAGCGAAGCCGTCCTTTGAGCGGTCCAAACCGCCCATTACAACGCGACAGACGAAACCACAGCCTCAACCGCAGCCAGAAGCTCAACGGCAGGCTCCGATTAACCAGCACAAGGAGCGCTTGGATCAGCTTCAAGCGAAGTCCATCCGTCCACCGCAGCGGGAGGAACAAAACCAAGAGCGCTTGCGGCGCTTGCGCGAGAGCAAGCGCAGCCCGTCCGATAAGGGGCCTGAGCTTGAGCGCTAATTCATTCTAGTATTCTAAGGCTCTTCATCGCCCTGGATATCTGCAAACAACTCATCGATATCGATGTCTGGGCCATCAAAGTCTTCGTCTTCATCATCGTCATATCCGTAGCGTGTTCTACTAATCGCCCGTTTATCTCGACGTTTCATGAGCTCGATGTGGTCGTTGAAGTCGATTAGGCGAATGCCACGCTGCGCCAGATGATCGAAATGATCGGAATATAGCCCTGAAAAGGCTGCCTTTGAGAAGCCTTGCGAGCGCGCCACGAGGTTGACAAGCCAGTTCGCATCAACAGTAGATAGCGGCGCACCGAGACCAAGCTTTGGCTTTCGCCTCAATTTTCCGTCCACATGCGCTTGCACAAGGAGAGCTCGAACGTGTGCGTTTCTGGACTTCGCGAGCTCTTCAATCATCTGGATAGAGATTTCGATATCACACACAATCATCATCCAAACCATCCAAAGCGTTTCGTGATGGTGGTTTAGAGCCAAGCTTCGCTGGACAATGATTTCTGCAACTGACTTCCATCCTTCAACATCAATTTCACGATCACGAGCTTTGCGTTTCGCAAGAAGAAGACAGGCGTAGTCGATAGCGTGGGGATGTTTGAGAACAATCCGCTGGATGTTCTGTTCGACAAAATCCCATTGCCTATTCTCATAAACGCGTGCCTCGTCGAAGGAACGTAATAGAATTTTTATAGGACTGTCTGACCCGATTTCCACGGCAGCAGAAACCGCTTCGGATATCGCCCTTTCATACTTCTCATGCCCAGCAGTAGGAGACCAGAAATGCATGTGATCCCGGAGCCGTTGCGCCCAAAGGTCGTTGATAGGCTCCAGGCTGGAGAAAATTCTTGTCTTCTGATCATTGAGGTTCAGCTCATATATGGCAAGAACCTCTCTGAGGTGAGATAGAACGGACTGAGCTTCGTGTTCGGTGCGTAAACCGATATAGTAATCATCCACATGCCGCACAGCGCCTACAATCAGTGCGCCCACAGCCTGACTTAATTCGTGATCTATCTTTGAGAGTATGAATTCAGCAATTAAGCGATAGGCGTCAGGGCCAACCAATACACCACGGGTGTTGCCGCGTTGGCCATTCCGAACAAAGAAATCTAGTGCATTGAAGGTGTTTGCAGATGAGTCTTTCGTCACATCGCTTTTCGACTGTTCAATTCCATGCGCTGCCCAGGCAATCGAGTGAGTATAAATGCTTGGAAAACATTGCGCGATATCCGCCTTAAGGATGAACGGCGCATAACTTAGGTTCTTTGATGCATGCTTCGAAAGTTCCGAGAGCGAGGGGACCTTGACGGCTCGCTCATCGTCCTCACCCATCAGCTTCGGTTTGCCTATCGAGTATTCGGACAGCGCGAAGTTGTGTTCGAATTTTGACCAGTTCTTCCAAATGAAGCTCGATGTATGAAAGTATGAAACAATATTTGGCGTACCGAAGAAGCGCCGACTCCCGTCATGTTTGGTTCCACTGTACCTCACATACTCGGTTTTTCGTTCGTGATACTTCTCTCCGTCAAGCTGTCCCACAATGCCGTGGAAGGCTCGCTTGGCATCCTTCGACACGAAGCAAGGCGGTAGCGTTTCTGGGTATAGACCTGAATTTATTAAACTAAATCGCGTTTTCATATGGCCAACCATAGCGAACTGCATAGGCATGCCGCAACAAATTCTCGCGTTGCAGCGCCTAAGGCCAGACGAGAACAGCCACGATTGAATTCATGCCCAGGATGCCAGCGACGTTTTCCCACAAGCACGCTTTTTACTCCGAATGCGCGTTCACGAGTCCTCCTCGCCACCTTCTGATTGAGCTGTAAACCTTCTCCCCGAACCATCAGGGCCTTCATGAGCCATGGATGATTTGTGCGCGGGCCGAAAGGCCCTGAACGGTTCGGGGCCTCCTGACACTCAATAGGAGGTTACGATGAGACTCATCACACGCTTCGACGCAGCATCACGCAGCACGCCTGAATTGCTTACGCTTCACACTGAGGCATTGCGGGCATTCGCTTCGGCTGCACGCGGATCGATTGAACGCAGCAATGCGCTTGCATCGCTGCACAATATTGAGGCCGAACTGGCGGTTCGCTCGCTAGGTCTTTGAGGCCGAAAACGCGGCTGGTCCGAAGGCCAGCCGCGAATTTTTCTTATCCCTATGCGGCGTTACTCTCTTCCACGATCATAGGCTGCAAGCCATGCAGAAAGTCTGCCGCGCGTTGCGCATGGGCGGCCGCTGAGAAGATAGCGCGCTTGTCTTCCTTCAGGACCTTCAACCAACTCTGGATGTAGGCGGCATGGTCGGAGCCTGGCTCAGGCGTCAGTTCCAGATCGGCACACAGAAATGCCGCGCCAAGTTCGGCGACCAGCTCTTCGCGCGCATAGCCTTCATCACCCCATGTCTTGCGCCCGAATTCGCGGTCTAGACGGCTCTTGTGCTTCGTCCAATGAGTCAGCTCATGGGCTAGCGTTGCATAATAGCTTTCGGGGCTGTGGAACGTCTCGAAATGTGGCATCTGCACATGATCGCTGCCACCGCTGTAGTATGCGCGGTTTCCGCCGTGGCGAATGTCTGCGTCCGTGCTTCTGAAAAACTCTTCGGCGTGATCGATGCGCGTGGCAGGATCAATCGCGGGCTCGGGCTTGGAATAGTAGTGCTCGGGCAAGCCTTCGATCTGCTCGACATTGAACACGCTGTAGCCCTTCATGAAGGGAATTTTGCGCTCTTCCTCCGATCCGTCGTCTTGCTCTTCGGTCTTGGTGATCGTGTTGGCGTAGACCACCAGATTGCCGCGCTCGCCCTTCTTGACGTGTGCGCCTAGTTCCTTTGCTTGTTTGAAGGTCATCCAGAACGGGGAGAGATAGCCTGCCTCAACAGACGCGCCCCAAAGCATCAGGATATTGATTCCGTTGTACGGCACGCCGTTATGCCGCAAGGGCTTGGTGATCTTGCCTTCAAGGTTTCCGCTGCTCCATGGCTTGAGCCAAGTCAGTTCGCCTTGCTCCAGATCGGCAATAATCTTGTCGGTCACTTTCTGATAAATGTCTTGTTTCATTGGTTTTTCCCTTTCTTAGGTAGTCGGTTGCGCATGCAACCGGACTAGGCCCGCGCCAATGAGCGGGGGGACGGCCGTCCAGACCGAAAGTCATGGATGTGGTGCGGGCGCAGGCGTAGCCGAGCCACGGGCCATGGCTTTCGCCCGAAGTTACAACGGAGGGCTTGGTCTTGACGGAGGACGGGCCTGCAAGGCCCCAAACAAAGAAGACAGATCAGCCGTTCACGGCTGGCGATAGATGCGCAAGGGATGGAAGCCGCATGGCCGAGACCGACAACGTCGGGCTCGGTTCACGACAGCCCGCCCCGAAGGATGCGCCAAACACTTGTATTGTGGACATCCAGTTCACAGGACTCCTTCTGCCATTGGAACTCAATACAAAAAATGTTCATAATCATGGGCATGAAGAGACCCGAGCAGCTCGTCGAGCGATCCTACTCAATGATGATTGCCAGCTATTGGCTGGCTAGATGTGGCGTTCGCGAAAACGAGAGCGCGGCTGCGCCGCCCGCTGCGCTTGGTGTCACAACCTGGAAGGCGGCCTACGACAGTTTCCTTGACGCTATGGGTGACGGTCGCACGCCCAGCCAATTCCGAAACAGCATGAAGAACGCTCGCGACACCTTCGATATCCTGTTCGACAACGGACGGATCGGCTGGGTTGATCGTGAAGGTCAGCAACCTTCCCTAGGCTCAAGCTTCCAGCGCATTCATGAAGAGTGGCAGGGACGCCCGGACGAAGAACTGGAGAAATTCGTCCTTGGGCTTCAGGCCGGCATTCCCGTTGCAGCAGACCGGGAAGCGCGAAGTCCCGAGGCAAGAACCGAGGGCGGTAAAAAGGTTTACATCTCTGTTAGACGTGAACGTGATCCCAAACTGAGGGACGACGCACTTTCAATCCATGGGCTCGACTGCATGGCCTGCGGATTCAATTTCGAGCGCGCCTATGGCTCTTGGGGAAAGGGCTTCATCGAAGTTCATCACGTCGTGCCGCTTGCAGAGGCTGGCAGGTCGGAAACCAACCCCGCCACGGATTTGATTGTTCTTTGCGCGAACTGCCACCGGATGGTGCATCGCAAGCGAGGTGTTTGCCTGTCTCTCGACGAGTTGTGTGCACAGATCAAACACTGAAAGCAAAATTTGGCACTCATACATCATCTGGGGCAGTGACTATGTGGAACCCCACTATATCGTTTATGTTCTCTTGATGTTCTTTTGCCAACATGTCAGAATGATTCCCAGAGCAGAAAAGAGGCAAACACCCCGATGAACGAGTTTTCCAGACTGAGACAGGAAGCAGGTATGACCATCCCCGAAGCAGTAGAAGCGCTGGGATACTGCGAGCGCACGATCTACCGGTGGGAAAATGGCGACGGCGCACCGCGTAAAGCTGCTCTTGAAATCCTGCGTCAGGCCGCCGCCGGCAAGCCGCAAGCATCCGGAGAATTCAAATTCATCGATCTGTTTGCAGGTATCGGAGGCTTGCGAAAAGGATTCGAGCCGATTGGTGGCCGGTGTGTTTTTACGTCTGAGTGGGACAAGTACTCGGTGCAGACCTACCTAGCAAACCATACCTGCGATCACGAAGTGGTTGGAGATATCACGAAAGTGCCGGTCGAGAGCATTCCTGCCCATGACGTGCTGCTTGCCGGGTTTCCGTGTCAGCCGTTTTCGATTGCCGGTGTCTCCAAAAAGAACGCCCTTGGCCGTCAACACGGCTTTCGCTGTGATGCGCAAGGTACGCTTTTCTTCGATGTCGCCCGGATCATCGAGTATCACCAGCCGAAGGCGTTTTTGCTCGAAAATGTGAAAAACCTTGTCAGCCATGATCGCGGCAAGACCTTTGATGTTATCCGCCGCGCCCTAACCGAGGAACTTGGCTATAACATTCAGTACCGCGTCATTGATGCGAAGGGCTTTGTACCCCAGCACCGGGAACGCATCTTTATTGTCGGTTTTCGTGAAAACAACGATTTTGACTTTGATGCGCTCGATATTCCTGATCCGCTGTCAGGCCCAAGGCTTGAGAGCATCCTGCATCCTGAGGACGGTTCGGAAGCGCCGGAAGACCGTTTCACTGCCGGCAGTAAGGCAAAAGTCATCGATAAATACACGCTCTCCGACCACCTGTGGGACTACCTGCAAAACTACGCTGAAAAACATAGAGCCAAAGGGAACGGGTTTGGCTTTGGTCTTGTCGGGCCAAGCGATGTCGCGCGCACCCTGTCGGCGCGGTATTTCAAGGACGGATCAGAAATCCTTGTCAAACAGCGCGGCAAGAAAAACCCGCGCCGCCTGACGCCTCGGGAGTGCGCACGCCTCATGGGTTTTGAAGAGCCCGGTAGCAATCAGCCCTTCGAAATCCCGGTCTCGGACACGCAAGCCTACAGGCAGTTCGGCAATGCGGTCGTTGTTCCGGTTGTCGAGGCCGTGGCGCGCCACATGCACCCCTTCATTCTCTCCGAAACGCCTGCGCTGGAAGAGGCAGAGGAAGACCGGGCTGTTGCCTGACATTGTCGATAAGGAAACCCGCAGCCGGATGATGTCAGGTATCAGGGGCAAGAATACAAAGCCCGAGCTTGTTATCCGCAAAGGCCTGCACGCAAGAGGCTTCCGGTTTCGTCTGCATTCATCAAAGGTTCCGGGCAAACCCGATCTTGTTTTGCCCCGCTATCGTGCGGCTATCTTTGTCCATGGATGTTTCTGGCATAGCCATGACTGTCATCTGTTCAAGATGCCGTCCACAAGGCCCGACTTCTGGAAGGCCAAGCTTGCGCGCAACCGCGAGCGGGACGAAGAGATTCGCAAATCCCTGCTGGATGCTGGCTGGCGGGTATTGGTGATCTGGGAATGCGCACTGAAAGGCAAATACCGCATCAATCTGGATGAGTTGTTCACGAAGGTCACTGCCTGGATCAGGGGAGATGACCTTGAAGGCGAGATCGCCGGGAGGCCCGTATGAAGTTCGGAATTCTGGCCGATTTTTTTGAAGGAGCTGGCGCGAAATACCTTACAGAAGTTGAGATCAACAATGCGCGCTCCAACCAGCATGAGTTTCAGGGTGTCAGTGCTTTCCGCCAGTTCCTTGGAACGCCCGAGGAAAAGATCACATATCCGGCAACGTTTTTCTGGCTGACCGATGAAGAGGACGAAGAGCCGGTTTCCATGCAGGCTTTTTGCACCTGGAGCGATGTGCGCAGGAACAACCCTGACCGATCTGCTGAGTTTCATCTTTACTACGCCGCAGAATCCGAAGCTGTCGTGCATCAGGCGCAAGCAGGTGATCTGCTTCTCATTGCACGAAAAAAGAATGACGATGGCCTGCTTGTTATCCTTTGCCCTGCGGATACAACAATCACTCAGCAACTTCTCTGGCTGTTTGGACTGGACCTCGTGGGCACGAGGGCGAGTGCAAAGGTCCTTGCTCCTGATGAGAGCATCAGGCTCGGTTTTGCGGCAAGAGCCGTGCTGGATACTTTGGGCATTGATCTCGAAGAGCCGGAACCGGACGCCCTTGAAATCCTCCTCGACCGCTACGGCCTTGGATTCCCGCCGACAGCCGAATTCTCACAATTTGCCCGCGATACGGCTGAAGCCGCTGATCCGGTTGATGATCCGGATCAGGCACTGGTCGACTGGATGGATCATGAAGAGGCCCTGTTTCGACACCTTGAACGTCACATCGTGGCGGATCGCCTGAAAAAGGGCTTTGCTGACAAAGCTGACGTGGATGTTGACGGATTCCTGAAATTCTCTCTTGGCGTCCAGAACCGCAGAAAATCGCGTGCTGGTTGGGCCTTTGGTCACCACATTGAAGCCGTTTTCCACGCGCACGCGATCCAGCACAAACGTGAGGCAACAACTGAGAAACGCAACGGACCGGATTTCCTGTTTCCCGGTGAAGCCGAATACCATGATGCCAGCTTTAACACCGCATTGCTGACGATGCTCGGGGCCAAGACTAGCTGCAAGGATCGCTGGCGACAGGTGCTGGCAGAAGCGCACAAGATCGAGGAAAAGCACCTCGTCACGTTGCAGCCGGGTATTTCAGAAGCTCAGACTGCTGAAATGCAGGCCGAAAGACTGCAACTTGTGGTTCCAAGGCCGATATATGGCTCCTACCTGCCAGCCCAGCAAGACTGGCTGATGGATGTATCCGGTTTTGTTGATTTGGTAAAAGCAAGGCAAGGGTAGTGACAGCTGCAAGGTCAACCCGATAGCGTGGACGAGCCTTGTGATGGATTCTCACTTTGTCCTGAGCGGTCTACTGCAACGGGAAGAGGCCAAAGCGTCCTTCATCTTCCCAGCCAGAAAAATGTTCGACCCGAGAGCCCAACTCAACATCTGATGGCGGGTCAGTGTTTTCAATGATAATGACCTGTTTGTTTCCGGACAGAGTGAGCAGATGCTGGTAAAATTTACTGTTGAGGTTGGTATCCCTCAAGTCGTCTTCCGAACCTTCAGGCTCCTTGTACGAAAGCAATGGGGAATCCAATATGACGAAGCCAGGATGCGGTAGATCGTTGGCAACGCAATAGTCCAGCAATGAAAGCGAAAAAGCAGTCTGGGTTACGGCGCGAAGCCCTTTGCCAAACGACGTTCTGGGCTTGCCTGAAATCACGAGGTCTTTGGCCTCAAGATCGAAATGAACCCTTCGGGTTCCCGGAAACTCCCAGCGTTCGAGCAATGTCTGAACCATCGCAGAAAACGGCTCGACCATTGATGCAGTCAGCCGATAACTGTCCGAAGAATCGTTGGTTTTCTTGGCAGTAAGAGCCTCCAAAGCTGCTCGGCGTTCGCCCAAATCACCAAGGCTGTCAAAGAGGCCAATTGCTTCGCGAACATTGGCACGTTTGTCGGCAAGTTCCTTATATGAGGCGCGTAGTTTTCGCAGGTCCGGAGAAACGACTGCCTCAATCTCTTGCGACAACTCGCCGAGGCGTTCATCAATCTTCGGGAGGGTTCTCTCAAGGGCTTTGGCTTCTTTGTCCATAATCTTGATTGTGCCGGTCAGTTCCCTTTCCTTGTCCTCAATTTTTTGTATTTCGGATGCAGCCGCTTTAACGACGATGTCAACATTTCCATCGCAGATCGCATCGGGGTCATGATGTTCCGGCAGTGCCCCGCAAATGGGACAAGTCTCGACCTCTAGGGTAGAAAAAATATTTCCGGCTTCTTGAATTCCGACAAGACGTTCCTGATCAGAGTTGTAGTGTTGCTTCAGCAGTCTGAAGCGTTCTAAAAGTGTAGCAATCTCTGCAAAACGCGCGCGGTTGGTTTCCCTTCTGGCCATCAGTTTGCGACGATTTGACGATAGCTCCCTGAAGTGGGCTTCAGAAGTGGAGAGTTGTTCTGAACGCACTGCAAGTGCAGAGTCCAAGCGCTCTTCCTGCTTGGAAAGCTCGTCTTTCGAGCCGGAGATTTTTGCGATGCGCTTTTGCGTGTCAGCAATAAGCTGGTCCAAAAGTTCAAGCTGAGCTTCAGCCTTTTGTTCGGCAGGGGTTCGCTGGGATTGCGCGACAAGTGCCGAGTCATCAACACCGGTCAATAGCATTCGAAAAACAGAGGTGTTGGCAGTATCCGCCGTATAGTTACCGTCGGAAAGCGGGGAGCGCTTTTGAATGATTTCCTCTTCATTCACCACGACGAGGCGAGCAAGATTACGGAAGCTCAGATTTTGAGTATCGCCCCGTGCATTCTTTTTGACCTTTCTTCCGCTGAGCCCGATCTTGGACAGGAGGAACGCAGAAAGGTTGTCCTCGTCGCGTTCGCTGTGGGTCTCAGAAAGGATGCGCCCTTCTTCTTCGGGCAAAGCATCGGAATAAAGCCCTTCAAAAATCTCAAACGCGCCACCATCCATGCTCCGTCGTACCGTGTGTTCGCTGCCATCCTCGAAAGTCATCGCCAACATTGCCTGACCGTAGCCGCTGGATTGAGGGATGTCGGTCAGAGGCCCCTTTCCCCCGAGCATGAAGTCTATCGCTTCAACGACAAAAGATTTTCCGGTGTCCGAAGCGCCGTAAATCACGTTCAGGCCCGACTGAAACGACACAATCGCGGGTTCCCGGTCTGGACCGTGAAAGGACAGGCTACTGATCTGAAATCCAAGATAATTCATTAAACACTTCCTGCTGCACCGGATTCATCCTGAAACTCAGACACCCAGTTTTCCAGTAATTGGTCCATTTGCTTGTCGAATTCCTGATCGTCCAATTGATCGGAATACTTCGCTAGCCAACTGGCTCGGTTCATCAACTGCCGGATATAGGACGACTGCAATGCATCAACAAAAAATTTGGAGGATTCCCCTGCACGATAGAAAATACCACTTTCTGTCGCCACTTGTTGCACCAGTTCACGGGAGATCATCAGGCGTAGCGCGGCGTGCACTGACTTACGGCGAACCTGCGTGATCGGGCTGACAATTGGAGTCGCAGGGTGCAGATCAGGAGGGCCGTCCAGCACACTTGTCCTGACGATGAGATAGTCCAATGCTGTCAATCGTTGAATATCCAATGCTTTAGGGAAGCAAGCATACAGGTTCAGGACTGCGCGAATGCCGGTTTCCAGGGGCCCGTTGAAAGGGAGGTCTGGCGACAATCGGTCTACTTTTTCCATGTCAGCCTCCCATCATTTGCCAACTGATGGCATATTCCTCTGCGGTCTTTTGGAAGTGCGCTTTTGTTCAACGGGTGAGCATCAAGAGCCAGCGACTGTGCGGAGTCAGTTACTGCGACGACCCGTGCATACCCATCCGCATGGTCACTTTCACAAGTGTCTGCGACGCCGTCATATATTTCATCTTGGAGGCTTTCGAATGTTCCTGGATCGGCCTTTTCCCGGACAAAAACACGCAGGGATTCTGCGTGATAGAATGCCTCCCGAGAGCGTCCGAAATGCTCCTTCAGGTTGGACCAGGCGTTTAGATCGGTAGCGCATGAAATTGATTGGCTTTTGTGATCCGCATAGGCGTCAAGAAGTTTTTTTGTATAGGCGATTTCATGGGGCTCAATCTCGTCGGGCGGTGATTCCGCAACCGGCCTGGAAGGCAAGCCGCCTCCGAACCTACCTGGATAATACGGTGTCTTTTTGTGTGCTTCGATCACGCTTCTTGGAGCGGGTGCCGAGAATATCGAAAAGTCAAAATCATTGACGTAGGTTTCAAAGTCGCCGGTTAGTTCGACGCTCTGCGTAGTCGTGATCTTGTCGGCGATCATCTTCTGCCATTTTTCGATCACCTCGGTCTTGAGATTGTCGCTGTTCGCCAAGAGTAAATCGAGGGTGGTCGACGGGCCTTTGGGGGCGATGAATGCGCATGACCTCGGAGCCACATAAACCCCGTTGAAGGAGTGCCATAGGATTTTGCCGATCTCCGGCGCGACAACGCCAAAGCTCAAAGGGTTTTTGTAATGCTTGCACTGATGGTTGTCCCATACTCCCAAGAGCTTCTTGTCATCTGTGAAGCCCGCGACATCGATGCCTTTGTCGCCTGGCCCGGTTGGTCTCATCACGCTGAAATATTCATCCTTGAGTGAGTGAATCCATTCGTCGATGAAGGTCTCCCAAACGCCAGAATCGTAAGTCTGGATTACAAGAACCGGGTCAATCTTGGGACCATTCTCGAACTCTTGTGCCGTCAGAATCGTGGCCGATGCTAGATCTTTGACGGCATTTTCGAAATCGAGGGTCGTGGCTTCCATACGTGCATGATCTCAAAATACGGTTCGCGAAAGCTTCATATTGCCACCATATCAGGTGTTCCGGCAACAACAATCTACTAAAGATAGAAGAATGCTGGTTCACCATGGACGTCCATTGATGGCACCAATGCGGCCTGTCAAGGGCCCTGTCGTCGGCGGGGCAATCGTGTTCCATCTTCGGCAAGATGGCGCCATCCAATCCGCGCAGGGTTGGTCTCCATGAATTGGTCTGGATGAAGTCCTCATGGGGGTATCGGTGGGAGCTCGAAGGCTCCCCTGATTGGTGATCGAACGGCCAGTCGTTCGTGCATGGTTCGGTGCAGGTGGAGAGGCACGTCTCCAAGTCCCACGAGTGGGTTTCAAGGGGCGCGATAGCCCCTGATCTTCCTGAAAGGATCGATGGGTGCAGGAAGAGCGAAGTCTCCTGCGAGTGTTTGACCGACGATACGGTCTGCTGGCTCTGCAATGGGTTCAACACCCTGGAAGAGCCATGGCCGGAGGGATGCAACGGGAGCGCGCAGCGGGCTCCCTTGCCAAGATTGCGGTGTACTACACCGCACATCTTGCGGTTCGCAGATAACGTCTTTCTAGCCCTGCAACAAAAATGTGGATGAGTATCCTATGCTGCCATGCACATACGCGCAGAGAAATGCTCTCGATGGTATGATCTGGCTCATGGCCAAGAGACCCCCGTCAGAGTGCGAGCCCTTTACACAAGCAATGAAAGACCGAGTGAACGAGCTTTCCGAGAGAACGGGCTGGGGTGCGACGGCTGTCCGCAATCATATCGAGAGGGCGAAGCTCCCAGGGTGGGAGCATGCCTCACAAGGTCGCGTGAATGCGATCATGAGCGGCCAGTCTCAAGCCACAGTGGTCAGCACCGTTTACAATGCTGTCATTGCCGTGTTGGAGGATGCTTCACGCTCGGGCCTCGCGCTTGATACGCACCAGAAAGATGTCCGCCGGGTGTTGGTTGATGATGGCTTTGCGTCTGGCGTTCAACAGCTCTTGGATCGTTTCCACCATCTATCCACGATGAAGGCGTTGGCAGCGCTTGGAGCTCCCTCCGATCTATCCCACATCACCGTCGCGCGCGTAGCAAGCGGACAGCAAAAGAGCCTCAAGAAGAAGCATTATAATTTCCTCTCTTCCGTCCTCGAAAAATTAAGGAACGGTAAACTTTAGACCGCATTTTCCTCAAATTTTATCTATTTACATAATATTAAACATACTCTTGTAGTCTTAACGGAAATTAGTCGCGAGGACTCCGCTCAAGAGAGACCGCGACTGTGTGGGGATAGGTCACTGCATGAACGTGCAAGCCCGTCTCGAACCCAACAAATGACAGGGACTTCAGGCATGTGTGGCCGAAGAAAAGGATATGGCAGGGGGATCAGCTCAAGAGCTTTTCAGGGATAATATCGGATCGATTGTCGATCCGGGTACAGAGATACTCTTTTCTGAAAATATCGCCGATATGGGGATCGTTCTCGATCCCGCATTGAGCGCACACGATTTAGATGCGGCGAGTTCACCGAACCGCGTGATCACTGCACGTGCGGCCTCAGAAGCAATCGAGAACCACGACGGGATTATTTCCGGGAGCCGTGATGGTGTGCGCAGTGGTGTTGCCGAGCGCGTGGCCGATGCCCGAGAAAGCAAAGCGGCTGTTTCAGAGCGCGACTCTGAGCGCGCAAATGATACAGCCTTCTACGTAATGCTTTTGGCAGAGAACGGTGTCGGGGGCTTTATTTCTGGACAGTTCTTTGGCGGAATGGACGACGATGAAGCGTTAAGCTTCGGTCGTCGCATGGAAGAAGAAACAGGTCGATCACTGGAAGATTGGGCTGAAGAAATCCTTGGCCCTGAGGCGGCGGAGCGACATGACGGTGAAAGCGAGGCTGACTACATCAGACGGGTCGGTCGCGATGTACTCGACGCCATCACCGACGATGACGGAGACCTCCTGCCAGAATATGCGGACAGCGCAATCGGAAACTTCTTTCTTGGTGAGTACGAATACCAGCGCATCCTCGGTGAAGTTATGCCACAGGTTCAGGCTGCTCGTGCTTCAGGCATGACCATCGAACAAGCAGAGGCAGAGTTGCGTGCTGAAGGCGTTATGGATGGGGGCCTAAGAGTGGAGTTTGCGGCGGCTGTTGCCGCAGAAGGTGACGATCAGGAACTGTACATAGCTTTGGAGGATGATCGCGAGCTCGGATCAGATACAGATTTGGGTACGACTGTTGATGTCGCTGCCAACGCCTCTGCACTCGATATGTTCTCTTAACTACCGTCTGCTAAGGCCGGACCTTCAAGGCTTGCCTGCTGAGTCTGACGCAAAATACCTAGTTGCTCCGCAACTTGAGGAATTGCATCCATGCCTTCTTGAAGATTGAGATTGATCTGACCTTCAGGCCCCTGAAAAACAAGGTGGCCGTAATGAAACGTTAAACCTGTTGCTGCTGTTCCTGCGTTTGTTCTTGTGAACGTCGCAGCGTCAATGCCGAGGTTTGCAAATTGCTGCTCAAAATGAGCTTCAACTCTTCCCATTAGAACTTCGCTATCATCCCGTGTCAGTACATCATCACCAATATGGAATAGAACTGCGACGCTTTGGTTTTCCGCCGCATATTGCCGTGCAGCGTTTGCCTGCCGGGAAAACTCACAAAGCTCCGCGTCCATTGCCCCGCAATCATAGCTAGCAGCAGCCGGGGTTGTATCCTCAGCCGAAGCCGCAAGTGGGATAGCAGCGGTCAGGCCCGCAAGCGTGGCCGCGAACGCGCGTCCCGCAAAATTCGATCTGAGCTTTTCTGCTACCATGAGCCTCAATCCCTTGGTCGAAGCGGGCTTTCATCCAGGGTCAACCCGTTGAAAACGCTTGAGAAAAAGGACCCTTTTTCTTGATTTTCAAGATCAGAATGTGGTACGTTGCGTTTTGTAAGTTAACTCACTGATTTTCAGTGATTTTGGCGGGCGAGAAGACCCACTATGGCAGGCCACGAGGCCAGAACCGAAAAAGGGTCCTTTTTCCAATCGACGGGTGTGAGCGGTCGTCTCGGGTGAATCGGGACGTGTCGTTTGACTCAACCCATTGATTTAGAAAGGACACTTCATGCCAAAGACAATTGGATATGCGCGTGTATCAACGGCGGAACAAAACCTCGCCTTACAAGTCTCTGCGCTTAGGGCAGCGGGCTGCACGGAAATCTTCGAGGAGCTTGGCGTCTCGGGGGCGCAAGCGGAGCGCCCGGCCCTAGAGGCGGCGCTCGGTGCGCTTGAACGCGGCGATACGCTGATTGTGTGGAGACTTGATCGGCTGGGCCGCTCATTGCGGCATTTGATCGACCTCAACGACGAATTAACCGCGCGCGGCTGTTACTTCGAAAGCCTGACTGAGAAGATCGACACATCTTCTGCCATGGGCAAATTCGTATTCCATATCCTTGGTGCCGTCGCAGAGCTTGAACGTGAAATCATCCGCGAGCGGACACTGGCAGGCATGGCCGAGGCCGCGAAACAAGGCCGCTTGCCCGGAAGACCGAGGTTGGCAGCGTAGGCAAAAGGGAAATAGAAAAGTTTGCGTCGGCCAATCGACAAATGATATATTAGTTGATGGCATCAAGCGAACTAGACAGTCTTGGAAAACGAATAAAGCATTTCGATAAAGTAAATGATCGAGTGAGGCGCATGCTCGACAGTTTCCTACAATCCCCGTTTGGCAAAGATTACAAGTGGGACCCAAGGTTCCTTGATGGGGACACGCTTGGAAGTCGAGGTTTAGGGCTTGTATCGAAGAACTTGAACAGCTCTGGACGCCCGACCTGGACTTTATCTATTGCAATTGATTCATACGGTTCGGCTGCGGTCGAAATTGGGGATTGGCACCCCGGAAACACAGTAGATGAGGCGATTTCTAGGTACGAGCTGGACATCGAGCATCTGTCAGAACCCGACGCGGCTTCAAAAATTTCGGCAGTGATGCTATCGCATCCAGAATCGAATATCGCGGCCAACTTTCAATTTTTTGTGGCTGACGCGCTCAAAATGCCCTCTCCAGACCTAACTTTAGAACCCGAGCTCTAAAGCTAAAGCTCGACTTCGTTCAGCAAAAGAAGTCGCTCCAACTTTTCCCGAACTCTTCGCCCAAAGTTCTTTTCTACATCATCAAAGGTTCTTGCGGCATCGTATTTCTCTTCGGCATCATCCTGATCCCATATTTCCATCTGGTGCTCAATGATGTCAAAAATCATTTGAGGCAATACATCTGGAATAAGATGAGATAATTCAGGACGAGAGTGCTGAGTGACGGTTTTTCTAAGCTTGAGCTGATAGATATCAAGCTGACGATCAAAGTCCTGTTGGCTTTGGAAAAATTCAATACAGGGGTCGAGAATATCTTCGATTAGGAAACTGAGGGAGAATACTTGCGCGTCGGTCCAGCTCTCAACCTCTTCGACTATTCGCTCAAAACAGTCCCTTGCAAGATCAAACCTGTATGTCTGCGAGTACGCTCTTGCTCGTTGAATCATGGCCTCGAAACGATCTTCCGAAAGCCGTCCAAGAAATATGAGGTAAATTTCTTCTGCAAGCTGAGTGGCAGCAATACTGCTTTCAAGTTCCATCGCGCGGGCTGCTACATCCGCATAGTCGATTAGCATATCTCCTAGAAACGGGCCTAGGTGTTTGTAGGACTCTTGACCAACAATCTTGGAAGAGACGAAATTCATGCGTTCTATGTGGTTGGGTATGATCCTAAGTGCATACCTTGTTGGGTTATCAGAATGTGGACTTACAGAGAAGACTTTCGATTTGAATAGCTCGTCGCATTTTTCCAAAGTATTTTTCAAATATGAATTCGGAAAGTAGTCGCTGTCCTTTATTCTGCTTTGGTATGACTGATCGAAGTTAAAGAATTTTGCCCCGGCCCTGAGTTCATCTTCTCGACTTCTCTGGTCCCGGAAAAGTGCCATTGTGCTGCGCGTGGCTTGGTCGGGATTAGAGCTGTGTTCTCGATCAAGTTTTGCCTGCCGATTGGCATACTCAAAAAAACTTTGAACGCCGTTTGCTCCGCCTAATGCCACAAGAAGTTTGTGCAGCGTGTTGTTGTTAGGGTAGGTACGCCCGTTCCGCGCTCGAAAAACGGTAGTTCGACTGACTTTTGCGGCCTTGGCTAGAGTATCGTCGGCGTATCCCAAAGCACCCATACGTTCTACGAGGTACCGAGACAGCGCATCACGCTTCTCTCTTTTCACTTCGGCGTCATCCCGTGGGTTCATAGTTTGGAACTTGCAACACAATGCAACAAGGATGCAACACTCTGGCACTCATGAGGATCCGAATTTCCCCCTAAGAATCAAGGCGTAGCAACACCTTGATACTAAGGAGCGACCGATGAGGCTTTGCCGAGAGTGCCAGTTCCGGGGCTACTGCCGGAAGCTACGATGTCCGATTGCCACGGACCTGGAGATCGCTGACGACCGGTTCATCAGAGCAGTAAGATCACATGCCTTCGATCTTCACATCCCGAACCGTCAGTGGCCCGATACGCTTGGGAACTGGTTGAGGGACTATCCAGGACAGTTTGTGGATTCGCTTGGGCAAGTGCGCGAGTTGCACCTGAGCGCCCTAGAATACCCGGAAGGGAAAGAGAACGACGACCCGCCGTACGCTCGGTGGTACGGCGTCTTTTGCAACACACGCTGTCTTCCCGGACGTTTGCCCCGCATTCGCAAGGAGGCTTGGGAGCGGGTGCGCATCGTTGCGACACTCCTTAGGGCGAAGCATCCGGTTAGGGCCTCGCACTGGGTGATAGTGCCGCCTCGCCGTGTTCTGACCTCGCAAATCAGAAACCGTGCAAATCGAGGCTGTTCCGCCCGGAACGCATGCCGACTCGCTTTATTCCAATCTCAAGCCGCACCACCGCGCACCAATTCTCATTGAAGGAGGCATGATGGCCAATCCGATACAAAACAACGGGAGCGTTGCGAACGCTTCGCTGATGAACTTCGCAACCCTGCTTGCTTTCATCGCCGCGATGTTCGGAGCTCCGCCGCTTTATGGTCTCACGGTTCCATACGTCGTGCAGATGCTCTCGCGACATTACGGATCACAGTTCGCCGATCTTTACGACCTGCTCTGGATGGTTCTGACCTTCCTGCTCGTCTTCATCCCCGCCCGCGCGATTTTCTACTTCGCGCTGACCGCCCTCATCTCAGGTGCGCTCTATCGGTTCATCTGAATCCAATCGCGCAAGGCGGTGACTTGCTGCCTCGCGCTCCATCGCAGCCTCGCGCTGCATCAACCCCAAGGAGTAATCCCATGGCTCAGAAACTCGGTGAAAAGGTCGGCCAGATCGACATTCACAAGAAGCCGAAATCCACCTTCGGCGAAACGCTGGTGGGCATCGCGCTCGCGATTTTCGCCATCTTCGTGCTGGTGAACGTCTTCGGCTGAAGGTCGATTAGCAAAGATCGATTATTCGGGGGCGCAGCGATGCGCCCCTTTTTTTGTTGAAGGGAAATGAACATGCATTTCGACCACACGAAGGATCGTTTCGGATCGGCGCGTTTCGACGGCCCCAAAGACGCCAAACGTGGTGGGCTCATGGACGGCAAGGGCAACCGTATCGGGTATCTTAAAGGGCGTCCGCTGTCGCTGAACACCGACGCGCCGCTCCTCACGGTGGCGGGAGCCGGATCAGGTAAGATGCGCGATCTATTGGCCAGCACAATTCTGGCCAATTCAACACAACGAATGTTCGTTCTCGACCCGCGCGGAGAAATCGTAAGCGTTACTCTTCTAGCCTTTGCGTCGGCGGGCGTCCCAGTGTGGATTTGGAACCCGACTGCAATGCACGGTCTCGCGCAGCATCGGGTTCAGCCGCTCGATATCCTGCGCCTTGATAGCCCGGCCTTTCACGCGGACTGCAAGTTCATCGCTGAAAGCCTGATCGCGGTGAACCATTCCTCTAACGGACGCTACTTTGAGCTCCGCGCGCGGGAGTGGCTTGAGAACATTATGAAGGCTTTGGTGGAACGAGACGGATATGTCTCGTTCCCCAGTTTGTTTCGAGCAATCGGTCTCATCGAAACCGATCCGAACGCGTGGGCCGACATGCTAGAATTCATGCTGGCCTCAAGCATTGATGGTGTTCGCCGCACGGCGGGCGAAATGCTTGCCAAACAACAGGAAAGCCCACGCGAGTTCGGCGGTATCGTCGGCGAACTCTATGCTTCTTTGAACTTCCTTGATGACCCGATGCTTCAAGCTTCTCTGGAGCACGCAGACTTTTCGTTTTCCGATATGTGCGATCCGACGCGTCCTGCGTCAGTATTCATCGTCGTACCCATAGAATACGTCTCACTCTGGGGGCCGCTGCTCAGGGTCATGTTTACCGTGCAATTGCTCTACAAGTCCCGCGCGCCATCTGCGCCGCGTATAGCCATGATTGCAGATGAGGCGGGTCAACTCGGTCACTTCGAAGCGCTTCTTCGTGCCTTCACATTTGGTCGCGGTGCCGGTGTTCAAGCCTGGGCGCTGTTTCAGGACATTGGTCAGATCATCCGCAACTTCGGCCAGCCTGCGCTGCAAGGTTTCATGGGCTCCGCCGCCATGCGGCAGTTCTTTGGTGTCCGTGACTACAACACGGCCAAGATGATCTCTGAGATGCTCGGCCATGAAACGCTCGAATTCGACGACACTCTCAAACAGGAAGCGGCGCGACGCGAGCGTGTGAACGCGGCCATGGCTTTTATGAATGGCGATGATCCGTTCCGGGCATTGAACAACATGCGCTCGCACCGCTTTGGCGAAGAGCATCGCGCGAAGCAATCAAGGCCGCTCATGACGCCGGATGAAATCTTGGCCATGCCCGACGACCGTCAAATCCTCTTCATTTCAGGCCACAACCTTCGCCCGATCTATGGTGAAAAGATTCCTTATTTCACACGGCGGGAGTTCGCCGGAAAGTTTCTGCCTAACCCATTCCACCCGCCCTATGACTGCATGCTTGTGCGGCGGGCTTTCGGAAACCGGAGCGTAAGGGTGATTACTGAGCGCGTACCCCCCGAGTTCGCGCATCTTCCGCAATATGCTTCAGGCACATGGAAATACGTCGAGGGCTTTCGCCCAAAACTACGGAGAGCATGATGAACGATGAAGCGAAGAATCGCCCCATCGAGACGTTGCGCGATGGCGCGATTGAAGTCTCGATTTGGGAGAAGCAGACCGAGACCGGAACTGCATACAACACGCAGCGCTCGCGCTCCTACCAGGACCAGGAAGGCCAGTGGAAGCGAACGCACGCAATTCCTGAACGTGATCTCTTGCGCGCCGCGCGGCTGGACGAGCTGGCCTACGGTTCGATCCAAAAGCTCCGGGAGCAAGATCGTTTGCAGGAAATGAAAGAGGAGCCTGCTCGCCGAACGCGCAACCGTGATCGGAGCCGATGAGCGAGTTTCGGCGGCTGGGGGCTGAGTCCCCAGCCATTGCTTCGAGAGCTGAACTACTTCAGCGCTTGCGAGCTCGTGCAACGCCGGAGCCGGAACAACAACCGTCCCCGCCACGCGGTGCCGAAAATCTCGCCGCAGAGAGGCGAGAAGAACATGAGCGGCGGATTGCAGAACTGCGCCAATCCCTCGGATCAGCGCATCGAAATCTGGAGACGCAACACAGTTTCGCGCGGCTGGGAGGCCACGCGAAGTCGAGCTTTGAACAGGAAAGATAGGAGGCCGTCGCGAGCGCGCATAACTCTGAAAGCCGCTGTGAATTTGGCTTACAGGGCAAGGGCGTGTTATAATTGGAATTGAAGTATCGGCTTTTTGCTTGGCCAGTATTGGGCCGCACTAGCCACTTCCCACGCAAGCGACGGCGAGACGACACACCCGATGCAAACGCATTGCATCGGCAAAGGAGGTCTTGTGCCATGAACACAGACAACAGGAATCATGAAACCGTCGAACGTGCTGCCATTTCTGGTCAGCACAAGAGCCTTCAGGTCGATGTAGAACGCTACCAAGCATATCTTGATGATCCAGAAATGACTGATGCCGAGCGCCGTCAGGTCATCGAAGCTCTCTGGGTCATCGTCAGCTGTTTTGTGGAGTTGGGATTTCAGGTCCATCCGACCCAGCAGGCCTGTGGAAAAGTCGAGAATGCCCTTGATGTTGCGGGTAATTCGGATTCGACTGAGGTACAATCAAGGCATAGCGAAAGCGCAGAAAAGCCAAGCGCACCCGAGCTGTAGACGGGTGCGAGAAAGAGATGAGTCATGGCAGTAGAATGCATTGAGACCCAACCCGAAACCGATGTAACCGCGCTGATCTACTGTCGTGTGTCCTCGGTAAAGCAGCGCGTCGAAGGTTCGGGCTTGCAGAGCCAGGAACAGCGGTGTCGTAAGTTCGCAGAAGAGAACGGATGGGACGTCGAAATGGTGTTCCCCGACGATGTGTCGGGTGGCGGCGACTTCATGGATCGCCCCGGTATGCGCGCGATGCTGGCCTATCTCGATGCTAAGAAAGGCCAACCTTATGTCGTGATCTTTGATGATCTGAAGCGTTTTGCCCGTGATACGGAGTTCCATCTCAAGCTGCGCCGCGAACTCGCGACGCGCGGCGCGCGCGTCAAGTGTCTGAACTTCGAGTTTCAGGATACGCCAGAAGGCCGCTTCTTCGAGGTCATGATGGCTGCGGCTGGTCAGATGGAGCGCGAGCAGATTGCGCGTCAGAACAGCCAAAAGAGCCGCGCACGCGTTGAGCTTGGTTACTGGGTTTTTAGAGCTCCAGTCGGCTACAAATACGTTCCCGACAAGGAGCGCGGGGGAAAGAGGCTCGTGCCGGACGAGCCGTTGGCATCGGTTGTACGGCAAGCGCTGGAAGGCTACGCCAGCGGACATTTCGGCTCGCAAGCCGAAGTGCAGCGGTTCTTGGAAGCCGACCCTTACTTCCCGAAAGACAAAAAGGACGGGACGCTCCGTCCGATGACGGTCACCCGCCTTCTCAAAAAGGTGGTCTACGCTGGATATGTTGAAGCCCCCAAATGGGGTATTTCCGTGCGCAAGGGAAAGCATGAGGGCCTGATCTCATTCGAAACCCATCAGCAAATCCTCGACACAATCGAAGGCAAGAAACGCCGCCCTGCGGCGCGCAAAGACTTTAATCAGGATTTCCCACTCAGGGGACATGTTCTTTGCGATTGCTGCGGAAATGCGATGACTGCGGCGTGGTCAAAAGGTAAGTACAAGCACTATCCCTACTACTTCTGTGTGACGCGTGGCTGCGAAGCCAAGAGTAAAACTGTGCCACGCACAAAGATCGAAGACGGCTTCGCAGAAATCATGAAGAAGCTGCAACCTGCGTCCAGCTTGTTCAAAGTGGCGAAGGCGATGCTTTGCGATGCGTGGGACATGAGGCTGGCTGAAGCGAAGGCCGCGAAGGATGAACTTGGCCGACAGCTCAAGGCCATCGAGGCACAGATCGACCAACTATTGGATCGGGTTATCGAGGCGACCAATCCAAGCGTCGTAAAGCGCTATGAATCGAAGATCGATGAGCTTGAACGTCAGCGGATCATTCTGAATGAACGTCGCGATAAAATCCTGCCGCCAAAGGGACGGCTGGAGGATTGTATCGAACTCACCTTGAGATTTCTCTCAAGTCCTTGGTACTTATATGAAAATGGGAGTTATGCGCTGCGCCAAACTGTCCTCAGATTGGCCTTTGCGGAGCCCCTTAGGTATAGCCCGGAAGGGGTGTATCGAACTCCAACTTTCACCTTTCCTTTCAAGGTGTTAGCGGGAATTAACAGTCCAAAAAGCGAGATGGTGCGCTCGGCGAGACTCGAACTCGCACGGGAGTTACCCCACAGCGACCTCAACGCTGCGCGTCTACCAATTCCGCCACGAGCGCACGTGATCTCCGGTAGGCCGCGGCTGAATACCCGAGGGATCAGGGGTTGTGAAGGGCAAAAAAGCGCAATCGATCATGTCGTCCCGCCGCGCCGCTTCCGGCCGATTATCGCAAGGGTGACAATCGTCAGAACCCCCAGCACCACGACGGCGCCACCCACCTCCGGAGTTTCGGGAAAAACGACCCGGTTGATCCGGCGCCCGGGCAGCAATGTGAAGAGCCCGGCGATTCCCAACGACTGCCAATATAGTTCCCGCATCGTCAGGCTGTGCTTGGCCGGATCGCGCCGCCGTGCGGCCTGCACCCCGCGCCAAAGCGTGTAGAGCACCCAGAGCGAGAGCAGATGGATCGGCCCGAAGGGACCCAGCATCGCCCAGAGGGCGCTTTCGATGAACAGCCCGGAGCCGGCGAGAACCGCCATGGCCGAAACCCACAGATAGCCGAGGATCTTGTGCACACGGTCGCGCCGGCGGCGATAGATCGCAAAGGGCCCAAGCGTGACGGCGGCAATGACGGCCAGCACATGGACCTGCACCTCGGCGGGGGCATTCAGGATCGGGTCAAGACTCATCGTGCGATCTCTCTGCTTGGCAAGCGGTTGGGCGGGTGGCAAGGTCATGCTCATGCGGCCCCCGCCGCTGCCACTCGGATTTCGCAAGACCCGTGAGAATTTCGTGACCAACCTCGCCCCGCATCCCGCGCTTCGTGAAATGCGGACCCATCTGGGCAATCCCGCGACGCTGGCCGCTCTTGGGGGCATCGCAGCGATCCTTGGGCTGGTCGGCCCGTTCGACACCGATGAACTGCTGCGTCTCCTGCCACGGACGGTCTATTGGCTGGTTCTTGTGGTGGCGACCTATTCGGTGGGCGTCCTGTCGGCCGCGTTGCTCTGGCCACGGCTGCGGCATCACCTGCCGCGCTGGCCGCTACTTGGCGTGATCGGGCTGTTCACCGGGATCGGCGTGATGCTGGTGGTGATCGCGATGAATGCCGCGACCTTCGGACATGTGCCTGAAATGGGCGAGATGCCGGAATTTGCCGGCACCATCATCGCCATCGCGCTGATCGTCACCGTCGTGCTCGATCTTGTCGGGGGCCCGGCTGGCCGGCAGGAGGTGGCGCCCGCCCCCGCGCCGATCCTTGAGCGGCTGCCCCTTCACAAGCGCGGGCCGCTCGTCGCGCTCTCGGTGGAGGATCACTACGTCCGCATCCGCACCGCGAAAGGCGAGGAAATGGTGCTGCTGCGGCTTTCGGATGCGATCCGGGAGGTGGGCGAAACGCCCGGGCTTCGGGTGCATCGCTCGCACTGGATCGCGCTGGATCAGGTGCGGACCGCCGCCCGCGAGGGGGACCGTGCCCGCTTGACGATGCGCCATGGCGATGACATTCCCGTCAGCCGGGCCAATCTGCCCGCGATCCGGGAGGCCGGGCTTCTGCCCAGATAGAACACATGGTCGAATGGCTGACATCCCAGGGGCTGGTGGCATATGACACGGCACTGTCCGAGATGGAGGCGCGCGTCGCCGCCATCGCCGACGGACGCGCAGGCGAAGCGATCTGGCTGCTGGAACATCCGCCGCTTTACACCGCGGGCACATCGGCCAGACCCGCCGACCTGCTGGCGCCCGACCGGTTTCCCGTCTACGCGACACGGCGGGGCGGGCAATACACCTATCACGGGCCGGGCCAGCGTGTGGCTTATGTCATGCTCGACCTCAACCGGCGCGGTCGCGATGTGCGGCAGTTCGTCTGCCACATCGAGGATTGGGTGATCGCCACACTGGCCGAGTTCAACGTCACCGGTGCGCGCCGCCCCGGCCGGGTCGGCGTCTGGGTGGACAGGCCCGAGAAACCGGCGCTGCCCGATGGCACCCCGCGGGAGGACAAGATCGCCGCGGTCGGCCTGCGCATCCGGAAATGGGTAAGCTTTCATGGCCTGTCGATCAATGTGGAGCCGGATCTGAGCCATTTCGATGGGATCGTGCCCTGCGGCATCACCGGCCATGGGGTGACCAGCCTTGTGGATCTGGGTCTGCCGGTCACGATGGACGATGTGGATGTGGCGTTGAAACGCACCTTCGCCGCGGCCTTCCCCACCAGCGAGGGCTGAGGGCCGCGCGCAGGGGCCGGGCACCGCCCCGTCCCTGCCGCCCACAGGTCCGTTTCCGGTCTGTTCGCCCCGCCGGACGGCACCCCCAAGGCATGTTTCCGCTGATCCCCGGCAGGCTGCCGCCCAGATCCGCCTCGGTGCGATGTGTGCCTCCCGCCGATGTCCGAAAAACTGTAAGTAACTTGTTTATAAATTGGTTCTATTCTTTCGGAGTGGCGAAAGGAAAACGTAATGATGCGCGACACCAACATTCCTGCAAAAAGCCAGGATAGCAGGGTCGACCGGGATGACTGGGTCGAGGTGCGGCTGCTGGTGGCGGCCATGGCCGGGCTGAGCATCGTGCTGGGCGTCACCATCGCCGGACTGGTGGAGGATATCAGGCCCGCGAACCTGACCGCCGGCGCGCTGCCGGCCGTTTATGAAAGCTGGTCCTACCGCTGACACGCCGATCCGGCATGGTCCCTGACCCGGACTCGCGCTAGATTGCGGGTCGGTTTCCAAACTGGCCCGAGCATGCCTCCGTCTGACATTACAGATTCGCCCCTGCGACCGCCCCCGTCCAGCATGACGGAAATCGTCGATGACGTCCTGTCGCTTTGCGACGCTGAGGAGGTCAGCGTCCGCGACATGCTCGCCGCCTTCGGAAATGCCGGATTTCTGCCCGCGCTGCTGATCCCGGCGGTGATTGTCGTTTCTCCTTTGTCCGGCATCCCAATTCTGCCAAGCATTTGCGGCATCATGATTTTTCTGGTTTCGATCCAGATGCTCGGACACCGCCGCCATCTCTGGCTGCCGGGCTGGCTCCTGCGCCGCAGCGTCGGCACCAAAGGGCTCAGAACCGCGATGGAGCGCCTGCACCGGCCCGCGCGCTGGCTCGATCGTCACAGCGGCCGCCGGCTCGGCTTTCTGACAAGGCAGCCGATGCTGAGCCTGCTGCAACTGGCCTGCGCCATTTGCGGGCTGGCCATGCCGCTTCTGGAGCTTGTGCCCTTCTCCTCGTCGCTGCTCGCCGCGGCGATCTGCCTGATGGGTCTGGCGATGATCACGCGCGACGGGCTGTGGGCTCTGGTGGCGCTGCTTCCCGTCGCGGGCGCTATTACGCTTCTGTTAACTATTTGGACCTAAACACGCCGACGACGTGCTGAGGCAATTTTTCCCACCCGCGGCCCCCAGTTTCCGCATTGCACGCCGCAGGATGCGGCACTAGAACAGCCGGAAGGAACGCATGGCAGGGTGGCCAGACCCCTTTGCCACGACGCACAAGCTGAACAGGGAGCGTGATATGGCTGACGCCGCCATTTCCGGACATGATCACGAGCGGCCGGGGTTTTTCACCCGGTGGTTCATGTCCACCAATCATAAGGACATCGGGGTTCTCTACCTCTTCACGGCGGGCTTCGTCGGGCTGATATCGGTTGCCTTCACCGTCTACATGCGGCTGGAGTTGATGGAGCCGGGTGTGCAGTACATGTGTACCGAAGGCGCGCGGATCCTCAGCGCCGCGGCGGAGGGCGAATGCACCCCTGACGGGCATCTGTGGAACGTGCTGATCACCGGCCATGGCGTGCTGATGATGTTCTTCGTGGTCATTCCCGCGCTTTTCGGCGGCTTCGGCAACTATTTCATGCCGCTGATGATCGGCGCGCCCGACATGGCTTTCCCGCGCCTGAACAACCTCAGCTACTGGCTTTATGTGGCCGGCACCGCGCTCGCGTTCTGTGCCGTCTTCGTTGATGGTGGCGCAGGGCCCGGCTGGACCTTCTATCCGCCGCTCAGCTGGCAGGATGCCCCAACGTCACGCGCGGTCGACTTCGCGATCTTCGCGATCCATGTCTCGGGCGCATCGTCCATTCTGGGGGCGATCAACTTCATCACCACCTTCCTGAACATGCGCGCGCCGGGCATGACGCTGCACAAGGTGCCGCTGTTCGCATGGTCGATCTTCGTCACCGCCTGGCTGCTTCTGCTGTCGCTGCCGGTACTGGCGGGCGCGATCACCATGCTCCTGACGGACCGGAACTTCGGCACCACCTTCTTCGATGTGGCCGGTGGCGGGGACCCTGTGTTGTTCCAGCATATCTTCTGGTTCTTCGGTCACCCCGAGGTCTATATCGTCGTTCTGCCGGCCTTCGGCGTGATCTCCCATGTGGTCGCGACCTTCTCCAAGAAGCCGATCTTCGGCTATCTCCCCATGGTCTACGCGCTGGTGGCGATCGGCGGTCTCGGCTTCGTCGTCTGGGCGCACCACATGTACACGGTGGGCATGACGCTGACACAGCAGGCCTATTTCATGGTGGCAACGATGGTGATCGCGGTGCCCACGGGCATCAAGATCTTCTCCTGGATCGCCACGATGTGGCAGGGCTCGATCAGCTTCAAGACGCCCATGCTCTTCGCAATCGGCTTCATCTTCCTGTTCACCTTCGGCGGCGTGACCGGCATTGTTTTGTCGCAGGCAGGCGTCGACCGCGCATATCACGACACCTATTATGTCGTGGCGCATTTCCACTATGTGATGAGCCTTGGCGCGGTGTTCGGCATCTTCGCGGCCATCTATTACTGGATCGGCAAGATGTCGGGGCGGCAATACCCCGAACTGATGGGCAAGATCCATTTCTGGCTGTTCTTCATCGGCGCCAACCTGACCTTCTTCCCGCAGCACTTCCTGGGTCGTCAGGGCATGCCGCGCCGGTACATCGACTATCCAGATGCCTTCGCGCTCTGGAACTATGTCAGCTCGATCGGTGCGTTCATCTCGTTTGCCTCGTTCATCTTCTTCATCGGCATCGTGTTCTACACGCTCCGCGCCGGCAAGAAAGTGGAAGACAAGGCCTATTGGGGCGAACATGCAGACACGCTGGAATGGACCCTGCCCAATCCGCCGCCCGAACACACGTTCGAAGAACTGCCCACGCGCGAGATGTGGGACAAACAACCCCATCACTGACGCGATGCCGGTTCTTATCGACACAGCCGATACAGGGGCCCCGGAGGATTTCGGGGCCCTTTCGCGTTCTGGCCACGGGGTGCCGCGCCTGCGTATCCTGCTGACCCCCTACCGCTCGCTGACGCCCGACGGCTTCGTCTGGTTCATCGGTCTGACCGCCTCGCTGATCTGCCTGCCGCTTCTGGCGGTCATCGGCACGTCGCTCTTCTGGGGCCTGCTGCCCTTCATACTTGGTACGGTGGCCGCGATCTGGGCGGCGCTCAAGCGCTCCTGGCGGGATCGCGCCGTGTATGAGGAACTGGTGCTGTGGGACGATCTGATCCGGCTGGAACGGGTCGAACCCCGCCGTCCGCCCCGCGACTGGGAGGCCAACCCATACTGGGTCCGGGTGAACCTGCATGCGAGAGGCGGCCCGGTCCCGAATTACGTCACGCTCAGCGGCGGCAGTCGGGAGGTCGAGCTAGGCGCGTTCCTGACGCCCGGTGAACGGGTCGCGCTGAAAGCCAGGCTGGAGCGGGAGCTTCGCGCGTCATGAGCGCGGTCTTGATCCCGGAATTCGCCGTCTAGAACGCACGCCGGGTGAAAGCGTTTCAGCGTGACGTTCCGGGCTTCACCTGCCGGCAGAAACGCCGCAAAGAGGGGTTTTTGGGGACGCTACTCCGGGCGACGCGGAAATCATGATCTGCCCAGACCGGCACCGGGCACACCTACGGGCCGCCCTCTCAGCCGCCTAATCCGCTTCATGGCCGCAGCCAGACCATCCAAACCAAGGCCCCCGCGGTGCAGCCGCTGCCCGACCGATAGGCCGACGGTCAGGCGCGCGCCTTCATCCCAGCCGAAACCCACCGGTAGAGGCGCACCGAAGAAGAGGTCAGGCACCGGCGCTTCGTTGGTCGCCGGTCCCGATGGCCACCTGTCGCGCCTCTTCGAAGGCATTCGGGCGCAGCCGATCGTGGCCGACGTTATCCCAGCCGCGCCTTCACGGCAGGGCCGACGCTGCCGAAATCCATCTGGCCGGTGTATCTGGACTTCAGAAGACCCATGACCTTGCCCATGTCGCGGATGCTGTCCGCCCCGACCTCGGCCACGGCCTCGTCGACCGCCTTGGCCACCTCTTCCTCGCTCAGCTGGCGCGGCAGGAAATCCTCGATCACCTTGATCTCGTTCAGTTCCTTCTCCGCCAGTTCCAGACGTCCACCCTCCTCGTAGGCCCGCGCGCTTTCCTGACGCTGTTTGACCATCTTGCCCAGAATCGCAAGAACCTCGCTGTCGTCCACGCCATCCGCATTGCCCTTGGCGCGCGCGTTGATGTCCTGATCCTTGATCGCGGCATTGATCAGACGCAGCGTGGACAGCCGGATGGCGTCCTTTTCGCGCATCGCCTCTTTCAATCCGGTATTGATCCGCTCTCTGAGTGGCATGTTGATCCCATGTCCCTGTGGTTTCCCAAGGGGTGTTAGATAGGTCATCTGCCGCGCCGCAACAACACCCCTTGCCTGCTTGACCCCGGATGGGCGCGCCCATACTGTGCCGCGACTTTTCCCAAGCCCCTGTTGATGGAGTCGCCCCATGCCCGACCATGCCACAGCCTGCCTGGTGCTTGCAGACGGCACCGTGTTTTACGGGCGCGGGTTCGGGGCCACAGGGCAGACGGTGGCGGAACTCTGCTTCAACACCGCGATGACCGGATATCAGGAAATCATGACCGACCCGTCCTATGCGGGGCAGATCGTGACCTTCACCTTTCCCCATATCGGCAATACCGGCGTCACCGCCGAGGACGATGAAACCGGCACCCCCGTCGCCGCCGGGATGGTGGTGAAATGGGATCCCACCGAGCCGTCGAACTGGCGCGCGGAGGCTGAGCTGACCGGCTGGCTGGCACGGCAGGGGCGGATCTGCATCGGCGGTGTCGACACCCGGCGGCTGACCCGTGCGATCCGGCAGCAGGGCGCGCCCCATGTGGCGCTCGCCCATGACCCGGAGGGCAAGTTCGATCTGGAGGCCCTGGTGGCCGCCGCCCGCGGCTTCGCGGGGCTGGAGGGGCTGGATCTGGCCAAGGATGTGACCTGCGCCCAATCCTATCGCTGGGACGAAAAGCGCTGGGCCTGGCCCGAAGGCTACACACGGCGGACTGAACCGGGCCCCAAAGTGGTGGCGATCGACTACGGGGCCAAACGCAACATCCTGCGCTGTCTGGCCTCGGCGGGCTGCGAGGTGACCGTGATGCCGGCCAGCGCAACCGCGGAGGATGTGCTTGCGCAGTCGCCCGACGGCGTTTTCCTTTCGAACGGTCCCGGCGATCCGGCGGCGACCGGTCGCTATGCGGTGCCGATGATCCGGGGCGTGCTGGATGCCGACCTGCCGGTTTTCGGCATCTGCCTCGGCCATCAGATGCTTGCCCTCGCGCTTGGAGCCCGGACGATCAAGATGAACCACGGCCATCACGGGGCCAATCATCCGGTCAAGGATCTGGAAACGGGCAAGGTGGAAATCACCTCCATGAACCATGGATTCACCGTCGACAGCCAGACCTTGCCGACCGGTGTCAGGGAAACCCATGTGTCCCTGTTCGACGGGTCGAATTGCGGGATCCGGATGGAGGACCGCCCGGTGTTTTCTGTGCAGTATCACCCCGAGGCAAGCCCCGGACCGCAAGACAGCTACTACCTGTTCGAGCGCTTCGCGGCGGCGATGCGCACCCGCGCCGGAACGCCCGCCTGACACCCGGCCGGTTGCTGTCCGCCACTGCCCGCGGGGGACCCAAACCGTAGTTAACCGCCTGTTAACACTATACAACGCATTCTCGGCAAATTGTCTTGTCGCCGCTGGGGCACATGCCGTTGAATACGCTGGTTTTCAAATCAACCCGGACACGTCCGGAGTTTCGTCTGCTGCGCGACCCTCCGGTTCGCGTTGTCGAAAGAAAGGCGCGTCGCCGCCCCCGACCATTGGCGGAAATCCTCATGGATCAGGGCGCTATCGGGCCCGAGACGCTGCTCAGGGCCATCGCGCTTCAACGCCATCAGGATCTTCCGATCGGCGAGATCCTGATTGCCCATGGGGACATATCCGAACGCCAGTTGCTGAACGGCCTGTGCGCGCAATACGGGGCCAAGGCGATCAATCTGGCCACCGACCCCGCCGACGCGACCCTGGCCGCGCTCCTGCCCGCCAAGACCGCGATCGCGCTCGGCGTCCTGCCGTGGCGGCGTGCCGGTCAGGCGCTGATCGTCGTCACCAACAGACCCGATCAGGAAGCCGCGATCCGCGCGGCCTTCAACCCCGACCAGCCCCTGATCGTGGCCATCGCCAGCCGGAGCCAGATGCACGATGCGCTGACGCGGGCCTATGGACCGGAGCTTGCCCGGCTGGCCGAAGCGCGGGTGCCGCAGCAGGTCAGTTGCCGCAACTGGAACGCCAGACGCTGGATGCCGGTTCTCGCAAGCTGGGCCCTGGCGGTCGCGGCCTTCGCCTGGACGAACCCGGTGGTTCTGGCCGTGCTCGCCTATGGGATCGCGCTACTGGTCTTTTTCTGCAACGCGACACTGAAACTGGCGGCATTGGCAGCGGCCCTGCGCGCACCCGTCCCGGAACCCTCGAGGGGCATCGCGGCGGCCCTCGCCCCGCCCCGCCAGCCGATCCCGTTGCGCCGGCAACCCGTGGTCAGCATTCTTGTGCCGCTCCTGCGCGAACAGGACATCGCGGGCCAACTGGTCAAACGCCTGTCACGGCTGGATTATCCGCGTGAGTTGCTGGATGTGATCCTGGTTCTCGAAGCCGGAGACCGGACCACGCAGACCGCTCTGGCTCAGGCCACGCTCCCGTCATGGATGCGGGCGGTGACCGTACCGCCCGGACATCCGCAAACCAAACCCAGGGCGCTGAACTACGCACTGAATTTCGCTCGCGGCTCGATCATCGGCATATATGACGCGGAGGACCGGCCCGACCCGGACCAGATCCGGAAGGTGGTGCGCCGGTTCTCGGAATGTCCGCCCGAGGTTGCGTGTCTGCAGGGCCGCCTGGATTACTACAACGCCACCCACAACTGGATAAGCCGTTGCTTTACAATCGAGTATGCAAGCTGGTTCCGGATGATGCTGCCCGGCGTCCAGAGGCTTGGCCTGTTCGTGCCTCTGGGCGGCACAACGCTGTTCCTGCGCCGCGCCGCGCTGGAGGCGGTGGGCGCTTGGGATGCCCATAACGTGACCGAAGACGCCGAGCTGGGCCTCCGGCTGGTGCGCAACGGCTATCGCACGGAAATCGTGGCCACCACCACCTATGAGGAGGCGAACTCGGCCATCCTGCCCTGGATCCGGCAGCGGTCCCGCTGGCTGAAAGGCTATGCGATGACTTGGGTGACCCATATGCGCGACCCGGTCGCGCTCTGGCGGTCGCTTCGCCCCCGGGCCTTCCTCGGCTTCCAGTTGCAGATACTCGGCACCGTTCTGGGCTTTCTGGCGGCCCCGCTTTTATGGACCTTCTCCCTTGTGCCCTTCGGACTGCCCCACCCGCTTGACCCGGTGCTGACGCCCTTCGGCTTCGGCATGATCGGGGCGGGCTTCGTGCTGGCGCTGGTGCTCAGCCTGACCATGTCCTTCCTCGCCTGCCGCGCCCCGCATCTGCGCCGGCATCGGCTGGCGCTGCCGCTTATGCTTCTCTACTTCCCCCTTGCCTCCGCGGCTGCGGTTTTGGCACTGGTCGAGATGCTGTTGCGGCCTTTCCACTGGGCAAAGACCGCCCATGGCAAGTTCAGCCATCGCCGCGGGATGGTGGCAACCCCCGGCACCGGGACGACGCCCTAGACGTTGCGTGCCTGTTCCTTCAGGCGCACTTCGAAAGCCGTGGAGAGGTGCTTTCTCAGGGCTTTCGCCGCCGTGTCCCCGTCTCGGTCGGCAATCGCCTGAACGATCGCGGCATGTTCGCTCAACGCATCCTCGCCCCGGCCCGCCGCCGCCAGCGAGGTGGTGGCCATCAGCGCCATGGAGCGATGCACGAGGTCAAGCTGCTGCACCAGATACCGGTTGTGACTGGCCAGATGGATCTGCTTGTGGAACCGGCGATTGGCCCGCGACAGCGCGTCGGGATCGTCCAGAAGCGCGCGGTCGGCCTCCACCATATCGCGCAGCACACGGATTTCCTCGGCCGCGGCATGCTGCGCCGCAAGCCGCGCCGCCAATCCCTCAAGCTCGGTGCGCACCGCGTAAAGCTCCGCCGTCTGTGCGTGGTCCAGCGACGCCACGATCAGGCTGCGGCCATCGCGGGTCAGCAGGCTTTGCGTCTCAAGACGCTGCAACGCCTCGCGGATCGGCGTTCGGCTTACACCGAAGCGTTCGGCAAGTTCCGATTCTACCAGGCGCGCGCCGGGCCGGTAGATGCCAACATCAATCGCCTCGAGGATCAGGTCATAGGCATCCTTGTGCGGGTTTTTTTTCTGAGCCATCCAGAGTCCTTTCGATCTGCCCGAGGCTAGGCAAGCACAGGGGCCAAGACAAGCCACCCCTTGCCGCGCCCCACGCCACGGCCTAAACCGCTTCCATGCCAGCCGACCAGTTCCAGCATATCGACACCTGGGTCTTCGACCTCGACAACACGCTGTATCCCCCGGAAATGGCGCTGTTTGACCAGATCAACATCCGCATGACGGCCTATGTGATGGAGGCCCTTGGCGTGGATCGCCCGGAGGCCGATCGCCTACGGCGGAAGTACTGGCAGGATCACGGTACCACTCTGGCCGGGCTGATGGATCTGCACGGGGTCGATCCCGGCCCCTATCTGCATGAGGTCCACGAGATCGACTTCACCGTTCTCAGCCCCGATCCCGACCTTGCCGGGCGGATCGCCGCCCTGCCCGGGCGCCGGATCGTTTTCACCAACGGAACCGCGCCCTACGCGGAGAGGGTGCTGGCCCATCGCGGGCTGACCGGTCTTTTCGATGCGATCTATGGCGTCGAACACGCCAATTTCCGGCCCAAGCCCGAGGCGCGCGCCTTCGAAGTGGTCTTTGCAACGGACGGGCTGGCCCCGACCCGCTCCGCGATGTTCGAGGACGAGGCCCGCAATCTGGCCGCCCCCCATGACATGGGGCTGCGCACGATCCATGTGGCCGCCATCCCGGTTGAGGAGGTCTTTATCGACCATCATACCGATGATCTGACAGGCTTTCTCACCGTTCTGACCCGCTGAAGCAGATAGGAGAATCCAAGAAGATACGGCATATTCGATAGCTTTTATCTATTGTCGCAATAGATGCCGCGCTGCGGCAATTATGCCTCTCGTTTTCGGCCCTGCCCGCCCCATCTGTGCTTCAGCGAACAGGAGAAACCACAGATGACAATGACGCCCGAGGCCCCGCGCCCCTATTTCACCCGCAGGATCACATACCGCATCCCGCTCATCGGCCGCATGGCCCGCGAGGTCGTGGAGGGCGACGAGGATACGCCTTTTTACGCCATCGCCATGCTGGTCGGGCTCTGGGGCAGCGCCTTCATGATCTTCGGCTATCCCGGCCTGATCATCCCGGCCCTGATCCTGGTGCTTGCGATGTTCCTGACCCTGATCCGGATCACCCTTGGCTGATCTGCGCCCTGTGCGCGTTTGACGCTTCGACCGGCCGGCCTGCGCACCCTATTTCTGTGTCATGGCCGAGCTGATCGACACCGATATCCTGATCTCCGGCGGCGGCGTCGCCGGACTGACCGCCGCGGTCGGGTTCGGCCGCGCCGGCTTCTCGGTGATCTGCGTCGACCCCACGCCACCGGTCACCGAGCGGGACGCGGAAGGCTCAGACCTTCGGACGACCGCGTTCCTGCAACCGTCGCGGGATTTCCTAGACAGGATCGGTCTATGGGACAGGCTGGCCGATCACGCGACCCCGTTGCAGGTGATGCGGATCGTCGATGCGGGTGGGGAAACGCCCGAGCCCCGCGCGGCCCATGATTTCAACGCCGCCGATATCTCCGACCTGCCTTTTGGCTGGAATCTGCCCAACTGGCTGCTGCGCCGCGAGATGCTGGCCGCGCTGGACGGGCTGCAGAATGTCCGGTTCCGGCCGGGCACCGCAACCGCCGGGCTGCTGACGCGGGAGACCGAGGCGCGGGTGACCCTGAGCGATGGCGCGCGGGTCCGGGCCAGACTGGTGATCGGCGCAGACGGGCGCGACTCCCCCGTCCGGGAAGCGGTCGGGATCGGCGTGAAAACAACGCGCTACGGGCAGAAGGCGCTGGCCTTTGCCGTGACCCATCCAATTCCGCATGAGAATGTCTCCACCGAGATCCACCGCTCGGGCGGGCCCTTCACGCTGGTGCCGCTGCCCGATTACGAAGGTCTGCCCTCCTCCGCCATCGTCTGGATGGAGCGCGGCCCCGAAGTAAAGCGGCTGGCCGCGCTGGATGTCGCCGCCTTCGAGGCAGAAATGTCCGAACGCTCCTGCCATCTGTTCGGGCCGCTGACGCTGGTCTCCCGCCGGACGGTCTGGCCGATCATAAGCCAGGTCGCCGAGCGGATGGAGGCCGAGCGCACCGCCCTGATCGCCGAGGCCGCGCATGTCATGCCGCCCATCGGCGCGCAGGGGCTGAACATGAGCCTCGCGGATCTGCGGGTGCTGCTGGAGCTGATCGAAGCGGCCCCGGGCGATCCGGGCGCGCGCGACCTGCTTCGCAAATACAACCGGATCCGCCACACCGAGGTGCTGGCCCGGGTCACCGGCGTCGATGCGCTCAACCGCGCCTCAATGGTGGAAGCGCAGGGGCTGCGCGATCTGCGGATGCAGGCACTGAACACGTTTTACTCGGTCGCGCCCGTGCGCCGTGTGCTGATGCGCGCGGGTCTGGGCGCCCGCGGCTGAACCGGGCGCCCTGCAACGCCGCGCCGGTCAGGGAAAGACCTTGTCCACAACCGTCCGAAGTCGCGTCACAGCGCCCTCCACGTCATAGAGCTTGTCGAGCCCAAAAAGCCCGATCCGGAAGGTCATGAACCGCTCCGGCTCATCTACCTGCAACGGCACGCCCGCGGCGATCTGCATGCCATATGCGGCGAACTTGCTGCCGTTCTGAATTTCCGGGTCGTCAGTATAGCTGACCACCACGCCGGGCGCGCCGAATCCGTCGCTCGCTACGGAGCGAATTCCCTTCCCGGCCAGCAGGTCACGCACTGCGTTGCCCAAAGCCCACTGATTTTCCTTCAGTTTCTCAAATCCGTAGTCCCGCGTTTCCAGCATCGTGTCGCGAAAGGCGCGCAGCGCATCGGTGGGCATAGTGGCGTGATAGGCATGGCCGCCCCCCTCATAGGCCTGCATGATCTGGCGCCATTTCGCGAGATCGAGCGCAAAACTGTCCGATGCGGTATCGGCCATTCGCGTCACCGCCCGGTCCGACAACATCACCAGCCCCGCCGAGGGCGAGGCGGACCATCCCTTCTGCGGCGCCGAGATCAGCACGTCGACGCCGGTGGCCTGCATGTCGACCCAGACACAGCCCGAGGCGATGCAATCCAGCACCATCAGCGCACCGACCTCATGGGCCGCCGCGGCCAGCGCCGTGACATAGGCATCCGGCAGGATCAGGCCCGCGGAGGTTTCCACATGGGGCGCAAAGACCACATCGGGCTTTTCCGCACGGATCCGTGCGGTGACCTCTTCGATCGGGGCGGGCGCGAACGGCGCGAGCGGGGCGTTGCCCGAAGCCCGCGCCTTCATCACGGTCACCTCACCCGCAAAGCCGCCGGCATCGAGAATCTGCGACCAGCGGTAGGAGAACCAGCCGTTGCGGACGACCAGCACGCTGGCATCCCGCGCGAACTGGCGCGCGACCGCCTCCATCGCGTAGGTGCCGCCACCGGGGACAAGCGCCACCGCGTCGGCGTTGTAGACCTCCTTCAGCAGGGCGCTGATATCGGTCATCACCGTGCGAAAGGTCTGGCTCATGTGATTGAGCGAGCGGTCGGTGAAGACGACGGAGTATTCCAGAAGCCCCTCCGGGTCTACGTGATCGAGAAGTGCGGCCATGTCAGGTGCTCCCATTGCATGGGGCATGGGTAGCGGCAGGCCGCCGGCGACGCAATGTCGGGACGTCATCCCAAGGGCCCCGGTCGCCGCTCCTCGGACAGAAGGACATTGGCCTCCACATTTCCGACGCCGGGCAGCGTCATGATGCGGCGGCGCAGGACCCGTTCGAAATCGGGCAGGTCACGGGCGACAACCCGCAACCGGTAATCGTAAAGGCCAAGCACATGTTCGACGGTCTGCACCTCGGGGATCGCCGCGACAGCGCGCTCGAAATCCTCCAGGCTCACGCGTCCCTTGGTGGCCAGTTTCACGCCCAGAAAGACCGTGACGCCGAAGCCGATTTTCTCGGGATCGATCCGCAACCGTTGCGGATGCAGGATACCGGCCTTCCGCAGATCGACGATCCGCCGCCATGTGGCCGGTTGCGACAGGCCGATCCGGCGCCCGATCTCGCTGGCGGTGAGGGTGCCATCCCGCTGCAACTCGCGCAGGATCTGCCAGTCGGTGGCGTCGGGATCGCTCATAGCGGATAGACCTCCTCCGCCTTGATCCGGGCGACATGCATCAACGCCTCGATATCGGCGATATGCGGCAGCGTGAGGATGCGGTCGCGGTAGACCTCCTGATAATGCGGCATGTTGCGCGCGATCAGGTTCAGCCGCGCGTCCACGCGGCCCAGAAAGGTCTGGATCTCGATCACCTCCGGCACCTCGCGGGCGGCGGCCAGAAATTCATCGAAGGCCCGCGGCACGGTCTTGTCGAGCGTGATCCGCAATGAGACCTCCACCGCGTAGCCAAGCGCAGGCCAGTTGATCTGCGCCTCGATGGACTTCACCACGCCGCGTTGCCGCAGCGTCTTCATGCGCCTTGCCACCTGCGCTGCCGACAGCCCGACCTTTTCCCCGATTTCACCCGGGGTCAGGCTCGGCTCGTCCTGCCAGTAACGGAGTATGCGGCGCTCGTGATCGGTCAGCATGATTTTTCCGCAAAATCTTAAAATGGAGAATGACTACATCAGTATAATGGTCATTTTTTGTATGTATCATAGGTGTCAGCGCCATGAAAACGCCATAAGGTCGCGCCGAACCGTATATGCAGACGACCCCTGAAAGGAAAATGACATGCGCGTTTACTATGATCGCGATTGCGATGTGAACCTGATCAAGGACAAGAAAGTGGCCATTCTGGGCTATGGCTCCCAAGGCCATGCCCATGCGCTGAACCTGCGGGATTCGGGCGCGAAGAATGTCGTCGTCGCGCTCCGCGAAGGCTCCGCATCCGCGGCCAAGGCGCAAGGCGAGGGCCTTGAGGTGATGGGTATCGCGGAAGCCGCGGCCTGGTGCGATCTGATCATGTTCACCATGCCCGACGAACTTCAGGCCGAAACCTACAAGAAATACGTTCATGACAATTTGCGCGAGGGAGCGGCGATTGCCTTCGCCCACGGGCTCAACGTGCATTTCGGTCTGATCGAACCGAAAGCCGGCGTCGATGTCATCATGATGGCGCCCAAGGGGCCCGGCCACACCGTGCGCGGTGAATACACCAAGGGCGGCGGCGTGCCGTGCCTTGTCGCGGTGCATAACGACGCCTCCGGCAAGGCGCTGGAACTGGGGCTCAGCTATTGCTCGGCCATCGGCGGCGGCCGGTCGGGCATCATCGAGACCAACTTCCGCGAGGAATGCGAAACCGACCTGTTCGGCGAACAGGCCGTTCTGTGCGGCGGCCTGGTGGAGCTGATCCGGATGGGCTTCGAGACGCTGGTGGAGGCGGGCTATGAGCCCGAGATGGCCTATTTCGAATGCCTGCACGAGGTGAAGCTGATCGTCGACCTGATCTATGAGGGCGGCATCGCCAACATGAACTACTCGATCTCCAACACGGCCGAGTATGGCGAATACGTCTCCGGCCCGCGCATTCTGCCCTATGACGAGACCAAGGCGCGGATGAAAGCGGTTCTGACCGACATCCAGACCGGGAAATTCGTGCGCGATTTCATGCAGGAAAACGCCGTCGGCCAGCCTTCCTTCAAGGCGACCCGCCGGCTGAATGACGAACATCAGATCGAAAAGGTGGGCGAAACCCTGCGTGGCATGATGCCGTGGATTTCCGCCGGCAAGATGGTGGACAGAGCCAAGAACTGATGGCGCAGCGGGCGGTATGCATGCGCCCGTGGCCCAAGACACAGCCGCCCCGATGGCAGATCGGGGCGGTCATCGCATCGCCAAACCCCGCCTCGCGGGCGCCTGGAGCGTGTATCTAATGCGCCGGGACCGGGACTCAGGGCTTTGTATTCGGGTTCGGCCCGGGGCCATCCTTGGCCAATGTCGATTTCGGGGCGTCGTCATCCTTCATCCGCTCTTCGGTTTTCACCTTCGAGCGCAGCGCAAGGACGATAACGGCACCAAAGGTGATAACGATAAGGGTAATCACAAGGGTTGAGGTATCCATGGTCAATCTCCAGACTGATTGCGGGGGGTCTCGCGGAAAGAACGCAAAGCCCCCTGTCAGAGTTCCTTGATACAGACCGCCACGCCTGAGAGGCCGGGCGCGCTCAACTGGGCGCTTGTCCTTGGGCTGGGCGTCATCTGGGGCACCGCGTTCATGGGCGTTTCCGCCGCGCTGGAAGGGTTCGGCGTCTGGACGGTGACCGCGGGGCGCACGGTGATGGGCGCGGTGGCGTTGATCCTTGCCGGGCCGCTGATCGGTCAGAGCCTGGCGCAGGTCAAGGGCGCGCGGGCCTGGGCATACAGCGCCGTGATCGGCGTCGTTTCGGTTGCGATACCCTTTTCGCTCCTGAGCTGGGGCTTGAGCCATGTCCCTTCGGCCTTCGCGGGCGTGGCAATGGGGGCGGTGCCGTTGCTGGTTCTGCCGCTGGTCGCGGTCTTTTCACCCGAGGAAGGGATCGGCCCGCGCCGGATCGCGGGCGTGACACTCGGCTTTGTCGGGCTGGTTCTGCTTGTCGGCGACGGGGCCTTCGACCGAACCGGCCGCGATGCGGAATGGCTGGGCCGGCTGGCCTGTATCGGTGCCGCGGCCTGTTATGCGGCGGGTTCGGTCATGACACGGCGCGCGCCACCGATGCCGCCCCTGGCCTTCGCGACCGCCACATTGGTGGTGGCCGCAGCCGTGATCGTGCCCGTCGCCTTGCTGGTGGAGGGCGTTCCGCGCGACTTTCCGCTCTGGCCGACGACTGCGCTGATCTATGTCGCCCTGCTGCCGACGGGACTCGCCGCGATCATCCGCGTTCGGGTGATCACCACCGCGGGCTCCATATTCATGAGCCTTGTCAGCTATATGGTGCCGGTCTGGGCGGTCATTTTCGGGATCACACTGATGGGCGAGGCCCTGCCCCCCACGCTTTTCTGGGCGCTCGGGCTGATCCTCGCCGGTATCCTGCTCAGCCAGTGGCGCAGCCTTTTCGGCCCCCGCTAGCAGGGACGCGCCAGCACCAGCACCCAGACATCGCCTGCATTCGCGAAACCGAACTGCGTGGCGTTGGGGTTGACCATATTCGCCTGATGCCCGGCCGAGCCCGACCAGCTGGCGATCGCGCTGCGGGTATCGGGCTGGCCACGGGCAACGTTTTCGGCGGCAAAACAGGCGGTATAGCCGCTACGGCGGATCCTGTCGGACAGGGTGGAGCCATCGCTGCCGACATGGCCCAGACCGCCGGTGATTTGCAGATCATCGGCATGGGCCTGCGCCGCGCCCTGCAACGCCGCGCTGTGGACCAGGGGGCGCAGGATGCCCGCGCTCGCGCGCTGGACCGAGATCAGCGTGTTGGCCTGCGCGATCATCCCGGTGGAGGCAAGCGGCACCCGCTCGGTTCCGGGCGCGGGCGCGCAAGCGGCAAGGGAAAGGGACAGAAGGAGAAACAGGGCGGAACTGCGGATCATCAGGGGCCTCGTCGGTTCTTGGATGCTTCTTTGGGCAGCGTTGAGGCGAAGGATGCGGGATCGGCGGGATTTAGGCAAGAAAACGATATTCCGGCGCCGCACGGGGGCGAAGCTCCGCCTCTTTTGCACAAGGGGATGGATCAATCTGTGGATGGCATGTGGATCGCTCGGGCCTTGGCAAGCACGGGCCGCAATGGGAGCCGGACGGGCGGCTTCAAGGTGGCACAAATCCAAGGGCAAAACGGGCGCGGATGTGTGTAACCCTGTGGAAAATGCCTTGGGCCAGGGTTCCCGGATTGCCCGCCTCCGCCGCCCGGACCACCGCAAGGTCGGACCTCGAATGACGCCAGTTCCGCGCCTTACGGAGCCGTTTTCAGCAACTCCAGCGCGGCGGCATGCAGCGTGGCATTGCCCGCGGCCAGTATCCGGCCGCCTGTATGGGCCGGGCCGCCCTGCCAGTTTGTGACCACGCCACCCGCCGCCTCGATCACCGCGATCGGGGCCGCGATGTCGTAGCAATGCAGCCCCGCCTCGATCACCAGATCGACCTGACCGGCGGCAAGAAGCGCATAGGCGTAGCAATCCATGCCATACCGGGTCAGCCGCACACGGTCGCGAACAGCCTCGAACCCGGTACGCTCCGCCGCGGTTCCGACCTCCGGGAATGTGGTGAAGAGGATAGCGTCGGCCAAGAGGGTCGTGCCCCGGGTTCGCAGCGGCGCGATGCCCTGCGGCCCGACAACCCGCGCCCGGCCGAATCCGCCTTCGAACCGCTCGCCGATATAGGGCTGGTCGATGATCCCGAAAACCGGACCCGCGCCCGCCTGCAGCCCGATCAGCACGCCCCAGGTGGGTGTGCCCGCGATGAAGCCCCGGGTGCCGTCGATCGGGTCCAGCACCCATGTCAGGCCCGAACGGGACGGGATGTCGGCCTCCTCCTCGCCCATGATACCGTCATCGGGGCGCAGATCCGCCAGAACCCGGCGCATCGCGGCCTCGGCGTCGCGGTCGGCGCGGGTGACCGGATCAAAACCACCCGCCTGCTTGTTTTCGGTCGGCAGATCGGGCGCGCGGAAATAAGGCAGTGTGGCCGCCCGCGCCGCATCGGCAAGCTTGTGGGCCACCGCCCGCAATTCATCAATCGGCAGCTCGGATCGGTCTGTGGTCGGCATCGGGTTCGGGCACCTCGGGCACTGGCAGGTCATTGCGCACGCGCGCCGAGGTCGCACGGGGCGGGCCCCGTGGTCAACCCGATCTAAACCCGATCTCAGGCAGCGGTATCCGACAGGACGCGCGCCAGCTCGAACAGACGCCGGCGTTGGTTTTCCGGGATCGCGTAATAGGAGCGCACAAGCTCCAACGCTTCCTTGTCCGCCAGAATGTCGCCCGGCACAACGCCCTGGGCCATCAGGCCCTCCTGGCCGCCAAGCCCTTCGAAGAAATAGTTGATCGGCACACTCAATGCCTCGGCGATATCCCAAAGCCGGGAGGCGCTGACACGGTTCATGCCGGTCTCGTATTTCTGGATCTGCTGGAATTTGATACCCACTTTCTCAGCCAGCTGCTGCTGTGTCATGCCCAGCATCCAACGGCGGTGCCGAACACGTTTGCCGACATGGACATCAACGGGGTGTTTCACGAAATTATCCTTCCTTTGTCTAACCTGATCTGGCTCACCGCCGGGCGTGTCCCGACCGGCACGTGCCACGTTTCCGGCCGGCGCAGACGCAAGCTGATGGCGCGACAGGCGCGGCCTTTCAGATAACCGCCGATTTCGTCACGATTTGAGCGGCACATGAAAAGGCTACTCTACTTATGCGTGTCCGGCAATGATCTGGATCAACTGTGCTGTCTGCTTCCTGTGCGGTCGGGTTTGGCACTGGTACAGGCGCTTCAGGCGCAGTAGCTTTGGCGCCGATCCCGGCCAGAAGGAGCCACAAGATGCGCGCTTTTCGCGTCACCGCCCATGACACCCCGCCCTCCCTGACACGGATGGATCCGCCGCAACCCGGACCAGGGGAGGTGCTGGTGGAAATCGCGGCCTGCGGGCTGAATTTCGCGGATTTGCTCATGATCCGGGGGCAGTATCAGGACACGCCCGCCCTGCCCTTCACACTGGGCATGGAAATCGCCGGAACCGTGCGCGGCCATGGCAACGGGGTGACGGGCCCCGCCATCGGCACCCGGGTCGCGGTGTTTGCCGGTCAGGGCGGGCTTGCCGAGTTCGGGGTCTTCCCCGCATCCCGCGCCATCGCCATTCCCGAGGAGATGCCGTTCGAGGATGCGGCGGGGTTCCTGATCGCCTATGGCACGTCCCATCTGGCGCTGGCGCATCGGGCGCATCTGCAGGCGGGGGAGCGGCTGCTGGTGCTGGGTGCCGCGGGCGGTGTCGGGCTGACAGCGGTCGAAATCGGGGCCCGCATGGGTGCCGAAGTGATCGCCTGCGCGCGCGGGGCCGACAAGCTGGCCGTGGCCCGCGCCGCCGGGGCGGCCCATGCGATCGACAGTGAAACCGGCGACATCCGCGCCGAGGTCAAGGCGTTGGGCGGGGCCGATGTGGTCTATGACGCCGTGGGCGGCGCGCAATTCACCGCCGCGATGCGGTGTACCAACCCCGAAGGCCGCATTCTGGTCATCGGTTTCGCCAGCGGAGAGATCCCCGACATTCCGGCCAACCACCTGCTGGTCAAGAACATCTCCGTGATCGGCCATTACTGGGGCGGCTACATGCAATTCGCGCCCCAAACCCTGACGGACAGTCTCGCGACCCTGTTCGGCTGGTACCGCGAGGGCGGGCTCAGACCGCATATCGGGGCCACCTACTCACTGGATCAGGCCGCCGATGCGCTGGCGCTGCTGAAGGGGCGGAAATCGACGGGCAAGGTTGTCGTGACACCGTAAGCGCGCCGGAGCGGGCGGCCGGGTCGCCGCGACAGCGCGCGCGGCGATGGCCGGGACGACCGGTCGGTTATATGAGACGGGGCAGGTTTCAGCACTGAACCGGAACCCGACGTTTTCTAGAAGGGGAGCAAGGGCAGGATCTGTTTCATCCCCGATCTGGGGGCAGCCCACATACTGAGCGAAGCCGGCTTTGCGACGCCCGCCCACCGGTCCGGCCCCGTAGCCACGCCAGAAAAAAGCCCCTCGCGCATAGAGGCACGAGAGGCTTTTACTGTGTTCGCGTGGCCCTGGAGGTTACGCGTCCTCAAGGCTCAGCGCGACGAAACGCGGGTTCCCCGCGCGGCGGATCAGCAACAGAATACTCTTCTGTCCGGCATCCCGGGCCTCGGTCACGCGGGTCTCGAACTCCGCAACGTCGCTGACCGGGCGCTGGCCCACCTCGGTAATGATGTCGCCGGGCATGAGGCCCTTGGCGGCAGCGTCGCTTTCGACGTCCACCGCTTCGATCACCAGCCCGCCCTGAACGCCCTGGGCGCCCAGTTCCTCACGGCGCGCATCCGTCAGCGGCGTCAGCGTCATGCCCATCACATCGGCGCTGGAGGGTGTCTGCGGCGTGGCACCCGGCCCTGCGGCCCCTTCGGCGGTTTCCCGTCGACCAAGCGTCACCCGCAGGGTCTGCGTGGCGCCGTCGCGGAACACGACCATGCGCACGGTCTCCCCCACCGGTGCGTTGCCCACGTTGCGGACCAGTTCGCGGGTGTCGTCCACATCCGTTCCGTCGAAGGACAGGATCACATCCCCCACCTCGACACCGGCCTCCATCGCCGGGCCTTCCGGCACGTCCGTCACAAGTGCGCCCCGCGCCTCCTCAAGGCCCAGACCTTCGGCGATATCGTCGGTCACGTCCTGAATGCGCACGCCCAGCCAGCCGCGGCGGGTCTCGCCGAACTCCTGCAACTGGTCGACCACACGGGTCACCACGGCCGACGACATGGCAAACCCGATCCCGATCGAGCCGCCATTGGGCGACAGGATCGCGGTGTTCACGCCAACCACCTCGCCGTCGAGGTTGAAAAGCGGGCCGCCGGAATTGCCCCGGTTGATCGCGGCGTCGGTCTGGATGAAGTCGTCATAGCTGCCGGACAACGCGCGCTCCCGCGCCGACACGATGCCGACCGAGACCGAAAAGCCCTGACCCAGCGGGTTGCCCATGGCCATGACCCAATCGCCCACGCGCATCACGTCGCTGTCGCCGAAGGGAACGAAGGGCAGCGGTTCATCGGGCTCCACCTTCAAAAGCGCGATATCGGTGCTGGGGTCGGTCCCGATCACCTCGGCATCAAGCACGAACCCGCCGCGAAACTCGATCAGGATCTCGTCAGCCCCTTCGATCACATGGTTGTTCGTCACGATATAGCCGTCCTCGGAGATCACGAAGCCCGAACCCAGCGCCTGGCTGCGTCGCGGCGCTTCCTGCCCGCGATTGTTGCGGTTCATGAAGTCGTTGAAGAAATCCTCCAGCGGGGAGCCTTCGGGCACGATCGGCTGCGGGCCCGTGCGGGCGGCCACCACCGATGAAGTCGTGATGTTGACCACGGCATCGCCCACCTGATCGACCAGATCGGCAAATGTCGCGGGTCGCGCCGTCTGGGCGCTTGCCGGCGAAAAGCTGGCCAGAACGGCCAGAATCGCCATCGCCAGGATCATTGCCATAATCGACACGCGATAGACCATGCTGCGCTCCTGACTGGCGCTCAGGGCATAGGCACGCGCCCCTTGTCGCTGATGGGTCCTTTGGATGTTCACGGATCGTCCTCCTGTCACGCCGTAGGCGGATGTCACCCGCCCTTCGATCCATAATATTTGACCGAAGGCGGATATAATCAACCGCAGCAGGGTGGCTCAGGGATCAGATAACCGCCAGTTCGGTGTCACATAGACGTGAAGCAGTCTCGCATCCGGGCGGCCAGCCGGCAATGAGTCTCTTGCCCCGGCCCCGGTCCGCACCGTTTTTCAGCCCAGGAGACTTGTCGCCCAGGATACGAGGACGGCCCCCATCACGACTGCGAAAAAGCCGATGAGCCGGCGGGTCTCCACCGGGATCTGGGTCAGCAGGCGCATCAGGTCTTCCATCCGCGATGGGGCCAGTGCGAACACCAGCCCCTCGATCACCAGAACCATGCCGATCCCCAGAAGGATCGTCGCAAGCATCGGACAGACCTATTCCTGCGCGGGCGGCAGAAGTGTGCCCCGGGATCCGCCCAGATACTCGAAGAACTCGCCGTCCGGGCTGATCACCATGGTGGAGTTCTGCTGCCGCAGGGCGCGCTCATAGGCCGTCATCGACCGGTAGAACTCGAAGAATTCCGGGTCCTGACCGAAGGCCTCAGCGAAAATCCGGTTGCGTTCGGCATCTGCCTCACCTCGGATGATCTCCGCCTCGCGATTGGCTTCCGACACAAGCTCGACCACCGTCCGGTCCGCCTGCGCGCGCACCCTGAGCGCGGCCTCTTCACCCCGGGCGCGTTCGTCCGTCGCCTCCCGTTCGCGTTCCGCCCGCATCCGCGAGAAGGTCGCATCTAGGTTCTGGGTCGGCAGGTTGGTCTGTTTCAGACGCACATCAAGCACTTCCAGCCCAAGCGACAGCGCACGCGCGCGGGCCTGCGTGGTGATCCGCGCCATGAGCTGGGCCCGATCGGCCGAGAGGATCGTGTTGGATGTCACCCCTTCGGAACCGAGCACCGCCCGGATCTGCGGGTTCAGAATACCCTCCAGCCGCTCCTCGGCCAGGCGCATCCCGCCGACGCCCACGGCACGGCGGAACTGCTCCACATCGTTGATCCGGTAGCGTGCGAAAGCATCCACGACCAGACGCCGGTCATCGGACGGGGTCACCTCGATCGCGGCGGTGTCGAGCGACAGGATCCGGTCATCGTAGTAGACCACTTGCTGAACGATCGGGATCTTGAAGTTCAGTCCTGGCTCTTCGATGACCTGACGGATCTGACCGAACTGCAGAACCAGCGCGCGCTGCCGCTCGTCCACGATGAAGATCGAACTGAGCAGTCCGATCACCGCGACGATCAACACGGGAATGATATAAACCATACGTTTCATCAGTTGCTGCTCCCCGTGGTGGTGGTTGCTCCGGCGCCGCTGTTACGGCGCAGTTCGTTCAGCGGCAGATAAGGCACGACACCGTTCGTGCCGCCCTCGCCATTGCTGTCGAGGATGACCAGATCGACATCGCTGAAAACCCGCTCCATGGTTTCGAGATAAAGGCGTCGCCGTGTCACTTCCGGCGCTTGCTCATACTCGCCCAGCACCGCAAGGAACCGGCTCGCTTCACCCTCGGCCTCGTTCACCACCTGGGCGCGATACCCTTCGGCCTGTTCGAGAAGCTGGGCCGCCTCACCCCGCGCGCCTGCCAGAACCTGGTTGGCATAGGCATCCGCACGGCGTTCAAGCTGGTCGCGCTCCTGTTCGGCGGCCTGCACGTCGCGGAACGCGTCGATCACTTCCGATGGCGGATCGGCGCGGTCGAGGTTCAGACGAACGATATTGATACCGCTTTCATAGCTGTCGAGCGTGGACTGGATCAGTTCGCGCACCGTATCGGCGATGGCTTCCCGGTCCCGGTTCAGGATCGGCGCCAGTTGGGAGGCCGCGATGATCTCACGCATGGCCGATTCCGACACCGCGCGGACGGTCGCTTCCGGGTCGCGCAGATTGAACAGGAACTTGCTCGGATCGTTGATGTTCCAGATCACCTCGAAATCGATGTCCACGATGTTCTCGTCAGTAGTCAGCATCAGGCCTGTATCGGAGGCGCCGGACCGGTTGGTCCCGATGCTTTCCGTCCGTTCCGAGGTCACCGCGATGACTTCTGCGGTGACCACCGGCCATGGCGCAAAGTTCAGGCCCGGCTCGCCCACCTGGGAAAACGATCCCAGCAGCAATTCCACCGACTGTTCTTCGGGCCGTACCGTGTAGACCGATGTGAAGAGCCAAAGACCCAGAAGTGCGAGACCGCCGAAGATCCAGCCACGGCGCCCGATCTCAGGGAACTGACCGCCCCCGTCGCCGGAACCTCGGTTGCCGCCGCCGCGCCCGCCCATGAGCACGCGCAGCTGCTCCTGACCCTTGCGGACGATTTCGTCAATCTCGGGGATCTGCTGGCCGCCATCGCCGCCGCCGGGCCTGCGCCCGCCGCCTCGGTTATCATCACCGCCGCGATTGCCACCGCCGCTTCCGGAGCCGCCTCCGCCGCCCCATGGACCGCCGTTATTGCCAGCCATTGATGTCTATTCCCCTCATCATCACGTCTGTTGTGTGTCTATATGGGGCCTAATGGCCCCAGTTGCACGGGCAACCTGTGCGTTTTCTGCGTGAAATCAAGCCACCCGCATGGGTGCCTTCATGGTCACCAGTTCTTCGGACATCGTCGGGTGCACCGCGACCGTCCTGTCGAACTCTTCCTTGGTTGCGCCCATTTTGACCGCAATCCCAGCAAGTTGGATCATCTCGCCGGCCCCTGGCGCGACGATATGACAGCCCAGAACGGTGCGGTTTTCCTTCGAAACGACCAGTTTCATCAGCACCCGGTCGGGCCGCCCCGCAAAGGCCGATTGCATGGGGCGAAACGAGGTACAGTATATTTCCACCGGCTCCCGTTCGCGGGCCTCTTCCTCGGTCAGACCGACCGTGCCCAGTTCGGGCTGCGTGAACACCGCCGAGGGGATCAGGTCGTGATCGACCGGCGTCGGATTGCCGTTGAACACCGTCTCGACAAAGGCCATGCCCTCGCGGATTGCAACAGGGGTCAGCTGCACCCTGTTGGTCACATCGCCGATCGCATAGATCGACGGGACGGCCGTCTGACTGTAGTCATCCACCACGATCTCCCCGCGGCGGCCGATTTCCACGCCAATCTCCTCCAGCCCCATGTCCTCGGTATTGGGGTCCCGCCCGGTCGCGAACAACACCGCGTCATAGACCGCTTCGGTGCCGTTGGTCGCCTTAACCCAAACCGGCCCCGAGCCCCGAGCCGCATCCTCGCCCACCCGTTCGCCCGCGGGCGCGCCCATCGCCGCATCGCTCTCCGTGCCGGTCCAGCTCGCCGTGTGGTCTTCGCTGGCGCGGGCCATTTCCACGATATTGGTGCCCAGATGCAGGTTAACCCCTTTTTCGCGCATCATTTCGGCCACCAGCCCGCGCGCCTCGTCGTCAAAGCCGCGCAGGATCTGCGCGCCGCGATAGAATTGCGTCACCTCCACGCCCAGCCCGTTCATGATGCCCGCGAACTCGCAGGCGATGTAGCCGCCGCCGATGATCAGCAGACGTTTCGGCAGTTCGGGCAGATGGAAGATGTCGTCCGACACGATCCCCAGATGCGCATTCGCCATGTCCGGGCGTACCGGCCGCCCGCCGGTCGCCACCAGAATATGCTTCGCCGTTTTCTTCGCCCCGTCGGCCAGTTCCACCGTATGGGCATCGGCCAGACGCGCCCGGGTATCGTAGATCTCCACATCCGAGCCCTTAAGGAGGTTGCGATACACCCCTTCCAGCCGGTCGAGCTCCGAGTTCAGATGTTGGGAGAATCGCGGCCAGTCGAAGGCACCGTCCTCCAGATCCCAGCCATAGCTGCGCGCGTCGTCGAACATCTCGCGATAACCCGACGCGAAGACCATCAGCTTTTTCGGCACGCAGCCGCGGATCACGCAGGTGCCGCCCATCCGGCTGCTTTCCGCAATCGCCACCCGCGCCCCGCCCGCAGCCGCAACCCGCGCCGCGCGCACACCGCCGGACCCGCCGCCGATGACGAAAAGGTCGTAATCAAATGCCATCAGCCGGTCCTTCCCGCGCCCTTAGTCGGCGACATCGACGAACAGGTTGTCGGTGTCGACGATCTCGATCCGTTCATGTTCCACGGTGCCGTTGTTGATGTCGCGCACCTCGACCGTGCCATCGGAGTTGCCGATCACGACGATGTCGCAGATATCCAGGAACAGCCCGTTTTCCACCACACCGGGGATCTGGTTCAGAACCAGGCTCAACTGCTGCGGATTGCCGATACGGCGCAGGTGAAGGTCCAGAATATAGTTGCCTTCGTCGGTGCGAAACGGCTCGTCCATATTCAGCCGAAGCGACGCATTCCGACCCAGAACATCGATATTCGACAGCATTTCCTCGATCAGCGCCTTGGTCGTCTGCCAGCCGAACGGGATCACCTCCACCGGCAGTGGGAACGCACCCAGCGTGTCCACCTGCTTGGACGGATCGGCGATCACGATCATCTGGTCCGACGCGGTGGCGACGATCTTTTCCTGCAACAGCGCCCCGCCGCCACCCTTGATGAGGTTCAGGTTGCTGTCATATTCATCCGCCCCGTCGATCGTCAGATCCAGCCATTTGACCTCGTCCAGCGTTCTGATCGGCACACCGACCTGCCGGGCCAGATCGGCCGTCCGCGAAGAGGTGGCCACGCCCGTGACCCGGATGCCCTCCTCCCGGACGATCTCTCCCAGACAGCGCACCATCCACGCGGCGGTGGAGCCGGTGCCAAGGCCCACGCGCATCCCGTCCTCAACATAATCGACTGCCCGCTTGGCAGCCACGAATTTCGCTCGGTCGATGGGCGAAAGCTCCGCCGTCATGTTGGTATCCGTCCGTTGTTTCGGGGCCTGTTTACAGAAGCCGGTGCGGGCATGCGAGAGGAAATGACCTCAGATCAGCGCCTCCAGCGCGGCATCGAGCATCTCGCGCGGCAGGATGATCAGCATGCCGGGCCCGTCAAAGGCCATTTCGACCCGCGGCGCCACCGCCTCGTTCGAGGTGCCGATCTGCCCCCAGGGCCGGAAGTCGACCGGGCCGATCGGCCAGCGCAAACCGGTGGACCGGCCCCGGACCGGCGCCAGCGGAAACAGCGACACCCGCGTGCCCGGCGGCAGCGTCAGGGCGATCTCGGGCGGGGCATGAAAGGCGATGTCAACGCTTCCCAGCACCACGCAGGTCTTCTCGGGCCGCATCACCAGTGTGTTGTAGACCGACAGTTCATGATCGATCCGCCGGCCGGTAAAGCCAACGGCAATCACCCCCGGCGCCGCGATGTTCCGCAGGGCCTTGTCGAAATCGGTGCTGATTTGTTCATCAATATGGTGAATACTGCGCGGGTCCAGGGCGGCCCGTGCCGCCGATCCAAGCGAGTCCATGTCGCCGATCACGGCCCTGGGTCGATGACCGCTGGCCAGCGCCCGATCGGCCCCGCCATCGGCGGCCACAAGAACCGGTGCGCGGCGCAGGGCATCGGCAAGATCGGCGGGTTCATGCTGCCCCCCGCCCAATAATGTCACCAATGTGTCAGCGCGAACAATCACAGAAGGATTTGGCAAATTGTCGCCTTTTTTGAGGTTAAAGATCACCGAATGGCCCAAATACCGTCCCGTTTCCTAGGAATCAGTTTGTTACACCAAATGGCGAGATGGTAAATTCCGGCCTCGTCCGGACGAGCAGAGTGAAGTTGAGCGATGTCTGACGCAAACAAGATCTTGACCGTATCCTACGGCACATTTTCCTGCACTCTGGAGGGCTTCGAAGACCCGTTCAGTGCGATGAAAGGCATTGCCGAGTATTTCCGCGACCTTGCCGCGGAGGACCGGTATTTCGGCGCCGAGCCTCCCACGCCCGATACCGAGATGCTGCAACGCATCACCGAAGAGGCGATCAACCGCCGGGTCGAGGCGCGGATGTCCGAAACCGGGCTGATCATGCGCCCGCAGATCGAAGATGCGGTCGAAACGCCGGCCGCCGATGAGGTTGCCGTAGCAGATCGAGCGCCCATCGCGCCCGCGCCGGAGACAGCTACGGAAGACAATATAGTCGCCGAACCCGATGCGGAGGCAGACGCGCCCGAGGCCGAACCGGAAGCCTCCGACACGGAGCCTCTCGCCACCGCCACGCCGCAGCCGGACGAGCCCGAAGATGCCGCCCCTGAGGATGCCGTCCGGGGCGGCGCCGATGACGAAGATACGGAACAGCCGGCCGCGGAAGACGCGCGTCCGGTCGAAATCGTCGCAGAGACCGAGGACACGCCGGACACGGGCGACGAAACGGTCGCAGTCACACAGGAGCCGGAAGCCGAGGCCGAAGAACCCGGCGAGGCATCCGATGACATCGCCGCCATCGCCCATGATGAGACTGCGGAGGAGGAGGCGTCCGGGACGGACGCTGCCGACATAGAGACCGTCGAGAGCGAGGCCCCGGTTGAAGCCGCCGAGATTGACCAAGAGCCCGAGGATGACGGGACAGAGGATGATGGGGCCGAAGCCGAAGATGCGATGCTGGCCAGTATCGCTGCCGCCGCCGCTTCCGACGATCGGGTGGATGATCAGGCGCCGGATGCAGATATCTCCGCCGGCGGGAGCGGTAACGAGGAGGCCTTCGCCGAAACCTCCGAAGCCGGTTCATCCGAGGATATCGACTTCGCCGCCTTCTTTGCCGAGGGCGAGGGGGATGAACCCGAACTGGCCGAAGATGACGGGTTCTTCGCCGCCCAGCCCGCTGATGGTGCCGAAAGCGTCGCCGCCAAGCTGGCGCGGCTCCGTCAGGTCGTCGCCGAGGAAGACGACGGAGAGGCGCCGACCGACTGGTTCATCGAGGATCAGGACAGCGATACCGCCGATGACGCCCCCGAGGCCGAGGCCTTTGCCGAAGCGTCACAGGACATGGCCGACGACCTGCCCGAAGCGGAAACCGCAGAGGATGCAGAGGACGAGGCGCAGGCAGCGGCCGCATCTGACGAGGGCGCGTCGGAGACCGGTGCCGAAAGCACCGACACCGAGGCGCAGGCCGACACCGCGCCCGAAGATGCGATCCGGGCGGAGATCACCGTCCTGCGCGCCAACCGGGACGATACCGCCGCCGCAGCGGACGCCACCGAAGACATACCGGTCGAAGGCATGCCCGCCGAAGATCATGCGGAGGCCGCGCTCAGCGCCGAGGCGGAAGCGGAGTTGCAGGCCGAACTGGCCGCGATCGAACGCGAACGTCAGGCGCAGGAAGAACAGCGCGCCTCCCGGCGGCGCCAGTTTGCCGATCCCGACGAGCGCGAAGAGGCGGATGCCGAGGTCAGCCGTCTGTTCGAGGCCACCGCCAGCCGTCTGGAAACCGAGGAAACCAACCGCCGCCGCGCCAATATCGAACATCTCAAGGCCGCCGTCGCCGCGCGGAGCGCGGAGGACAAACTCGGCGGCAGTGACAGCACCCATTCCGATCATACCGCGGACTACCGCGACGATCTGGCCCGCGTCATGCGCCCGCGCAGGGTGCGCGTGGATGGTACCCGCCGCCCCCGGGCCGAAAATCGGCCCGCGCCGCTCGTGCTTGTCTCCGAACAGCGGATCGATAGCGCGCGCGACACCGGCGGCGACGCGCCTGCCGCTCCCGCGCGGCCGCGCCGCGTGACCTCCGGCAGCCTTGCGCTGGCCGATCACGACGACGAGGCACGGATGCAGGGCCCGCTCCGCCTGAACGAGGAGAACCGGGCCGAGACCCAGACGCTCGCGGAACCGACCCCGGAGTTTGCCGAGACCGACCGCGCCGACACCGCACCGCGGCACCGCGACGACCGGCACGCACCGCGCAAGATCGCGTCAAGTCTTGCCGATCTGGCGGCCCGCGCCGGCCAGATCATCGGCGCGGCCAGTTCCCGCAGGCGCGCGGAGTTCATCGAAGAGGACGCGACAGCCGCGGAGACAGGGTATCTCGCGGAGCCGGAGCGGGAGCGGGACATGGCCCCGCATCAGACCCACCGCGCCGATGCCGCAACCGACGAGATCGCGCCGGTCGACAGACCCCGGCAGGACACGCCCCTCCCGGCGGAGCCCGAGAGCGATTACGACGATCTGGCAGATGATCTGTCCGACACCGGCGCATGGGCCGAGGATCAGACGGATGCGTCTGCCCGGCCCGCGGCGGACACCACCAACACGCCGGACACCGAGGAGACGGACCCAGCCGCGCAGCCAGCGACCGGTTTCCCCGCCTATCTGGCCAAACACGATGCCAGCACCGTGCAGGACAAGATGGAACTGGCCGCCGCCTATATCACTCATGAAGAGGGGCGTACCGTTTTCGGCCGCCCCGATCTCGTGCGGCATCTGTCAGCCACGGGCGACGACCCGGCCGACCGGGAAGAGGGGCTGCGCGCCTTCGGCATCCTGCTGCGCGACCGTCTGATCAAGAAGGTCGGCCGTGGCGAATACAGGCTGACCCGCCGGTCCCGCTACTTCCGTCCCTGAGCAAACCTGCCAGGCACCGGAACGACCCCATGCCTCTCCCTCGGGGCATGGGGTTGCTTGTCTCTTTGCTTTGAATTCTGAAGCGTATCCGCGCCGCGAGGCCTACCGGTCTTCGGGCGATGCGGCATCCGGGTCCGCCTGACCGACGCCCCTGAACACCGCCTTGAAGGGCAGCGCCCAGAGAATTCCCAGGACCACATAGATCGCGAGTTCGACCAGCACCGGGGGCCGCTCGATCAGGCTGACCACGAACCATGCCGCCGCGATATAAAGCGGCAGCCCAAGCAGCAGGATCAGCAGCGACAGCCGCCGTCTGGTCTTGTAGCTCAAGGCCATGGGTCGCCCTCCTTCTTCAATCGGCAAACGGATCGGTCACAAGGATCGTGTCCTCGCGCTCCGGCGAGGTTGACAGTAGGGCGACCGGGCACTGGATCAACTCCTCGATCCGGCGGACATATTTCACCGCCTCGCCCGGAAGATCGGCCCAGGAGCGGGCGCCCGCGGTGCTGTCGGACCAGCCTTTCATCGTCTCATAGATCGGGGTCACGCGTGCCTGCTGCTCGGATGCGATCGGCAGATAATCCAGTCGTTCCCCGTCCAGCTCGTAGCCGACACAGATTTTCAGCTCCTCGAACCCGTCCAGAACATCCAGCTTCGTCAGTGAGATACCGTTCACGCCCGAGGTTGCGCAGGTCTGGCGCACCAGCACCGCGTCGAACCAGCCGCAGCGACGCTTGCGCCCGGTGGTGGTGCCGAACTCGTGGCCCTGTTCGCCAAGGCGCTGGCCATCCCCGTCGAACAGTTCGGTCGGGAACGGGCCCTCGCCCACACGGGTCGTGTAGGCCTTGACGATGCCCAGCACGAAATCGATCGAACCCGGGCCGACGCCCACGCCGGTGGCGGCCTGCCCGGCGATGACGTTGGAGGAGGTCACGAACGGGTAGGTTCCGAAATCGATATCCAGAAGCGCGCCCTGCGCCCCCTCGAAGAGAATGCGCTTGCCCGCGCGGCGCGCCTCGTTCAGCACCTTCCAGACCGGTTTCGCATAAGGCAGGACCAGCGGCGCCACCGCGCGGAGCGATGCCAGCAGCGCGTCGCGGTCCACCGGGTCCAGCCCCAGCCCCCGGCGCAGCGCGTCGTGATGGACCAGCGCGCGATCCACGCGCAGTTCCAGCGTTGCGTCATCCGCCAGGTCGGCGACGCGCACCGACCGGCGCCCCACCTTGTCTTCATAGGCCGGGCCGATCCCGCGCCCGGTGGTGCCGATCTTGGCCACGCTGTTCTGGCTTTCCCGCGCCCGGTCAAGCTCTCCGTGGATGGGCAGGATCAGCGGCGTGTTCTCGGCCACCATCAGGGTTTCGGGTGTGATCTCGACGCCCTGGCCGCGGATCCCCTCGATTTCCTCCATCAGATGCCACGGATCCAGCACCACGCCGTTGCCGATGACCGACAGCTTGCCGCCGCGCACCACGCCCGAGGGCAGCGCGTGCAGCTTGTAGACCTCGCCGTCGATCACCAGTGTGTGGCCTGCATTGTGCCCGCCCTGAAACCGCGCGATCACATCGGCGCGTTCGCTGAGCCAGTCGACGATCTTGCCCTTGCCCTCGTCGCCCCATTGCGCGCCGACAACCACCACATTGGCCATGTTCCGAAACCCCGTAGTCGTGAAACCGGTGCCGGTATAGCCGTGTGCGCCCGGGGGCGAAACCTGTTTGTTTCGCGCCACGCAAGCTGCCGCCCAAAGAGCGCCGCGCGCAGAAAATGATTGCGCAATCAGCGGCTTTTCATCCTATGGTTGCGCTATCCGCCCTTGCGGCGGCCTGTCGCATCTCATAAGTAGGCACCGACCAAAATCAGGCAGAAGACCCGCCCATGGAAAACATCATCCTCGTCATTCACCTGATCCTCGCCATCTGCCTGATCGGCGTTGTGCTTTTGCAGCGCTCCGAAGGGGGCGGTCTGGGGATCGGCGGGGGTGGCGGTGTGATGACCGGGCGGCAGGCGGCAACTGCACTCGGCAAGCTGACCTGGGCCTTCGCCATCGCGTTTCTGGCGACCTCGATCACGCTGACGATCATCGCAACGCAGAACTCTGCCTCCGACTCCGTGCTCGACCAGTTGGGAATTGAAGCGCCCGCCGATGACGATGCCGGCGATGCACTGCTGCCGCCCGCCTCGCCCCTGTTGCCGCCCAGTTCTGGCGAAGCACCGGCCCTTCCACCCCGCGCAGATGAATAAATCTGGGGTTTCCGCCCCGTCAGTTTACATCATGTAGCGTTTTTCTTGTCCTTTCTGGGCGAATCCTGTTATTCTTAAATCCCGTGATAGACGGATTCGGATGGGCGCCGGACGGCAGGGTTTGGTCCATCCTCACGGGGAGTTTCAAGATCAGATGGCGCGTTTTATCTTCATCACCGGCGGTGTTGTGTCGTCGCTTGGCAAGGGCCTTGCCTCGGCAGCGCTCGGTGCCTTGCTTCAGGCGCGGGGCTACACGGTGCGGCTGCGCAAGCTCGATCCCTATCTGAACGTCGACCCCGGCACGATGAGCCCGTTCGAACATGGCGAGGTGTTCGTCACCGATGACGGCGCTGAAACCGATCTCGATCTGGGCCATTACGAACGCTTCACCGGCGTGGCCGCGCGCAATACCGACAGCGTCAGTTCCGGGCGGATCTATTCCAACGTTCTGGAGAAGGAACGTCGCGGCGACTATCTCGGCAAGACCATTCAGGTGATTCCCCACGTCACGAACGAGATCAAGGATTTCATCTCCATCGGTGAGGATGAGGTCGATTTCATGCTCTGCGAAATCGGCGGCACCGTCGGTGATATCGAAGGGCTGCCGTTTTTCGAAGCGATCCGGCAGTTCGGCCAGGACAAGCCGCGCGGCCAATGCGTTTTCATGCATCTCACGCTGCTGCCCTATATCAAGGCCTCGGGCGAGCTGAAGACCAAACCTACCCAGCACAGCGTCAAGGAAATGCGCTCCATCGGTCTGGCCCCGGATATACTGGTCTGCCGTTCCGAAGGGCCGATCCCGGAAAAGGAGCGCGAGAAACTCGCGCTGTTCTGCAATGTGCGGCCCGATGCGGTCATTGCCGCGCAGGATCTGAAATCCATCTACGAGGCGCCGCTCGCCTATCATCGGGAGGGCATGGATCAGGCTGTGCTGGATGCGTTCGGCATCGCGCCGGCCCCGAAGCCCAATCTGGACGTCTGGGAAGACGTGGCCGACCGCATCCACAATCCCGAGGGCGAGGTGCGCGTCGCCATCGTGGGCAAATATACCCAGCTTGAAGACGCATATAAGTCGATTGCCGAGGCGCTGACCCATGGCGGCATGGCCAACCGCGTCCGCGTGGTGGCCGAATGGATAGACGCGGAGATCTTCGAGCGTGAAGACCCCGCCCCCTGGCTTGAAGGCTTTCACGCCATTCTGGTGCCCGGCGGCTTCGGCGAACGCGGGACCGAAGGCAAGATCAAGGCTGCGGAGTTCGCCCGCACCCGCAAGATCCCCTATCTCGGCATCTGTCTGGGCATGCAGATGGCAGTGATCGAAGCCGCCCGCAATCTGGCCGATCTGGGCGATGCCGGATCGGAGGAGTTCGACCATGAGGCCGGAAAGAAGCGTTTCACGCCGGTGGTTTATCACCTGAAGGAATGGGTGCAGGGCAATCACAAGGTCAAGCGAAAGCCCGGCGACGACAAGGGCGGCACCATGCGCCTTGGCGCCTATGACGCCGTTCTGACCGAAGGCACCAAGGTGGCCGAAGTCTACGGTAACACCGCGATCGAGGAACGCCACCGCCACCGCTATGAGGTGGATATCCGCTATCGCGATGCGCTTGAAAAGCAGGGGCTCATCTTCTCCGGCATGTCGCCGGACGGTCGCCTGCCCGAGATTGTCGAGGTCAAGGATCACCCGTGGTTCATCGGCGTTCAGTTCCACCCCGAACTGAAATCGAAACCCTTCGCGCCGCATCCGCTGTTTCGGGATTTCGTGCGCGCCGCCAAGGACAATTCGCGACTGGTCTAGCGCGCCCCCAGCACCCCCCGGCGCGTCGCCGCACCGGCCGAGGCGTCCCTCCCTCACCAGACGCCCGCGTCCAGTCCGGCACCGCGCCGCCGCCCCCGCGATTGGATCTTGCCGAAAATCGTTCTGCCCGTGCCCGGCCCCTGCCCTCTGCCTCTCTGGCGGCATGACCGGCTGCCCCTTGCCCGACTGCCGGCCTGTTGCGGAAATGCAACCAATTTGGACCCGGACACGCGCAGGCGACATCGCTTTGAACCTTCACATCCCCCCGCCCGTCCCAAGACAGAGCTGTCGCAGTTTCGCCCAGCTCGAAATGGAGACTTGGTTAATGCAAAAAATTCTCAAAACACTTGGCTTGGCGACAGCCTGTTCCCTGACCCTGGCCACCGCATCCTTGGCGCAGGACGCCCTGCAGTGGCAGGGGTTTTACGGCGGTTTGCAGGCAAACTCGATCAGCCCCGAAATCGATGGACTTTTCATCCCGCTCGGCAGCGGTCAGAGCGTCGGCGTCTTCGGCGGATACAACCACGCGGTGGGGGATCACTTCGTCATCGGCGGCGAGCTGAACTACAACTCGGATACCAGCATCGAGATCACCCCCGCCATGGATCTGACGCTTGAAGGGCTGCTCACCATTCGTGCGCGCGCGGGCTATGCCATTGGCAACGCCCTGTTTTACGGCTCTCTCGGCTATGCGCAGACGGATGTGTCGATCACCGGCGCACCCTTCACGCTGGAGGCGGACGGCGCCATTTTCGGGCTGGGCGTGGAGGCGATGCTGACAAGCAACATCTCGGCCCGGATCGAATACATCCGCTCGGATATGGATCTGAGCGGCGGACCGATCCCGCCGGGCACGAATGTGAATGCCGACAGCGTGACCATGGGCATCGCCTACCATTTCTGATGCCTTCGGCACCCTTGGAAACGGGGCGCGGCGGTCGCGCGCCCCGTTTCCCGCGCTTGCGCCACGCGGGCGGCATCGAACGGGCCTTGCCAATCTCTCCCCGCCGGATCAATCCTGCATATACGAGGCCCCGACCGGATCAGACGCATAATGCTGCACTACGCCACCTATGACGTCTTCACGGACACCGCATTCGCCGGAAACCCGCTCGCAATCGTGGAGCAGGCCGATGCGCTCGGCACCGCGCAGATGCAGGCTCTGGCGCGCGAGTTCAATCTCAGCGAAACCATCTTCGTGCAGACCCCGGACGACCCCGCCCACACCGCCAAGGTCCGCATCTTCTTTCCCACCGCCGAAATCCCCTTCGCCGGGCATCCCACCATTGGCTGCGCGATCCACCTGGCCAGCACCGCACAGCCCGCCGGCGACTTCGAGACGCTGATCACCTTGGAAGAGGTTGTGGGCCTTGTCCCGGTCACCGTCACCCGCCGGGGGCAAAGCATTACCGCCGAACTGACCGCGCCGAAAATCCCCGTCCCCCATCCCGGCACCGCCGATCCGGCCCTGATCGCCGCCGCTCTGGGTCTGCCCCGGGCCGCGATCGGCCCGCACAACCCCGGCATTTGGCAGGGTGGGCCGGCCTTTCTCTATGCGCCCGTCGCCGATCTTGGCGCGCTTGCCCGCGCCCGCCCGGTTGAGCCGCAGTGGTCCGAGCTGATGGAGGCCGCGGATGTGGACAGCGCCTATCTCTACACCGCCAACGGCACCGGCTATCGCGCGCGCATGTTCTCCCCCACCGCCGGCATCCAAGAAGACCCCGCCACCGGATCTGCAAGCGCGATCCTCGCGGGCCAGCTTCTGGCCAATGGCGCGCTGACGGACGGCACCACCGTCACCGATCTGCGTCAGGGGGTCGAAATGGGCCGCCCCAGCGCCATCCGGCTGACGACGGAGATCGCCGGCGCACGGATCGTTGCGATCCGCATCGCAGGCGGGGCCGTTCCGATCTCTCACGGGCAGATCCGCGCGCCGGGGTGAGCCTTGCACCTCCTGACCGTTCCGGCAGGGGGCATTAGGTCCGATGATTAAAGCGCGCTTTACGAATGCAGGCCAAGACCCATATGAAGGCCCATGTTTGGTGATTTTCTGCGCCGATTGACGGCCCCCGACCCTGAACCGATGTCGCAACCCGACGCCAGCCTGGCGCTGGCAGCACTTCTGGTGCGCATCGCGCGCACCGATGGCGATTACGCCCAAGCCGAGATCGACCGGATCGACAGGCTCCTGGCCAGCCGTTACGGGCTGTCGCCATTCGAAGCCAGCAAGCTGAGAACCGAGGCGGAAACCCTGGAGTCCGAAGCCCCGGACACGGTCCGCTTCACCCGGGCGATCAAGGATGCCGTTCCCTATGAAAACCGCAAGGAAGTGGTCGAGACCTTGTGGGAAATCGTTCTGGCCGACGGTGTGCGCGACGATGACGAAGACGCGCTGATGCGGCTGGTGGCCCCGATGCTTGGCGTCAATGACATGGACAGCAATCTGGCCCGCCAAAGGGTGGATGCGCGGCGGGAATGATCGCGGCCCTGCCCATGTACGACCGGGTGGAAATCCGGGACGCGACAGACAGGCTCTGGGCGCTGATCCGCGATGCGCTGCGCAGGCTCGGTCTCGATGCGCCGGCCGCGCTGACCCGCGGCACGGACCCCTGGGAGATCTGGCAAAGCCCCGATCTGATCCTTGCGCAGACCTGCGGACTGCCCTATCGCGCCCGTCTCGCGCCCCATGTCACACTGGTGACCACCCCCGACTACGCGCTGCCCGGCTGTCCGCCCGGCCATTACAACAGCGTCATCGTGGCCCGCAGCGCCGAGCCCGGGCCGAGGCCCGCGGTGAACGACGCGCTCAGCCAGTCGGGCTGGGCCGCGCTCAGCACATGGGCCGCGGCGACCGGGCACCGTCTTGACGCACCGCTGATGACCGGCGCGCATGAGGCCTCCGCCCGCGCAGTGGCCGAAGCCCGGGCCGATCTGGCCGCGATCGACGCGCAGACATGGCGGCTGCTGACCCGCCACGCCCCCTTCACAGCCGATCTGGTCGAGGTGGCGCGCACCGCGCCGACGCCCGGCCTGCCGCTCATCACCGCCAGATCGCAAAGCGCCGCCCCGATCCGCGCCGCGCTGGACAGCGCATTGGCCGCCCTCGGCCCCACGGACCGGGCGGCGCTCGGCCTCCGGGGCTTTTCCGATATCCCCGAATCGGCCTACCTGGCGCAACCCATTCCGCCCAAACCCTAGGCGTCTGCCCTGTTTTTCCGCAGAATCGGCCACCTCCCCCAAGGTCATCGGCCACGAATCCGTTGCAATCACCCTGATTCTCATGACAACTCTCCAAAACAACAGGGATCCTGCGCAAACGTGACCTCTGCCACACCCCCGGTGATCGAAATCACTGGTCTGCACAAAAGTTTCGGCGCCCTTGAGGTGCTGCGAGGTGTCGACTTATGCGCCTCGGCGGGCGATGTCGTGTCCCTGATCGGCTCCTCGGGATCCGGGAAATCCACGCTGCTGCGCTGTGCGAACCTGCTTGAGGACAGCCAGGAGGGCGAGATCCGCTTCGAGGGGGAGGCAGTGGAATGGCGCGGCACCGGTCACCAGCGCCGCCCCGCCAATCCGGCGCAGGTCACCCGGATCCGGACCAATCTGTCGATGGTGTTCCAGCAGTTCAACCTCTGGGCGCATATGTCGATCCTGCAAAATGTGATGGAGGCCCCGGTCACCGTGCTGGGCGAGGACAGGGCCGAGGTCGAAGCCCGCGCCCGCGCGCTGCTGGACAAGGTCGGGATTGGCGCGAAATGCGAGGCATGGCCGGCCCAGCTTTCGGGCGGCCAGCAGCAACGCGCCGCGATTGCACGGGCACTCTGCATGCAGCCGCGTGCACTTCTGTTCGATGAGCCGACCTCGGCCCTCGACCCGGAGCTTGAGCAGGAAGTTGTCAAGGTTATCAAGGATCTGGCAAACGAAGGCAGGACGATGATACTGGTCACCCATGACATGCGGCTGGCCCGCGATGTCAGCGATCACGTCATTTTCCTGCATCAGGGCCGCATCGAAGAAGAAGGCCCCCCCGAGCAGCTTTTCGGCGCGCCCAGATCGACGCGCCTTCAGCAATTCCTCAGTCACGGCCAGGCCGCCTGAGACAATATCAACCAGGGAGTACCAAAATGAAAAATATCATTCTGTCCGCCACACTTCTGGCAATGTCCGCGGGCGCCGCGCTCGCCGATGCCCATTCGGTCGTCCGCATGGGCACCGAAGGCGCCTACCCCCCCTACAACTTCATCAACGACGATGGCGAAGTGGACGGGTTCGAGCGGGTTTTGGGCGATGAGCTTTGCGCCCGCGCCGAACTGACCTGCGAGTGGGTCCTGAACGACTGGGATTCGATCATCCCCAACCTGACCTCGGGCAATTACGACACCATCATCGCCGGCATGAGCATCACCGATGAACGGGACGAGGTGATCGATTTCACCCAGAACTACATCCCGCCCGCCTCGTCTCTCTTCGTGGCGCTCAGCGAAGACGCCGATCTCGAAGGCGGCGTGATCGCGGCGCAGACCAACACGATCCAGGCTGGCTACATCGCCGAAACCGGCGCGACGCTTCTTGAATTCGCGACCCCTGACGAAACCGTGGCCGCCGTGCGCAACGGCGAGGCCGACGCGGTTTTCGCCGATGGCGATTTCCTTCTGCCGATCGCGAATGAAGACGCCGATCTGATGGTCGTCGGCGACCCGGTGCAACTGGGCGGCGGCGTCGGTATGGGTCTCCGCGAAACCGATACCGAACTGCGCGAGGCGTTCAACGCCGCCATCCAGTCGATGAAGGATGACGGCACGCTGAACGCGCTGATCATCGAGTGGTTCGGCGAGGAAGCGGCAACCTTCTGATCAAGGGCGGGACGGGGGCGCCGGGGCTGATTTGATCGCCCGGGCGCCCTTGTCCGGATACCGTCCGCACCGCCATCCGCCCCGGCCCGCCCGCAGGGCCCGCACCAAGGAAGCTGAGGCGCAATGTTCGAATTCTGCGAAGATCCCAGCGCTTTGGAAACCGCCAGATGGTTCGCCTGCTACCTGACCAACGGGGTGCATTTCCGGTTCTATCAGAGCTTTCTGACGGTTCTGCTCCTGCTGGCCATCACCGCGCCCGTGGCGCTTGTCTTCGGTTTTGCCGGGGCGATGGCGTCGCGTTCCCATGTCGCGCCACTGCGCTGGATCGGCAAGACCTACACCGCGATGGTGCGCGGTGTGCCCGATATCGCGTTCTTCCTGTTCTTCGTCATCGCGCTCGATCAGGCGCTGGAATGGCTGGCCCATCAGGCCGCCTGCCCCGACTGGACCGATCCGATCAGGCAGGGCGCGAATTTCATCGTCTGCGACGCGGCCAAGATCCCGCAAAGCAATGCGCCCCAGTGGGTTCATGAGGCGTATAACTTCAGTATCGCGGTGTTCACCTTCGCCATCGTCTTCGGTGCCTTCGCGGCCAATGTGCTTTTCGGCGCCATGCGCGCCGTGCCGCGCGCGCAGCTTGAAACCGGCGAGGCCTATGGCATGACCCGGCGGCAGACATTCTGGCGCATCCTCGTCCCGCAGATGTGGATCTACGCGCTGCCCGGGCTCTCCAATCTCTGGATGATCCTGATCAAGGCGACCCCGCTTCTGTTCCTGCTGGGGGTAGAGGATATCGTCTACTGGGCCCGCGAACTTGGCGGCTCCAGAACCTCGCAATACCAGTATCCGCATCCCGACTGGCGTCTGTGGTATTTTCTGGGCCTGCTCGTCTTCTATCTCGGGATGACGCGGATTTCGGAAATCCTGCTTGGCCGTCTGACCCGCAGACTGTCGCGCGGGCAGGCCACGATGGCCGGCGAAGACCAGCGCAAGGCGGTCGCATGACCGGGCCGGGCCGGGCATCAGAGGCGCGCGGGCCCGTCGCCGCGGCGGGAGCGGCGCGGCGCGTTGGCCCTGGCGCTGCCGGAGAGGTCCGCCGATGAGCTGCCTTCAAACCATACAGGATTACGGCCTCCGCTCGCTCGGCTATGGGGAACGTCTGCTGCCGCGCGGTGATATCACGCTGTGCGAGCAGTTCACCCTGATCGGCTCGGGGATGATCTGGAACGTCTATTTCGGCGCGCTGGCCCTGATGTCTGGGTTCTTTTTCGCGGTCGCGCTTGCCGTGGCCAAGAACAGCCGCCCCTGGATCACGCGCAAACCGGCGGAATGGTTCATCTTCATCTTCCGCGGCTCGCCGCTCTTCATCCAGTTCTTTCTGGCCTACGAGACCTTCGTGCTGCTGCCGCGGGTCGGCATCGACATCAATCTCGGCTTTGCGGAGATCACCGCCGAAACGCGCTGGTTCGCGCGGGCGTGGCTGGGGGCGCTGATCGTGCTCTTTCTCAACACCTCCGCCTATGCGGCGGAGATCTTCTATGGCGCGCTCCGCTCCGTGCCCAAGGGCGATCTGGAGGCCGCCGACGCCTATGGCCTGACCGGATGGACGCGCTTCCGCCGCGTGGTGTTCCCCACAACCATGCGTCTGGCATGGCCCTCCTACACGAATGAGGCGATTTTCCTCTTCCACGCCACGACGCTGGTCTACTTCTCCGGCTTTCCGGCCTTCCAGCAAAAGGGTGACGCGCTCTATTACGCGCAGTATTTCGCAGACAGGACCTTCAACCCCTTCATCCCCTACCCCATCGTGGCGGGCTATTTCGTGATCCTGACATTGTGCATCATCATGCTGTTCGGCATGATCAATGCCCGTCTCAACCGCCACCTGCCCTCCGAAACCCGCAGCAAGCTGCGCTATCGCCCGAACCTGATCCGATGAGCGACTATCTGGCCGACCATCCCGAGGTGAAATCGATCCGCGTCGCCGCCGCCGATCTGAATGGTCAGGCCCGCGGCAAGCGCATCGCCCGGCGCTTTGCGGGCAAGGTGGCCGAAGAGGGTACGCGCTTTCCCTATTCGGTGATGAATCTCGACATCTGGGGCGAGGATATCGACGACAGCCCCCTTGTCTTCGAGGCCGGCGACCCCGATGGCGTCCTGCGGCCGACCGAGCGCGGGTTCCTGCCCATGCCGTGGCTCTCCGCGCCCTCGGCGCTGCTGCCGATCTGGATGTTCCACGAGGATGGCCGCCCCTATGACGGGGATCCGCGTCAGGCGCTGGCCCATGTGCTGGCCCGCTACACCGCGCGGGGCCTGACGCCCGTGGTCGCGACCGAACTGGAATTCTACATCATCGACGACCGCGGCCCGGATCTCAGGGTGCCGAAATCGCCCGTTTCGGGCAAACGCCGCCATCAGGCAGAAACGCTGGCCATGCGGCAGCTCGATGCGTTCGATATCTTCTTCACCGATCTCTACGACGCCTGCGAGGCGATGGATATCCCCGCCGACACCGCCATTTCCGAGGCCGGCCCGGGCCAGTTCGAGATTAACCTGATGCACCAGCCCGACGCGATGAAGGCCGCCGACGATGCCTGGCTCTTCAAGGTGATGGTGCGCGGGCTGGCGCGCAAGCACGGGTTCGCTGCCAGTTTCATGGCCAAACCCTATGCGGATTACTCCGGCAACGGCCTGCACAGCCATTTCTCCGTCCTCGACGCCGATGGCCGCAACATCTTCGATGACGGCGGCCCGGAGGGATCGGCCGCATTGCGCCATGCGGTTGCCGGATGCCTCGCCGCGATGCCGGGCTCGATGCTGATCTTCGCGCCCCATGCCTCCAGCTACGATCGCTTCGTGGCCGGGGCGCACGCGCCCACCGGCATCGCCTGGGGCTACGAAAACCGCACAACCGCACTGCGTATTCCGGCGGGCGCGCCCGCCGCACGACGGATCGAACACCGCGTCGCCGGCGGCGATATCAATCCCTATCTCTTCATCGCGGCGATCCTCGGCGCGGCGCTGAACGGGATCGAGGATGCCGCGATGCCCCCGGCCGCGGTGACCGGCAACGCCTATGGCCAGAGCCTCGCGCAATTGCCGACCTCATGGGGTGCCGCGATCGACAGCTTTGCCGCCTGCCCCCAGATCCCGCGGATCTTCCGGCCCGAACTGGTCACCAATCTGCTGGCCACCAAACGGCAGGAACGCCACTACATGGCCGAACTCAGCCCCGAGGAGCAGACGCAGCTCTATCTCGATACGGTCTGACGCCTCTTGCCGCCGCCCCGGCGCAGGCATAGCTTCACGTCACAATATCGAACGGGCACCCCCAATGATCCTCGGCATCCTGCAAACCGGCCACGCCTCTGACGAGATCCGGCAAACCCACGGCGATTTCGACAGCATGTTCCGGCGGCTTCTCGACGGGCACGGCTTTGACTTCCGCGTCTTCAACGTGGTCGATATGGAGTTTCCCGACGGCCCCGCCGCCGCCGACGCGTGGCTCGTGACCGGCTCCAAACACGGCGCTTACGAGGATCATCCGTGGATCCCGCCGCTGGAAGAGTTGATCCGCGCCATCCGCGCGGCGGAACGGCCCATGGTCGGCATCTGTTTCGGCCATCAGGTCATCGCACAGGCCCTTGGCGGCCGGGTGGAGAAATTCGCCGGCGGCTGGTCCGTCGGACGGCAAAGCTACCGCATCGGCGGGAAAACCTTCCATCTCAACGCCTGGCATCAGGATCAGGTCGTCGACCTGCCAGCGGGGGCGGAAGTGCTGGGCCAGTCGGATTTCTGCGCCAATGCGGTGCTGGCCTATGGCCCGCGGATCCTGACGGTGCAGCCCCATCCAGAATTCGACGCCGCGATCATGGCCGGTCTCATCACCCATCGCGGGCCCGGTATCGTACCGGAGGACCAACTCACGCAGGCCGCCGCCGATCTGCCGCAACCCAACGACGCCGCCGATATTGCCCTGATGCTGGCCGAGGTGCTCAAGAAGGCCCGGGTCGATGCATGAGTTTCTCGACAAGCTGCCCGAGACCGCACAGGCCTATCTGAAAGGCCGGACGCTGGACGAGGTCGAATGCATCGTCTCCGATCTGGCCGGGATTGCCCGTGGCAAGGCGATGCCGGGCGCCAAATTCGCCAAGCAAAGCCATTTCTATCTGCCCAATTCGATCTTCTTCCAGACGATCACCGGGGATTGGGCGGATGCCGCACCCGATGGCTTCACCGAACCCGATATGATCCTCACACCGGATTTCGACACCGCCACCCCGGCCCCCTGGACCGCGGACTGGACCCTTCAGGTGATCCACAATATCGACGATCAGCAGGGCCGGCCCGTACCCTACGCTCCCCGGAACGTCCTGAAACGGGTGGAGGCGCTCTACAACGCCAAGGGATGGCAGCCGATCGTGGCGCCCGAAATGGAGTTTTTCCTCGTCGCGCCCAATACCGATCCCGGGCAGGCGATCAAACCGCCCATGGGCCGCTCGGGCCGGCCCGCCGCCGCCCGGCAGGCCTATTCGATGTCCGCGGTGGATGAATACGGCCCCGTGATCGACGATATCTACGATTTCGCCGAGGCGCAGGGGCTGGAAATCGACGGCATCCTGCAGGAAGGCGGTGCCGGCCAGATCGAACTGAACCTGCGCCATGGCGACCCGGTGCGGCTGGCCGACGAGATCTTTTTCTACAAACGCCTGATCCGCGAGGCGGCCCACCGCCATGGCTGCTATGCCACCTTCATGGCCAAGCCGATCGAGGGCGAACCCGGCAGCGCGATGCATATTCACCATTCGGTGGTGGATGCCGAAACCGGGGCCAATATCTTCTCCGCCGCGGACGGGGCCGAAACCCCCGCCTTCGGCCATTTCATCAGCGGCATGCAGCGTCACCTGCCCTCGGTCATCGCGCTTCTGGCGCCCTACGTGAACAGCTACCGCCGCTACGTCCCCGATTTCGCCGCGCCCATCAACCTTGAATGGGGCCGTGACAACCGCACGACCGGCATCCGCATCCCGATTTCCGATCCGGGCGCGCGACGCGTCGAAAACCGGCTTCCGGGGATGGACTGCAACCCCTATCTCGGCATCGCCGCCTCGCTCGCCTGCGGCTATCTCGGCCTGACGGAAAGGCTGGATACCGGTCCCGAATACACCGGCGATGCCTATGATGCCGACGATGCGATCCCGCGCGGGCTTGACGCCGCGCTGGAACTGTTCACTGCGAACACCGCGATGGCCGAGGTGCTGCACCCCGATTTCGCCCGCGTGTATGCAGCCGTCAAGGCCTTGGAATACAAGGAGTTCCTGCAAGTGATCAGCCCGTGGGAGCGGGAGCATCTTCTGCTTAACGTCTGAGCGCGATGGATCTGCTTTTCGCCAATGACCGGCAGGGCGCCCTCCCGCCAAGCTGGTATGCGGAGGTCACCCCGCCGCTTGCGCCCTTCCCCGCGCTCCGGGGCGAGACGCGCGCCGATATCTGCATCGTCGGCGCGGGTTTCACCGGTCTGTCGGCCGCGCTGCATCTGGCTCGCGCGGGCCGTTCCGTGGTTGTGCTCGACGCCCATCGCGTGGGCTTCGGCGCATCGGGGCGCAATGGCGGGCAGGTTCTGGGCGGCCAGCGTCTGGACCAGATCGCACTGGAGCGGATGGTGGGCCGGGACGACGCCCGGAAGCTCTGGCAGATCGGGCTCGACAGCGTCCGCATCGTCCGGGATCTTATAGAGGAAGGTGAGATCTCCTGCGACCTGCAATCCGGCGCGCTGCATGCGGAATGGCAGGCAAAGGGCGTCACCGAAAGCCATGACTATGTCGCGTATCTGGCGCGGCATTACGATTATACGCAGGCCGAGCCTCTGGATGCCGCGGGCCTGCGCGGCTACGTCAACACGAATGTCTATGCCGGCGGCGTCATCGACCATGTCTCCGCCCATCTGAACCCGCTGGCCTATGTGTCGGGGCTGGCCCGCATGGCCTCTGCCGCGGGCGTCACGATCCACGAGAAAAGCCACGTCCGGCAGGTCGCTCCGGGCCATGTGACAACCGAAGCCGGTACCGTGCGCGCCGGTCAGGTGGTTCTGGCCTGTAACGGCTATCTGGGCGGCCTGCACCCCCAGACCGCGGCCCGCGTCATGCCGATCAACAACTTCATCGTCGCCACCGCGCCGTTGCCCCGGGGTGCGGCCCTGCACAGCCGCATCTGCGCCGCCGACAGCAACTTCGTGGTCAATTACTATCGCACCACAGCCGACAACCGGCTGCTTTTCGGGGGCGGCGAAAGCTACGGCTACCGGTTCCCGCGCGACATCGCCGCGCTGGTCCGCAGGCCGCTGGCGCGGACCTTCCCCCATCTGGCAGATGTGGAGATCACCCATGCCTGGGGCGGCACGCTGGCCATCACCATGAACCGGATGCCGCATTTCGCTCAAACCCGTCCGGGCCTCTGGTCGGCCTCGGGCTATTCCGGCCACGGGGTCGCGATGGCCACGCTGGCGGGCCGGATGATCGCCGAGGCCATTCAGGGCCAGACCGACCGGTTCGATGTCATGGCCCGCGTGCCATCGCCCCGTTTTCCCGGCGGCGCGGCACTCAGATGGCCCCTGCTCGTCTCCGCCATGACCTGGTACGGGTTGCGCGACAAATTGGGCATCTGATCGCGGAAAAACGCGCCAGGGGCGCTGCCCCGCTGGATTTCCCCGCGCTTTGCATGTAAAGAAAACTGAAATAGGAGTTTTCGAAAAGGTGAAATGATGGCCCTCGCCCCCAATGTCTACGACGCCGAACCGATCCCCGAGGCCGCCCGCGCCGAGATCGACCGGCTCCTGCAATCCGGCGATCTCTTTCGCTACACCGCCCCCGAAGACGCGCCCGTGGCCCTGCTGGAGCAGGAATTCGCCGCACTCATGGGCTCCAGATACGCGCTTGCCGTCTCCTCCTGCTCGGCCGCGCTTTTCCTGTCGCTCTGCGCACTGGACCTGCCCAGGGACGCCCGTGTCCTGATCCCGGCCTTCACCTTCGCCGCCGTGCCCTCCGCCATCGTCCACGCCAATTGCCGGCCCGTCCTGGTCGAAGTCGGCCGGAACTATCGCATCGACATGGATGATTTCGCCGCGAAACTGCCCGGGGCCGGTGCGGTCATCATCTCTCACATGCGTGGCCACACATCGGACATGGACGCGATCATGGCGCTCTGCGATGAAGCCGGCATCCCCGTGATCGAGGACGCCGCGCATTCGCTCGGCACGCTCTGGAACGGGCGCAAGGTCGGCACCATCGGGCGGGTCGGCTGCTTCAGTTTCCAGTCCTACAAGCTGGTCAACGCGGGCGAAGGCGGCATTCTGATCACCGATGATGCCGATCTGGTTGCCCGTGCGGTCATCATGTCGGGCGCATACGAGCATAACTGGAAGAAACATGCCGTCCTTCACGAGGCCTTCGCCCGCTGGCAGAACCGGCTGCCGCTCTACAATATGCGGATGCAGAATCTCAGCGCCGCAGTGATCCGCCCGCAATTGCCGGAGGTGGCCCGCCGGGTACGCGATGGCCGGGCCAACCACGATTACGTGGCTGCCGCGCTGAACTCCTCGCCATGGCTGAACGTGCCTGACGCCTTGCCGCCGGAAGAGCGCGCACCCGATTCGATCCAGTTCAACCTGCAAGGCTTCGACCATGATGCGGATGCCCGCGCCTTCGCCGATGCCGCCGCCGCGCGCGGCGTGAAAGTGCAGGTATTCGGGCTCAGCACCGACAATGCGCGCGCCTTCTGGAACTGGCACTTCATCCCCGGCGATACGCCCGAACTGCCGCAGACCCGCGCGATGCTGATGCGCGCCTGCGACGTCCGGCTGCCCGCCCGGCTGCAAAGGGCCGAGCTTGACTTCATCATCGGTGCCCTGATCGCCGCGGCGGAGGATATCATGGGCGAAAGCCGCGCCTACGGCACCTGAGGGCAAGGAACGTCGCGGCCCGGCGGGGTTCCCGGTCACAAGGGTGATTGCGGGCCGCGCCGGGCAGGTCTAGCGTGGCGCAAACGCCAATTCGGGAGCCCCTCCGATGAACGACCACGCGCCCAACTCCTGGGAAGCCCGGGCCGCGCAATACGCGCTTTACGGCTTTACCGATCTGCCCTCGGTCCGCGATCGCGGCACGGTCGTCGTGACCCATGGCGAGGGGCCCTACATCTTCGACACCAACGGCAAGAAGTATCTCGACAGCAATTCGGGCCTCTGGAACATGGTCGCCGGGTTCGACCACAAGGGCCTGGCCGAAGCCGCGAAGGCCCAGTATGACCGTTTCCCCGGCTATCACGCCTTTTTCGGGCGCATGTCCGACCAGACGGTCGCGCTGTCGGAGACGCTGGTCAATGTCTCGCCCTTCCCGCGTGGCAAGGTGTTTTACACCAACTCCGGGTCCGAGGCGAATGACACGCTGGTCAAGATGCTGTGGTTCCTCAACCGCGCCGAAGGCCGGCCGCAAGCCACCAAGATCCTGACCCGGAAAAACGGCTATCACGGCGTTACGGCCGTCTCCGCCTCGATGACGGGCAAACCCTATAACGAAGTGTTCGGCCTGCCCCTTGACGGGTTTCTTCACCTGACCTGCCCGCATTACTGGCGCGAGGGGCGCGACGGCGAAAGCGAGGCGGAGTTCACCGCCCGTCTGGCCGCCGAACTGGACGGGGTGATCGACCGCGAAGGCGCCGACACGATCGCGGGCTTCGTGGCCGAGCCGGTCATGGGCGCAGGCGGCGTCATTCCCCCGCCCGAAGGGTATTTTCAGGCGGTCCAGGCGGTCCTGCGGCGCCACGGCATCCCGCTGATCTCGGACGAGGTGATTTGCGGATTCGGCCGGACGGGAGAGATCTGGGGCGCGCTCACCTATGATTTCATGCCCGATGCGATCATCAGTTCCAAGAACCTGACCGCAGGATACTTCCCGATGGGCGCGGTGATCCTCGGGCCCGATCTCAGCGACCGGATGCAGGCCGCCATAGACGAGATCGAGGAGTTCCCCCATGGCTTCACCGCCTCCGGCCACCCGGTCGGCTGCGCGGTGGCGCTGAAAGCCATCGACGTGATCCTGAACGAGGGCCTGATGGACCGGGTGCGCGAAGGCGCGCCGCGCATGCAGGCCGGGCTGAGCGAGATCGCCGGACATCCCAATATCGGCGAACTGCGCGGCATCGGCTACATGTGGGCGCTGGAAGCGGTACGGGACCGCGACACCAAGACACCGTTCGAGGCGGCCTTGTCGGTCTCCGAGCGCATCGCAAATACCTGCACTGATCACGGGCTGATCTGCCGGCCGCTCGGCCAATCCGTCGTACTTTGCCCGCCCTTCATCCTCACCGATGCGCAGATGGATGAGATGTTCGGGAAACTGGATGCCGCGTTGAAGCAGGTTTTTTCGGAGGTCGCCTAAGGGCGGGGCACCTGCATCCGCCCTCAGGCAGATGCCGCGCCGCCCGGATCAAGCCGCCGGAACAGGGTGGCCCTACATCTTCGACAGCTTGCTTTGCAACTCGGCCAGTTGCTTCTTGATCTCGTCGAGCTCTTCCGAGGGTGCGGTGTCGGCTTCGTCCTCCTCTTCCGGTGCCGGGCCGCTCCACTGGTTGCCCAGACCGCCGGTCATCGCCTTGAAGAACGCCTCTTGCTGCGCGCGCATCGTATCGAATCCCGGCATGTTCACCATCGGATTTATCGCGGCCATGTTCTCGACCATCTTCGATTGCCCGTCTTTCAGCATCTCGAATGACATGGCCAGAAAATCGGGCACCACGCTGCGCGCCTGGGTCTGATAGCTGCGGACCAGATCGGTCAGCACCGCAAGCGGCAGAACATTCTCCCCGCGGCTTTCATGTTCGGCAATGATCTGAAGGAGATACTGGCGGGTCAGGTCGTCGCCGGATTTCAGATCGACGATCTTGACCTCGCGGCCTTCGCGGATGAAGCCGGCGATATCCTCCAGCGTCACGTAGTCCGAGGTTTCGGTATTATAGAGCCGTCTGCTGGCATAGCGCTTGATGAGAAGCGGTTCTGCGGTTTTTGCCATGACACAAGTCCCTTCCCTGCAGTGCAGCATAGATCAGCCTACGCAGTTGCAGAAGAAAAGCAATCACCGGATTTCTTATACAAGAAAAGGGCGGGCCCGTTTCGGAGCCCACCCTTCCAGATCACACCGATGGGGAGGACATCGGCGTGTCGCGTTGCCGCGTCTGATCGCTTACTTCGCGGTCGCTTTTTTGGCGGCCGTGGTCACGTCTGCGGTGGCTTTCTTCACGGCTGCGGTGGCTTCTTCCGAAGCTTCCTTGCCCGCGGCCATCATCAGCTCGACGGTTTCCATCTGCACTTTTTTCGCGACTTCGGCGAAAGCGGCCATGTTCTCGGCGGCCATCTCTGCCTGTGCCGATGCGAAATCGGTCAGGGATTTGGTGTAGTCGGTCGGCTCGTCCTTGACGGCGGCGACGTCACCCATCTTGGCGATGGTGTCTTTGGTCCATTTCGAGGAAATCTCGGTGGATTTCTCGGCGGCTTCCAGAGCCACTTTGGACATACGCTCGCCGAGTGCGGCGGAGGTTTTGAACGCGTCGTTCATTGCGGACATGTCCATCGGGTAGGCGGACATCATTTCGCTGACGTATTTGGTGAAATCGTTGGTCTTTGCCATTGGTCTAGTCTCCTGTCATCCCCTGTGGCGGGGCGCTTTGCTGCGGATGAACATGATATAGATGCTGCAGTGCGGCATTGCAAGCATTTTCTGCACTGCAGCATAGACTTTCGCTGGACCCGGTTTCCTTAAGGGAAATCAGCTATTTGTCTTGGCCAGAACATAGGTTCCCGGGGCGGGCGCCAGAACATCATACCCCGACTCACCCGGAATACGCGCCTTTATCTGCGTGCCCGACCGCTTTTTCAGCCAGGTTTCCCAGCGCGGCCACCACGACCCTTCGTGATAGCTTGCGGCCTCCAGCCAGGCTTCGGGCGCGCCGCTCACCTCCGGGTTCATGTAATGACCGTATTTCTTCTTGGAGGGCGGGTTCACGATCCCCGCGATATGGCCCGATTCCGACAGGATGAAGGTCTTGTCCTTCGATCCCATCTGCACCACGCCGCGGAAACTGTCCTTCCATGCGGCGATATGGTCCGTCTCGCAGGCAATCGCGCAGACGGGCACCGTCACCTCCGACAGATGCACCGTTTCGCCCAGAACCTCGAAGCCCTCGCCCGCCAGCCCGTTGCCCTGACACAGGCCGCGCAGATACTGCATCGCCATCTTGCCCGGCAGGTTGGTGCTGTCGCCATTCCAGTAAAGCAGATCGAAGGCCGGAGGCGCCTCTCCCATCATGTAGCTGCGCACCGCGGGGCCATAAACCAGATCGTTGGCCCGAAGGAAACTGAAGGTCTTGGACATGTAATAGCTGTCCAGTATCCCCTCGTCGGCCACCTGCCGTTCGATCGCGTCGACGAAATCGTCCTCCAGAAAGACGCTGAATTCGCCCTGATTCGAGAAATCGGTCAGCGTGGTGAAGAATGTCGCCGATTTCACCGACCTGTCGCCCTTCTTCTTCAGATAGGCCAGTGTCAGGCTCAGCGTCGTGCCCGCGATGCAGTAGCCGATCGCATTGACCTGTTTTTCACCGGTGATCTCGCGCGCAACGCGGATCGCCTCCAGATACCCCTCCTCGACATAGGTCTCCATCGCGACATCTGCGTAAGTTTCGTCGGGGTTCTTCCAGCTTACCACGAACAGCGTATAGCCCTGATCGACGATCCAGCGGATCAGGCTGTTCTGCGCCTTGAGATCGAGAATGTAGAATTTGTTGATCCATGGCGGGAAGATGACAAGCGGGGTCTTGTGCACCTTTTCCGTGGTCGGCGCATACTGGATCAGCTCCATCATCCGGTTGCGGAACACCACGGCGCCCTCCGCGGTGCCGATGTTTTCGCCCACCTTGAAGGCGTTCGGATCCGCCAGCGTGGGCAGCACTTCGCCATGGTGGCTCTCGATATCGCGCACCAAATTTTCCAGCCCCTGAACGAGGCTCATGCCATCGGTTTCCACCGCGCGTTCCAGCGCGTCGGGATTGGTGGCCAGATAATTGGTGGGCGAGAACAGGTCGATGATCTGCTTGGAGAAGAACTCCACCCGCTTCTTGTCCTTGTCATCCAGGGTATCGAGCTCCGAAACCGCCTTTTCGATCGCGGCCGAGGAGATCAGATATTGCTGCTTGATGAAGTTGAAATAGGGGTGCGTCTTCCACATCGGGTTGGCGAAACGGCGGTCGTCGGGGGTGTGATCCTCGGGCGCCGCCAGATGCCCCTTGGCCAGTTCCTGCTGCGCTTCCATGAAATGCGTCAGCGTCTGGCCCCAATACTGCACCTGCTGTTCCATAAGCTTGGCGGGGTTGGTCATCATTTCGCGCATATATGCGGTCCCGGCCTTCAGATACAGATCCTGCCCCGGACCCTGCAGCCCTGCATCCGCCGGCTCCCGCGCGGAGATCGCGGCGACCATGCGTTTGCTCAACTCTTCCATTTTTGCGAGGTTCTCATTCAACCGATCCAGGTTCTCGCCCATCTCGTTTTCCTCCCCGTTCATCCCGGACATTGCTTGCTTTTACCCCTCAAATGCTGCATGTGCATTCATAGCGATGCCGCGGTGAGGGGGCAAAGCGACGAATAGACCCGAACCCGTCGCGTTCCGGGCGCATCTTGGCTGGAGAGCAGTATGAAGTACCTTCTCACCTATGATTTCATGGAATCCATGCGTGTCACCAACCAGTGGCTGGGCTCCACCGCGCGGGCCATGTGTTCCTATCCGCAACTCGGGCTCATCGCGAATCCCGCGATCCAGATGACCGCCGCCTGGGGCGAGGTGATGGAGCGCAGCTTTGCCCGCATGGTCGTCAAGCCCGACTGGAACATCCATTCCATCGCCGGCGATGACGGGCGCGACCATTCGGTCATCGTCGAAACCGTGGTCACGCGCCCCTTCGGCGACCTGATCCGCTTCAAGGTACAGGGACGCGCCCCCACCGGCCGCAAGGTCCTGCTTGTGGCGCCAATGTCCGGTCACTATGCCACCCTCCTCCGTTCCACTGTCATAAGCCTGCTGCCCGATTGTGACGTCTATATCACGGATTGGCACAATGCGCGCGACATTCCTGTCAGCGCCGGCAAATTCGACATCGAGGATTACACACTTTATCTGGTTGATTTTCTGCGCGAAATGGGGCCCGACAGCCACGTGATCGCGGTCTGCCAGCCGGCGCCGCTCGCCCTCGCCGCCACTGCCTATCTGGCCGAGGAAGACCCCGCGGCGCAACCCCGCAGCCTGACGCTGATCGGCGGCCCGGTGGACCCGGACGCGGCGGCGACAGATGTCACCGATTTCGGCAACCGCATCACCATGGGACAGTTGGAGCGCCACATGCTGCAACGGGTCGGCTTCAAATATGCCGGCGCCGGCCGCATGGTCTATCCCGGCCTGCAACAGCTCTCCAGCTTCATGGCGATGAATGCCGACAAGCACAGCAAGGCCTTCACCGACCAGATCCTGCGCGTGGCCAAGGGCGACGCCTCTGACCATGACAAGCACAACAAGTTCTACGACGAATATCTCGCGGTGATGGATATGACGGCGGAGTTCTATCTTTCCACCGTCGAGCGGATCTTCAAGGAACTGGAGATCGCGCAGAACCGCTTCACCGTCGCGGGCAAGCTGGTCGATATCGGCAAGATCACCACGGTTGCGGTGAAAACCGTCGAAGGCGGCAAGGACGATATCTCCGCACCCGGTCAATGCGTGGCCGCCCTTGATCTCTGCACCGGGCTGCCGGCCAGCAAGAAGGCCAGCTATATCGAGCCCGAGGCTGGCCATTACGGGATCTTCGCAGGCAAGAGCTGGCGCAACAACATCCGCCCGCTTGTCCTTGATTTCATCGATGCGAATTGCGATGTGCCGAAGACGCCGATCAAGGACATGGCGGCAGAATAAGGAACCAAACCGATGTCGGATCTTCGGTTCTCCTGCACCTGCGGGGCTCTGACGGGCCACCTCATGGATGCCAGCCCGCGCGCCGGGGCGCATGCCATATGCCATTGCGAAGACTGTCGGCGCACGCTGGCATATTACAATATCCCGCTGGCCGCGGATGAGGGCGTGGGGCTGTTCCAGACCAATCCCGACAATATCCGCATCGACACCGGGCGCAGATATCTCGGCCTCATGCGCCTGTCGCCGCGCGGCCTGTTCCGCTGGTATGCGTCTTGCTGCAACACCCCGCTTTTCAACTCCTCCACAAGACCGCGCTTTCCCTTCAGCAGCGTGCTGACCCGCAACATGATCGACACCGACCCGCTCGGGCCGGTCGTGGGGCAGGTGTTCAAGCGCGGCCCCAACGGCAAGACACGCCACGAGGGCATGGGCCGTCTGGTTGCGGGGATGATGCTGCGCACCGGTTCGGCGCTCGTCACCGGCAAATGGCGCCAGACCCCGTTTTTCAACGTCGAAACCGGGGAGCCCGTGGCGACGCCGGTGATTGCCCCCAGGGATGCGGGCCGCGCGGGCTCCTGACCCTGATCGGCTCAGGCCCCCTCGGCCAGCCATATCCGCAACGCCGCCGTGGTGGCCTTTGGCTGTTCCAGCGTCGGCAGGTGGCCCGCGCCTGCGATAATCTCCAGCCGGGCCCGCGGGATCAGATCGGCCATGAATTCATGCCGCCGCACCGGGCATAGCGCGTCATATTCGCCGCACAGCACCAGCGCGGGCACCGAAATGCGCCGCAGCACCGCCTGCTGGTCGGATCGCCGCTGCAACGCGCGCGATTGCGCCACGAACACGTCAGGGCCCAGAGTGCGGGCCATCTCCACCACCAGATCCAGCACATCCTGCCGCACCGGCCCGGGGGCCAGATAGCCGGGCGCCACCTCGTCGCGCATCACCTGTTCCAGCCGGCCGGACTTGGCCGCCACGATATGCGGCTCGCGCGCGGCGGCCACCGGCGGCGTTTCCGCCAGCGGGTTCGTATCAAGAAGCGCGATCCGGCACACCCGCTCCGGCGCGCGACGATAGATTTCCATCGCCACGATCCCACCCATGGACAGCCCCGCCAGCGCAAACCGGTCCGGCGCAGTGTCAAGAACCTGCGCGGCCAGCCTCTCGATATGCTCGGCGCCGGTGATCGGGGCCATATGCACCGCGCGGTCTGCGGAAAACGCCACCATCTGCGGCCACCACAGCCGCGCGTCGCACATCATCCCCGGCAGCAAGACCAGCGGTTCGGTCACCGACATTCCCTTCCTCTGGCCTGAAAGCCCCCGGTCCGGGGGCTCCGGCGGGGTTCGGCCTCACGCGGCCCCGATCCGCGCCCCGGCCAGGGCCGCACCGGCGCTCAACGCCGCCAATTTGGCATAGGCAATCTCCGGGTCAACCGCTCCGAAGCCCGCAAACGTACCGAAACCGCAATCGCTGCCCGCAATCACCCGCTCCGCCCCCACGATCTGCACAAATCGCCCGATCCGCTCGGCCACCAGTTCCGGGTGTTCCACGAAATTCGTCGTCGTATCCACCACCCCGGGCACGAGGATCTTGTCGTCCGGTATCTCCGCCGCCCGGTCCCGGAAGACGGCCCATTCATGGGCATGGCGCGGGTTCGAGGTTTCGAACAGCAACTGGCTTGCCGCCACCCTCATGAAGGTGGAGAATACCGTGTCCATCGGAATGTCGCAGATATGCGGCCCCTCGTAATTGCCCCAGCAGATATGCACACGCACCCGCGCCGGGTCGATGCCCGTCAGCGCATGGTTCAACGCCTCCACATGGCCCTCGGCAATCTTCACGAACTCCGCATCGGTCAGATCGGCGAACAGCATGTGCCGCGACAGGGCCAGATCCGGGCAATCCAGTTGCAACATCAGCCCGGCATCGACGATCGTCCGGTATTCGTCGCGCATCGCATCGGCAAGGGCGGCCAGATACGCCTCCCGCGTCGGGTAGAAGTCGTTTTGCAGGAACAGCGAAATCACCCCGGGCGAGGCCGCGTTCATGAACCCTTCGCGTGCCCCGTGTTCGGCCATTCCCGCCTTGAGATTGGCGATGTCCTTCTCCAGCTCCCCCTGTCCTTTCGAACGCACCTCTCCCACGCACATGGGCCGGGCATAGCTGGGTGTGCCGCCGTCCCGCTTCAGGCGTTCCAGAAAGCCAGGGAACAGTTTCAGATCGGCCGGCGCGTTGCGCGGACTGTCGCCGTCGAACCCGGTATAGCGATCCTTCACATAGGTCGCGTAGGAGATCTTGGAGGTCTCCCCGTCACTCACCAGATCGATCCCCGCCGCCACCTGCCGGCGCACGGTTTCCGAACAGGCCGCCGCCATCGCCGCGTCGAACGCCGCCCGATCGTACTCCTCACCCCTCTCGCGGGCGAAAATGAAATCCACCACATTCTGCGTCCGTGGCAAGCTGCCCACATGGGTCGTCCTGATCATCCATCATCTCCTTCGGTCCGGGCTGTCCACGTCCCGGGTTTCGCGCCCCCGCCCCGCGCGCGGGGTCTCATGCCCGCCCTACCGGTCGGTCACAGGCCTGGTCCGTGGCGCCGGAATTGATATACCATTGTTATACCTTCGGGCCGCGCGCATGGCTGCTACCGGGTCCATGTCTTACCTGCCGGATCATCCGTGCCGACCACGTGATAGAGGCTTGCCTCTCCGGTCATCGCGGGCACTGCCGCATGGTCGAGGTTCTCCGGCACGCTCATCGTGTCGCCCGGCGCGAGCGTCACGCTGCCGCCTTCCCATGTCACGCGCCAGTGGCCCCGCACCGGCATCAGAACGCTTGGTCTGTCATGGGAATGCATCGTCGCGCCGGCCGATGCGCGGGTGATGAAATCCACCTCGAATCCCGGCCTGTCCCGCAACCGGCCATGCTCGCCGATCACCTTCGCGGGTGCCTTGTCCGCCAGCGCGGTCAGATCCCAGTATCGCGCGACGCATACGGGCACGACCTCGTCGGCTTCGGGTTCGGGGAACGCCGCGAGCTCCGCCTCGCTCAAGACCGGCATCGGTGCCACACCATCGGGCAGATCCTGCCCCAGCTTGGTGTCATAAAGCCTGCCGTTTTCACCCAGCACCAGCCCATGTTCTCTTGCATCTTCAATGACCTGCGGCGCCCAGATCACACCGCCGCCGGCATCGTCGCCACCCAGGATCGCCATGACCATCCCGTAATCCGTGCCGATGTTTTCAAATCCGCGAAAGATGCCCGTGGGGATGTTGAAAATGTCGCCCTCTTCCAGCACCACCCCGCCCGCATCGCCCCGCCGGCCCCAGAAGAACCTCCAGCGGCCTTTCAGGACGAAAAACACCTCCGCCGTGCGGTGGGAATGCAGGGAGTTCCGGCAGTTCGGCGGCTGACCCGCGGCACCGATATTGAACCCGTGCGGGATCTGGATATGCACATGCTGGTCGGGGCTTTCGCTGACACCGCCGCCGATGATCGTGAAATTCTCCTTCTGGTCGCTGCCCGGCGTGTGGGCGTCGATGAAGGCGGTCCTGCAGGGTCTCAGCTCACCATAGCGCACAATGCGCGAGGCCATGTCTCGGGGGGTCATATGCTCACCTGCTCATGGATCCGGCCGCGGGGGAAAATCACGGGCTGGCTTTGGAGATAAGGGGAAGACGCGACGTCTGCGGGGATGCAAAGGGCCAGCAGACATCTCATCCCATCTCCGCCAGCAGGATCTGCTTCCAGATCGCGGTTTCATCCAGCATCACATACTCCCGCCGAAGGCCCCATGGCCCGAACTCGGCGTGGCTGATACCCAGCACATAGACCTCCGCGCCGGTGGGCTTGCCGAAGCTGCCCCAGCCGGAATGCGTGCCATGCAGGCTCCAGCGGATCGCCGCGCGGGGCGGCATCAGCGGATCGTCGCGGCCGATCCGGTGGTGGATGGTGAAGGCGGCATCGGGGAAGGCCGCACGCAGGCCCATCCAGAAGCGGTCGGCATCGCCATGGCTGTGGCCGGTAACGCCGCCGGGATGCTCCAGTTGGCATGCCCGGTCGTAAGCCTCTGGAATAACGGCCATATCCGCGCCCATGATACGGGTCAGGATATCGCCATAGCGCTGGCCCCATTCATTATCGTTGCCGTGGCTCCGATAGGGGCCGGGCCGGTCGGTGGCTGGCGTCAGCGGCCTCACGCAGGCTTCCGGCCCGCCCTCCCGCGCGATCTGGTCCCGCACGAAATCAACCGGGTTCCAGCCCATCTGGCGGACGATGGCACCCTGGTCGCGGATCAGCCATTCATCGTTGATCCGGTTGTCGATCGCATGGCAATTGGCGATGATCCGATAGGTCAGCTTGCGCCCCGTCGCCGCGCCATAGGCGCCGTCGCCCGCATGGGTCGCCTGGCTCAGGATGCGGTGCGACGAGAGCATCCCCTCCTCGGGCGTGCCGGACCAGATTACATCCTCGCCCAGAAGCGTCCGGTCGGGAAACTCGGACAGCGTCGCCATGGTGGCCGCGATCACACCCTCGTTCCCGACCACGACCGACGCAGGCGAGCGGACGACGATATCCTCGCTGTAATAGTCATGCAGCGTGGCGATCCGCCGGTCTTCCCAGATCTCCCTGGTGATCCCGAGGATATAGTCGGGGAAGTCCTTGAATTTCGGGTCAAACCCCTTCATTCGCCCATCCTTCCGGGATTCTGGCAGAGGCGCGAACGATCAGTGGCCCCTCGATTTCGGTCAGCACACCGGGCTGATCACCCGCCTCGATCTCGCCCAGAATCGTGTCGACCGTCGCATGGATCATGGCGCTTACAGATTGCCGCACCGTCGTCAGCCGATAGGAGGACCAAGAGGCCATCGCCACGTCGTCATATCCCACGATGGAGACATCCTCGGGCACCCGCAGGCCCAGATCGAACCGCAGCGTATCCATCACCGCCAGCGCCATATGGTCGTTGCCCACGAAAATCGCGTCCGGCGGATCGGCCGCCTCCATCATCCTGCGGGCCACGTCCGAGGCCGTGTCGCGGCGATACATCCCGTCATCCAGCGCATGCAGCGACCGGCCCGCCGCCGCCAGCGTCTCGCGAAACCCGCGCAGCCGGTCAACCCCGGTGGAGGATCCCTGCCAGCCGCTGATATGGGCGATCCGCCGGTGCCCGCCGGCAAGCAGGAACTCCGCCACCTCGGCCCCGCCAAGCCGGTTTTGCGACGTGACCGCCGAAAGGCCGGAGCCGTTGATGGAACGGTTGAACAGAACCACGGGGATGCCTTCCTGCGCACAGCGCCGGGTCAGCTCTCCGGACAGGTTGATCGACGCGGTGATGATGCCATCCACCTGATAATCCATCAGATCTTCGAGCACCTGATTCACATCCGCATCGGAATTTCCGGCCAGAAACACCAGCAGGTGATAGCCCCGCTTCTGCAGCGCTGCGGACAGTTTTTCGACCGCGTCGGAATAGAACGGGTTATCCAGATAGGCCACCACCAGCCCGATGATCCGCGATTTGCCCGTGATCAGCGACCGCGCCAGAACGTTCGGCCGATAGCCAAGCTGGGCTGCGGCGTCGCGTACCTTGTCGGCCATCTTTTTCGACACCGACGCCCCGGGCGTGAACACGCGGCTCACCGCCGACTGGCTGACACCGGCCAGCCGCGCCACATCCAGTGATGTTACCTTGCCCTGTGGCATCTTCTCCCCCTACCCCGCGGTCCAGCCGCCATCGACCCGTATGGACGCACCCGTTACCATGGCCGAGGCGTCACCGGCCAGAAACAGGACCGCTCCCATGATATCCTCCACCTCGGCCACGCGCGGCAGCTTGATCTTGCTCTCGATCCAGGCCCGCTTGTCCGGATCGTTGAAGGTCGGTTCGGTCAGGGGCGTGCGAATGAAGGTGGGACAGATCGTGTTGACCCGGATGTTCCGCGGCCCCCATTCGATCGCCATTGCCTTGGTCATCCCCTCAACCGCGTGTTTCGTAGCGCAATAGACGGCACGGTCGATACCGCCCACATGCCCCATCTGGCTTGAAATCTGGATGATCGAGCCGCCGCCACTCTCCTGCATCGAATGGGCCGCGCCCACGGCCAGAAAATAGGCCGCGCGCACATTCACATCCATCACCGCGTCATAATCCTCGGGCAGCGTCTTCAGCGCCGGGGAATGGCGGGCCAGACCGGCGGAATTGCACAGGATATCAAGCCGCCCGAGCCCTTTCAGCGCGTCACGCACCGCCGCCTGATCGGTCACGTCAAGAGTTATCCCCTCTGCCGCATACCCCGCGCCCGCGATGTCCGCCACCGCAGCCGTCACGGCCTCCGCGCCGCGCGCGGCGATCACCACATGGGCGCCCGCCTCGGCCAGCGCCATGGCGCAGCCCAGGCCGATCCCGCGCGAGCCGCCGGTGACAAGCGCGCGACGGCCTTCCAGCCGGAAGGACGGCGTCCGGGGCAAGCTCATGACGTGCCCTCGCCCGACAGGGAAGGATCGGCAAACTGTCCGGGACACAGCCCACGGGCGCGCGCCCGCCGCCCTCTACGATGCGGGTGGTCTCGCTCGCATTCTCTACGGCCGCGGGCCGCCTGCTCGGGCGGCATGGGGGCCCCCGGCAGCGCCGGCTCGGCGGAGGGGCGGATCGGCGCGGATATCATGACGCCAGTTCCCGCATGCGGCCCAGCACATCGACACCCAGTTGGTCATACACATCCAGCAGGTCGACCAGCACCCAGTTCTCCCGGATCTTGCCGGCCTCGACCCGCCAGAAATCCAGCGAGCGCATGGTGAGCCTCTGCCCCGTTCCGGGTATGCCCAGCCAGGTGCCGCCGCTCAGCGTCATGTGCATTCCGGGCCAGCCGGTGAAGCCCACATAATTGCCTTCGGCAAACAGATGTCCACCGGCCGGGTCGCCCACCCGGTCGGGCATCGCGCCCAGAAACGGTGCCTGATGATGGGCGCGAAACCCATCTATCCCGCGGGCGGTGCCGATGCCCGCAGGCCCATACCAGCTACAGGCATCGTGCCAATAGTCCGGCAGACGCATCGCCTCGACACCTTCGGCATTCCTGCCGAGCGCTCTCAGCATGTCGCCCACGATCCCGGCCGCTTTCGTACCGTCGCCGGAAATGCGCAGCCCGTCCTGCGTGGCCGGACCCGGCACCTGCCATTCCCGCCCGAGCGACGGTGACAGCGGCCAGACACCGGCCTGCATCATCAGTTCCGGGATATCCCAAAGCCCCTGAAACTCCACGATGTTCCCCGCTTCGATCCGGTAGAACTCGTGAAGCCGCATCGCCGCCATCCGCCCGGTCGGCGGAATGTCGAGAAACGGGTTCATGAAGGCACCGCAGTAGTAACCGCAGGCGCCCACCCATGTGGCGCCCGCATCGGTACGCCCTTCCAGAACGATGGTGTTGCGCCGTTCCAGATCGGGGAAGGCGTGGCCAAGCCTGCCAAGCGCATCCTCGAAAAACGCGCCGGGGCCGTCCATCGTGCCGAACGGGTGGGCCAGATGCACGATCGCCCCGTCCTCGAACACCGACTGAGCGGCGGTCCAGTCGGTCAGATCAAGCAAGGGGGCAAGGCCGCGTTTGAGATCCAGCATGGGGTTTTCGTCGGCCTACTCCGCCGCCTCCCGGTAAGGTGCGCCTTTGCCATAAGGCACGTTCAGCCCACCATAGCGACGCACGCGGATATTGCACTGCTCCGCATGACCCACGAACCCCTCCAGCATGCACAGCCGCGAGCCGTATTCGCCCACAAGGGTCGCGGCCTCGTCACTGACGATGCGCTGGTAGCTGTGCGTTTTCAGAAACTTGCCGACCCACAGACCGCCAGTGTAGCGCCCGGCCTTCTTCGTCGGCAGGGTGTGGTTGGTCCCGATCACCTTGTCGCCATTGGCCACATTTGTGCGCGGACCCAGAAAAAGCGCGCCGTAGCTGGTCATGTTGTCCAGAAACCAGTCGTCGCGATCGGTCATCACCTGGATGTGCTCCGATGCGATCTCCTCGGAAACCGCCAGCATCTCGTCATACCCGTCACAGAGGATGACCTCGCCGTAGTCGGCCCAGCTCACCCGCGCCGTCTCTGCCGTCGGCAGGATTTGCAGCAGTCTGTCGATCTCCGCCAGGGTCTCCTCCGCCAGTCTGCGGGAGTTGGTGATCAGCACCGCGGGGGAGTTGTAGCCGTGTTCCGCCTGCCCCAGCAGATCGGTGGCGCAGATCTCGCCATCCACGGTGTCATCTGCGATCACGCAGGTTTCCGTGGGGCCCGCGAACAGGTCGATGCCCACACGGCCGAACAACTGCCGCTTCGCTTCGGCCACGAAGGCATTGCCCGGGCCGACCAACATGTCGACGGGTCTGATGCTTTCCGTGCCAAGCGCCATCGCGCCCACCGCCTGAACGCCGCCCAGCACCAGGATCTCGTCGGCCCCACCTTCATGCATCGCCGCCACGATTGCCGGGTGGGGTTTGCCGTTCACCGGCGGCGCGCTCGCCACGATGCGTTTGACGCCTGCCACCTTGGCGGTCAGCACCGACATATGCGCCGACGCGACCATGGGGAACTTTCCGCCCGGCACATAACAGCCCACGGAATTCACCGGGATGTTCTTGTGCCCCAGGATCACACCCGGCATCGTCTCGATCTCGATATCCGTCATCGAGGCGCGCTGCGCCTCCGCAAAACGGCGGATCTGGGTCTGGGCGAAGCGGATATCCTCCATCTCGCGGGCCGAAACCTGGCTCATCGCGGCCTCGATCTCCGATGCGGTCAGCCGGAAGGCTCTCGGCTCGTACCCGTCGAATTTCGCGGATAGCTCCCGGACCGCCGCGTCGCCACGCGCCTCGATCCCGGCCAGCAATCCCTCAACCGTCTCGCGGGTCCTTGCGTCATCCTCCGCGCGCTCCGCTGCGGGCTTGCCGCGCTTGAGGTACTCGGCCATCTTGATCCTCCCTCAGATCATCGCCGACAAGGATACCGGGGCACCTCTCCGTGACAAGGGGAAACTGCATACGATTGCAAGTCCAATCGGCCGCATCGTCGATGCCTGTCGGCTAGCGCAGGGCGATCCCGTCCGCGTCGAAGAAATGCAGCTTGCGGTCCTCGAATGTCAGGCCGATGGGGTCACCCGGTCTCAGCGATGTTTCCCCGTCGGTGCGCACGGTCAGCTTGCCCGATGCGCCGCAATCGACGATCAGATAGGCATCCGCGCCCAGATATTCGGTCACATCGACCGTGCCATCCACATGGCCGCCGCCCGTGGCGCCGATCGCGATCGCTTCCGGCCGGATCCCCAGTTGCGTGGCCCCCGCGGCCCCGGTGGCCGGCCCGCCCCCGCCACCGGGTAAAGAGAATGCGTCCTCCGCCACGGTGCAGGGCAGGATGTTCATTTTCGGGCTGCCGATGAATTGCGCCACGAACAGATTGGCGGGATGTTCGTAAAGTTCCCGCGGGCTGCCGACCTGTTCGATCCGACCGGCGCTCAGCACCACGATCCGGTCTGCCAGGGTCATCGCCTCAACCTGATCATGGGTCACGTAGATCATCGTGGCATTCAGCGCCTGATGCAGCTTCGCGATTTCGTAGCGCATCTCGACGCGCAGCGAGGCATCCAGATTGGACAGCGGCTCATCGAAGAGAAACGCGGTCGGGTCGCGCACGATGGAGCGCCCGATCGCCACGCGCTGACGCTGCCCGCCGCTCAGATCCTTGGGGCGGCGGTCCAGATACTCCTCCAGCCGCAGGGCGCGGGCGGCCTCGGCCACCTTCTCCTCCTGCTCCGCCTTGGGCGCCCCCGCGGTTTTCAGGGAAAACCCCATATTGTCCCTGACCGACATGTGCGGATAAAGCGCGTAGGACTGGAACACCATCGCCAGGCCGCGCTTGCTCGGCGGTTCCGCCGTGGCGTCGCGCCCGTCGATGATGACCTGCCCGCGCGAGGTTTCCTCCAGCCCCGCGATCATCCGCAACAAGGTGGATTTTCCGCAGCCCGAGGGGCCGACGAAAATCACGAATTCGCTGTCGTCGATGGTCAGGTCGACGCCCTTGATCACCTGCGCCTCGCCATACCATTTCTCGACCGCTTTCAGCTCGATCTTGCCCATGTCCTAAACCTCCCCGGCGGATGGCGATGCCCAGGCCAACCAGATCGCCGCCGTCCATGTGAATGTCGCGCCCCCCGCAGGCGTGCCGTCTTCCGGGCTGAAATACTCCGCAAATCCGTTTTCCGTGATGAGCCCCGCGGTATCGGCACGGATGCGCGCCGCCTCCGCGCTCAGCCCCTGTTCGGCCAGCCCGATGGCGGCCATCATGTTCATCACGCCCCAGACCGGGCCGCGCCAGTAGCGCAGCGGGTCGAACCTGGGATGGGCCGGGTCGAAACTGGGCAAGGCGAACCGCGCCGTGTCCAGAATGCGCGCCAGCGTGGGAAGCGACCGGCGATCGGCCAGCCCGCCCCACCAGCACAGGAAGGACGCGTTTGAAACGGCGCCGGCCAGTTCCCCGCTGCGCAGGTCATAGCTGTCATAGGCGCCGGTCTCGGGGTTCCACAATCTCTCGGCCCCCGCCTCAAGTCGGGCGATCCAGCCGTCGATTTCCGCGCAATCCTCGCCCAGCACTCCCGCCGCAAGACGCAGATCGCGGCAAGCCCGCATCAGCGTGAAGGTCAGCGTCGGGTCGGCCACGCGAAACGGGCTTTCCGCAGCAATGGCCGCATCGTCCCAGCCCCGCTCGCGACCGAACTGGACCAGCCAGATATAGCGGTCGTAATCTTCCTTGGTCGGGCGCATCCGCGGGTTCACATGGCCCGTATCGCGGCGGGTATAGGGCGCCACGCCCTCGGGCGAGATCCGGGCCATCGCCGCATCCCAGTCCGGCGCGTTGTCGCGGCCCGCCTCCCAGGGATGTGTGATCGCCACGGCGCCGCTTTCGGCGCGGGCCGCCATGAACCAGCGGTGAAAAGCCATCAGGCCGGGAAACATCCGGCGCAACCGGTCGGCCCCGGTCTCGGGGTCGCGCTGATAGATGCGCCATGCAAAGCTCGCCGCGACCGGCGGCTGGCTGATCCCCGAAGAGGCCACGCGGCCCGCCCCCTTGCCCGCCGCGTCCTGCGTGCCCCAGATATCCGCACCGGGAAAATAGCCCGGATCCGGCCGGTGGAACAGGATATGGGGCACCATGCCGTTTTCCCACTGCCCGGACATCAGCGTTTCCAGCTCGTTCCAGGCCCGGTTCACGTCGAAACAGGCAAAGCCCAACCCGGCAAAGGCACTGTCCCAGTTCCACTGGTAGGGGTAGAGCCCCGCCGTCGGCACCGTATAGCAGCCCTTGTCGTTCAGCCGCAGTATGCGGCGCGCCTCGCCATCGAGGTGGGAAAGATCCGCCGTCATCATCGTCATCCCTTGACCGATCCCGCAGTCAGACCGCGCGTCATGAACTTCTCCAGCCCGAGGAACAGCGCCATCACCGGCACAGTCGCGATCACCGCGCCCGCCATCAGATGCTGGCGCGGGATCTCCGAGGAGTTGAGCGAGGCAATCCCCCGCGTCAGCGTGAATTTCGAGGGATCGTCCAGCAGCATGAAAGCGAGCAGGAACTCGTTCCAGGCGATCATGAAGACGTAAAGCGAAACGCTGGCCAGCGCAGGCAGGCTGAGCGGCAGGGTGATCTTCCAGATCACCTGCAACCGGCTCAGCCCGTCCATCAGGCCGGCCTCCTCCACCTCCGCCGGCAGCCCCCGGAAATAGCCCTGCAACATGTAAAGCGCCACCGGGATCGTGGTGACCGGATAGATCATCACGATGCCCGCAATGGAGTTTCTGAGCCCCGTCATCGAGAACGCGATATAGATCGGCAGGGCCAGAACGATCATCGGCACCATGTAGATCAGCAGGATCGAGCGGGAGAGCGCCTTTTGACCCTTGAACCGCAGCCGCGCCACCGCATAGGCGCCCGGGATCGAAAAGGCGAGCGTGATCAGCACCGTCAGGATCGAGATATAGAAGCTGGTCCACAGATAGCTGCCGAAGTTGAAATTCCGGAACAGCTCTTCGTAACTACGGAACAACTCCCACCCGCGGCTCAGATCGATGGTGAAATCCAGCGGATTGGCAATAAGCTCGCCCTGCGTTTTCAGGCTGGTCATCACCATCACGTAAAATGGAATCGCGACCGCGGCGGTAAAGAAGATGTACCCGAACCCGGTCAGAAAGCGGATCACCGCTTCCTCCCATTCGTGACGCGTCAGCGGGCCTCTCGGGCAACCATGCAGGATCACCGACATCGGCCAGCCAAGCGCGAGGGCGAACCCGATGCCCGCCATCAGATGCGCCCCGGGACCGGCGTCGCCCGAAACATGGATCGGGCTGATCCCTGTATAGCTGAGCGCGACCGCCAGCGCCGACAGACCGGCGACCAGCATCCAGCCCGCCCGGATCTCCAGCGCGGCAAGCCCGGCCAACGCGCCCAGTATCAGGCATCCGGTCAATCCGGGCCGAAACGCCGCCCCGGTGACGAAGGACAATAACACCGCCACGGCGGTCGCCACGATCAGGGCCCAGAACACGCCCAGAATCGGCCCGGTGATGAAACTGTTCCAGAATACCTTCATCTACCCGCCTCCGTCCTGGCGTCGCCCATAGGGCGGGCCGCTTCCGGAGCCGCGCGCCGCGCCGGATCGGCCGCCGTGCGCCGGGCAGGACAACGCCAGCTCACAGGCCCTCCTCCTTCGACATGAACCGGAAGAAAAACCATGAAAAACACAAAAGGCAGATCAGGATCACCACGGCCACGGCCGCGCCCGCCCCGATATTGCTCAGCGCAAAGGCCTGCTCATAGACGTTCACCGTCAGCGTCCGTGTGCCCGCATTGCCGCCGGTCAAAAGGAAGATGTCGTCGAACTTGTTGAAGGTCCAGATGAAGCGCAGCAAGAACAGGACGCTCAGGATGCCCATCAGCATCGGCAGGCTCAGATAGCGGAATTTCTGAAACGGCGACGCGCCATCCACATCCGCGGCCTCGTACATGTCCGTATCGATGGATTGCATCCGCGCGAGGATGAACAGGAAGGAGAGCGGGAAATAGCGCCAGATCTCGAAGACCGTGACCATGACCAGCGCCAGCGGGCGCTCTCCGAAGAAATTGATCGCGTCGTCGGTGACGCCCATCTGGATCAGCAGCGCGTTCACGCTGCCTGAGAACGGGTCGAAGAGGATGATCCAGGAAAACGCCACCGCGATCACCGGGGCCACATAGGGAAACAGATACAGCCCCCTGAGCACGCCCTGCCCGCGAAACTCCTTGTTCAGGAGCAGCGCCGCGAACAGCCCCACGATCAGGGCGCCGAACGTGCCGAAAACCGTGTAGAAAAGCGTGGCCCCGATCACCGTCCAGAATTCGCGCGCATCGAACAGCTCCGCGAAATTCTCCAGCGTGAACTCCCCGCTGGTCAGCACGTTTTCCGCCGCGCCGCTGATCGCGGGCTGATCGGTCTCTATCGCGATCTCGGCCGCTTCGATATCCCCCGGCACGGCCACGGGCAGTTCCAGCGTCAACCGCCCGCCGGGGTCCAGCAGATCGAAGCGGCAGGTCAGCGCCTGCGCCTCCAGTACGCAGCCTTCGGGCACCTCCAGCAGCTCCACGCCCTCGGGGATCGTATCGCTCAGCACGATGTCGGAAATCGGATCGGTCTGGCTGGAATTGCGGATCCGGTAGCGAATATAGGGCGCCGCTTCATCCGCATCGCGCAGGTCCTCCCGCACCATCGGCGCCGCCGCGCGCAGATCGGCAAGGTCCACCGGCTTGAAACTGATCCAGAAGATCGCCAGCAGGGGCAGGATCACCACCAGCATCACGCTGGCCAATGTGGGAAACAGCAGACCCCAGGCCAGACGCGCCTCGCGACGGGCCAGCGGGCCGGTTCCCTTGGGCGGGATCGCGGTTGTCATCGTCGACACTCCGACATCGGGGCGGGGTGCCCCGGGCGGGATGACCCGCCCGAAGCCTCGCAGGAAGGGTTCAGTGCGGGCCGGTCACTCGATCCGCGCCAGTTCCTCGTTCATCAGCGCTACGGTCGCCGCCGCATCGCGCACGCCGTCCATGTATTCGCGGACAAGCCGGTTGATGACCTGGCTGTTGACGATCCGGCTGGCCAGCGCCAGCTGCCCCTCGGCGACGCCCCACCGCTGCGCCACATCGAGGCCGCCGACGATCTCGTCGATCATCTCCTGGGCATAGAGGTCACCCAGAGGCGCGCGCCGGTCGACGCCCACATCAAGCTGCGCCCAGGCATCGGTGAAGGCGGTCGGATTGTCCGCCGTTCCGCGGCGGATCGGGAACTTGCCCTCGGGCGCGATGGCCAGCGTCTGGGTGTATCCCTCCGCCATGGAATATTCCACGAAGGCCATCGCCGCATCGGTGTTGGCATCCGCCGTGATCCCGAAATACCGGATATCGGCCCAGGCCGCGCCATCGGGGTTCGACGGGCCGGCGAAATTGGTCACGATCCCGGTGCGCGACGCCAGTTCGCCACTGGTCGGGTCGTCGGTGATGGTCGGTGGCGCGCTGTCCCGCAGCCCCGCCAGTTCATCCAGAATGAAGGGCGACCAGATGATCATCGCCGCCCGGCCCGCGAAATAGAGTTCCCGCGATTGCTGCCAGAACAGCTCCCCGTCGGGCGACGCCTCCACAATCGCGGCATAGAATTCCAGCACTTCGGTCGTGGCCGCCTCGTCCAGCGGCTGAACCCCGTCCGGCCCTACCGGGCTGACCCCGTTGGCAAGGAACACATGCTCCAGAACCTGGCTCATGAAGTTCTCGTCCACCTTGGTCGCCGCCACGAAGCCGAACATCTCGGGCGGGTTGTGCAGCGCCTCGATGGCGGCCAGCACATTGGCATAGGTTGTTGGCGGCTCCAGCCCGTTCTCCTCGAACAGATCGGCCCGGTAGACGATCATCTGCGTCCAGCCGTCCACCGGAACCGAGGCGAATCCGTCCTCCGTCGAGGCCATGTTCAGCGCGCCGGGGGCGAAGGTTTCGGCCCCCAGCTCCTCGATCACATCGGTTGCAGCGTCGATATCCAGAATGCCGGCCTCCGCCCAGGGCAGCGCATATTGCAGCGGGTGGTAGATCACGTCGGGCAGATCGCCCGCGGCAAAGGCCGCCGTCGCCCGCGTACCCAGATCGCTCTCGGTGACCGGGATCACCTCGACCGAGATACCGGAGGCCTCGGTGAACTCCGCCGCCATCGCCTCCTGCAGCGCCAGACGTTCGGGCTGTTCTTCCGTGGTCCAGAACCGGATCGTGTCCTGCGCCGCCGCCACCGAAGCGAGCGCCAGGCTCGATGCGGCGGCCAGCAGGGCCATACGGGTCCCTTTCATCATCATCGTCATGGTCTTTCCTCCCAGTGAGTGTTCAGATTCCTGCCCGGTCCGGCACGGCAGCCGGATCGGGGTGATACTCCGCAACGTCCGATCCGCGCGCGATCAGCTGCGCCGGCACTTCCTCGCGCAGACGTTCCGGGTCGACCCCGCGGATCCGCGCGAAAAGCAGCTTGGCCAGGCGCGCGCCAGCGGCGCGGCTGTCCACGGCATAGGTTGTCAGCGGCGGATGCGCCGTTGCCGCCTCCGGGATGCCGTCATAGCCGATCACCGCCAGATCCGCCCCGATCCGCAGACCGTGGCGTGCCGCCGCGCGGTAAAGGCCGAGCGCGGCGAGATCGAGCGCGCAGACAACCGCGGTGGGGCGCTCGGCCAGCGCAAGCAGTCGCTCGCCCTCCGCCTCGCCTTGCGCCATCGTGATCGCGCCGCTTGTCATCAGCTCGGGCCGGATCTCCAGACCGGCCTCCGTCAGCCCCGCCAGATAGCCCTCGCGCCGCAGATGCGCATAGGTGTAGTCCAGCGCCCCGTTTATGAACCCGATGCGGGTGTGGCCGCGGTGCGCAAGCCGCAGAACCGCGGCCCTCATCGCGCCCTCGCCGCTGATGTCGTGCCACGCGCAGCCCGCGGGCTCGGCGGTGCGCCCGAACAGAACGAACGGCACGTCGCGCGCCCTCAAAAGCTCGATGCGGGCGTCCCGAAGCCGGGTCCGCGGCAGAATGAACCCATCCACCTTCCGCTCGTCGATCAGCCGGGCGAGGGTCGCCACCTCATCGGCCTCGTCCTGCGCCGTGGCGACGGTCAGCGTCCAGCTTTCCTCGGAGGCCGCGCGCGAGATGCCATCCAGAAAATCGGTGAGAAACGGTTTATGCGCATCATCCCCGCCGGCATTGAGAACCAGCCCGAGCGCGCGCGCACGCCCCGTGCGGATCGCCTGCGCCTGCGCCAGCGGCCGATAGCCCATCCGCTCGGCGGCGCGCGTCACCCGGACGCGGGTCGCCTCGGCAATATCCGGATAGCCGTTCAGCGCCCGGCTGACCGTGCCCTTGGCCAGACCGAGCGACCGCGCCAGATCATTGATCGTGACCCGCGGGTTGCGCATCCGGGATGGCTTTGCGACTGACATTGATCTCTCTCCCCGACTCATAAAGTTTCTTCCGAAACCGGTTTCGGCAAGGGAAAACATCAAAATCAGTTTCTGCAACGCGGCAAGACGGGCGGGATCAGAGGCCCTGCGTCGCCACCCAGTCAAGGATCAGGTCGGTCACCGGCGCGCTCATCGCCGGACTCAGAATATCGCCCGCGATCACATGGCTGTAGGGGTCGGCACCCTCCTCCGGCAGGTCCAGCGGCACGGCCGTCACCGGCCCGCCCCAGCCATCGGCAAAGGCCTGCGCGGCCTCGGCTGAAATCACCTGGTCCTCCGGCGAATAGATCGACAGAAGCGGCACGGTGACATCCGTGTAATCCCGATTTCGGGCCTCCCGCATCAGCGCCGCAAGCGGCACCGCCGCGACCGTCGGGTAGGAGGGGGTCCAATAGGTGCCGTGCCGCGCGTTCTGAACATCGAAACTGCGTGTGTCGCCCACAAGCCACGGCACCCAGACCCGTGCGGCGGGCCATTCCAGCAGCACCGCCGCCGGGTTGGCCAGCTCGAAATTGGCGGAAACCATGATCGCCCCCGCGATCGCCTCGGCCATGTCCGGCTCGGTCACCGCAATCGCGGCAAGGGTGGCGCCGGTGGAGGTGCCGATCACCAGCACACGCTCGCCCACGGCCCGCGCCACCGCGAGCGCTTCTGCCGTATCGTCGATCCAGTCACCGGCCCGCGCCTCGGCCATCGCCGTACCGCCCCGCCCATGGCCCGTCAGCCGGGGGTAGACGAGATTTGCGCCCAGCTCTGCGGCGACGGTGTCGGGGACGGGGCGGATCTCTTCCGAGGTGGCGGAAAACCCGTGGATGTAAAGCACGGCCAGCGGAGCCCGCGCGCCCGCCTCCCCCGCCCAGATGATCCGCGCCTCCGTCCCGGGAGTGATATCGTCGAACATCGCCTCCCGGGCCGCGTAGAAAGCCGCCGGGTCGCCCAGATCGACCGCGACCGGCCCCGCGCGTTCGACGGGTTCCGCCGGGGCGAAGATCCAGACAGCCGCAACCAGCAGGACCAGCACCAGAAGCGCCCGGCCAAGCCATCTGCCAAGGCTACGCATGGCCCAGAACCTCCTCGACCGTCGTCGTGATCAGCGCCAGGCAGGTTTCGTCGGAAAACCGGTGGTCCGCGCCCTTGACCAGTTGCAGCCGGATATCCGGCCCCTCCAGATGATCCAGAAGGCGCAATGCTACCGACATGTCCACATCCGCATCCGCCGTGCCCTGAAGCATCCGGACGGGTACGCTAATCTCCAATGGCGCGCGCAGAACAAGCTGGTCCCGGCCCTCCTCGATCAGGCGTCGGGTGATGATGTAGGGCTCGCCGTATTCCGACGGCAGCGCCACCTGCCCGGTTTCGACCAGCTCGGCCTTCTGCGCGTCGGAAAACCCGGCCCACATGCTGTCTTCGGTGAAATCCGGCGCCGCCGCGATAGTGACCAGCCCGGCCAGCCTTTCGGGATGTTGCCTTGCCATCAGAAGCGAGATCCAACCGCCCATGGACGAGCCGACCAGCACTTGCGGCCCCTCCGTCAAGGCCAGAATCGCGGCACTGGCATCTGCGGCCCAGTCGCCGATCGTGCCTTCGGTGAATTCGCCCGAAGAGGTTCCGTGCCCGGAATAGTCGAACCGCAGGAACGCCCGGCCAGCAGCCCTGGCCCAGGCCTCCAGATGCAAGGCCTTGGTTCCTTCCTTGTCGGATTTGAACCCGCCCAGAAAAACCACGCCCGGCCCAGCACCCTCGATTCGGTTATAGGCCAGCCTCCTGTCCTCCGGTGTCGTCAACATCCCGTCATCCATGGCGCATACCCTCGCGAAAACCGGCTGCCATTCCTGCACGGACTGCCGTTTCAGACAAGGAAAACCCTGATTCCACTGCAAATAACGCCACGTGAGCCTTTTTTAAGTTACCATATTGTCACGTGACTATTTATTCACGTATAAGGCTGTCATGGATGCGATCTTCAAAGCCCTCAATGACCCGACCCGCCGTGCACTGCTGGACAGCCTGCGGCGGAAAGACGGGCAAACCCTGACCGATCTGGAAGAGCAGCCGGATATGACCCGGTTCGGGGTCATGAAGCACCTCAAGGTCCTTGAAGACGCCCATCTTGTCGTCACCCGCCGCCATGGGCGGTTCAAGTACCACTATCTCAACGCCCTGCCCCTGCAGGAGATGCTCGACCGCTGGGTCGCGCCCTTCCTGAGACCACAGGCCCGGGCTTTGAGCGATCTTAAAACCAAGCTGGAAAGAGAGGGAATTATGGGTAAACCCGACTTCATGATGCAGACGTTCATCCGTTGTTCGCAGGATGCACTATGGGATGCATTGACCAGGGCCGATCAGATGGCCGCCTATCATTTCATGTGCAGCGAGGTGCGGGGGGATCCCAAACCGGACAATGTGACCGAGTTCATCCTGCCCGATGGCAACACGATGTTGCGTCAGGTCACCACCGAGATGGATCCCAAGACCCGTATCGCGATGACCTTCGAGCCTGCCTTCATGGGGCCGGACGCACCCGCCTCCCACATGGTCTATCTGATCGAACCCCAGGGCGAGACCTGCATGCTCACGATCGAGCACTACGACATGGCACCGGGTCAGGAAGGCTTCGGCGAAGGCTGGGCACGCCTTGCCTCGTCGCTCAAGTCCTATCTGGAGACAGGCGTGGCCCTGAAGGGAGCGGCCTGATGGAATTCCCGACCGAACTGGGCATTCTGACCTGTCTGATGATCCTCGCGGCATCGCTCTGGATCCCCTATGTGGTCGGCATCTCCTCGGACCCGTCCGAGGAGGAGGCCTTTGCAAGGCCCGCCACGATCAGCAATCTGCGCCCCTGGGTGCAGCGTGCCCATCGGGCGCATCTGAACCTGCTGGAACAGGGCATTCCCTTCGCCATCCTGGTTCTGCTGGTCGACAGGATGGACGGGTTCACCGCGCTCACATACTGGACGTCGATTGCCTTCTTCTGGCTTCGCGTCGCCCATGCGCTCGGCATGATCGCCGGCGTGGCGGGAATGCCGATCCGGCCCATCATCTTCACCGCCGGATGGCTGTGCTGCATGATCATGGCCTATGCGGTGTTCGCCGCCGGCCTCTAGCGTCAAGAGCCCTCGGCCTGTTCCACCTCGTTCAGGCCGAGGGCCACCCCGGCGGCGGCAAGGCTCATCGCCGCAAAGACGCCCACGGCCCAGACCGCGCCAAGGGCCGAGGCCAGCGCCCCGAACGCCCCGCTGGCCAGCAGAATGACCCCGATCACCGTGTTCGACACCGCCGTGTAGGCGGCGCGCTGATCCGCGGGTGCCATGTCCACCAGATATGTGGATCGCCCCTGCCGGACGCCGTGATAGGCGATCATCAGCACGAACAGCACCGATGCCACGGCCCAGGTCTGCGTGAAAAGGCCCGCCAGATGCAGAAGAACGGCTGCCACCAGCGCCGCGCCGCCGGCGCACCCGGCCAGAAGCAGGACCCTGCGGCTGGACCGGTCGGCCAGCCGCCCCCAGATGTAGGAGCTAAGCAGCGACGCCACCGCAGAGGCCAGAACCAGCGCGCCCAGTTGCGCAAAGGGTCCGCCATCGCCGCCGCTGCCCAGAAGCACCAGAAAGGGCGGGGCGAGCGCCGTCGCCGTCAGCAGGCCGCGCACCGCGATGAACCGGGTCAACTGTGCATCCCGCCCCAGAAGCGCCAGATGCCTGAGCGGGTTGCCCGACGGCTCTGCCGTCTCCTCGCTAGGGCGCTCCGACAGGGTGGAAAAAAGCGTCGCCGCCAAAAGCCAGAACACCGCCGCCAGAACCAGCGCGCCGATCACCAGCGTCAGCCGGGGCGCCGGCTCCCAGATCAGCGCCAGCGCAAACGCCACCACCCCCACCGACGCCGCAGAGGAGGCAAGGCCCGTGACCGTGCCGCGCCGGGTCTTGGCAACCGTCTTGCCCAGAATGTCCTTGTAGGAGACCGAACACAGGCTGCGCGCCAACGCCAGCACCGCCAGCAATGCGCAGATCGTCAGACCGGCGGCAACACCCTGCAATGTCAGACCGGCCAGAACGATACCGCCCGCCGCGGCCCCCTGCACCGCGCTTCCGGCCACCCACACCCATTTGCGGACGCGCAGGGCGTGAACCCGGTCCGCGGTCCAGAGCTGCGGCAGAAGCGCCCCGGCCTCGCGGATCGGCACCAGCAGCCCCACGAAGAGCGCGGGCGCGCCCAATGTCGTCAGCAACCATGACAAAACCAGTTTCGGGTCGATCAGCCCGTCAGCGACCTTGGTCATCGACAGCGATGCGGCATGGCGTAGCGCGTTCCCGGCTTCGGCGCTCTCCGCGCCCTCGGGCAGATCCGACGCGGATGCATCGGCATCGAACACGGCCTCGAAGACCGTTTCCTCGAATGTATCGTTCATCGGTTTCCCTGGCGTTGACTTGGGTCCGCGAGGAAGGCACATAGCACACAGACCCAAACCCGCAACCGGGCGTTTTGTAGGCGCCAAACCGACGAGGAGATGGCCGATGGCCCAGATTTCCCTGACATTCCCCGATGGCAATTCCCGCGACTACGCCGCTGGCGTCACCCCGGCGGAGGTTGCTGAAAGCATCGCCTCCTCCCTTGCGAAAAAGGCGATTTCGGCCTCGGTGAACGGCGCCCACTGGGATCTTTCCTGGCCGATCGAGGGCGATGCCGAGATCGCCATCCACACGATGAAGGACGCCGAACCGGCGCTGGAACTGATCCGCCACGACTGCGCCCATATCATGGCCCGCGCCGTGCAGGAGATCTGGCCCGAAGTGAAAGTCACCATCGGCCCGGTGATCGAGAACGGATTTTACTACGATTTCGACCGCGCGGAGCCGTTCACGCCCGAGGATCTGGGCGTGATCGAGGCGAAGATGAAAGAAATCATCAACCGCCGTGACCCGGTCACCACCGAGATCTGGGAGCGCGACCGAGCCATCGGCTTCTACAAGGCCAATAACGAGCCCTACAAGGTCGAACTGATCGAAAGCATCCCCGGCGACGAACCGCTCAGGATGTACTGGCACGGTCACTGGCAGGATCTCTGCCGCGGCCCCCATCTTCAGCATACAGGGCAGGTGCCCGCGGATGCCTTCAAGCTGATGAAGGTCGCCGGCGCCTATTGGCGCGGCGATTCAAACCGGCCGCAGCTTCAGCGGATCTACGGCGTCGCGTTCCAGAACCGGGACCAGCTGAAGGCCCATATGACCTTTCTGGAGGAGGCCGAAAAGCGCGATCACCGCCGCCTCGGCCGTGAAATGGAACTGTTCCATTTTCAGGAAGAGGCGCCCGGCATGGTCTTCTGGCACCCCAACGGCTGGTCGATCTACCGCGAACTTGAGGACTACATGCGCCGCAAGCTCACCAGGGCCGGCTATCAGGAGATCAAGACCCCGCAGGTCGTCGACCGCAAGCTGTGGGAGGCCTCCGGTCACTGGGATAAGTACCGTGAAAACATGTATATCACGGAGATCGACGAAGAGCACGCGAACGAGAAACGCACCAATGCGCTCAAGCCGATGAACTGTCCCTGCCACGTGCAGATCTTCAACCAGGGCATCAAGTCCTACCGCGATCTGCCGCTGCGTCTGGCCGAGTTCGGCTCGTGCCACCGCTACGAGGCCCATGGCGCGCTGCACGGGCTGATGCGGGTGCGCGGCTTTACGCAGGACGATGCGCATATCTTCTGCACCGAAGACCAGATCGAGGCCGAATGCGCGCGCTTCATCGACCTGCTCTCAAGCATCTACCGCGACACCGGGTTTTCGGAGTTCGACATCAAGCTCTCCACCCGACCCGAGATTCGCGTGGGCTCCGACGAAATCTGGGACAAGGCGGAAAGCGCGCTGGAGAAAGCCATCCTCAGCGTCCGCAACGATTACGAGATCGACCCGGGCGAAGGCGCCTTCTACGGCCCGAAACTCGATTTCAAGCTGACCGACGCGATTGGCCGCGAATGGCAATGCGGCACCTTCCAGGCCGATTTCAACCTGCCGGGACGGCTCGACGCCAACTATATCGGGGAGGATGGGGCGAAGCACCGGCCCGTCATGCTGCACCGCGCGATCCTCGGCTCGTTCGAGCGCTTCATCGGCATCATGATCGAAAACTACTCCGGCAAGCTGCCGTTCTGGCTGGCCCCGCGTCAGGTGGTGGTGGCCGCCATCGTGTCGGAAGCGGACGACTATGTGCGGGAGGTGACGCAGAGGCTGAAGGAGGCGGGCATCCGCGCCGAGGCCGATATCCGCAACGAGAAGATCAACTACAAGGTGAGGGAGCATTCGGTGGGCAAGGTGCCCGTGATCCTCGCCATCGGCCGCAAGGAGGTAGAGGACCGCACCGTCACGCTCCGCCGTCTGGGCGAGAAACAGACCAGCGTGCTGCCGGTGGACCAGATCATCGCCGATTTGACCGACGAGGCCATCCCGCCGGACCTGAAGTGATGCGACGATCAACGTTCGCTTTGCGGGACGCAGCGGACGTTTGTCGCAAGCTCGACACTGACGAAGCGAACAAAGGAACGGCTACGTCAACGCGGGTATTCTCACGGCAAGTCTACATTGGCTCGACGTGCGAGCGGGAACAGATCGATTAGTGCGACGCCTAGTACTAATGCTTCGCATTGAACGTGTTCAAACCCACTCAGATCTCGGCAGTCCGGCGCTACGGTAAACGCTTCACGAACGCGGTTGACACGTCTTTGATAGCTGCGTGCCAATAATGGGAGCGCCGTAATTTCGGAGGGGATGAGAGGCATTAGTTGCTCGTAGTAGGAGCGCATGGTCGCGACGTGCGTTTGGAAGCATGCTTCTGATCCATCAGCTATGTTGCCGCAGATCTGCATGGCAACGTTCACGCAGTGTGCCTGCATCCAGCTTCTATACCTTCGATCCAATCCTTCGTTGGCCAACATGCATGAAATGACATCCGGAAATACAAGCGGCTCCGGATCGTCCTGGCCTGAGGCTGAAGAAGTGCCGGCCACAAGAGCAACACATATAGCGAAGCAATAAAACAAAGCCCTCATAGCTTGGAAGCTGTCACGCCCTATCGAGAAAGGCAAACACGAACTCACACAAGATTGAAGGTCCGGTTCACTTTTTGTCCGCATTGATCTGCATGGTGTTCCGGTTCACATTATGAACACCGCAAGCGAATGTCACTGTGGGCTTATTTCGTTGAAAAACTCTTCCTTGATCGAGGCGTAAGCCGCTGATTCAATTCTCTCAACGAGCGGGAGGATTGGCCATGATGGGACCGAAGCAGGAAGCGCAGGCGGCACTGTTCTATGAGT
>NZ_RCNT01000011.1 GCF_003688285.1 Rhodophyticola porphyridii
ATCCTGAAAATCGCCGAACTGCTTCGTGATCGCCGCCGTCAGCGTCGTCTTGCCGTGGTCAACATGACCAATCGTCCCGATGTTCACATGCGGTTTCGAACGCTCAAACTTTTCCTTCGCCATACCCCTGACGCCTCATGATCTAGGGGGCCGTTTCGACCCCGGTTCCGTATCCGCGCGCTCGTTACCCGAGATGCGGGGGGAAAATCAAGCGTCAGTTGCTGACTGGTACCGGGCAGGGCGTGGTGTCGGTCGGAACGCAGTCTTCAGGCACACCCTCGGCGGCAGAGGCTTCGGCGACCGCCTCCGCCGGATCGGTCTCCGCCGCTTCGGCGATCGCGGCGATCTCGGCAGCATCGGCGGCCGCGGCATCGGGATCGATATTGAACCAGTCGGGGTTTTCAAGCATCCAGAGCTGGACCCGGCGGGCCGCATTCCGGGCAAGGATCTGCATCTGCTGCTCCCGCGTACGGGTAAGACCGGATCCGATGATCGACTGCGCGCTCGTGCCTTCGAAAACGGTGATCTGGTTCGGCTCTTCATGCAGCTTCGCCTCGGCCGCGTCGTCCCAGACATTGGCGGAAATCACCAGAACGGATTTCGGCGACAACAGCACCGGAATCCCGGGTATCGCCAGTGCATAGCCATCCACGTTGATCGCGATATGATAAAGCCGGTCCCCTTCATAGGCGCCGAAACGGCGGTCGATCTCGGCCTGCAGCACCGCTTCCCATTCCTCCGGCGTCGCGTTCCGGGACGGGGGAACCTGCTGCATGTTGTCGGCAACGACGATGTTGAAGGCGAGCCGGAAGTCGCCCATGTCGGGCAGATCTTCCTCCAGCGGATCGGGCGCGGCACAGGCCGACAGCAAACCAGCCAGGCCAATGGCGGCGATACGGGTCATCAGACGCATGAGGGCTCCCCCGGAAAACAGCAGCGGCCCAGCCATACCGCAGCGCGCCCCGGCACGCAACGACACCAGCGATTGACGCAGGCCGAGCCCGGCATAGATGACGGGTGAAGGAGTGTTGCGATGCCCGATCCGGTTTCGGTTCCCCTGACCACACGGCCTCTGGGTGTGCTTGAGAGTTACCGTGCCGCGCGGCGCAATATTCTGGAGATCATCCCGCTTGCGGCACTGCACCAGCCGATGATCTCGGGCCGGACAGGGCCGCAGCGCTGGCACATGCTGATGGCGCCCGCGGCGATCCGTCGGGTGCTGCTGGAAGCGGTGGAGAACTATCCCAAATCCGAGGCGACCAAATCGATCCTGAAACCTGCCATCGGCAACAGCCTGTTCATTGCCGAAGGGGCCGACTGGCGCTGGCAGCGCCGGGCGGTGGCGCCTGCGTTTTCCGCCCGGAACGTGGCCGCCCTGACCCCGGTCATGACCCGCGCCGCCGAGGCCTCCGCCAGGCGGATCGCGCAACTGGCAAGACCCGGGCGGGCGGTCAACCTGCTCGACCAGATGGTCGCAGCGACCTTTGATGTCATTTCAGAGGTCTGTTTCGGCGCCGATGGCGGGCTTGGTCAGGCTGAGGTTCACGGCGCGCTGGAGGCTTATATCGATCAGGCCGCGCGGGTCAGTGTTCTGGATGTGCTGGGGCTGCCGAACTGGCTGCCGCGGCCGGCGCGGGTTGGCGCCGCGCGCAGCCTGGCCCGGATGCAGGCGGATGCAGATGCCGCCATCACCCGCCGCCGCAAGCAAGGGCCGGGCACCGACACGAACCTTCTGGATCTGTTGCTGGACGCAGCCGACCCGGAGACGGGCCGCGCAATGACGACCGAGGAGTTGCGCGAAAACCTGCTGACCTTCATCGTGGCGGGCCATGAAACCACCGCGCTGACCCTGTCATGGGCGCTCTATCTATGCGCTTTCGACCCCGAGATACAGAACGCCGCGCGCGGTGAGGCGCAGGAGGTTCTGGGCGCCCGTCCCGCCGGGGCCGGGGATGTCGCGGCGCTTCCCCTGACCCGGCAGATCATCGAGGAGACGCTACGACTCTACCCCGCCGGAGGGTTCCTGTCGCGCACCGCCAGAGCCACCGACCGGCTTGGCGATAATGAAATCCGGCCCGGCGACACGGTGATGATCCCGGTCTACGCGCTGCATCGCCATCGCGACCTCTGGGACAGGCCGGACGCCTTCCACCCTGCCCGTTTCGATGGCCGCAGCAAGATCGACCGCTACCAGTTTCTGCCGTTCAGCGACGGTCCGCGGATCTGCATCGGGGCCAGTTTCGCGATGCAGGAAGCGGTGGTGATCCTGGCGACGCTGCTCACCCGGTTTCACTTTGCTGCCATCAGGGGGCGTGCGCCGAAGCCGGTGATGATCCTCACGCTAAGGCCCGAGGGCGGCGTGTGGCTGGAAGTGACGCCTGTCTGAGACCCCCCGCAGCGCGGGGCGCGGGCCGCGGCATTCCGGACCTTCGCCGCCTAGCCTTTGACCCCGCCCGCCAAAGGCGCAGCCACACCGCAGATGTTCTGCAATGCGGCCCATTCCTCTTGGGTCAGGATCGGCCCCGCCTCCACAAACCCGACACTGGCGGCGGCTGCAGAGGCCTCGATCCGGCTCAGAAGCTCGGGATGGGTGTTCAGATGCTGGAAGACGCCCAGTTCGATATCCAGGCCCTGATCACGCAGCCGTTCGAAAAAGACGCCGAGCGAACCGGGCGAAACACCGGCATTTGCCAGAAGCTCGTGGGCATAGGCATCGGCCCGCGCCTCCGCATCGCGGCTGTAGGACGAGGTGATCAGTTGCTGGGTCACGACTGCGGCGGCCGAACCGCCCAGAAAATCGCCATAGAGCAACCCGATGATCCCGAAGGATCCCATGCCCTGCAACACAGCCCGCATCCCGTCACGATGGGCCACATGGCCGATCTCGTGGGCGAGCACGGCGGCGACCTCCTCCGGGCTCTCCGCGGCTTCGATCAGGCCGCGGTGAAGTGTGACATGTCCGCCCGGAAGCGCGGTTGCATTCAAGGACGGATCGGACACGACGCGCGTACGCAGCGGGAAGGGCAGCACGACCCCCTGGGTCAGCCGGGCCTGCATCGCCGCCAGCGCGGCATCGCCCGCCGGGCTGCTGCATTCATGGGCGCCTCGGGCGGGATAGATCTGGTTGAAGTAGGTCTGACCCAGAGCGATCTCGGTCTGGGGAGGGATCATCTCGGCCCCCCGGTCAGCCATGAAGGGAACCAGACCGAACAGGATCGCGCCGAAGGCCGCCGCCGCGGCGCCGATCATGCCCAGAACCTTCAGCAGAGAGCCGCTCGCGGGACGCAGCGGCCTGAGTTCCGGAATTGCCAGTACCAGAACGCGCAGCGCCTCGGCCTCGCGGATCACCAGACGCGCCGGATCGGTGTCGTCGGGCGTGAAGATAAATGCATCTTCCCGCGCCTGATCTGGCACCTGCCGCATATCGGCAAGAGACCAGCGCTGCACGGTATGGGTTTCGACATCCCTCAGCTCCAGCACCGCTTCGGGCCCCTCACCCGATACCCGCAGGCTGACGCGCCTTTGTACCGGGCTGATCCCGTCATAAAGCTCGGCATAACTCATCGCGGTTTTCGCGGCGAAATCGGAGTTGCCAATGGACTGCAGCATCAGAAGGCAGCTCCCACGTCGAGCGCGTCCGCAAAGCCGCCGGCGTCGCGCGTGTCCTCGCGGTCGCGCTGGCGGATCGTCTCCAGAAGCTCGGGTTCATGAATTTCCAGCGTCTCGGCGACATGGCGGACCATGGGAAAGGTCAGGAAAAGCTGGCGGAACACGTTGTAGAATACCAGGATCAGCATCACCGCCATCGCGGAGGTCAGCACGATCAGCGTCACCGGCGGATTTTCGGCCAGATCGCTGGATGTGACCCCGACTGCGGCCATAACGCCGAACGCCAGGGCCAGGATGAGAGCGGCGGCAAGACCGCTGGCCACGCCGGTCAGGATACCGCCCAGGATATGGATCCGCACAAGGCTCCGCGTGCGGGGGTGGATATCGAATTCCAGCCCGTCGCCAAGGGTCTTCATCGACGCCATGATCCGGAAGGACGCGACCCGGTAATAAGCGGCGAAGAGAAGGATCAGAAGCCCGGCGGGATAGATCGCCAGAAACGGCCAGGTGGTGCCCGAGACATCAAAAAGCGGCATCCCGTTCGGATCCGTTCCGATCTGCCTCCAGTTGGAGTTGAGAACGCCGTAGACCATCATAGCGACGGTACCGTAAAGGCAGAGCAGAAACGGGATGACCGGGCCGTAAAGCTGCCCGAAATGGCCGAACTGCGTAAAACGCGCGGTGCCGAACCAGCTTCGGTCAGTCAGGTATTTTTCGAGCTGAAAGGTCCTGAGCGGCAGCAGCAGCCCGAAGGACAGAAGTACCAGAAGCCCGTAGAGGCAGGCGCGCCATGCATAGCCCCAGGCCCCGGGCGACATCGCGAACCGGATACCGCGCCAGCGTGAGCGCGACAGGATGTAGCGTCGCGCCCGGTAACGCGCCACGAAGATGATCGGGATCAGCGACAATGGCGCAAGCGTCAACCCGTAGATCAGAAAGGCGGACGCGCCCTGCGACGTGAAGATCGCGGCCAGCATGGCCAGGGCATTGAACAGCGCCAGATAGATCGCCAGAAGGATGATCGCGAAAAGGAATCCGATCAGCTTTTCCTGACCGGTGCCGGTATATTCCATCGGCGTACCGCCGGGGCGGACCGAGGACCAGTACCAGCGCCGGAAGCGGGTGGTCTGCCAGAAGCGGTAAAGCCCGAATGTGACGACTGTCAGCAGTCCGGTCCTGAACGCCAGTTGAAACAGGTCGCCCCTGTCTCCCGCAAACTCCGTCTTAAGTGCCGACATGGCGTCCCTTTACGTAAACCGATTATCCCGGGGAAAGCCGCGCGGGGCCATCCGGCCCGCGCTGGCGCGCTTGCCCGTCCATTCGGTCAAATCGGCCTCCGTCCGGGTGCGGCCGGCCGGATCGGACCAGCTCAGACCTTCGGACAGAGCAAAGGCGCGGGCGTCAGACAGGCCCCCGTCCTTGTACTTTTGCAGGCGCACGCCTTTGCCACGGCCCATCTCGGGCAGCTCCTCCAGCGCGAAAACCAGAACCTTGCGGTTCTCTCCCACGGTGGCGACATGATCGTCGCCCGGTGCGAGGGGCTTGCAGACCTTCGCGGTCACTTCGCCCCTGACATTCAGCACCTGTTTGCCTGCGCGGGTCTGCGCCACCACATCGGCCTGGGGCACGACAAACCCGTCGCCCGCCGAAGAGGCGACCAACAGTTTGCCGTCAGGCTGATGAATGAACAGATCCACGATTTCGACCTCATTGGGCATGTCCACCATCAGGCGGACGGGCTCCCCCATCCCACGGCCTCCAGGCAAATTTGTGGCAGAAATCGTGTAAAATCTGCCGTTGTTTCCAAAACATAGCAACTTGTCGGTGGTTTCCGCATGAAACGCGAAGCGCGGGCCATCACCGTCGCGGAACTTCAGCTCGGCGCCAAGGTCGATATGTCCCTTCATCGCGCGGATCCAGCCCATCTTGGAGCAGACCACGGTGATCGGCTCCCGCTCGATCATTGCTTCCAGCGGCACGTCCTCGACCTCGCCGGCTTCGGCGAACTGGGTGCGGCGGGCGCCGAAATCCGTGGTCTTGCCGAACTGCTTGCGGGTCTCGCGAAGCTGATCGGCGATCGTGGACCACTGAATGGTGTCGTTTTCCAGCAGATCCTCAAGGCCCGCGCGTTCCTCCATCAGGGCTTCCTGTTCGCGCAGCAGTTCGATCTCCTCCAACCGGCGCAGGGAGCGCAGGCGCATGTTCAGGATCGCTTCGGCCTGCACCTCGCTCAGTTCCCCTTCGCCGGTCGGCGGCGACACGTAGTCCGCTTCGGAAGTTGCCCGCACGAAGTCACGCCCCCAATCCTCCCGCATGAGCGCGGCCTTCGGATCCTCGTCGTAGCGGATGATGTCGATCACCCGGTCGAGGTTCAGAAACGCGATGATGAACCCTTCCAGCACCTCCAGCCGGTGGTCGATCTTCTCCATGCGGTGTTCCGACCGGCGGATCAATACATTGCGGCGGTGATCGAGGAAGGCGCGCAGCACCTCTTTCAGCGAACAGACCTTGGGCGTCTGCCCGTCGATCAGCACATTCATGTTCAGACTGAAGCGCGTCTCCAGATCGGAGTTGCGATAGAGCATGCCCATCAGCAGGTCGCGATCCACGGTCTTGGCGCGCGGTTCCAGAACGATGCGGATATCATCGGCGGATTCGTCCCGCACATCGGCGAGGATCGGGATCTTCTTGGTCTGGATCAGTTCGGCCAGCTTCTCGATCAGCTTGGATTTCTGCACCTGATAGGGAATTTCCGTGACAACGATCTGCCACTGACCCCGGCCCAGATCCTCCACCTCCCATTTCGCACGCAGCCGGAAGGCGCCGCGCCCGGTGCGGTAGGTCTCCGCCATGCTCTCGGCCGGCTCGACGATCACGCCTCCGGTCGGAAAATCGGGCCCTTTGACATAGTTCAAAAGCGTGTCGTCGCGGGCATCGGGGGTCTTGATCAGATGCAGGCAGGCCTCGATCAGCTCGTCCAGGTTGTGCGGCGGAATGTTCGTGGCCATCCCCACGGCGATGCCGGAGGAACCGTTCGCCAGAAGGTTCGGAAGCGCGGCGGGAAGCACCACGGGCTCCTGCAGAGTTCCGTCGTAATTGTCCCGGAAATCGACTGCATTCTCCGCCAGCCCTTCCAGCAAGGCCTCGGCGATCGAGGTCATGCGTGCCTCGGTGTACCGGCTGGCGGCGGGGTTGTCGCCGTCGATATTGCCGAAGTTCCCCTGCCCGTCGACCAGCGGATAGCGAATGGTGAAATCCTGTGCAAGACGCGCCATCGCGTCGTAGATCGCCGCATCCCCGTGCGGGTGATAATTGCCCATAACGTCGCCACTGATCTTCGCGGATTTGCGAAAGCCGCCGGTGGAGGCCAGACGCAACTCCCGCATCGCGAACAGAATCCGCCGATGGACAGGCTTCAGCCCGTCGCGCGCGTCGGGCAGCGCCCGGTGCATGATCGTGCTGAGAGCGTATTGCAGATATCGGGAGCCGATCGCCCGGCTGAGCGACTCGGTCAGGTCTTTTTTGTCTTCTGGCGTGTTCTGCTCGCTCATTTGATCCCCCTGATACGCAAGGACCGGTCACCCGTAAAGGAACCAAAAGCGTCCAAACGGCGTTTTTCCTCCATATCAGAATCGGTGACCCGGCAATAAGATGCCGATGTCATTTGATGAGTAACGTTTTTGAGGATTACTGCCATGATCCGCCTGACTGTATTGTTATGCGCCACACTTTACGCCGGAATGATCATTCTTCCGGAAGCTCTCGACGCCGCCGACCAGCACGACAGCGCCTCCGCCAGCCCGACCGCCGACACGCCAGCGAACAGCGCGGCGGCCGATGCGTCCGTGAACCTCGTGGCACAGAGCCTGCTGGTGCCTGCGGCAATGACCGGAGACGAACCGGCGACTGCTGAGCCGATGCTGATGACCGCATCGCTCAGCACCACGACGGACGTGCCGATCGTTTCCGAACCTGCGCGCGAGCCAGCGCCGGCGATGATCATAGAGACCGCGAATGGCGAGCGGATCGAGGTGGATGCCGTCATCAATCCCGGTCTGATCGATGCGCCGGAGATGGTCAGTATCGCCTCGATCACCCCGATGCCGGTGCAATCAAACCCGGCACCGCCCGCCGCGAAAGAGGTGGTCTATGTTACCGGAAGCCGCGTGAACATGCGTGCAGGTCCGTCAACGCAGAATCCCGTTCTGATGGCGCTGGGATACGGCACGGAGGCCGAGCTTATCGAAGAGATGCCCAATGGCTGGGTCCAGATCCGCCACATGGATTCCGGTCGCGTCGGATACATGGCCGGGCGCTTCCTGTCCCCGGATCAACCCTGACCATTGCCCTTGCCCTGCCTCTGCCCTAGGCATCGACATGCACAGGGCAAGAGGACTGCATGGCAAAATCCATCCTGATCACCGGGTGTTCATCCGGGCTGGGAGAGGACGCGGCTCGGACGCTCGCCGCACGCGGATGGCGCGTTTTCGCGACCTGTCGCAACAGCCGGGATGTGGCGCGGCTGCAAGGTGAGGGGCTGGAGAGTTTCGCGCTGGATGTGGCCGACCCGGAGAGTATCGCCGAGGGTATGGCCGAGGTTCTGCGCCGCACGGGCGGAACGCTGGACGCACTCTTCAACAATGCAGGCTACGGGTTGCCGGGCGCGATGGAGGATGTGCCGCCCGCCGCGCTGCGCGAGATATTCGAGACAAATGTCTTCGGGCTTCACGATCTGACCCGCCGCGCCGTCGCCGTGATGCGGGCGCAGGGGGGATATGGCCGCATCGTTCAGCATTCCTCCGCGCTCGGGCGGGTGCCGCTTCGCTGGCGGGGCGCCTATACCGCCACCAAACACGCCGTCGAGGGGCTGACCGACACGCTGCGGCTGGAATTGCGGGGCACGGGGATCCATGTGTCGACCCTGAATACCGGGCCCGTCAGTTCGAAGTTTCGGGTGAACTCGATCCCGGGCTTCGAGAAATGGATCGACTGGGAGACCTCCGCCATCGCGGATCTGTATCGCGATCAGCTTCTGCGCCATCTTTACGAGACGACCGGCAAGGCGACTTTCCAGTTGGAGCCGCCCGCCGTGACCGCGAAACTGATCCACGCACTGGAAGCGCCACGGCCCCGCGCGCGCTACTTCATCACCACCGCGACCTGGATAGTCGAGATCGCCCGGCGCATCCTGCCGCAGCGGGTTTTTGACTGGATGGTCGCCAAGGCCTAGTCAGGGGCCACAAACCGGCTACATCGCCCGCAATCAACGAAAAGGACGTGCCATGCTTTCCGACCCGCTTTTCATTCTCGTGACGCTGGCCTGTTTCGGGGTGCTGGTGGTGCTGCTGATGGGCATCAACTCATTCCGCATAGGCGGCGAGTACAACCGCAAGAACGCCAATAAATTCATGCGCTGGCGGTTGCTGGCGCAGTTCGTCGCGGTGCTGCTCATCCTCGTTTTCGTGCTTTTCCGTCGTCAGGCAGGGGGCTGAACCAGATGGTCGTTCTGAACAAGATATACACAAAAACCGGCGATGCCGGAGAAACCGCCCTTGGCGACGGCACCCGCGTGGCCAAGCACTCCATGCGGGTAGCAGCCTACGGGACGGTGGACGAGCTGAACGCCACGCTTGGCATGGCCCGTCTGGCCGCCGAAGGCGAGCTGGACGACAGGCTAGCCGCCATTCAGAACGATCTGTTCGATCTGGGCGCCGACCTGTGCACGCCCGGCATGGAAAAGGACGCGGACCGGGAGTATCCGCCGCTTCGCATCGCCGAAAGTCAGGTGTTGCGGCTCGAGTCCGAAATCGACGGGATGAACGCGAAACTGACTCCGCTTCGCAGCTTCATCCTGCCGGGAGGGTCTGCGCTGGCCGCGCATCTGCATGTCTGCCGGACCGTGGCTCGCCGCGCAGAACGCATCAGCGTTGAACTGGCAACGATGGAGTCGGTCAATCCGGAGGGCGTGAAATATCTCAACCGCCTGTCCGACTGGTTCTTCGTCGCCGGACGTATAGCCAATAACGACGGCAAGGACGATGTCTTGTGGGTGCCGGGGGCTAACCGCTGAACACGGGCGGCGGCCATCTCGGGGCCAGCACCACACGGACGGGCCAGGCGCGGACCGGCGCATGCCGTCTTCCCGGGGGCGGGTGGCGGCCACGGTCATGCCGGTTCCCGAAGCTCGATCGGGGTGCCAGTTGGTCGCCGTTTCGCTCACCTGCGGGTCCGCTCATCCAGATCGCACACTGTGGCGTCCGGCATGACCGGTTTTCTTTCCCTGCGAAACAATCCGTGATCCCGTCTGACGGCGCAAGGACCTTGGGTCCTCCATCCTGCCGCGGCCACGGCGGCACTTGTCATCCGGCACCAGATCGATGCCGGAAGGCCTCTAATATCAGGGGGCCTGCGCCGCAGCCCGTTTCGCGCCGAAGACTACCCGGGTTATCCCAATAACCGCCTTCCTCTGACCGCTTCTCTCCTGTTTCGGCGGAACGGCACGACCCTGCCGCTCCGGCGGTAACGTTACGGGATCGCCAATTGACGAGTGGGAATTCTGATATACTCTAAAGGTATATACAAATCAGGGCGCACCATGTTGCCACGCCGTCAGCCAGATGCCTACAGCCGCGCCGAATATGTGTCGGACGCGGTGGTGCATGTGTCGGGACTGTCGGCGGCGATGATCGGCGGTCCGGTGATGATCACACTGGCCGCCGTCTGGATTGGTGACGCCACGATCATCACGGCCACGGCTATCTACAGCGTCTGCCTGATCGCGATGCTGCTTTGCTCGGCGCTTTACAACATGATCCTGACGCCAAGCTGGCAGGATCGGCTGCGCCGCATCGACCAGTCCGCGATCTATCTCAAGATCGCAGGAACCTACACCCCGGTGCTTGTGTTGACCGGGGCCCATGCCGGGTGGTTTCTGGCGGGCATATGGGGCGTGGCGCTGGCCGGTGCCTCTATCATCCTGTTCAGCGCCCGGCGCCACCGCTACCTCGCCCTGGCGCTTTACCTGGGCCTGGGCTGGGCCGGGGTCGCCTTTGGCGGGCCGATCCTCGCGGGTCTCAGTCAGGCCGGGCTGATCCTCCTGCTGATCGGCGGGTTGACCTATACCGCCGGTGTCGTCTTCCACGTGTGGGAAAACCTGCCCTTTCACAACACAATCTGGCACGTCTTCGTTCTGGTGGCGTCGGGCGTGATTTACGCCGCCGTTCTGGTCGAGCTGGCCCACGCCGCCGGCAGTTGACGTAACATCAGAGCAACGTAACGCGGCGTCGCAAATCTCTCCTGCGTCGATTTTGGACTGTTTTCACCTGCCCAAGAACGATAACAAACCTCGGGAATGAAGGATGTGTCTGGGCCATTCCGCCCGGTGCAAGAACAGGAGTGACGTGCAGATGAAGGTGTTGGTGCCTGTGAAGCGCGTGATTGACTACAACGTGAAGGTCCGTGTGAAGGCGGACGGGTCCGGGGTCGATCTCGCCAATGTCAAAATGTCGATGAACCCATTTGACGAGATCGCCGTGGAAGAGGCCATCCGCCTGCGCGAAGCCGGCAAGGCGGAAGAGGTCGTCGCTGTATCGATCGGTGTCAAACAGGCGCAGGAAACCCTGCGCACCGCGCTGGCCATGGGCGCCGACCGGGCCATTCTGGTTATCGCCGCCGACGATGTTCACCAGGATATCGAGCCGCTGGCGGTCGCGAAAATCCTGAAAGCCGTGATCGACGAGGAACAGCCCGGGCTGGTTCTGGCCGGCAAACAGGCCATCGACAACGACATGAACGCCACCGGCCAGATGCTTGCCGCCATTCTGGGCTGGTCTCAGGCCACATTCGCGTCGGGCATCGAGATCGACGGCGACAGCGCGAAAGTCACCCGTGAGGTCGATGGCGGTTTGCAGACCATCGACGTGAAGATGCCCGCCATCGTCACGGTCGACCTGCGCCTGAACGAGCCGCGCTATGCCAGCCTGCCGAACATCATGAAAGCCAAGAAGAAACCGCTGGATGAAAAGACGGCCGCCGATTACGGCGTCGATGTCACACCCCGGCTGGAGATCCTGAAAACCGCCGAGCCCGAAAGCCGCAAGGCCGGGGTGATGGTCGGTTCGGTTGACGAACTGATTGCGAAACTCAAAGACGAAGCGGGGGTGATCTGATGGCTGTTCTGGTTCTTGCCGAAGTGACCGACGGCGCGCTGGCGATGGATGCCACCGCCAAGGCCGTGACTGCCGCGAAAGCGCTTGGCGATGTGACCCTGCTGTGCGTCGGCGCATCGGCCAAAGCCGCCTCGGAAGAGGCCAGCACCATCGACGGTGTGGCCAAGGTGCTCTGCGCCGAAGACCCGCTTTACGGCCACCGCCTGGCCGAGCCGGTCGCCGATCTGATCGTCAGCCTTGCGGGCGACTACACCCACATCACCGCACCCGCGACGACGGATGCGAAAAACATCATGCCGCGCGTTGCGGCGCTGCTCGACGTGATGGTGATCTCCGACGCGACCGCCGTGGTCGATGCCGATACGTTCGAGCGCCCGGTCTATGCGGGCAACGCGGTCCAGACAGTGAAATCCTCCGACGCCACGAAGGTCATCACCTTCCGGACCTCTACCTTCGATGCGGCGCCCACCGGCGGCGCCGCTCCGGTGGAGATGATCGGCGCCGCGGGCGATCCCGGCCTCTCCTCCTGGGTGGAAGACAAGGTCGCGGCCTCCGATCGGCCCGAACTGACCTCCGCCGGCATCGTCGTCTCCGGCGGGCGCGGCGTGGGCTCTGAAGAGCAGTTCGCGATCATCGAAGGTCTGGCCGACAAGCTGGGCGCCGCGGTCGGGGCCTCCCGCGCGGCGGTCGACAGCGGCTACGCTCCGAATGACTGGCAGGTGGGACAGACCGGCAAGGTCGTGGCCCCGGATCTTTACATCGCCGTTGGCATTTCAGGCGCGATTCAGCACCTTGCCGGCATGAAAGACAGCAAGGTCATCGTTGCGATCAACAAGGACGAGGAAGCGCCGATTTTCCAGGTCGCCGATTACGGCCTTGTTGCGGATCTTTTCGACGCCGTGCCCGAGCTGACCGAAAAACTCGGCTGACCCCGGGGCCATCGTTTCACGCTGAAAAAGCCCGTCGGTCCGACCGGCGGGCTTTTTGTCATCCGGCAAGACGTTGCGCCAGTTCCTCCGCCGCGCGGGCGTGAACCATCGGGCCCGGCAGCACCCTGGCCGCCGCCTCCTCCCGGAGCGCGAAGAACATGCCGCGGGTCGGCGTCTGCCGCTCCGCCTCCGCTGTGACCGCCAGACTGAGCGACGCGGCCTCCGCAGCCACCTCCTCCAGCATGTCCGCGGTGATGAACAGCGGGTCGCTGCCCAATGCATTCTCCCTCGGCTCCTGCTCAGGGGTATGATCGGCGATCCAGAGCAGATGCACGGGCACCTTGATCCGCCCCATCAGCTGGCGCATTCGGGCAAGCCAGGCCTGTTGCAGTTCGTCCACCACGATCCGGAACCGGTCCCTTGACAGCACCTGCAAGGTCGACAGCATGTGCCGCGTGAAATGAAACTCGGTAAAATCGACGTCCCGATAAATAGTCTGCAGCAGGCTGGAGGCTTTCAGGAACCTGTCATTGCGGCGCGGATGCACCTGATAGAACCGGTTGGTCATGTTCTGGGCCCCGGTGATTTGCAGCACCACCGCGTCGGCCCCTTCGATAGCCCCGGCGATCGCCTTGTCATTCAGGATCAGATCAAGCCCGCCATTCATCGCCCCCATATTCACCACAGGGCGATCCAGCCGATCGCCCAGTTGCTCGGGAAAGGGCGCACTGACGAACTTTCCATAGGTCTCCGACGCACCGAGACAGAGTATGTATGGTCCGCTCAGATCCTGCGCCGGACCGCGAAACATCATTTGCGAGCCGGGATACTGTACCGGCTGATATTCAAGGGGCCCATGCCCCGGTTGTGCAAAGCTCATCGCTTGGCTCCCACCTTGTTTCGACTCACCCGAGCCCAATCTCGCGCGGAGCCGTTTCCAAAGGGCTAAACGGCAAAATTGAGGAGCTTTTTCGCAGAATCCATCACGGTTCAGGGCCCTTGTGCGCAGGCGCGAACGAGGCCTATGGTGCGGCGGAAATCGGACGCGGAAAGGATGCCAGGCATGGACATTCAGAAGATCGGTATCGTCGGCGCGGGACAAATGGGCAACGGCATCGCCCATGTCTGTGCGCTTGCGGGCTATGACGTTGTTCTGAATGATATTTCCCAGGATATGCTCGACAAGGCCTTGGCCCTGATAGACCGCAATCTGGAACGCCAGGTCAGTCGCGGAAAAATCAGCGATGAAGAAAAACAGTCCGCCATGGCGCGGATTTCCACGACGCTGGTTCTGACCGAACTGGGGCCGTCAGATCTGATTATCGAAGCCGCCACGGAACGAGAGACCGTCAAGCAGGCGATCTTCGAAGATCTTTTGCCGCACCTGAAACCCGAAACGATCCTCACGTCAAACACATCCTCGATCTCGATCACTCGGCTGGCCAGCCGCACCGACAGACCCGAGAAGTTCATGGGCTTTCACTTCATGAACCCGGTGCCGGTCATGCAACTGGTCGAACTGATCCGCGGCATCGCCACCGACGAGGCGACGTTCGCCGCCTGCAAGGCGGTGGTCGATAAGCTGGGCAAGACCGCCGCCACGGCGGAGGATTTCCCCGCCTTCATCGTCAACCGGATCCTGATGCCGATGATCAACGAAGCGGTCTACACGCTCTATGAAGGCGTCGGTAATGTCCGCTCAATCGACGAATCGCTGAAACTGGGAGCCAACCATCCGATGGGGCCGCTGGAGCTTGCGGATTTCATCGGTCTGGATACCTGTCTGGCAATCATGAACGTCCTTCACGACGGGCTGGCGGACACGAAATACCGGCCCTGCCCGCTGCTCACCAAATATGTCGAGGCCGGTTGGCTTGGCCGCAAGACCGAGCGCGGGTTCTACGACTACCGTGGCGACACGCCCGTCCCGACACGGTGAATGCGGGCGGAAGCCGGTTCGCAGCGTTGGCGCGAAACCTGCGGTGCCCGGCGCAGATTACGCCTGATCGGGGTTCTCTTTCAGCGACAGCGTCCTGGCGCGCAGCCACGCCATGAACTGGCGCGGGTTTCCGATCCGCGTTTCCCAATCCGCAGGCGGTATCGGGTTGCCGATGATCGGGGCCTGCGGCTTGTCGAATGCGTGCACGACTTCATGGATCAGCATGCCCTGCCGCAATACCGGGGAAATCCGGTTGGCGATCTGATACCAGCGTGAATTGGACCCCTGGAAGAAACAGGGCACGATCGTGGCTCCGGATTTGCGGATCATCTTGGCGGTGAACACGTTCCATTCCGCCTCGATCGCGGGGCCCATCATGGTTTTCGAGGCCGCCACCACGCCGGAGGGGAACAGCGCGATCAACCCTTTGTGCTCCAGATGGTCCATGGCCTGCGCACGCATCTCGATCATCATCTTCTGCGCATCCGGCTGATGCGGGAACGGGACCGGGATCATGTAGCTGGCCGCGCTGTCGTCGATCCCTGTGAGAATGGAGCGGCTGAGAATCCGATAATCGTCACGCCGCCGCCCGATCAGGTCGGCCAGAATCATGCCATCGACAAGCCCGTGAGGATGGTTGGCGACAAACACGACCGGACCCGCCGAAGGGATGCGGTCAAGCTGCGCCTGCGGGGTCTGCAATTCTATCCCCATGGCCTTCATCGTCGCGGGCCAGAAGGCCTGACCGGACGGGGCACCGAGACGCTCGAACTCGCGCACGCGGCGCATGATCGTCAGCTTTCCGGTCATCCATTCGATGGCCTTGATGGAATGCCGCGTCAGAGCGCTGTCAAAGGAATTGGCATAGGTCAGCGTGCGGTGGTCGTACACAATGGAAGAGCGCCGGCCAACCTGCCGATTTCTGGGTTTCACACTGGGCGTGGTGATATCGGTCAACGCACCCTGTCCCCTCGGGCTTCCCTCGGCACGGGGTCAGTTGCCTTCGCCAAACTTGTCGGCCACCAGGGCTTCCAATGCATCGGCCAAGGCCTCGGCATCCGTGCCACATGTTTCAACCTCAATAGAGGTTCCTTGAGAGGCTGCCAACATCAAAAGGCCCATAATCGAGTCCCCGGCAGCACTTAGCCCATCCCGCCTAACGGTCGCCTTGGCGTCAAATTCCTCGACGACTTCGACGAATCTGGCCGAGGCGCGGGCGTGCAGCCCCTTGATGTTCACGATCTTCAGATCGCGGATGACCGGGTCGCTCATTCAGGGGCACCATCGAAGCTGTCGATGTAGCGCCGTCCGGCCTCGGCCGCGCGGTCGACTGCGATCTCGACGGGCAGATGCCGGGACTTCGCCAGCTTGATCAACATCGGCAGGTTCACACCAGTCAGGATCTTGCGGTTCTGTGGCCGGCAGGCCTTCAGCGACAGGTTGGAGGGCGATCCGCCATACATATCGGTCACCACGACCACGCCATCCCCGGTATCGACCTGATCCGCGGCTTCGCAGATCTCGAACATCCGCGCGGCCCGGTCGTCATCGGCACCGACCGGGATCGCGATTACCGCTGCCTGCTGGCCGACAACATGCTCGGTCGCGTTCAAAAGCTCCCGCGCCAGGCCTCCATGTGCAACGATAACGATACCGATCAACTCTTGTGCTTTCCGGCTTACGGCGTCTGGATTACGCCACGCCTCTCCAGTTCCCGATGTCTTTTAGACACCTGCCATCCGGCACGCGCAAGATGGGCGGCCAGGTTTTCGGCCATTGCGACCGACCGGTGTTGCCCCCCGGTACAACCGAAGGCCACATTCAGATGACTTTTGCCCTCGTCACGATAGGCGGGCAGTAGCGTTTCGATCAACTGCGTCACCTGATCGGCGAAGGCCGGAAACCGGGGATCGTCGGCGATGTAAGCCGCCACCGCAGGGTCGCGGCCATCCAGTGCGCGCAGATCGTCCCGCCAGTAGGGGTTGCGCAGGAACCGGCAGTCGAAAACCAGATCGGCACCGGTGGGCAGCCCGCGCTTGTAGGAGAATGACTGAACCGATAGCGCCAGCTTCTGCTGCCCGCCCGAGGCAAACCAGCGGTTGATCTCGGCGCGCAGGTCATGGGGCGTCATCTCGGATGTGTCGATCAGAATACCGGCGCGGGCCCGCACCGGGGCCAACAGATCCTGCTCCAGCCGGATGCCGAGCATCGGCTGGTCTTCCGGCGCCAGCGGGTGGCGACGCCGGGTTTCGGAGTAGCGGCGCTCCAAAACCTCGGCGGCACAATCGAGAAAGACCAGGTCGGCGAGGATTTCGGGATCGGCGGCAAGCCTGTCGACCGCGGCGATCAGGGCCTGTGCGCTGAAATCGCGATTTCTGGGATCCGTGCCAAGCGCCAGCGGGCGGGTGATCGGCGGGCCCTCCAGCAGCCGCGGCAGGAGGCTGAGCGGGAGATTGTCGATCGCCTCGAAGCCCAGATCCTCCAGCGCGCGGATGGCCGTGGACCGGCCTGCTCCGGACGGACCGGAGACAAAGACGACCCGCGCGGCTTCCTCCGCCATGGCGGTCAGGGCACCGTCTTCCTGTCGGGATCTGTCTGGCTCAGGCATCGGGTTCTCCACCAAGGGTGCCGGGGGCTCAAGCCACGCGTCCGCCGCGCAGATACTGGATCAGCACCGCCCAGAGCGTGGGCTGACCGGCGCCATGGATCAACTCCGCGCTGGCACCGGCCCAAGCGACCTTCCGTCGCGGCGGCAGGCGCCGATTGTCGTCGCGGCCAAGGTCCACGGCCAGCCGCAAGGGGACCGGAGCCCGGGCGAGGCCCGCGGAGAGAAGGCCCACATGCCGCGCCTCGATCATCGCGGGCGCCTCGGGCGGCGCGCTCAGCATCAGGGTCCCGTCGCGCACCGAAACCCACACACCGTCATCCGCGATAAGGTCCGCGCCATGGGCCATCAGCATCAGCGCGAGAGCCGATTTGCCGCTCCCCGACGGGCCGAGCAGCAGCACGCCCTGCCCTTGCAGGCTAACGGCAGTCCCATGGCAATGCAGGTGATCCTCGAACGCGGTGCCGCAGGTTTCCAGAGCACGGACAAGAACGGCCGCGTCCTGATCCATCGCGTCAGACCGGCAGGCCGACCACGAAACGCGCACCAAGCGGTTCGGAGGTCACGTCGGCTTCGGTCGGGCGGATGTTCTCCGCCCAGATCACCCCGCCATGCGCCTCGACAATCTGCTTGGAAATCGCAAGGCCAAGCCCGGAGTGATCGCCGAACTGCTGCACCGGGCGTTCCGAATAGAACCGGTTGAACACCTTGGTCAGCGCCTCTTCGGGGATGCCGGGGCCGGTGTCCTCGACAACGATCAGCACACGGTTTTGGCGTTTGCGCGCCCAGATACGGACCGCGTCGCCCGGCTGACAGAAGGAGATCGCATTGGTGATCAGATTGACGAACACCTGCGCCAGACGCCCCTCCAGACCATTGATGAGGATCGGTTCCGGAGGCAGATCGGCAATGAAGTCCACGCCGGACTTCTCCGCTTCTTCGCCGTGATAGCCGCTCAGGCTGTCCAGCATGCGGATCAGGTCGAACTCCTCTTCCTCCTCCTTGACCAGGTCGCTGTCGAGCCGGGATGCATTCGAGATATCGGACACCAGCCGATCCAGTCGTTTCACGTCATGTTCGATGACTTCCAGCAAGCGGTTGCGCTGATCTTCCGTCTTGGCAAGCCGCATGGTGCCGACGGCCGATTGCAGCGACGCGAGAGGGTTCTTGATCTCGTGTGAGACGTCGGCCGCGAATTGCTCGTTTGAATCGATCCGGTCATAGAGGGCGCCGACCATTCCGCGAAGCGCCCCCGACAGCCGCCCGATCTCGTCCGGCCGCCCGGTCAGGTCGGGGATGCGAACGCGAGTGGGGCTCATCTTGCGGGCGTTCTTGTCCCGGCCAAGCTCGGCGGCGGCGGAGAGATCCGACAGCGGATTGGCGATGGTCGAGGCCAGAACCAGGCTGAGACCGATCGAGACCAGCAGCGCGATCACGAACATCTGCAGAAGCTGTTCGCGTTCTGCACGCACGAGCTGGTCGATCTCGCCCGCGGCCGTGGTTACAGCGACCACACCGATCATGCCGTTGCTGCCCTCGATCGGGGTGGCCGCGGTATAGACAGTGCCGGTGGTCTCCACCCCGCGCCGCATCACGGTGCCGCCGTTCAGCGCGTAATCGATAAGCGCGCGGGCCAGTTGCTCTTCATCCGGTGGAACCGCGGGTTCGTTCTCGTTGGACAGAAGCGCGGCGATACCGTCCCAGACAGTATTGAGGAAGTCGGTGATGAGCAGCGTTCGCGGAGGCCGGTCATCATCAAGGCCCTGCACCGGGCGTACGGGGTTACGCGCAACCGTGTCGGTGGAGGCGACCAGAACCCCGGAGGACGCATATACAAAGACATCCACGCCTTCGGTCAGGCCGATGCGGCTCAGGACCTCCTCGGGGTTGATGCCGTCGCCGGTGATCAGGTCGGCGGGCGCATTTCGGGGCAGGCTCGCCTCGAACACATCGGCGATCAACTGCGCCTCGATCGCCAGCCCGCGTTCGCGTTGCAGGACAAGGCTGTCGCGAAACGGGTTCAGATAGAGTACGCCCGCGACCAGCACCACGATGGCCAGCAGGTTGAAGACAATGATCTTGCGCGCCAGAGGCGACCGCTTGAGCGAGAACATGCCGCGCCGCTGCCGCGCTGCGCGCAATTCGGATTCGACCGCACCCTGCGGCCGATCCCAGTCCTCCCCAAGCACGATATCCGCCCTGTCCCGGGCGCGCCTGTTGGTCATGGAAAGATCCGAAGCCAGGGTCATCTACTCTTCGTTGTAGCGATAGCCGATGCCATAGAGCGTCTCGATTGCGGAAAACTCGTCATCCGCCTGCCGCATCTTCTTGCGCAGCCGCTTGATATGGCTGTCGATGGTCCGGTCATCGACATAGACCTGCTCGTCATAGGCCACATCCATGAGCTGATCGCGGGATTTCACGAAACCCGGCCGCTGCGCCAATGCCTGCAGCAGCAGAAATTCGGTCACGGTCAGCGAGACATCGTTGCCTTTCCAGGTAACCGCATGGCGCAGCGGATCCATCGACAATTGTCCGCGAACCAGCACCTGGCTTTCCTCGGGCGTGTCGGTCGCGTCCGATGCGATCGCTTCCTGCCGGCGCAGGATCGAGCGGATCCGCTCGACCAGCAAACGCTGTGAAAAAGGCTTCTTCACATAGTCGTCCGCGCCCATGCGCAAGCCCATCAGTTCATCGATCTCATCATCCTTGGAGGTGAGAAAAATGACCGGAACCTTGGATTTCTGCCGCAAGCGCTGCAACAGATCCATCCCGTCCATACGCGGCATCTTGATATCCAGAACGGCAAGCTCCGGCATCCGCCGGGTGAACGCATCCAGCGCGCTCTGGCCATCATTGTATGTTTCGACCTCGAAACCCTCTGCCTCAAGGGTCATGGAAACGGAGGTCAGGATATTCCTGTCGTCATCGACAAGCGCGATCCGTGACATGCTGTCATCCTTATACTGCTCGGTTGCCTTATTTTTTCCTCATTCTCCGGTTTTCGCGCTTTAGAATCAATCTCTAACTTGCGAATCGCGTGGGCGGCGCGCTTCTATTCAGACCTTTTCGGCGTTAAAGCCGCCCTAATGGTGCAAAAATGTTTCGCTTTGGTTGCGCTAACTGTGCGGCTCTGTCCTGTTCACCGCCAAAATCGTCATGTTATATGGGCCACGCACCGGTGGGCTGACGCACTCACCGACGGGATTTCCACCCTAGGACCGGACCAATCCGGACAAGGAGCTTGCATATGAAAATCGGGCGCGTGAACCCAGCCCAGACGCTGGACCAGCAAGGCATCACAGGGCTAGGCACCGTCTATTACAACCTGCTGGAACCCGCCCTGATCGAAGAGGCGCTGAAACGCGCCGAGGGCACGCTGGGCCAGGGTGGGGCGTTGCTGGTGACCACGGGCAAGCACACGGGCCGGTCCCCGAACGACAAATTCGTGGTGCGCAGTGCATCGGTCGAAGACACGATCTGGTGGGACAACAACGCCCCGATGGAACCTGCGGCCTTCGACCGACTTCACGCCGACATGCTCAGGCACATGCAGGGCCGCGACTATTTCGTCCAGGATCTCTACGGCGGCGCCGACCCGGATCATCGGCTGGATGTGCGTCTGGTGACCGAACTGGCGTGGCACGGGCTGTTCATCCGCCATATGCTGCGCCGCCCTGAAGCCGAGGAGCTTGCCCGTTTCGTTCCGGAGTTCACGATCCTGAACTGCCCCGGGTTTCAGGCCGACCCGAACCGCCACGGATGCCGCAGCGAAACGGTTATCGCCTTGAATTTCGAGAAGAAACTGATCCTCATCGGCGGCACCGCCTATGCCGGCGAAAACAAGAAATCTGTGTTCACGCTGCTCAACTACATCCTGCCCGGCAAGGGTGTGATGGCAATGCACTGCTCGGCCAATCATGCGATCGGCAACCCCGGGGATTCGGCGGTTTTCTTCGGTCTGTCCGGAACCGGAAAAACGACGCTGAGCGCCGATCCGGGCCGGGTTTTGATCGGCGATGACGAACACGGCTGGTCCGAGAACGGCATCTTCAACTTCGAGGGCGGCTGCTACGCCAAGACCATCAACCTCAGCCCGACAGCCGAGCCCGAGATCTATGCCACCACCGGCAAGTTCGGCACGGTGATCGAAAACATGGTCTTCGACCCCGACACGTTCGATCTGGATTTCGAGGATGATAGCCTGACGGCCAATACGCGCTGTGCCTACCCGTTGCATTACATCTCGAATGCAAGCGAGACCGCACGCGCCGGGCATCCCAGCAACATCATCATGCTGACCTGCGATGCCTTCGGTGTGTTGCCGCCCATCGCCCGGCTGACGCCGGCGCAGGCAATGTACCACTTCCTGAGCGGCTTCACCTCAAAGGTGGCCGGCACCGAGCGTGGCGTGACGGAGCCGGAGCCGACCTTCTCGACCTGTTTCGGCGCGCCCTTCATGCCGCGCCGGCCCGAAGTCTATGGCAATCTTCTGCGTGAAAAGATCGACCGCCACGCCGCGACCTGCTGGCTCGTCAATACCGGCTGGACCGGCGGCGCCTACGGAACCGGTGCCCGCATGCCGATCCGCGCGACACGGGCCTTGCTCGCCGCGGCGCTGGACGGCACGCTGAACAAGGGCGCGTTCCGCCGCGATCCGAATTTCGGCTTCGAGGTGCCCGTGGAGGCGCCGGGCGTGGCCGAAGTTCTGCTCGACCCGCGCCGCACCTGGTCGGTGAACGAGGAGTACGACGCCCAGGCCGCCAAGCTGGTGCAGATGTTTGCCGACAATTTCGCGCAATACGTGCCGTTCATCGACGAGGACGTGAAAGCCGCCGCCATCGGCTAAGGCTCATCCGACCCGCTGCCCGGGATACCGGAGGCGGCGGGGATATGCCCAGACCTGCGTGAAGACAGCATTCTGCTCGTCTCAGGGCCACCGCCCACTACCCTAGACTGTGGCACTCAGTGACGGTTTTGCGAGCTTCCGAAGCCATTAACCGTCAGCTGGTATCAGCGGCATCGATCAATGCGATCAGCAGCTTCCGGGAGAACCGTTTAGGCCGCATCCTGAAAGGCATCGATTACCCCGGACTTGAACGGTTTGGGCGAGACGTTCGGAAATCCGCTAACCCATCAGACCCCGGCGGACCAGATTTGCGCCCGCCACCACCAGCACGATCAGCGTGATCTTGCGAAACACCTCCGCGTCCAGCCGGTCGCTCAGCCAGAAACCCACCTGCATGCCCAGAAAGGCCGGGATCAGCAGGGCGGCCGAAAACGGCGCGGTGACCGTGTTCAACACCCCCGATTGCAGATGCCCGATCAGCAGGCTTACCGAGCCCAGGCCATAGACCACCCCCTGCACGAGCATCTGTTTCGCCTTGGGTGTCTCAAGCGCGATCAGGTACAGCACCGTCGGCGGGCCCCAGGTTCCCGTAAGCCCGCCAAGCCCGCCGGCAAAGGCCCCTATGCCCCATTCCGCGATCCGCCGCCGCGCGGGGGGCACATGAAACCGCACCCCGAAAAGCTGGATCAGCGACAGGATCACCACCGGCACGCCCAGGATCAGATAGAATACCTGCGCCGGGATGACCGTGACGAATTGCGACACGAACAGGATCATGACGCAGACGATCAGAATGTAGCGCCAGTATTCAATCACCACCGCCCGGATCTGCGCGAGGCCGAAGCGGCCCGCTTGCAGGAAGTTCGATAACACGACCGGCAGCAGAATGCCGGCGATGGCCAGTTGCGGCTCCAGAAACAGGCTGAGCCCCGAGATCATGATCAGCGGCAGCGCAAACCCCACCGCACCCTTGACGAAGCCGGCCAGAAACGTGACCGCCAATGCCGCGAAAAAGGCCCAAAGCGGCATCAGGTTCAGCGTGTCTTCCATGGCCGGGTTCCCCTCGCGCCTTTCCTATAGCGCCGCTGCACTGCAAAACAAGTGAGACATTTTCGGTCTCTTGCGCAACGATTGTTGTATTTTTCTTGCGCTGCACCTGCAAAATCCCTAATTCCGGTCCAGACCCGTGATGACAGGAGAGCGCCCATGCCCCATGATGGACAGCCTATGCAGAGTGACAGCCCTGAAAGCGCGATTTTGCCCGATCTGCTGGCGCTGACCGGCGCGGCCGTGCCGCCGGTGGAGGCGCTGCTGGCAACCGCTACGGACCGCGTCCGCGCCATGGTCAGCGAAGACGGCAGACTCTCCGCCCCCGCGCTGGAACAGAACCAGACCGCGGCCCATGGGTTGGCATGGCTGGCCACCTACGTGGAATCACTTCGCCAGATGCAGAACTGGGCCGAGCGCCTGCAGGCCGAGGGGCGGTTCGGCGAGACCGAGGCGCTGCTCCATCAGATCGCCTTCGGCGAGTATCTCTGGCAGATCTATGGCGGCATCCCCATGAGCCAGGGCGAGATCCTGCGGATGCAGGATCTCGGACTCAGCCAGGACGACCAGCGCGGCATGATGGCTCCCGCCGTCATGACGCTGTGCCAGTCGGGCAACACGCAGGCGGCGCGGCTTCGGCTGGTGGCACTGATGCAGGAACGGACGGCAGATATCACCATTGGCGCGACGGGTCTCGACGACGAGTTGGAGATGATCCGCGCGCAGTTCCGCCGCTATGCGGTGGAGAAAGTCGAACCCTTCGCCCATGACTGGCATCTGAAGGATGAGCTGATCCCGATGACGGTGATCGGGGAACTGGCCGAAATGGGCGTCTTCGGCCTGACCATCCCGGAGGAATACGGCGGCTTCGGGCTGTCGAAAGCGTCGATGTGCGTGGTGTCCGAAGAACTCTCTCGCGGCTATATCGGCGTGGGCTCACTCGGCACCCGCTCGGAAATCGCGGCCGAGCTGATTCTGACCGGCGGCACCGATGAACAGAAGCAGAAATGGCTGCCCCGGATTGCATCGGCCGAGACCCTGCCCACGGCGGTCTTCACCGAGCCCAACACCGGCTCCGATCTGGGCAGCCTGCGCACCCGCGCGGTGAAGGACGGCGAGGATTACCGGATTACCGGCAACAAGACATGGATCACCCACGCCGCACGCACCCATGTAATGACGCTGCTGGCCCGAACCGACCCGGAGACCAGCAATTACAAGGGCCTCAGCATGTTTCTCGCGGAAAAAGAGCCGGGCGACGATGCCAATCCTTTCCCGACGGAGGGCATGACCGGCGGCGAGATCGAGGTTCTGGGCTATCGCGGCATGAAGGAGTACGAGCTTGGCTTCGACAATTTCCGCGTGAAAGGAGAGAACCTTTTGGGCGGCGTCGAGGGCCAGGGTTTCAAACATCTGATGGAAACCTTCGAAAGTGCCCGCATCCAGACCGCAGCGCGCGCCATCGGCGTGGCCCAGTCGGCGCTGGATGTCGGCCTGCAATACGCGCAGGACCGCAAGCAATTCGGAAAATCGCTGATCGCGTTCCCCCGTGTCGCCTCCAAACTCGCGATGATGGCCGTGGAAATCATGGTGGCCCGGCAACTTACCTATTTCTCCGCCGACGAGAAGGACCATGGCCGCCGGTGCGATCTGGAGGCGGGAATGGCCAAGCTGCTTGGCGCCCGCGTGGCCTGGGCCGCGGCGGATAACGCGCTGCAAATCCATGGCGGCAACGGCTTCGCACTGGAATACAAGATCTCGCGCATCCTCTGCGACGCGCGGATCCTGAACATCTTCGAAGGTGCGGCCGAGATCCAGGCGCAGGTCATCGCGCGGCGGCTTCTGGGCTAGGCACCGGGGTCGCGCGTGCCCTCGGCGGCCGGCCCTCGCCGCGATGTTCGGGCGGCGGGGCCGCCCGGCAGTCCAGTGTCGGATTATCCGCCATTATCCCTGTTTGGATAAATATCGGAAACGTGATAAAGAGGGATAATGACCAAAGCTCACTGGCATTATTCCCGCTCCGATTTCCTTGATACCGTGTTCACCATGCTGGTGAGCGGCCCGGTTCAGGCGATCTCTCTGTTCGGGCCGCGCCGGATCGGCAAGACCCAGTTCCTGCAATACGATCTTGCCCCGAGGGCCGAGATGTACGGCCATCAGGTCGCCTATGCATCCTTCTGGCAAATGCCCACGTCCCCGCTTGCGATCCTGCTTTATGAGCTGGATCAGGCACTCCGGGCGGAGCCCATCGCCAAACGTCTGGCGCGCGGCACGCTGGCGCTGTCACCCAAGTTGCGCCTGAGGGATCCGACAAGACGGGGGGAGATCGAGATCGACCTGTCGGATCTGAAGGGCAAGGCGCCTGAAGATCATCTCCTGCTTCTGGATCAGTATTGCGAGAAGCTCTCGAATGAGACGCGCCCGGCGATCCTGTTGTTTGATGAGTTTCAGGAGATCCTTTACGCGCCGGAGGCCACCGCGATCATGGCCGCGCTGCGCACTGCGCTGGACAAGCGCAAGACCGGCCTGTCCGTGGTGTTCACCGGCTCATCGCAGAGCGGATTGAAGCGGGTTTTTTCGCAGCGCGATGCCCCGTTTTTCAACTTCGCGACCGAGATCACCCTGCCGCCGCTGCCCGATGACTTCGTGACCCAGCAGTTGCGCGCGTTCCACGACACCTATCGCGGAACCATCGCGATCGACACCGCGCGCGCCGCCTTTCACGATTTTGACCGCAATCCGCTGATGTTTCAGATCTGGCTGAATGCCCTGCCGCTTAACGGCTTCGACGATGCGGCCGCCCGCCGCCAGGTCGCGCAGCAAATGGCCGAAACCGGAGGCTATGACCGAATGTGGCTGGAGCTTGCCCCGGCACAGCGCGCGATGCTGCGGCTGTTGGCCGAGGAGATCGCCCAGCCGACGGGCCAGACCGGCCATGACTTCCTGCAAAAGCTGACCGGAGAAAGCCTGACTGCCTCGCAACGGCAAAAGGCCCAGAAAGCTCTGGCGCAGCGTCATTTGATCGACAATTGGGACGGCCGATGGCAATTGACCGATCCGCTTCTGAAGGCCTGGGTCGTCGCGAGACCCGAGCGGGAGTTCACCTGATGACAAATTATCCCAAAGCCGATAATCCGGGATAATCCCGCGCCCATGCGGTGGCCTTTGCCACGCCGCACCCATTTTGCCGAGACAGGACCCGTGACTTCACCCGTCACCCCGCCGACTGACGCGCAATCAGATCGATCAGGCGTTGCCGCGCGGCGGGCAGGGGCTTCTCCCCCAGCGACAGGGCCAGATGATGGGCCAGAAAATAGCCACTAAGGTTCAGGCCATCGGCGATATCCCCCGGCTCGGCGGGGCCCTGCCCCAGAAGACAGATCGGCAGGGGCAGCAAACGGTCCGCCCACTCCCCCGCCGCCCCGCGGCTGACCGCCCGCCCGGTGCGTGGGGACACATAGGCCAGATCTTCATAAGAACCGGTCACCGCACAGGATCTCAGGTCCAGCGCAAACCCCATCTCCTCCAGCAGCCCCAACTCCCAATCCAGATAGGCCCGCGCCCAGTTTTCCGCGCCCAGACCGTCCAGCAGGGCGACCGAGCGCGCATAAAGCGCGGGGTGAGGCTCCCGTTCCGGCAGGGTAAAGGACAAGAGCGCGCAGATCGACGCAAGGCCGGCCAAGGCCAGCCGGTCAGACAGCGCCCCCGCCGCACGACCACGCAATGGCTCCACCGTGAAGGCCCCAAGATGATCCTGCAATCGTGCGCGCCATGTCACGTCCAGTTGCGCGCCGGGCTGGAGCACGGGCGTCATTTTCCGCGACGCGCCGCCACGCACCACGCCGGCATGCCGCCCCTGGGCGGCGGTGAAGACCTCGATGATCGCGGCATGTTCCCCATGCGGTCGGACCGCCAGCAAAACGCCCTCGTCGCGCCATTCCATACCGGCCATTTTCCATGCCGCGGGTCCGTTGTCCATTGCCGGGCGATCATGGCAGACTTGCCCCATGGCTGATCGCACATCCGTACCCGCCAGGTCGACGGCTGCCGTCCTTGCGCTGATGGCCCTTGGGGCGCTGTTGTTGCAGACAATCTACCTTCGGGACCGGTTCGCCCTTGGCTGGGCGGAGACGCTGTGGCTCATGGCCCTCTACTTCACGACACTCACGAACCTTCTGGCCGCCGCAAGCTTCGCGGCACTTGCCTGCGGCCGGCATTCCCGGCACCCGGGCTGGCTGCACAGCCTCGTTGTGTCGCTGATTCTTGTGGGCGGCGTCTATCACCTGCTTCTCAGCGATCTCTGGTCGCCGGACGGGATCGGGTTGATCGCCGATCACGGGCTGCACAGCGCGGTCCCTGCCGCTGCGTTTCTGTGGTGGCTTTTCTTCGCGCCTGCAGCTCCGCCGGCCCTGCGCCATCTCTGGCTGCCGCTGCTCTGGCCTGCGCTTTATACCGGATACGCCGTGCTGCGCGGCCTTGCCGAAGGGCGCTACCCCTACCCGTTTCTCGACCCGTCACTGATCGGCTGGCCGCAGGTCGCGCAGAACCTCCTCTACATCGCCGTGGTCCTGCTGGTTCTGGGCGTGGTGCTGAATGGGCTGGCCAGGATCGCCAGGCGCTAGGTCAGTCCGGGTTCGTCCAGCAAATGCCGCCCCGCCCGGTCCTCGACCTCGATCACCCAGAGATCCGGATCATAGCCCCGCTGACGCGCAAGCGCGGCCTCGACCTCGGCATCCGCACCTTCCGCCAGAACGATCCAGGCCCGCTCTCCGGTCATCAGATCGAAGGACCGCTGAAACGCTTTCGCCTGACCGTCCAGTGTATTCACCTTGATCAGAACCGTTCCCGCCGTGGCATCCCCCCTGGCGGTCACGAAGGCCGGAATATCGGCCAGCCGCAGCCGCGCCAGATAGGCATGCACCCAGAATTCCGCGGTCAGGCGCGGGGTCATGCCCCGTCCTTGAAATCCAGCCCCATCTCGGAATATCGCTCCGCCTCTTCCAACCATCCGGGCCGTACCTTGACCTGCAGGAACAGATGCACCCGGCGGCCCAAAAACGCCTCCAGTTCCTCCCGCGCCGCGGTCGAGACGGCCTTGATCGTCTCACCCTTGTTGCCCAGAACGATACCCTTGTGCCCGTCGCGCATGACATAGACGATCTGGTCGATCTTCGCCGACCCGTCCTTGCGCTCATCCCACGCCTCGGTTTCGACGGTCAGCTGATAGGGCAGTTCCTGATGCAGGCGCAGGGTCAGCTTTTCCCGCGTCATCTCCGCCGCGATCATCCGCATCGGCAAATCGGCGATCTGGTCTTCGGGGTAAAGCCACGGGCCTTCGGGGATTGCCCCGGCAAGCCACGCTTTCAGATCGTCCACGCCGTGGCCCTTCTCCGCCGAGATCAGGAAGGTCTTCTCAAACGGGAAGGCTGCGTTCATCTTTCCGGTCAGGGCCAGCAGAACCTCGGCCTTGACCCGGTCGATCTTGTTGATCGCCAGGGCAACCCGCCGCCCCTCCGCGCGCTCCGCCAGACCGTCCAGGATCGCCTGAACACCCTCGGTCAGACCGCGATGCGCCTCGATCAGCAGAACCACCACATCCGAATCCGCCGCGCCCGACCATGCGGCGGCCACCATCGCCCGGTCAAGCCGGCGGCGCGGGCGGAAAAGACCCGGGGTATCGACGAAAACGATCTGGCTGTCGCCCGCCATCGCCACACCGCGGATGCGCGCACGCGTTGTCTGCACCTTATGTGTCACGATCGAGACCTTGGCCCCGACCATCCGGTTCAGCAGCGTGGATTTGCCCGCATTCGGCTCTCCGATCAAGGCGACGAATCCGGCACGTTTGGTCATCTCACGATCCTCATTTGAAGCAAGCGGCCCGTCGCGTCGGCCTCCGGTCACGTCCCATCGATCCGCTCCAGAAGTGCCCGCGCGGCCGCCTGTTCGGCAGCGCGCTTCGCGCGCGCCTCGGCCCGTGCGCTTTCACCACTTGCCAGCCGCACCTCGATCACAAAAACCGGCGCATGGTCCGGCCCGCTGCGCGCGATCTCGACATAATCGGGCGGCATCTGTCCCCGGGCCTGCACCCATTCCTGCAAGGCGGTCTTGGCATCCCGCGCGTCAGTGTCCAGCGTCGCGATCCTGTCGGCCCATAACCGTAAAACCAGCTTTCGCGCCGCATCGAACCCGGCATCTTCATAGACCGCAGCGATCACCGCCTCCATCGCGTCGCCAAGCAGCGCGTTCTTGCGCCGCCCGCCGGTCATCATCTCGGATTTTCCCAGCTTCAGCACCGCGCCCAGATCGATCGCGCGGGCCACATCGGCGCAGGTCTCCTTGCGGACGAGCGCATTGAACCGAGGCGCCAGCGTTCCCTCAGGCGCGTGCGGGTCCTGTGCCAGAACGGCCTCGGCCATCACCAGCCCCAGCACCCGGTCCCCGAGAAATTCCAGCCGCTGATTGTCGGGCCGGGTTTCCGACGACAGCGAGGAATGCGTCAGCGCGCGGATCAACAGCGCGGGGTCGCCAAACTCGTGCCCCAGACGGGCGCAAAACGCGCTGAGATCCTTCGACAGCTTCACTCGATCGCCTGAAAGAAACGATCGCCGCGCCATGTCCAGAAATACACCATCCGGCGACCGGCAGAGGAGAAGATAACCCGATCCGCCCGGCCGATCAGGTTTTCCATCGGCACCATGCCGACGCCCCCGATGGATTGCGGGTAGCGGCTGTCCTGACTGTTGTCGCGGTTGTCGCCCATGGTGAAGAAATGGCCTTCGGGCACGGTGAAGACCGGGGTGTCATCGCCAAAGGTTCCGTCCTCGATATTCAGCACCGAATGGGAAACGCCGCCCGGCAGGGTCTCGGTGAAACGCTCTTTCAGGCAGTCGCCGCCTTCACCCACGGGGGCATTGGAACAACGCGGCGTGTGCCCGACCGGCCCTTGCAGCCCGAAGATCTCGCGGAACGGCTCTTCCGGCTCCAGCCGCGATGGCTCCCCGTTCACGAACAGGACACCATTTCGCATCTGCACCGTATCGCCGGGCAGGCCGATCACGCGCTTGATGAAATCGCTGCCATTGACCGGATGGCGGAACACGACCACATCGCCACGCTCAGGCTCCGAGCCGAAAATCCGGCCCTCGATCGGGCAGAGCGAGAACGGACAGGAATACTGCGAATAGCCATAGGCCATCTTGTTCACGAACAGAAAATCGCCGATCAGCAGCGTGTCTTTCATGCTGCCCGACGGAATCCAGAACGGCTGAAAGAACAGGGTACGGAAAACACCCGCGATCAGCAGAGCGTAGACCACGGTTTTCACCGTTTCCCAGATGGTGTCCGTCTTTGCCTCTGCCGCCATTCATCCTGCCTCGCCTAGGGCCAATTTGTTCCGCGTGTCATGATCGCTGCCCCGCCCGGTGTCAAGCAAGCCGGCGCGGCCGGGTGGGCATCGGCGGGCGCGCCGACATCTCCCGCTCGGGCAGCGCCTCGATCACCACGAAGGCCTGCGCCCAGGGGTGATCGTCGGTCAGCGTCACATGGATCACCGCGTCGTAACCCTCAGGCGTCATCCGGTCCAGCCGTTCGGCGGCCCAGCCTGTCACATGCATCACCGGTTGGCCCGTCGGCAGGTTGCTGACGGCCATGTCCTTCCAGGCGATCCCCATCCGCAGCCCCGTGCCCAACGCCTTGGAACACGCCTCCTTGGCGGCCCAGCGCTTGGCATAGACGGCGGCGGGGTCCGTCATCCGCTCGGCGCGTTTCTGTTCGATCTCTGTAAAGACACGGTTGCGGAAACGGTCGCCGAAGCGATCCAGCGTACCCTGAATCCGCTCGATATTGGCCAGATCGGTGCCGATCCCGAGGATCATTCCGCAGCCCGCCAGAACAGAAGCCGCAGACCGGCCGCTGCAAAGAACGCCGCGAACGCGGCTTCGAACCCGCGGCGGAGGCGGGCATAGGCGGCCATGACCGGCGCGACCGAAAAGATCGTCGCATAGCCAAGATAGAGCGCAAACCCCAGCGCCGCGCAGAACCCGACCACGAGGGAGGACACGGCCTGCTCCCCGCCGCCGCCAAGCGCCAGTGCCGCGACCCAGGCGAGAACCGCCTTGGGGTTGGCAAGATTGAGCGTCAGGCCGCGTCGGAAAAGCTGCCCGCGGGAGAGATCGGTGGCCACCCGAACGGCGTCTCCTGTCTCCCTGCGCAGGGCGGACTGACCAGACTTCCAGGCGAGGTAGAAAAGATAGGCCGCGCCCAGAAGCTTGAGCACCGTCAGCGCCTGCACATTTCTCGCCACAAGTGTGGCAAAGCCAAGCGCGGCGACAAGGCCCCAGACCGCAAGGCCAAACGCCAGCCCAAGGCCCAGCGCGATGCCGCCGGCGCGGCCCCTCGCCATGGAGGTGGCAGCAACGGCCAGCGTCGCCGGGCCGGGCGACCCGGCGGCGACGATGAAGGTGGCGACGGAGGTCAGCGCCGCGAGGATCGCGGGATCGCTCACGAGATCCGCGCCGTCAGAATGCGCAGGGCGGCTGCGCCGAACAGCAGCGCGAAGGCCGCATCGAACCAGCGGCCCAGCCGGGTATAGGCGCGAACGATCGGCGGGCGGGAGAACAGCAGCGCGTATCCCAGAAAAACCATCAGGCTGAGGACACCGACCGACCCGCCGATGATCGCGAAATCGCGCCACGGGGCATTTGCGGGCAAGGCGATGGAATAAAGCGATCCGAAGAACAGGATCGCCTTGGGGTTGGTCAGGTGCAGGGCCAGCCCCTTGGCGAATGCACCGCGCAGGCTGGTACCGGCGGCCTGCGCGATCGGGCTGGCCTTCGCCCCGGCCCAGGCCCGCCGCGCGGCCTTCAGCCCCAGCCAGAGCAGATATCCCGCCGCCACATACCGCATGATCTCGAAAATCCAGCCATGGGCGGCCATCACCGCGCCCAGCCCCAGAGCGGCGGCAAGCGACCATGTCCAACTGCCCAGAACGACGCCCGCCGCAAGCGCCAGCCCGTGCCGGCGCCCCGCACCCATCGACGTGCCGGCAATCGCCAGCGTCGCAGGGCCCGGACTGCCGGACGCCACCAGCGCGATCAGAAGGATCGGCACCAATGCTTCGAGACTCATGGTCCTGTCCTCGTCAGCAGCGCCGCGGCCTGGTCGATCCTTCCGTTGGGCAGGCCCGCAGGCGCAGGGGTCGTGACAGGTAGGGTCATCCTCCCCGGGCCTCGTCCATCAGCCGCCGCATTTCCGCCATGGCGGCCGGCAGCCCCACGAACACCGCCTCCCCGATCAGGAAATGGCCGATATTCAGCTCCCTGACCTCGGGCAGTGCGGCAATGGGCGTGACATTGGTGTAGCTGAGCCCGTGGCCCATATGCACTTCCAGGCCCAGATCGGCTGCATGCTTGGCGCCATCGGCAAGCCGGTTGAACTCGGCGTCCCGGGCCTCGTAGGCGCCTTCCGCATCGAGATCGCAATAGGCACCGGCATGAAGCTCGATCACCGGCGCGCCGATCCGAGACGCGGCCTCGATCTGCGCCGGGTCGGGCGCGATGAACAGCGAAACCCGGCATCCGGCATCCGCCAGCGGGCCGATGAAGCTGGCCAACCGGTTCTGATCGGCCGCAACCTCAAGCCCGCCTTCGGTCGTGCGCTCTTCGCGGCGTTCGGGAACAAGGCAGACCGCGTGCGGCCTGTGCATCAGGGCTATCGCCTGCATCTCCTCGGTCGCGGCCATTTCGAAATTGAGCGGGATCTCGATCGCCTTTAGGATCGCCGCGATATCGTCGTCGCGGATATGCCGACGGTCTTCGCGCAGATGCGCGGTGATCCCGTCGGCGCCCGCGCCCTGAGCGGCCATCGCCGCGCGCACAGGGTCGGGCAATGCGCCTCCACGCGCGTTTCGCAAGGTCGCCACGTGGTCGATGTTCACACCAAGTCTGAGTCGCTCTGCCATAGCCGGTCCTTCCTCGGGCCAACCCTAGTGTTTTGGCGGTCAGACGCCAGACTGTTCGCGCAGCTTTTTCATTTTCGCCCGGAGCTTGTTGGCCCGGCGTTTCTGATAGGCGCGGATGACCGGGACGCTCAGGTAATAGCAGACCGTGCCGCAGATCAGCCCGGGGATCACACCGCCCACCAGATAGGGGAAAAACACGTCGCGGTAGAAGGCGGCAAGCTGGTCCCAATGAGCCACATCGTCGGTGAACATCGCCACGAAATTGTTCCAGAGATCCCCCGCGGCACGATAGAATTTGGAGAAGAGGTTCCCCTCCATATTGCCGCGCATCTGCGTGCCGAGAAGGAAATGCCCGGTCTGGAGCGAGATCAGTCCGATCGGGATATATGTCAGCGGATTGCCCAGAAAGGTCGCCAGAAGGGCTGCGAGAATGTTACCGCGCATCAGCTTTGCGATGATCGCCGCCACGATGAAATGCATCCCGTAAAACGGCGTGAACACGGTGAAGGCCCCTGCGAAAATGCCCCGCGCGATGGATTCCGGCGTGCCCGGCAAGCGACGCAGCCGGTGCTTTATGTACTGAAACGCACGGGTCCAGCCGCCGCGTGGATAAACCCACTCGGCCACGACCTGCCCCCAGGGGCGATTATCGCGTCGCTTGAAAACCAAGCTTCGATCTCCTCCTCCCGTTCGGGCCGGGTCAGGGGCGGCGCTCAAGGGCGCGGTACCGCTCCATCGTGGCCACGTCGCTATCGGCCTCAACCGCCATCATCACTGCATGAAGATGCTCGGCATCTCTTACATCCAGATCGATCAACAGCCGGTAAAAATCCGGCTTCCGGTCGATGAAATGCAGGTCCGAGATATTGGCGTTCTGTTCCCCGATCAATGTGCATATCCGTCCCAGAACACCGTTATCATTGCTTAATGTCACATCTATGGTGACATTATGAACCGCCGCGTGCCGCCCTTCGGTCCAGTGCAGGTCGATCCAGCGGTCGGGCTGGTCGTCCAGTTCGGCCAGCGCCGGGCAGTCTATGGCATGCACCACGGGCCCGCGCCCGGGATAGGTGATGCCCACGATCCGTTCCCCCGGGACGGCCTGACAGCATTGCGCGCGATGGGTGACCGCGCCCGGAGGCAGGCCGATCACCGCGCGCCGGGCCTCCACCTCCCCCTCGTCGCTGCGGGCGACCAGTTCGGGGTAAAGCGCCGCAACCACGTCGCGCGCAGACAGCTCGGCGCTGCCGATCCGCGCGAGCAGCTCGTCGCCACTGTCCAGCCCGAGGGTGCGGGCCGCCGTGGCCAGCGCCTTGTCGGAAGCCTTCTTGTCCACATGCTCGAAGGCCACACGCGCCAGCTCGTGGCCCAGCTTGATGTAGCGCCCCCGATCCTCCTCGCGAAGCGAGCGGCGGATCGCCGCCTTGGCCCGGCCGGTCACGGCGATATCGATCCAGGTCGCCTGCGGGGTCTGTCCTTCGGCGGTCATGATCTCGACCGACTGGCCGTTTTTCAGACGCGTCCATAGCGGTACGCGCAGCCCGTCAACCTTGGCCCCGACACAGGAATGCCCGATCCGCGTGTGGATGGAATAGGCGAAATCAAGTGGCGTCGCCCCTTTCGGCAATTTCACCACATCGCCCTTGGGTGTGAAGCAGAAAACCTGATCGGAATACATTTCCAGCTTCACATGTTCGAGGAACTCGTCGTGATCCTCCGCCATCTCGAAGCGTTCGGTCAGATTGGCCAGCCATTTCGCGGGGTCCACGGCAAACGGGTTTTCCGCCCGCACCCCGTCACGATAGGACCAGTGGGCGGCCACACCGCTTTCGGCGACCTCGTGCATCTGCCGGGTTCTGATCTGCACCTCGACCCGTTTGCCATCCCGCCCGCTGACGGTTGTGTGGATCGAGCGGTAGCCGTTGGATTTCGGCTGGCTGATATAGTCCTTGAATCGCCCCGGCACCGAACGCCAGCGCTGATGGATCGCACCCAGAACGCGGTAGCAATCATCCTCCGACCCGGTGATCACGCGGAACCCGTAGATGTCGGACAGGCGCGAAAACGCCAGCTCCTTCTCCTGCATCTTGCGCCAGATGGAGAACGGTTTCTTGGCCCGGCCGAAAACCTCGCCGCTGACCCCGTGCTTTTCCATCACCGCCTCGATATCGTCGGTGATTTTAGGGATCACGTCGCCGCTGGCCTTCTGCAGGGTCAGGAACCGGCGGATTATGGAGTTGCGCGCCTCGGGGTTGAGCACACGAAAGGACAGATCCTCCAGCTCCTCCCGCATCCAGTGCATGCCCATGCGGCCCGCAAGCGGCGCGAAGATGTCCATCGTCTCGCGGGCCTTCTGCGCCTGTTTCTCATAGGCCATGTGCCGGATCGTCCGCATATTGTGGAGCCGGTCCGCCAGCTTGACGAGGATCACGCGCATATCCTTGGACATCGCCATGAAAAGCTTGCGGAAATTCTCCGCCTGTTTGCTTTCCCGGTTCGACAGTTCCAGATTGGTCAGCTTGGTGACGCCATCGACCAGCTCGGCGACATCGGTGCCGAAGCGTTTGGCGATCTCGGAATAGGTGCCCTTGGTGTCCTCGATCGTGTCATGCAGCAAAGCCGTTGCGATCGTCGCGTCGTCAAGCCGCTGTTCGGTCAGGATCGCCGCCACCGCCACGGGGTGGGTGAAATAGGGCTCGCCGGAATGGCGCGTCTGTCCCTCATGCATGGCGCGCGCATAGTCATAGGCGCCGACCAGCAGCGCCTCGTTGCATTTCGGATTGTAGTTCTTGACCAGGCTCAGCAGGTCAGAGGCCTCGATCATCGATCCTCCATCCGCGCCCGGACGCCGCTTATCTCTGGCCTTGCGCTTCCATCAGGGCGCGCAACATCTGTTCCTCGGTCATGTCGTCCTGCGCAGGTTTGTCCTGCTCGACACCCTGCAACAAGGCCATGGCATCCTCTTCGGGCTCGTCCACCTCGATCTGGGTCTGGTGACTTTCGATCAGACGTTCGCGCAGATCATCGGCGCGTTGGGTCTCTTCGGCGATCTCGCGCAGCGAAACGACCGGGTTCTTGTCATTGTCCCGATCGATACTCAGGGGGCTGCCGGCCGCAATCTCGCGCGCCCGGTGGGCCGCCAGCATCACCAGCTCGAACCGGTTCGGAACCTTGTCAACGCAGTCTTCAACCGTCACGCGGGCCATTCAAGAAACTCCAGCATCCTGTTTCGGGAGGGGTCAGAAACCCGTCATTTATAGCTCAAGGGCGGGAAAGGCAAGGCCCCAGCGGGCGGTTCGACTACCTCAATCGCATCGTGATCGGCCTGCGGCAGCGCATTCAACATCTCGCGCACCGTCCGTCCGGTCACCGGATGCCGCCAATCAGGCGCGATATCGGCAAGAGGGGCCAGAACGAAAATCCGCTCGCCCATGCGCGGATGCGGCAGGACCAACATCTCGGGAGCACGTCGTGCAGCGGCATCGGAGGGCAGGTTTCTCCACTCGGTCTGTGTCTCAGGGTCGGGCCAGACCCGATCGCCCAGCGCGATCAGATCGAGATCCAGCACCCGGGCTTCCCAGCGCGTCCGGCGGGTGCGGCCAAAGCCCCGCTCGATCTCATGCAAACGCGCCAGAAGCACCTGTGCATCGCCCGGCCAATCGATCGCCAGAGCGGCGTTGATGAAATCCGGCCCCGCGCCCGGAGGAAACGCAGGCGTCCGATAAAGTCGGCTGAAAACTGCCGCGACATTTTCCCCATTGGTTAATTCGGACATCGCCGCACAAACCACGGAAATCGGGGCGTTTCCTTCATGTGAAACATTTGACCCCACGGCAATGAGCGCGCGCGTAACAGAGTTATGACGGATCGGTCCTTGCGGTTGCCGGCAGTTCAACTATTTTCCTTTTCATTGCTGGCTGTTGATTTTGTCTCACTCCATTATCATTCCATGCGGCTGGCGCCACAGCTACTCACGGGATCACCCCAATGTTTTACCGAGACGAACGGCTTGCGCTGTTCATCGATGGATCGAACCTCTACGCGGCCGCCAAGGCGCTGGCGTTTGACATCGACTACAAGCTTCTGCGCCAGGAATTTATGCAGCGTGGCAAGCTTCTACGCGCCTTCTATTACACCGCCTTGCTGGAAAACGACGATTATTCGCCGATCCGGCCGCTCGTCGACTGGCTTCATTACAACGGGTTCACCATGGTCACCAAACCGGCCAAGGAGTTCACCGACAGTCAGGGGCGCCGCAAGGTCAAGGGCAATATGGATATCGAGCTGACCGTGGATGCGATGGAAATCGCCCCTCATGTCGACCATATCGTACTGTTTTCCGGCGATGGCGATTTCCGCCCTCTGGTCGCGGCGCTCCAGCGCAAGGGTGTGCGCGTCTCCGTTGTTTCGACGATTCGCAGCCAGCCGCCGATGATCGCGGACGATCTGCGCCGTCAGGCCGATAATTTCATTGAGCTGGACGAGCTCAAAGAGGTCATCGGCCGCCCTCCGCGCGAACCCCGCGAGATGGACGAACCCGAGGTCGAGACACTCGAAACCTGAGCCTGCGGCGGGGGCCTCGACGGCATCGCGGTCGGAACACTCCGCTTTCGGGCCCTAAGGGCACTAGCTCACCAAGGCATCCCCTCCCGCGCAACCTGTCCGGGCGCGAAGGCAAACCTGAGTCAACGGGCGGCGTTCGCGTTCACTTCATCATGGATCTCGATGACATTCTCGGGCCAGGTGCTCTTGATATAGGCCAGCACGGCCAGAATCTCCTCGTCGCTCAGCACCTCGCCGAAGCCGATCATGTTGCTCTGATATCCATTTCCGATCACCGCTTCGGAGCCGTATTTGGTGATCGCAAACAACATTTCGTCCGGATGATGCCAGGTGTGCCCGGTCTCGTCATGGGGCGGGGCCGGCATCAGGCCGTCCTCGCCACGGATCTGCCAGTCCCGCTCACCCTCAAGCCCTATGCCATGACAAACCGCGCAGGTCTCGGCGTAAAGGGCTGCACCCCGGTCGACCACCTCAGCATTCCGCCATTCCAGCAACCCGGGGCCTGCTTCCGCGGTGGGTTCGACCAGCACCAGCCATGCCGCCAGGGGGATCGACAGCAGCATTACACCGACAATCACACGCATCATCACACTTTCTCCATATCCTGCAAAACGAGCCGGATGCTGCTCTGCATCCTTCCCGCGCAGGAAGGTCAATTGACGAAACCGTGAGGCTCAGACGGGGCCCTGATATTCTCCGCGCGCCGGGTAGCTTTTCTCTATCGCGAAGTCGACCGCGCTCAGAAGCTCGCGGAAATGGGGCCGGACGAAGGGCATGGTCTGCACGCTCATGAAGTAAAGCGTCTGGTCCTGATTGACCAGGAACAGCCCCGGCTCCGCAAACAGGGCCGGTTCCTCGATCCCGATCGAGGTCTTGCCGCGCGAGGTGGAGATATACAGCCCCCATTCCCGCGCCTTGCCCAGGCTCAGGTCATAGCCGAACCGCAGTTTTTCGGCCCCGATCTTCTCGGCCATCCCGCGTGTGCGTTCCAGCCCGTCCGAACTGATGGCGATGCTTGCAACGCCGCGCTCGGCGAAATCGTCCACCAGCTTCTCGAACTCTGTCAGATAGGTGGCGCAAAGCGGGCAGTGGAGACCGCGGTAGAAACAGACCACGGTTCCGCGCGGGCTCGCCTGATCGGCCAGATCGAACTGGCCACCCCCCAGAAGCGGGACGATTAGATCGGGTGTTTTCTGGCGGGGCATCAGCATCTGGTCGTTTCTCCTGCCTGTCTTGAGGCGTCATTCGAAATCGTCATCCGTATCGCACGGCACGGCTCTGGCAATCGGCCGCGCATGCACCGATACGCCATGACCTGAAAGCTCATCTTATGGCTTTCAGCGTCACGCACGCATCAAACCTGCTCTCTACAGGCTGAAATCGCGATGACAAGTCCGGTTCTGCCGATCCGCCTCTAGACGCCACCGCTCCCCGGTCCTAACTTTGAACTCATGCCGGAGATGCCGATGACCAAGCCGCCCCTCACCCTCTATCTCGCCGCTCCGCGCGGTTTTTGCGCCGGTGTCGACCGGGCGATCAAGATCGTCGAGATGGCCCTGCAGAAATGGGGCGCACCGGTCTATGTGCGCCACGAGATCGTGCACAACAAATACGTGGTCGATGACCTGCGTGCCAAAGGTGCGGTCTTTGTCGAAGAACTCGATGAATGTCCCGATGACCGACCCGTCATCTTCTCCGCTCACGGGGTGCCCAAAGCCGTACCGGCCGAGGCCGCGCGACGCGAGATGCTATTTGTGGACGCAACCTGCCCGCTCGTCTCCAAGGTGCATATCGAGGCCGCTCGTCACCATGAGAACGGCTTGCAGATGATCATGATCGGCCATGCCGGACATCCCGAAACAGTGGGTACGATGGGCCAGCTTCCCGACGGTGAGGTTCTTCTGGTCGAGACGGTCGAGGATGTCGACTCTGTCCGGGTCCGTGATCCCGAGCGCCTCGCCTTCGTCACGCAGACCACGCTGTCCGTCGATGACACCGCAGATATCGTTCGCGCACTGCAGGCCCGGTTCCCGGCGATTGTGGGGCCGCACAAGGAAGATATCTGCTATGCCACCACCAACCGTCAGGAGGCGGTGAAGGCGATGGCGCCTCTCGCCGACGCGATGCTGGTTGTGGGCGCCCCGAATTCTTCCAACTCGAAACGGCTGGTCGAGGTGGGCGCGCGCGCCGGCTGCGGCTATGCCCAGTTGGTCCAGCGTGCCGACGATATCGACTGGCGCGCACTCGATGGCATTTCCTCCATCGGCGTCACCGCGGGGGCATCCGCGCCCGAGGTTCTGATCAATGAGGTGATCGACGCGTTCCGCGCAAAGTACTCGGTGACGGTCGAAATGGTTGAAACCGCCGTTGAAAATGTGGAATTCAAGGTGCCGCGGGTTTTGCGCGTCCCGGCATGAGCGATGTGCCCGCCGCCGCGCGATCATCCCAGACGGGTTAGCGAACGCCGCGCATGGCCGGCATGTCCCACGCACTATGTTCCGGCAAGCATTTGTTTCTGACCGGCATCACCTGCAGCGTCCATGATGGCGCAATGCCCTGGTCGAGATGACCAGCCATTACGTCGGGCTGGACTGCGGTGAGGTCGCGATGCTGCTCTGTCAGCGCGCCGTGTCGAGGTCAGGTTCGCCGCGCAGGTCGGGCTGGCCCTCTAGCGCTCGCAGGCCACGCCGTCCCCGTCCCGGTCAAGCCGATAGGGGTCCGGGCCGACAACGCGGATCGGTCCCGATACATAAAGCGGACCATTTCCACCGCCGCCCGCGCAATCCACATCCGGCCCATTCACCGGCAGGCACGCGCCCTGGTAGCTTGGATGGCAGGCCTGCGCACGGGCAGGCCCGGGCGCGGCAAGCGCGAAGACCGCCAGAACAGACAGGCCTATCGCATATATCGCAATTAGTTTCATGTGCAATTAATTAGTTAATAAGATGTTAATGGTCAATGTGGAACCGCCGGGCCGCCATCTCCCGCACCCGTGGGGGTAAGGCAAACCTCCCTTTCCCGGGCGCGGGATTAGTCTAGGCTCCCGCCATTAAAGCAGATTGACGGCCCTATGATTTCAGTCCTTGCCCGGTTGACGGGCGCAGCCATCATCCTCTTCGCCCGGTTCATCACCGCCGTCCGCGCCATCTGGGACGGTATCGAGCCGGTGCCGCGCCAACGCATCTATTTCGCTAACCACGCTTCCAACGGCGACACGATCCTGATCTGGACGGTTCTGCCCCCCGCGATACGGACGCGCACCCGTCCGGTGGCCGCCGCCGATTACTGGCTGCAATCGCCGTTGCGGCGTTTCATCGGGCAGGACGTGCTGAACACCGTGTTGATCGACCGCCGCCCGGACGCGCGGAACCATGACCCGATGGCCCTTATTCTGGAGGCAGTGGATGACGGCGCCTCGCTCATCATCTTCCCGGAGGGGCAGCGCAACGCCACGGATGCACCCTTGTTGCCCTTCAAAAGCGGACTCTACAACATCTCCGCCGCTCGCCCGCAGGTCGATCTGGTGCCGGTCTGGATCGAAAACCTCAACAGCGTCATGCCCAAGGGCAAGATCATCCCGATCCCATTGCTGTGCACCGTCACCTTCGGGGCGCCCATCCGGGCGGAACCGGATGAACCGCGCGAGGCGTTCCTGACCCGGGCGCAGGAGGCCGTCCTGGCCCTTGCCCCCCGGCCGGCGGAGGACCAGCAATGACAGGCCCAAACGGCGATTTCCTGTTCCTGCTTCTTGGTATCGGCGGCATTCTGGTGCTGGCCACGACCATCGGCGCCATTCTAAAGCATCGCATCGCGCCCGACGGCTCGAACCCCACGATCGAAAACCTGAATGCCCGGATCATGGCGTGGTGGGGCATGACCGCGCTTCTGGCCATCGCCTTTCTGGCCGGACGCACGGGCGTGATCATTCTCTTCGCCTTCTGCTCCTTCGCGGCCTTGCGCGAGTTCATGACGCTCACCACCAAATCGGCGGCCGATCACTGGCCCATCGCGGTCGCCTTCTTCGTCGTGCTCCCGGTGCAATACTACCTGATCTGGATCGACTGGTACGGACTCTATTCTATCTTCATCCCGGTCTATGTCTTCCTGCTGCTGCCTATCATCACGGTCCTGCAGGGGGATACGCGCAACGTCTTCATCCGCATCTCGGAGACCCAGTGGGCGCTGATGATCTGCGTCTTCTGCGCCAGCCATGTGCCCGCCCTTCTGACTCTGCAGATCGACGGGTACGAGGGCCGGAACATCCTGCTGATCGCCTTTCTGATCGTGGTCGTGCAACTCAGCGACGTCTTGCAATACACTTGGGGCAAACTGATCGGGAAGCACAAGGTCGCGCCCGCGCTCTCCCCCTCCAAGACATGGGAAGGGCTGGTGGGCGGCGTCGCCTCGGCCACGATGGCGGGAACGGCCCTGTGGTGGATCACGCCCTTTACAGTCTGGCAGGCGGCGGCCATGTCACTTGCCATTACGCTTTGCGGGTTCTTCGGCGGGCTGGTCATGTCGGCGATCAAACGTGACCGGGGCGTGAAGGACTGGGGCCACCTGATTGCGGGCCATGGCGGGTTCATAGACCGGCTGGACAGCGTGGTCTTCTCGGCGCCGATCTTCTTTCATCTGGTGCGCTATTACTGGTCGTCGGTCTGATGGCGCTGGCGGATAACTCCCTCGTCCATATGGGCGTCGGCTTCGTCCTGATGGGGGCATGGGCAGCTTATGCCAATGTTGCCCATCCTATGCCGGCACCGCTGATCGCCGGCCTTGTGCAGGGGTGCCTCACAGCCGCCATCACGCTGGTCATGAAACGCATGCTCGAAATTCTGTGCCGGCGGCTGCCAGGGCGGGGTGGTCTGATCCTGCCGCCCGTCGCCGCCTTCGCGCTCTCACTCACGCTGCTTGGCGCGATCCATACCGCCGCCGGTACGCCGGAGGTGCTGATAACGCTGGCCGTGCCCACCACCGTCGCCACGCTCTACGCAACGCTTTACACCTACAGGATCTGGAGCCGACGCCCATGACAAGCCGCCGCCCCATTGCAAGCCGCAATGTGCGGATCATTCAGGGAGCCGCCCGCCGGCTCGCTGCGAGCGATATCAGCGCCAACCAGATCTCTCAGGCCAGCATCGGATTTGCCGCCTTGGCCGCAGTTGCGTTCTGGCTATCCGGCATCGGCGGCACCGGGCTGGCCATCGCGATGCTGCTTCTGGCGGCCCTTGCGGTGCAACTGCGCCTTCTGTGTAACCTGCTCGACGGAATGGTTGCCATCGAAGGCGGCAAATCCGCGCCCGATGGGCCGTTCTGGAATGAAGCCCCCGATCGCTTGGCGGATATCCTGATACTGGCGGGTCTCGGGATGGCCGCTGGAAATCTCGCCCTCGGCCTTGTCGCCGCCACCCTTGCCGTGACAACCGCCTATCTGCGCGAGCTTGGCCGCGCCGAAGGGGCGCCCGCGGATTTCTCGGGCCCGATGGCCAAGCCGCATCGCATGGCGGCGGTCACGCTCGGCGCCGCTGTGGCAGCAATCGAACTGGCAGTAGCCGGCAGCAGCCTCAGCCTACGGGTGGTGCTCTGGATCATCATCGTTGGAGCCCTGGTCACGGTCCTTCGCCGCGCCGCCCGACTTATCGCCGAGCTGAAATCGCGATCCTAGACAGATACGCGCGCGTCAGTCCTTGGGCGCGTCGTCGTAATCATCCCTCAGGATTCGGTGCGCATCGCCGTCGGGGTCGTCGAACTGGCCCCGCTTCAGCATCCAGAAAAACGCCGCAAGGCCGACGCCACCCAGAAACAGCGAAACGGGAATGAGGATGCCGAGGACGTCCATGGAATTCCCTATTTCAGGCGCAATGCGTTCAACGACACCGTAAGCGATGACGCCGACATCGCAAGGGCCGCGATCAATGGCGTGGCAAGGCCCGCAATGGCGAATGGAACGGCCAGCACGTTATAGACGGTGGCAAGCGTGAAGTTTTCGGAAATCCGCTTGCGCGCGACCACCGAGATGCGCACCGCATCCGCGATCGGCGACAGGTCGCGGCCCAGCAACACCATGTCGGAGGCCGCGCGCGACGCATCCAGCGCCGAGGCCGGCGAGATCGAGACATGCGCGGCGGCCAGCGCGGCGGTGTCGTTCAGCCCGTCGCCCACCATCAGAACCCGCGCGCCTTCCGCCGCAAGCCCGGCGACGAACCCGGCCTTCTCGGCGGGCAGCGCCTCGGCAATCACCTCGTCGATGCCGATCTCGGCGGCGAAGCTGGAAACAGCACCCTTGGTGTCCCCCGATATCAGGACGATGCGCTTGCCCTGCGCCTTCAGCGCCTGAACCGTCTCGGCCGCGCCTGGGCGCAGGCTGTCGGTGAAGGTCAGCGGCAGCGCGTCGGCCGAACCGATCTGCAGGAAGGTCGCGGTGATGTCCGGGGGCTCGGCCCCGACCCATCCGGCCCGGCCCAGCCGCACCGGCTGCTCATGCCAGCGCGCCTCCACGCCATAACCCGGCACCTCTCGGAGATCGTCCAGCTTCGCCGGGCGCACCCCCCTGTCCCGCAAGGCCTTGCTCAACGCCTCCGCCAGTGGATGGGCGGATGCCATCGCCAGCCCGAGCGCCACCCGCATCGCTTCGGCAGGATGCCGGTCCAGCCCGACGGGCTGCGGCGCTCCAAGGGTCAGGGTACCCGTCTTGTCGAAAATCACGGTGTCAACCTCGGCCAACCGCTCCATCGCGGTTCCGTCCTTGATCAGCATACCCTTGCGGAACAGCCGACCGGAGGCCGCCGTGGTGACGGCGGGAACGGCAAGTCCAAGCGCGCAGGGGCAGGTGATGATCAGTACGGCGGCGGCGATGTTGAGCGACACGCGCAAATCCTGCGTGTAGATCCACCAGCCGATCGCCGCCAGCACGGACAGGATATGCACACCCGGCGCGTAAAGCTTGGCCGCCTGATCGGCCAGCGAAGTATAGTTGTTCCGCCCGGCCTCGGCCACGGCGACCAGATCGGCGATCCGGTGCAAAGCGGTGTCCTCGCCCGCCGCGGTTACCTCCACCATCAGCGGACCGGTCAGGTTCACTTCACCCGCGCTCACCACCGAACCGGGCCCCGCATAGGCCGGCAGGCTTTCCCCCGTCATCAGCGCGCGGTCGATCTCGGAGGCGCCGTCGGTCACCCGGCCATCCACCGGAATGCGCCCGCCGGGTTTCACGCGAACGATGTCGCCCGGCGAAAGCTCGGACACCGACACGGTTTCCTCCCTCCCGTCGCGCAGTCGGAGCGCACGGGGCACCTCAAGTGCGGCAAGTTCCTGCGCGGCTGAGCGGGCCGACGCGCGGGTGCGATAATCCAGATACCGCCCGGCCAGCAGAAAGAAGCAAAGCGCGATCGCAGCGTCGAAATAGGCATGTTTGCCTGAGTGCATCGTTTCATAAAGCGACGTACCCACCGCCAGCAGAATAGCCAGCGTGATCGGCACATCCATGTTCAGTCGCCGCACGCGAAGCGCCGACCAGGCCGACACGTAAAATGGACGGCCGCAGAAAATCACCGCCGGTATTGCGATGGCGGCCGAAATCCAGTGCATCATGTCACGGGTCGAGCCTTCGGCCCCCGACCAGACCGCGACCGACAACAGCATGACGTTCATCATCGCAAAAAACGCGACCGCCAGCCGCATCAGCAGGTCGCGGCCTCGCCTGTCGCTGTCGGTGGTGGCCAGCACACCCGGATCCAGCTCATGTGCCTCATAGCCCGCGCGCTCCAGCACCTCGACCAGATCGACCGCGGTGACACTCCTATCGGCCTGCACTGCGGCGCGTTTGAGGGTCAGGTTCACTCGCGCATCCTGCACCCCCGGCACCGCCATCAGCGCCCGCTCCACGCCCGAGATACAGCCCGCGCAATGGATGGCGGGCAAGGACAGCATCAGCCGCCCATTCCTCGGAAGTTCAGCCAGAGCCTCGGCCGCCGGGGCACCCGCACAGGCCGGACAGGCGGCGGGGCCGGGATGCTCGTAGGTGGCGGACATTTCTGCGCCTAATCCTGCAAGGTGAAGGTGATGTTATGGCGGTAATCCGTACCGTCGCGCGCGGTGCCGGTCAGCCGCAGGCGCCAGCGCCCTTCGCTGACCGAAACCGGTGCCGTGAAGGCGCCGTTGACCCGCGTCAGCTCCAGCAACTGGTCCTCTGTCTGGTTCGTGGGCCGGGTCAGAAGTGCTGTCAGCTCCGCCGGAGATACGGGCTCTCCGTCATTGTCGACCATGTTCAGAGTCAGCACATCGCCCTCGACCGAAACCGAGGCATTCCAACCAAGAGCTTCCTGCGCCGTGCGGCGCAGGTCGTAATCCTGGCTGTCGGCATAGCTCGACGAGACCTCCAGCCCGGGAAAGGTGGAAATCGCGTTATAGGCCATGAACAGGTTGACCCCGATGATCAGGCCAAAACCGCCGATGAAAATCGCCAGTACATGGCGGCCTGTCAGTTCCTTGCCGCCATCCGGTCTTTCGGAGCTCATTGATCTGCCCTTCCGTTGAAGATCGTATCCTGATGGGTCCGCGCCGTGCTGCGCAGATCCTCGACCCAGAAGCGGAACTCCGTCCGCTCGCTGGTGGCCGGCACCGACCCGACCGGTGCCGTGACATAGACCCTCTGCAGATGCGTTGTGTCGGCGGGCACATCGACGGTCAGTTCATCCGTGCCTTCCAGCGCAACCTCAAGGGGAACTTCCGAGGTGAGCGAGATGTCGAACGTGCTGTCGTCATGGCTCATGTTCCGGATGCGGATGTCATAGGTGTTGCGGATCGACCCGTCACTCATCGTCACGAATTGCGGATTGCGCACCGGGGCGACGGTCACGTCGATTTCGGAGCGGATGAACAGCATCACCACCAGGGCGACACCGATCGCCGACCACAGCACGGTGTAGAGGATCGTGCGCGGCCGGAAGATGTGCTTCCAGATGGAAACCTTCTGGTTGCCCGCCCGCTCATTGGCCTCGTCGGTCAGCGCCATATAGTCGATCAGCCCGCGGGGTTTGCCGATCTTGTCCATGATGTCGTCGCAGGCATCGATGCACAGCGCGCAGGTGATGCATTCCATCTGCTGGCCGTCGCGGATATCGATCCCCACCGGGCAAACATTCACGCACGCATTGCAGTCGATGCAATCGCCAAGCAGCTCCGCGCCTTCTGCCTTGCGATGCTTGCCGCGCGGCTCCCCTCGCCAGTCGCGATAGGCCACGGTGATAGTGTGTTCGTCCATCATCGCCGCCTGAATACGGGGCCATGGGCACATGTAGATGCAGACCTGTTCGCGCATGAACCCGCCGAAGACAAAGGTCGTCGCGGTCAGGATCGCGATGGTCGTGTAAGCGATGGGATGGGCCTGAAGCGTCACCAGATCGACCAGCAATGTGGGCGCATCGGCGAAATAGAAGACCCAGGCGCCGCCGGTCGCCACCGCGATGGCCAGCCAGACGAGATATTTGGTGAGCCTCAGCCGGACCTTCTTGAAGTCCCACTCGGCCTTCCAGAGCCGCAGGCGCGCGTTGCGGTCGCCTTCTATCCAGCGCTCGACGGTGAAAAACAGATCCGTCCAGACGGTTTGCGGGCAGGTATAGCCGCACCAGACCCGGCCAAGCGCGGAGGTGAAGAGAAACAGGCCAAGCCCCGCCATGATCAGAAGGCCCGCCACGAAATAGAACTCATGGGGCCAGATCTCGATCCAGAAGAAAAAGAACCGCCGGTTCGCCATATCGATCAGCACCGCCTGATCCGGCAGCGAAGGGCCGCGATCCCAGCGGATCCATGGGGTCAGATAATAGATCCCCAAGGTGACGATCATGATGATCCATTTGAGATTGCGGAATGGTCCCGAAACCCGCTTCGGGAACACAGGTTCGCGGGCAGCGTAGAGCTTCTGCGGCTCTTCCGTAGCACTCATGACGGGAATCGCTCCTAGGTTGTGTGGGTCCTGCGCATCTTCGGTTCTAGGGTCTGACTGGCGCAGGCTCCTTGACGTGGATCAAACCCTGATCTTCATTTAGTTGACCCGGCCAACAGATCATCTGTGGCAAAGGGTCCAAACGCTGCGACGAATGCGCCTATCCGCATTGAACCCAGCGCCCGGATCCGCGCCCAGCCCGTTGATCTGGCTGGGAAAACCCAAGCTTGATGCAACATCTTCGCAACATATGGCCCGTCCCATCGTCTACAATCGGGTGACATGCCGCACCACTGGCAGAGCGGGCCAGGCGATGGCGCCTCGCTCGGTCATTCCCGGGCGCATGTCCATGGCGCAGGCCACACCCATCATTGTTCCGAAATCTCGGCCGGGACAGGCGGAACCCTGACGCGATATACACCAATGCGGAAACCGGCCCTTACCGGGGCCGGATATCTGTCGGAACGCTGTACCGGGTGGAGGTAAGTGGGCACCGGTCCTGTAGGAAACGCGCGAACAGGACCAGGACCGGTGCCAATCCGGCGGCCGGGAGGGGCCACCGGATATCTTGAGGATGGCGTCTACTCGCCGCCACCCAGAGAGTGGACATAAACCGAAACCGCGCGCACTTCGGCTTCGCTCAGACGGCCCGCTTCAGAGGCATCCGCAGACCATGGCGGCATCACGCCGAACCGCGAGTAGCGCACTGTGTACTCGATCGCCTCTTCCGAGCCGCCGTAAAGCCAGATCGCGTCGGTCAGGTTCGGTGCGCCGAGGAACTGATCCCCCGAGCCATCGTCCATATGGCAGGAGGCGCAGTTGTTCAGATACACGTCCTCGCCAGCGGCCGCCAAAGTCGCATCGGCCTCCTGCCCTGAGATATTGCGCACATATTGCACGACGCTTGCGATCTCTTCATCGGTCAGGATCTCGTCAAAGGCCGTCATCTCGGAGTACCGCGCATCGAGGTCGTCCTCATTCCGGATCCCGTGAGAGATCGTGAAATGAATGTCGTCGATCGTGCCGCCCCAGAGCCAGTCATCATCCAGCAGGTTCGGATAGCCGGAGGCCTGAACCCCCGCCGCACCCGATCCGTGACATTGCGAACACCATGTGGCGAAGATCGCCGCGCCGCCCTGGATGGCATAGCTGTAGAGATCGGGGTTGGCGTCCGGCGTGATCTCCGACAGTTCCACCTCTGCGATCCGGGCAAGGATCGGGGCATTCATCTCTTCGAAGGTCTGAATGTCCTCCTGCACCTCGGCCCGGGTGGAGTAGCCCAGCAACCCGGGCGTCGCCCCCTGGATCAGCGGCCATGCCGGATAGGCGATCGTATAGCCGATACCCCAGATGATCGTGGCGTAGAAAGTCCACAGCCACCACCGTGGCATCGGGTTGTTGAACTCCTTGATACCGTCCCAGATATGCCCTGTGGTTTCGGGGTCACCCTCCTGCAGGATCTGCTCTTCGGGGTGCTTGGTTTTGTCGTCGGTCATTGCCGCGCCTCCTTGATCTGGGCGGGAGCAGCGTTGTCATCCGCTGCCGGCTTGTCGTCATGTCGAAACGGGATATTCGCGGTGTCGCGATGCACTTTCCGGCTGCCTGGCCGGAGCGCGAACAGGATCACGGCCACAAAGGAGGCAAACAGAAACACACCTCCCCAACTGCCTGCGAAAACCCGCATGATGGTATAGCTGTCTTCCATCCCAGGCGCCCCCTTACCGGCTCTCGTCGGGCGTGAAGGTCGAGAAATCGACCAGCGTGCCCAACATCTGCAGATAGGCGATCAGCGCATCCATCTCGGTGACTTCCGGCTGTCCGTCGAAATCGCGCTGCTGCGCCCCCGGGTACCGCTCCACGACGCCGCTATCACCGAAATCGGTTGCCTGCTGGACGAAATCCAGCTCCGCATTCTCGATCATCTCATCGGTATAGGGCACCCCGACGAACCGATGGGTTTCCATCAGATCGGCGATATAGGTGGGCCGCAAAACGTTGTCCGCAAGGAAGGCGTAGGGCGGCATCACCGATTCTGGCACCACCGATTGCGGATCGGTGAAGTGGTCCACATGCCATTCGTCCGAATAGCGGCCACCCACGCGGGCCAGATCGGGTCCGGTCCGCTTGGAGCCCCACTGGAACGGATGGTCATACTGCGACTCCGCTGCCAGTGAGTAATGACCATACCGCTCCACCTCGTCCCGCATCGGCCGGATCATCTGGGAGTGGCACACATAGCACCCCTCCCGGATGTAGATTTCCCGGCCCGCCAGTTCGAGGGGGGAGTAGGGACGCATCCCCTCCACATCCTCGATCGTGTTCTCAAGATAGAACAGCGGGGCGATTTCCACGATGCCGCCGATGGTCACGACCAGAAAGCTGAGCGTCAGCAGAAGGGTCGCGTTGGTTTCAATCTTCTTGTGTCCGTCAAGAGCTGCCATTGTCCGACCCTCCTTATTCAGCCGGAGCTGCGGCGGCGGGGGCGGCTGCCTTCGCAGGGCCTCGCGTCACAGTCATCCACAGGTTGTAGACCATGATCAGCGCACCGGTCAGGAACAGCGTCCCGCCCAGGCCACGGACCACGTACATCGGGAACTTGGCTTCGACCGTGTCGGCGAAGGAGTTCACGAGGAAGCCCTGCGCGTCGACTTCACGCCACATCAGGCCCTCCATGATCCCGGTCACCCACATCGAGGCCGCGTAGAGCACAATACCGATGGTGGCGAGCCAGTAGTGCCAGCTGACCAGTCTGAGCGAATAGAGCCGCTCCCGGTTCCACAGTTTCGGGAACAGGTAGTAGAGCATCCCGAAGGTGATCATGCCGTTCCAGCCAAGCGCGCCGGAATGCACATGCCCGATCGTCCAGTCGGTGTAGTGCGACAGCGAGTTGACCGCGCGGATCGACATCATCGGGCCTTCGAAGGTCGACATGCCGTAGAACGCGACCGAGGTCACCATCATCCGCAGGATCGGGTCGGTCCGGAGCTTGTCCCAAGCGCCCGAAAGCGTCATCAGGCCGTTGATCATCCCACCCCAGCTGGGCATCCAGAGCACGACCGAGAACACCATGCCGAGCGTCGAGGCCCAGTCGGGCAGCGCGGTGTAGTGCAGGTGGTGCGGACCAGCCCAGATATACAGGAAGATCAGCGCCCAGAAGTGAATGATCGACAGCTTGTAGCTGTAGACCGGGCGTTCGGCCTGTTTCGGGATGAAATAGTACATCATCCCGAGGAAGCCTGCGGTCAGGAAGAAGCCCACCGCGTTATGGCCGTACCACCACTGGGTCATCGCGCTCTGCACACCCGACATGACCGATACCGAGCGGGAGCCGAAGATCGAGACCGGCACCGCCAAGTTGTTGACCACATGCAGCATCGCCACGGTGACGATGAAGCTGAGAAGGAACCAGTTGGCCACGTAGATATGCGGCTCTTTACGCTTCAGGAGCGTGCCGAGGAACACCGCGAGGAAGGCCACCCAGACAATCGTCAGCCACAGGTCCACATACCATTCGGGTTCCGCATATTCGAGGCCTTGCGTGCCCCCAAGCACATAGCCTGTCGCGGCCAGCACAATGAAGAACTGGTATCCCCAGAAGACGAACCATGTCAGTCCGCCCCCCCACATCCGCGCGGCGGAGGTCCGCTGCACAATGTAGAAGGACGCCGCCAGAAGCGCGTTGCCCCCGAAGGCGAAGATCACTGCCGATGTATGCAACGGGCGCAAGCGCCCAAAATTGCCGTAGCCTTGGGTCCACTCGAAGTTGAGCTGCGGAAAGGCCAGCTGGAAGGCAATGACCACCCCCACCAGAAACCCGACGCATCCCCAGAATGCTGTGGCAATCGCGGCGGCGCGCACTGGCCCGTCCATGTATTCATGGGTTGGCACCGGCACCACAGGTTCACCGGTACGGCGGAGTTGCCAGATAAATAATCCCGCCGCCGTGACCATTACCAGGATCATATGGACCATATAGACCATATCCCGGGCGTAGCTGGCCGCGATGGCCGCGCACAGCGCGACCAGGCCAAGGATCAACAGCTTTACGTAATCAAGCATAGATCGTCCCTTCGTCTTTCACCGGTTTGTTCGACTCACATCGAGCCGTCCGGACTTGTTCCATCTGACCCCACATCGCGCAGGTGGCGCATTGCGGCCTTGATCCATGTCAAACCTGCCCCGCGATTGTGTTGACGCAGGTCAAAGCGCGACGAAGCGTCCCGGTCTAGACCGGAAAAAGCTTGCAACTGAGGAGGTTCAACATGGCCTACAAAAGCATATTGACGGTTCTGACCGACACGGATGAAGTTGGCCCGGTGCTGGAGGCCATCCTGCCGTTCGCGCGGGCCGAAGAGGCGCATCTGGATGTGCTCTGCATGGGTGTCGATCGTACGCAAACCGGCTATTACTTCGCCGGCGCCACCGCCCTCATGCATGACGAGACCCTGGCCCAGGCGCAGGCCCTGGCAACGCAGATCGAAACCGGGGCCCGTACCCTGCTTGAGCGGACGGATATCTCCTGGGGGATCGAGGCGCTGGTGACCCAGACCGCCAGCGTGGCCGGTATCGTGGCGCGCCGCGCGCGCTTCTCCGATCTTGTGGTGCTGCCCAAACCCTATGGCGAGAACCAGGCCTCGGATGCACCGGTCGTGGTCGAGGCCGCGATGTTCCAGGGTCAGGCCCCGGCGATCGTGCTGCCCGGCGGTGTTCCGGTCAAGGAGGCCCTCGATCGGATCGTGGTGGCCTGGAACGAGTCCGCCGAGGCGCTCTGTGCAGTGCGCGCCGCGCTGCCACTGTTGAAGGCCGCAAAACTGGTCAACATCCTCATCATCGACCCGCAGCGGCACGCCGCCGAAGTGTCCGATCCAGGAGCAGAGCTTAGCAAGATGCTCAGCCGCCATGGTGTGGAGGTGGAGGTTTCCATCGTGGCCCAGACCCTGCCGCGCGTTTCCGACGTTATCAACCGGCATATCCAGGACCAGAATGCCGACCTCTTGGTCATGGGGGCCTATGGTCATTCCCGTTTCCGGGAGGCGATCCTTGGCGGGGCGACCCGCAACCTTCTGGAAAACGCCGTAGTACCGGTTCTGATGGCGCATTGAAGGCCTGAACCGTCTGGACAGGGAGAAGGTCGACCGCCGGTCCCCGCATCTACGCGGACCGGCGGCGCCTCCGGCTTGCCCTTTCGCCTCAGCAATCCCTGCCGCATGCTCTGCATGGCCTCCATGACAAGACTTGCTTCTGATCCCCATCGGTCTGAAAAACACCAAAGTGGCAAAACTCGCGATCATTCTCACAAGGGTTCGCCGATTGGTAACATGCCCTGATCGCGGGAACCGACCGGCCGTTCTACGGGCTTGATGTGGAATTTCTTCGCGCCCACGACCGGCGAAATCCGGTCGCAACGCGGTTGAAGGCGCGTGTTTCGCACGACCTTTCTGCGCTGGCAGGATGGACCCCGGATGCCGTAATCTTCATAGGCGCCACAATCTGGGAGATCGGTCAGGCACCCGACATGAGCGATCCGCTGAGGGTCCAGCACGCGCGCAGCGCCGTCGGCGCGGATATATGTGGCGGTACACTGGCTATTGCCCGCGCAGGATTGCTCGACACGCTGCGCCACAGCTCTAACGACACCGGTTCCCTCACCCGGAATGCCCAGGACTATGCAGGCTCCGCGCTCTATGCCGTCACACCCGCCACTCTTCCAGAAGATCGCGTGATCACCGCACCCGGCACGGCACCGGGCAGCTTCACGGCTGAGGTGTTCAAAAAGGTGGATGTGGACCCGGACAAGGTGGCGCAGTTCAAAACGGCTATGGCCGCAGAACACGCCCAGGTTCACGTCGTTATCTTGCCTGGTGGATCAGAACGTCACCTGCCCGCCGCCGCCAGCAGCGGAGGCTGTCAGACCAGCATCCCGCCATCCGCATCGTCTCCGGTCTCGTCCATCAACAGGTCGAAATCGGGGATAGTGATGTGGCGTTTGCCCTCAAGGCGGATCACGTCATCGCGTTTCAGCGCGGACATCTGGCGGCTGACCGTTTCCAATGTGAGACCCAGATAATCGGCCATCGCTTCCCGTGTCAGCGGCAGATCGAACGAAACCTCTCCTTTTGACGGCAGGTCCTTCAGGCTGGCATCGCGCCGGGCGATGATCGACAGAAGGCTCGCGATCTTCTCGCGCGCGGTCTTGCGGCCCAGAAGCAGCATCCATTCCCGCGCCGCATCCAGTTCGTCCAGCGTCATTTCCAGAAGCCGCTGACTTATATTCGCATTCTCGGCGATCAGCTTCTGGAAAGGCGCGCGGCGGAAACAGCACAGCATCACGTCGGTCGAGGCCACAACGTCATAGGGTGCGGTATCGCGATTCGGGCGGCCCAGAAAATCGCTCGGCAGCAAGAGCCCCACCATCTGCCGCCGCCCATCCTCCATCGTCTGGGTCAGCGAGGCGACGCCTTCGATCACGGAAGCCACGAAATCCATCTTGTCGCCGGCCCAGACGACCGTCTGCCCGGCTTCGAATTTGCGGTAGTATTTTATGGACTCCAGATGCTCCAGCTCGTCGGTCTCGCACCGGGCGCAAACCGCCCTGTGTCTGATCGGGCAGTCCGCACATTCCTGCTGCGGGATGGCCAGTTGGCGATTGGGCATGTTTATCACCGCAATAGGAGCAACAGTTGACTGTATTGATCTCGATCAATTACAGCGGGGCGTTCGACTTTTAGGTTAACTTAATGGATCATCTGACGCAACTTCGCCGCCTGGGTCTGTTCGACTCGAAAGTGCCTCGGTACACGAGCTATCCGCCTGCCACGAAGTTCTCGAACGACGTGACACCGCAGGTTTTTGCGGATTGGATACGCTCGATCCGCCCCGGCTCTCGCATTTCGGCCTACGTGCATGTGCCCTTCTGTCGCAGATTGTGCTGGTTCTGCGCCTGCCGGACGCAGGGCGTCCGCTCGGACGAGCCGATCGAAGCCTATCTCAGGAGCGTCAAGGCCGAGATCGCCATTCTGCGGGACATCCTGCCCGAAGGGGTGGAGCTTGCACGGCTGCATTTCGGAGGTGGCACACCCACCTTGATGGCACCCGATATGCTCAGCGACCTGACCGCAACGCTGACAGATGTCCTGCCTCTGACTGATGGCGCTGAGTTCTCGGTCGAGATCGATCCCAATGAAATCGACGCCGCGCGACTGGACGCGCTGGCCGCCGCCGGCATGAACCGCGCCTCGATCGGGGTGCAGGATTTCAATCACGACATCCAGCAGATCATCGGCCGCATCCAGAGCTATGACGTAACCCGCGAAGCGGTGGAGATGCTGCGCGCCCGCGGTATCACGTCTCTCAATGCGGATATCCTGTTCGGCCTGCCCAATCAGAGCCAGGCACGGATCTCCGAAACCGTGCAGATGCTCCTGTCTCTCGCACCCGACCGTGTGGCGCTTTACGGCTATGCCCATGTCCCATGGATGGCCAAGCGGCAGGCGATGATCCCAACCGACACCCTGCCCACGCCCGAGGAACGGCTGAGCCTGTTCGACACCGCGCGGCGTCTCTTCATGTGGGACGGCTATTCGGAAATCGGGATCGACCATTTCGCCCGCCCCGGCGACGGGTTGGAGATTGCGGCCCGTACCGGCCATCTGCGGCGGAATTTCCAGGGCTATACCGACGATACCTGTGATGTGCTTCTGGGCATCGGCGCCTCGTCGATCTCCCGCTTCCCGCAGGGCTTCGCGCAGAACGCCTCCGGCACCGCGGCGTATCAGAAATCGGTCAGGGCCGGCGAACTGGCGATCGGGCGCGGCCATGTCTTCAAAGGCGAGGATATCCTGCGCAGCCGCATGATCGAGATGCTGATGTGCGATTTCCGCATCGAAAGCGCCGAATTGCTGGAGAGGTTCGACCTCACGCCCCAGCGGCTGAGAACCTTCTACGCCGATGCGGCGGAGGCGTTTCCCGGCATGGTGCGGTTCGATGCCGACGGGTTCGATATCCTGCCCGAGGGGCGCCCGCTGTCGCGGATCATCGCGCGGGCCTTCGACGAGTACGAGATGCAGGCCGACGGGCACTCCTCCGCGATCTGAACAGATCGCGCGGGCGTGGCGGCATCAGACGGCTCTGCGCTCCTGTCCCGGCACATGCCGTCCCACGCGAGCGACTCAGGCCGCACTGCCCTTTGCGTGAAGATCGAAAGCTGCGGCCAGAAGTGCCCGGGTGTATTCCGATTTCGGTGCGTTGAAGATCTCATCCCTCAGCCCCCTCTCGACGATATCGCCCTGTTTCATCACGATGATCTTGTGGGCCAGCGCGCGGACGACTTTCAGATCGTGTGAAATGAACAGATAGGCCAGCTTGTGGCGCCGCTGCAGATCGCGGAGCAACTCCACGATCTGGACCTGCACGGTCATGTCCAGCGCCGAGGTGGGTTCGTCCAGCACCACGAGTTTCGGGTTCAGGATCATCGCGCGCGCAATCGCGATCCGCTGCCGCTGGCCGCCCGAAAATTCATGCGGGTAGCGGTGCATCATCGCCGGATCGAGGCCCACTTCGGTCAGAATATCGGCCACCATCTGCCGCTTGTTCTGGCCCGGTTCGGTCCCGTGAACGCCCAAGCCCTCGGCGACGATCTGTTCCACCGTCATCCGCGGAGAGAGCGAGCCATAGGGATCCTGAAACACGATCTGCATATCGCGCCGCAGCGGGCGAAGCGCACCCGACTTCCAGCCCTGCACATCCTGCCCCATGAACACCACCGGCCCCTGCGACGAGATCAGGCGCATGACCGCCAGCGCCAGCGTGGTCTTGCCCGATCCGCTTTCGCCGACCACGCCCAGCGTTTCGCCCGCGCGCACGGAAATCGACGCGGCGTTGACCGCCTTCACATGGCCAACGGTCCTGCGCAACAGCCCCCGCTGGATCGGGAACCAGACCCTCAGATCATGGGTGTTCACGATCTCGGGCGCGTTTTCCGGCACCGGGTCGGGCCCGCCCTTGGCCTCCGCCGCCAGAAGCTTGCGCGTGTAGGGATGCTTCGGGTTGTCGAAGATCTCCGCCGTACGTCCGGCCTCAACGATCTCGCCGCCCTGCATGACGCAGACCCGGTCCGCGAAGCGGCGCACGATGCCCAGATCATGGGTGATGAACAAAAGGCTCATGCCCTCGGCGCGTTTCAACTCCGACAGAAGTTCCAGGATCTGCGCCTGAATGGTGACGTCCAGCGCCGTGGTCGGCTCGTCCGCGATCAGCAGATCGGGCCCGTTAGCCAGCGCCATGGCGATCATCACGCGCTGCCGCTGTCCACCCGAAAGCTGGTGCGGATAGGCCCCCAGCCGGGTTTCAGGATCGCGGATGCCCACCTTGATCAGCAACTCGATGATCCGGCGCCGCGCCGCCTCTCCCCGCAGCCCCTGATGCAGGCCCAGACTTTCCGCGATCTGCTTTTCCAGCGTGTGCAGCGGGTTCAGCGAAGTCATCGGCTCCTGAAAGATAAAGCTGATATCGTTGCCCCGCACATGGCGCAATTCCGTCTCCGGGGCGCCGATCATCTCGGTTCCGCGATACTTGACCGATCCGGACAGTTTGGCGCTGTCGGGCAATAGCGCCACCGTCGACAGCGCGGTCACCGACTTGCCCGATCCGCTCTCCCCGACCAGCGCCACGGTCTCCCCTTTGTCGATGGTGAAGCTGACACCTTTGACCGCGTCGGTCGTGGCGCCGTCCTGGGTGAAACTCACCCGCAGATCCCTGACCTTGAGAACGCTCATTTAAACGTCTTTCTGGGGTCGAACGCGTCGCGCACCCCTTCGAAGATGAAGACCAGAAGCGACAGCATGATCGCGAAACTGAAGAACGCGGTGAAGGCCAGCCATGGCGCTTGCAGGTTGTTCTTGGCCTGCAAGGTCAACTCCCCCAGAGATGGCGCCGTGGAGGGCAGGCCGAAACCCAGGAAATCGAGGCTGGCCAGACCCCCGATCGTGCCGGTGACGATGAAAGGCAACATCGTCAGCGTCGCGACCATGGCATTGGGCAACACGTGGCGGAACATGATCACCCGGTTCGATATGCCAAGGGCGCGCGCCGCCCGGACATACTCGAAATTGCGCGCGCGCAGAAACTCCGCGCGGACCACGCCCACCAGAGACGTCCAGCCGAACAGGACCATCAGAAACACGAGCAACCAGAAATCCATCCGGAAGATGGCCGCGATGATGATGATCACGAACAGCCCCGGCGTGTAGCCCCAGATCTCGATGATCCGCTGAAAGATCAGGTCGACCCAGCCACCGAAATAACCCTGCACTGCCCCCGCCGCGATCCCGATCACCGAGGTCAGCACGGTGACGATCAGCGCAAACATCACGCTCAACCGAAAGGCATATATCACCCGCGCCAGCACGTCGCGCGCGGTGTCGTCGGTGCCCAGCCAATGATTGGCATCCGGCGCGGAAGGGGCGGAAGTTCCGATATCGTTGATCGTGTTGTAGGCGTAGGGCACGATCGGCCAGATCAGCCAGCCCTGTTCGATCTCCTCGCCATTGACGATGCCGTCCTCCTGTGCGTCTTCGATCACGCCCTCTGGATCGTCCCAGCAACTTTCAAGCCCGCCCGAGATGATCAGACAGCGCACTTCCGGGTCTCGGTACACAGCCTCGGTCCGGAAATCGCCGCCAAACTGGGTCTCGGGGTAGAAGTTGAAGACCGGGGTGTAGAGCTCGCCCCGAAAGCTGACCAGAAGCGGTTTGTCATTTGCGATCAGCTCCGCGAAAAGCGAGAGGCCGAACAGAACCGAAAAGACGAGGAAGGACCAGTAGGCTCGACGGTTCGACTTGAAGTTCCTCCAGCGCCGCCGGTTGAGCGGTGATAGGTTGAAAAAGCCCCTGGACGGCTCCGGAACATTGGCCGCCGGCGCCGGTTTGGATGTGATTTCCTCTTCCCGCAGCGCCATTCTCAGGTCTCCCGCGTTTCAAAATCGATGCGCGGGTCGATCCAGACATACATCAGATCCGATAACAGACCGACGACCAGCCCGATCAACCCGAAGACAAAGAGCGTGCCGAAGATCACCGGGTAGTTCCGGGTTACCGCTGCCTCAAAACCCAGCCGACCGAGCCCGTCCAGCGAGAAGATCGTTTCGATAATCACCGAAGCACCGAAAAACACGCTTACGAAGACCGCGGGAAAACCGGCGATCACGATCAGCATGGCATTGCGGAACACATGCCCGTACAGAACCCTGTTCTGCGTCAGCCCCTTGGCCTTCGCGGTGGTCACATACTGCTTCTTGATCTCATCCAGAAAGCTGTTCTTGGTCAGCAGGGTCAGCGTCGCAAAGGCGGAAATGGTAGAGGCGGTAACAGGCAGAGCGATATGCCACAGATAATCCAGAATCTTCTGCCACCATGTCAGCGTGTTCCAAACGTCCGATGGCGAGGTCAGGCCGCGTAGCGGGAAGATCTGCCAGTAGGATCCGCCCGCAAACAGCACCAGCAACATGATCGCGAACAAAAATCCCGGGATTGCGTAGGCCACGATGATCACGCCGCTGGTCCAGGTATCGAACCGCGACCCGTCGCTGACCGCTTTGCGAATACCAAGCGGGATCGACACGATATAGGCGATCAGAGTGGACCACAGACCCAGCGTGATCGACACCGGCAGCTTGTCGACCACCAGTTCCATCACGCTTTCGGAGTGGAAGAAACTGTCGCCGAAATCTAACCGCACATAATCCCACAGCATCAGAAAGAAACGTTCCAGCGCAGGAATTCGTTCGGAAACGCACTCCTCCGCATCGAGATCGGGAATACCGGTATATCCCTCGGCGCAGACAATCCGCGCGAAGTTGAACTGAATCTCCAGTTCTTCGAGAAACCGGGGCGGGACGCCGCGCGCGCCCTGATAAGCGCCCTCGATCTCGATATTGCCTGTCTCGCCACCGCCACCCGAAATCGTGGCGAAGGCATCGCCTTCGCCTTCCAGTTGGGCCAGAACCTGATCGATCGGTCCGCCGGGTACGAACTGCGTCAGTGCGAAGTTGATCACCATGATCCCGAACAGTGTCGGGATCATCAGCAATAGCCGTCTGAGGATATATGGGCCCATGGCGCTCTAGAACGCACCCGCTTCGCGAAGCGCCGCTTCGGCCTCGGCATCGACCCACCAGAAATCAAGGAAGCCCAGCGCATAGGGCGGCAGCGGCTCCGGATAGCGGTAGATGTCGTAATAGGCCACCCAGTGGGCGTCGTTGAACCATTGCGGCACGCGGAACCTTTCCCAGCGCAGAACCCTGTCCAACGCGGCCACGGCTACATACAGCTCTTCCTGCGTCTCGGAATTCACGACATGTTCGATCAGCGCGTCCACGGCCGGGTGGGCCAAGCCGGCGGCATTGAACACACTGTCATTCGCAGACTCCGACCCGAAATACTGACGCAGGCCGTTTCCGGGCTCATATCCCATGGGGATGTGACCGGTGATGATGTCGAAATCATAGTCGCGTTCGCGCTGCGTCATCTGCGCGCTGTCTACCCGCGTCAGCCGCGCGTTGATCCCGATCGCACGCAGATTCTCCACATACGGGTTGATCACCCTGTCAAACAACGGGCTAGAGTTCAGAAACTCCACATCCAGCGTCCGCCCGGCCGTGTTACGAGCAAGCCCGTCATCACCAACGGCCCAGCCCGCTTCTTCCAGAAGCGCCGCGGCACGCCGCGCCTTTCGCCGGTCCAGTGTCCGATTGGGATCGGACGCCGGCAGGCTGAAAACCTCTTCGGTGAATACCTCCGGGCGCAACAGGTCGCGCAGCGGCTCCAGCAGGGCCAGTTCGGCCTCGCTTGGCAACCCCTCGGCAGCGAGATCCGTGTTATGCCAGAAGGAGTCGTTCCATTCATAAAGACCGTAAAACAGGGTCTGGTTTGTCCACTCGAAATTGAACATCAGCGCGATGGCCTCGCGCACGCGCACATCCTGAAACTTCTCTTGCCGCAGATTCATGATGAAGCTCTGACCCGACGTGATCGTTCCGTCGGGAAGTTCGGCTGTCACCACATGGCCGCGCTCCAATGCCGGGAAGTCATAGGACGTGGCCCAGTTCGTCGAACTGCTTTCCTGCCGGAACAGATAATTGCCCGCGGTGAACCCTTCGAAAGCGGCAACCGCGTCACCATAATACTCGATCCGGATGCGGTCGAAATTGTGCCGTCCGCGATTGATCGGCAGATCATTCCCCCAATAATCTGGGTTTCGGGCGAAAATCGTGCGCTGCCCCGGCTCCACCTCCTGAAGGACATACGGGCTCGACCCAGTCAGAGGCTCCAGCCGTGCGTCGCTGAAAGCATAGCCGGAAGCTTCGTGGCTCGCGCGCGACATGATCGTCAGACCGCCGGCCGATACGATCCGGCCGCGGATCGGCGCCTCGGGGTTGAAATCGAAGCGGATCCGGCGTTCGTCCAGCACCTCGGCCCCGGCAAGCGTCCGCCCGATGGCCGCGCGAAAGCTCGGCAATCCCTCGTCGCGCATGATCTCGTAGGAAAACAGCGCGTCGTCCGCGGTCACCGGTGTGCCATCGGAAAACCGGGCCTCTTCGCGGATGGTGAAAATCACGTAGGATACGTCTTCAGGATAGGCGATGCTTTCACAAAGCAGGCAATAGGCCGACCCGATCTCGTCGGCGGTGCCCTCCAGCATGCTTTCGAAAAAGATCGATGACAACACTGCAGGTCGCCCCTCGCGCGTGAAGGGATGGAGCGAGTCAAACGAGCCACCGGCCGATGACCATGAAAAAGACATCTCACCGCCCTTCGGCGCATCGGGATTCACATAATCCAGATGTTCGAAATCAGGACCATATCGCAGTTCCCCAAAGGTCGACACTCCATGGGTGACGATCAGGTCGTCCTGAGCCCGCGCGCCCCCGGCCCATAACAGAAGCAAGATCGCTGGCAGAAGAAGCCACCCTGTCAGGTAGCTCCGGTCCGGGCCCGGGACGGTCTGTACTCGGGATCTATGGTCGCGCATGGGCGCCCTCCACTGCTGCTTTGGTCTGACCTGATACATATCTGCGCTAAATCACGTTACGGGGCAGCCCCCCTTTTCATCAAGTTGAGAAATCGTGATCAGCCCCAGTTTGCTTGCTCAACGCCATCCTGAATGCAACAAGACCGCCCCGAGAGGCGGTCTTTTCGACAATCGACGAAATCTTGCTCAATCATCAAGCGTGTCGAGATAGGCGATCAGGTTCGCTCGATCTTCGGCGTCGCGCATCCCGTTATAGGCCATCGCCGTGCCCGGCGCGTATTCGCGCGGGTTCTCGATGAAGGCCGAAATGTTTTCGGGCGTCCAGTCCCCTGTGGTTGCCAGCAGGCCATCGGAATAGTTGAAACCTTCGACCGTGTGTTTCGGCCGCCCGACGACACCGTGCAGATAGGGACCCACACCGTTCACGCCCGGCTGATCCGAATGGCAGGCCGAACACTGCCGCCAGAGCCGTTCGCCGGCGGAAGCATCCGCAACTGCGTAAAGCTCTTCGAACGGAACCTCGATCACCTCTTCGGCAACTTCGGTCTCGCCCTCGCCGGTGTCGATGACATAGCCGGCAAGGTGATCCTCATCATGGTCGCCACCCACGGAATACAGGCCGTCCGCCGCCCATCCGGCCAGCAGAAAGATCAAAAGCGCACCACAGACGGCGCCGCCGATCTTGGTGATGGTCATTGTGTCAAACATGGATGTCCCGTTCTCACATATGGTTCGCGGGTATGTATCGGCTTTCCTGCATGGCTTTCAAGGTGTAGTGAGCGCGACGAAACGACCTGCCGAGAGAATTTCGCCCATGACGTCCCGTATCGCCTTTCAGGGAGAACCCGGTGCCTATTCCCATCAGGCATGCCACGAGGCACGCCCCAGGATGGAGGCGTTGCCCTGCCCGACCTTCGAAGACGTGATCGAAGCGGTTCAGTCGGGCGCCGCGGATCAGGCGATGCTGCCGGTCGAAAACTCCACCTATGGACGGGTGGCCGACATTCACCGGCTGCTGCCTGAATCGGGCCTGCATATCATCGACGAGGCGTTTGTGAGGGTGCATATCAACCTGCTCGGCGTTCCGGGCGCGACGCTGGCCGATGTGACGGATGCGTGGAGCCATCTGGTTCTCTTGCCGCAATGCGCTCTGTTCCTGCGCCAGCACGGGATCAAGGGGCGCGTATCCCCGGACAATGCGCGCGCTGCCCGTGACGTGGCCGACATGGGCGACAAGTCCCATGCAGCACTGGCTTCGGAACTGGCCGGCGACATCTACGGACTTGACGTGCTGGCCCGCCACATCGAGGACCACGATCGGAATACCACGCGATTCCTGATCATGTCGCCGAAAGCCGACATGACCCGCCGAGCCGATCACATGATGACCAGTTTCGTCTTCCGTGTACGCAATATTCCGGCGGCGCTTTACAAGGCAATGGGTGGCTTCGCGACCAATGGCGTGAACATGACCAAGCTGGAAAGCTACATGGTCGGCGGCTCTTTCACCGCCACCCAGTTCTATGCCGATATCGAGGGCCACCCGGATGATCCGCCCGTTCAGCGGGCGATGGAGGAGTTGCGCTATTTCACCTCCATGCTGCACATCCTCGGCACCTACCCGGCGGATCCGGCCCGCGACTGACTAGAGGACCCGCCGCCTCTGGGCACCTCGCTCGCTGACCCAACGTCATCTGACGCCCGGAAGCTGCAAAAAAGCTACAATGTTAGACATAGCTCCGAAGGCGTCCGAAACAGGCGTTTTTCCGAAAATTATGACATAAAAAGCCTCTTCCTCCCCGGAAACCCTATGTCTCAGTACATAGCCCTTCAGACCCGTCTTCCGGGCAACCTGGCAATTCCCTGCCGACCGCGCATTTATTCGCTGCGAAATTCTGGTCGATTCAGGGTCTCTTTCGGGAACCATTCCGGTCTGCTGGATGTTCTTGGATCAGAAGGCGCCTGTTGCGCCCGACGACCATAGGAGACCAAGATGAAACGTTTTCTGAGCACCACCGCAACCGCCATCCTGCTGGGCACCGGCGCCTTTGCGGATGCGCATTCCACCTCGATTATCGAGTACGAATTTACCCAGGGGTCGGATTTCTACGCATCGGAAATGATCGGCATGCGGGTCTATTCGACCGAAGCTGAGATGCAGGCCGACATGACCGTCGCCGCCGATGGTGAGCGTGACTGGAACGATATCGGCGAGATCAACGAAGTCATCCTGACTGAAGGCGGTGACGTTGCCGCCGTGATCGTCGGCGTTGGCGGCTTCCTCGGCATCGGTGAAAAAGACGTGGCTGTCGACATGTCGCAGATCAACCGCGTTGAAGAGGAAGGCGACAGCGGGAATTTCTTCCTCGTCATCAATGCGAGCCAGGAAATGCTGGAGTCCGCGCCCGAATTCACCCGCGCCGAAGCCGGAATGATGGCGACCGAAACTGAAGCCCAGGCCGATGCGGAAACGACATCCACCGACATGGCCATGGCCGAAGACCGCCCGATGCTCGTCGCCCCCACGATCGAGCGCGAAGGCTACATGGCGACCGAGCCGGTGGACCTGACCAGCGAAAACCTCACCGGCGCGCGCGTCTACGGGATAAATGACGAGGATATCGGCGAGATCAGCGAACTGCTGCTTTCCGACGATGGTCAAATCGACCGTGTGGTCATCGACGTAGGCGGCTTCCTCGGCCTTGGTGAAAAGCCGATCGCCGTGACCTTCGAAGAGCTGAGCATCCTGCGCAACGAAGCCGGAGACAGCTTCCGCGTCTACATCGACTCGACTCAGGAAGCGCTTGAGGCACAGCCCGAATATCAGGGCTGATAGATCCGTCGTGAAACGGCCGGCCGGATTATTCCGGCCGGCCTTCTTCATATATATTTGAGATCGGGACGTCACGCCCGATCATTTGACATTTCAAATTTTCTATTTCGTTTTATTAGGAAAAAATTTTCCTTGGATTTTTTTCCAATTCGGAAGTTTCGCACAGCCATTTCTCATGGCCTAGGGTCAGGACTCATAGCCAGTAAATGACGAGTGCGGCGAGAGCGATGGCTGACAGGAAGACCTTCGGGCATCGGTCGTAGCGGGTTGCCACGCGTCTCCAATCCTTGAGCCTGCCGAAC
>NZ_RCNT01000012.1 GCF_003688285.1 Rhodophyticola porphyridii
AAATCGCCTGCCGGGCAATGAATGATCTGCGCTTCGCTGAAACGGCTTCTCTTCATCGTCTGTCTCCTCAGTTGGAGAACAGGCTAACCTCAAAGCGAGGACTTTTCAGGGGAGCAGGTCAGAGCGTCTGAACGACGTCTTCGCCGCGGTAGCTGAAGCGCGGATCGGCCGCCGGACAGAGGCGAGAATGGGTATCGACGACGGTCAGGATGCGAAGCTTCTTGCCCAGGTCTTCCTCTCTGCAATCGCTCTCACCGCAATCGTCATTTATTGATTATGAGTCCTGACCTTAAGAATACCCGCCCCGATGAGCACGTATCAGGCGGAAGTAGGAATCAGTAATTCCTTTCTTTGAAAAATGCTTTTCAAGCTTTTTCGTACCGTTCGCGATGAGACGCGCGGTCAGCTCTTGATCTTCCATCAGCCGCTTGATGCCAACCGCCAATGCATCACAGGAAAAGTCAGGCAGCAGGAGTCCAGTCTCGCCATCCTCAATCAGCCATTTGGGACCCGGCGCAGGCGTCGAGATTACCGGTACACCACAGAGCCAAGCTTCTAGCACCACGTTACCCAGAACCTCGTGGGAGGAAGTGACACATACAGCATTGGATTTGGCAACCCAGTCGAGCGGCCTGTTGACCCAACCCGTGATCTGGAGGCGGTCGGCGACATTGAGGTCTTTAGCCAGCGCTTCGAGTTCTGCACGCTGTTCCCCATCGCCTACGAGGCATAGGGCGGTGCCCTCCACTTGTGCCATCGCACGGATCAGCGTTGCGAAACCCTTGAGTTCCACGAACCGCCCCGCTGCGCTAAGTACGAAGCAGCCTTCTGGCAGGTCGAAAGACACAGCGTCCGGGTTGGCCTCCCCCTCGCGTGGGAAGTTCGAGATAATCTCGATCGGGCGGTCCCAGCCCAACTCTTGCAGGCGGGCCTGAACTCCGGGTGTGTTCCCTATCATGCAGTCAGCGCGCTGAAAGTGCTTGATATGGCGTGGGTAGTCCCCAAGCCGAACAAGCCTGGCCGGACCCTCGGCCTTTGGCAGAAGGGTGGCGGCCTTCGGCATCCAGGCAACGACCGCATCGGGTTGCCAATCGCTGACCTGCCGGTCGACCCACCGCTGAAGGAGCGCTCGAACCGGCGCAAGGCGCGGATAGTTGGCCTCCTTCACATTTCCAAGCGCACGAACCTGGTTTGCCCAGCTGCGCCCAGGACGGATCAAGAAGCGCTGTTCGACACCTGCCTCGGCCATGCTCTGGCAGAGCGAAACAAAGAAGCGTTCGGCCCCACCCTCTTTGCCGAAATGAATGTGAAGTATGCGCCTTGGAATGTCATGTGCCATTGACACCTGTTTTCACCCGCCTTTCCATTTTTCGACCACTTTAGAATGAAGCCTATCCTCCGGCAGACCGCATCGCCTATAGGCGGAAATCACTTTCGTCCTCCGGGAAAACACTCTTCAGGTCACAGAACATGTGCTTCTTTCTACCGAGAGCATGCAACGCGGCGGCCCCTCCCGCTCGAAACGCGTCGTGCGCAACAGCTAGAACGACGACATCGTAAGTGCTGTTCTCGGGTTCTGCCACCAACTCGATCCCGTACTCCGCCCTTGCCTCAGCCGCGTCGACCCAGGGGTCATGCACGTCCACCTCGATGTCGAAGTCCGCGAGCTCACGTATGACATCGACCACGCGCGTGTTGCGCAGATCAGGGCAGTTCTCCTTGAAGGCCAGCCCGAGAACCAGCACACGCGCGCCGTCGATCTGGATCCGGCGCTTGAGCATCGCCTTGACCAAGCGACCCGCAACATAGCTCCCCATCCCGTCATTGATCCGGCGCCCGGCGAGGATCACCTGCGGGTGGTATCCCAAAGCCTCGGCCTTGTGCGTCAGGTAATAGGGATCGACTCCGATGCAGTGCCCACCAACAAGACCAGGCCGGAAGGGCAGGAAGTTCCACTTCGTACCCGCGGCACGGAGCACCGCATCCGTGTCGATCTCCATCCGGTTGAAGATGATGGCCAACTCATTGACCAGGGCGATGTTGAGGTCGCGCTGCGTGTTCTCGATGACCTTGGCGGCTTCTGCCACGCGAATGCTTTCGGCCTTGTAAGTGCCGGCCTCGATGATGGAGGCGTATAGCACGTCAACCTTGTCTGCTATCTCTGGCGTGGAACCGGAGGTCACTTTCAGTATGGTGGTGAGACGGTGTTGCTTGTCGCCGGGATTGATCCGCTCAGGGCTGTAGCCGCAGAAGAAATCCTCATTGAAGGTCAGACCGGAGACCCGCTCGAGAACCGGCACGCAATCCTCTTCCGTCGCACCCGGATAGACCGTGCTCTCGTAGATAACGATGTCGCCCCTCTTGAGGGCGCCCCCCACCGTCTCGGAGGCCTTCAAAAGTGGTGTCAGGTCCGGGTGTTTGTGGGCATCGATGGGCGTGGGAACCGTGACGATGAAGACTGTCGCGTCCTTCAGATCCGTTGGGTCGGAGCTAACGGCGAGGTGCCGCGCCTCCGCGAGTTCCTCAGCCTCAACCTCCCGCGTGTGGTCACTGCCCTCGCGGAGCTCCGAGATGCGCCTTTCATTGACGTCAAAGCCAATCACCCGCCGCTTCTTGCCGAACTCCACGGCGAGCGGCAGGCCGACATAGCCCAGCCCGATGACGGCAATCACCGCACCATCAATGCACAAATCACTTCCCATGATACTCCCTGAACCAGTCGACAAAGCGATCAATCCCGTCCCGGAACGGCGTCTGCGGACGGTAGCCCGTCAGGCTTTGCAGAAGGGACGCATCCGCCCAGGTGGCCGGCACGTCACCCATCTGCATCGGCATGTAATTGCGGGTGGCTTTCTTCTCGAGGCTTTCCTCGATCGCGTCGATGAAGTCGAGCAGCCGTACCTTCTCCGAGTTCCCGATATTGACGATCCGAAAGGGCGCAACAGGCGAGAGACTGTCGCCCGGAACGATGTCTTCGTTCGAGGCGGGGCGCTCCGGGACGGCGTCGATCAGGAGGCGAATACCGCGCACCAGATCATCGACGTAGGTGAAGTCGCGATACATGTCGCCGTTATTGTAGATGTCGATCGGGCGGTCATCGAGGATCGCATCAACGAACTTGTAGAGCGCGAGATCAGGCCGGCCCCAGGTCCCGTAGACCGTGAAGAAGCGGAACATCGTCGTCGGCAGGCCCCAGAGATGCGCATAGGCGTGCGCCATGCTCTCATTGGCCTTCTTCGTGGCGGCATAGATCGTGAGCTGCGTGTCCGCCTTCTCGGTCTCCGTGAACGGCATTTCATCATTGGCGCCGTAGACCGATGAGGTCGAGGCCATCAGCAGGTGCCTGACCTCGAGCCGGCGCGCGGCCTCCATGACGTTGAATGTGCCGATTACATTCGCATCGAGATAGGCGCGGGGGTTCTCCAGGCTGTAGCGCACGCCAGCCTGGGCTGCGAGATGTACGATGACATCGGGTTGGAACGCGTCGGCCACGCGGTCGACCGCCTCCTGGTCCTCGAGCATCGCTTCGGTTGCGACGAAGCCGGGCTTTTGCAGGAGCATACCATGGCGGCGACGTTTCAGGCGGACGTCATAGTAATCCGTCATCCCGTCAAACCCATGAACCTCGAATCCTTCATCGAGCAGGAACCGCGCGAGGTGGAAGCCGATGAAGCCGGCGGTTCCCGTGATGAGAACTCGCGTCATGCCGCAATAATCAGATGCTTGCCTGAGCAAGTCACACCACTAACCCTCCACGCTTCGGGCTCAAGAGCACTGGCACTTGAGTCGACCGCTATCCCAATGTTTGTTTACTCCGACGGCCATCAGTACGCGAGAGCAAAAGGCTTCATCCCCTTGCCGCAACATCAACCACACATGACGACATACCAGAGCGCCTCCACCGCAGAAGCGCCGAGGTAGGCAATACCTATTTCCGTCGCACCTGACGCCGACAAAGGAGCAACCCCTAAACTACCGGCTGGTTGGCGTGCCCCCACCTGAGTGGTCCAATTTGATTGTTAGTGCATCGTGGGCTGCACTGCTCCCCAACCTTGGACCGCCGGACGTTGGATTATTCCGACTGTCTCACGATGGCGGGCTGGTGACGCCATCGGGATAATGCATGGCGATCAGGACGTTGTATCCGATCGCGCTGTGGGGTCTGTCCTCGTTGTAGTGCCTGCGCCAAGCATCCACCTTTTCGCGGGCATCCGCAAGGCCCATGAACCAGTGCGCGTTCAAACGATCTAGTTTTCAGGGGGCAGAGCACCTATGGCTCCTTCAACGCCCGCAGTGCCCGTTTACAGACTTGTATGCCTTGCGGCCCTGCAAACCGCATGCCGAACTGGCCCGAACTATCTTTTTGACCGAGCCGCCGCAAAAAGCCGTGCCCTGTCGGATCCGAAAGATCTTCCCACCCTTGCCCCCGACATGTCATTCCGAAAACGAGGCGCGTAATGCGGCCAGAAGCACTTGGTGCTGCTGCATGTCGCGCAAACCCGGATCTGACATCCCAGTTATGGCTTCGTCGGCCAACGCAAACTCGCGATGGCTGAGCAATATCGCTGTGACGTTACTCAGGAAGACATCCTTCGCGGTCCCTTCTTCGATGGCACCAGCCAAGTTCAACGCAGGCTCGGCGCGCCCGGCAGCGATCAACTCCATTGCGAGTCTGCGCAAGAGCTCATGTTGCAGACCCACGTCGGGAATGGCGTCGATTTCGTTTTGTACGATGGCCAGATAGGTTTCGAAGTCCCCTTGCGATCCGTTTACGGCCGCAAATCCAAGGTTGATTATGTGGGCGCGCGCTTGAAGCTCGGAGTTAGTCAATCCTCTGATCCGCATTTCGGCGCCCTGAAAATTGCCCATGCGTGCTTCATATTGAGCCAAGTTGCCAATGGTTTCGTCACTCAACCACACGTGATTGGAGCCATCGACAAGGGCGTAGGCCATTCTGATTGCCTCCTCGCCAAGGACCGTCATACCTGAAAAGTCCGCGACCTCCGCCAGAAGGATGTACCCTTGGGCGCGCATGTCCATGTCGGTCAGTCGTGGCAAGAGATCGAATGCCGTCTGCAACTTGGAATCGTCGATCAGGTTTGAGATCATCAGGCTGAGGTCTTGCGCCTGCCAACCAGGATCCGAGATACGCGCGTTGAGGCTCAGCGCAAGGATCGGATCCCCAGCCCGCGCTGCTGCAAAAGCAAGCTGGCTCCAGCTGTTGTCGAGGCGACCCCGGGCTGCGGGCGTCGCCATGCATTGCCCCTCCAACAAAGCAATTGCCTCGTGAACGATCGGGCGCCATTGGTCCTCAGTAAGACGCCCGGCTCCACGCTCCACGATCATCCCCAACGCAACTGCAAGGTCGGCAGGAAGAGGACTGACATTGCGTGCAGCGGCAACCGCCCAGTCGGCCCTGTCTGCATCCACGGCATTCCGGAGCAGTGAGTCGAACACACAGAAGCGGGCCTCAGGTGAGTCTACAGCCGCCATTGTGGCCAGCGCTTGACTGAAAGCAGCGTCGGCTTGAGCCGTCCCGCCATTCATGCTCAAAGCCGCGGCAACCGCACTCGTCGCAATGGACTGTCGGACCGGGTCGCGGAAATAGGTCAAAATGGACTCGGCATCAGCCACGGAACCATCGTTGATCAAGCCTACGACAAGTGCGTTCAACTGTGTGTTGTATTGCACTTCGTCGTCGGCTGCGCCTTGTTGAATGATCTCCAGCGCGTCTTGTAGCCGTCCACGCGATGCGAGCGCGTCGGCCAGCGCAAGGACGCCCGGAGAACCAAGGCGCTGTTCCAGCCGGTTGGTGTCCTCAAGCTCTTGTAGCGCTGCGTCCAATCCCGCTTCCGCAACGACACTTTCGATATAGTAGCCTCTGGCGGTTGAATAGAACTGGGGGTTTTCAATCTGCAGCAGTAAAGTCTGGCCGCGCTGCGTCCATTCACTAGCTGCGAAGGCCATTATCTCAACGATAGCAAAATCTCGCGTTTCCGTAGGCAGGTCTTCCAATATGTCTTCGGCCAGGTCAGGCCTTTGACCCGCCACCAAGGCCATCACCCTCTGGAGTCTTGCCAATGTCTGGGCGTTCGGGTCGGGCATAGAGTCTTCGTGACGCGCCAGCCCCGTGTTCAGGGTCTCCACACACGCCGACCTTGGCAAAAGAAGACACTCTGAAACGTCGGATTGAGCACCTGCGGGAAGGCCCGGAAGCGTGCAGAGGCCCGCCGCCAAGAAAGCAGGAAACGTTCGTGAAAAATAGGATGTCATGGAAAATCCGATGTCCGTCGCCTGGGCGACAGGGATAGAGTTAATCATCGACACAACTAACACTTCGAGTGTCTCACTCGAACCGGCATCGATGCAGTTTGGCCATGCAGCGTTGCCGGTTCCAAGTGTCGAGCAACCGGTCTAATCGTAAGCGTTCATGTTCGATAGAGCGGTGCATCCCATCGCATTCGCGAGGCTAGGCGTGGCGATACTTCATATCATCGAGGGGCCCGTTGGGGCAGGGAAGACGACCTATGGCGCGACCCTTGGGCGCAAGCTTTCGATGCCACCGCTGGTATTGGACAGATGGATGGCGACGTTGTTCCGGGCCGATCGCCCCGATGCGGATTTTTGGACCTGGTACGTGGAACGAAAAGCACGCTGCATCGAGCAGATCTGGAAAATCTCCAAAGACCTACTCGATTGCGGGCACGATGTGATCGTTGAGCTTGGCCTGCTCAAGAGCGCGCAACGATTTGCTCTCTACCAGCGTGTCGACGTCACTGAACATGGCTACTGCATCCATGTTCTTGAGGCACCCCGCGACGAGAGGCTGCGGCGTATAAAGCAGCGCAACGAGACGCAGGGAGACACCTTCACAATGATCGTTTCAGAGGATCTTTTCGAACTCGCGTCCGACGAATGGGAACCGGTCGGCGCCGCGGAATGCAAGGGGCGCAATGTCCTCTTCGTATCCTGAACCTCCATCGTTGCGCATTCGCGCGTCAGCAGCCGCGAAACATGGCAGGAGGTACGCTTCGATCAGAGAACGCGCATCAGAACTCAGGCGAAGAGATGTTGTAGACTATGCAGGCGCCGAGAACTGTCTTGCGGAGCGGGCGACCACCGGTGATATGTCCTTGCGCCGATAGCCGCCTCGAAAACGCCTATGGTGAAAGCCGTTCCAGGATATGTCCGCTATCATGGGCCTTAACACCAAGGCATTTGAAATTATCGGCGCTTGAGTTTTATCCAAACAACGATACTCCGCCGCCCAACACTATTGGAGAACGTTTTAGCCGCAACTCGTCGATTGCTCCCATTCTCAAGAGCTGTCCTGCCAAATCACTACCGCCACAAAGATAAATGGGTCCTTTTACGGTCATCTTCATTTTGGTAATGATGTCCATATTCAGGTCGCAAACAACCTCGATTTTGCAGTCTGAAGAGCAGACCAGTGTTTTCGAAATCACTTTGGTCTGCATGTGATCATAAGGATTTGCTCCACGTTTCAATCCATACTGATAGCCGAATTTATAAGTGGCCTTACCCATTATGGCGACGCGATACTCCGCCATCCGAGACTGGTAGTCTTCAACCACGGGACCTTCAAAGGCGAATTTTGATACATCCCCGGATGGACCAGCTATATATCCGATCAGCACAACCTTGGCGCCCGTATCTGCCGCATGGGAAAGAACACGTTCCAGCTGCCCCGTCCTATCCTGGCTCTTCATCCGCAACGACGACTGAGGCCTCCGCATAGCGGACGCATACGCGGCACGTGACCTCTCATCTAATCGCGCGAGGTGAGCGCCCGGCGATAGATATGCCACGACGCGTGGCCCAGCATCGGCAGTACCAGAAACAGTCCCATAAGGAACGGCAGCATCGCCACGAATGTCAGCCCGGCGATGATGCCCCCCCACGCCAGCATGACGCCCGGGTTGGTTTTCACCACCGAGAAACTGGTCAGCATCGCGGTCACGAAATCCAGTTCCTTGTCCAGCAGAAGCGGCAGCGCGATCACTGTCAGTGAAAACAGGACAAGCGCGAATATCGCCCCAGCCAAGGTGCCGACGATCAGCATCATCAGCCCTTCCGGCTCCAGCAGATATGCGTAGGACGATGTGACATTGGTCAGCGCCGAGGGGCCCAGAAAAAGCGCAAACAGCATATGCGCGAAAAACGACCAGAACAGGAAATAGACGATGATCACCCAGGAAATCGACGGCAGTTGCCGGTCCTTCTGACGCCAGATCACGCCGAAGATATCGTTTCGCCGCCAGCCTTCGCCCTGCTCCAGACGGCGTGACACCTCGTAAAGCCCGACTGCCAGAAACGGCCCCAGCAGGGGGAAGCCGAGCGTGATCGGTATCGCATACCAAATCTGGTCGGTGACGAAGAGAAATAGATAGATCAGCCAGCCGCCCACCACATAGACATGGGCGAAAAACAGCCCCATGAACGGCGCGGCCAGATAATCCCGCAGCCCCATCTTCAGCGCATAGCCCAGATCGCCCAAGCTCATCCGGTTGACAGCGGGCACTTTCGAGGCGGGGCGCGGCTGGCTTATGTCGCTCATCCCGGATCCTCCCTTGCGAAACTCTAGCGGCAGGGCTTGCCGCGCGCCAAGCCCCTGCCGGGCGGATTTGCCACTTTATGTGTCATCGTCAAGGACCGGCACATGGGTCTGCGGCCATTGCGTTGCCTGATGATAGATTTCGCCAAGCGCCAGCACTGGCCCATCGCCCCCCTTGGACCCGATCAGTTGCACGCCGCCGGGCAGGCCTGCGGCGCCAAAGCCCGCGGGCAGGTTCAGGCAGGGCAACCCCGCCAGACTGACCGGCACCACAACCTCCATCCAGCGGTGATAGGTGTCCATCGCGATGCCCGCGATCTCCCGCGGCCATCTCCACTCCGCCGGAAACGGCCAGCATTGGGTCGATGGCAGCAGCAGCGCATCGACTTGCCCGAACACCTTATCCAGCGTCGACAGCCAGCGCGTCCGGATCGCCGCCGCCGTCTCGATCCGGTCTCCCTCGAGCGCAAGGCCGCGCTCGATTTCCCAGACGGCCTCGGGCTTGAGCAGGGTCCGGCGGGTCGGATCGCGCCAGTCGGCCCCGTATTCCAGCGCCACCGTGAATGACCGCAGATCGGTCCAGCTTTGCCAGAGCGCGCCGGCGTCGAAGGGCGGAGCCAGCGGCTCCACCTCCCAGCCCAGATCGCGCATCGCGGCCATGGCGCCTTCTGCCAGATCCAGCACGCCCTCCTCCATCGGATAGGCGCCGCCCCAGTCTCCAAGCCAGCCGATCCGCGGGGCTTTCCGCGGCGGCGGCCCCGGTTGAAACGCCCCGTCGGTCAGCGTTTCCAAAAGCGCCGAAACATCGGCGACCGAACGGCCCATCGGGCCGCGCGTGCTCAGCCCGTGGGAAAAAATGCTGTCGCCCGGCTCGGACGGTATCAGCCCTGCGGTCGGTCGGAACCCGTAGACATTATTCCAGGCGGCGGGGTTGCGCAGGCTGCCCATCATGTCCGACCCGTCGGCCACCGGGATCAGCCCCGTTGCCAGCGCCGCCGCCGCACCACCCGAAGATCCGCCGGCGCTGCGCGACAGATCATAGGGGTTCCGCGTGACACCGAAAATCGGGTTGAAGGAATGGGACCCAAGCCCGAATTCCGGGACATTGGTCTTGCCGATGATGATCGCGCCCGCATGGCGCAGCCGGGTCACCAGCGCCTCGTCCGCCACGGGCACGCAATCGCGCAACGGGGACCCCCAGGTCGATCGCACGCCCTTGACCCCTACCAGGTCCTTTACCGCGAGCGGCATCCCATGCAACCAACCTGCGCGCGGCATGGCATCGGCCAGCCGCGCCTCCCCCATCAGCGCCTCACGGTCGCGAAGGGACACGATCGCAGTCACGCGGGCGTTCACCGCGTCGATCCGCGCCAGCGTGGCGCGCATCACCTCAACCGCGCTCACCTCTCGCGCCGCTATCCGTCGCGACAGCTCGACCGCATCCACATGCAGAAAATCAGACATTCCGCCCCCTTCATCGGGCCCCAAGGCCGCGCCCGGGGCAATGGCAGACCGGCTCCGTCTGCCCGCCGACCGCGCGCCGTGGCCCGCCCGTCTATTCCGCCCGCGCCTCGGCCCGACTCTTGCCGGAAACATCCATGGCCAGCGTCGCGGCCATGAGCCCGTCCAGATCGCCATCCAGAACCCCGGACGTGTCAGAGGTTTCGTAGCCGGTGCGCAGGTCTTTCACCATCTGATAGGGTTGCAGGACATAGGACCGGATCTGGTTGCCCCAACCCGCATCGCCCTTGGCCTCATGGGCCTCGTTGATGGCCTCGTTCCTGCGGTCCAACTCCATCTGGTAAAGCCGGGATTTCAGGGCCTTCATCGCGATATCGCGGTTCTGGTGCTGCGATTTTTCCGAACTCGTCACCACGATACCGGTGGGAATATGGGTGATCCGCACCGCTGAATCCGTCGTGTTCACATGCTGTCCGCCAGCGCCCGAGGAGCGATAGGTATCCAGCCGGATATCAGCGGGGTTCACCTCGATCTCGATATTGTCGTCGACCACCGGATAGACCCAGACCGAACTGAACGAGGTATGCCGCCGCGCCGCGCTGTCATAGGGTGAAATCCGCACCAGACGATGCACGCCGCTTTCGGATTTCAGCCATCCATAGGCATTGTGGCCGGAAATCTTGTAAACCGCCGAACGTATGCCAGCCTCGTCGCCGGCGGTGGTCGATTGCAGTTCCACCTCGTAGCCGCGTTTCTCGGCCCATCGCACATACATCCGCGCCAGCATCGAGGCCCAGTCGCAGGATTCCGTTCCACCCGCGCCGGCATTGATCTCAAGGAATGTGTCGTTGGCGTCGGCCTCGCCGTCGAGCAGCGCCTCCAGCTCCTTGGCCGCCGCATCCTCCACAAGCGCTGCCAAGGCTGTTTCGGCCTCGGCGACGACCTCGTCATCGCCCTCCTCCTCCCCCATTTCGATCAGGCCGACATTGTCCTCCAGCGCGCCCTTGATCGCCTCATAGGTTCCGATCTTGTCCAGCAGCACCTGCCTGTCGCGCATCAGTTTCTGCGCCGCGGCCTGATCGTTCCACAGATCCGGGTCTTCCACCCGGGCGTTGAACTCCTCAAGCCGGTGCCGGGCCGTTTCCAGCCCCAATCGCTGGCCCAGAAGCTCAAGCGATTTCTGTACTTTTTCGATATGGGATTGGGTCTCGGCCCGCATGGATCAGCCTGCCTCGTGAAGGATCATGTCAGTGTCCAACCGATCTAGACCAGCGGCCCGGCGCCCGCAAGCGGGCGCGGCCCCGGGCAAACTTTCCGCATGTCAGTAAAGCCCGCCCGAACTCAGCGTGCCGAAGCCCGTACCGGTGGGGACCCGCGCGCTGTCGCCGGTTGAGGTGGTGACCGTCCGACCAGTGGTGCCCGCCTCGCCGGCGTCTTCCTCGCCGCGGGCGAACATCGGCAGGTCCGATCCCATCGCGAACCCGCCATCGACAATCGCCAACAACCCGTAGATCGGCTCTTCGCCCTGACGGAACAATTCGGCGACAACGTGGTCGCCCTGCGCGTCGTCGGGCAGGCGCTGGCCCGAAAAACGGTCGATATTGTAGAACACCCCGCCTTCGGGAACGCGGAACGGGCCGCCGCCATATTCCTCGATTGCGGCCTGCATGAACTCGTTGAAGACAGGCCCGCACATCCCCCCGCCCGAGGCCCCGCGGCCAAGCGGGCGCGGCTGGTCATGACCGATGTAACACCCCGCCGCGATATTGGAGGAGAAGCCCACGAACCATACGTCGCGCGCGTCGTTCGTGGTGCCGGTCTTGCCCGCGATCGGCACCGGCAGGTTCACCGTGGAGGACGCCGTGCCGCGCTCCACCACACCGCGCATCATGGAGGTCAGCTGATAGGCCGTGATCGGGTCGATCACCCGTTCACGGTTGGACACGATCCGCGGCGCCACGCCGGGCTCCAGCGAGGCCAGTTCACAATCGGGACACAGCCGCTGATCGTGACGATAGACCGTCCCGCCGAAGCGGTCCTGCACGCGGTCGACCAGCGTCGGCTGCACCCGTTCACCGCCATTGGCGAACATCGCATAGGCCGCCACCATGCGGAACAGCGTGGTCTCCTGGCTGCCAAGCGAATTGGCCAGAAAGGTCTCCGCGTCGTCGTAGACGCCGAACCGTTCGGCATAACGGGCCACGGTTTCCATACCCACATCCTGCGCCAGACGCACGGTCATCAGGTTTCGCGACCGCACGATACCCGTGCGAAGCGGCGCAGGCCCGTAGAACTGGTTCGACGCGTTGGTCGGGCGCCAGATCCCTGCGCCCGTATCCAGTTCGATCGGTGCGTCGATGACGATCGTATTCGGGCTGTAACCGCTGTCCAGCGCGGCGGCGTAGACAAAGGGTTTGAAGCTCGACCCCGGTTGCCGCGTTGCTTGTGTGGCCCGGTTGAAGACCGAGTACTGGTACGAAAACCCGCCCTGCATCGCAAGCACACGGCCCGTGTTCACATCCATCGCCATGAAGCCGCCCTGCACCTCGGGGATCTGGCGCAGCGTCCAGCGGATGAAGCTGCCGTCGCTGTCGCTTGTCATCGCGCGCACATGGATCACATCGCCCACGTCCAGCAGATCCCCGGCAACCCGCGCAGCGTTGCCCCGGTTGCCATCGGCATCCACTGGCCGCGCCCAGGTCACGTCCTCGGCCGGGATGAAATGGCCGTCCTCATCCTCGGGCACATCCTCGATCCCGATCCGCGCACTGCTCTCGCCGACCGACAGAACCACCGCCACATGCCAGCCTTCGATGTCGCGGGCAATATCCGTATCCGCAAGCGCCGCGCGCCAACTCTCTTCATCGGTGCCTTCCAGAAGGGCGGGGTCGATCACCGCCAGCGGTTCCCGCCACAGTCCCTGCGCGCGGTCGTAGCGTTCCAGCCCCCGGCGCAGCGCGACCTCCGCGACCTGTTGCAGGCTTTCATCCATCGTGGCGCGCACCGCATAGCCGCCGGAGAAGAACTCCTCCTCCCCGAACTGCACCGACAATTGCCGGCGGATCTCGTCAGTGAAGTAGTTCCGCGGCGGAACCGTGGCGCGAAACGGCTCGATATGGCCGCCCTGAACGGTTTCCAGGGGCGCGGCCTGCGCCGTCTCCATTTCATCGCGGCTCAGATACCCGTTCTCGAACATCTCGCGCAGCACGTAATTGCGGCGGTTGATCGCCCGGTCGTAGTCACGCACCGGGTGAAAGTTCGATGGCGCCTGCGGCAGTGCCGCCAGATATGCCGCCTGCTCCGGGCGCAGTTCTCCGAGGGAGGCATTGAAATAGGTCTGCGCGGCGGCAGCCACACCATAGGAATTCTGGCCGAGGAAAATCTCGTTGAGATACAGCTCAAGAATGCGATCCTTGCTCAGCGTCTGTTCGATCCGGGCGGCAAGGATTATCTCCTGCACCTTGCGCTCGACCGTCCGCGAGCCGTCCAGAAGGAAGTTCTTCATCACCTGCTGTGTGATGGTCGATGCGCCGCGTACGTCGCGCCCCCGCGACCGCACGGCTTCCACGATGGCGGCGCCGATTGCCCTTGGGTCATATCCGTCATGCTCGTAGAAATTCCGGTCTTCGGCACTCACGAAGGCATGGGCCACCAGATCGGGAACATCCTCGGCCGCCACGAACAGGCGCCGCTCGCGGGCGAACTCGTCAACAATCTCGCCCTCGGCGGAATAGATCCGGCTGATCGTTGCGGGCGTGTAGCGCGCCAGCGTTTCGTGATCGGGCAAATCGCGGCTGTACATATACAGGACCGCGCCAATCGACAGCGCGGCGAACACCAGCCCGATCGTCAACCAACTGAAGATCGCGCCGAAAATGCCAAGAGTGAATCGGATCATGTCGAACCTGTGCCGCCACCTGATGCCTGCTTATAGGGGTCCCGGCGGGCGGGGTCAAAAGCCACAGGCATCTTTCCGCGATCACAAATGCACGGCCCGTTGCCGGGTAGCCCCCATGCCTGTCCCATGATCCATGTGGCGCGCCTTGCTCTATTGCCGCAAGAGCGTGGCCGCCGCCGCATCCTCCACCGCCCAATCCAGAATGGCGTCGCGCATCGTGGCCTGCATCAACGCACGCCAGACCGGATCCAGGAGGTTGGCCAGATCCTCCGGCTCGGACATGAACCCCAGTTCCACCAGGACCGAGGGGATATCCGCGGCTTTCAGCACGGTAAATCCTGCTTCCAGCCGCGGGCGGCTGTGCAGATCGCCCTCGGCTGCCGCGATGCCAGCCACCAGCGCATCGGCCAGCGCATCCGAGCGCGGGTCGGTTTCCAGCCGCGCCAGATCCATCAGAACGCCCGCCACCACATCGTCGCTGCCGCTGAGATCGATCCCGGCCAGCAGATCCGCCCGGTCATGGCGTTCGGCCAGCGCGGCGGAAGCTTCATCGGACGCGGTTCCCGACAGCGTGTAGACCGTCGCACCCGTCGCCCGCCCTTCGGCCAGCGCGTCGGCATGAAGCGAGATGAACAGATCCGCACCTGCAGCGCGGGCGATACTGACCCGAGTGGGCAGTGGCACGAATACATCGCTATCGCGCGTCAGGATCACCTCGAACCGGCCCGACCGCACCAGCGTTTCGCGCAACTCGCGGGCAAAAACCAGCGTCAGATCGGCCTCGTCATGGCCATCGCGCTGCGCGCCGGGGTCCAGCCCGCCATGGCCCGGGTCCAGCACCACGACCAGCATGCCCGCGCCGCTCTGCCGGGGGCGGGCCATTTCGCCCGCAGCCGGCGCGACCAGCGTGGCGACACCGGGCGGCGCGCCGGCGGTCTCCGCGAACGCCTCCGCGCTTGTGGGGTCGAGACGCAGATGGACGGTAGCCGTCCCGTCGGCAGGATCGGTTGCCATCGCGGCCTGGGCCACGGCGAGCGGCCGGGACAATTCCAGCACCATACGCGACCAGCCCGGCTCAAGCGCGCCGCCGGTCTCGACGCCTGCCACCGCGTCGGCGGCATCGAAATCGGCGGACATGCCGTCCCAGGCGACCTCCCGAAAATCCACCACCACGCGGGCCGGGTCATCCAGAGTGAACACCCGAAACGGCACCGCCTGGGTCAGTGCAAGCGCCATTCGGGCGCCGCCGCCGGCCACATCGCTCAGCGAACTGTCGGCGGGCAGAACCCGGGCCAAGGCGCGGAAGTCCTGCGCCAGGGCCGGGATCGCCAGCCAGATCATCAGAAAACTCAAAACTGCTCGGATCATCGGTCTTCCGCCGAAAGAATTTGCCGGAGACTAGCAGAGCCGGCAGCGCGGCCCAAGAGGCATCCTGCATCGGGACGGATCACGAAAACGCCGGTCTGGCGAGATCGTCACCTTATTCGGCGGCGGCCCGCGTCGACATGAAGCCTTTCAGCCGCGCCAGCCCCTCCTCGATGTCCGCCGTGGCACGCGCATAGGAGAAACGGACCGTCCTCTCCCCGCGAACCGGGTCGAAATCCAGCCCCGGCGTCACCGCAACACCGGCCTGCTCCAGTATCTCGGCGCAGAATGCCTGGCTGTCGGTGGTGATCTCCGAGACATCCGCGTAGACGTAGAACGCGCCATCCGCGGGCGCGACCCTGTCGAAACCGGCCGCGGCGAGTCCCTCCAGCATCAGCGCCCGGTTCGCGGCATAGACCGCGCGATGGCCATCCAGCTCGGCCCGGCCTTCGGGGCTGAGCGCGCCAAGTGCTGCGACCTGCGCCGCATGAGGCGGACAGATGAACATGTTCTGCGCCAGCCGTTCGATCAGCCGCACATGATCCGGCGGCACCACCATCCAGCCGAGACGCCAGCCGGTCATCGAGAAATACTTGGAGAAGGAGTTGACGACATAGACCTCGTCGGTGAGTTCCAGTGCCGAAATCGCGCGCCCGTTATATTGCAGACCGTGATAAATCTCGTCCGAGATCAGCGAGATCCCTCGCTCCGCGCAGGACCCGGCAAGAGCGCCCATGGCCGTCTTGTCCAGCATGGTGCCGGTCGGGTTGGCGGGGGAGGCCACGATCAGCCCGGCCAGATCGCCGGACATTTGCCGCGGCAGGGGCTGGTAGCGGCTGGCCAGATCCGTCTGCAGCCCCACGGGCACAAGGCTGAGCGCGCGCAGGATCTGCCGGTAGGACGGGTAGCACGGCTCACCCAGAGCCACCTTGTCGCCCGCATCGAACAGCGCCGAGAAGGCCAGAAGAAACGCGCCCGAGGCGCCCGCGGTGATCACCACCCGCGCCGGATCCAGATCGAGGTCGTACCATTCACCGTAAAGCGCGGCGATGGCCTCACGCAGATCGGGGCGGCCGAGGGCGACCGTGTAGCCAAGCGGCCCGGCCTCCATCTCGGCGACCAGGCGCTCCCGCGCGGCTCGTGGCGCGCCGGAGCCCGGCTGCCCCACCTCCATGTGGATGATATGGCGACCGGCCTCTTCGGCGGCACGGGCGGCCTCCATCACGTCCATCACGATGAAGGGATCAACCTCGGCCCGGCTTGAATGTCGCATGAAAGCCTCCCTATGATGACGCGTTGAAGCAGGCCCCATGGGAGACGTCAATGCCCCGCCGCCGCCCGTTTACGACGCTGATCGCAGCGCTGGCCCTTTTGCTGAGCGCATGGGCCGCCGAGGCGCGTTCGATCATTCGCGACGCAGAGATCGAACGCGGCCTGCAGGAACTGGCGGCGCCCATCCTGCGCGCCGCGGGTCTGCCGACCTCCACCCGGATCATCGTGGTGAACGACCGGACGCTGAACGCCTTCGTGGCCGATGCCCGGCATATCTTCATTCATTCCGGTCTGTTGATGCGGATGGAGGACCCGGCAGAGTTGCAGGCCGTGCTCGCCCATGAGGCGGCCCATATCGCCAATGGCCATCTGACCCGACGCCCAGCCAATGCCCGCAGCGCGCAAAGCGCCGCACGCATGGGCCTGCTTCTGGCGCTGGCGGCGGGGGCTGCATCGGACAATGGCCGCCTGGGCGCCGGGATCGCGATCGGAACCGGCTCCACCGCCGCGCGCCTTTTTTTCGCCCATACCCGCGCCGAGGAGGCCAGTGCCGACCAGGCCGGGCTGCGCTACATGGTTCAGGCCGGGATCGACCCCGCCGCGATGCTGGAGGTGTTGGAAATCTTTCGCGGTCAGGAGGCCCTGTCGGCCGGGCGTCAGGACCCTTATGTCCGCACCCACCCGCTGACCCGCGATCGCGTGCGCAGTGTCGAGGCCTTTGTCAACGGGCGCTCCGGCAGCGCGGCGGGCGCCGAAAGCAGCGCCGAGGCACAGTACTGGTTCGCCCGGACCCGCGCCAAGCTCGGCGGCTTCCTCAATGCCCCGCGCCAGACGCTCCGGCAGGCGGGCCGCACCGATCAGGGCGAGATCGCGACGCTGGCGCGCGCCATCGCGCATCACCAGAACGCCGATGCCGCGCGGGCCATATCCGAGGTCGGGCGGCTGTTACAGATGCGCCCGAATGATCCGTATTATCAGGAGCTTCAGGGGCAGATCCTGTTTGAATCGCGCAATTTCGCGCAGGCCGTGCAGGCCTATGCCCGCGCCGTGCAACTGGCCCCTCGGGAGCCGCTCATTCTGGCGGGCTACGGGCGCGCGCTTCTGGCCGCGGACACATCCTCCGGCAATGCCCGCGCCCGCGAGGTGCTGGAACAGGCCTATGCCCGCGATCCGTTCGACCCGCGCATGCTACGCGATCTGGCTCTGGCCTATGCCCGCGCCGGCAACAATGGCATGGCCTCGGTCGTGACGGCGGAGCGCTACGCGATCCTGGGCCGGATGGAAGACGCCGAGATTCACGCCAACCGCGCCAGCGGTCTGCTGCCCAACGGATCGGGCGGGTGGCTTCGCGCGCAAGATGTGTTACGGGTGGCCGAAGCCGCCCAAAGCCGGAGAAATCGCTGATGAAATCGTTTTTTGCCGCCGCCCTGACCGGATTGATGCTGATCCTGAGCGGCCCTGCCCTCGCCGTCGATCTGGACGCCCTGACCGATACGGAGCGCGCGGCCTTCCGGGCGGAAGTCCGGGCCTATCTGCTCGATAATCCCGAAGTGCTGATGGAGGCGATCGGGGTTCTGGAACAGCGCCAGGCCGCCGCCGAGGCGGCGCAGGACATGGACCTCGTGGCGGCCAATGCGGAGGCACTCTTCAACTCCGAAACCTCCTGGGAAGGGGGCAACCCCGAGGGCGATCTCGTGCTGGTGGAGTTTCTCGATTACCGCTGCGGCTTCTGCCGGCGAGCCTTTCCCGAGGTGGAGCGACTGCTTGAAAGCGATGGTAATATCCGCTTCGTGATCAAGGAGTTCCCGATACTGGGCGAGCAGTCCACGCTTGCCTCCCGCTTCGCGCTCTCGACACGGATCATCGAGGGGGACGCGGCCTACAAGGATCTTCACGATGCGATGATGGTGATGCGCGCGGAGGTGTCCGAAGAGAGCCTGAGCCGGATTGCCACCGAGCTTGGCTTCGACGCGGAGGCGATTCTGGCCGGCATCGATGTCCCGGAGATCGACCGGGTTCTGGAAGAGAATTATGCCTTGGCGCAGCGTTTGCAGATCAGCGGAACACCCAGTTTCGTGATGGGCGACCAGTTGCTGCGCGGCTACCTGCCCTATGAGGCGATGGCGGAACTGGCGGAGCAGGTGCGGGCCGAAGCGAACTGAGCTTTGCCCCCCGCCCAGGGTGCGTTGCAGGAAAGCCGCGTTAGCGCCGGTTTGCCTGTCGCGCCGTCGTCACAAAGCCGGGATACCTGCCTGTGCAGGCGCAACCGGGGTGGCCGGCACCGAAGGGTGAACGATGGCTGAATTCGCATCCTATGTCATCTGCACGTCCCCGCGAAGCGGCAGCACGCTACTTTGCCAGCTACTGGCTGCAACCGGTGTATCGGGCAAGCCCGACTCCTATTTTCACAAACCGTCCGTGGCGGATTGGGCCAGTGCCCTTGGCCTGTCGCCCGCCGCGTCCGCCCCGGAAAAGGACGTGCTTGCCGATATAGTGCAGGCCGCGCTTGCAAAGGGTCGGCGCGAGACCGGGATCTTCGGGCTCAGGCTGCAACGACACAGCTTCGATTTTTTCGCCCGGAAACTGGCGGTGCTTTACCCTGAGCCGGCAACTGATTTGCAGCGTTTCGAAATGGCGTTCGGTCGCACCGCCTTCATTCACCTGACCCGGCTGGACAAGGTCGAGCAGGCTGTGTCTTACGCGATGGCCAATCAGACGGGCCTGTGGCATCGGGCGTCCGACGGCACGGAGCTTGAGCGCGTCTCTCCGCCGCGCGCGCCGGTCTATGATAGCCGCGAGATCCGGGAGCATCACGATCGCTTCCTCGCCTATGATCGCGAGTGGACCCGCTGGTTCGACACCGAAGGCATTGAACCGCAACGGATCACGTATGAAACGCTTGCAGCCGACCCGGCCGGGACATTGCGCGGCCTGTTGGCCGAGCTTGGCGTGAGCCAGGAGGCCGCAGCCGGCGTGACGCCGACGGTCGCCAAGCTGGCTGACCGGACCAATCGCGATTGGGCAACGCGCTTTCGGGCCGACCTGCGACCAGCCGCCCCGGAAGTGGAGCCCCACCGGCGCTGACACGTGCGCAGGACAAGCGGCAGCCGCGGCACAAAAGAGGCGGGCAGACCGCGACATGACAAAGGGCGCCACCGGGGCGCCCTTTGCCGTCTGGTCTTCAAGGGGTCCGACGCGCGCCCGTCAGCCGAGCGACCACCAGCCCTTGCGTTTCGGCTTGGCCGATTCCTTGGGCGCGGCCTGCGTCTCCGGCTGCGGCTCGGGGGCGGGTTCCGGTGCAGGATCCGCAGCAACCTTCGCGGTTTCCAGCACGGGCTCCGACGCAGGCTCGGGCTCCGGCGTGGTGGTGGGTTCGGACGCCTCTTCGGTCGGCAGGTCCCCTTCGACATCAGCCTCCGCAACGGATGCCTCAGCCATTGCCGGCGTGGCCTTTTTGCGACGCGTCCTCTTCGCCTTGACTTCGGGTGCAGGGGGCTCGCTCACGGGCTCTTCATCGCTTGCAGCGGCGACCTCCTGTTCGGCCGGTGCCTCCTCGGCGGACTCTTCGGCCGGCGCCTCGTCGGTCTTCTTGCGGCCACGCCCCCCGCGGGAGCGGCGGCGCTTGGGCTTGGTCTCCTCCTCATCGGCGTTTCCGGAGGCGCTCTCCTGATCCGGGGCTGCCACCTCGGCACGTGCCTCCGTTGCAGGCGCCGCGGTGGCGGCATCCTCCGCGACCGCCTCGGGTGCATCCCGCCCATCCGCGTCTTGCGGCGCTTCGTCTGCAGTGCCGTCGCCATTGCTCTCGTCGCTCGTCTCCGCATTGGTCTTGCGGCGACCACGGCCCCCGCGACGACGACGGCGTTTGCGCTTGGTGCCGTTTTCCTCCCCGTCGGAGGCCTCCGGACCATCCGCGACCTCAACTTCGTCGGCGACGGCTTCTTCCTCGATCTCGTCCATCAGCGCGGCATCCATCGAGACGATCGGCGCGGCCTCCGGTACCCTGCGGGTGGCGGTCTTGAACTTCTCGATCTTGTAGTCCGGGGCGACCAGATGCGGATCGGCCTCGATCCGGATCGACAGGCCGTAGCGCGCCTCGATCGCAGCCAGGTATTCGCGTTTCACGTTCATGATGAAATTCACGATGCCCACGGGTGCCGTTAGCAACACCTCGCGTGACCGGCGGCGGGTCCCCTCTTCCTCCAACTGGCGCAGGATCGACAGCGCAAGGCTGTCATCGGAGCGGACAAGACCCGTACCGTGGCAGGCGTGGCAGGGCTGGGTCGTCGCCTCCAGCATGCCCGGACGCAGCCTCTGACGCGACATTTCCATCAGCCCGAAGGCCGAAATCCGGCCCACCTGAATGCGGGCACGGTCGGTTTTCAGCTTGTCCTTGATCCGCTTCTCGACGGCGGCATTGTTGCGCCGGTCATCCATGTCGATGAAGTCGATCACGATCAGGCCTGCGAGATCGCGCAGGCGCACCTGGCGCGCCACCTCTTCGGCGGCCTCCAGATTGGTCTTGGTCGCGGTCTCTTCGATCGAGCCTTCCTTGGTGGCCCGGCCGGAGTTCACGTCGATCGCCACCAGCGCCTCGGTCACGCCGATCACGATATAACCGCCGGACTTCAGTTGCACCACCGGGTTGAACATGTCGGCGAGATAGCCCTCGACCTTGTGCCGCGCGAAAAGCGGCATCGGATCGGTGTACTGTTTCACGTTCTTGGCGTGGGACGGCATGATCATCTTCATGAAGTCCTTGGCCTGACGATATCCGGCCTCGCCCTCTACCAGAACCTCGTCGATCTCGCGGTTGTAGAGATCGCGGATCGACCGGTGGATCAGATTGCCTTCTTCGTAGATCGGGGCCGGCGCGATGGATTTGAGCGTCAGCGCGCGCACCTGTTCCCATTGCCGTTGCAGATATTCGTAGTCCCGCTTGATCTCGGCCTTGGTGCGTTTCGCGCCCGCGGTCCGCACGATCAGCCCGGCCCCCTGAGGCACGTCCAGACCGGTTGCGATCTCCTTGAGCTTCTTGCGGTCCGCAGCCAGCGTGATCTTGCGGGAAATCCCGCCGCCACGGGCTGTATTCGGCATCAGCACGCAATAGCGGCCGGCCAGCGACAGATAGGTGGTAAGTGCCGCGCCCTTGTTGCCGCGCTCTTCCTTGACGACCTGCACCAGCATGATCTGGCGAACCTTCACCACCTCCTGGATCTTGTACTTCCTGGGGCGCGGCTTGCGGACAGGGCGGATGTCTTCCTGGTCATCATCATCGGCGACCGTATCCACATCATCCTGTTCGGCGCTGTCCGCGTCGCCGTCATTGGCCCCGTTATCCTCGGCACCATCCTCTTCGGAGCCGTTGTCATCGGCGCCCATATCGGAGATGTCCGCTTCGGCGGCATCCTGTGCATCCTCCTCGACCGTGTCCGCCTGCGTCCCATTCTCAGGGGCGCCCGGTGCTTCGTGGACGGCATCGTTCAGATCGGCCGTTGCGATCTCATCCTCGTCTTCATCGCCCAGATCGACGACATCCATGCCCGACGGCGCGCGGGTCTCGCCCCGTGTCACCACGTCATGCGCGGCGCTCTCGGCCTTGGTCTCGGTACCCTTCCGGCGGCGGCTGCGGCTGCGCCGCTTCGGGCGCGGTTCGTCCTCGGTCGCGGCCATTGCCTCGGCATATTCCCGTTCCTCGGCCAGCAGCGCCTCGCGATCCGCCGTCGGGATCTGATAATAATCGGGATGAATTTCGGAAAAGGCGAGAAAGCCGTGGCGATTGCCGCCATAATCCACAAAGGCCGCTTGAAGCGATGGCTCCACCCGGGTGATCTTTGCGAGATAGATGTTTCCTGCCAGTTGCCGCTTGTTCAGCGACTCGAAGTCGAACTCCTCGACCTTGGTTCCGTCTGCCACGACAACGCGGGTCTCTTCCGCGTGTGTGGCATCGATAAGCATCTTTTTTGCCATGTTATCCTTGCGCATGGCCCCTTGCCCGCCCGTCGGGCGGCATGGCTGCCATGTTGTCCTGAAATGGCGAGGACGCGCGCCGACATACCCACCGGACGGGCCGAAGCCACGCTGGTTCGTATCGGGGTTTGTCGCGCGCGTGTCATCGCGGTTTGTCTCCGATAGCGCGACAATGTCAGCGCCACCCGTTCATTGGCCCTGTTTTCAAGGGCAATCTTGCTGGGCCCTAACCGGCCCTGTGACCTGCCCGGCTGCTGCGCGGCGAATTGCCCGGCGCGACAGGGGGGCAGAGAAACTGTAAGGGGGTCAGCATACCCTGCCGACCCTTAGGTGACATTAATGGCAGCGCAGGCGGAATTACAATGGGCTATTTCCGCGCTCCACCCCGTACTCGCATCCCAGTGCCGACCGACCAAGGGGCGAAGACCTCTCTTCCTCCACCGAAACAGGCTATATGCGCGACCTTTCAAAAAGCCCGCCATATCAATGGATTGAGCCCCATTGGCGCGGTCTGCTCAATCGGGTGCGGGCTGGCCGCAGACTGGCTCCCGAGATCTGACCCACCGGGCCGACAGCCCGGTGTCAGAGATAGTCCGACCGGCTCAACCCGTATTTCGCCATCTTCTCGTTCAATGTCCGGCGCGGAAGGCAAAGCTCCTCCATCACACTGGCGATAGATCCGCGATGACGGCGCATCGTGTTGTCGATCAGCATACGCTCGAACGCCTCCACATATTCTTTCAGCGGTTTGCCCTCGCCCACGGCCTGCGGGCTTATCTCGGCATTGTCGCTCATCAGCAGCGACGCGATCGTCCCAGACCCCCGCCGTTGCTGAAGGATCGCGCGCTCGGCGATGTTGATCAGTTGCCGAACATTGCCGGGCCATGGCGCCTGCAGAAGCTGCGCGGCCTCCTGCGCGGTGACCTCGGGCGCGTCGGTGCCGTATTCCTCGGCAAACTGCTCTCCGAACCGGTTGAAGAGGGTCAGGATATCCTCCCCGCGCTGGCGCAAGGGCGGCAGGTCGATCCGCATCGCCGCAAGGCGATAGAAGAGATCGGGGCGAAGCGCCGCCTCGCAGCCTTCGGGCTCGGCCGCATTGCAGATCGCCACGATACGGGTTTCCGCCGGCGTGCCCTGATCGTTGATCGCGGTCAGCAGGCGCGCCTGCAGCGCCTGCGGCAACGCCTCCACATCCTCCAGAACCAGCGATCCGCCGCGCGCCTGCTCCATCAGGGGCAGATCCTGCCCCTCGCCCACCGGGCCGAACAGCATGGCGGACAACGCATCCTCGTCATGGGCGGCGCAGCTGATGGCGACGAAGCTCTTGCCCGCCCGCGGCCCGACAGCGTGCAGCGCATGGGCCACAAGGGTCTTGCCGGTTCCGGTTTCGCCGGAGATCAGCACATGGCCATCCGCCTGCCCCAGATCGAGAATATCCTCCCGCAGCCGTTCCATAACAGGAGAAGACCCGATCAGCTTGCGCATCAGGACGGTGCCGTCCGACAGCTCGCGGCGCAGGGCGCGGTTGTCCAGCGTGAGCCGGCGGGTCTGGCTGGCACGTTTGGCCAGTTCGGTCATCCTGTCCGGATTGAAAGGTTTTTCAAGGAAATCATAGGCGCCGATCCGCATCGCCTCCACCGCCATGGGCACATCGCCATGGCCGGTGATCATGATCACCGGCAGGCCGCTGTCCATGCCCATCAGGCGCTTCAGAAACGCCATCCCGTCCATGCCGGGCATCTTGATGTCGCTGACCACGACACCGGGGAAGTCCGGGCCGATCCCTTTCAGCGCATCCTCAGCGCTGGCAAAGGTTTCCGTATCAAATCCGCTCAGCGCCAGCCACTGGCTGATCGACTGGCGCATGTCCTGTTCGTCATCGACAATCGCGATTTTCATGGCGTCGTCCTCTATGCTCACTCAGCGGCGGCGTTGGCGGACCGATCAAGGATCGGCAGGCGCATCTCGAACACGGCGCCCCGTTTGGCGCCGTTGCGTGCGGTCAGTCGCCCGCCGAGGTCCGTCACGATCCCGGACGAGATCGCCAAACCCAGGCCCACCCCGTCACCGGGTTTCTTCGTTGTATAGAATGGCTCGAACAAAGCATCGAGATCGTCAATCCCCCTGCCGCTGTCACGCACCGTCAGGACGGCCTCGTCCCCGCCGGCCACAATCAGGTCAAGCTCGCGGTCGTCCTCTGCCTTCATCGCATCCAGCGCGTTGCGCAACAGGTTGATGATCACCTGCTCAAGCCGCAACCGGTCGGCCAGAACCATCACCGGGCGACGGGGCAGGTTCTGGGTGATATCCACGGTCATCTGGCGCAGTTGCGGCTCCATCATCGTCAGCGCCCCGGTCAGCGCATCCCTGAGATCGACCGGCTCGAAAGCCTCGCCGCCCTTGCGGGCATAGCTTTTGAGCTGCCGGGTAATCGCGCCCATCCGTTCGATCAGGTCGTCGATCCGCTGGAAGGAGCTCAGCGCCTCATCGGGCCGGCGCCGTTGCAGAAGCAGCTTTGCCCCCGCCAGATAGGTCTTCATGGCGGCCAGCGGCTGGTTCAGTTCATGGCTGACGGCGGCAGACATCTCCCCCAGAGCGGCCAGTTTCTGGATCTGCGCGAGGCTTTGTTCGGCCTCCTCAAGGGTCCGTTCGACCTTCTGGCGCTCGGCGATTTCCCGCCCGAGCCTGTCGTTCAACCGGCGAAGCTCTGCCGACTCGCGCTGGAAAATCGCGCTCTGCAATCGGGCGCGGCGGCTCAGCACGTAGAACCCCCCTGCCAGCAGCAGCGCGAATCCCATGATCTGGAGCGCCAGAACCCCGTTCACACGTTCCCGCACCGAGGCATAGGCGGTGAACGAGGTCAGCCGCCAGCCGCGAAACGGAATGCGGCTTTCCAGCCGGATCGTTGCGTCGCCGAAGAAATAGGGCGTGGGGTCCCCGAAGGCCCAATCCCCCGTCGCCTCGATTGCGCGCTGGATGGCCGATGGCGGGGACCGGAGCGCCAACGCCTCCTCCTCGGTCCGGCCGCGCCAGCGCGGTTCGGTGGACAGCATGATCCGCCCTTCGGAATTGGCCACGAACACCGCTTCGGTCGTGCCACGCCAACGGTCTTCGAGCCGGGCGAGATTGACCTCCACCACCACCACGCCCAGAAGCCGGTTGTCATCCATGACCCGGCGCGAAAAGGTGAAATCGAAGGCGCCCGTTTCCGACTGGCTGCTGTTGAAAACCGTATCTGACGACCGCTGCGCCTGCACGAAGAAGGGCTCCGTGTTCAACAGCTCTCCCAGACGGTTGCGGTCGGTGGCGGCCACGACCCGCCCCTCGCGGCTCAGCAGAAACATGGAGGCCGCGGCGATTTCCTCCCCATAGGAGATCAGCCGTTGCGACGTGGTGGTGTAATCGCCCTGATCGAGCGCCCGGATCAGAAGCGGATCGCGGCTCAAGAGCAGTGGAACCACCGAGTTTCGCTGAAGCTCCGACACGATCGAACCGGAATAAAGCGCAAGGCGCAGTTCGGCCCGGTTGCGGGTGCTTTCGGTGAACCGTTCGGTCAGCCAGATATTCGATATCCAGATCACGATCACGGCCGCGGCCAGAAACAGCATCATCAGCCCGCGCATCACCCAGGTGTGCTTCAGGCCAAGGCGCCGCGAGGCAGAAAGATTGGTTTTGATAAGGCTCATCGCCGGCAGATTACGCGATGCAGGCCTGCCGCCTCAAGCATCTTGCAGCCATCTCCATCAGGCGTTGACCAGCGCCTCGGACAGCGACGTGAACAGCGCCGCGCCATCCGTGCCGCCATGGGCGGGTTCTGCACGCCGTTCGGGATGCGGCATCATCCCGAGCACGCGGCGGTTTTCCGACAGGATCCCTGCAATGCGGTCGGTGGATCCGTTGGGCGCATCGAGATAGCGGAACGCCACGCGGTCCTCTCCCCTGAGCCGGGCCAGCGTTTCGGCATCGGCCTGATAGTTGCCTTCGTGATGAGCGATGGGGATATCGATCTCCGCCCCCGCCGTATAGGCATTGGTGAAGGCGCTGTCTGTCGTCTCCACACGCAAGGTCACGGTCTTGCAGATGTATTTGACCCCTGCATTCTGCAGCAGCGCCCCGGGCAGAAGCCGGGTTTCGGTGAGAATCTGGAATCCGTTGCAGACGCCGAACACATAGCCGCCGCGCGCCGCATGGGCCTTCAGCGCACCCGAAATCGGCGATTGCGCAGCGATGGCCCCGCATCGCAGATAATCTCCATAGGAAAACCCCCCGGGCACGCCGACGATATCAAGGCCGCCGGGCAGATCGGTATCCTTGTGCCAGACCATCTCCACATCGAAGCCGGCATTCCGGAACGCCACCGCCAGATCCCGGTCGCAGTTGGAGCCGGGGAAAACGAGAACCGCCGCACGCATCAGCCCATCTCCACGCGGTAGCTTTCAATCACCGTGTTGGCGAGCAGCTTCTCGCACATCTCTGTCACCTGCGCCTCGGTCGTGCCATCGGCCAGATCCAGCTCGATCAGCTTGCCCTGGCGCACACCCTCGACACCGTCGAAGCCCAGTGCGCCAAGCGCGCGGCGCACGGCCTCGCCCTGCGGGTCCAGCACGCCTTGTTTCAGCATCACGGTAACGGTTGCGCGCATCGCGTCTGCCCCTTCTTTCTGTCTCGATTTCGCCCCGGTCCGGCCCATGCCCCGAATGCCCGGTATCAGTTGATCAAGGTCGGTTTCGTCACCGGAGCGGCATTGGTGGGCATCACGCCCAGACGCCGCGCAACTTCGGTATATGCATCGGCCAGATTGCCCAGATCGCGGCGAAACACGTCCTTGTCGAATTTCTGCCCGGTCTCCATGTCCCAGAGACGGCAGCTGTCGGGGCTGATCTCGTCGGCAACGATCAGACGCATGTAATCGCCATCCCAGATCCGACCGATCTCGATCTTGAAATCCACCAGCTTGATGCCGACCCCCATCATCAGGCCGCTCATGAAGTCATTCACGCGCAGCGCAAGCGAGATCATGTCGTCCAGATCCTGCTGGCTGGCCCAGCCGAAGGCGATGGCGTGCTCTTCGCTCACCAGCGGATCGCCGAGGGCGTCGTCCTTGAAGTAGAATTCCACGATCGGGCGCGGCAGGGCCGTGCCCTCGTCAATGCCAAGGCGCTTGGAGATCGAGCCCGCCGCCACGTTGCGCACGACCACTTCCAGCGGGATGATCTCCACCGCGCGGATCAGTTGCTCGCGCATGTTGATGCGGCGGATGAAATGGGTCGGCACGCCGATATTGCCCAGACCGGTCATGAAGAACTCCGACAGGCGGTTGTTCAGCACGCCCTTGCCGTCGATCACATCGCGTTTCTCGGCGTTGAAGGCGGTGGCGTCATCCTTGAAATATTGCACCAGTGTGCCGGGTTCAGGCCCCTCATAGAGGATTTTGGCCTTGCCTTCGTAGACCAGTTTGCGCCGTGCCATATTGTCTCCGTGAAAGGGGGCCGAAACGTGCCCCCACATTCCGTCAATTGAGCCGCGCTATAGGCCATCGGGCGCTCTGTCGCAAGGCGGATGGGCCATATCCGCTTGCGAGCCTGTGTCCACCCGGCATAATGGGGTCGACCGGCATTCCCTGTGAACGGAGAACAGACATGACCACCTTCGATGATCGCGAACACGCGTTCGAGTCAAAATTCGCCCATGACGCCGAAATGGCTTTCAAGGCCGAAGCCCGGCGCAACAAGCTGATGGGATTGTGGGTGGCGGAGATTCTGGGCAAAACCGGCGACGAGGCAAACGCCTATGCCGCCGAGGTCGTGAAGGCCGATTTCGAAGAGGCCGGCCACGAAGATGTGATGCGCAAGGTGATGGGCGATCTGGGCGACCGGGTGCCGGAGGCCGAGATCCGCGCCAAATATGCCGAGCTTCTGGCGGTGGCCAAGGGCCAGCTTCTGAACGAAGTCTAGATCGTCGACACGACCCCACATCTCGACGGCCCCGATGGATCCATGTCCGCGGGGCCGTTTTGCATGAAGACCCGGCCGGTCCGCGCCCCCGATCCCGGCATCGCGCCGGACTAGGGACAGACGCGGTGCGATCATATGCGGATCGGCGCGTGACAGGCGGCGATCCGCATGCCCTGCAAGGCGGCTCATAACCATTATGCAGAGAATAAGCTTGCGCGGAAAGGGCACAGACGCCATGTCCGGCCTGCTTGCAAGTAGGAAAGACCCAATTCACATGACCGATGCGCTGTCCGAGCTTCTGGCGACCCGTGACTGGCTTCTGGCCGACGGGGCGACGGGAACCACGCTGTTCAACATGGGCCTGCAATCAGGCGATGCGCCCGAGTTGTGGAATGTGGAACATCCCGACCGGATCACCGCGCTCTATTCCGGAGCGGTGGAGGCCGGGTCGGATCTGTTTCTGACCAATTCCTTCGGGGGTACGCGCGCGCGGCTGAAGCTGCATGATGCGCAGGATCGCGCCTTCGAGCTGAACAAGGCCGCCGCCGAGATCGGCCGCGAGGTGGCCGACAAGGCCGGACGGCGGGTGATCGTGGCGGGCTCGATGGGCCCCACGGGCGAGATCATGGCCCCGATGGGCGCCCTGACCCACGAAAACGCGGTGGAGATGTTCCACGAACAGGCCGAAGGGCTGAAGGCCGGCGGGGCCGACGTGCTCTGGGTCGAGACGATCAGCGCGGCGGAGGAATACAAGGCCGCCGCCGAGGCCGCCCGGCTGGCCGATATGCCATGGTGCGGCACGATGAGCTTCGACACCGCGGGGCGCACGATGATGGGCCTGACCTCGGCCGCGATGTCCGAGATGGTGGAACGGCTGGATCACAAACCGCTGGCCTACGGGGCCAATTGCGGGGTCGGCGCGTCGGACCTGCTGCGGACGGTTCTGGGTTTCCGCGCCTCGGGCAACGAGCGGCCGGTGATCGCCAAGGGCAATGCGGGCATTCCGAAATATGTGGACGGGCATATCCACTACGATGGCACGCCCGATCTGATGGCGCGCTATGCGGTGCTGGCCCGCGATGCGGGCGCCACGATCATCGGCGGCTGCTGCGGCACCCAGCCCGAGCATTTGCGCAAGATGCGCGCGGCGCTGGAGACAGAGCCGAAATCGGCTGCGCCCACGCTGGAGGCGATCACCGCCGCCCTGGGCGGGTTTTCGTCCGACAGCGATGGCACCGACGGGGCCGGGCCGACGCGTGCGCGCCCAAGCCGGCGCCGCACGCGCGGATGACCGGGGCGTGTGTCATGGCCCTTTCCGTGGCAAGTGTCGCAACGCGGCCGCGTTTCCCTGACCCTGTTGCCGTTTGGTATGGGGCTGTTCCGACCGCGAGGCGGGCGAGGTCACAGAAGGCTGAGTTGATCGCCCTTTGCCGGCGGTGGACAAAACAGATCTGTCCTGAGCGGTGGCAGGTCCCGGTCCAGCCCGAGCGCCCGGGATGCCCGGCGAAACCGGGCCCGGATCAGCTCCGCATAGGTGCCAGTGCCCGTCATCCGCTTGCCCCAGTCGCTGCAGTAATCCCGCCCGCCATGCATCTCGCGGATTTTCTCCATCACCCTGTTGAACCGTGCCGGGTAGTGCTCTTCCAGCCAGTCGCGCCAGAGCGGCGAGACCTCCCGCGGCAGACGCAGCGCCACAAAACTCGCCGCCACCGCACCGGCGTCGCGGGCGGCCGTCAGGATCGCCTCGATCTCTGGATCGGTGAGGCCGGGCACGATGGGCGATACCATGACCCGCACCTCGCAGCCGGCGCGGGACAGCACCTCGATCGCCCGAAGGCGGCGCGCGGGCGACGGCACGCGCGGCTCCATCTTTCGCGCCAGACCCCGATCCAGCGTGGTGATCGAGATCCCGACCCGCGCCAACCCCGCCTGCCCCATGGGCCCAAGGATGTCCGCGTCCCGCTCGACCAGCGTACCCTTGGTGACAATCCCGACCGGGTGCTGAAACGCCTGCAACACCTCAAGGACGCCGCGCATGATGCGCCGGTCCCGTTCGATGGGTTGATAAGGGTCGGTATTGGTGCCGATGGCGATGACGCGGGGGCGGTAACGCGGGTTGCGCAACTCCGCCTCCAGCAGCTCGGGCGCGTTGGGCTTGGCGGTCAGCCGGGTTTCGAAATCGAGGCCCGGAGACAGGCCCCAATAGGCATGGCTTGGCCGGGCAAAGCAGTAGATGCAACCGTGTTCGCAGCCGCGGTAAGGGTTAATGGAGCGGTCGAACGGGATGTCGGGGCTGGTGTTGCGGGTAATGATGGACTTTGCCAGTTCCTCCCGCACTTCGGCCTTCAGCGGCGGCAGGGCCTCCTCCTCCGCCCAACCATCGGAAAATCCTGTTCTTTCAAATCGCTCGAACCGGCCGGTTCGGTTGCTGGCCGCGCCCCGGCCCTTGCGGCGATCGGGGGAAAGGATCGGGTCCGTTTCCATCTCCGATATCTAGAACATAGCAAGAACATTTACAAGCGCAGGTCGGTCGCAGCACGGCCTGTGTCGCAATCCAGCGCGTCAATTTTCCCCCTTAGCCTAGCTAATGGTCAAAATGCGCACAGGACACCCAGAAGAGGGAGAGCCTAATCATGTCCGAAGAAGAAGACGACATCATCCTCGCGGATCTGGACGATGACGAGCTTGTCCAACAGATGTTCGACGACCTGTATGACGGTCTGAAGGAAGAGATCGAGGAAGGCGTCAACATCCTGCTGGCGCGCGATTGGGCGCCCTACCGCATCCTGACGGAGGCGCTGGTGGGCGGCATGACCATCGTGGGCAACGATTTCCGGGACGGAATCCTGTTCGTCCCCGAGGTTCTGCTGGCGGCCAATGCGATGAAGGGCGGCATGGCGATCCTGAAACCGCTTCTGGTCGAAACCGGCGCACCGCGTGTCGGCAAGATGGTGATCGGCACGGTCAAGGGTGACATCCATGATATCGGCAAGAACCTTGTGTCGATGATGATGGAGGGCGCCGGGTTCGAGGTGGTCGATCTGGGCATCAACAACGCGGTGGAAAGCTATCTCGAAGCCCTAGAGACCGAAGAGCCCGACATCCTTGGCATGTCCGCCCTTCTGACCACGACCATGCCCTATATGAAGGTCGTGATCGACACGCTGAAGGAAAAGGGCCTGCGCGACGATTACATCGTGCTGGTCGGAGGCGCGCCCCTGAACGAGGAGTTCGGCAAGGCCATCGGCGCCGACGCCTATTGCCGGGATGCGGCCGTTGCCGTGGAAACCGCCAAGGACTGGATCGCGCGCAAACACAACCAGATGGCCGCAAGCGCCTGAGCCGTTCGGCGGACCGGAGTGAATGAAAAAGGCGGGCCGGAAGGCGCGCCTTTTTTCTTTCCCGGTCTCTCGCCGCTCTGGCGAAGGCACGCGTGAGGCGGAGCGCCGGGCATCAGCCCCGGCAAGTCGTGCCCCAAGGCCCCTGCATCCGGATCTCTGCCCTTGCGTCGGCCCTCACATCCCGATTTGGTGCCCCCATGCGAACCTATGCCATCGGAGATATTCACGGTCATCTGGACAAGCTGGAGCTTGCCCATGAGTTAATCGCCGCGGACCGCACGGCCTGCGGCGACGAGACCGCCCCGATTGTCCATATCGGCGATCTGGTGGATCGGGGCCCCGACAGTGCCGGCGTGCTGCGCTATCTGAGCGCGCAGCAGCAGACCGACGGCCGCATCGTGGTTCTGAAGGGCAATCACGAGCAGATGCTGGACGATTTCCTGACCAACCCTCCCGGCACCGATGATGCGCAGGCGAACGGATATCTGAGGCCCGGTATTGGCGGGCGGGCGACGCTTGCCTCCTTCGGGATGGATCCCGATGCGCCCGCCGCCGACCTGCAGCGCGATGCACGGGTCCATGTGTCTGCATCGGAGCACGCCTTTCTTGCGTCGCTGCCGCTGACCTTTCTGCACGGTGCCTGTCTGTTCGTGCATGCAGGCATCCGGCCGGGGCTCCCGCTGGAGCAGCAGGACCCGGAGGATCTGATCTGGATCCGCAAGGAGTTTCTGGAAAGCAGCGAGGATCACGGCCTGCTCGTGGTCCATGGTCATACGCCCATCGAACGGGTCGAGCACCATGGCAACCGGCTGAACATCGATACCGGCGCGGCCTTTGGCGGGCCGCTTTCGGCCATCGTGATCGAGGGACGCGCGGCATGGCTGCTGTCTCCGAGCGGACGTCTGCCTGTATGAACGGCCGCGATCTGGCCATCGTCGCGATCGTGATCATCGCCTGGGGCTCGAATTTCACGGCCATGAAGCTGGCCCTGGATGAACTGCCGCCCTTTCTTTTCGTGGGCCTGCGCTTTCTGATCCTGTTGCCATTGCTCGCGATTCTGCCCCGCCCGCCCGTGCCATGGTGGAAAATCCTCGCCGTGGGTACGCTGATCAACATGGGGCAATTCGCGTTTCTTTTCGCCGCGATGCGAGCGGATGTGACGGCGGGTCTGGCCTCGTTGCTGTTGCAGGCGCAGGCGCCGCTCACGATCCTCCTGTCGGCGCTGTTTCTGGGGGAACGGGTGCACGGCATTCAGATACTCGGGATCTCGGTCGCGGTCGCCGGGCTGGTGATTTTCGGCGTGGGCGCGGGCGGCAACCTCACGCGGGTGGGCCTTGGGCTGATCTTGTGCGGGGCGCTGTGCTGGGCCGGCGGCAATCTGGTCCTGAAAGGTCTGCGTGGCGTTTCGATGCTGCCGCTCTTCATCTGGGCCAGCCTTGTCCCGCCGGTGCCGATGCTGGCCCTGTCGCTGACGGTGGAGGGGCCGGAGCCCGTCGCCACCATCGCCGCGCTCAGCATGCAGGGCTGGGTCGCGGTGGTCTATGTGGCGCTGATTTCAACGGTTCTGGGATACTCGCTCTGGGGCGCGCTTCTGGCGCGGCACAAGGCCGCCGATGTCACACCCTTCGCGCTGCTGATCCCGGTCGTGGGCATCGCCACGGCGGCGCTGGTCCTCGGGGAGCGTCTCACCCCTCTGGAGGTGACCGGGGCCGTGGTGATCATGGCGGGGCTGGCGCTGTCGGTTCTGGGGCCGCGCCTCAGGCCGGTCTGATCCTGCCGCCCCGGCGGGGGCGACCGGCAAAAGACAGGGCACCCCGCCTGACCGGCGAAGGGCCCGTGCGCATCACGGGCCCCAGTTCCTGCCCAACCGATCCGGCTGGATCACCGGCTCCTCTGCCGGTCCAGATACACAACCGCGGCCGCCGCGGCGATGGCGTAAAACACATGCCCCGCCAAAGCGACCCAGGTGATCCCGGTAAAGCCCAGGAAGAACGGCAGCCCCGCGATCATCGTGATCCCGCCGATGGCAAAGACCCACAGACCGGCGCCATAAATGGCCGAGCCGATGACCCAATGCAGCCCGGGCAGGATCCGCGCGATGACGGGGCGGGCAATGAAAAGCCAACCCACCGGATAGGCGATGGCCCCCACCAGAAAGAGATGCATGAAGTTCCCCGCCGCCGCACCGTTCGGCAGACCAAGCGCGCCCAGAAAACCGCGCGCCAGTCCGACGGGCGCCAGTTGCGCGAACCCGAGCATCGGGGAAATCGCCTTGCCCCAGAGGTCGAAGGCCAATGTGCCCGCCGCTCCGCTTATCAAGATCAGGGCGAGTGTGTGGAGATTGATCGCGGGCAGGCTGGCGCTGCCGGCGGTGGGCGTCGTGGTGGCTGTCATCGGTGTCATCCTTCGAATGCGGTCTGTCTGAGATCCGGGTTTGTCTTGACGCCAGACTCGGCCAAGGGTCTGATCCGCTCAACCCACAGCGCCGTGAGCGCACGGACTGGTGTAAAGTGTTTCAATGCACATAGATGACGAGACTCTGACAAATCATGGCATCCACGCACAGAAAAATGGGCGTGTCCTGATCCTGGCCTGCGGGGCGCTGGCGCGCGAGATCATTGATATCATTAACATAAACGGCTGGTCACATCTGGACCTGCATTGCCTGCCGGCGATATTGCACAACACGCCCGAAAGAATCCCGGACGCGGTGGCCAAGGCCGTCGCGGAGCAGCGCGAGAGATATGGTGAGATTTTCGTGGCCTATGCCGATTGCGGGACCGGCGGATTGTTACAGGCCCGCTGCGCCGAGCTGGGCATCGAGATGATCGAAGGCCCGCATTGTTACAGTTTTTTCGAGGGGAATGCGGAGTTTGCCGCGCGGGGCGAGATATCCGCCTTCTACCTCACCGATTTCCTTGTCCGGCAATTCGACGCCTTCGTGACGAAACCGCTTGGTCTCGACCGGCACCCCGATTTGCGGGACATGTATTTCGGCCATTACACAAAGCTGGTCTATCAGGCACAGACCGACGACCCCGGGCTGACCGCGAAAGCGAAGGATTGCGCGGCATTCCTGAAGCTCGATTTCGAGCGGCGGTTCACCGGCTACGGCGATCTGGAGGCCGCGTTGCGCCCCTTGTAAGCGCGGGTGCACGGGAGTTCGGCTCAGGCGGCGGCCACCGTTTCGCCGGCCAGTTTCCGGATCCGCTCCACCATCGCGCGCAATCCGTTGGAACGCTGCGCGGAAAGATGATCGTTCAACCCCAGCCGGGCCAGTTCGCCACCTGCGTCGACCTTCAGAACCTCATCCACGGTCAGCCCGGAATAAAGCGCGTGCAGCACCGCGATCAGTCCGCGCACGATCATCGCGTCGCTTTCGCCCTGAAAACTGAACACCGCATCGGGCCCCTGCCCCTCTATTCGGGGCAGGATCCAGACCTGGCTGGCGCAGCCGTCCACCTTGGTGGCGGGCACACGGAAAGCCTCCTCCAGCGGGTCCATGGCCTTGCCCAGCTCGATAACATGGCGATAGCGGTCTTCCCAATCGTCCAGAAACTCAAAGGTTTCTGCGATCTCCTCAAATGCCGCGCTGGCCATGGGTACCTCCGTCATCCGATTGCGTCCCTGAGGTAGGCCGCGGACCTGCAAACGTCCAGAGGCGCTTTTCATCGCCGGGCCAATGCGCTACGCATTTCCTCAAGAAAAAGCCGGAGGGGCAAGATGGCATTTCGTCTGCTGATCACGCTGACAGTAATTCTGGGGCTTTCGGCCTGTTCGACGCGGCTGAACCCGTTCAACTGGTTCGGCAATGACCGCGAAGAACGGGTTGCTGTGGTGGAAACCGTGGCTGTGACCGACCCGCGCCCGCTGGTGGCGCAGGTGATCAGCCTGAACGTGGATCCGCATCCCGGCGGCGCGATCGTGCGCGCAATGGGTCTCCCGCCCCGGCAAGGCTACTGGATGGCCGATCTGGTCGAGGTGGAACGGGGCGAGGGCCGTATCGTCTATGAGTTCCGCGTTTTCGAACCCCCGGTCGCCACCCGCGAGGGCACGCAGCGCTCCCGCGAGATTCTGGCCGGGACCGAATTGAGCAATCAGGATCTGCAAGGCATCCGCACCATCGTTGTGCAGGCTCAGACGAACCGGAGGAGCGTCAACCGGCGGTGACGCAAGCGCCCGGCCCGGCGCGGGCTAGACCGTAATGATCTGAACCTTCTGGCCATTGGCCGACAGCGCAATCTCTCCGCGTGTCAGCCGCAACGCATCCTCACCGAACACCTTGCGGCGCCACCCCTTGGACCAGAGCCCGTCATGGTGCCCTGCAGCGATATCGTCGAGATCGGAGGCCGAAGCGATCAGTTTCTGCGCCACGCCGGCCTCCTCCGCCTTGGCTTTCAACAACACCCGCAACAGATCCGCCAATGCCGGGTTCAAGGCCGAGCGGTCACGGCCCGCGGGCATGTCGGGGAAGGTATTCGGATCGGCAGAGACACCCCGGGCCACCGCGGCAATCAGCCCCTCGGCGATCTCGCCGCGCCGCGCCTCGCGCAGAAGCAGCCGCGATTTGCCCAGGTCCTCAAGGGATTTGGGCTTGGACGACGCGATCTCCATCAACGCGTCATCCTTGATCACCCGGTTGCGGGGTATGTTGCGGGTCTGGGCATGGGTTTCGCGGAACGCCGCCAGTTCCCGGACGATGGCCAGGAACCGGCCGGAATTGCTGCGCAGCTTAAGCCGCCGCCAGGCGTTTTCCGGCTCCACCACGTAATTGCTGGCATCCGTCAGGGTGCTCAGCTCTTCTTCCATCCAGGCGGTGCGCCCGGTCTCGTCCAGGCGAGTGGCCAGATGCTCGTAGATCTGGCGCAGATGCGTGACATCGGCCAGGGCATAGGTTTTCTGCGCGTCGGACAGGGGCCGGCGGGACCAATCGGTGAAGCGCGAGGATTTGTCGACGCCGCCCTTGGTGATCTTGCGGACCAGCGTTTCATAGCCGACCTGATCGCCATAGCCGCAGACCATGGCCGCGACCTGAGTATCGAAAAGCGGCGTGGGGACGACATCGCCCTCCACATGGAAAATCTCAAGATCCTGACGCGCGGCATGGAATACCTTCACAACGGCCTCGTTCGCGAACAGATCGTAGAGCGGATCAAGCGAGATGCCGTCCGCCAGCGGGTCGATCAGAACTGCGTCGCTCTCATCGGTGCCGGGCAGGGCAAGCTGCACGAGGCAAAGCTGCGCGAAATAGGTGCGTTCGCGCAGAAACTCGGTATCGACTGTGACATAGGGCACGGTGGCAGCGCGGGCGCAAAACGCGGCAAGCGCATCGGTGGTGGTCAGGGTCTGGGGCAAAATCGGAGGCTTTTCCTGGAAACGGGTCATAGGTTGTCTGGGGCGCGGTGATAGGCCAGCCGCATCGGAATTGAAAGTGTCTTGACGCTCGGGCCTCTTGCGACGGCCGAACGCTCGGGGTGGCAAGCAGCCGAGAAGTGCGACGCAGGCGCTTAGGGCAGGAAAACCGGCCGGCGATCGCCTGCCGCGAAGCGACGCAGAACCGCGGGATAAAGCCGGTGCTCCATGATCAGCACGCGGGCGGCCAGCGTCTCAGCGGTATCGCCGGGCTCGATGGTCACACGGGCCTGACCAAGGATCGGGCCGTCATCCAGCGCCGGGGTCACCTCGTGCACGGTGCAGCCATGTTCCGCGTCGCCCGCCGCAAGCGCGCGGACATGGGTTTCAAGACCCCGGTATTTCGGCAGGAGCGACGGATGTATGTTGAGCATCCGGCCCTGCCAGCGGGCCACGAAACCTTCTGTGAGGACACGCATGAACCCCGCAAGACAGATGATATCGGGGCTCGCGGCCTCCAGCCTGTCGTTCAGAACCGCCTCGAATGCGGGCCGGTCGCCCCTGAATGGCCGGTGATCGACGACGGCGGTCGGAATGCCCCGCGCGGCCGCCTTCTGCAACCCGCCTGCCCGCTCGGAATTGGCCAGCACCAGACAGGGCCGCGCCGGATGATCGCCGGTCATGCTCTCGGCCAGCGCGACCATGTTGGACCCGCCGCCCGAGAGCAGAATTGCAACCCGTTTGCTCACCCAAGCGCCCCGGAATACCGGATGCCCGCATTCTCCGTGACTGCCCCGATCCGGAACACGGTTTCCCCTTCGGCGCGCAGGAGCCCGGCCAGACGCTCCGCCCGGTCCTCCGCCACGACCAGGACCATGCCGATGCCGGCGTTGAAGGTTTTCAGCATCTCGGCTTCTTCCAGCCCGCCGACATCCGCCAGCCATCCGAAGACCGGCGGCAGGGGCCAACTGCCCAGATCGATCAGCGCACCCATGCCGTCCGGCAGGATGCGGGGCAGGTTTTCGGTGAGCCCGCCGCCGGTGATATGGGCCAGCGCATGAACGCCTCCCTCCCGGATGGCGGCAAGGGCCGGTTTGACGTAAAGCCGCGTCGGCGTCAGCAATTCGGCGCCCAGTGGCCCCGAGGCGAAGGGCGCCTGCGCGTGCCAGCCGAGACCCGACATATCAACCACCCGGCGGACCAGCGAATAGCCGTTCGAATGCACCCCGTCGGAGCCGAGGCCCAAGAGCACATCGCCCTCCCCGACCCCGGCGGGCAAGACCGCGCCGCGTTCCATCGCCCCTACTGCAAAGCCCGCAAGATCGAAATCACCGGCCTGATACATGCCCGGCATCTCCGCGGTCTCTCCGCCGATCAACGCACAGCCCGCGCCTTCGCAGCCCCGTGCGATGCCTTCGACGATCTGCGCCGCGCCCTCCACATCCAGCTTGCCGGTTGCGAAGTAATCCAGGAAAAACAGCGGCTCCGCCCCCTGGCAGACCAGATCGTTGACGCACATCGCCACAAGGTCGATGCCGATGGTGTCAAGCTTGCCGGTATCAATCGCGATCCGCAGCTTGGTGCCGACACCATCGGTCGCGGCCACCAGCACCGGATCGTCATATCCCGCGGCTTTCAGATCGAACAGCGCGCCGAACCCGCCAAGGCCCGCCATCACGCCGGGCCGGGCGGTGGCCGCCGCAAGCGGCTTGATCCGTTCGACCAGATCGTTCCCCGCGTCGATATCGACCCCCGCCTCGGCATAGGTCAGGCTGTTTTTCGCGTCGGTCATCTTGCCCCCTCTGACAGTCACAGCCCTGCTAGCAGCGGGCCGGGTGGCTGTCCATCTCCGCTACCGCCCAGGACGCGCGCGTTCCGAGCGCACACCCAGATAGAGAAACAGCGCCAGCATCGGCAGAACCATGGCGCGCGCGATCAGATAGCCCTGACTGCCCTCCGCCATCCGCGCCAGAATGCCGAAAAGCTGCGGCGCGAAGGTGGCGATGAAGACAAGCTCCAACAGCACGTAGACCGCGAACATCGCCGCCCAGAGCTGAACCCAGGCCCTGAAGGGCGGGATGACGCCCGCGCGGCGAATGGCGTTGGCGGCGATTTCGATCGCCGGGGCGGAGGCGAGTATCACCTGCGTCGCAGGACCAAGCGGCAGTCCGGCCAGATTGACCGCCAGCAGAAAAACCAGGGTGACACCGACCAGCCACAGCAGATAACGCAGGCACAAAATGGGCAAATTCGGCATCGAAGCTCTCCGTCCGCTGGCTCCCGCGACGCCATAAGACAGTGCGCGCGACCGCGCAAGCTTGACGGGCCGGAGCAAGGTGATAAGCCTCTGCCTCAGGCGGGCCTGTAGCTCAATTGGTTAGAGCAGAGCGCTCATAACGCTTTGGTTGCAGGTTCGAGTCCTGCCGGGCCTACCACCGCCTTCCAAAAAATAATTTAATATCAAAAATTTATGGGGCAATACGCCCCACGCGAACTGGCACCGTGAGGCAGATTTCAAGGCGGAACCGTCGGCACGGTCAGGCTTAACGCGCGAGAACCAGATCGACCCTGAGCCCACCCAGATCGGCGCTTTGGCTCAGCCGCAGCGTGCCGCCGTGACTGCGTGCAATATCGCTGGCGATGGCAAGACCAAGCCCGACGCCGGTGCCCTTGTCCTGATTGCGCGCCTCGTCCAACCGGGCAAAGGGGCGCAACGCATCGGCGCGCTGATCCGGGGGGATGCCGGGGCCGTCATCTTCCACCGTGTAGCGCACGGCATGATCCAGAACATGCAGTGTGACCCGCGCATGATCGCCATAGCGAAGCGCGTTCGAAACCAGATTTCCGAGGGCGCGGCGCACGGCCTGAGGCCGGATTTCCACCTGTGGAACATCGTCCGGTGCAACCAGCTCCACCGTGCCGCCGCCACGGGCCGCATCCTCGATGATCCGGTCGACCAGATCCTTGGGATTTGTCGGGGCGGGATCATCCAGCGCATCGGCACGGGCGAAATCCAGAAACGTCGTCAGAAGCGCCTGCATCTCGGCCACATCGCGTTCCAGCGCCTCGATATCCGGTGTTCTCTCCTGCAGGCTGAGGCCCAGCTTCATCCGCGTCAGCGGGGTACGCAGATCGTGGCTGACGCCGGACAGCATCATCGTGCGCTGTTCGATCTGCTGTTCGATACGGTTGCGCATGTCCAGAAATGCGCGCCCCGCCGATCGCACTTCCAGCGCGCCGCGCGGGTTGTAGGACACCACCCTGCCCTTGCCGAACTCCTCCGCAGCACGCGCCAGCCGCCGGATCGGGCGCAATTGATTGCGCAGGAAGAAATAGGCGATGGCGGTCATCAGAAGCCCGGTGAACAGCATCAGCACCAGCAATTGGTGCGGATTTGAAGCCGACACGCGCCCGCGCATCACCTCGACCTCCACCGGGCCATCGGGCGTGATCAGACCGATCTGGACCAGCCTGTCGTTTTCGGCCAGATCTATCCGGGTCACTTCCGGCACCCGCGCCTGCAACTCGGCCATGACCTTGCGGCCCGAAAGGTCATAGAACAGCCGCGCGTCTTCTTCCGGCGGCGCATCGCCGGTCAACGTCAGTTGCAGGGACGCAGCGGCCTCGGCTGCGGCCTGCCCGCCCTCCCGCTCCCACCGGGCCAGCATATAGCGCAGATCAAGCACCAGCGCAGCGGTCAACTGCTGCGTCACATCCTCGAAATGACGTTGCAGAAACGCCGCCGAGACGACAAGTTGCAACGTGACGATCGGCACGATCAGGATCAATGCGGCCCGGCCGTAAAGCCCCCGCGGCATGAATCTCTTGAGCCAGCCGAACATCATGGCCCATCTAACCCGGGGCGCGGGGCGGTGCAAAGGACAAGCGGATGACGGCCACGGCATTGGAACCCGGTTTGCGTGTGATCGTTGCGCCCAATCCGTCGCCGATGACCGGGCGGGGCACCAATACCTATCTGATCGGCAAGACGGATATCGCCGTGATCGACCCCGGCCCGATGATCATGCCGCATCTGGCCGCCATTCTGGAGGCGGTGCAGCCGGGGCAGCGGATCTCGCATATTCTGGTGACCCATTCCCATCTGGACCACTCCCCCCTCGCCCGTCCGCTGGCCGAGGCAACCGGCGCGCCGGTTCTGGCGGCGGGGCCAAGCGACTGGGGCCGCAGCCCGGTGATGCAGGCGCTGGCGCGCGAAGACCGTATCGGCGGCGGAGAAGGGATCGACGAAGGGTTCGCCCCCGACCGGCAACTGGTTCATGGCAGCCTCATCCATGGCGATGGCTGGCAGATCGAAACGCTCGAAACCCCGGGTCACATGGCAAACCATCTGAGCTTTGGCTGGGCCGGAGCGCTTTTCAGCGGTGATCTGGTCATGGGGTGGTCCAGCTCGCTGATTTCGCCGCCCGATGGCGACATGACCGCTTTTTACGCCTCACTTGCCCGGCTGCGGGCGCGCGGGGACAGGGTCTATTATCCAGGACACGGGCACCCGGTCACGACACCGCAGGACAGATGTGACGCGCTGGTCGCCCATCGCCGTGCCCGCGAGACCGCGATCATGGACGCGCTCAGCCAGGCGCCTGCCGACACCGCCGCACTGGCCGGCCGGATCTACACCGACACGCCCGCCGCGCTCCTGCCCATGGCCGAGCGCAACATCCTCGCCCATCTCATTGATTTAACAGATCGAAATCTGGTTGAAACATTGGGAGAGATGAACGCCAGGGCCACCTTTGCCCTGCTGTGACGACCGTCTCGGTTTTTTCGCATCGCCCCACTGGACGCGGGGAATCGGGCTTGCTATATCGGCGCTCAGTTCCGGCGTAGCTCAGCGGTAGAGCAGTTGACTGTTAATCAATTGGTCGTAGGTTCGATCCCTACCGCCGGAGCCATAAAAATCAAGCACTTAGGCTGGTTTTCGTGGTGCCCCTCGGGGCCCGAGTACAGAATAAACACAGGAAACACTACGTGGATCGACACTTTCTGGTCTGTCGACATCTCTGGTCACTGGACCGAAGCAACATGGGCGTCGCAGAGCGTCAGGACTCTGTTGCACAAAGGAGCTGATGGCCGAGGTTCCCCTTTCCCCAGACTGACTTATCCCACAGCTTCTGTGACAGGTATGCCGAGCGCGGTGTAGCCGTTCAGGACGGCGATGCGGACCTGGAGTTCGGCAACCTGACGGTCGAAGTCCCGAGCCATGAGCCGCTGGCCCAGCAGTTTCACCCAATGCATCTTCGTCTCGACGCGGCTTCGGCGGTGATATCCGCTCCATCGTCGCCAGATCGCGCGGCCGAGGTATTTCGATGTCCGCAGTGCTTCGCTTCGTGCGACCGCACCGGCGGTGACCGTCTTCCACGGTTTGGCGTTCTTGCGGGGAGGGATGACTGCGTGGGCACCGCGGTCAGCGATGGCATCGTGGCATTTGCGGGTGTCGTAGGCACCGTCGGCGGTGACGCTGCCGATCTGCTCGTGCGCCGGGATCTGTTTGAGCAGGTCGGGTAACACTGGCGCATCGCCGATGTGGCTCCCTGTGATCTCCACGGCTCGGATTTCCAATGTTTCCTCATCGATCCCGAGGTGGATCTTGCACCAGACGCGGCGTTTCGGGCCACCATGCTTGCGAACGTGCCACTCGCCTTCGCCCTCGACCTTGATGCCAGTGCTGTCGATCAGCAGGCGCAGCGGCCCCTTGGACCCGCGATACGGTATGATCACAGCCAGGGTCTTCTGACGGCGGGACAGTGTGCTGAAATCCGGAACCGTCCAGTCGAGGCCGACCAGTTGTAGCAGGCTCTCGACGAAGCCGGTCGTCTGCCTGAGCGCCATGCCGAACAGCACCTTCATCGAAAGGCACGTCTGAATGGCGGCATCGCTGTAGGTCTGCTGGCGGCCACGCCTGCCTGTCGGCACGGCATTCCAGCTCATCTCGGGGTCGAACCAGATCGTCAGCGAGCCCCGGCGCTTGAGCGCTTCGTTATAGGCTGGCCAGTTCCCGGTCCTGTAGGTCGAGAGTGTGGGTCTGCTCATGCAGACCAGCTACCACGCTGGATTCACGAGATGAATCCCCCACGGGATTTGTGCAACAGAGCCGGTGTGGCAAGGAATGATGGCCGGTTGGGGTAAGTTTGGTTTCTTTAATGTAGTGAGTGCCTTTAATCGAGTGGCAGGCCTCCGAAAAACTTCCACCGCATTTCACTATGAAATCCTGTTAAGCGTGGTAGCAAGCAGGGAATCTGCGGGCTTAAGTTTTATTAAGGGGATAATATGCTTGGTTATCTGTGTGCCGTTGGGATTCGGTGCGACTTTGGCCAATGATCTTGATGACAGTTACAATATCCTGTTCTGCGACACCGTAGAGGCTCTGGGCGAAAACGCTGGCCAGAATCTGGCAGAAAATTACCTGTCGGAGAGAGATGTCAACGTACGGATATTCGACTTAGCGAGAGCAAACGGTGAACAATTTGATCCAGATTTGACTTTTGTCGCATTTGACGGAACCAATTTGGACTCTTTAAGGGATTGCGCAGAGTATTCTGGTATTTCAGATGTCCAACTATTCAAAATAGTGCAAGAGCAACTTGAAAGCCATAGCGAGCCTCCTGAAATCTTTCAGCACATACCCGGACTTTCCGGGGTGGAGGAGCTCGACGCCAGATGGCATCTCTAGGGTCAGGACTCATAGCCAGTAAATGACGAGTGCGGCGAGAGCGATGGCTGACAGGAAGACCTTCGGGCATCGGTCGTAGCGGGTTGCCACGCGTCTCCAATCCTTGAGCCTGCCGAA
>NZ_RCNT01000013.1 GCF_003688285.1 Rhodophyticola porphyridii
ACATATCGGCTTTACACCGAGCAGGGCTTGCAGGTTCGCACGAAGAAGCGGCGCAAGCTGCCCAGACGCGACCGTGTTGCGCCTCAAGTGCCAGAAAGGCCGATGCAACGATGGTCCTTGGACTTCGTCAGCGACCAGCTTGCTGACTGCCGTCGGTTCCGTGTGCTGAACATCGTGGACGACCACAGCCGGTTTTGTCCTGGCCAGATTGTCGATGTGTCGATCCCCGGAGCACGCGTCGCCCGGTTCCTCGACGACCTGGCGCAGCGCGTCGGCTTGCCAGAAGAGATCATCCTGGCCAACGGGCCCGAAGGCACCAGCAAGGCCATGTTCGATTGGTCCGAACGAACGGGTGTCCGATTGAGGTTCATCGAGCCAGGGAAGCCCGTGCAAAACGCCTTCGTGGAGAGCTTTAATGGCAAGTTCAGAGACGAATGTCTGAACCTTCACTGGTTTCGATCACTACGCCATGCGCGCGAGGACATCGGGCGATGGCGAAACCACTATAACACCAANTCTCGCGTACCTTCACCATCTTCGTCATACGCACCATCCAACGAATAGTCGCGCGGTGGCCCCGGCTCCCAAGGAGAGCCATCGTTATTTACAATCTTAAAGCCGCCGCCGAGGGGCTCGATCCGAGTTCCACTCGGTGGCGTCCACCCTCCCAGGCCCTCAATAGTATGGGCGACCCACGACTCATAATTCAACGAAGTGACCCGGCCATTCGAAAATTCCTGGTAATAACGCCCATCCGCCAACAGATAGCCTGCGACTTGGGTCGGAAAGAGTACATCAAGAAGGTTCAGTCCTGGCCTGTCACTATCGGATCTAAAGACATTACGAGCGTCGAAGCCAAAATCGTAAGCAGCGTCACCTCGGGTGTCGAGTTCTTGAGCTACATTTGGGTGGATTGCAGTAGAGTAAATATCAATTAGCTCTCCTGAGGAGGAGTAGTAATAGGTCATAGAAGTCCAGCCATAACGGCCCGTAGCGAGATACGTTGTTATAAAGATTTCGCCGGTTCCCGGATTAAGGGAGATGGTACCGCCAGCCGTTCCAGGATCTGAAAAAACATTCTTCAGTATATCGTCGCGAAGGGTTAGTCCAACCTCAAAGGAACCTGACCCGGGCCTTCCTCTTAATGAAATAAAGACATCCAGATGGGGGTCCGATACGGAGGCGTTTATACGTCCACCAACAACACCAACCCTCATATAAATTTCTGCGTCTAGAACAGCGTAGCTCTGTGACTCTTCACTCCAGGCCAGTGTGAATGGCACATCATCCACGCCGGGAAGTAAATTTGTATCTGGAATATGTTCAGAGCTAAATGTTGGGCCCTCAATTCCTCCCAACCCGACCAAGATTCACTATTAAAGTTATATCTGTTTTCATAGCTCCCAAAGACACCAACGTCGGCGGCGACATAGAATTATGTGGAAATCTCTCCTAATCGATAGATCCGTGTGCCATCTTGCTCAACCGACAGCCTGTTTCCATAACTGACTCCCGGAATAACGGGTACAATTGTACCATCGTAAAGCGTCTGATACTCACTCATCTATTGTACCTTGCTTCTGCTAACCATCTGGGAAAAACGAGCTCAATATGCCACCATAATAGGTCATAATCTTGACGCACTGAGTAGACGAGAAGATCTCTGTCGTCGACCTCATAGGGTCAGGACCCATTGATTTTTGGGTGGCGGCATGATTCACGGTTCAAAAAACGAGCGGTGAACATGTCTGATCTTTTCTGGCTAACAGACGTGCAGATGGCGCGTCTTGAGCCCTTCTTCCCCAAGTCACACGGCAAACCCCGCGTCGATGATCGGCGTGTGTTGAGTGGGATTATCTTCATCAATCGCAATGGTTTACGGTGGCGCGACGCGCCTNGGTTAACACCCGTAAACCTGCGGGTCTTGGCGGAGTCCTGAGTCGCTTCGGGTTTTTCCCTCAAAAAGCGTGGATTGGCGCGTTATTCAACCGCCGCGCGTCTGCACGAACTATCCGACATCCGGATCGGGCCGGCAGGCAACGCGCGCTCTGGCTCAGATGCCGTCGAGGAAATCCATCACCGTATCGAGCGTTTCGCGCCAATGCGGCTCGGTCTGCGTGAGGATATGATTGCTGGAGGGCACCTCCACGAACCGCGCCCCGGGGATGGTGTCTGCCACGGCCTTTCCGTGGTCCACTGGCACGGCTCGATCCCCGGAAGCATGCAATACGACGGTTGGTATCTCGATCCGTGGAAGGAACGAGCGGAAATCGAAATCCGCGATGGCTTCGATGATCTGCACCGAAACATCCGCCCGGATCGTGTCGCGCATGTGGTCGTAGAGCCAGCCGGTGTCGATGCCGGTCTTGTCCGGCAGGACGGCGTCGAGGGTGAGCTTCCGGAACACCGGCTCTTCGGCGTCCCAGCCCAGCCGCGCGATGGCTATGATGGCCTCGGTCCGCTCGGTCGTCTCGCCCCATTCGGGGTGGCGCCAGCCGGTCGATGTAGCGCCATAAAGCGCAAGCCGGCTGACGTGGCCCGGGTTGTGTTCCAGGTATTCGAGCGCCACAGCACAGCCATGTGCCATGGCGAATAGCGCAAAACGGTCCAGCTCGGCCGCCTTCGCGACCGTCTCGATATCGCGGGCGAAATCGCGCAGGGTCGTGCCTTCGATCTCTCGCTCAGAAAGGCCCATGCCGCGATGGTCGAACTGGATCAGCGTAAAGCGCTCGGCCAGCGCCTGCACGATGCGGTTGTTGAGCGGATTGGCGTGCCCGCGCCCCAGATGCCCGATCCAGCTGACCGATGCGATCAGGGGCGGCCCGGAGCCCATGCGCGACCAGGCGATGCGAACCCCATCGGGTGTCGTGGCGTAGCGCACCGGATAGGGCTCGAAGATTTCCGTTGCGGCGACGGCGGGACCTGTTTCGGGCTTCCCGCTTTGCAAGCCCGCCTTTTTTAGTGCATCCGCGTAGGCGGGGCCCAGATCGGTCTTGAACGGCTGTCGCGCGACCGCCGCGTCAACGTCGTGATGCGGCAGGAGCCCCATGAGTGCCGCGGCGGCGCGCCGGGCTTCGACCAGGCGGTCAAGGCTCGCGAGGGAGGCGCATTTCATGCGGTGCCCGGACGGGTGGTCGGGACTGAGCGAGATAAGTGCGCGGGCGGAGTCCAGCGCGCCTTCGAAATCGCCCAGGCCGAATTGCGCAATGCCCTTGCCCGTCAGCCACAATCCGCGCCGCCGGTCATTGGGGCTGAGCTGCATCGCCCGGTCGAAGGCGGCCAGCGCCTCCTCGTAGCGGCCGGAATAGGCAAGGACCCAGGACTGGCAGCCATAAGCCATGGCCGAGGCCGGATCGACGTCGATTGCCTTCCCGGCGCTCGCGACAGCCGCATCGAAACGGCGCAAGGTCAGCTTGCAGATTGCGAGAATGGACCAGGCCCAGCTGTCGTCAGGTGACAGGGCCAGGGCTCTCTCTGCGTCGCGGGCGGCAGACGCAAGGGACAGCTCCGCGCTGTCCGACCAGTCATACTTGTAGTCCCACAGATGCGTCATCGCGAGGCCGGCATGGATCCTCCCCGAACCGGGTTCGAGGGACAGGGCTCGGCGGAAATGCGACCGTGCCGCCGTGTTCGCGCTCTTGTCGGGGGCCGCGATCAGGTGCTGGCCCAGGACGAATTCCTGCCAGGCGTTGCGGTCGTCCCGCTCGATCGCCTCGGCCTTGATGCGTTCGGCTTCGAGGAGTTCGGGCAGGACCGTCGCCGTGACAATGGTCGAGATTTCGTCGAGAAGACGGAACAGTCCGTCATATGCCAGATCGTGGCGTGAGACATGGATATGCAGCGCGGGCTCGGTGTCGGTCAGTTGCAGGTGCAGCCGAACGTCATCTCCGTCGCGAAAGACGCCGCCTTCCACGAGGTAGGTGGCGCCCAGTTCGCGGAAAGGATGCCGGGCCTCGGGCGGAAGCTCGAGAAAGGTCCGGACGCGGTTTCGGGCGACCATTGGGAACCACCGGGTCCGGGCAAGGGCCGCCATGACCTCCTCGGTCACGCCTTCGCTCAGGCCCTGCGTGTCAGCGGTATCGCCCACGATCTCGAAGGGCAGGACGATGATCGCGGGGGCCCCTTCGACACGCGGTCTTGCCGGGGACACGGCATCCCGCATGGCCTCGCCGACGACCACGGGGGCCTCGCGTTCCTCGACCTCGGCGCGAAAGACGAACCCACGGCCATGGCGCGTCGCGATGACGCGCTGTTCATCGCCCGAGTCGCCTACGAGGCGCCTTGCATTCCTGACCAGAGTCGAGAGGGCCGCGTCTGACACCACACGATCCGGCCAGAAGGTTTCGTGCAGCATGTCCTTGGTCACAAGTTGCCCGCGATTGCGGATCATGTGGATCAGGAACTCCAGCGCCTGCGGTTCGGCATCGATCGCGCCCTCGGGACCGGAGAGCTGGAAGCGGTACGTGTCGATCGTGAACTGTTCAAACGCATAAATCATTTGATGTCATCAAAGCTTGCAAAGGCCGGAATTCGTTTCAAAACCGAAGATATCAGAAACACCGAGGCATTGCTCAGGATTTGCTCAGGGGTCTGTCAAGCTTCGCTGTTCCGGATGGATTTATGTGCTTCTTGCGTCGCTCTGCAAGCGCAACCCATCAAGGAGCAACCATCATGAAACGCATCATTGCCGGGCTTGCGGTCGCCGCGGGCACCGCGCTGCCGGTTTTGGCCGAGGAGCATCGGGTGACCATCCGGGGCATGGCCTTTGAACCCGCCCTGCCGGAGATCGCGGTGGGCGATACCGTGACCTTCGTCAACACCGGACGCATGACCCGCACGGCATCTGCAATTGTCCGTGGCCTCGATGCCGGACGGGAAGGTGCTGCCGCCTCCCACACGGGCCGGATCGATCCCGACGCGGCGGTCCGTGTCCCCATCATCCGCACCGGCGCCGCCGACTATTTCTGCAGCGACCACTCGTCGATGCGGGGTCGGATCGTCGTGAACTGAGCCCCGGAGCCCGAACATGCAGAACCTCATGATCCTCTGGCGTGCGTGGTTTCTCTCGCCCGTGGAGGACACGTCCGGGCGCGGGTCGCACCGATCCCGTCACCCCGCGCGAGAGCATCGCGCGGCCATCCTGGCCATCCTGGCCCTCAAATCACATGAAAAGGAAATGAAATGCTGAAACATCTGCTTGCAACTACCACTGCACTGACGCTTGCGTCCGGTGCCGCCATCGCGGACAGCCATGTGGGTGCCGTGAAGATCGGCGTCCTGATGGGCTTCACCGGGCCTGTCGAGTCGCTCACGCCCGACATGGCGGCCTCCGCCGAGCTTGCCTTCGATGAAATCAACGCCTCGGGCCTGTTCCTGGGCGGTCGCCGGATTGAAGCCGTTCGCGGCGATAGCACCTGCGCCGATGCCTCCGCCGCCGCCGCGGCTGCGGAACGGCTGATCGGCGATGGTGTCGCGGCCATCCTTGGGGCCGCCTGTTCCGGGGCCACGACGGCCGTTGCCATGAACGTGGCCGTGCCCAACGGGGTGTTGGCCGTGTCGCCTTCGGCCACGAGCCCGGGTCTCAGCGATATCGAGGATCGGGGCCTGTTCTTCCGCACGGCACCCTCCGACGCCCGTCAGGGCGAAGTGCTGGCCGAACTGACCATGGCGCGCGGCATCGACGAGGTCGCTGTGACCTACACCAACAACGACTACGGTCAGGGCCTCGCCGACGCCTTCACCCGTGCCTTCGAGGCGCTTGGGGGGCGCGTGACGGTGTCTGCCGCCCATGAAGACGGACGCGGCGACTATACCGCCGAGGTCTCGACCCTCGCGGCCTCCGGCGCATCGGACCTGCTGGTGATCGGCTATGTGGACCAGGGCGGTCGCCAGATTATACAGACCGCGCTCGATCTGGGCGCCTTCGAGCGGTTCATCCTGCCCGACGGGATGATCGGCGACACGCTTCTGGCGGATCTCGGCGATCATTTGGAAGGGTCGTTCGGCTCGGTTCCCGGTTCGGACGGTGATGCCGCCGCGCGTTTCGATGCGATTGCGGCGGAGGCGGGGATCACCGGCATCGGTCCGTTTCGTGGCGAAAGCTATGACGCGGCTGCGCTGATCGCGCTGGCGATGCAATCGGCGGGCTCCGCCGAGCGGGGCGAGATCGCTGCGCACATGGACCGCATCGCCAACGCCCCCGGCACGCCCATCGGCGTCGGTGAACTGGCCGAGGGCCTCCGTATCCTCTCGGAAGGGGGGGACATCGACTATGTCGGCGTTTCCAATGTCGAATTCGACGCCGGCGGCAATGCCTCGGGCACCTTCCGCGAACTCGAAGTCAGGGGCGCGGCCTTCGAGACCCAACGCGTCTGGTAGTCGCAACCTCAACCGCCCCGCCGAAGTCATCGGCGGGGCGCCATGTGGAAATAGTGATATGACATACCAAGCAGCTATTCTTGAAACACCGATCATCGAAATTCGGCGCGCCACTTTGGCGGACCGTCCGGCCCTCGAGGAGATGAAGGAGCGTTCGATTTCGACGCTCCTCGATCCGCTCATGACGCCCGAGCAACGCACGGAGATGAGACGGATCACGCCCTTCGATCCGGCCCTGATAGAGGACGGCACCTACTATGTCGCAACAGTGAACGGCTGGATCGCGGCCAGCGGTGGCTGGTCCCGTCGCGCCGCCCTGTTCAGTCCGAACGGGCGGGGTACAGGCGACGCCCCGATGCTGGATCCGGAAACCGACGCCGCCGGCATTCGCGCCATGTACACGAATCCCGACTTCGCCCGAAAAGGTCTAGGCTCTCTCGTCTTGTCTACGGCCCTGGCCGCCGCACGTCTTGCTGGATTCCAGCGTGCACAGCTTTTGGCGACCGTGGCGGGCGAGCGGCTATATCGCGCGGCCGGGTGGCGTAGCGACGAACAGGTCATGGTTGGCTCGGGTGATGGGGCAGTCGTGCCCGGCTACCGAATGTCGCGGGATATCCGATGAAGGTCTTCTACACACCGTTGCCCCGGGGCCACCAGCCGTCCGGCCAGCTCCGCGAGGATGGGATGGTCGCCCGGCCATGGCGCAGGTCCCGTTATCGATGGAGGCACGGAAACATGGAGCAGACCAGTGTTTGCAAGGGATGCGCAGGTTGCTTTCCCGATATCGATGGCCCGGTCCACGATACCCTCACCGTGTCGGCGGGCTGTTGGGCGCGGTTCGGACAAGCGCTCGCGCTGCAGTATTCCGATCACCGCTTCTGGCCCGCGCATCAACTCCTGACCGATGCCTACGTCCTTCAGCACAGCAGGAGTGACGACCGGCGCAGCATCCGCTCGGCGCATGTGCATCTCGCTGCGCTCTACGCCCAACTTTGCCTTGGCCAGACGGAAGCGAGGGTCATCGCTCTGCGGCGGGCGCTTTCGGAGTTCGACTTCAAACCGCTTGGGCACCCTTGGCCGACTCCAGGCCAATCCATCCTGGCCGTGGATCTCTTAGCGCCGGATCAACACCAGATGACGGTAAACGCCTATGCTTGGCGCGTCCTGGAGGATTGGCGACCATTTCACGAACTCGCGGAGAGGCTTTGCAAGGTGTGACCATGACGAACTGCGGTTCTTTCAGTCCATGGCGACGACGGCTCACCAAACCTCGGGTGCTGTCGGCCGGTGATCGTGTGGCGATCGTCACACCGTCCTGGGGCGGTCCTGCCTGTTTCCCGCACAGGTTCAACGCCGGGATGCGGGTCCTTGCCGAGGAGTTCGGGCTTGACGCCGTGGTCATGCCGAATGCCTGCAAGCCCGCAGACTGGCTCGACCGGAACCCTGAGGCGCGGGCCGACGATGTCATGCGGGCCTTCGCCGATCCGTCCATCTCTGCCGTGATCGCCAGCATCGGCGGTGACGATTCCGTCCGCCTGATCCCCTGGCTCGATCCGCGCGTGATCGCTGAAAACCCCAAGGCGTTCATCGGCTATTCGGATGCGACCGTTCTGCACTTCGCCTGTCTCAAGGCCGGCGTGACGAGCTTCTACGGCCCGACCGTCATGGCCGGATTCGCTGAAAACGGCGGGATGCATGAGCTCACCAAAGCCGCGCTGCGCCGGATTCTGTTCTCGACCTCCGCTCCCGGCCCGCTGCCGCGCAATACCGAAGGCTGGACGGACGAACGGCTCGACTGGGCCGACCCCGCCAACCAGACGCGCAAACGCCGCCTGAACGCACCCGGGCCGCCACGGCTCTGGCAGGGGTCGGGGCGGGTGCGAGGGCCTCTGATCGGCGGCTGTGCGGAGGTGCTGGAGATGATCAAGGGGACCGAGCTCTGGCCACCCCTTCACCGGTGGGACGGCGTGATCCTGTTCTACGAGACATCGGAAGAGGCGCCGCCCCCGTCACTCGTCGCGCGCTGGCTGCGCAGCTACGGCGCGCAGGGTATCCTCGCGAGGATTGCTGGCCTGATCGTCGGGCGCCCCGGTGGCGGTGTCGCGCCCACCCGGCATGACGAATACGGCGCCGCGATTGCCAGGGTTCTTGGGGAGTATGACGCAGGGCACCTCCCCCTGATCACCGGCCTAGATTTCGGCCACACCGATCCGATGACCGTACTGCCGTTTGGCATAGAGGCTGAGGTCGACTGCGACGCTGTGTCGGTTTCGCTCGTGGAGGGCGCTGTGACCGATCGGGCGCCGCTGGCGGAGGGGCGCGCATGAAACATGACCCGACATACAGACCGCCTGTCCTGTTACTCCATGGCCTCGGTGGAACCGGCGAGACGCTTCGCCCGATCGCACAGGCGCTAGAGCGGCGCGGTTTCAGTGTCACGCACCCGACACTGGCGGAGGCACACCGACGTGCCACCTTGTCGGGGGCCGGGATGACCTCCGGATTGGCCCATATCGGGCTCGACTTCCTGCTCGACGAGGCGCGGACCTACGCCAAGCGGATCGCAGCGTGTGGTACACCGCCCATCATTTGCGGCCATTCCAATGGCGCGCTCCTCGCGCTCGCTCTGGGGTCCGACGATCTCGCAGCCGGTGTCGTTCTGATGGCCCCTGCTCCGCCGCCTTCGGTCGGGACCGGAGTGCCCCTCTGGCTGCAACAACTGTTCTTCCGCCTAGCCTTCGGCGCAGGCTGGCAGCGCGGCGTTCTGGACCTCGGCGCGGCCCGCCGTCTGGACCCGGACCCGCCGTCGCCCGCGATCGCCCGGACACTTCTGCAAGATAGCGGTCGGGTCCTGTCGGAGGCTGCGGCGCTCAGGCCCGGAAGTCGGTTCGACCCCGATCCGCCGCTCGAGGTGCCCTGCGCGGTGCTCGCCGGTGACAGGGACCGCATCGTGCCAATCGAAACCGCGCGCCGGATCGCAGCGCGCTACAGCGCGGAGGTCCACGTCTTCCAAGGGGCCGGTCATTGGTTTCCGGCCGAGGAATGTCGGGCACGAGAGATCGCCACCCGTATCGCGCATTTGGTCGGTTCAGCACTTCCATATACATTCGAGGTTCCGTCGGCATGACCCCTTTGCCCGCATCAGACCGGCGTCAGAACGCCTTGGGAAGCCTCTGGATGGTGGCGTCCATGCTGGCGTTCTCGGTCGAGGACGTCTTCCTGAAACTGGCCGGGGCATCGCTGCCGGTCTCCCATGTCATGGTCGCTTTCGGCACTCTTGGCATGCTGGTCTTTGCCTTGCTCGGCCTTTGTCGCGGGCAATCCCTCGCTCCGCCCGGCTTCATGCATCCCAGCATGATCCTGCGCTTCTGGTTCGAGGTTTTCGGGCGCCTGTTCTTCACCCTCTCACTCGTCCTGACCGCGTTGAGCTCCACGGTCGCCATTCTGCAGGCGACACCTCTCGTCGTCGTGGCGGGTGCGGCGTTCGTCTTTGGCGAGCGGGTGTCACGTCTTCGGTGGCTGGCCATTCTGATTGGACTCGTCGGTGTGATGCTGATCCTACGCCCGTCGGCCGAAGAGTTTTCCGCGATGTCTTTCCTCGCCGTTCTGGGGATGCTGGGGTTGGCGTTGAGGGACCTCGCCACGCGCGCCGCGCCGCGGGCGATCCCGAATGCCGTGCTCGGCTTCTACAGTTTCGCCTCGGTCGTGGTAGCGGGCCTTATCTATTCGGTCTGGGAAGTTGAGCCGCCTGGGCTCCCCGAGATCATCCACCTGCCGGTTCTGGCGGGCGCGGCGCTGGCGGGGGCTGCGGGCTACATCGCCCTGACCGCGGCGATGCGGACCGGCGATGTCTCGGCGGTCACCCCGTTCCGGTATACGCGGCTGATCTGCGGTGCGATCGTCGGGGTCGCCCTGTTCGGAGAAACGGCGGACGCGGTCGATGTCCTCGGGGCCGCGCTGATCATCGCCGCGGGTCTGTTCATCCTGTTGAGCACTCAACGCGCGCCGGGGGTCTCGATGCTGGCCGGACAACACGACCTGGAGACAGGGGCGAAAAAGCCATGAGCACTCATCAACACCTGGATGACCTCGGCATGATGCGCATCGAAAGCCGCATCCAGATCTACGCGCCGCCCGAGCTTGTCTGGAGTGTCACCATTGGCATTGACGGCTGGCCCACATGGTCCCCGACCGTGCGCGCGGTGCATGGCCTGGACGGCAATCCTCTCACCAATGGAACCCGGTTCCGGCTCAGTCAGCCCCTTCAGCGGGCCAGGCTTTGGCAAGTGACGCGGCTGGAGCCGCCGGTCCGGGCGGAGTGGGAAACCGTCGATGCTGGGCCGCCCTTTCGCGCCATTCATGAGGCGACGCCGGAGGCTGATGGAACCCTTTCCTTCCTGGGTCTCGTTGCAAAGCGCCCGCGCGGTATCCTTTCACCTGCCGCCGCGCTGGCCCTGCGAACCGCGCTCGCAGTCGAGAACCGGGCGTTAAGGCGACGGTGCCTGAGAGTGTCCGGGAATCGGAGGCTCGCCTCATGAAACTGGCGAGCCTTTACGATGGCTGCGCCAGAGCATGGACTGCATGGATTTTTGGATGTCATCTCCAGAGCGGAGAAAACCCATGACCCAAAGTGTCCACGCGCGCACCGCAACGGGCGCCGCCATCCTAGCTATTGCCTCCATCCTCTTGTAAGACGCAGCCGTCGCGGCCGGCTCGGGCATGACTTGGGAGGAGCCACTTCAGACGATCCTCAAGTCGATCGAAGGCCCGGTTGCGAAGATCTTTGCCGTGATCATCATCATCGTCACCGGCCTGACGCTGGCCTTCGGCGACAGTTCGGGCGGGTTTCGGCGGCTGGTGCTGATCGTTTTCGGCCTTTCCATCGCCTTCGCGGCCTCGAGCTTCTTTCTGTCGTTCTTCTCCTTCGGCGGCGGGGCGCTGATATGATGGAGAACCCCACTGGCATTCCCGGCTATTTCGCACCCGTGCACCGCGCCCTGATCGATCCGATCCTGCTGGCCGGTGCGCCGCGCACCATCGCGATCGCCAACGGCACTCTCGCCGCCGCCATCGGGCTGGGCCTACGGCTCTGGCTCGTGGGCCTCGCACTTTGGCTGGTCGGCCACCTTTTCGCTGTCTGGGCAGCAAAGCACGACGCGCAGATCTCAGAGGTGGCGCGACGGCATCTCCGGTACCCCTCCTGGTTCGGGGTCTGAGCAGATGATGCGTCTGGCCGAATACCGCTCCAAATCCGCACTACTGGCCGATTTTTTGCCCTGGGCTGCATTGATCGCGCCCGGCGTCATCCTGAACAAGGACGGCAGCCTGCAACGCAGCGCGGTTTCGGGGGCCGGATTTGGATTCAGCCACGCCCGCCGAACTGGTAGCCACATCGGCCCGGCTGAACAGCGCGCTCCGGCGGCTTGGCTCCGGCTGGACTGTCTTCGTGGAAGCGCAGCGGATCCCAGCGCAGGACTACCCCGCCTCCGAGTTTCCCGATCCGGTCTCGGCCCTTGTCGATGCCGAACGGCGCGCGCAGTTCGAGGAAGCGGGTGCACATTTCGAGAGCGCGTATTTCCTGACGTTGGTCTGGATGCCGTCCGCTGACGACGCGAGCCGCGCCGAAGGCTGGCTGCTCGAAAACGCCCCGGATCGCAGCACCAAACCTCAGGATCTTATCTCCAGCTTTGTCGGCCGCGCCGACCGGCTGACCGATCTGCTCGACGGGTTCATGCCGGAGATCGCCTGGCTCTCCGATGAAGAGACCCTGACCTACCTGCATTCAACCGTTTCGACCCGGCGCCCACGCCTCCGCGTGCCGGAGGTGCCGATGCATCTGGACGCGGTGCTCGCCGATGACCCGTTGGTCGGTGGGCTTACACCCCGGCTCGGGGCCGCACATCTCAAGACCCTGAGCATCATCGGGCTGCCAAGCGCCACCTGGCCCGGACTGCTCGACGAGTTGAACGCGCAGGGTTTCGAGTATCGCTGGTGCACCCGCGCGATCTGCCTCGACAAGACGGATGCCGACGAAGCCAAGTTGAAGGCCGCCGAGAAGATATCGTGCAGGGGCGCGATTTTACCTGCATCCCGGAAACGCTGAACGCGCTCTAGGCCTGGCTCGGCTGGAGCGCCGCAATCGCAACGCTAGCGGAGAATCTGTCCCCGGAGCCAATGCTTGCGACGATCTCGACGAGAGAGCGCCAGAGTGCCTCCTTGCCACGAGGTGGTCGCGTCGACTTGGCATCTCGCCATCTTGCGGAGGATGGCATCATGTTCACCGAACCGCTGGATCAGTTTTGCCCGTGACAGACAAAGCCGACCTGCGACATCGCTCAAGGTGAACGCTGCTCCCTTGTCCGCGAGCACCTGACGCGCAGCGTCGAGAACCGTGGCATCTGAGACCGTCATTGGCTGCGGCATTATTACTGCGTCCTCTGTTCTGACCCTTGAAATTCTTGAGCACGTGAATCCAGTCTACCGGTTTCTCGGTTTGGACTCGATGCCATTAGGTGCGCTTAGTTGGGGCGCTTTGGTGGCCGCGCTAGCTCCAGGCATAGGTCGCATGGAGGCACTACAGGTACCATATCTGCTGGCGGCAATGGCTTGTGGCGTTCTTTTCACTTACGCGCTTACGCGGCTCAATTTGAGTTGAGAAGCGGCATGATGGAAACAGGATCTATTGATTCCGGCTGGTGGCGTGATTCACGGTTGGAAAACCGAGTGGTGAGAGCGCCATAACAACGGAGCGGGTCAGGACTGCAAGGGGTCTGCCGCAGGCATGAGACTATTGCTCCAGCATGACCACCGTTTGCCCAAATGCGTTCGCCTGCTCGACGTGAAGATGCGCCTCGGCGCAGCGGTCGAGGGGAAATGTGGCGGCGATGGGGATTTCCAGGTCATGGGTCGCAAGCCAGTGCTGGCCCTGCTCACGCGCGTTTTCGGGTAAAGCGAAGCCCTGGATGAAGCGGATATTCGCGCCCCTGGACGCGAAGGCGTAGTAGTCGAGAACCGGCATCGGGTCCGACGTGCTTGAGTAGCTGGCGATGATCCCATTCGGTTTGATCACCCGCGCATCCGCGGCCTGATTGGCCGCGAAATCGACTTCGACGATGCGGTCGACGCCTTCCCCATCGGTCAGTTCCCGGACTTTGCCGACAACGTCTTCGTCGTGGCGGTTGATCGGCGTACCGCCCAGGGCCCGCACACGCTCGACGTCCGATGATCTGCCGACCGTCGCAATGACACGGGCGCCGTCCTTTCGCGCGATCTGCACCGCGAGATAGCCGACGGCGCCCGCACCTCCCTGAATCAGAACCGTTTTGCCCGCAACCGGGCCATCCGACAGGACGGACCGGTGGGCGGTCATCGCAGGCACGCCCAGACACGCGCCCTGCGCCATCGTGAAATGGTCCGGCAGGGGGACTGCCTGCGCTTCGGGCAGCGCTACGAACTCGGCCGCCGTCCCGAACGCGCGGCCAGCTTGCCCGTAGCCCCCTTGCGCATTCCACAGCCAGACACGCTGGCCCACCCGATCGGCGCTGACGCCTTCTCCGACCGCTTCGATCGTGCCTGCACCATCGCAATGCGGGATGATCAGCGGGTGGTCCATTTGCATGCCGGCCCAGCCCGCCCGGCGCTTGACGTCCGCAGGGTTGATGCCGGAGGCCGCGATCCTCACCAGAACGTTCCCCGGGCCGGCGACCGGCGCGGGGAAACGTCCCAGTTGCAGCACCTCGGCCGCCGGGCCCGTGGTTTTATAGTGAACCGCCCGCATCAGCCGGCGACGAGCGAAATGTGCCGCGTTGCCTGTCTGAGTGCTGCAACCAGCCGGTTCTGCCCGCGCACCAGTTGGTTTTGGGCAAAGCCGAGCGTGTCGTCGTGCTGGTCGAGCTCCGCCGCCGTGTAGATCGTCGGCAGCGGCGGTATCGTGGCCGCAGGGTCGTGACGAAAGCGCGGTTCGCGACAGAAATTGATCGGCACGAGAATACGGGCAAGGTCCTGAATGACCGTGTTCGCCTTGTCTTCGGCCAGTTTCCCGGCGCGGGCCGCTGCATAGAACGCCTCAAGCGCATCCAGAAGATGCTGCGCAGCCTCGGCTGACGGAGAGAGGTCGAACCGGTCGCCTGCGGCTGCCTGATACTGCGTTATCGTATCCTGAAACTCCCGCGCCGTTATGCGCCAATCAAAGGGCAGGATCCCGGCATTGACCGTGCGCAGGATGGCCAGGAGGTAAACCTTGATGTCGCGCTCTAGGATATCCTTGTCGGCGATTTCGAGCGTGTCGTTTTCCGTATGCCAAGCGATGTTGGCGCCGCAGCCACCGACCGTGTAATACCCCTTCTCTTCCCGCAAGACCGTCGGCATCGTGGAGGACAGCATGAAGTAGCCCGAGATGCCGATGTTGTTGAAGGAATAGTCGCCCGCCCGGTGCGGTCGTTCCCCTTCGGCGGCCTTGCCTGCAACCTCCTGGATGACGGCGCTGATCATGTCGTCGGTCTCTGGCATGCGCGACAGGTTCAGGAACTCGGTCGCCCAACGGCAGCCGGGGCTGTCGCAGTTGACCTGGGCCACACAGTTTTCTTCGAGGTCGAGAGCGAAGGCATCCGCGTACCATGTCGAGCCTGCATAGCGCCCCGTGGAGTGGCCGGGCCACCAGCAGATCCGCACTGACCGGCGCAGCTTGTCGCGGTTCGCCCAAAGGATGCGGGCAATCTCCAGCATGCAGGCATCTCCGACGGCATTGTCGCCGACGCCCACGTCCCAACTGTCGAGGTGACCGTGCAGGAGGACGTATTTGTCGGCCTCTTCCGTGCCGGGGATCACGACCTCGACGAGCTTGCTGTCAAACCAGCCCTCTTCCATTTCGGTGAATATCGTGGCGTCGCCGCCGTTCTTGGCCAGCGCGATCAGCGCCTCTCCGTCGGGCTTGTTGACCGCGACGGCGGGGATGCCCGGTTTTCTCGGCAGATCGTCAAGGTCGGGGACGCCCCAGATCGTCGTGCAGATCCCCCAGTGAATATCGACGCCCGGGTTGATCGCGATGACGCCGACGGCGCCGAGATCCTCGAACTGCCGCACCATGACCGGGCTTGCGAAACCTTCGGAGATAACGATTGCCCCATTTGCAAGGCCTGCCATATCCGCCGCGCCATCAATCTTGACGTCGAACATGTCGTCGATGTCGTCCACCGCATTGGCTCCGAGATAGACAAGCGGGGCCGTCACCCCGCCACGGGCATCTGTGGCATAGGCCGGCGGTTTGGCGCGGTAGGTCGTGCCGGATGCCTCTACCCGCGCGGCACCGGGCAGGCTGAGATAGAGAGATGGCTTGTGGACCGTCGCGGGGACGCCATGGCGCGAGAGGCGTTCAACCACCTCGTCCATTCCGCGGTTCACATCATCGGGGTGCTCCCGCTTGAAGGTGGCGAAGCTTTCCACCAGACCCCAGGGCTCTTCCATCGTCACCTGGTCGAGAATTGCGGTTTCAGAAGTCTTCATGGCACACCTCGTTGTTTCATCTGACAAAACAAAGTTTCATCAAATGAAGCGTGACACCCGCGCAGCGATTCGACAAGCGCGGGGTCGATTCGGATCAGCTGGCGCCTGTGAGACCGAGCTTGCCACTGATTTCGGCAGCGGCTTCTTCTATAAGCGCGAGATAGCGGCGGCGGCGGGTTTCATCGTACCGCGCCATCGCGCCCGCAACGGACAAGGACGCGATGACGTCCCCGGAGGCGCTTCGGATCGGCGCCGCGATGGAAAACGCCCCATCGTCGAGATCGTTGATGGCAATGTGGAAGCCATCGGCGCGGATCATATCCAGCCGCGCGCGAAGGTCATCGGGGTCTGTTGCGGTGTTGGAGGTGAAGCGCTCCAGCGGTTCTGCCAGGACCGCTTCCCGGACGTCTTCCGGAGCAAATGCGAGCAGCAGCATGGATCCTCCCCCGGCGTGCAGCGGCCCGTATCGCCCCGGATTGGCGAAGATTCGCATGGCGTGATGGCCGGCGAGCGTCGCTAGAACAAGGGATTGGTGCCCATCCCGCAGAATCAGGTTGATGTTCTCCGTCGTGTCATCGCGCAAGCGCTCCATCACCGGGCGGGCGGCCGTCATCAGGGTGTTCTGCGCTCCGGCCTGCTCGCCAAGAACACCTATCCGATAGCCCAGAGAATAGACGGCTTTGTCACCATCCCGAAACACGAAGCCCCGTGCCTCAAGGGTCGAAAGCAGCCGAAAGACGATGGTTTTGGTCATTCCCAGGCGGGAGGCAAGTTCCGTCACGCCTTGTCTCGGATGGCTCGCCAAAGCTTCCAGCACACGCAGGGCGCGGTCGACGGCAGCTATGGTGTAGTCGCGGGGTTCAGACATTTTCGGCCCTACTCTTTTTACGTGAGGCTTGCTTTGCAATAAATTTGCAGCATACTGACTTTAAAACAATGTTTTGCTTAGTGAAACACTGTTCTTTCAGGGGATGGCGATGAAAATTGCATATGTTGTACCGGGGCCGATGTCGAAAGGTCCGATGGGGCGAACGGAGATGCAGCGCCGGGAGGCGCTGATGAATGGCTGGGCGTTCGATGGTACAGAGGTGTCGGTGATCGATGTGCCGTCCGGCCCGGCCTCGATCGAATCCGCTTACGAGGAGATGCTCGCGATCCCGCCGACCCTCGATCTGATCATGGAATGCGAGAAGAAGGGTTTTGATGCCGCCATCATCGGCTGTTTCGGTGACCCGGGGCTGGAGGCGGCCCGTGAGCTGGTCACGATGCCGGTTGTCGGCCCATGCGAAAGCGCCATGCTTCTGGCCGCGGCGCTCGGGCACAAGTTCAGTGTCCTGACGATTTTTGAAAGCCTGATCGCCGGGCAGGAAATGCTTGCCGTCCATGCCGGGGTCCGTGCGAAACTTGCGTCGGTCCGTCCGACCGATATCCCCGTTCTGGAACTCATGGCCGATCCCGAAGTGACCAAGGCGCGGCTGATCGACGTGGCCCGCGCTTGTGTCGAACAGGACCGCGCCGACGCCCTTCTGTTCGGCTGCATGACAATGTCCTTCCTCGATATGGGCGATGAGATCGCCGCCGAGGTTGGCGTGCCGGTCGTCAATGCGGGGCGGGCCGCGGTGAAACATGCAGAAATGCTGGTTTCCATGGGATTGGCCCATTCGAAAAAAGCATGGCCCACGCCTGCAAAGATGAAGGCGGGCAAAACCGCCTCTGACATGCGCGTCGCTTGAACCCGCGCACATCCAACGTCGTCCGCCGGACGCCAACAGGAGAACCACAATGACACTGCCCTTAAGAACATCTGCCTTTGCCGCCATGCTGTCGGCCACCGTGCTGTCGCCCGTGATGGCCGATGAGATCCGAACCATCAACCTCGTCACACGACCGCAGGCTGCGCAGCCTGCCGAGTTCCAGTTTACCCAGCTGATTGCCCAGGAGTGGCGCAGGCTCGGTCTTGATGTGAATGTCGAAGTGATGCCCTGGGAGCAGATGATCCAGGCGATCTGGTTCAGCCGTGATGACTGGGACACGACAGCCTGGCAAATGGTCGGCCGCCCCGAGCGGTCCGACCCTGACGAGATCGTCTACAACCTGTTCCATTCCACGACGGCGGAGCAGGGCTTCAACTTCATCGGTTACAACAACCCGGAATACGACGCGCTGGTCGAACAGCAGCGCGTGACGCTCGACCCCGACGAGCGGCGCGAGATTGTCCGGGCGGCACAGGCGATGCTCGCTGAAGATCAGCCCAACATGATGCTTGCGCACCCGCAATCGACCTACGCGTTCAATACCTCTGTCTGGAACCCCGACACCGTGGTGGACCAGTCCGGCATCGGCATCCGCAATACCTGGAGCTATCTCCAGATGGAGCCGCTGGGCGATGTCACCGACATCATCCTTAACTCGTCTGACAACGTTACCGCGATCAACCCGCTCTATATCTCCGGGGGTACGGACAGCTGGATCACGGAGCTTGTGTATGATCGTCTGATGCGGATCGGGCCCGATGGCCTGCCGCAACCCTGGGCGGCCGAAAGCTACGAGTGGATCGACGACACAACAATCAGGGTCACGCTCCGCGAGGGGATGACGTGGCATGACGGCATGCCGGTGACGCCCGAAGACGTGGCATTCTCGTTCGAAGCTGCCGGATCGGGCGAAGCGCCCATGTATGGCCCCTTCGTCGGGAGCATTGCCGATATCACCATCGACGGCATGGACATCACCTTCTCCCTGACCGAGCCGTCGGCACCGTTCCTCACCGCGAGCCTGTCGAAGATCAACCTGATCCCGATGCATATCTGGGAGCCGGTGATCGCCGAACAGCTGACCCTCGACACAAACGCCGAGTCGTTTCAGGAAGAGGTGCCGATCGGCTCCGGGCCCTACCGTTTCGGAAGCTGGACCCTGAACGAGGAGGTCGTGCTGGAAGCCAATGCCGAGCATTGGGCCGCCCCGAAAGCGGATCGCTGGATCCTGCGGATCGTGCCAAATGTCGAGGCGGCGCTTGGGATGCTCCGCTCGGGCGAGATCAACTTCCTGTCGGACTTCCCCGGCGATCCGACCGTCGTGGTGGCGGCAGCGGATGAAGATCCCAACCTGACCGCGGTCTCGACCGTCGATATCGGCTTCCGCTATGTCGCCTTCAACCACCGTCGGCCGCCGTTCAACGACCCAGCTTTCCGCCGCGCGTTGTCGGCTTCGGTCGATCGCAGGCTCATCGTGGGTGCCGCGTTCCGCGGGTTCGCCGTACCGTCGAATTCGGTCGTCTCTCCGGCGCTTGGCTTCTGGCACAATGAAGCCACGGTCGAGGGCATGGAGGCCGGTATCGAGTTGGCCCAGCAGATGCTGGAAGATGCCGGCTACATGGTGGTCGACGGCCGGCTGCACTACCCCGAAGGCGTGTCCGAGACGTTGGGCGAATGAGCCTGACTGAACCAGAGCAGAAGGGACTGGCAGAGTGAAGGCGATCACCGTTATCGGCGCGCGCTTGCTGCAAACAGCGTTCGTCCTGTTGGCGGTGATCACCATTCTGTTTTTTATGTTCCGGTTGATGCCGGGCAGCCCGCTCGCGGCCTATATCGACCCGAATTTCACACCCGAGCAGCAGGCCGAACTGATGGCCCGCTTCGGCCTCGATCAGCCGCTCTGGCGACAGTATCTGATCTATCTGGGCAATCTCCTCCAGGGCGATCTGGGGGAGAGCTTCTTCTATCGCCAACCTGTCGCCGAACGGGTTCTGGCGCTTTTGCCGAACACGCTGATCCTGACGTTCAGCTCCCTGATCCTGGCATATGTATTCGGCGTTCTTGCCGGCGCGTATCTGGCCTGGAAGCGCGGCTCGGTCGTCGAGCAGATATGTGTGCCCTTGGTTCTGACCACGCGCGCGATGCCAGAGTTCTGGCTTGGCATGCTCTTGCTGGCGGTGTTCAGTTTCGGCATGGGATGGTTCCCCGCGGGCGGGACAAGGCCGCCGGGCGCGGAATACGATTCCCTCTGGGCGCTCTACAGCTCTGCCGATTTCTGGTGGCACATGACCTTGCCGGTCATGACCTTGGCTATCTACAGTCAGGGACTTCCGCTGTTGCTCATGCGATCGAACATGATGGATGTCATGCGGGAGGATTTCGTCACCATGGCGCGGATCAAGGGCCTTTCGACCTTCTCGGTCGTGATCCGCCACGCGGCCCGTAACGCGCTGCTGCCCGTCATGACATCCTTCGCCATCGCTGTCGGCTACCAGATCCAGGGCAATGTGGTGGTGGAAACGGTGTTCTCCTGGCCCGGGCTTGGGCGTGAACTGGTGCGCGCCGTCTCGACAGCGGATTACCCGCTGGCGCAGGGCGCGTTTCTGATGATCGCGGTTGTCGTGATCCTGATGAACCTCGTTGCGGACCTTCTTTATGCGGCGCTTGATCCACGGGTGACCCATGAGTGAGAGCGTGACCTCTAAGCACCGACCGTCTGGCCTGTTTGCACGCCTGCGCCGCAGGTTTGGTTCGATCCGCCTGCCGCTGCACGATCCGCTCGCGGTTATCGGTCTGTGCATATACGTGTTCTTCATTCTCATGGCGGTCTTTGCGCCCCTTATCGCGCCCCACGACCCCAACGAGATCCTTTTCACGTCCGAATTCGCCCTGGCGGCTGATCTGACACCGGGTACGGACGGGTACATTCTGGGGACGACGACTCTCGGCAGGGATATCTTCTCGCAAATCGTCTGGGGTGCCCGTTCCGCCCTTCTGATCGGGCTCACCGCAGCCTTCGTGGTGGCGCTCATCGGGTCGGTCGTGGGCATCGTTGCGGGCTATTTCGGGGGGTGGGCGGACACGGTGCTGATGCGCCTGGCGGATGTGGCGTTCGGCATTCCGTTCCTGCCCTTCGTCATCGTGCTTGCTGCGTTTCTCGAACCGTCTATCTGGAACGTCGTGATCGCCATGGCGCTGGTCTTGTGGCGCGATACGGGCCGGGTGATCCGAAGCCAGACGCTGACCCTGCGCAACCGGGCGTATGTGGAGGCCGCGCGCGTGGCAGGCTCCTCCGACCTGAAGATCATCCTGCGCCACATCGCGCCAAACGTCTTGCCGCTGTCCTTCCTCTATGGCTCCATCGCCATCGGCTGGGCGATCCTGACCGAGGCGTCGATCAGCTTTCTTGGGTTCGGCGATCCGGATTCCATCAGCTGGGGCTACATGCTCCAGGATGCTTTCGCCTCGCAGGCGCTCTCCAAAGGGTCCTATTACTGGTTCGTGCCTCCGGGCTTTCTGATCATCCTGATCGTTTCGGCGGGGTTCTTCATCTCCCGCGGATACGAGCAGATCCTCTTTCCGAAGCTTGACCGATGACACAGCCGCTCTTGACCCTCAAAGACCTCAGCATCGCGTACCGGGTGGGCGACCAGGACACGATTGCCGTCGAAGGGGCGAGCTTTGATGTTCAGCCCGGCAGCATCGTGGGCCTTGTCGGCGAAAGCGGCTGCGGCAAGACCACGCTGGCGCGCTCCCTCACACGGGTGCTCGCGGGCAACGCGCGGATTGCCGGCGGCGAGGCGATTTTTGACGGGCGCGATATCATGGCCCTGTCGGAACGGGCGATGAACGGCCTGCGCTGGCGCGAGATCGCGTTCATTCCGCAATCGGCGATGAACTCGCTCGATCCGGTCTACACGGTCGGTACGCAACTGGCGGAGGTATTGATCCGCCGCGGCGGGTTGGGGCGCACCGCCGCGCGCACGCGCGCCGAGGAACTGTTTGAATGGGTTGGGATCGAGACCAACCGGCTTGGCGATTATCCGCACCAGTTCTCCGGCGGGATGCGTCAGCGCGTGGCCATTGCGCTGGCATTGGCGCTGGACCCGAAACTGATCATCGCGGATGAACCCGTGACGGCGCTTGACGTCATCGTACAGCGTCAGATCCTCGACCAGCTGCGCGAGTTGAAAGAACGTCTGGGGATTTCCGTCATCCTTGTGACCCATGACATCTCGGTCGTGGCCTATGTTTGCGACCGTGTGGTGGTGATGTATGCGGGCCGCGTGGTCGAAACCGGGCCGATGGCCGCGACGCTGACGGCCCCTGCGCATCCCTACACGATGGGGCTGCGCAACGCCTTTCCCGATCTGGCCAGCGCCGCCGGAGAGCTGACGCCGATCGAAGGCGCACCCCCCGATCTGGCCAGCCCGCCGCCCGGCTGCCGGTTCGCGCCGCGTTGTCCGTTTGCGGAGGCCAGGTGCCGCACGGATGTGCCCGGTCTTGACGTCTATGACGGCGACCATCTGGCCGCCTGCCACCGTATCCCCGAGGCGGAAACCCTGAGGGCACGGGCAGTGGTATCCGAGACCTGGGAGGCTCCGGCATGAAGGACGGACACGACCAGGGTCCCCCGCTCGTCCGGCTTGACGCAGCGGAGCTGCATTTTCCCGTTGGCGGCGTGGTGGCGCAACTGCAAGGCCGCGCCACCGTGGTCAAGGCTGTCGACGGCGTCACCTTCGAGTTGCGCCGGGGCGAAAGCGTGGGCCTGCTGGGTGAAAGCGGCTGCGGAAAGACCTCGACCGGGCGGATGCTTGTGCGGCTGGACAAGGCGACCGGGGGCCGTGTGGAGTTCGATGGCGAAGATGTCAGCGGGCTGACAGGGGATGCTCTGAAACGGTTTCGCAGCCGGGTCCAGCTTATCTTTCAGAACCCGTTCGAGGCATTGAACCCGCGTTTCACGATCCGCGATGTTCTGGCAGAACCGCTTGAGAATGCGCGCATTCCCAGAGCCGAGCACGAGGAAAGGATCCTGCGCGCCATGGCGCTGGTCAAGCTTGGCGACGCGGGGCAGTTCATGGACCGCTATCCGCACCAACTGTCAGGCGGTCAACTTCAGCGAATCGTGATGGCCCGCGCCCTGATCCTTGAGCCGGAGTTCGTCGTCGCGGACGAACCCGTATCGATGCTCGACGTATCGGTCCGCGCCGGCGTGTTGAATGTGTTTCGGGACGTGCGGGCGCAACAGGGGATCACGGCGATCTATATCAGTCACGATCTGGCGCTGGTGAGGTATGTCTGCGAACGCACCATCGTGATGTATCTGGGTCGGATCGTCGAAGACGGCCCGACGGAGGATATCGTCGCCAACCCGCTGCACCCCTATACACAGGCGCTGGTCGCGGCCGTGCCCGTGCCCCACCCGGATCAAAGCCACGCGCCGCTGCCCATCGGACGCGGTGCCCCCGATCCGCGCAACCCGCCCTCGGGCTGTACATTTCGCGACCGTTGTCCGCGCGCCTTCGACCGTTGCGCGGTTGAGGCACCCGGCCCGACGCATGTCCAGAACCGGATCGTTCACTGCCACCTTCATGAACCGAAGACGTGACCCATGACCTATGCCGCCGACATGAACACCTCCGCCGACCCGATCTGTGATCCGATCACGCTCGAGATCATTCAGGGCGCCATCCAGGCTGCGCAAAGCGAAATGGAGGCATTGATCGAACGCACTGCGATCTCGGCTTTCATCCGCGAGAAGAAGGACTTCTACACCGCGATTTTCGATCGCAATGGCGTGATGGCCGTGGGCTCGATGGTGCCGATCTTTGGCGACATCACCACGCCGGTATTCGAGCATTTTCCGATTGAAGCAATGCAGGACGGGGACCTGTATTGGTACAATGATTGCTATGGCTCCTATGGCGCGGTGAGCCATTCCAACGATCAGGTGCTGCTGGCGCCCGTGTTCCACAACGGCCGGCGCGTGGCCTTCGTGATGAGTTGGGCGCATTTTGCGGATATCGGCGGCATGCGGCCCGGCTCGATCAGCCCCGATGCGACCGAGATCTGGCAGGAGGGGATCATTATCCCGCCGACCAAGCTGATCGAGGCCGGTGCCGTGAACGACGCCGCGCTTGCCATCTTTCACCGAAACTCCCGTTTCCCCGCGCAAAGCGAGGGCGATATGAGCGCATTGATGGCCAGTGTGCGGCTTGGTGCGCAGCGTATGACGGAGGCGTCGGACCGTTTCGGGGCTGCGGTTCTTGAAGATGCCCTTGCCCAGCTTCTCGACCGGACGCGGCGCCTAGTCAGGCGCAAGCTGGCGGAAACCTTCGATTACGGCACGCATCGCTTCACCGATGCCATCGATAGCGACGGCCATGGCAACGGGCCGTTTCATCTGCGCTTCGCCATCATCCGTGAGAAGGGCCCGGACGGGGCCGACCGGTTCATCTTCGACGCTACCGAGACCGACGATCAGGCGCCCGGACCGGTCAACCTTCTGATGAACCGCTCCATCCCGGGCATGGCTTTGGGATTGTTCTATCTGGGCGGAGAACCCGGGCAGGTCTGTAACGCAGGGGGACCCCTCGCGCTGGACGAGGTGCGTCTGCGCGAAGGCTCGCTGGTGAAACCGAACTGGCCGGCGCCGCTTGGAATGCGTGGCCTGACGATGATGCGGGTGCTGGCGACGCTGAATGGGCTGGTCAACGCGGCCGGCGGACAGGCGCCGGCGGCACAGGCGGCTTATGTCGTGGCGCTCATTCGGGGCAGCTATACCGCGGAGGACGGGACCGCGACCCCGTTTCTTCTGGCCGATGGCATCGGCGTCGGCTATGGCGCGCGCGCCTTTGCCGACGGTATGGACGCCGTCTATTTCGTGGCGCAGGAAAACTATCCGATCGAGTTCACAGAGCTTGGCTACCCCGTGTCCTTCAGAACCTATGGCATGGTGATGGACAGCGGTGGCCCCGGCGCGTTTCGCGGCGGAACGGGAATACTGCGGGAGTACGAAATCCTCGCCGATCACGCGATGCTGGGCATTCGCATCGATGGCGTTGAAAACCCACCCTGGGGGATCAATGGCGGGAAGTCGGGCGCGCCCGGGCGCATCGTGATCAACCCGGGCATGGCCGATGAAAGGGTTCTGCCGCCTCTGTCGGATGGCACGATGCTGAAGAAGGGCGATGTGGTGCGCATAGAAACCGGTGGCGGCGGGGGCTACGGACACCCCTTTGACCGACCGGCTGCGAAGGTTTTGGAGGATGTGCTTGCCGGGCTTGTCAGCAACGAGGCCGCAGCACGCGAATACGGGGTCGCCGTCACCGGGCGACAGGTCGACGAGGCCGAAACTGCGCGGCTGAGAACCGCGCGGCCCGTGGTCAAACCTTTTCACCGCAAGGAGTATCTCGATGTCCTTTGATGGTGCGGATTCCGCGCGCGGGGCGGGGCCTGCGCTGACGCTTGCAGTGGATATTGGCGGCACGTTTACAGATGTTGCGCTTGCAGATATCGCGACGGGGCAGGTCTGGCGGGCCAAGACGCCTTCCCGTCCCGATGACCCGTCGGAGGCGTTTCTGACCGGGCTGCGTCTGGCCCTGCGCGCTGCGGGCGCTGTGCCCGGTGACCTGCGTCAGGTTCTGCATGGAACCACCGTCGCGACCAACATGATCCTTGAAGGCAAGGGCGCACGGGCGGCCCTCGTGACGACCCGCGGGTTCCGCCACGTGCTCGGGATCGGGCGACAGGACATCCCCCGCGCGGCCAATCTCTACAACTGGATCAAGCCCGAGCGCCCCGTGCCGGCCTCGCGGATTGTGGAGGTGGCTGAGCGTGTCCTGCCCGGCGGCGTCGTCACTCAGCCGCTGGACGAAGACAGCGTTGCAGCCGCCGCTGAGTCGCTTCGCGAGATGTGCGTCGATGCGGTGGCCATCTGTCTGCTACATGCTTTCGCCAACCCCGAACACGAGCGTCGTACCGCCGAGATCCTGCGGGCCGCCCTGCCGGGCATTGCGGTCACGGCATCCTCGGATGTGCTGCCCGTGGTGCGGGAGTATGAGCGGACATTGGCATCGGTGCTGAACGCCATCGTGATGCCCGGCGTCACGAAATACGTAGGGCGAATCGAAGACAAGCTCACCGCCGAGGGGGTTCCCGCCCCGCTCCTTCTGATGCAGTCGAATGGCGGTGTCGCGGGCGCAGACAAGATCCGGTCCGCCCCCGCTCTGACGGCGCTGTCTGGACCCGCTGCAGGTGTCGTGGGTGCAAGATCCGTTGCGGCAGCATCTGGGATCAATGACATCCTGACAGTCGATATCGGCGGCACAAGTGCGGATATCTGCCTCGTTTCGGGTGGCAAGATCGGACTGACGCAACAAGGGCAGGTTGGAGATTGGCCCTTGCCCTTGCCCATGGTCGATATGGTGACAATCGGCGCGGGCGGGGGGTCCATCGCCCGTGTGGCCGATGGTGTGCTGACGGTCGGACCGGAAAGCGCCGGGGCCACGCCGGGGCCCGCGGCTTATGGCCGGGGTGGGACCGAGGCGACCGTGACCGATGCGCATGTGGTGTTGGGGCACCTGCCCGCGCGCCTGCTTGGCGGGGACATGGCGCTCGACGTGGTGGCGGCGCGCCGCGCGTTGGAAGACGGCGTCGCCCGACCGCTTGGCATCGCCGTGGAAGACGCGGCGCGCGGCATTCTCGCCATTGCCGACAACAAGATGGTCGGCGCCCTGCGCGTCGTGTCGGTCGAGCGTGGCTTTGATCCGCGGGATTTCACGCTTCTTCCCTTCGGCGGCGCCGGCCCGCTCCACGGTTGTGCGCTTGCCGATCTGATTGGTACACGCCGTGTGCTGATCGTGCCCGCGCCCGGCATTCTATGCGCCGACGGGCTGATGGCGGCGGATCTCAAGTCCGAGTTCAGCCGCGCCCGGCCCCGCGCCGGAGTCGCCGATATGGCGGAGGCCGAACGGCTTTGCGCAGAGCTTGAAGCAGATGCGGCCGTGTGGTTCGATGCGGAGGATGTGGCGGAGGCCGACCGGCAAACCAGTCGTGTCGCCCTCTTGCGCTATGCCGGTCAGGGCAATGAACTGGCCGTCCCGTGGGCCGACACGGTCGAGGCGTTGGAGGCGGGCTTCGTGGCCGCCCACCGGGCCCTTTACGGGTTCGAGCTGAGCGCACCGATCGAGCTTGTGACGCTGCGGGTCGAAGCCCGCGCCACCATGCAGGCGCTTGCCCCGGCCGTGCTTGCCCCGGGCGATCCGCCGGTGCCGGTGGATCACGTGCCCATAGCCTTGCCATCGGGCCGGCAGACTGTCCCGCTTTTCGACCGATCCACCATGAAGGCCGGCGCAATCATTGAAGGCCCCGCAATCGTAAGCCAACTTGACACCACAACCCTGATCACGCCCGGCTGGACCGGCACGGTGCAAACCTCGGGCGCGCTTCTGTTAACCAAGGCCGACACATGACCGAAGATACTGAAATCCCCGACACGCTGGCTGCGGTCTTCGACTATATCGAGGCGAACCGCGATGACCATCTGCGGCGCGTTATAGACTACGTCAAACACCCATCGATCAGCGCCCATGATATCGGCATTCGCGAAGTTGCGGCGATGCTGGTCGAGCACCTGAGCGGGCTCGGTTTTGAAGCCGAGGCCGTTCCGACATCGGGGCATCCGATGGTTCTGGGTCATCGGTGTGAGGCGCCCGGCAAACCGACCGTCCTGCTTTACGGCCATTACGATGTGCAGCCGCCAGATCCGCTGGAGGCGTGGATCACTCCACCATTCGAGCCGACGATCCGTGACGGGCGCATCTATGCGCGCGGGATCGGAGACAACAAGGGCCAGCATTTTGCGCAGCTTCTGGCGCTGGAGGCCCATCTGAAGGTCACCGGGACCTTGCCCTGCAACGTGATCTTCCTGCTGGAGGGAGAAGAGGAAATCGGCTCCCCCCGGATTGCGGAATTCGTCGGTGCCCATGCGGACCGTCTGAAAGCCGATCTGGTGGTGACCGCCGATGGCCCGCTGCACCCCTCGGGCCGACCGATCGTGACCTTTGGTGTGCGTGGCATGGCCGGATTTGAACTGGTCGTCAAAACCGGTCGGACGGACGCTCATTCCGGCAATCATGGCGGCACGATGCCCAATGCATTGTGGACGCTTGTTCACCTCTTGGGCACCATGAAGGATGCGGAGGGGCGGATCACGATAGAGGGCCTGCACGATCCGGTGCGCCCGCCTACCAATGCCGAACGGGCCGCTGCGGACTCCCTGCCGGTCGACGTGCCCGCATATCTCGAGTCCATGGGGCTTGGCCGTCTGGATGCGCCTGCCGACCGACCGTTCCATGACCGGTTGATGTTCCACCCGACTCTGACGATCAACGGCATTCACGGCGGCTATGGCGGCCCAGGCACGAAAACGGTGCTTCCTGCAGAGGCGATTGCGAAATGCGACATCCGCCTTGTTCCGGACATGACGCCGGAACAGGCGGTGGCCTGCGTCCGTGCCCATGTCGAAAAACACGCGCCCGAGGGCGAGGTTGAGGTGGTCATGAGCGGCAGCGGCATGTTGCCGTCGCGCACATCGCTCGACAATAGGTTCGCGTCGGCGATTGTCGATGCCGTGCGGACCGCGCGCGGGGTCGAGCCTTATCTTTACCCGAGCATTGGCGGCAGCCTGCCGGATTACGCCTTTACCAAGACGCTGGGGCTTCCCGCCTTCGTCACACCCTATGCAAACGCGGACGAGGCCAATCACGCCCCGAATGAAAACCTTGAGATCTCTCTCTTTCATGACGGCATCCGCACCGGCGCCGCGTTGCTCGACAGGTTGGGCAGAATGTCGATATGAACGCGCGCCGCGATCCGGCGGAGACAGGCGTCACCGTCTTTCACAACGCCAGGCTCTGGGACGGTGTGTCCGATGAGGCGTTGGAGAATGCCTCCATCGTGGTCGAAGGGGCTCGCATCCGCGAGGCTGGCGCGGATGCGCGCCATACCGGTCCGGCACACCGGATTGATTGCGGCGGCCTGTTTCTCATGCCGGGCCTCATCGACGCGCATTACCACGCCAACACACCAAGCTACGACTTTTATGGCACCGACCGCATGCATCCCGCGTTGCTCGCCGCCCATGCCGCGCGGCTGCTAACGGGGGCCGTCGACCGTGGCTATACCACGATCCGGGACGCAGGCGGTGGCGATGTCGGTCTTGCCCAGGCGCTCGATGCCGGTTTGATCGACGGACCGCGGTTTTTCTACCCCGGCAAGGCCCTGACGCAAACCGGAGGGCACGGTGACATGCGCCGGCGCGGTGAACCGGATCTGTGCGGATGCGGGGAGTATGCGGGCGTCATCTGCGAGGCCGTTGATGGACCCCATGAGATGCGCAAAGCCGTGCGCCAGCGGTTCAGACAAGGCGCGACGCAGATAAAGATCTTCCTGTCGGGCGGTGTCTCGACAGAGCTTGCGCCGCTGGAAATGCCTCATTTCACCGATGCCGAAATTCTGGTTGCGGTCGAGGAGGCGGCGCGGCGCGGATCCTATGTCATGGCCCATTGCCATACCGATGCCGGCGCGCGGCGGTGCGTCGAACTGGGCGTGCGGACCATCGAGCATGGCAGCCTGATTGAGCCTGAGACGGCCGCTTTGATCGCTGAGGCCGGTGCATATGTTGTGCCCACGCTCTCCGCGGGTGAGTTGATTGCCGAAAATGCCGAAGCGCTCGGGCTTCCGAAATCCGCGACCGAAAAGGTGCGGGAGGTCAACAAACGCACGCTGGACGCCATCGAGGCCTGCGTGAGCGCCGGGGTCAAGCTTGGCTTGGGTTGCGACCTGCACGGCGATGTTTTTCTTCAAACCCAGGGCCGGGAGTTGCTTTTGCGCGGACAGGTGCAGCGGCCCGTGGATGTCCTGCGTTCGGCGACGTCGATCAATGCAGAGATCGTTCAGCGCGCGGGCGAGCTGGGCCGGATCGCAGCCGGCGCGCTTGCGGATCTGATCCTTGTCGATGGCGACCCGTTGAGCGACTTGTCGGTCTTCGTCTCATCCGCCAAGACCGTTCGATTGGTGATGATCGATGGCAAGATCCGCAGGGATCGTCGCGTCTGACGCCATGGGTGGGGGCACGGGGCGTCGCGTGTCCAGCGCATTTCGGCGGTTCTTGCTTTGCATCTGCCCCGCTATCCAATCTTGTCTTGCCCGCGCAGATCTGAAACCTCAGCGTGTGCGTAATGCCCGGTCCGAGCAGGCGACGATCCGGCGGCGGCTTGGCATCTCGGATAGCGGGGTTTCGTTTCCCGGATGCAACCTGCGCGGACGATCGGCACAAGCGCAGCTCTCACTCAGAACGCGCGGCAGCCGTCACTCCATCTGGCTTGGCAGATAGGTCACCAGATCGGGGAAGGCGACAAGGATACCAAGGCGGATCAGGTCGCTGAGAACGAATGGCGCGACGCCTATGAAGATCGTCGTCAGCCCCACGGTCCGCAGCACGCTTTTGATCACGAAAACATTCATACCCACCGGCGGTGTGATCAGGCCCAGCTCGACCGTCATCACCATGATGATCCCGAACCAGATCGGGTCGAAGCCCAACTCCAGGATCAACGGAAACACGATGGGTACGGTCAGAAGGATCATCGCGATCGGATCGAGCACACAACCGAGAAGTAGAAAGAAGGCCAGAAGGATCCCGAGCACGACGTATCGGTTGAGCCCCATGTCGATGATCGAGTTGGTCAGGTTTTGAGGCACTTGAGTGATCGCAAGGAAGTAGCCGAAGATCAGGGCGCCGATCAGGATCGTGAAGATCGCGGCCGTCGTCCGAACCGTTTCGCGCAGCGCCTCCCAGAAATTCGCCCAGCTCATGCGGCGACGCGCCAGGGCGATGATCAGGGCGCCCATGGCCCCCATGGCGGCCGCCTCGGTGGCGGTGAAGATGCCGCCGTAAATACCTCCGAAAATGAAGATGAACAGCAGTAGGATCGCCCAGATGCCGCGCAGGGCCGCAAAACGGACGCTCCAGGCCGCCTTCTCCACGCTTTTCATCTCGGAGCCGGAGAACCCGGCAATCACCCGGATTGTCAGAATGTACATCAACGCGGCAAGAAGGCCGGGAATGATCGCGGCAATGAACAGCTCGCCTACATTCTGTTCCGTGAGGATGCCGTAGAGCGCAAGCGGGACGGAGGGCGGGATGATGATGCCGAGGGTGCCACCTGCCGCGATGACGCCGGAGGAAAGGCGTTCGGAATACCCCAGGCGGCGCATTTCCGGAAAGGCGACCTTGGAGAAGGTGGCCGCCGTGGCGACGGAAGAGCCGCAAATCGCGGCAAAGCCCGCGCAGGCCCCGATTGTCGCCATTCCGACCCCGCCCCTGCGATGGCCGAGCCATGCGCTTGCAAATCCGAAAAGCTCCCGGCTCATACCCGAAGCGGTCGCGAAGGCTCCCATCAAGATGAACATGGGGATCAGCGCCAGACTGTGCTTCGTTGCCGTGGAGATCGGTGACGAGGACAACAGGTTCAGTGCCACGTCCCAGTTGAACCCCGTGACCGCGGCGAAGCCTACGACACCGGAGATGCCCATGGCGAAGCCGACCGGCACGCGGAGAAGCATCAGGGTGAAGAGAAGGCCGAAACCCAAGGCGGCAATGAGGTCACGATCCATGTCTGGCATCCATTTGGAATGTCGGGTCAGTCGGCGGTCTGCACCGGGATTTGGGAAGGAGGGTCACCGCGTCCGCGAAGGATCCGCACCAGCCGGACAACACCGAAAACCTGCGCGGCCACGAGCCCGAACCACGCGAAGGCGTAGAAACCGGCCACCGGCAAGTCGAGGTCGATCGTGCCGTGATTTGCGGTCCAGGTATCGACTACCTTCTCGGTGAACTTCCACAGAAGAAAGGCGAGCCCGAGGATGACAATCGCGTTGGAGAGCACGTCGATCACCCATCGAAGGCGCTTGGGCGACAGCGCCCATACGGCATCCATCGTGATGTGATCGCCCCGATAGCACGTACTTGCGAGGCCCCAGAAGATCACGACGCCAAGAAGGTAGCGCGCGCCGTCGAATGCATCGGGAATTCCGGTGTTGAAGACATACCGGGCGACCACGGCCGAAAATGACAGCACCGTCACCACAAGAAGGGCTGCCGCCGCGGTGTTTTCCACCGCGGCGACAATGCGCTGAAAGGCGCGAGACATTGCTTCAGTTCCCGTTCGCGGGCGTCTGGGCAAAGGCTTCGATCAGGGCGTCATAGGCGGCCTGGCCATCATATCCGGCGTCTTCGGCTGCCGCGAGCCACTCGTTACGTACCGGCTCAACCGCGTCCTGAAAGGCCTGAAGCTGCTCGGCACTCGGTACGTTGATGGTGTGGCCATCATCTATGAGGCGTTGCCGGCCGTCCGCTTCCACGGCGAGCCAGCCCGAGGAAATACGCGCGGCCCATTCGCTCGTGCAATGGCTGTCCACGGCGGCCTTCGCCCGATCGGAAAGGCCGTCATAGGTCGCCTGGTTCATCACGAAGGCAAAGTTGTTGAAGGCCATATCGATATCGAGGTGGTTCTGAACGACATCGTTGATTCCGAACGGGAAAAGGCTGGCCCATGGAAACAGGATCGCATCGGCTACGCCGCGCTCCAGCGCCTCGCGGGACTCAGGCGCCGAGATCTGAATGTTGGTCGCGCCCATCGCGCCGAAGTAGTTCGCAAGCGTGCGGTTCGGCAGCCGGATGCGCATACCGTCTATGTCCCCGATGCTCACGACCGGTTCAACGGAATGCAGCGCGTAGAGACCGCCATTGAAGGTCAGGCAAAACTTGACCTCCGACATCTCCTCTTCCGCATATTCGCGGTACCAGCCGTCAAAGGCCTCGGTTTCTGCGGTGACGGGGTCGTCGATGAGAAAGGGCAGCTCGGCCACGCCGACCATCGGGAAACGGCCGGGCTGATAGCCGGTGTTGATGAAGGCAATGTCGGCGATGCCGTTTGCCGCCATGTCGTAATGGTCGCCGGCCGCGCCAAGCTGGCGCGCGGGGAAAACCGCGACCTCGATTTCGCCGCCCGATGCTTCGACGAGCGAGTCGATCCATGCGGGAAACACCGTGGTGTTCAGTACGTGCTGGGCGGGGAGCCAGTTTGCGAAGCGGAGTTCCGTCGCACCGGCGGGTGCTGCGGCAATTGCAAGCGCGACCGCCCCGCCTGCTGCTATCTTCTGTGTGGTCATCATCGTGGTTTCCTCCCTTGGTGAGTTTCCGTGTCGTCGGCACCGCATGTCTTCTTTTTCTGTCCGGCGAGATTTTACGGTTTGGTCGTCGTTCCTTTGTTCTGATCAGGCCGCACCGGTCCGCTGGATGGCGATGTTCAGCAAAACTTGCCGCCTGTCCCGCGTCGCGACGTCGATCGCGCGTTCCAGCGCTGCGGGCAGTGCGTCGCCGGTCAGGACCGTTTCGGTATAGGCACGGCTGGCCTCGGCCGTTTTCGTGAAATCCGGGCTGGGCCGGAGAGATGTGAGCGGGACTTCATTCGCCTTCGGCGCCAGCCCATCCTTGTAGAGCCCCTCGGCGGAGTGCCGGACGGCCGCCCACTCTTCGTTGTTGAGCACCAGCGTGATAATCGGAAGGGCCAGGGCCTCCGCGATCTGGTGGCAGGCGGTGGGATTGGCGAACATGTAGCTGCCATCGCCCATGGTCGCGAAAACGAGCCGGTCTGAATCGGCGAGTTGCGCGCCGAGCGCCGCAGGCAAGCCCCAGCCCAGCCCGCCGGAGTATGGCTCCTGAAAATAGCTTTTGTGGTGCTCAAGATCGAGCGGTTCCATCGGGGCGCCCAGTTCGTGAAAGACTGTCGCCTTGCGGCCCTTTATCGCCTGACCAACACAATGGCTGACCCACTCTTTCGTCATAGGTGCGCCGGAGCCGGATTTCGCGCGTTCAATCATCGTCGTGCAACGTGCTTTGGACCGCGCGGACATATGCCGATGCCTGCGGGCGATTGCCTCTGACGCGGCGGGGGGCGTGCCCATTTCTTCAATCAGTGCGACCAGCGCGTCCGACGTTTCTCCCGCAAGGCAGATATCGGCAGGAAAGTTGCGAACGGGCGTGCGGGAAAACAATGGATCGGGCCCCAGCTGAATCACCGTGGCGTCATCGCGCAGGGTCGTGCCGTCTGGCCACCATGGTGCCAGCGCATTGATCACGAGGACGACATCCGCCTCGGCCAACAGCTCTGTCGGATCCTGCCCGATGCTCATCGGATGCTGGTTGGCGAGGGACAGCTGGTTCGCCCAGTACTGGCAGACCGGAAACGCCCAACTGTCGACGAAACCGGCAAAGGCCTCAAACGCTGCGTCCGAGCCGACACCGCGCTGGCTGATGATCAGCGGATGCTCAGCCGCCCGCAAGAGTTTTGCCGCCTGGGCCAGCGCAGCCACGTTCGGCGCCACTTCGGCCGGTTGCATCCTCGCCGGAGCGCCGGCCTGCTCCGTCGGAATCGGTTCGCACAGCACCTCCCGCGGAAGGCTGAGATAGACAGGTCCCCTGGGCGTCGAGTTCGCGATGGCGGCGGCCCGGTCAAGAAGCTCGGGGAGTTGCTCGGGGAACCGCAACTCGTACTCCCATTTCGACACTTCCCGCACCAGCGCGGTCTGGTCATACATTTCCTGCCCCCAACCAATGGGCACGGTGCGGGCGCCAAACCGGTCCTTCTCCATGACAGGCGTCCGGCCCGACATCATCAGAACGGGGATCTGATCGCAGGCGGCATTAATCGCCCCGGTCGCGCCGTTCGAGAGACCGACATTGGTGTGAAGGAGAACCGCCTGCATCTGCCCCGACATAAGGTAGTATCCATGTGCCATGCCAAGGGCGGCATGCTCATGGGGGCAGGTGACCGGCGTGGGAAGGTCGATACCCTTCCGGGTCGCGTCGATCAGGCCTTCGATGATCGGCGGGAAGTCGGTGCCGGAGTTCGCGAACACATAATCGACACCGAGCGTCTTGAGCTTGCTGAAGAGTGCGCCGCCTGCGGCAACCTCGGTCCGCTCGGTCACTGGCGTGATATCGGCAGGGGTCTTGCGTGCCCTGCAGCTTCCGCATTGGCGTTGTCGATGACCTGTGACGCCCCCATATTGTGACTGCCCCCCCATCTCACTCTTTGACTTGGATGCCTCACCATATGCTTGAATGTCGACGGGTCAATCGGGATTCTGAGAATTTAATCTCACATAGTGAGATATGGCTTTCCATAGAGCCTGCATGTGATATGTCTTGATGGGCGGACGGGTGCCTTAAAGGCGGTCCCGCCGATGGCCTGACACCGAACGGAGCATCAAGGATCAGACGTGCCCACAAAACCCAATGAATCGGTTCTCAAGAGTTTCGATATCCTGAGCCTTGTTCGTGCCGACCGGCCCGAGATCACCTCCCAGATCGTCGTTCATGAACTGGGGATGAACCCGGCCACCGCGCACCGGTTCCTGTCGACCCTTGTGATGGTCGGGGCTTTGGCGAGTTACAAACGCGGCAGCTATTGCCTCGGACCGCGCGCTGCCGAACTGGGCAGCCTAGAGCAGCTTACGAACCCGCTGTCGAATGTCGTCAAGCCGGTTATCGAAAGCGCCAGCCAGGAGTTGAACGAGTCCGTCATGGCAAGCCGCTTGTCCCGCGGCGGCCCGGTTTGCATGGCCGTGGCCACGCCGAACCGCCCGTTCAACATCGCCATCAAGGTCGGCACCATCTTGCCGCTCCATTCGACGGCGCAGGGGAAGCTATGGCTTTCGTCGCTGACCCGGAAGGAGCGTCTGGCACGCCTCGGAGCATATCGGCTGGTCGCCCTGACCGACAGGACGATACAGGATCTTGATGTGCTTGAGCAGGAGTTGGACCAGATCCGCAGCCAGGGATTTGCGATCAACAAGGGTGAAAACGAGGTGGATCTGGGCGCGGTCTCGATCCCCGTGAAAGGCAAAACGGGTGAGATCATCCTCACGCTCTCTCTTTTCGGTTTGCTGAGCCGGTTTGACGATCAGTTCGTGGCGCGCGCAATCGAGCGATTGAGGCGCGCGGCGGAAGAGATCCAGGATCAAAGCGGCCAATGAAGCACAGGTTGCGACCGAGCCTAGGGCCAGGCGGCGTATGACGCGCGCCTGTCATCGTCACCGCCTGTGGGTCTTTGCAGCCTGCGATACTTTCCGGGCGGTACGTCCTCGTGCCTTTGGAAGAAACGATTGAAATAGGCCGCATCGTTGAACCCCAATCTGTAGGCAATCTGTGCCATCGGCAGGTCGGATTGCAGAAGCAGCGTCTTCGTCTCGTCCATCAGGCGCGCCTGGATGTGGGAATGCGGGCTGCGCCCGATGGCCCGGCGGACGACGGTATTCAACCGATCGCGCGAAATGCCGAGCGCTTCCGCATACTGGCCAACCGTCCAGTGCTGGGTGAGGTGAAGCTCCACGAGTCCCAGAAAGTCCTGCACGATCCGGCTGGGCAAGGCGACCGATCGTTCGATTTTGGGGGCCGCCGCCCGCCAGATATGGATCAGCGCCAGCGACACCAGTGTCTGAACGGCCATGTCCGACCCCGGGGGCGCGCCGGACAGTTCTGCCTCGATCTCGTCAAAGAGGCTCCGCAGCCGGTCGAAGCTACGCGTCCCGGCAGTGTTGAAGGCCAGTACCCTGCCTCCGATGGTCGAGCGGATATGCCCCGAAAGGCCTCCCGCCGGCATTGCGCGGCCGATCACCGTTTCCGTAAGACGCAGTGAAAACCCTGGCGTCCCGGCCGAGAGCTTCAGGCGCGCCGGGTTGCCCGCCGGCAGCCAGACGAGGCACGGCGCGTCCACCTTTGTCTCCCGCGCGCCCTCGATCAGCCGGACCGACCCTGCGTCGAGCACGAACAGGCCGCACCGCCGCCCGCGCAGGGCGAACTCCGTTGCCGTCAGCGCGCTGCGGATACGGTCCGCCTGAATCGTTGGAACCTCGCCGATTTTCGCCTCCCGAGAACACCTCAAAAGTGCAATTTAATACTCAAATCGTCTATTATCGGCCCAGCTCCTGCAAGCTATCATTTTAACCACACCGCGCCGCCCGCTCTGGGCAGCCCGGAAAAACACCGCGCAAAGCGGGCCGCAAATATAGGGAGGAATCAATGTCACAGACCGTTCTGAGGCGCGCTTTCTTGCGCTCCGTATCTGCGTTTGGCGCTGCTGCGCTTTTCTTGTCCGCGATGTCGGAGGGCGCGACCGCGCAGGATGACCGCACGTCGGTCCGAATCGGATATGCTGTTTCCCTGTCCGGTGCAAACGCCGGTGGCGCCGGGATCACCACGATCCCGAACTATCGCCTTTGGGTCGAAGACGTGAATGCCGCGGGCGGCCTGCTCCTGCCCGATGGAAGCCGATTGCCCATCGAGGTGATCGAGTATGACGACCGGTCCTCGTCGGAAGAAGCCGTGCGCGCGGTGGAGCGTCTGGCCACCCAGGACGAGGTCGATTTCATCCTTCCGCCCTGGGGTACGGGCTTCAACCTTGCCATCGCCCCGCTGATGGCGCGCGCCGGCTATCCTCAGATCGCCGTGACGGCTGTGACCGACCGCGCGCCGGAATTCGTCGAGCGCTGGCCGTCGAGTTTCTGGCTTTTGGGCGGTGGCGCCGACTATTCGACCGCCCTGGCCGCCGTGATGGCCGAGGCACGCGATGCCGGTGCGATCAACAATCAGGTCGCCATGATCTCGGTCGCTGACGGGTTCGGGATCGATCTGGTGAATGCCGCGCGGCCCGCTCTGGCCGAGGCCGGGTTCGAGCTTGTCTATGACGAGGTCTTCCCCGTCGGAACCTCCGACTTCTCCACCATCCTCAACGAGGCGCGGGCCACAACCGCCGACAGCTTCGTCGCCTTCTCCTATCCTCCGCACACTTTCGCGCTCATGCAGCAGTCGCAGGTCGTCGATTACAGCCCGCCGCTTTTCTATCTGGGTGTCGGCGCGGGGTTCCCGGTATTTCAGAACATGAACGCGGAGAATGTGGAGGGCGTGATGAGCCTTGGCGGCATCGACCCCAACAACCCGCAGAACGCAGCCTATCGCGAACGCCATCAAGAGGTCATCGGCGCGCCTGCAGATTACTGGGCCAGCGTTATCACCTATTCCAGCCTGCAGATGCTGCAGCAGGCCATCGAACGGGTCGGGCTTGACCGGGAGGCCGTGACGCAGGAACTGGCGACTGGCACGTTCGAGACGGCGGCGGGCACGATCACGCTGGAAAACAACCAGCTTCGCGATCTGTGGTGGGTCGGACAATGGCAGGGCGGTACCTTTGTCGGCGTCGCGCCTACCGACCGCGAAGGAGCCAGCGCGCCGCAACTTCCGAAACCGGGCTGGAACTGAGCCTTCGGCAGTATCGGGCCCGCATGGAACTGCAGGCGGGCCCGATCTCGCTTCCTGCGGGGTGAACCAGTCGTCCCGGCTTGCGGTAAGAGACAGCAGATGTTGATCGACACACTTATCACCGGGCTGGTCGCCGGAGGCACCTATGCGCTGGTCGCTATGGGCCTGACGATCCAGTTCGGTATCTCGCGGATCATGAACCTGGCGCATGGCGACACAATCATCGCCGCGTGTTTCGCCAGCTTCATTCTGTTTTCGGTTTTCGGGCTGAGCCCGATACTGGCGCTGATGATCGTCGTACCGGCTGGCTATGTGCTGAGCGATGCCATCTACCGGCTCATCATGCGCCCGCTGGTCGCCCGCGCGCCAAATGCGGGCGCGCTGGAAGTCGATTCCATCCTTGTCACCTTCGGCCTGCTCTTCGTGATCCAGGGTGTTTTGCTGGTGGCCTTCGGCGGTAACTACACCGGCTACACCTTTCTTAACACGCCGGTCGATCTCTTTGGCACGATCGTTGCCGCGAACCGTCTTCTGGCGCTTTTTCTTGCGCTCGTTTTCGGTATCACGCTGATCTTCGTGCTGAGCCGTACGAGATGGGGAATGACGCTGCGCGCCGTTTCCATCGCGCCGGAGAATGCCCCGCTTGTGGGCATCGACATCAATCGTGCGGCGCGCACCGCCTTCGCACTTGGCGGCGCTCTTGCCGCAACCGCGGGCGTTGTCGTCTCGATGTATCAGACGTTCACCGCCACCATCGGCGTCATCTTTACCATGAAAGCGCTTATCGTGGTGATCCTGGGAGGAAAGGGGAGCCTGACCGGCGCGCTGATCGGTGGGCTTCTGCTCGGCCTCGTGGAGACCTTTGTGGCCGCTTACATCGATCCCGGGCTGACCCTTGCAGCGACCTATACGATCTTCCTTTTGCTGCTGATCCTGCGTCCCACCGGCTTTTTCGGACAGGCGGGGTAAGCGCATGAGTACGACCGTTGCCTTCATCCTTGCCGCGGCCGCCCTTGCCGGCCTCGCCGTGGCCCCGCTGTTCCTGAATGCCTATGGTATCGGGCTGCTGGTCGGCATGACGGGCTATGTCGTGCTGGCCTCGGCCTGGGCGATGTTCTCTGGCCCCACCCGCTATGTCTCGCTCGCCACGGTCGCCTTTTTCGGCATCGGCGCCTATACCGTTGCGGTTCTGTCCGAAACCCTGCCTTACCCGCTGGTCCTGCTCTGCGCCTGCGCGATCGGCCTGACCGTCGCACTGATCGTGGGGCTGTCGACGCTGCGCCTTGCGGGTATCTATTTCGTGATCTTCACTTTCGGGCTGGCCGAACTGATCCGCCAGCTTGTCACATGGTACGAAGTCAACGTGACCGGCACGCTCGGCCGCTACATTTTCCTGCCGTTCGAGGGCATCCATATCTACTGGCAGCTTCTAGCGCTTGCCGCGGTCACGCTGCTTCTGTCCTGGTGGATCAGCCGCAGCCGTCTCGGGCTGGCGCTGCGGGCGGTTGGCGACGATGAGGTCGTGGCGGCCCATGCGGGTATCAACGTTTCTCGCGCCAAGCTCATGCTTTTCGCGCTCAGCGCCACGATCATCACACTGGTCGGCGCTATCCAGGCACCGCGCTGGGTCTATGTGGAGCCGGCCATCGTGTTCAATCCGACGATCTCGTTTCTGACGCTGATCATGGCGCTTCTGGGCGGGGCCACCCGGCTTTGGGGGCCCGCACTTGGCGCGGTTCCGCTGTTTTTGCTGTTCGAATGGCTTTCCGCCAACTTCCCGAACTATTTCTCGATCATTCTGGGGATTTTCTTCATTTGCATCGTCTTCTTCCTGCCGCAGGGGGTGCTGGCCAAGATCGAAGGTCTGCGTCGCCCGGCAGGCAAGGTACCGCCCGAAGACAAGGAACGGAGCGGTGCGGCATGAGCTCTCATTTGCAGATCACCCATTTGCGCAAGCGTTTCGGCGGCTTGGTGGCAGTCAAGGATGTGAGCTTCGACGTGGCGGATGGTGAGGTCGTTGGCCTGCTCGGTCCCAACGGGTCGGGCAAGACGACCGTTCTCAACATGATCTCCGGCGCTCTGCTGCCCACGGCCGGTGAGATCACGCTGCGGGGCGTGCGTATCAGTCGCCTGCGCCCCGACCGCATCGCCCGGCACGGCGTCGCACGCACCTTCCAGCTTGTCCGCCCGCTGCCGTCGCTGACCGTGGCCGAAAACGTTCTTGTCTCTCTCGCCTTCGGACGTTTCAAGCATTGGGGGCCGGATGCCCGCGATCTGGCAGAAGAGAAGCTCGCCTTCGTTGGCCTTGGTGGGCGAGGTGGCGAGAACGTCGCCAACCTGACTTATATCGACCAGAAGCGCATGGAACTGGCCCGGGCGCTTGCATCCGAACCGGCGCTTCTGCTGCTTGACGAATGGCTCGCCGGCCTGACCCCATCCGAGCTTCAGATCGGCATCGACCTTGTCCGCCGTCTGCAAGGCGCAGGCATGTCGGTTTTGCTGGTCGAACATATCATGGATGCGGTGCGCGCGCTCTGTGCACGCTGCGTGGTGATGAACGCGGGCGAGATCATCGCCCACGGTCCAACGGAGACGGTGCTGAAGGACCCCGGTGTGGTCGCGGCCTATCTGGGTGATGGTCATGCTTGAGCTTTCAGATGTCACCATCCGCTACGGCCAGCATCTGGCGGTTGATCGGGTCTCGGCCACCGTTGCCCCCGGCGAGACGGTGGTGATTCTTGGCGCCAACGGGGCTGGCAAGACCTCGCTTCTGAAGGCCATCTCGGGGATTATCACCGCCCAGCCCGGATCGGCGATCCGGTTTCAGGACTGTGACGTGACGGGCACTCCGGCCCATGAGATCACCGGCGCCGGCATCGCTCTGGTGCCCGAGGGGCGGGGCCTTTTCGGCGGCATGACGGTGCGCGACAACCTCCGGCTTGGCGCCAACCCCGCCCGCGCGCGCGCGCTGGAGAAGGAACGGCTGGAGCTTGTCCACGATCTCTTTCCGCGCCTTGCCGAGCGGCAGGGACAGATCGTGCGCACCATGTCGGGCGGCGAGCAGCAGATGGTGGCGATTGCCCGCGCGCTGATGTCGAACCCCGATCTGCTGCTTCTTGACGAGCCAAGCCTCGGTCTCGCTCCGATTGTCGTGCAGGAGCTTTTCCGTGCTCTCGCCAGGATCCGCGAGACCGGGGTCGGCCTGCTGATCGTCGAGCAGAATGTGCGGCTGAGCCTGGGCATCGCCGACCGGGGATATCTGATGGAAGCCGGCCGTCTGACGGGCGAGGGGTCTGCCGACGACCTGTTGACCGACGACGCCGTGCAAAACGCTTTTCTAGGAACCGTAAGCTGACCGACAGGGAGATCGACTATGGAAATGCTGGAACTGCTGATCGCCGGAGAGGACGTACAGGCATCGGGCGGGCGCACCTTCACGAGAGATAATCCGCTGACGGGCGAGACGGCCACCGTTGCCGCCGCCGCGTCGGTCGAGGACGCGACGCGCGCGGCCGATGCCGCCGCCGCGGCCTTCCCGGGTTGGTCCGCGACGGGCCCGGGCGAACGACGCGCCCTGATGAACGCGGCCGCCGATGCACTTCAGGCGCGCGCGGAAGACATCGTCGCCGCCATGGCGGACGAGATCGGCGCGACCAAGCCCTGGGCGATGTTCAACATCAAGCTCGCGGGCGACATGCTGCGCGAGGCAGGCGCGCTGACGACCTCGATCAAGGGCGAGATCATCCCCTCGAACCGCCCGGGCAGCATGGCCATGGCAATCCGCCAGCCCGTGGGCGTGGTCTTGGGCATGGCGCCCTGGAACGCTCCCGTGATCCTGGGCGTCCGGGCGATCGCGATGCCGCTGGCCTGCGGCAACACGGTCGTGCTGAAGACCTCGGAAATTTGCCCTCGCACCCATCGGCTGATCGTGGAGGCGATCCAGAGCGCGGGCTTCCCGCCGGGCGTCCTCAACGCCGTCTCGAACGATCCGGCAGACGCGGCCCAGATCGTCGAAGCGCTGATCGGCCATGCCGCCGTGCGCCGCGTAAACTTCACCGGTTCCACCCGCGTCGGTCGGATCATCGCGCAATCGGCAGCCAAACATCTCAAGCCCGCGCTTCTCGAACTCGGCGGCAAGGCACCACTGATCGTGCTGGACGATGCCGATATCGACGCGGCGGTCGCTGCGGCGGCGTTCGGGGCCTACATGAATCAGGGCCAGATCTGCATGTCGACCGAGCGCATCATCGTTCAGGAGGGCATCGCCGATACTTTCGTGGATGCGTTGGCCGCCAAGGTCCGCACCCTGAAGACGGGCGACCCGCGCGAGGCTGCGGCCCCGCTCGGCTGCGTCGTCGACATCACCGCCGCGCAGCGTATCGAAGGGCTGATCGCCGACGCGGTCGACAAGGGCGCAGACCTGATCGCGGGAGGCACGACCGATGGCGTCCTGATCGAGGCGACGCTGCTCGACAATGTCGTGCCGACCATGCGCATCTATACCGAGGAAAGCTTCGGCCCCACCGCCGCCATCGTCCGGGTCGGTTCCATTGATGAAGCGGTGCGGGTTGCCAACGACACCGAGTACGGGCTTTCGGCAAGCGTGTTCGGCCGCGATGTGATGCGGGCCGTGGGCGTGGCGCGACGGATCGAGTCGGGCATCTGTCATATCAACGGACCGACGGTTCACGACGAAGCGCAGATGCCCTTCGGAGGAGTGAAGGCCTCCGGCTACGGTCGGTTCGGCGGTACGGCGGGGATTGAGGAGTTCACGGAACTTCGCTGGATCACGATCCAGGAGGGCATCCCGCATTATCCGATATAGCGCCGGTCCTGCTGTTCCGGGGGCAGTCTGGCGGCCACGGCTTTCTTCCGTGACCGTCAGCATCACGGAAGTTTTCCCGGAAAGCTGGGCAGTCATCTAGGTCATGTCGACAAATGTCGGACCCGAAGTCCGATCGACGTGATGTCGACGAAGCCGAGGACGCTTTCTGCTGTCTTGTCGTGGCGGGTGGCGACACGGCGGGCGTTTCTCAAGTTTCTTGCAGCAGCGTTCGACCAGGTTGCGCAGACGATACAAGGAGCGGTCGACGCCGATGCGCGTCCTGAGTGATTTGCGCATTGGGATGACGGGTAGGAGATGCATTTGTCCATGATTTCGCGAATGCTGTCAGCGTCATAGCCTCGGTCAGCCAACAGGACGCTTGATGTGGGCAGGTTATAAGCCATGACTTGATCGAAGCCGAGATAGTCGGAGGTTTGCCCCGCAGTGATCCTCGTCCCCATAGGCAGCCCTGCAGCGTGACGAGAAGGTGGATCTTGGTCGTGAAGCCACCTCTTGAACGCCCAAAACCCTGTCGCCGTGTCTCCCTTCAGCGCCCGCTGCCTGATGGCGGGCGCGAAACACGGTGTTGTCGATCATCTGCAGGGGGTGCGGGACCGCCCCGCTTTCATTCAGGGCGTCCATGTGTCCTCCCAAAATCCCGGCAGTGTCCAGCGGCGGAATTGCCGGTAGTTGCCTGACCATTTGCCGAACTCATCAGGCAGGTCGCGCCACGGGGATCCGGTTCTGGCTATCCAGAACAAGGCGGTGATTGATGGGCTTACGCCTGTTAGGGGCTCGGACAGACAGGATGAACCGCTCAGAGAACGCCCACTGCTCATCCGATATCAGGTCTCGTGCCAAGCTGCTCTCCACTGCAGATACCAGCTTGAGTCACACCTGACGAAAAGTGTGAATCCCTTTGTCAACACGGCCTAGGGTCAGGACCCATTGATTTTTGGGTGGCGGCATGATTCACGGTTCAAAAAACGAGCGGTGAACATGTCTGATCTTTTCTGGCTAACAGACGCGCAGATGGCGCGTCTTGAGCCCTTCT
>NZ_RCNT01000014.1 GCF_003688285.1 Rhodophyticola porphyridii
ACATATCGGCTTTACACCGAGCAGGGCTTGCAGGTTCGCACGAAGAAGCGGCGCAAGCTGCCCAGACGCGACCGTGTTGCGCCTCAAGTGCCAGAAAGGCCGATGCAACGATGGTCCTTGGACGTCGTCAGCGACCAGCTTGCTGACTGCCGTCGGTTCCGCGTGCTGAACATCGTGGACGACCACAGCCGGTTTTGTCCTGGCCAGAGTGTCGATGTGTCGATCCCCGGAGCACGCGTCGCCCGGTTCCTCGACGACCTGGCGCAGCGCGTCGGCTTGCCAGAAGAGATCATCCTGGACAACGGGCCCGAAGGCACCAGCAAGGCCATGTTCGATTGGTCCGAGCGGTCCGGCGTGCGCCTGCGGTTCATCGAGCCAGGGAAGCCCGTGCAAAACGCCTTCGTGGAGAGCTTTAATGGCAAGTTCAGAGACGAATGTCTGAACCTTCACTGGTTTCGATCACTACGCCATGCGCGCGAGGACATCGGGCGATGGCGAAACCACTATAACACCAAGNATGGCAGCGAGTTCGTTTCTCGTGACCTTGATCTCTGGGCCTATCCCCCGGTTCATCACCTTGAACACCAATGTACCTGGCATCCCTCGTTATGTTCTAACGCTTGGATAAATCGACATTGAGTTTTTTGAGCCACTCTTCGAAGTAATCAAGGTCGAAAAGATAATCGTCTTTTCTCGGCAGCCTCTGGGCATGAATGGCATCGGCGACCGACAATGCGCCAAGTGCTTCCCAAGCCACACAGGACATATCAGGCGGATACTTCATTTCTTCAATATCAAAGGCCCATCGTGAGACGTCTTCACGGCTTCGACGACCCTCAACGAGCGCTTCCAAGGCCTTCCTGATCTCGATTTCTACAGGTTGGACCGTCACGTTAGAAGGTTCCTATGAAACTGCCGACATCATCAAACATGTAGTGTGTATGCCGACCCGGCAATTGAGGTCTTACAATCCTCACACGTCCGACATCGTCAATGATCTCGTGCCAAGTCCGGGTGCGCCTGTTAGCCGGGTTCCATTCTCGCACCCTTCGAGTGCCTATCATTTCACCTGGTCGCCTTGATGGTCTGAGGTTGTCATAAAAGCGCACGCGCCCGTCGCCAGGGGTTCAGTATCCACCGCTGCCGCATTTTTTCAAGCTGCCGGAAAAATTCCCTGAGCCGCTCAGCGTTGGCAGACGATCGCGCGGCGTTCCCACCAGTAACGACATCGTCGGCGACGGACCGCGCAGCATTGCCGGTCCTCGGCCCGATCCCTCGCAAACTGGTGGCGAGCCGGTTGGCCAGGCCCATGACGCCCTGACCAATGATACCGACCGCGCCACGCGCCTGCTGCGCCGCTTGTCTGGAAAGGTTCGGGTTCCCCCGCTGCAGGATACTGCTCTCACAGCCCCAAACCGCGCTTCCGTCCAAGGGCTCAGTCCACACCCCCGCCAGCTATCCCGACACCTGCGATCTGCTGGCCCATCCGCCGTTCCAGCGCATCGTTCCAGGGGACGAGGCTGAAGCCCATACTGTTGTCGATCATGGCGAAGCGGCCGCAGGCGAGTCGGGTGCTGCCGACCAGTTCTCCGCCGAAGCGGCTGCCGGGTTTCACGGGGGTCCAGTCGCGGCCGCGGTCCGCTGCCATGGCGCGGCCGACGCGAGCGATCTCGCGGGCTTCCAGTCTCTGGACGAGGTCGCGCGGGGCGCGGATGCGGCCCTGGCCGAGGTCTTGCGCATCGCCGCGTTGGACGAGGACCTGCTTGCGCCGGTCGATGTCTCGCTTCACTTCCAGGCCGAAGCCTGCCTCTCGCAGGCTTCGGCTGCCCTCGCGCATCAGTTCCTTGTCCAGCCAGGTTGCGCCATCGTGGACGACCTGCTTGTCCAGACCTATCGGTGAAAGCAGCTCCATCTTCGCGCCGGGTCCGTGCCCTTTCCGGTCATGGGCTAGCCTGCGCTCGGGCAGGTCCAGCGGGACCTTCCAGTGATCGTCGCTCCAGCGTTCCACGATCCCGGCCCGGCGCAGCGCAGCGCCTTGAGGCGGCGAACGTGGGCGGCAACAAAGCGCTCCGGATCGTGCGCGATCTTCTCGGCCCGGGCGATCTCGATGTGCCGGGAGGGGTGGTAGGTGCCGTTGCTGTCCGTCACGGCGAGAATGTTCCGGTCGGCTTTGCGGGGTTGGCGACGATGGATCGGACACCACCGACGAAGCCGTGCCGAAACGAAGTTGCACTGTATGAAGCTGCTGGGGCTGGGGCATCGCCTCATGGCGCGGGACCCTGACCGACAGGTAGCGGAGGTCCAGATCCACATCGCCGTCATGAACGGCTACACCGCGCTCGGCATCCCTGTCACAGAAACCGTGGGATGAATCCGTCCAGGGGAAGGGGAACCTCGGACATCAGAGGCTTTGTGCAACGGAGCCTTTCTGTGCCGGCGGTTCACCAGATGTTTCGATGCCATTCATATGGACAAGATCACTGCGGCCAATTAGCACGAGACCGGCACCCTATAGCCGAGACAAGGAGCTTTGCCCGATATGACAGACGACAGGCATGAATTCGCTGAGTTCCAGAAGGCAAAAGCGTTGCAGCTTGGGGCGGACACCGCCGTGTTCGATGCATCCAAGAAGCTCATCATAGACCTCAACGAACATGCGTATGCTTATCAGTGGACATGGTTTGGTGTGCCAATCATTCAGTTGCCAGCAGATGTGATGGTAACCCAAGAAGTGATCTGGTCGCACAAACCGGATGTTATCATCGAAACTGGTGTGGCCAGGGGGGGATCAGTCATTTTCATGGCCTCCCTGCTCGAGGCCATGGGCAACGGTGTTGTAATCGGTGTGGATATCGACATCCGCGCTCACAATCGCGAGGCGATCGAAACACACCCGATGTCCAAGCGTATTCACCTTGTCGAAGGCTCTTCAGTTGCCAAAGAGACCCTTTCACAAATCCGTGATCTCATTCCCACAGGCGCACGGGTCATGGTCGTCCTGGACAGTGATCACTCTTATGACCACGTGCTGGCAGAGTGCCGCGCCTATGGCGAGTTGGTGACTGAAGGCGGCTATCTTGTTGTGGCAGATACACTTGTCGGTCACCTCTCGGAGGAAGAGGCCCCGAAAGACCGATCGAAATTGTGGTCTAGGGGCAATGAACCATTGTCAGCCAGCAAGACCTATTTGTCGGAAAACGATGCCTTCGAAGTCGACCCTATCATCAACGCCAAACTCGTAATGTCGTCGTCGCCGGGCGGTTATCTGCGTCGTATCAAAGCCTGAGCGGGGGATGTGTCGAATGCCAGTTGACCAAAATACCTGTTGCGTCTGTGGCTCTTCTGAACTTGAAGTGCTCTTCAAGGCCCGCGGCATTGGCTTCACGCTCGCCCAAAGTCCAAATGACCTGACCTCCACCTCGGCCACACTGTGCAAGGCGTGTTCCCATGTCCAAACGCCGCCTCTGGAAGATATTGCGGCTTATTACGACACAGGATACCAGTTCCAACTCAGTAACCCCGAGGAAGACGACATTTACGCTGTTTTGCAGGACGGTACTTGTGTCTACCGATCGCAGCATCAAGCGGCATCGGTCGCTAAGCTCCATGACCTTTCGCCGGGATCAAAAGTCCTTGACTACGGCTGCGGCAAAGCACGCTCCCTTGCGATGCTGACCGAGGCTGAGTCGGCAATCGCACCCTACGCGTTCGACGTCAGCGACATCTATGTGCCGCTCTGGGATCAATTCGTGCCCAAAGCGAACCAATCGTCCTACTCTGTTCCTGAGGCTTGGCACGGCAAAATGGATCTCGCCCTATCGTTTTTTGCGCTGGAACACACAGCTGACCCGCGCGGTTTCGTGCGTGAGATGGCGCAATTGGTCAGGCCAGGCGGCAAAGTCCATGTTGTCATCCCCAACATGTATCGCAACATCAGCGACCTGGTCGTTATTGACCATGCGCAGCATTTTTCAGTGCCGTCGCTGCGCTACCTGTTCGAAGCGGCTGGCTATACCGACGTTGCCATCCATGACAGCATTCACCGCGCGGCGTTCATCGTAGTAGCGACGCGGCCCGCGGAGATGCAGGAAGTCGATGTGCGCGTGTCTGAGGACATAGCCCCTGTCATCCAAGCCGCGCGCGATGTTGCGGATACATGGGCTGATATCGCTCAGCGTATTACAGCGTTCGAAGACGATCACGCTGAAGCGACAGCTGTCATTTATGGCAGCGGTGTCTATGGGATGTTTGTGGCTTCAACTTTGAAGGACCTCAGCCGTGTTGAGGCTTTTTTGGATGCCAATCCTTACCGCCAGGGTCGCGAATTGATGGGTGTGCCGATCCTCGCACCCGACCAAGTGCCCGCCGACGCGACCGTCGTATATGTGGGCCTTAACCCGAAAGACTCGCGCGGTATAATCGAGGGTGTCGCGCAATTACACAGCACGCCACGTGACTTTCTGTTTCTATGAGTGACCCAAGCCCAATCACTGTTCTGATTGCAGGTATTGCCGGCGCATCTTTGGGAACCGAGATTGCCAAATCGTTACGGAATGCGGGTGGATATCGGGTTTTGGGATGCGACATCAACCCGCTCGCCTACGGGCATTTTGATCAAGCGTTTGATGAAACCTTTAACGCTGATCCCAACGCTTATATCGAAAGTGTTCTGCGGATCGCGCGCGAGAACGCCGTACGCGTACTTGTCCCGGGTGGCGAAGTTCCAGCCAAGCTACTCGCGGCAGCTGCCGAGATCTTCACCGCATCGAATATCATCCTAGCCCAAAACTCGCCCGAGGTTGCTCGGGTCGCTGGAGACAAAGCTGCATGTTTCGAGCGATTGGCGGCCCTCGGGATTGCGATCCCAGAGACGCGCGCCATTGCGGAAGTCGGCGACCTCTGTGGAATTCCGATGCCTTCGATTATCAAGCCGTCGATTGCTTCGGGAGGCAGCAGTTTTGTCTTTTTTGCACGCAGCCACGAAGAGGCTTCGCTTTACGCAACCTACCTACTCCGGAACAACCTAGCCCCGCTCGCGCAATCCTATATACCTGAGGCAAAAGGTGAATTCACTGTTGGTGTCTTGTCGAATCCAAATGGAACTACAGAAGGTGTGATCGCACTTAGGCGTAGCTTTAACGCAAAACTCTCGGTGATGACCCGCGGCAAGGATTTCCTGATTTCCAGTGGATACACTCAAGGTCGGATCGAAGCGTTTCCTGAAATCTGCGCCAGCGCTCAAAGGATCGCAGAAGGTCTTGACAGCCGCGGGCCTTTGAATGTGCAGGGCCGCGTTGACGCGGATGGCCAATTCATCCCGTTCGAAATAAACCCGCGATTTTCGGCCAGTACTTATCTTCGTACGCTGGCCGGGTTCAACGAAGTCGATCATTTCATCCGCACCCTTTTAAAGCTGCCGCCTCGAGCGACGTTGGAGGCAAGGCCCGGATGGTACTTGCGCAGCCTCACTGAAACCTTGTCCAATGCAGCGGACATAGCGGGTGCTACATGATCCGTTGGATTTTTGACCGTTCTCTGGGAACCGGCCCCGCAGAGCAATCCGATTACCCCGGCGCCTTCCGTATTGATGTGCGCCACCTGCTTGATGCGCCGGGCAACGATATAGACTCCGTCCTTTCTCTTATCGAAGCTGGAGAGATGGCGTTGCGCGAAGGCCGGACCGTCTTGGTTCTTTGCGATTTCGGGGTATCAAGAAGTAATGCTATAGCGGCTGGTATCCTATCGCGTTTCAAATCAATCCCTTTTTCTGATGCCATTCAGCATGTGATCAATCAGACGGGTGAGCCCGAGATCAAGCTTTCCATGATTGACACAGTTCGCGACGCGCTGGGTCATTCATTCAAAAAGCATCAAGGCAGTAAGGTTGCTGTGACCGGTGCTACCGGGGCAATTGGGAGTGCCATCATCGACCAACTTGGAGCGGATGCAGTTGCATTGATGGGGCGTGCCGATCACGATCTGAAGTCTTCTCCTGCTCGTCTCGCTGCATGCCTAGATGCCGCAGGCGTTTGCACAATTATCCATGCTGCACATCCACGAGTTTTTTCCAATAACGCAACCCTCGGTGATGCTTTGCATCTGCAAAAGAATGTTATGGATGCAGCGGCGTCCATTGGTGCAGATTTCGTCCTCCTGTCTTGTAGCTCGGTCTTCGGCAAAACGGACGTTCCGGTCAGGCACACTCCCGAGGCACGGCGTCAACCGTCGGACATCGTCGGTCTCGTCAAGACACTTCAGGAAGACTTGATATCGCGCCATGGCCCCATCGGTGGACCAAGAGCCCGGATTGTACGCCTTCCAGCCGTATACGGACCAAACAGTCCACGTCCAAAATTCCTGTCAGCGTTTTGCAAGGCGATCATGGGCGGGCAAATCGTAAGGACTCACCGGTTCAAAACTGGTCCGGCCGCGATTGAGCTCCTGCACCTTTCAGATGCGGCAGCAGGAATCATTGCGGTGGCGAGTCGGGGCACTGAACCCGTTTATCACCTTGGCTCAATGGACTACGTGACAACACATGCAATCGCAGCTGTGCTTTCGGAGCACCTAGGAAAGCCACTTTTCCACGAAGAGATCACTTTGCGCGGGGCTGGCTCTGGGCCGCTTTTGGACTGGAGCGCGACCGTAGACGGGTTAGGATGGAAGCCAAGCCAAAAGCTCGATATTGGCCTCCAGGATGTGGCTATACGATATTCTGAAACCAACTTAAGGTAGTCAAAAAATCCGCTCTGGACTTTAATTCTACCCTAATGATCTTTACGGAACTAATTCGGCGATAAAGGCATATATTTGATTGGCTGCATTTATTGAGAAAAATGTGGTTAACTCACCCCTTTTTCAAAGCCACGGTGTCTGATTCCACGGTTTGATGGTGTGATCTTTTCGCGGGACTAGAAGGAAGCACTGTAGGACAAGTTCGTCACGGCTGCGCCACGACCACGCACGCCGTCAGAGCTGCAATACAGAGATCGCAGGCTTCGCTCGCGCAACTGAGCCGCGAGCTTGGGATCAACCCCCAAGACGGTGGCGAAGTGGCGAAGCGGGCGTCGGTCGAGGAACTGAGACCGGCCCTCAAGAGCCGCGCTCCACGGTCCTATGGCCGACCGCGGACTGCTGAGCTTCGACAACATCGGGGCCCTTAGTTCCCTTGCCGAACAGGACGAGCGCACTTTGGAGTTTACGCTCGGGGCGCGCGAGATCGTTGCGCGCTTTCTATCACGGTACATCCTGGCCACGGCCCTGCACGAAAGATACGGCTTCAGATTGTCCGACACACAGCCGCTGAAGCGTGTGGAGCTTCCCGACGGGTTTCGGTTCGAGCCCTGTGACGCAGGAAGGTCTACCGATGGCACCCGACTGAACGTCTTGACACTATCGGTGCAGGACCATCAGCGGTAATCCTGCGTTCCGAGTCCGAGGCGGTATACTCCCGCTGCAACGGACCAAATTGGCACAATCCGACAGCCGCTGCGCTGTGCAGCCCCTTTCTGTCGCCCACGGCAGATGCTAGGTTGACGCGTCCTCCAGAAGTTTGTCCTGAAGGGAGTGGATCTTGATGAAAGCTGTGATCTTGGCAGGTGGGCTTGGAACCCGGATCAGCGAGGAATCGCATCTGCGCCCCAAACCGATGATCGAGATCGGGGGGCGCCCCCTCCTCTGGCACATCATGAAGACCTACGGCCACCATGGCATCACCGACTTTGTAATCTGCTGCGGCTACAGGGGTTTCATGATCAAGGAGTATTTTGCGAACTACTTCCTGCACATGTCCGACGTGACCTTCCACATGGACGAGAACCGGATGGAGGTTCATGAGGTAAAGGCAGAACCGTGGCGCGTGACGCTCGTGGATACGGGCGAAGACACGCTGACCGGTGGACGGCTCAAGCGTGCCGCTCATCATATCGACGGAACCTTTTGCCTGACCTACGGCGATGGCGTGAGTGACGTGAACATCTCGGGCCTCATCGCCGCGCATGAAAAGGCCGGCACCGAGGCGACTGTGACGGCCGTGCAGCCTCTCGGTCGCTACGGCGCGCTGGAGATCGAGGACGGCAAGGTCACGAAATTCCTGGAAAAGCCCGTGGGCGACGGCCAATGGATCAACGGTGGCTATTTCGTTTGCGAACCAACGGTCTTGGATCGGATCGATGGCGACATGACCCCGTGGGAGGCTGCGCCGCTCGAAGCGCTGGCACGCGAAGGAGCCCTGTCCGTCTACCAGCATTCCGGCTTCTGGGCCGCGATGGATACGCTCAGGGACAAGCGGCAGCTGGAAGCGCTCTGGAGCGAGGGCAAGGCGCCCTGGCGCGTGTGGGGGTAAGCGGTTGTGTTCGACTGGGCGGGCAAACGGATCCTCGTGACCGGACATACGGGTTTCAAAGGTGCCTGGCTCAGTGAAGTCTTGCTGCGCCGGGGAGCGGAGGTGTTCGGCCTTGCGCTCGAACCCGAGACGCAACCCTCCCTCTTCGACCAGTTGAACCTCGCGGCGCGTCTGAATCACAGGATCGGTGATATCCGTCATCTCGATACCGTTCGGGAACGTGTCGCGCAGGCCAAGCCGCAGATGGTCTTTCACCTCGCCGCGCAATCACTTGTCCGCCGGTCCTACCGTGACCCCCTGGGCACCTGGGGTTCCAACGTCATGGGAACGGTCTGCCTCCTTGAAGCCCTGCGGGATGTGGAAGGGCCCTGCGCCTGCGTTGTCGTCACCACCGACAAGGTCTACCGGAACCGCGAATGGGAATTTCCCTATCGCGAAACCGATGCGCTTGGCGGCCACGATCCCTACTCCGCATCCAAGGCGGCGGCCGAACTCGTGGCCGGCAGCTTCCGCAACTCGTTCTTTGCCGCCGGCGCAAAGGTCCGACTCGCGACGGCCCGTGCGGGCAATGTCATCGGGGGTGGCGACTGGGCCGAGGACCGTCTTCTGCCGGATCTCGCGCGGGCCTATGCAAAGGGCGAAACGCTCAGCGTGCGCAACCCCGACGCAACGCGCCCCTGGCAGCACGTTCTCGATCCGCTCGCGGGCTATATGATCTTAGCGGAACATCTCTGGGCCACTCCTGTTCCCGCCGAACATGCGTTCAACTTCGGCCCCGAACAGGATGCGCAACGTTCGGTCGAACAGGTCGTATCGGCCGCAACGCAGACTTGGCCCGGGACATACGTCACCCTATCAGAAGAGAACCCGGTTCATGAGGCCGGGAAACTCAGCCTTGGCATCGAACGCAGCCGGCATGTCCTGGGCTGGAAGCCGCGCTGGGGGTTCGAGCGTGCCATAGCTGAAGCGGTCGATTGGTACCGGCAGGTTGCCTCAGGCGCCGACACCTGCACCGTGACCGAGGCGCAGATCGCGGCATTCGAGGCATCCCGGTGATCTTTACGGAACTGCCTCTCAAAGGCGCGTTTCGCGTCGACCCGGAACGCATCGGCGATGAGCGGGGCCATTTCGCGCGCATGTTCTGCGCCGATGAGTTCGCGGCGCACGGTCTTTGCACTAGCTGGTTCCAGACCAACCGGTCTTTCACGAAGAAGGCTGGAACGACACGCGGCCTCCATTTTCAACGCCCCCCAGCCGTCGAAGCCAAGCTCATTCGCTGCAGCCGCGGTGCAGTCTTCGACGTGATCGTCGATCTGCGCGCCGGATCGCCGAAGTTTGGACAATGGACAGCTCTGGAACTGAGCGAAGCGAACGCAACGGCAGTCTATGCACCCCAAGGATTTGCCCATGGTTTCCAGACCCTCACGGATTCTGTCGAGATGAGCTACATGCATTCCGCGAGATACAGCCCGGACCACGAAGGCGGGGTCTTGCTTGATGATCCTGAACTCGGCATCTCCTGGCCCATGAAGCCGTCGAACCAGTCGGCCCGAGATCTCGCCTTTCCACCGCTTTCCAGTGTCGAGCCGATCAAGCCATGACACAGCATCACTGCCGTCACTGCCACGCACCTCTTGAGCGCATGTTCGTTGACCTGGGTTTCGCGCCACCGTCGAACGCGTACCGCAGGGTCGCCGACCTGAACCGGCCCGAGGTGACATACCCCCTTAGGGTCAGGGTCTGCGACACGTGTTTCCTCGTCCAGACCGAGGATTTCACCGAAGCCGAGGCCCTCTTTTCCTCCGATTACGCCTATTTCTCCTCGACCTCGAAACAGTGGTTGGCACATGCCTCCGACTATGCCCGCATGATCACCGCGCGGCTCGGCCTGTCGGGTCGCAGTCTTGTTGTCGAGCTGGCATCCAACGACGGATACCTCCTGCGCAACTTCGTCTCCGCCGGAATCCCCTGCCTTGGCATCGAACCGACGGTCAGTACGGCAAAAGCTGCCCGAGCATTGGGCGTGGAGACGATCGAGGCATTCTTCGGCACGAGCCTTGCCGAACGACTGCGCGGCGACGGGCGCTCCGCCGATCTGATCGTTGGCAACAACGTCTATGCGCATGTGCCGGACATCAACGATTTCACCGCCGGCATCGCGACGCTGCTGAAAGCCGAGGGTGTTGTGACCCTCGAGTTTCCGCAACTGATGCAACTGGTCGCCCAAACCCAATTCGACACGATCTACCACGAGCACTTTTCCTATCTCTCGCTGTCGGTCGTCGACCGGATCTTCCGGCACAGCGGGCTCAGGGTTTTCGACATCGACATCCTGCCAACCCATGGCGGGAGCCTTCGGGTCTACGGCTGCAGGACCGATGCCGGGTTCCGGGAAACCGAAGCCGTGGAGGCGATGAAAACCGAGGAAGCACGCCGCGGAATGACCCAAGGCCCCTACTACGACGGGTTCCAGGCGCGCGCCGAGGCGGTCAAGAACGCCGCGCTGACATTTCTGCTCGAGGCCAAACGGGGCGGCAAGTCCGTAACAGGCTACGGTGCCGCCGCGAAGGGGAATACCTTGCTCAACTTTGCCGGGATCGGGCGTGATCTGCTGCCATTCGTCTGCGATGCGGCCCCGGCCAAGCAAGGGATGCTTCTGCCTGGAAGTCACATTCCGATCCTGCATCCGGATGCGCTCTACCGCGCGCGCCCCGATTACGTGATCGTCCTGCCCTGGAACATCGCGGATGAGGTGAAGGCGCAACTCGCCCCTCTCCTGGCGGGAGCAACCCGGCTCGTGACTTTCGTTCCGGAGGTTCGCATCCATTGACCGATCGCATCGCCTATACCAAGCCATCCATCACAGATCTCGAGGTGGCCTATGCCACCGACGCCGCAAGGACAGGGTGGGGCAACAAGTGCTATGACTACATCACGAAATTCGAAGAGGCTTTCGCGGCCCATCTCGGCGTGCCCCATGCGATCGCGACATCCAGTTGCACCGGCGCCCTTCACATGGGGTTCGCAGCGCTCGGCATAGGACCGGGCGACGAGGTCATCCTGGCCGATACGAACTGGATCGCGTCGGTAGCCCCGATCGTCCACCTCGGTGGGACCCCGGTCTTCGTGGACGTTGACCCGACCAGTTGGTGCCTCGACCCCGACGCGGTCGAGGCTGCGATCACCCCGAAGACGCGTGCGATCTTGGCCGTTCATATCTACGGCAATCTCTGCGACATGGACCGCCTGCACGACATCGCCGCGCGGCATCGCGTGCACCTGGTCGAGGATGCCGCCGAGGCTATCGGCTCGGTCTATCGTGGGCAGCGCGCGGGCGCGATGGGCGTTTTCGGGACTTTTTCCTTTCATGGCACCAAGACGATCACCACCGGCGAGGGCGGCATGTTCGTCACCTCGGATCCGGATCTCTACAACCAGGTCCTGACGTTGTCGAACCACGGTCGCACAAAGGGCGATACGCGGCAATTCTGGCCGGTCGAAGTCGGTTTCAAGTACAAGATGTCGAACATCGAGGCCGCGATCGGGCTGGGGCAGATCGAGCGTGTCGAAACCCTGACGCACCGAAAGCGTGAGATACTTGAATTCTACCGCAGCGCGCTCTTGACGGTCGGTGGTATGACGATGAACCCAGAACCGCCTGATGGCCGCAACGGGGCCTGGATGCCTACGGTCGTCTTCGCGCCCCAGACCGGTATCACGCGTGACCGTGTGATTTCGGCGATGAAAGCAGACGGCATCGATGCCCGCATCTTTTTCGAGCCGCTTTCGTCTCTCACGATGTTCGAAGATGCCCCGCAAAACAGCATTGCGCGTGATCTCGCGACACGGGCGATCAACTTGCCAAGCTTCCACGACATGACCGCAGCGCAGCAGGAACGCGTGGTGAGGGTGGTCCTCGGTTGCATGAAATGAGTCTCTGCGACCTTTGGACTTGCCCGGGTTCTGTGGAGAATGTTTGGCTCACCCTTCAGGCATTTCGCTCGAAGGAGATGGGGTGATGTGATCCCCGCAAACTGGACCGTTAGAAGGTGGAGTTTTCTGCTACGATTTCTCGGCTGGGAGAGGAGCGGAAGCACATGAAGGCATCGAAGTTTTCGGACGCGCAAAAGGCGTTCATCATCAAGCAGGGCGAAGAAGGCATGGAGGTGCCCCTAGATTTGTAGACGCTTTGCCCCCTAACTTTGAGGCGAGGAGGCCGACATGGGGACAAACAATTACAGCGATGAATTCAAGCGGGATGCGGTGCACCAGATCACGGTGCGCGGGTATCCGGTGCGGGAGGTGTCCCGGCGGTTGAGCGTCAGCACGTACTCTCTCTGCAAATGGCTGAAGCTGTTCGGGGAACCGACGCAGAAGGCGGTCGTGGACCACGAGGCGGAGAATCGGCGTCTGAAGCGCGAACTCGCTCGGGTGACCGAGGAGCGCGATATCCTAAAAAAGGGCTAGGCCTTTGTCCGCCATTGATGGGATGGATGGCTCCCGCTGCGGCATCGCGTTGTGCCAAATGGGTGCTGTCGAAGTCACCCTGTGCAAAGGAGCCATTCATGAAGGGGATTACCACGATCGGCCTTGATCTGGCCAAGAATGTTTTTCAGGTTCACGCGGTCGCTGCGGACGGCAAGGTCGTTCTTCGGCGGCAGGTGAGGCACGGGCAGCTCGGGATGTTCTTCTCGCGCCTGGCGCCCTGCCTGATCGGCATGGAGGCCTGTGCCGGGGCGCATTTCTGGGCCCGCGAACTGGCGAAGTTCGGTCATGATGTCCGGCTGATGCCGCCTGCCTACGTCAGGGCCTATGTCCGGCGGGGCAAGACTGATTCTGCGGACGCCGAAGCGATCTGTGAAGCGGTTGCGCGGCCCAACATGCGCTTCGTGCCCGTGAAGAGTGCTACGCAGCAGGCGTTGCTGATGCAGCATCGGGCGCGCGACTTCCTGGTGCGGCAGCTGACCCAGACCGTCAACGCGATCCGCGCCCATCTGGGCGAGTTCGGCATCGTCGTGGCCAGGGGCGTGCACAACATCGGGCGCCTGCTGGCCGCAGCCGAGGCGGCCGGTCTGCCGCCTGAGGCGCCTGCCGCTCGATCTGCTCGCCGCTCAGTTCCGCGACACGCAGGCGCGGATTGTCGCCATCACCGCCCGGATCCGGGCCGAGGCGGCGGACGAGGTCGCGCGCCGGTTGCAGACCATGCCCGGCATCGGCCCGATCACGGCGAGTGCGCTGGCCGCGACCCTGCCGAAAGTGTCGGCCTTCCGCTCGGGCCGCGACCTGGCGGCCTGGCTGGGGCTGACGCCGAAGGCCTATTCGAGCGGCGGCAAAGAGCGGCTGAGGAAGATCACGGAGATGGGCAACCGCTATCTCCGGCGCCTGCTCTATCTCGGCGCCATGGGCGTGATCTCGGCGCGCAGACGATCCGGTCCGGGCGAGGACTGGCTCAGCCGGCTGATCGCCACCAAACCGCTCAAACTCGCCGCCATTGCGCTGGCCAACCGCATAGTGCGAAGCCTATGGGCCATGCTGAGAACCGGCGAGACCTGGCGCGCGGCGTGACAACAGGAAGTTACAGGCCCCTCCCGGCCTGACCGAAATGGCGAGGGCAGCGTGAGGTGATGGCAAACTGACGGACAAAGGCCAAGAACACCCCGTTCGGACCGGAGCGCCTTCGAGCGCGTGCTATTGATTGGGACCCTCGCCACCGTGGACTTCATCATGGCGCGCGGGCAGAACCGCAACTTAGACGCCGAACACATGGCCGCACCCGACCAGTCGCCACAGATCACCGAAACCTTTGTCACGCCGGAGCCATCCATACATGGTCCGAGGACAATGGACGAGCGCGTACGTCGCGCGCGGGTCCCAATGAAGTACGCCTTCATCCGGGCGCATCGCGAGGAGTTCGGCGTCCGGGCCATGTGCCGGGTGCACTTCTCCGGATTCTATGCATGGCTCAAGGAACCGTTAAGCCACCGAGCGCAGGAGGATGCGCGTCAGACGGAGCTGATCCGGCAAGCCTGGGCCGACAGCGGCAAGGTCTACGGCTATCGCAAGCTGACGGGCGATCTGCGCGATCAGGCGAGAGCATCTCGGAGAACCGAGTGGCGCGGCTGGCATCGCAGGCCGGGATCGCGGCGCAGGTTGGCTACAGACGCCGCCCTGGCCGCTACGGCGGCAAGCCTGCCGTGGTTGCCGAGAACAGGCTGGAACAAAAGTTCGAGGCGGCGGCACCTGACCAGGTCTGGGTGACCGACATCACGTACATCAAGACCCATGAAGGCTGGCTGTCTCTCTGCGTCGTCATCGACCTGTTCTCGCGCCGGGTCGTCGGCTGGTCTGCCCAATCCCGCATGACCACCGACCTCGCCCTGCAGGCACTGCTGATGGCCGTCTGGCGACGAAAGCCCGCAGGTAGGGTCATGATGGTCCACTCGGACCAGGGTTCCCAACTCACCAGCCGGGAGTGGCAGACATTCCTGCGCCAGCATAACCTGGAACCGAGCATGAGCAGACGAGGCAATTGTCACGACAACGCGGTCGCCGAAAGCTTCTTCCAGTTGCTGAAGCGGGAGCGGATCAGGCGTCAGACCTAACCGACCCGCAATGCCGCATGTGTTCGAGTACATCGAACTATTTTACAACCCGAAACGCAAACACACGAACAACGGCATGCTGTCGCCCGTTGACTTTAAATAAGACAGCAGAAACTGATGGAGGCAGGTGTCTAGGAAACTAGGGGCACCTAAGTCGCTTTCGATACGCTGACCGCCAGCATCGGCGCGGCGCTCGCCGCCGACCGGACGCTTGGCGGGCTCTACGACTGGGGCGAGTCGGAAGCGCCGAGGCCGGTCGATCTGCCAGTCGAGGGCGCGGCCAGCCTGAAGGCCGCCGTGATCCCGGTGGTGCTGCACTATTCCACGGCCGATCCGTTCGGCTGATCCCGACAACCCCAGGAGAACACCATGGCGCGAGCCCAGGGGGCGCGGGCGCTGATGGCGCTTGCGTTCGAGACGAGGGGTGGCAGGCCTGCTCTGGTGAAGGGGTCCTTGATCACGGCGCGGGTTTTGCCCATGTTGCCGTACGTGTCGCGCGATAGGCCAAGGCAGGTGTGGCAGGCATCTGGCTAAAGGCATGGCGGGCCTGTTCTGCGGTCGGGAAAGGCGTATCGCGCTGGGCGTGGACAACGCGGGCACCCTAAGGCATCCCTCATCCTGATTGCGCGCAAACACGCTCATTGCTTACGCGCCTCGCGCGCCAGCATCGCTTCGCGTGCCATAGCCGTCATTCGGAAAAAACCGTGGGCCATTTTTGAATAGGGTGTGAGCAGAAAAAAGGTGAGTACGGCACCTAGATGCAGCGGGAGAAGCAGGCCAGCGGCCACGGTTCCGGTCGCGGCATAGAGCAACAGCCCCGACAAACTGACAAAGAACAACAGCAGAACGAAAGCCATCTCACCCCCCCACGCCGCGGGCGCACCCAGGTTCGGATCGGCTCTGGTCTTTAGCCAGGCCAGCCCGGCGGTCCCAAGACACAAGAGGACCCCCCCAGGCACACCGAATAGTTTGGGCAGGCTGAAGAGGCCATAAGGCGCCTCAAGCCCGAAGCCGTAATGCAGTACCGTACCGCTCGAAGTGGAGGCGAAGCACATCAGGAAGCCGTAGAGCGTCGCCTGATGGAAATGTCGGCGGGCCTGCGAAAATCGGTCCTCATCCTCGAAATTGCAGCCATCACCATGGCCACCTTCAAGGTTCTTCATCCGCCCGGCAGACCGGGTTGCCGACCAGACGTCGCCCAACGTAAGGCGACCGCCACCGACACTCTGCCAATAGCTCCGCAGCGAAAGGGCAATGGCTGCAAGCGGCAGCAGGAAGGCAGGTGTAAATACTGCCACCATCAGGCTGTGCGACATGTAGGCGTAGAACCCTTTGCCACTTTCGGGGCGCAGGGCCTGCGCCAACAAGAAAAGGAGCGCGAAGCCAAGCACAAGACCAACGGCAATAGCCACGCCCGAGCGATCGAAGAGCTTCGCAAGTCCGGCGGGCCAGGCATAAGCCTTCCAGCTGTCCTGCCGCACCTCTGCCAGTGCTTTTGGCAGGTTCAAATCGAACTCGTGAGGGGCGGTATACTGGCAGGCGTAATAACAGCCACGGCAGTTGTGGCAGAGGTTTGCCAGTTGCGTGATGTCGCCATCCGCGAACACCCGTTCGCGATGCAGAGCAGGAAAGACGGAGCAGTAGCCCTCGCAGTAGCGGCAAGCGTTGCAGATTTCGGCCTGACGGCGGGCTTCCTGGATCAGATCAATTTGCATGGGCCACCGCCTCCCGACCGGCGATGCGTCCAAAGACGGTTCCGATCGTCATGCCGAAGCCGGCGAGATAACCCTGCCCAAGGATCGAGCCTGCCATGGTCTCGCCCGCAGCCCAGAGGTTTGACATGGGCCGATTGCCAATGCTGCACTGCGCGTTCTCGTTGACCTTCAGGCCGAGATAGGTAAAGGTCACCCCGGTTCTGAGCGTGTAGCCGTAGAATGGCGCCTCGGTGATCGGGCGGGCCCAATTTGTCTTGGGCGGGGTCAGGCCCGACGTCGCAACACTGTCCAGTTCGGTGGGGTGGAAGGCGCTGGTATCGCCGCAGGCTGCATTGAACTCCTCCACCGTTGCGCAGAGCCTGTCGGCGGGTAGATTGAGTTTGCCGGCCAGATCCTCCAGAGTGTCCGCCTTGATGGGCGGGAAGACCGACGGCATGAACAATTCCAGTGACTTGGCATCGATGATGACGTAGCCGACCTGTTCGGGTTGCGCGGCCACAAGGCGTCCCCAGATCGCGTAGCGCTTGGGCCAGACATCCTCACCTTCATCGTAGAACCGCTCAGCGTCCTTGTTCACTACGATGGAGAATGGGACGCAGTCGAGGCGCGTGACGATCCCGCCATCGAATTTTGGCGCCCGCCCGTCGATGGCAACGGCGTGGCATTGGGTCGGATCACCGACCTGCTCGACGCCTTGCTCAAGAAGATCGGCCAGAACGACGCCGCGGTTGTAGGGGGTTCCACGGATCAGGAAGTTCTTCGCCGCCGGCCCCCAAGCCCGCGCGAGCCAGTCTGTATCCGCCTGAAACCCGCCCGAGGCCACGACAACGGCCTTGGGGGACACCCGGTGGGTTGTGCCGTTCTGGGTGAACTCAATGCCGTTGATCTTGCCGTCCTCGACATCCAGATGCGTAACCGGCGCCTCATAGCGGACCTCGATGCCAAGGGCTGCGGCGGTGCGGTAGTAGGCGTTCACGAGGCCCTTGCCGCCCCCAAGGAAGAATGCGTTTGTCCGCGACAACGACAGAGTCCCCGACAAAGACGGCTGGAACCGAACGCCGCGCTCCTCCATCCATGGCAAGCATTCCTCGGACCCGCGAATCGCCAGACGCGCCAGGTTTTCGTTGGTCTTGCCCCCGGTCACCTTGATGAGATCGTCAAAGTATTCCTGTTCGCTGTAGCTGTCTGTCAGAGGGCCGAGTGGCCGGGAATGCATGCAACGGAAGTTCCGAGTGTGACGGGAGTTTCCGCCGCGATAGGGCTTGGGCGCGGCTTCCAGAATAAGAACGCGCGCGCCCGCTTCGGCGGCCGTTATGGCCGCGCAAAGCGCCGCGTTGCCGCCGCCGATTACCGCGATGTCAAAGCTGTCGGTCATGGAATGATCCCTGCTGGCCTTTGCTAGCAACCGAAGTTTGATTTGACTAATGCATCTTTTGGAAAGATTGATGCAGTATGCGGATTAATTTTGACTTCATGGATCTCGAATCCTTCCTCGCGGTCATGGAAACCGGGTCCTTTCACGGCGCGTCAGAACGTCTGAGCCTGTCTCAATCCTCGGTTACGCGGCGGGTGCAGAAGCTGGAAACCGCCCTAGGTTCAACTCTTTTCGAGCGAACGACACGCGATGTCAGGCCGACCCTCGCGGCCAAGCGCCTGCGGCAGCGCGCGGAGGCGATCCTAGACGAGGTCAAGGAAACCACACGCGCCATGCGCGATGAAAACGCGGCTTTCGCGCATCAGCGGGCACAGAGCGTGACACTGGCGACGATCCCCACTGTGGTCTCGGGCCTTGTCGCGCCCGCTCTGCGCCGGTTCCGCGGCGATCACCAGGGCACGCGTGTTCGCATTCTCGACCTCGCGGCCAACGAGGTTGCGGAGGCCGTGGCGACGGGCGAGGTCGATTTCGGGGTGTGCTCGATTCCGCTTCTGGAGCCGGCGATCGAGTTTGAACTGGTGCTTAGTGATCCGATGGTCTTGGCCCTCGCGTCAGAGCATCCGCGCTGCCAGCAGACGGAAGTGGCGTGGTCGGACTTGTCGGGGGAGCCGTTGATCCTGCCAGCGCGGGGTACGGGCAACCGCCTGCTGATCGACGAAGCCCTGGCACGGACCAAATTGCCGGTGCGTTGGACCTACGAGGTCGGGCGATCCACCACCGCGCTCAATCTGGTGGCTGCTGGCGTGGGGGTGGCGCCGCTGCCGCTCTCGGCGATGGCAATGCGGGAGGGTAATGATATCGCCTGGAGGCACATGGCAGGCCCCAATATCTCCCGCCCCATAGGTCTCCTTCGACGGGCGGGGCAAAGGGACAGCGCTGCAGCCGCCTCCCTGATCGAGTGCATCCGAATTTGCGGCGCGAGATGGGCTGATGACCACCCCGCCTAGCTTCCGAAGAATGCACTCACCAGAAAACTGAGGCCCGCGAAGATGATTATGGCCTCGATGATCCTTGAATGCAGGGTTTGATCCATCCGGCGCACTAACCCGCTGGCCAACCAGGTTGCCGGCAGGGCGACCGCACCCATCGTAAGACCAATGATCGCCAAACGCGCGTCGAGCAGATCGAGCCACCAGAACGTCACCACTCGCGTGACGGCGTTCGTAATACCGATCACCGCGTCGGTGCCGAGCAATGCCGCCCCGTGAAGCCCGAATGTGTTCAATGCTGCGATCACGAACATACCCGATCCAACGGCCGTACCGCTGGCCGCGCCAAAAACGAAGCCGATCGCGACGATTGTGCTTATGCCGGGCTCGAACTGCGTCCGTTTGAGGAACCGCCGCAACGGCACAGCAGAGAGAAGCGCCACACCGAACACAGCCAAAAGGGCAAATTCTGGCAGCGTCTTTAGGATGGCCGCGCCTATCGCGAGGCCAGGCAGGGAAGACAGAATGAACTGGAACGCGAACCGCCAGTGGATTTCGCGCCGGTAGATGTAGACACGCCCGACATTGGCGCAGAGGGCGTAGACAGCGATGGCCGGAACGACCGCGCGCGGACCGATGATGGGCGTCAGGACGATTGCGAGGACAAAAGACCCACCGAAGCCCGCGACGCCGCTGACAAAGGCTGAAAGGAACGCCGCGCCGGCGACGAGTAACAACTCGCCCCCCGAAAACGGCACGTTAAACAGGTGCTCCATCTTGGTATCGTCGCTCTCTGCGGTTAATCAGTTTCATGCTTCACGCCGGCCAAAAGTTCGGGTACCGCGCGGCCCAGCACCTCCCGACTTATCCGGCGAAGTAGCTCGCCCGCAGGCGAGAGGGACCTTCCTTTGTAGGTCACGACGCCAAGGCTTCGGCTGATGACGGGATCGGAGATCGGAGTCGCCACGAGAGCGAGATCGAGACGCTTGAGTTGCACTAGAGTCGGGACCGCCGAGACGCCGAGGTTATGCCCCACGAAACCAAGAAGTGCGTTGAAGTGGCCAACCTCAAGATCTCCAGACAAGAACCGGATCTTGTCGCCCAGCGAGCGTTCCAAAAGGTTTGCCGTGCCGCTGCCCGCACGCATTTTGATGAAGTTGTGCTGCGCCACGTCCTGCCAAGTCAGGTTTGACGCGCCTGCAAGAGGGTGATCCCGATGGCTGATCAGTACGAAGCGATCTTCGAAAAGCGGTTCGAAATCCAGGTCGGGATGTCCTTCACCGAATTGCGCAATGGCAAGTTCGGCCTCCCGGCGAAGCACACGTTCCAACGCGCCGGGGCTGGAACTCACACTCAGGCGCACCCGGACATTCGGACCCTCGGCTTTGAACTTGGCGATCACCTCGGGCAAGAGCGTGTCGGCCAGCGTCATGTTGCTGGCGACGGAAACGGTACCCGTGCGAACTTGTATAAGATCACGGATATCGCTCAGCGACTTGTTGAATTCCTCCACGATGCGCTGGGCCTCAGGCAGGAACTCCTGGCCTACCATTGAAACCGATACGCGGCGGGTCGTTCGGTCCAGCAAACGTGCACCGAGCGCCTCCTCCAGTTTCTTGATTCGCCGCGACAGGGCCGACTGCGTGATGTTCAGTTCATCGGCCGCACGGGCGAAACCGCCGAATTCGGAAACGGCGACAAACGCTTGAAGATCGTCGAGTTTTATCTGCATGACGGCTTACATATTCCCAAATCTCATCAATATTTGATTTTTTTGAGTTTGTGGAAGCTATCAAGGAATGACAGCATCTGCATTACCAAAATTCCGGCGGACGTGGTGGAGGACCGCTTGCCGCCATAGAGGGAGGACCCACACATGATACCTTTCACCCGGCGCGTTGCGCTTGGCATGGCTGCGGCGGCGATGCTCGCCCCGACCCATTCCATCGCGCAGGACTTCAGCCTTGAGGGCGAAACGGTCACCTGGATTGTGCCGTTCAGCGAAGGCGGCGGCACTGACCGTTTGACCCGTCTCCTTGCATCCACGCTGACCGAACACCTTCCGGGCAACCCTAACATCATAGTACTGAACCAGCCGGGCGGCGGTTCCGTGACAGCAGCAAACGCATTCCATACCGATGCGCCGAACGACGGCACGACGCTGATCATGGCCTCGACATCGACATTTCTGCCCGTACTCCTGGGATCGAACGTCGCGGAATACGACCCCAATGATTGGGTTGCGATTACCGGCTTTGCTAGGGGGGCCACCATCTACGGCATCACCGAGGAACTTGGTGTGGGCGGCACAGATCCGGCCGCTGACCATGAGGCGCTGATCAACGCGGACATCCGCTTCGGGTTGGAAACCCCGATTTCGGCCGAGATGCTGGACCTTGTTTCGCTTCACCTACTGGGCATCGACGCACGGGTGATCTTCGGCCTCAGCTCTTCCGATGCGGAAGCCGCTTTCCTGCGCGGCGAAATGAACCTGAACACCGACAATATCCGATCCTACACCGGTGACTGGGGTGACGACCCGACCGTGAATCCAATCTGGACATACGGCGTGATCGGCGAGGACGGCAGTCTGCTCGAAGATCCGGACCTACCCGATGTTCCAACCTTCCAAGAGTTTTACGAAGCCGCCATCGGCGAAGCGCCGAGTGGCCTCGGCTATCAGCTGCAACAGGCGCTGATGAACGCTAAGGTGATGATATCCAAGGCCATCATGCTGCCGCCTGGAACTCCGGACCCCATCCGGGACGCCTATATCACGGCAATGCAGGCGGTCCTGCAGGATCCCGAGGTCGTGGCGGCTTTGCCTCGCGAGGTGGGCTCAATGCCTCTCAACTTTGGTTCGGAGACCCAGCGTGCGATCGCTGCGGGTACGTCCATGGACCCCGAGGTCCGCGACTGGGCGAACGCTTTTCTGATGGAGAACTATGATACCTCCCTCGACTGACTTAATGGCCAGTCGAGGTGCCTGCGCCACATGATTGGCGCAGGCACCCCAAGTAGATCGTGTCGGTATTTTACCGAAATTCCTGCTCATCCTCCGATCTGGGGACCTTCATGCTTGACGCTGCCCTTGTTGCCCTGTCGCAGCTTTCCGATCCTACGACGCTGCTCGCACTGATTGCCGGCGTCGTGATGGGGCTTTTGGTCGGTATCCTACCAGGGCTGGGCGGAACTGCCGGCCTTGCACTCCTCCTGCCATTCGTCTTCGGTATGGACCCCACCCCCGCCTTGGCCATGATGATCGGACTGACAGCGGTCACGACTACGTCAGACACTTTTCCATCGGTGTTGATGGGTATTCCAGGCACCTCCGGTTCACAAGCGACCGTTATGGACGGTTTTCCCATGGCAAAGCGCGGCGAAGGGACCCGTGCGCTGTCCGCGGCGTTTGTATCCTCACTATTCGGCGGCATCTTTGGCGCATTTGTCCTTTCTTTTGCCGTTGTCGCCGCAAAACCCATCATCTTGTCGATCGGATTTGGCGAACAGTTCATGCTCGTTGTGCTGGCCTTATCGATGGTCGGTATTCTAACGGGGATCAATGTTTGGAAGGGCCTTGCGGCCTGTGCCCTCGGCCTGATGCTGGGGGCGCTCGGCGCGGCGCCGCTATCCGGGGTGCAGCGCGCGACCTTCGGAACCGACTATCTCCTCGATCCATTGCCACTGGTCATCGTTGGTTTGGCAATGTTCGCCACGCCCGAAATTATCGACCTTCTGCGCCGTCAATCGACGATCTCGCAAACGGGCAAGCTTGGCAGTGGATGGCTCAAGGGTTTGCGTGATTGGGCGTCCAACTGGTGGCTGTCGCTGCGCTGCGCCGTCATCGGCTGCATCGTGGGTGCACTGCCGGGCCTCGGCGGCAGCGTAGTGGACTGGATCGCTTATGGCCACGCCATCCAAACAACCAAAAACCGTGAAAAATACGGCACCGGCGACGTTCGAGGTGTTGTCGCACCCGAGTCGGCAAACAACGCTAAGGAGGGCGGAGCCCTTGTCCCCACGCTGCTTCTCGGCATCCCGGGGTCGGGATCCATGGCCATCCTTCTCGGCGGCCTTCTCATCATCGGGATCGATCCCGGCGTTGAAATGGTCACTGACCACCTGGACCTTGTGTATGTGATCATCTGGTCTCTTGCACTGGCCAACGTCTTAGGCGCGGGCATTGCCTTTGTACTCGCACCCCAGATCGCGAAGTTGACCACCGTCCGTTACGTCCTGCTCGCCCCTTTCATGTTTGGAATTATCTTCTTCGCCGCATTCCAGGCGACTCGCGGCTGGGGTGACCTAATAGCGCTGTTCCTCTTGAGCGTACTCGGCGTGTACATGAAGCGCTTCGGCTGGCCGCGTCCCGCACTGCTCATCGGCTTCGTTCTTGCCGAGAATGTCGAGTCCTCCGTGTATCAGACGGTTGCGCTCTACGGCGCTACGTTCCTGCAGCGTCCCGTTGTGATCGTGTTGCTGATCCTGACTCTCCTGTCGGTTGCAGCGGCCGTGTTCTACAAGACGACGCATCACGACCCGATGACAGAGGACTCCCCCTACAAATCGACTGGTCTAGGGCCGCAGTGGGTGTTTTTCGCCGGTGTGGTAGCCTTCACGCTCTACATCCTCCTGGATGCTCAGTCCTACAACCAACTCACCGGGCTTTACCCGACAGTCGCCGCCTGCGTTGGACTGGCCTGCCTCGTTCCGCTGGGACTGAACATGGCGTTTCGTCGCACGCCCGGAGCGACGTTCTTCGATGCTGAGCACGGGAGCGGTGCGCCGGGCGATGAATGTCGCTCCGCCGAGTTTTTTCTGGGCCTGCTCTTGGGGATGCTCCTTCTCTCGTCCCTCGTCGGCTACGTGCTAGGCATCGCACTCTTCATCTTCCTGTTCCTGTGGAAATGGGCGGAAGTGAAGAGCCATTTCGCAGCCCTTGGAGCAATTGCATTCGTGCTCTTCCTTGGGATCCTGTCCGATCAACTGACACTACGGTATCCAACCGGCCTCTTGCAGGGGTACCTAGGCGTCGATCTTCCATGGCCGCTGCAGTGACGAGGGAGAGAGCATGAACCATCCGTCCCACCCAGATCCGACCACGGGCGCAAAAAGCGCCGAAACTGTTTTGGCGGATTACATCGCCTCGGCCTGTGACGCGGCCCTGCCTAGTGCGGTCGCCCTTCGTACCCGCTGCCACCTCCTCGACACGCTGGCGGCAATACTATCGGGTCGTTTCCTCGCCGCGGGTGCCTTCGGCTACCGCTTCGTTGAAAGTATGGGCGAGATGCGCGGTGCCACGCTTCTCGGTGACACTCGGCAGAGCACCTTAGAATATGCAGCCTTCGCCAATGCCATGGCGGCTCATGCCGACGAGACCGATGACAGCCATGTTCGCGGTCGGTTTCATCCCGGCTGTGGCGTCGTTCCAGCAGCGCTCGCTGTAGGGGAGGGCCGCGGCGCCACGTCTGACGTGCTTCTGCGTGCCATCGCACTTGGCTATGACGTAGGGGCACGCTCCACGATCGCGCTTGGGTTCACCAACCCGCGCACGACGAACTTTTCGACCCATTCTTTCGGCACGCTCTTCGGCGCTGCGGCGTCATCGGGCGCCCTGATGGGTTTGTCCGCGGAGCAATCGGAGGCGCTTCTGTCCTTCACTGTCCAGCAAGCCTCGGGGCTGTCCTACTGGAACCGCGATCCTGACCATGTTGAAAAGGCGTTTGACTTCGGTGCGAAGAGTGCGCGGAACGGTGTCTTCGCGGCGCTCTTGGCCAAGGCCGGTATGACGGCACCCGACCATCCGTTGACCGGGCCACGTAGCTACCTTGAAGCATATGCCGAAAACCCGATGCCTGAGGCGCTGACCGATGGGCTTGGCAGCCGGTTCGAGGTCGCGCACTCGACGATCAAGAAATGGTCGGTCGGCTCACCTCTGCAATCCGTACTGGATGCCGTGAGCGAGGTTTTCGACCGAACGCCGACGCCGTCCGACGCCATCGCGGAGATCGTGGTGCATCTTCCTTCGAACCGCATCCACGTCGTGGATGATAAACACATGCCGGCGGTCTGCGCGCAGCACCTCGTTGCGCTTGCGACATTGCGAGGCCCGGTCAGCTTTGCTGCATCACACGACACCGCTCTGATGCAGGACCCTGAAATTCTCGCGCTGCGCCAGAAGATCCGCCTCGTCTCGGATGAAGCGCTCACCCACGCCAAGCCTGAACGTCAGTCGATCGTCGCCGTTCGCATGGCGAACGGGGAGGAGCGTCGCCACCACGCAAAAGTCGTCCGCGGCACGCCCGACGATCAGATGTGCGCGGAAGAAGTTGCGGCGAAGGCCAGAGACATCTTGGCGCCGCTCCTGCGGGACGGCGGCGAACGGCTAATCACCATGTGCCTAGAAGAGGATTTCTCCGTGGCGGACCTTTCCGCCGCCTGCGCTATCAGTTCCAGCCTCGAACGAAGTACACTGACATGGAAATGAGCGTGGAAAAAACCGTCAGTGGTAGCATTGCCGACTTCGTCGCAGGCACTGATTTCGATGACCTTCCAAAGGATGTCGTCGAAGTCGCTAAGCGCTGCATCGTGGACGGCACAGGCGTCATGCTTGCGGGTTCGACCGAGCCCTGCGCGCAGATTGCTCGATCCTACCTGACTGAAATCGCCGGGAAAGAAGAGGCCGCTACCCTTGGCGCAGGGAGTCTTAGGGCGCCTGCGCATCTCGTTGCGCTTGCCAATGGCGTCGCGGGACATGCGCTCGACTGGGACGACACCGCGCTTTCACTCAAGAAAGACCGCTCGGTCCTCATCCACCCCACAATGCAGCCGCTTTGTTCCGGTCTTGCAGTGGGCGAGGTCGTAGGGGCGTCGGGGCGCGAGCTTCTGACTGCTTTTGCACTAGGCTTCGATGTGCAGGTCAAGATCGCCGAGGCCATAGCACCTGAGCATTTCGCAGGCGGGCGTGGGTTTCACAGCAGCGGCACCATTGGGGTCTTCGGCTCGACAGTCACCGCGGCCAAACTGATGGGCCTCGACGAGGAACAGATCCGCCACGCGCTCGCGATCGCGGCCACCATGTCGGCGGGGCTTGGTGTCAATCACGGCACGATGTCGAAACCGCTGAACGTGGGTCGGGCCTCAGAAACCGGCGTGACAGCGGCCAGGCTGGCGCGCCTTGGGTTCGACGGACCCGCACGGGCCTTCGAAGCCGGACGTGGCTTCTTCGAAGCTTTCGGCGGTGGATTCGCGCCGGATCGGCTGTTTGATCGCCTTGGACAGCCTTGGGCTTTGCTCGATCCTGGTACATCGGTGAAGCCCTATCCATCCGGCGTGGTCGGTCATCCCGGTATGGATGCCATGAAGACGTTGGTCATCGAACATGGCATTGAGGGTGAAGACGTTGATCGCGTGATCATCCGAACGGGTCCAAACGTCATCAACCCTGGGCCTTTGAGGATCGACCATGCGACGACTGCGTTGGAGGGGAAATTCTGCGTTCCATTCCAGATGGCCGCGATCATCCTACGTCGGACGGCGGGCCTATCCGAATTCTCCGACGAATTCGTCGGCTCCGAGGAATGCCAGATGCTGCAACGCAAGGTCGAAGCCATGCTCGATCCGGAGATCGCTGCGCTTGGAAAAGGTCGGATCGTCTTCGAAATCGAGCTCTGGACGCGCGATAGCCGATGCTACATTCAGCGCTCCGAAGACCACTACCGGGGTGGACCTCGCAATCCGCTCAGTTGGGGAGAGCTCGGCGAGAAGTTCTGCGATTGTGCTGCAAGGGTCCTCACCCGCGAGCGAGCTGAGAAGGCAATAACGCAGGTAAGGTCCCTAGAGGACGAACCCGGCATCAGTTCTCTTGTGAAGCTTCTGAGCGGTGTAGGAGTATAGCAGGGACAGCGTCAGTCCAGCTCATCCGTTTGTTCGAACAGCCTATTCCAGGGCCAGGACCCATAACCAATAGATGACAGTGGCCGCGAGGGCGCTGGCTGAGAGGAAGACCTTCGGACCTCGCTCGTATCGGGTTACCGGCCAGTTCCTGCAGCGTGATCCCATCGGCTTCGCGTCCGGCGACTTCAACCTATACGCCTATGTGGAGAACGATCTGTGCAACTGGACGGATCCGAGTGGGTTGACCCAGGCCGGCCAATACGGAAACCTGGCCCGCGGCACGACGCAAACCGCCCGGGGTGCGGTCGGCATCATCGGAGGCGGCGTTTTGAACCTCGCGAACGCCATCCGCGCCTCCCTCATAACAGGCGCGGCGGTCGCAACGGGCGTTGCGATGAACAGAGTGGGGATGGAAACGATGTAAGCCAAGAAGATGATACTGAAAAAGATGACCTTGAGCGTCCGTACAACCCGGAGGACTTGCATTTTCCGGAGGGGAGGGCCGAGCATATTCTCGATGGGGACAGGACCTGTGATGGCCATCGTGCGGGGACAGGGCGTCCCGGGAAATCAGAGTTTCCTCCAAGCATGTCAGATGATGAGATTTTGGGCGTGATTGAGGAGGTGGCGACTAACGGTGATGTGAGGGGGCCGACCCGAACCCCGGGCGGAGTTCGCGTAGGCGGTGTCGTTGATGGCATTGAAATCGAAGTCGTGGTTGGTCCAGATGGTGGAATACGAACGCGGTGGCCGGTGAGCGAGCCAAGCGTAGTGAGGAATCCGCGTTAATGAATGAACGGGAAATGATAGCTATATTGGAACGAGCACTCGACTACGCAAAGCGCGCTGAGCTTGAGACAGGCTACGCGCGGGGATATGACCTGCTCCCCTTGGAGTCCGCGTTTATAGGTTAGCTCTGTTCAGGGTTTGGTCCTCTTCTGACCGTTTGTGATACTCCCAAGGGGTGAGCCCGTCGAGGCTCGAGTGTGGGCGGTGAT
>NZ_RCNT01000015.1 GCF_003688285.1 Rhodophyticola porphyridii
ATCCTGAAAATCGCCGAACTGCTTCGTGATCGCCGCCGTCAGCGTCGTCTTGCCGTGGTCAACATGACCAATCGTCCCGATGTTCACATGCGGTTTCGAACGCTCAAACTTTTCCTTCGCCATGATGGCCTCCTGTCTTTCTGTCTGGGTGGCGGGGTCAACCCCGCCCTACGGGTGGTCGGTAGGGCGGGGAACTCCCCGCCATCCCGGGTCTATGCGTATTGCGACTGGATCTCTTCGCTGATGTTCTGCGGGACCGGGTCGTAATGATCGAACTGCATGGTGAACTGCGCGCGGCCCGAAGACATCGACCGCAAGGTGTTGATATAGCCGAACATATTGGCCAGCGGCACCATAGCGGCGATCGCAATGGCGTTGCCGCGAGGCTCCTGCCCGGTCACCTGACCGCGACGCGAGGTCAGATCGCCGATGATGCCGCCAGTGTAATCCTCGGGCGTCACGACCTCGACCTTCATGATCGGCTCCAGAAGCTTCGCGCCGGCTTTCTTCATGCCTTCGCGCATACCCATGCGGGCGGCGATTTCAAAGGCCAGAACCGAAGAGTCCACGTCATGGAACTTGCCGTCGACAAGCGCGACCTTGAAGTCGATCACCGGGAAACCGGCGAGAGGACCGCTGTCCATGACCGATTTGATGCCCTTCTCCACACCGGGGATATATTCCTTCGGCACCGCACCGCCCACGATCCGGCTTTCGAAAGAGTATCCTTCGCCCGGCTCGGTCGGCGAAATGATCAGCTTGACCTCGGCGAACTGACCGGAGCCACCCGACTGTTTCTTGTGGGTATAGGTATGCTCCACCTCGTGGCCGATGGTCTCGCGATAGGCCACTTGCGGTGCACCGATATTGGCCTCGACCTTGAACTCGCGCTTCAGGCGGTCGACCAGGATGTCGAGATGCAATTCGCCCATGCCCTTCATGATGGTCTGACCGGATTCCAGATCGGTCTCCACCCGGAAGGAGGGGTCCTCGGCGGCCAGACGGGCCAGACCTTGAGACATCTTCTCCTGGTCGGCTTTGGTCTTGGGCTCGACCGCGATCTCAATCACCGGATCGGGGAAGGTCATGGTTTCCAGCACGACGGGATCGTTCACGTCGCAGAGCGTATCGCCGGTCGTCGTATCCTTCAGGCCCGCCAGCGCGATGATGTCGCCGGCAAACGCCTCGTCGATCTCTTCGCGGTTGTTCGAATGCATCATCATCATCCGGCCCACGCGCTCTTTCTTCCCCTTGGTGGAGTTGAGCATCGTGTCGCCCTTCTTGAGCTTGCCCGAATAGATCCGGGTGAAGGTCAGCGAGCCGACAAACGGGTCGTTCATGATTTTGAAGGCAAGGCCCGAGAAGGCCATGTTGTCATCGGCGCGGCGCGGAATGTCCCGCGTCTCGGTTTCGTCGCCGGGTTTGAAGCCCATGTAATCGACCACATCGAGCGGGCTCGGCAGGAAGTCGATGACCGCGTTGAGCAGGGGCTGCACGCCCTTGTTCTTGAAGGCCGAACCACAGAGCACGGGAATGAACTTGATGCCGAGCGTGCCTTTGCGGATCAGCTTGCGAAGCGTTTCGACGTCGGGCTCCTCACCCTCCAGATACGCCATCATCGCGTCGTCATCCATCTCGACCGCGGTCTCGATAAGCTTGCCGCGCCATTCCTCGGCCGTCGCCTTCAGGCTGTCACGGATCGGGCGCTTTTCCCAGGATGCGCCGAGATCTTCGCCCGCCCAGACCCATTCTTCCATGGTGATCAGGTCGACAATGCCTTCGAGCTCGTTCTCGGCCCCGATCGGGATCTGGACCGGGGCGGGAATGGCGCCCGTGCGATCCTGAATCATGTGGACACAGTTGAAGAAATCCGCGCCGATCTTGTCCATCTTGTTGACGAAGACGATCCGCGGAACCTTGTAGCGATCGGCCTGGCGCCACACGGTTTCAGTCTGCGGCTCGACACCGGCATTTGCATCCAGCACCGCGACCGCCCCGTCGAGCACCGCCAGCGACCGCTCCACCTCGATGGTGAAATCCACGTGACCGGGGGTGTCGATGATGTTCAGGCGATGCTTTTCGGTATCCGGCGTCTTGCCGTCCTCGGTCCGCTCCCAGAAGGTGGTGGTGGCAGCCGAGGTGATGGTGATCCCGCGCTCCTGCTCCTGCTCCATCCAGTCCATCGTCGCGGCGCCGTCATGCACCTCGCCGATGTTGTGGGATTTGCCCGTGTAATACAGGATCCGCTCGCTGCAGGTCGTCTTTCCTGCGTCGATATGGGCCATGATCCCGAAGTTACGGTAGCGGTCGAGCGGATAGTCGCGAGCCATTTGGTTCAGTCCTCAGACAGAAATTGTGCATACGCCGGGCGGAGCCGGCAAATTACCAGCGGTAGTGGGAGAATGCCTTGTTGGCATCTGCCATCTTGTGAGTGTCTTCACGCTTCTTCACCGCGGAACCGCGCGAGTTCACGGCGTCGATCAGTTCGCCCGCCAGACGCTCTTCCATGGTGTTTTCGTTGCGCGAGCGGCTGGCGTTGATCAGCCAGCGGATCGCCAGCGCCTCACGGCGCTCGGGGCGCACCTCGACGGGCACCTGATAGGTGGCGCCACCCACCCGGCGGGAGCGAACCTCCAACGCGGGTTTGATGTTGTCGAGCGCTTCGTGGAACACTTCCACAGGCGCGCGCTTCAGCTTTTCCTCAACCCGGTCAAACGCGTTATAGACGATGCGTTCGGCGACGGATTTCTTGCCGTCGACCATCAGGTTGTTCATGAATTTCGTCAGGACCCGATCGCCGAACTTGGCATCGGGCAGAACTTCGCGCTTCTCGGCGGCGTGACGGCGGGACATCGCAGTTTCCTCTTACTTGGGGCGCTTGGCGCCGTATTTCGAACGGCGCTGACGGCGGTCTTTGACACCCTGGGTATCCAGAACACCGCGCAGGATGTGGTAGCGCACACCGGGAAGGTCCTTCACACGGCCGCCACGGATCAGAACCACCGAGTGTTCCTGAAGGTTATGGCTCTCACCGGGGATATAGCTGATGACCTCGTAGCCGTTCGTCAGGCGCACCTTGGCCACTTTCCGCATCGCCGAGTTCGGCTTCTTCGGGGTCGTGGTGTAGACGCGCGTACAAACACCGCGTTTCTGCGGACAGGCTTCCAGGTGCTGCGACTTGGAGCGTTTTATTTTGGGCTGCCGCGGTTTGCGGATCAGCTGTTGGATCGTCGGCATTCGGTTCCCCGTCTTGCTCGTTCATGTCAACTGGCGCCACGTCACATGACGAAAACACCAAAACCGCATGCGCCCTTTCCCTACCTGGAGGACGCCGCGGTGGAATTCCCAGAGGATCGGGGCATTCAAACCGCCCGGATCATGGCCACTCAAATCTGTATGTCTGGCATCCGGGCGCTACACGCAGCCCTGCCAAGTGGCGCGCGGTATAGGAGGAATCGGATAGGCTGTCAACAGCGCCCGGGGGCAGGTTTTGCAGGCTGCGCAACCCGCAGCGCCCGTTTCGCGGTCACCTGTTCGCGCCATAACGTGAAAAGCCCTGTCGCCACAACGATCGCGCTGCCCAACAGCGTCAGATTGTCCGGCCATTCATCGAAAACCAGCCAGCCGAGAAAAAGGGCCCAGACCAGCGAGGTGTAGCGAAACGGTGCCACAAACCCGATCTCGCCCACGCGCATCACCATGATCGAGAAAAGATAGGCCGCGATGATGACGGTCGAGGCCGCAAGGACAAGAATGCCCGCCTCAAGATCGACCTGCCGCCACGGTTCGCCAATCGACATCACGCCCCCGAACATGCCCACCGCCGCAGCGGTGATCACGGCCACACCCATCGACGGCACGTCACGGCTCAGCCGTCTGGTGATGAGATCGCGGGCGGTAACCAGCGCCACGGCCAGAAGCGCCGCCAGCGCGTAGAGGCTGAACCCCTCGCCGCCCGGCTGCACAATCAGCAGCACTCCGCCAAATCCGGCCAGAATGGCCAGCAGACGTTTCCAGCCCACGGGCTCGCCCAGAAACACGTAAGCGGCCAGCGTCACCGTCAGCGGCAGGGCCGACAATATCGCCGTCACATTGGCGATGGGCATGTTGATCAGGGCGGTCAGGAACGCCACCATCGCGCCGATCTCCGCCAGGGTGCGCCAGATCACACGACCCCGATCTCCGCGCGGGATATGAAAGCTGAGCCCGCCCATTGCCCAGACCATGGCCGCCATCATCGCCGTGGTCGCCACGCCGCGTAGAAACACGATCTGGAAAAGCGGCAGATCTTCGGCAAGAAGCTTCACGCAGGCGTCGTTGAGTGTGAACCCCGCCATGCTTGCCATCATGAACAGCGCGCCTTTCAGGTTCGGGCTCATTCTTCGGCACTTTCTCCGGTCTGAGGCCCCGCCAGCCGCCGCATCACCGGCAAAACCCGCTTCGGGTCCAGTCCGAACCGGTCCCTGAGATGGTTACGCGCCTGCCAGAGCGGGATTGGCACGGCGCCAGGCGGGATCGACCGGTCGCTGTCGTTATGCGCGTGCAGCGTGCGCACGAACATCTGCTCGCTCGGGTCCAACCAGCAGCGTGCATATGCGGCAAGACGCCTGTGATTCCAGCGAAAGATATTGGTCTGCGTCTCCACCGGCGTGATCATCGCGCTGGCCAGCCCAAGAGGCTGGATTTCCCTGAAATCGTAGAACGGGTTTTCGACATCCTTCAGATCCCAGTAGATGCCGCGGTGATAGGCGATCACCACCGGGTTTTCCGCATCGCACCATCCGATTTCCAAAAGCCTGTCCGCCGTGGCGCGGGTCTTTTCGATGTAATCCACCGCCACCGCGTCATCATCGTCGATCCTGAAGCCGGTGATGAAGTCCGATTGCCTGTCCCAGCCCCGTTTGAAGGCCCGGCGCGTGGAATTGAGCGGCCCCGCCGCCTCCAACGTGCAGACCTGCAGGAAGGGAAAGGGGGTCATCAGGTCTTTCAGCCGCCGTCGCCAGCGTTGCGGCATGGTATCACCGACCAGAGCGATCAGCGTGAAGTCCTTGTCGGTCTGCGCCGCGAGCGACGGCAGGCAGATCGTTTCGAAGAACACGAAGCGCTCTCGCATCCGGTCCGGCGCGTAAAGCAACTCCGCCTGCTCTTCCCGCGACCGGTTGGAGGCTTTGAACCCGCCATCGCCCAGATAGGAAAACCGGCAGACGCCAACGATCTGATTGCTGATTGTGCCTGCCATGTCGTCTTTCGATCCAGCCTCAGGCCCTGACCCTAGGGCAATACCTGTCCCAGGGGAAACCCCCGAGCAATAGCAGCAAATCATTAACCCTAACTAACCGGGTTAGTAACGAAGAAAGGCTACAAAAATTGCCCAATTCGCGAAATCTTGTAACCTGTCGGGTGCCTGGTGATGGCGCACGAGTTTCGGCGAAGACCCACCCGGTCCAAGCATCACACATGCCGACCGGCCGAGACGTCGCGCAGAGAAGGGACCACGAAAAACCCCCGCCGAAATTTCCTTCGGCGGGGGCATATTTATCAGACAAGACCGCGCGGGTTACTCCGCCGCGCTCTCGCTGGCATCGGTCTCCTCGGGGGCTGCCAGAGCTGCCGCAGCTTCCGCTTCTGCACGGGCCGCCTCGATCACGACCGCGTCGCGCTCGCTTGCGATCCGCCGCACCCGCTGAGTTGCCCCACCGGTACCCGCCGGGATCAAACGGCCGACGATGACGTTCTCCTTCAGGCCCACCAGCTTGTCGCGCTTGCCCTGTACCGAGGCTTCGGTCAGCACACGGGTGGTTTCCTGGAAGGACGCCGCCGAGATGAACGAGCGGGTCTGCAGGCTGGCCTTCGTGATCCCGAGCAGGATCGGCTCGCCCTGGGCCGGGCGACGCCCATCGGCCACCGCCTTTTCATTGGCCTCGTCAAACTCCGCCTTGTCGACGTTCTCGCCCTTCAGCAGAGTGGTTTCCCCTGAATCCAGGATCTCCCATTTCTGCAGCATCTGGCGAACGATCACCTCGATATGCTTGTCGTTGATCTTCACGCCTTGCAGTCGGTAGACATCCTGCACCTCGTCGATCAGGTAATCGGCCAGCGCCTCGACACCCATGATCCGCAGAATGTCATGGGGCGCCGGGTTACCATCCATGATGTAGTCGCCCTTCTGGACGAAATCGCCCTCGGCCACCGGGATGTGCTTGCCTTTGGGCACCATGTATTCCACCGGCTCCTGACTCTCGTCAGCGGGCACCACGGAAATCCGGCGCTTGTTCTTGAAGTCGCGGCCGAATTTCACATAGCCGTCCTTCTCGGCGATGATCGCATGGTCTTTCGGACGCCGCGCCTCGAACAGTTCAGCAACGCGGGGAAGACCACCGGTGATGTCCTTGGTCTTGGCGCCCTCGCGCGGGATACGGGCAACCACATCGCCCGCTTCGATCTTCTGGCCATCCTCAACCGACAGGATCGCGTCCACGGACATTGGATAGGTCACCGGGTTGCCCACATCGTTGCGGACCGGTTCGCCATCGTCGCCGATCACGATAATCTCGGGCTTCAGCTCGTTGCCCTTGGGCGCAGCGCGCCAGTCGGTCACGATCTTCTGGGTCATGCCGGTGGCGTCATCGGTCTCGTCCCGGACGGCGATGCCCGAAACCAGATCGACAAACTTCACCGTCCCGGCCTTCTCGGCGATGATCGGCAGGGTGTAAGGATCCCATTCGAACAAACGGTCGCCACGCTTGACCTGGGCGCCTTCGGCCACGTGGACCTTGGTGCCGTAGCCAAGCTTGAAGCTCGCCCGCTCCGCGCCATGCTCGTCCATGATCGCCAGAACCATGTTGCGGCCCATGACGATGATGTCACCGGCTGCGTTTTCCAGCAGGTTGGCATTGCGGAACTCGATCTTGCCTTCGGCACCGGCCTCCTGGAACGACTGCTGGCCACCTTGGGCCACACCACCGATGTGGAAGGTCCGCATCGTCAGCTGCGTACCGGGTTCCCCGATCGACTGGGCCGCGATGATGCCCACGGCCTCGCCCACGTTGACCCGCGTACCGCGCGCCAGGTCACGACCGTAGCAGGCCGCGCACACGCCCTCCTCGGCCTCGCAGGTCAGCGGCGAGCGGATCTTCATCGACACGACACCGGCCTGTTCGACCGCATCGGCCTTGCGCTCGTCGATCAGCTCACCCTTGGTCAGCAGCACCTCGTCACTGCCGGGGACATGCACGTCTTCACCGGCGGTCCGGCCCAGAATGCGCTCGCTGAGCGAAGAGACGACCTCCCCGTCATTGACGGCAGGTTCCGCCGTGATCGTGTTGTCCGTACCGCAATCCTGCATCCGCACGATGCAATCTTGTGCCACATCCACCAGACGTCGGGTGAGATAGCCCGAGTTCGCCGTCTTCAACGCTGTGTCCGACAGACCCTTCCGGGCGCCGTGGGTCGAGTTGAAGTATTCAAGAACGGTCAGACCCTCCTTGAAGTTCGAGATGATCGGCGTCTCGATGATGGACCCGTCGGGCCGTGCCATCAGGCCGCGCATGCCGCCCAACTGCTTCATCTGGGTGACGGAGCCACGCGCACCGGAATGCGCCATCATGTAGACCGAGTTCGGCTCCTGTTCTGCTCCATTCTCATCGGTGACCTTGGCCGAGATCGACGCCATCATCGCGTCGGTGACCTTGTCATTGGCTTTCGACCAGGCATCGATGACCTTGTTATACTTTTCACCCTGAGTAATCAGGCCATCCATGTATTGCTGTTCGAATTCCTTCACCTGACTCCGGGTCTCGTCGACCAGTTCCCATTTGGTGTCGGGGATCAGCATATCGTCCTTGCCGAACGAGATGCCGGCCTTGAACGCCTCGCGGAAACCAAGGGTCATGATCTGGTCGCAGAAAATGACGCTCTCTTTCTGGCCGCAATAGCGATAGACGGTGTCGATGACCTGCTGGACCTCCTTCTTCCGGAGAAGGCGGTTGACCAGGTCGAACGGCGCCTTGGCGTTAAGCGGCAACAGCGAGCCGAGCCGGATCCGGCCAGGGGTCGTTTCAAAGCGCTGGTAGACCTCGTTGCCTTCCTCGTCGATCTGTTTCAGCCGCGCGGTGATCTTGGTGTGCAGATGCACCTCGCCCGCGTTCAGGGCGTGCTCCACTTCCTCCACACTGGCAAAGGCCATGCCTTCGCCCTTCATGCCTTCACGCTCCAGCGTCACATAGTAGAGACCCAGGATCATGTCCTGCGACGGCACGATGATCGGCGCGCCGTTGGCGGGCGACAGAACGTTGTTCGTGGACATCATCAGAACACGCGCTTCAAGCTGCGCTTCCAGCGACAGGGGCACGTGCACGGCCATTTGGTCGCCGTCGAAATCGGCGTTGAAGGCCGAGCAGACCAGCGGATGCAGCTGGATCGCCTTGCCTTCGATCAGCACGGGCTCAAAGGCCTGAATGCCGAGACGGTGCAAGGTGGGCGCGCGGTTCAGAAGCACAGGATGCTCGCGGATCACCTCGTCGAGGATGTCCCACACCTCCGGGCGTTCCTTTTCCACCAACTTCTTCGCCTGCTTCACGGTCGAAGACAGGCCCTTGGCTTCCAGCCTCGAGTAGATGAACGGCTTGAAGAGTTCGAGCGCCATCTTCTTCGGCAACCCGCACTGATGCAGCTTCAGCTCGGGCCCCGTCACGATGACGGACCGGCCGGAGAAGTCGACGCGCTTGCCCAGAAGGTTCTGCCGGAACCGGCCCTGCTTGCCTTTCAGCATGTCGCTGAGTGACTTCAGCGGGCGCTTGTTGGCACCCGTGATAACGCGGCCGCGGCGGCCGTTATCGAACAGCGCGTCGACGGATTCCTGTAGCATCCGCTTTTCGTTCCGGATGATGATATCCGGCGCGCGAAGCTCGATCAGCCGCTTCAGGCGATTGTTCCGGTTGATCACCCGACGATAGAGATCGTTGAGATCGGAGGTCGCGAACCGGCCGCCATCCAGCGGCACCAGCGGGCGCAGTTCCGGCGGAATCACGGGCACGACAGTCAGGACCATCCATTCCGGGCGATTGCCGGATTCCAGGAAATTCTCGACGATTTTCAGCCGCTTGATGATCTTCTTGGGCTTCAGCTCTCCGGTGGCTTCCTTCAGGTCCTCACGCAGCTGCGCGGCCTCGGCCTCAAGGTCGATGTTCTGCAACATCTCGCGGATGGCCTCGGCGCCGATATTGGCCTGGAACGCATCGGCGCCATAGGCGTCCTGCGCATCCATGAACTCTTCCTCGGACATCAGCTGCCCGTAGGTGAGATCGGTCAGGCCGGGCTCGATCACCACGTAATTCTCGAAATAGAGGATCCGCTCCAGATCGCGGAGGGTCATGTCCAGCATCAGGCCGATGCGGGACGGCAGCGACTTCAGGAACCAGATATGGGCGACGGGTGCCGCCAGTTCGATATGGCCCATGCGTTCGCGGCGGACCTTTTGCAGCGTGACTTCCACGCCGCATTTCTCGCAGACAACGCCGCGATACTTCATCCGCTTGTACTTGCCGCAAAGGCACTCGTAATCCTTCACCGGTCCGAAGATCCGGGCGCAGAACAGGCCGTCACGCTCGGGCTTGAACGTCCGGTAGTTGATGGTCTCGGGCTTCTTGATCTCGCCATAGGACCACGAAAGGATCCGCTCGGGCGACGCAAGCGAGACCTTGATCTCGTCGAAAGCCTTTTGCGGCGTCAGCGGGTTAAACGGGTTGTTGGTCAGTTCCTGGTTCATTCTATTTCCTCACGATCAGAGGGTGCAGGGAGGGGTGCGTGACATCACGCACCCTGCGGGTAGGCTATGCACTTGCGTGCATCTCTACTCGTCCTCCTCCGCATCCAGGAGTTCCATGTTGAGGCCCAGGCCGCGGACCTCTTTGACGAGAACGTTGAACGATTCCGGTACGCCGGCCTCGAAGTTGTCCTCACCCTTGACGATGCTCTCATAGACCTTGGTCCGGCCGGCCACGTCGTCCGACTTAACGGTCAGCATCTCCTGCAACGTGTAGGCCGCACCATAGGCTTCAAGCGCCCAGACCTCCATCTCGCCGAAGCGCTGGCCGCCGAACTGCGCCTTGCCGCCCAGAGGCTGCTGCGTGACCAGGCTGTAGGGCCCGGTGGAGCGTGCGTGGATCTTATCGTCGACCAGATGGTGCAGTTTCAGCAGATACTTCACACCCACAGTGACCTGGCGGGAGAAATGCTCCCCCGTGCGGCCATCGTAAAGGTCGGACTGACCGGACGTGTCGAACCCTGCACGGGTCAGGGCATCGTTCACATCCGCCTCTTTCGCGCCATCGAAGACCGGCGTGGCGATCGGCACACCGCGGGTGACGTTGGACGCCGCCTCAATGATCTGATCGTCATCCATTCCGGCGGTCGCCTCGGCATAGACGTTCTCGCCATAGGCAATCTTCATCGCGTCCTGCACCGGGGTCATGTCGCCGGTACGGCGGTACTCTCCAAGCGCTTCGTCGATCTTGATGCCCAGACCGCGCGCGGCCCAGCCCATATGGGTTTCAAGGATCTGGCCCACATTCATCCGGCTTGGCACACCAAGCGGGTTCAGCACGAAATCGACGGGCGTGCCATCGGCAAGGAACGGCATGTCCTCCATCGGCACAACCTTGGAGATCACACCCTTGTTGCCGTGACGGCCGGCCATCTTGTCACCCGGCTGCAGCTTGCGCTTCACAGCGATGAAAACTTTGACCATCTTCATCACACCCGGCGGCAGGTCGTCGCCCCGGCGCACCTTCTCCACCTTGTCCTCGAACCGGTGGTCCAGCGCGCGTTTCTGCGCCTCGAACTGTTCGTTCAGCGCTTCCACATGGGCCGCATCCTGTTCTTCCCCCAAGGCCAGCTGCCACCACTGCCCCTTCGACAGGGAGCCAAGCAGCTCTTCGGTGATTTCCGAACCGGACTTCACGCCCTTGGGGCCTTTCACGGCCGTCTTGCCAAGGATCATCCCCTTCAGACGGGCGTAGATGTTGCGCTCCAGGATGTGCAGCTCGTCGTCGCGGTCGCGGCTCAGACGCTCCACTTCCTCACGCTCGATCTGCAAGGCCCGCTCATCTTTCTCCACGCCGTGGCGATTGAAGACGCGGACTTCGACGACCGTGCCGAAATCCCCCGGCGGCAGGCGCAGGGACGTATCACGCACATCAGACGCCTTTTCGCCGAAGATCGCGCGGAGCAGTTTCTCCTCCGGCGTCATCGGGCTTTCGCCCTTCGGCGTGATCTTACCCACGAGGATATCGCCCGGCCCCACTTCGGCGCCGATATAGACGATCCCCGCCTCATCGAGATTGCGGAGCGCCTCCTCGCCGACATTGGGAATATCGCGGGTGATCTCTTCCGGCCCCAGTTTGGTGTCGCGGGCGGCGACCTCGAACTCCTCGATATGGATCGAGGTGAAAACGTCATCGCGCACGATCCGCTCGGAGATCAGGATCGAGTCCTCGTAGTTGTAGCCATTCCACGGCATGAAGGCGACGACGACGTTCTTGCCAAGCGCCAGTTCGCCCATATCCGTGGACGGACCATCGGCAATCACCTCGTCCTTCGATACCTTGTCGCCGACCTTCACCAGCGGCCGCTGGTTGATGCAGGTGTTCTGGTTGGAGCGCTGGAATTTGCGCAGGCGGTAGATATCCACCCCCGCATCGCCCAGCTCCAGATCCTCGGTGGCGCGCACAACGATCCGCTGCGCATCGACCTGGTCGATCACGCCGCCGCGTTTCGCCATGATCGCCGCACCCGAATCCTTGGCTACCACGCTTTCGATACCGGTGCCCACGAACGGAGCATCGGCCTGCAAGAGCGGCACCGCCTGCCGTTGCATGTTGGAGCCCATAAGCGCGCGGTTCGCGTCATCGTTCTCGAGGAACGGGATGAGCGAGGCCGCGACGGAGACCAACTGCTTCGGGCTGACATCGATCAGGTCGACATTCTCGCGCGGGGCGAGCGTGTATTCGCCGGACTGGCGGGTGGAGACGAGATCGTTCATGAACTCGCCCTTGTCGCTCAGCGTCGCGTTGGCCTGTGCCACGGTATGCCGCATCTCTTCGGTGGCGGACATATAGTGGACCTCGTCGGTCACCTTGGCGTTCACGACCTTGCGGTATGGTGTCTCGATGAAACCGTACTTGTTCACCCGTGCGTAGGTTGCGAGGCTGTTGATCAGACCGATATTCGGGCCTTCCGGCGTCTCGATCGGACACATCCGGCCGTAATGAGTCGGGTGGACGTCGCGCACCTCGAAGCCGGCGCGTTCGCGGGTCAGGCCACCCGGTCCAAGCGCGGACAGGCGCCGCTTGTGCGTGACTTCGCTGAGCGGGTTGGTCTGGTCCATGAACTGGCTGAGCTGCGAGGAACCGAAGAACTCCCGCACCGCCGCCGCGGCGGGCTTGGCGTTGATCAGATCCTGCGGCATGACCGTGTCGATCTCGACGGAGGACATCCGCTCCTTGATCGCACGCTCCATCCGCAGAAGACCCACGCGATACTGGTTCTCCATCAACTCGCCGACCGACCGGACGCGACGGTTGCCCAGATGGTCGATATCGTCGATATCGCCCTTGCCATCGCGCAGTTCGACCAGCGCCTTGACGCAGGCGATGATGTCTTCCTTGCGCAGCGTGCGCTGCGTGTCCTCGGCATCCAGCGCCAGACGCATGTTCATCTTGACCCGGCCAACGGCAGAGAGATCGTAACGCTCGCTGTCGAAGAACAGCTGATCGAACAGTGCCGATGCTGCATCAACCGTGGGCGGCTCGCCCGGGCGCATGACGCGGTAGATGTCCATCAGCGCGGTTTCGCGGTTCAGGTTCTTGTCCGCGGCCACGGTGTTGCGAATATAGGGGCCGACATTGATGTTATCGATGTCGAGCACGGGAATGTCGGTGACGCCCGCATCCAGCAGCTCTTTCAGCGTGCCGCCGGTCACCTCGCCGTCCTTGTCGAGCTCCCATGTCAACTCGTCACCCGCCTCGACATAGATCGCGCCGGTTTCCTCGTTGATGATGTCCTTTGCAACGAACCGGCCGATGATCCCCTCGAACGGCACCAGAAGCTCGGTGACCTTGCCTTCGTCAATCAGTTGCTTGACCGCGCGGGGCGTGACTTTCTTGCCCGCTTCGGCGATCACATCGCCGGTCTTCGCATCGACCAGATCGCTGGTCGGGCGCGTGCCGCGCACACGTTCGGGGAAGAACTTGGTGACCCAGCCCTTGTTCTTTTTCAGCTTGAAATCGACAGTGTCGTAATAGGCATCCATGATGCCTTCCTGATCCAGACCAAGCGCATAAAGCAGCGTGGTGACCGGCAGCTTCCGGCGACGGTCGATACGTGCGAACACGATATCCTTGGCGTCGAACTCGAAATCCAGCCAGCTGCCGCGATAAGGGATGATGCGACAGGCAAACAGCAGCTTGCCCGAGGAATGGGTCTTGCCCTTGTCATGGTCGAAGAACACGCCCGGGGAACGGTGCATCTGGGAAACGATGACCCGCTCGGTACCGTTGACGATGAAGGTGCCGTTGGGTGTCATCAGGGGCATGTCGCCCATGAACACATCCTGCTCCTTGATATCCTTGACCGATTTCGCGCCAGTATCCTCGTCCACGTCGAACACGATCAGGCGCAGCGTGACCTTCAGCGGCGCAGCATAGGTCATGTCGCGCTGCTGGCACTCCTCGACGTCGTATTTCGGGTGCTCAAGCTCGTACTTGACGAACTCCAGCACGGCGGTTTCGTTGAAATCCTTGATCGGGAAGACCGACTGGAAGACACCCTTGATGCCTTCGCCGTCCAGCGGCTGCGGTTCGTCACCGGATTTCAGGAACAGATCATAGGAAGATTTCTGAACCTCGATCAGGTTCGGCATCTCCAGCACTTCGCGGATCTTGCCGTAGAATTTGCGGATACGTTTCTGGCCTGCGTAGGTCTGAGCCATGCTCTCAAACACCTTTTTGGTTTCCTCGCGCCGCACATGTCGTCGGGGCACCGACATGGCCACACATTGAAACAAGCGGGTTCGGACCAATTCATGCCCACCGTCCCACCGGCAAGCTCCCGATCCATCGAACCACGCCTTAGGGAAGACCCGCCCGTTTCAACGGGCCCTCGCTAAGACAGGTTCGGCTGGACCCGGGATTTGCCCCGGATCCAGCCAATTTCAGCGCCTCCCGCCCGCAGGCGGGCGCGGATTACTTCAGTTCGACCTCGGCGCCGGCTGCTTCCAGCTTGCCCTTGATCTCTTCTGCTTCGTCTTTGCCAACGCCTTCCTTGACGGCCTTGCCGCCGGCTTCGACCAGCTCTTTGGCTTCTTTCAGGCCCAGGCCGGTGATGGCGCGGACTTCCTTGATCACGTTGATCTTGGAGGCGCCAGCGGCCTTCAGGATCACGTCGAACTCAGTCTGCTCCTCAGCAGCCGCGGCACCGGCGTCGCCAGCGGGCCCGGCCATCATGACCGCGCCACCGGCGGCGGGCTCGATGCCGTATTCGTCTTTCAGGATGGTTTTCAGTTCTTGTGCTTCGAGAAGGGTCAGACCCACGATCTCTTCAGCCAGTTTTTTCAGATCAGCCATTTGTACGATTTCCGTATGTAGGTTTGTGTTCCAACATCGCAAGGGTAAGGCCCTACGACAGGTCTCAAAGTTGCTTTACGCGGCTTCTGCCTTCTCTTCGATCGAAGACAGGATACTCGCGATATTCGAAGCAGGTGCGCCAATGGCCCCGGCGATGTTCGAGGCAGGTGCGGCGATGCAGCCGACGATCGAAGCGATAAGCTCCTCCCGCGACGGCATTTTCGCAACGGCCTTCACACCGTCGGCGTCCAACAGATTCTCCCCCATCGAGCCGCCGAGAATGACGAACTTGTCATTCGTTTTGGCATAGGCATCCGCGACCTTGGCCGCAGCCACAGGATCCTCGGAATAGGACAGAACTGTCATCCCCGTCATCAGGTCAGCGATGCCAGCGGCAGGCGTTCCTTCAAGGGCGATCTTGGCGAGCCTGTTCTTTGCGACACGTACGGACCCGCCCGCTTCACGCATTTGCGCGCGCAGGTCCTGCATCTGAGCAACAGTGAGGCCTTCGTAGTGCGAGACCACGACGACGCCAGAGCTTTCAAAGATCTGGCCGAGTTCCTCGACCACTTTCTCTTTCTGGGCTCTATCCACAGTTTCACTCCAAATTGGGAGGTCTCCCTCCCGGCTCATGTTTGACGGGTTGCCCCGCCACTTCGGGTCCAAGTCAGGGTCCCGAGACCAGATCGCCCGAGGTCGACCCCCGGAAATCGTTTCTCGCGTCCCATCTCGGGAAGGAATTATGTGGCAGATGCCACACCCTCCGTCTCGGACAGACCGGGGCCGGTTCTTGCGGCCCCGTCATTCGCCCGGCGAGCCGGGCAAATCTCTCAGTTACCGGTCGCGCTATCCACGCTCACCGAAACACCCGGCCCCATGGTGGAGCTGAGCGATACTTTCTGCATGTAGGAGCCCTTGGCCCCTGCAGGTTTGGCCTTGCTCACCGCGTCAACGAAAGCGCGGATATTGGCCGCCAGCTTGTCGGCATCGAAGCTCGCCTTGCCGACGCCGGCATGCACGACGCCCGCTTTCTCGGCCTTGAACTGGACCTGACCGCCCTTGGCGGCCTCCACGGCTTCCTTGACGTCCATTGTCACCGTGCCGATCTTCGGGTTCGGCATCAGGTTCCGGGGGCCGAGCACCTTGCCCAGACGGCCCACGATGGGCATCATGTCCGGCGTGGCGATGCAGCGATCAAACTCGATCGTGCCGGCCTGAACGGTTTCCATCAGATCCTCAGCGCCGACGATATCGGCTCCGGCGGCCTGTGCCTCTTCTGCCTTCGGGCCGCGTGCGAACACGGCCACACGCACGGTCTTGCCGGTGCCGTTCGGCAGGGTCACCGTACCGCGCACCATCTGGTCCGCGTGGCGCGGGTCGACACCCAGATTCATCGCGATCTCGATCGATTCGTCGAATTTCGCGTTCGCATGGGACTTGATCAGGTCGACAGCTTCTTCGACCGTCAGGTTCTCTTTTCCGGCAAAGGCCGCACGGGCGGCTTTGACGCGCTTTCCAATCTTGCCCATGACTTATCCCTTTACCTCGATGCCCATCGAATTGGCGGAGCCAACGATGATCTTCATGGCGGCCTCGACGTCATTGGCGCTGAGGTCTTTCATCTTCGCTTCTGCGATCTCGCGCACCTGCGCCACGGTGACCGTGGCCACGGTCTCGCGACCGGGGGTCTCCGCGCCGCGCGGGCGGTTGCGCTTGCCCACGGGCTTCAGGCCGGCGGCCTTCTTCAGGTAATAAGACGCAGGCGGCGTCTTGATTTCCATCGCGAAGGACTTGTCCTGATAGTAGGTGATGATGGTCGGGCACGGGCTGCCCTGTTCCATATCCTGAGTCTTGGCGTTGAACGCCTTGCAGAACTCCATGATGTTGATCCCGCGCTGACCCAGAGCCGGACCGACCGGCGGGCTCGGGTTGGCCTGACCGGCCGGGATCTGGAGCTTCATCGTTCCAGCGAGTTTCTTGGCCATATGGCCTCTCCTTCGTTTCAACAGCCGCCTGACGCGTCAGGAAGCCTTTGTTGACGTGGTTATGGTCTGGACATCGCGATGCCCGCGCCTCCCACATTGGGTGCCGCATGTAACGACAAGGCGTCGCGTTACACCGAGACCGACCAAAGCGCAAGTGGTGCGGTAGCGATTGCATAGAAATCAAACGACGGTATAGCCCATCATTGGCGCATAGGGACGCCACCGATCGAGACCATCGCGATTGATTGGCTGGCGCACAGCCACCGAACTGAGCGTTTGAATGGGCTGCGCGTTGTCTTCGGGCCGCAAACAAGCCTCCGTCCAGGAAAGATTCAGCCGCTTGAGGAGGCTTCGGATTGTCGGCTCCGGCGCCTGCACGATGTCTTCATAGGCGACAACGTGAAACCGTGCGTTCAATCGGCTCTGCCAAAAATCAACGAGCGCATCAAAACTGTCCTGATACTGCCGGATATCATCCAGATTATAGCTGAACAGCTGTTTGCCGCGGCGGAAGACCTGTTTGTAGAGCGATATCGCGACAGCGCGTGGATCACGTCGCATCAGAACGATATGCGACTTTGGCATCGCAGCGAGCACCGGGCCAGCATATAGCAAGGTTTGCAGCGATTTATCGGTATGGCGTGGTGCCGGCCCAAAGCGTGCTAGCATGCGCTTACTATAGCGATCCGCCAAATCTGCCAGACCCTTCGGCGTGACATCGACGGCGCCCGGTCGCAGGTCTTCAGGCGGGCCGATCGTTTCGCGAACCGTCCGCGACAGTAAGGCAGCCTCGCCGCCACCTTGCACGTCAGGATGCGCGGTTAGGATCTGTTCGAGCAGAGTGGTGCCCGACCGGGCCATGCCGGTGATGAAGATAGGCGCAAAATCAGACGAGGCCCTTGCCGTCATCTTCACCATATCCATACCATCAAAACTCTTCCGAACGGCAGCGACTTGACGAAGGCGGGTGGAGATCTGGTACGGGAAATGTGCCCGCATCCCCTGATTGCCGCGCTCCAGAGCCCGGAAGGCCGCCGGAAAATCCCCCAAGTCCTCCAGAACCTTGGCGCGCGCGAAATGAAGATGCACGGCCGAAAGGTGGCTTGACGGGACTCTCGCAGCGACGGATGCCAAAGTATCGAGACTTCCATCCCCTGGCTGTGCCTTCACCAAATCGCTGCGCAGCCTATAGAGTTCACCTTCCAAAGGTTTCATTTGGATCGCGCGATCCAGATCGCGCACCGCATCGTTGAAATTGCCGAGGGCGCGCACCAACAGAGCGCGGCGAACCAAAAGAGAAACGGGCACGTTTCCCCTAGAAATCCTACGGGTCAAAGTGGCAACGGCATCTTCAATTCGGTACAGGTACTCTTCAAGATCTGCGCGGAATTCCAAAAACTTCGGTGACGCATCTGGTTTGTCCAACCGGATCACTTCTTCCAAAGCCTCAAGGGGGCGATCCAGACCTTGCAATAGCCGGGAACGAAACAGCTGTGCCTGCCGTGCGGCTACCAAAGCCTGGTCGATAGATGTCAATGCTGCGACCAGATCGCCGTTTGACGCTAGCGCGCGGGCATTTGTGACGTGGGATTCAAAGGAATCGTTTGCCACGGCGTCACCTTTGCATCTGTCAGTTAGTCTTCTGGACCGCACTGGGCCATGCGATTCCGAAATGTAACGTTCAGTTCAGAATGTGGGTATTTTTATCGCCAAGTAAAAGGTCTTGCAGAAAAAAATCTGTGCATATGACCAAGGTGTCATGACACCGGCGGCATTTCGCCTGCCAGCAGGCGAAATTGCTCAGAAGCTAGGCGGTCAAAGAGAGACGTAAACCGCTAGTCATTACGTTGTGAGCGTGGCGCATCATCCAACGCAAGCTTAGACCTGCTTCGAGACCTGCGTGTATTCCAGTTCGACCGGCGTCGCCCGACCAAAGATCGACACCGTCACCTTCAGGCGCTGGTTGTCGTCATCCACTTCCTCGACCATGCCGTCAAAATCCTCGAAGGGACCGTCATTGACCTTGACCTTCTCGCCGATCTCGAAAGTGATGGTGGACCGCGGCGCGGCCTCACCCTCTTCGACGCGGTTCAGAATCGCGTTCACCTCGTCATCGCGCATCGGCATCGGGCGACCCTGGGGACCCAGAAACCCGGTGACCCGCGGGATCGAGTTGATCGCGTGATAGGCGCTGTCGGTCAGTTCCATCCGCACCAGAACATAGCCGGGCATGAACCGGCGCGGCACGGTCACCTTCTTGCCCCGCCGCACTTCGATCACGTCCTCCTCCGGGACCAGAACTTCCTCGATTTCATCCTCGAGGCCCTTCTCCGCCACGGCGGTTCTGATCTGCTCGGCAATGCGCTTTTCGAAATTCGACAGCACGCTGACCGAATACCACCGTTTCGCCATGTCTCGCCCGTTCCTCGCCCCGGCATGTCTTGCTGCCGGTAATTTCCAGTCATCTCAAAGGCTTGCGCCGCGTTCCCCGAACAAAAAACAGCGCGCATCACGAATCGACGCACGCCATACTGGGGAAGTGAGCTGTCACCTACCGCCCAAACCCCGGAAAATCAAGGGGCCGGGCGGGGTTTTCTGCTCGCCGACCGTGTTCAGCCGAACGCGGTCAGGATCAACTCCAGGCCCTGGCGGATCAGCCAATCGACGAGGCCGAAAAAGATCGCCGCCAGAACAGCCATCACGAACACCATCACGGTGGTCAGAAGCACCTCCCGCCTACCGGGCCAGACAACCTTGGCAACCTCGGCGCGGGTCTGCTGTAGAAACTGAAACGGGTTGGTCATGGCCATGGATATACGTCCGATCCTTCGCGTGTGTTGCGGGGCATATACGCACCGGACGCAGGCTGTGCAAGCATGCGGGTGTGAAACGAAAGGCCGCGGATAATCGCGGTTCCGCGCGCTGCCCCATCCTTTCGGGCCATGTCATGGGGCCGGGGCAAGCGGACCGGACGATATTCCCGGTCCGGCCTGGCAGGGGCGGAGGGACTCGAACCCCCGACCGTCGGATTTGGAATCCGATGCTCTACCAACTGAGCTACACCCCTCGACCGGAGCCTCGTTTAGCCGCAGGGCCATACCATTGCAAGCGACAATGGACGCCTCGGGCGAGGCCGCACGGGCCCGGCTACGCGCGCCCAAGCACCTCGACATCGCCGCCCGTGATCGCCGCTTCGTTTTCAAGGATCTTGTCGATCGGCCAATCCCACCAAGCGATGTCGTTGAGCCGCGCGATCTGGTCTTGGGAAAACCGCATCCGGACCACCTCTGCCCGATTGCCGGCAATGACGGCATAATCCGGTATGCTGCCCGAAACGACCGAGCCCGCGCTCACGATCACGCCATTGCCGATCTGAGCGCCCGGCAGGATGATGCTGTTCATCCCGATCCATACGTCATGGCCGACCACCGTGTCCCGTCCCTGCGGCAGGCTTCTCGGATAGCCCAGAATGCGCGCCGGATCGAAAATGGAGAAAGGATAGGTCGAGATCCCATCCATCCTGTGATTGGCAGAGGCGGTCACGAAGCGCGTTCCCTGGGCGAACTGGCCAAACTTGCCAATGATCAGACGTTCGGAGGAATGGGGCATGATGTAAGGCGCGATGCGGGAGACCCAGCCTAGCGCATCCCTCGGCGGGTCGAAATCGCTGTAGTAAGTGTAGTCTCCAATCTCGACTCTCGGATGTTTTATGACAGCGGAGAGGAACACGTTGAAGGGTAAGGCTGTGCCATCAGGTAGGCGGACCGGGAGGGCCGTATCGGGGCTGGGAAAAGGCATGGCTCACAATCGACTTGGTTGGAAATGAAACGATTATGACAGACTTGTCACACTCTGACATACCCGGACAAGGCAAAAGGCGTCCCTTCGCGCGGTGTGACCGAGAGAGGAGTACAGGCGAGCGCCTTTTCATCTCGGCAAGAAATGCGCTGAGAGAGCCGAACCTCCATATAGAGATATTTTTCTTTTAAAAACATATAGATGAGTTTTTATTTTTGGACGGTGGAGAATTTTGCGGGAACCGGAAGGGGGACGAAAACGTCGATATGCCGGATCGCAACGATCAAGTGAAAAGAAAGGATTTCAACCATGAAACGCTCTCTTCTGGCACTGACCACCGCCATCGCCCTGGCACTGCCCGCTGTCGCTCAGGATGCGGATGGCCCCACAGAATTCGTGCGCGACGCGCTGACCCAGTACGGGTATGACGCCGCCGCCGTGGAGACCATGACGGCCGCCGAAATCACCGAGATCTATCTTGCCGCCACGTCCGAAAACCAGATGGCCGTGCGCAGTGCCCTGCGGGCGATGGATCTGCCCGAAACTGAACCGACCGATTACGCCCTCGTCACGCGGAATTCCGATGTGGAGCGTCAGGTGGCGGAAGTTCTGGAAGAGCACGGCTACATGCCGGTTCTGGTGAACACGTTGAGCGATGCGGAAATCTCGTTGATCTATAGCACAGCTACTTCGGAAGAGTACTCCGATGTCGAAGGCGTGCTGAGCGCAATGAACCTCGTCAAGGGTGAGACGACGTTCGAGATCGACTGGGAAGTTCCGACGGAAGACAATATCGAACGTGTCGTGGCCGATCATCTGACCCAGCGCGGCTTTGAGCAGGCCCAGATCGATACCCTGACCGAAGCCGAGACGGCAGAACTCTATCTGGCTTTCACTTCGGAAGACGACGAGGCGATCAGATCGACGCTTGACAGCATCTTCAACTCGTAAGGTGACAGATCTGTCTCATCAAATCCCGGGCTTCAGGGCCCGGGATTTTCTGTTGCGACAGCCGCACCGGACAGGGGCGGTTTGAATTGGACGGTCGTAGCGACCAGATAAGCACTGTCTCATCTTACCCTGGGAAAGGAACCTCCCTATGATCCGTGCCTGTCTCGCCGCCCTTGTCCTGGTCACCCCGCTCGCCGCCCCCGGAGCAATGGCCCAGACCGATCAATGCTCCGAACAACTGGTACTCAGCGTCGAGCAGCGATTGCCGCGGTTGCGAGAGGGACTGGACGTTCGTGATCTGTCTTGCCACGGCATCGTACAGGTCTTCTTCCTGCTTGATGAGGATCCCGACAGGTTCGGCCTGCATGCCGCCGGACAACGCCAGAAGATCGAAGCGGTGTTTCGCCGGGAAGGGCTGATCCGGTAGGGCGCTACCCGGCCCAGGGCCCGTGCAGCCCGCTCTCATCCGGGCGGTCAAGCCGTTCAAACCCGTGCTGGCCAAAGAAATCACGCTGTGCCTGAAGCATGTTCGCTGTGCCCCGCACGGTGCGCATCATGTCGAAGAAGTTCAGCGCCGACGACAATGCCGGCACCGCAATGCCATGCGCAGTGGCAAGGCTGACCGTCTGGCGAAGCGCACCGTGATGCCGGGCAAGCAGCCCCGCGAAATGCGGCGCCATGATCAGCGCGCGATCGGACGCCTCAGCCAGCGCGGACGCCATGTCGTCCAACATCGCAGAGCGGATGATACACCCCGCGCGCCAGATCTCCGCAACGCGCGGCAGCGGAATGGCCCAGTCTTCCCCGTCGCTTGCCGCAGCCATAAGCTCGAACCCCTGAGCATAGGCCAGCACCTTGCCGGCAATCAGCGCACCCTCCATCATCGTCTCGGTCAGGGCATCGCGCGGCAGCGATGTGGGGCCGGCACCGAAAAGCGCCTCCGCCGAGGCGCGATCTTCGTAACGGGAGGACAGGACCCGCGCCATCACAGCTGCCTCCACCGCCGGAAGAGGGGCGCCACGCTCCTGCGCATCCATAACCGTCCAGCGCCCGGTACCCTTCTGGCCGGCGCGATCTGCGATGACATCCAGCATCGGCTGGCCGGTGTCCGGATCGGCCGTGGCCGCGATCTTCGCCGTGATCTCGATCAGGTAGGATTGCAGAACGCCCTCGTTCCAGCGCGCGAAGATCGGCGCCATCTCGTGGGCCGCCATCCCAAGGCCGTCGCGCAGCAGGCCATAGACCTCGGCAATCATCTGCATATCGGCGTATTCGATGCCGTTATGGACCATCTTGATGTAATGGCCCGCCCCACCCGGGCCAAGATGCGCCACGCAGGGCACTCCGTCGAAATCGGCGGCAATGCTCTCCAGAACCGGGGCCACCATCGCATAGGCCGCATCCGGCCCGCCCGCCATCATGGAGGGACCTTCGCGCGCGCCCTTGGCTCCGCCTGACACGCCCAGACCCATATGCAGGATCGGCGCGGCATCGGCCACGCGGCGGTTGGTGTCGCGCCAATCGGAATTGCCGCCGTCTATGATCAGGTCACCGGCATCCAGCAGGGGTTTCAGCGCTTCGATCTGGTCATCCACCGGCTGTCCCGCCGGCACCAGCAGGATGATCCGGCGCGGCGATTGAAGCGCGACGACGAAGTCTTCCAGCGTTTCGGCGGGAGTTATGCGGCGAGCCAGCGCGCCCGCCTCCCCCATGAACTCTTCGGTCCGGGCGACGGTTCGGTTGAAAACCGCGAGGGGGTGGCCCTTCTCGGCGATGTTCAGCGCGAGATTACGGCCCATCGTGCCAAGGCCGATCAGCCCGATTTCCGCTTGCTCCGCCATGGTCCCTGCCTTGCTCCTTGTGTCCCTGGCCGCACTCTATCGGGGCCGCGCGCGGCCCGCCAGTGCCCTGACCGATCCGCGGCGGGATTGACCCGCGCGACCGGATCGCCCATTCCATCCGAACCCGTTGCCCTATCCAGAGCGCCCGATATGAGCCTACGCAAACGCATCGCCGACGCCCCCCGCACCAACCGTGCCGTGGCCGCGCTTTTCGGAGGGTATATGCGGTTTGTTCGGGCCAGTTCACGCCGTAACGAAGATGGCTGGGAAGCCGTGTCGCGGGCGCTGGACAGCCACGGTGCCGTGCTGATCGTGTGCTGGCATCAGCGGCTGATGCTCACGCCATGGATGTTCGACCTGACCCAGGCCCCCTGCCGCAGCCTCACATCGGATGGCCGGGCCGGGCGGCTGGTCGGCTGGATTCACCGCGCTTTTGGATATGAAACCATGCCGATGAAGCGTGGATTGCTCGGCGCAGGCGCGATCCGCGAAGTGCTGCGCGGCCTGCAAAACGGGATCTCCATCGGGATTTCACCGGATGGGCCGCAGGGCCCGCCGCGGGTGGCCAAGGTAACGCCGATCCAATGGGCACGGGCAACGCAGATCCCGGTCTTTGTCTTCACCTTTTCGGCAAGACGCTATCTGACCTGGCCCACATGGGATCGCCTGATGTTCCCGATGCCGTTCACGAGACTGGAGCTGATGTGGCGGCAATGGGATCGTGTCGTGCCGCGCCGTGTGAGCGCGGATCAAGCCGAAGCTCTGGCCGCCGATCTGGGGCGCTTCATGAACGCGGTGAGCGCGGAATGCGATGCACGCGCCGGACATGACACCCCCCAGCTATAGACGCGACCGGACGGATCGCTCACGTATTCCCCCGGCGCCGCCCGAACCTGCACCGTACCCATGTAACCTAGGCAGGATAGCAGCCGAACACGGCAGAGCAGACTTGTTCGCGACGCATTCCCGCCGGTGCGGCGACCATCTGAGCCATAACTTGGCGATCCCCCTGAGATTATGCGTCGCACCAACGGGACCGCTTGGCCTCACCTCCGGGAAGATACGAAAAAGGGCGCCCGGTCGGGGCGCCCTCTTCTTCAATTCGTCGGCGCCACCATGGCCGCGCCTCGTCGAACCCTGGGGTCTGTTACTCGATGATTTTGGAGACGACGCCGGCGCCGACGGTGCGGCCGCCTTCACGGATGGCGAAGCGCAGACCGTCTTCCATCGCGA
>NZ_RCNT01000016.1 GCF_003688285.1 Rhodophyticola porphyridii
GTTCGGCAGGCTCAAGGATTGGAGACGCGTGGCAACCCGCTACGACCGATGCCCGAAGGTCTTCCTGTCAGCCATCGCTCTCGCCGCACTCGTCATTTACTGGCTATGAGTCCTGACCCTAGGGTCAGGACCCATTGATTTCCGCAGTTTGGCGTAATTCACGGCTCGAAAAACGAGCGGTGATATGTCTGATCTTTTCTGGCTGACCGACGCGGAGATGGCGCGTCTTGAGCCCTACTTTCCGAAGTCCCATGGCAAGCCTCGCGTCGATGATAGGCGGGTGCTGAGCGGCATTATCTTTATCAATCGCAATGGCTTGCGGTGGCGCGATGCCCCGGTTGCTTATGGGCCGCACAAGACACTGTACAACCGTTGGAAGCGGTGGAGCGACAAGGGTATCTTCGCCCTGATGATGGCCGGTCTGGCGGCCGAGCACGGTGAAGAAAAGACAGTGATAATCGACGCCACCTACCTGAAGGCTCACAGCACTGCGACCAGTTTGGGCGTCAAAAAGAGGGGCGTGGACGCCTGATAGGCCGCACCAAAGGCGGCATGAACACTAAGTTGCATGCCATCTGCGACAGCCAGGGCCGACCTCTCAACCTCTTCGTCACCGCCGGTCAGGTCAGCGATTACATCGGCGCGCGGGCACTGCTCAGCAGCCTGCCTGATGTCGACTGGCTGCTTGGGGACCGCGGATATGACGCCGACTGGTTCAGGGAAGCGTGGAAAGACAAAGGGATACGTGCCTGCATCCCTGGCCGGAAACAGCGGAACAATGCGGTCAGATACGACAAGCGCCGCTACAAACGCCGAAATCGGATCGAGATCATGTTCGGACGGCTAAAGGATTGGCGGCGTGTGGCGACCCGATACGATAGGTGCCCGAAGGTTTTCCTATCAGCCATCGCCCTGGCCGCACTCGTCATCTACTGGCTATGAGTCCTGACCCTAGATCATAACGCACTTAAGGCTAATGAAGCGCGTTCAAATCCATATGTATCCGATACAGAATGGCGTGAATTTTTTGTCCTGATTTCTGATATGTCCGTCGTCAGGGTTATTGGAACCAATACAGGCCTGAACTGAGTGAGAGTTTGGCTCATCTGGTTAGTTTGATTATGCGACGTGCTGGCGGTGATGCAAGCGGCGCGTTTCGAGCGTCTTTTGTTTGATCCTTTCTCTTTGTTTTAGAATGGCTTTGTCACGCCCGAAGTAGACGTCGGCAGGTGTGACGTTGTTGATTCTCTCGTGATATCGCTGATGATTGTAGTGATCGACGAAGGCTTCAATCTGTGCTTCGAGTGTCTGACGTCAGCGCCTATGGTTCCCAATAGGGGTATTTGCTAAGAGAGTGTTTGTTGCTCATCGTAGCCACCAAGGAGTGGACGATGAGAAAGACAACGAAGAGCCCTGGCGAGAAGATCGTCAAAGACATCAAGAGGGCCACGCGCAAACAGTATTCGGCTGAAGAGAAGATCCGGATTGTTCTGGATGGGTTGCGCGGCGAGGACAGTATTGCTGAGCTGTGCCGTCGTGAGGGAATATCTCAGGGCCTATATTACAAATGGTCCAAAGACTTCATGGAAGCTGGGAAGAAACGGCTTGCCGGTGACACAGCGCGTGCAGCGACAAGCGACGAGGTCAAAAACCTGCGCCGCGAAGCTCATGATCTGAAGGAGGTTGTGGCAGAGCAAACGCTTGAACTTCGGCTGCTCAAAAAAAGCATGGTCGGGGATGGGGGCGACGACGAATGAGATACCCTGCATCTGAGAAGCTGGAGATCATTCGGTTGGTCGAAGAGAGCCATCTTTCGGCACGCCGGACATTGGCCAAGCTGGGTATCCCCCGCACCACATTCTACCGCTGGTATGATCGGTATCTACAGCGCGGCGCGGCTGGTCTGCATGACCAAACTCCCAAACCAAAGCATGTCTGGAACCGGGTGCCCGCCGAAGTGAAGCGCAAGGTCGTGGATCTCGCTCTAAAAGAAACAGAGCTGTCACCGCGCGAACTGGCTGTCACGTTCACCGATCAAGAGCGCTACTTTGTGTCGGAATCTACAGTGTATCGCACGCTAAAGGCGCATGACCTGCTCACCAGCCCTGCTTTCATCGTGCTGAAAGCTGCGAGTGAATTTGAGCATAAGACAACGGCCATCAACCAGCTTTGGCAAACCGATTTTACCTATCTGAAGGTTATGGGTTGGGGCTGGTTCTATCTCAGCACAGTTCTGGACGATTATAGTCGCTACATCATCTCATGGAAACTCTGCACGAACATGCGGGCTGAGGATGTGACAGAAACCCTTGATCTGGCCTTGCAGGCATCTGGCTGTGATCAGGTTCATGTCGTCCACAAACCACGCCTGCTGAGCGACAATGGCTCCGGCGATGTCTCGAGCGATTTGGCTGAATGGCTACAGGACAAGGGTATGAAGCACTCACGCGGTGCGCCATATCATCCTCAGACCCAAGGCAAAATCGAACGATGGCATCAAACCTTGAAGAACCGGATCTTGCTGGAGAACTACTTCCTGCCGGGCGATCTCGAAGCACAGATTGAAGCCTTCGTCGATCACTACAATCATCAGCGATATCACGAGAGCATCAACAACGTCACACCTGCCGACGTCTACTTCGGGCGTGACAAAGCCATTCTAAAACAAAGAGAAAGGATCAAACAAAAGACGCTCGAAACGCGCCGCTTGCATCACCGCCAGCACGTCGCATAATCAAACTAACCAGATGAGCCAAACTCTCACTCAGTTCAGGCCTGTATTGGTTCCAATAACCCTGACGACGGACACCCTAGAAGTAGGAAGGGGTGCTCTAGGCCCTCCCGGTCGGCCCTATCGAGGTAGCTAAACAGCCGGATCATCTCGTCGTCGGTAATGAACCGAGTCTTTCCTTTCTCCGGAAATTTCGGAACGTGACGACACGGATTGGAGCCATCGGGCCGCTCCCCCCAGAGCTCGGCAAGGTTCATCATCTTTCGCAATGCCGAGAGCATGCGATTGGCAGCAACGGGTGTTGACTTCATTCCGGCCATGACCTTCAGCACATCGGCTCTGTCCAGTTCCGGCACTTTGATAATGCCGAGCTTCGGTTTCAGATGACACTTGATGATGCTCTCGTTTCGACTGACGGAACTCGGCTTGTTGTGTTCTTTGCAGTAGTCTTCGATGAAGCGATCGCAGAGTTCGGCAACTGTCAGCGCGCCTCGTAATTCCTTTTTTGCAGCGCTTGGGTCTTTGCCGCGTCTAACGTCAGCGAGCCAGTCTTTTGCGATATCACGCGCCTGCTCGACGGTCAGTTCGCCATACCGACCGATAGACGGCTTGCGACGTATGCCCGCATTGGTGCGGTAGTTCAGCATGAAGACCTTTCGACCTGATGGCAGGACTTTCAGCAGGAACCCCGGTGTGATTGTATCGCGGACCTCATATTCGCGATCTCCTGGCTCGGACTTGTCGACCAGTGTTTTGGTGAGTTTGGCTTTGGCCATGGGCGTTTCCTTTCTGCGGGTTTCCGGGAGCCAAACAGGGGCTTCCAGGAATCCAGCCCCGTCGCACGCCGGGAAAGAAACGGTGGATTGAACCTAGAAAAAGCCTATAGGTTCCAGACCGTTATCGGGCAAAGACAGGTCGCCGGATACGGAAAGGATAGACCATGTGGGCAGGCTTAAAATCCGAGGCTTTCGGGCGTGTGGGTTCGAGTCCCACAGCGGCCACCAACCCGTCTTTTCACCGCGCCCGGGCAGCGGGAAAACGGCAGCCGTCCTTCACGTAAATCCGATATGCGCGCGCACCCGCCAACCTTCATCGCCAAGAGAAAAAAGGGGCATGGCGATCCATCCATGCCCCTTTTTCCTGTCACCTCGGGCGTGCACGCCCTGCCCCGTCAGGCCGCGGCACTTGGGGTCTGCACCGCGCCACCCTCGACCGGCTCCCAGTTCAGATCGCCCACATAGCGCTCGGCCACCTTGCCGTCCGCGTCCATCTGGAAGAGATGCACCCAGCCATTGTCGAGCAGGTCGCGCAGCCCGTCATGCTTGGCGATGATCGCGTTCATCGCCTCAACCGGTGCCTCGACCACGGCGGACAGCCGCAGCGGTTCGTGGATCAGCCGCTCCCCGTCATGGACCGACTGGAACGGCAGACCCGGGCGCAGATCACCACCGGTGCCTTCCAGCACGCCGACCAGTCCGGAGACGTTGTGAAGCACCTTGTTGCCCGCGCCGAACACGCGGTTGTCCATGGAGGAGCCGTAGTATTGCAGGTTGATCCAGCTAGCCACGACCAGGGGCGCGGTCAGGATCAGCTCCAGCACGCCATAGCCGTTTTCGGCATCCGCTTCCCAATCGTAGGAATGCAGGAAGGACCGGCCTTCCAGATCGGTGCCACGGGTCCGGTGACGGGGCGCCGCGATGAAGGCCGCACAGCCCGCGAGCGCCCATTCCGGCCGCACCTGCGACCAGTCCTGCGCCCGCGCCGCGATTGCGGCGTCCAGCGACAGCCCGGCATCCAGCGTCAGCAGGTTCGACCTTTCGGCGCGGGCCAGCGCCCCCGCATCTCTCAGCGCCTTTTGCAGCGACAGGAGATCCTCGCCATGGGTCGGAACGAGGGCGGCGGTGTCGAACAGCGCGACCTCGTCGGTGGTAGTATCGTGCAGCGCGGCGACGAAGACCGTATCTTCGGGCATGTCGATACCGTGCTCGGGCAGTTCGGCGCGCACCTGCGGATCGTTCAGCAGCCGCGCCACCAGACGGGCGTTGGCCTCTCCGGTATGGCCGCCGCAGGCACCGCAATCCAGACCCGCCGCATGCGGGTTGTTCAGCGACTGCCCGCCATGGCCGGCCAGCATCACGATCCGGGCGAAGGGCCCCTTGGCCATGGACATCGCGCCAAGGATCGTGGCCGCCGTCGCGGCCCGATCGGCAGGCGGGATGGCGTCAAGCGCCGGGGCCAGCGTTGCCGCTTCGGCCGCGGTCAGGCCCGCATGCCCCTGCCCCAGGGCCGTAGTGGTGCGCAACGATTGGGCCAGCAGCTTCGGCGCATAGGTCAGGCCAAGCGTCTCCACATAGCCGAAGCTGGCAACTGCGGCCTGCTTGAACCGGGTCCAGACCGATTTGGCCGCGATCCGGCCCTGACGGGTTGTCGCCAGTTCCGCATTCGCCTCGTCCGCCGCTTCGCCCGCCGGGCTCAGCAAGACCGGACAGCGGGCGGTCGCCTCGGCCGCGCCAAGGGGGCGATAGGACAGAGCCGCGCCGAAAAACCCGGCAAATCCGATGGTCTCGACCCCGGGCATGGTGGTTTCAAGGGCCCGGCGGAACACCTCGGAGCGGACATCGATGCAGAACGCGGCCTGAACGGCGGGCCGGTCCTCGGCAGGCGCAGGCGCGCCCTGACCCAGCTCCGCGAAGACGCGCCGCTGCCAGCCCTGTTCATAGGCGATCTGAAGCGCAAGCGCGACACGGTCTCCCGCCCCGGCCTTCGGAGCATCGACATAGGCGGCCTTAGCCGCTTCCCATGTTCCGCGGTTTGCCTTGGGCAGCAGCAGAACCTCCCAGACCAGCCGGACGGTCAGCAGGTCGCGCAGGCTGGTTTCCGTCCCGCCCGCCAGTTCGGCCTGCCAGAGCCTGTAGCGCGCATGCCCGGCCCAGCCGGAGATGGTGTAGAGCAGCCGGGTGAAGTAATCGGCCAGTGCGGCATGGGACAGACCCAGCTCATGGGTGGCCCAGACAAGTGCGTCATCTGCGCTTGCCGGCAGATTGGCGATTGTGGCACGCGCATCGGAGATGCCCATGATCTCGGCGCTCCGGTCAAGTGTCGCCTCGGCTTTCCACGCCTCCCAGAGACCGCCCTCACAGGTCGGTTTCCACGCGGCCTGCCCGCCATCGAAATAGGCGGCCGCGAACCCCGCGATCTGTTGTGTGACGCGCGCGGGCCAGTCCTGCCCGGTCTCCGCCGCCGCCAGATCGGCCATGGTCTGCCAGGTCTCCGGCGCGCCCGGCTCGGGCTGTTCGGCCAGCGTGGCCAACTCCCGGCCATCCCGCGCCACGTCGGGCATTTGGGTCACGGCGTGGTCCAGATCCTCGGGTGCGATCCGGCCGGTGGCGATCGCCTCGGCATACTGGGCCCGCGGCAGGGCCATCTTCCCGCCCGACACTTTGGCAACATAGGCCATCGCGTCATCGATGCCGCGATCGGCGAGGCCAAGGAACGGATTGACCGCGACGAAGCTGCTGAGCGGCCAGATCGGCGCCAGACGACGGCCCGCGATATCGGCGGCCCCGGCAATCGCGTCGGAGGTGAGGTCTGCGGTGATGGGGGTGATCAGGGTCATGTCTTCGGTCTCCAACGGCTCAGGCTTTCAGGTTCGGCGCGAGCGCCCGGTTGAGATAGGTGGTGGCGTAGAAGCCGTTGCGCAGATGAACGGCGAGGCTGTGCCAGCGCCCTTCTGCCAGCGCGCCGGGGGCGCGGATCTGCACCCAGGCCGTCACCGCAAAGAGCGCCAGCATCAGCACCATGATCAGCGCGGTTCCGAACCCGACGGCGCCCGTTTCGGGGACCACGCTGGCCACCAGCATTTCGGTTCCCAACTGCAGGGCGAAGTAGATCGCCGAGAGGCTGAGCGCGGCCAGGGCCGCCCGTGCCACCAGCGGCCCGCGCGCCTGCTGCCCCAGCGACAGGGCCAGAAGATGTGCCAGCCCCAGAACCAGGATCGCGCCGAGCACGACAAGGGCGGGTTTGGTCTCCAAGGTCACGCCGAAGAGCCAGCCCATGCCGATGACCGCAACCGCCGACACGCCGATCGCCAGCCCCATATCGGAGGCCTTGGGCAGTGCCAGCCGATGGCCGAGCTTGGCGCGGGCCTGATCGACGACCGAGCCGGAGCCGAGGAAGGCATGCGCCTTGTAGAGGGAATGGGCGACGATATGCAGAAGTGCGGCGGAAAACGCCCCCAGGCCGCATTGCAGCAGCATGAACCCCATCTGCGCAACCGTCGACCAGGCGAGGCTGACCTTGATCGAGGTCTGCGCCAGCATCACCAGCGAGGCCAGCGCGGCGGTCACCCCGCCGACAATGGCAAGCAGATGCATCGCGGGCACGGCGGCCAGGAACAGATCGGCAAAACGGATCACCAGAAAGCCGCCCGCATTGATGACGCCGGCATGCAGCAGTGCGGAAACAGGCGTGGGCGCATCCATCACCTCGGTCAGCCAGCCATGGGTGGGGAACTGCGCGGATTTCAGAAGTGCGGTGACGGCCAGGAAAACCGCGGCCCATGTGGCCCCCGCCGGGATCTCCCCGGCCTGTATCTGACCGGCGATGACGGCGATTTCTCCGGTGCCGAAGCCGTTGAACAGGATGATGCCCGCCGCGATCAGGAAGACATCCCCGACCCGGGCGAAGAGGAATTTCTTGGTTGCGGCAAGGCGCGCGATGGGCCGGTCGCCATAGAACATCAGCAAGCGGTGGAGCGACAGACTGGTCAGCATCCAGGCCAGGATCAACTGGACAATATTGCCGGACAGAACCAGCAGAGTGACCGCGCCAAGGGTCAGCGACAGCCCGCCCATGAACTGGCCCTGCCTCGGATCCCCGTCCATGTAGTTGCGCGAATAGCGCAGAACGACCCAGCCGATGAAGCTGACCAGCAGCACCATGACCGCCGACAGCGCATCCAGCCGCAGTTGCAGGCCCAGCCCGTTCGCGCCGATCAGCGCGCTGGTCATCGGGCCGTTGAGCATGACCGCCACCGCAACGCATCCGGCAGTGACCAGGGCGACGAGGCTGGCGATATTGGTGACCGCGATGGCCCGCGTGGGGCGCATACCCGGGCCGGTCAGCGCCATGAGCGCAGCCGCGATTAAGGCCAGAGGGGCGAGATAGGCAAGGGCAGTCATCGGCACGGATCCTTGAAATTGCAAGTGTCGGTTCCGGACGGTTTAACGATCTGCAATGGCGATGAAAAATATATTGTTATTACGATAACGTTCTATATTTTAGAACTTATGGCAAAGCTCAACTATACCCATCTGCGCGCCTTCCACGCCGTAGCCCATGAAGGCAACCTGACCCGCGCCGCGGAAAGCCTCGGCGTGGCGCAATCGGCCGTCTCCACCCAGATCAAGACGCTGGAGGATCGGCTGGGCCATGCCCTTTTCGAACGGCGCGGGCGTGCATTGCACCTGACGGAGGCGGGCCGGATCGCGCTCGATTACGCCGATACCGCCTTCGACGCGGGCACCGAGCTGGTGGAAACGCTGGCTGGCCGCGGCACGGCGCGGCAGGTGCTGCGGGTAGGCGCGCTGGCCACGCTGTCGCGAAACTTCCAGCTGTCCTTCCTGCGGCCCCTCCTGGGGCAGCCGGATGTCTCGGTGGTGCTGCGCGCCGGGTCGCTCGGTGAGTTGCTGGCAGAGCTGGAGGCGCTTCGTCTGGATGTGGTCCTGTTGAACGAGGCGCCGCGCCATGACGCGGCGACGCCATGGCGCAGCCACCGGATCGACGACCAGCCCGTGCGGCTGGTGGGCCACCCCCATCGCCTACCGCCGGGCCGCCCGGTGGCGGATATCTTGCGCGACACGCCTCTTGTCCTGCCCGCCGAAGGCAGCACGCTTCGCAGGCAGTTCGACCGGATCTGCGACCGGATCGGCGTGAATCCGGTGATCGCCGCCGAGGCCGATGACATGGCGATGCTGCGCCTGCTGGTCCGGGAGGATACGGGTCTGGCCCTCGTGCCGCCGATCGTGGTTCGGGACGAACTGGAGACGGGACTTCTGGTGGAAGCGGAGCAACTGGAAGACCTGCATGAAGCCTTCTGGGCGATCACGCTGCCACGGCAGTTTCCCAACCCGCTTCTCGCGCGTGTCCTGCAGGACACCCCGCGAACGTGAAAAGCGCGCCCCCCAAGGACGCGCTTTTCAATACAATTGGCAGACCAGATCAGGCAGCTTCGGCCTGGTTCCGACGTTCGCTTTCCTCGCGGCTGAGCGCCACGGATGTCCGCACACCATTGCCGACAAAGGCCATCAGCCCGGAAACGACCCGTTCGTTCGGGTCGATACCCGCACAGGACAGAACCTCGCGCCCGTCGCGGGAGCGGGCCCAACGGGCAATCTGTTCCGGGCCATTGCCATATTTCTTGTCGTCGGCGATTGCGTCATCCAACGCAGCCAGCACAACGGCGGCAAACAGTTTGCGCGACCGTTGACCCTGTTCGAAGTTGAAGGCAGTGCCATCAACGAAATCTCGCATTTCGTCGTCCTTTTTATTGCTCTTGCATTTTCGGCGTGGCGTCTCTTATGCCCGGTTCTTGTGTGATTCTGCGATGCAATAATTGCATATGTGATATGCGCCTTGTGCATCACTCGGCGGAAAACTGCACTGAACTCGGTGTATTGCCACCCCCTAAGCCGCCAGATATAGGTCGCATCAACCAATTCGCAAGGTTCTGCCACGGTTTTGACAAGGTTCAGACGATGCCAAAGATTAACGGAAACGAGATTCGCCCCGGAAACGTGCTTGAACACAACGGCGGGCTTTGGGCCGCGGTGAAGGTCGATCACGTGAAGCCTGGCAAGGGCGGAGCCTTTGCCCAGGTGGAGATGAAAAACCTCCGCAACGGATCCAAGCTGAACGAGCGGTTCCGCTCCGCCGACAAGGTCGAGCGGGTGCGTCTGGAACAGAAGGACCAGCAGTTCCTCTATGAGTCCGACGGGATGCTCGTCTTCATGGATGCCGAGACCTACGAGCAGATCGAGCTGCCGGCGGATCTGCTGGGCGATCGTCGCCCGTTCCTTCAGGATGGAATGACCATCGTCGTGGAGTTCTACGAGGACGAGGCGCTGAACGCGACGGTGCCGCAGAAGGTCACCTGCAAGATCGTGGAGACCGAGCCGGTGGTCAAAGGCCAGACCGCAGCGAACAGTTTCAAGCCCGCAATTCTGGACAATGGCGTGAAAATCATGGTTCCGCCCTTCGTCGGGCAGGACGAGGATATCGTGGTGAACACCGAAACCATGGAATATTCCGAACGCGCCTGACGCGGGGCACGCCCCGAACGCAGACCGCCGCGCAAGCCCGGATCGTCCTGTCAGATAACGCCGGGGCGCCCCCGACCGGCGTTGCGGCAGCCTGCACACAGGGTGTGGCATGGGGGTCGCCGATGGCGGACCCGTCAATCGCCCGCCGCGACGGCGTAGCCCCGGGGCGGAGCCCTTAGTCGCGCCCACCTGTCCAAGGGGAGCCGCCGCGCCGCCGGGTGCCCGTGCGGGGTATCCGGCTCAGATCGCCCAAGGCGCGGCCATCGGCGCCTGGCGGCAGGTTCCGGCGGCGGATCCGGGGAATGCCGCTTGTGCGCGTGATGCGGTACGCCACGTCTTCATGGGGCGGTTTTCCATGGGTGATGGCCCAGTAATCCCGCCCGCCCCGGCGCAGCCAGATCGGCAGGATGAACAGCACGCCAGCCACGAACCCGCCCGCATGCGCCCAATAGGCCACGCCGCCATTCGCGGCATCGATCGACAGCCCGTTGAACAGTTGCAGTGCAAACCACAGGCCCAGCATGAGCCAGGCGGGGATGGTGAATATCTTGAAGATGATCACGATGATCACCAGCACGTCGATCCGCGCACGCGGGAACATCAACAGATACCCGCCCATCACGCCGGCGATTGCGCCGGATGCGCCGACCATCGGGATGGTTGAGCCCGGATCAGCCAGCATCTGCCCGAGTGCCGCCACAAGGCCACAGGCGAGGTAGAATGTCAGAAAGCCGAAATGGCCGAGCAGATCTTCCAGATTATCTCCGAATATCCACAAAAAGAGCATGTTGCCGATCAGATGCATCCAGCCGCCGTGAAGAAACATGGAGGTGATCAGCGTATGGGCCTCCTGCCCGCGCACGACCTCCGCCGGGACAAGCCCCCATTCGGCATAGAACCCCATCAACTGGATCTCGCTGCCGCCGATGGCGGGGAAGTAGCTCAGGAAGATCACGATATTCATCGCGATCAAGGCGTAGGTTACGACAGGGGTCCGGTCGGACGGGTTGTGATCGCGGATCGGAAACATGGGTCAAGACTGGCCCGTTGCCTGCTCAGGTCAAGCCGAAAGCACGCGTCGCGGCAATCTGGCCCCGGGTCACTCCAGCTCTTCCGCGGCAAGCGCCATGCGGATCTCCCGGCGGACCATCTTGCGCACGTTGCGCGTGATCCGCTGGCCCAGAACGCCCTGCAGCTCCTCGCGCACGATCTCGCTGACGATCTCGCGCAGGACCTCTTCGTCGATGGTCATCTCCCGGTCATCGCCGGGAAAGGAGAAGAGACCCGTCTCGTCGCCCAGATCCTCCACATCCTCCAGACCGTCATCGCCCTTGGGGCCATCAAGCTCGGCGTTCAGATTGACCACGCGGTCGCGGGCGGAGCTTCGGCTGAAGAATGGCGGTGTGACCTCGGCGGCGCGGTCGTCCCCCGGCAGATCCGCGGCGGCGATGTCATCAACGCCGTCATCGTCGGGCGGCCCGGCTGCTTCCGCGACCGCGTCAATGGACTCCTCCGCCGGCGCGCCGGCGGCGTGCCCGGCCGGATGGAGGTCCGCCACCGTCTCGGGACGGCTCGCCACTTTCGCGGGGGCGCCCGCGTCGTCGTCCTGCGGCGCCGCGCCGGCCTCAAGGGCGGTCCCGGGCAGATCCGGCTCCGACCCGGCCTCCGGCATATCGGCATCATGCCCGCCCATCTGTATCTCTGCGGTGGTCTCCTCGGGCGTTTCGGCCGGCTCGGCGTCCTCCGCCGCAGGCCCCTCCTCCCGCGCCTGCCGCATGGCGGCCACGTCCAGCGCTGCATCCGCACCGGCTGGATCGGGCCAGTCGATATCGCCCTGATCGGGTTCGAACGGGGCCGGATCATAGCCGGTTTCGGGCTCATCCCCCTGATCGGCGGGCACGGGCTGCTCCGCCATGGCGGCACTCCCGGTCGTCTCCCCATCCGGTTCGGTCAGGCCCGCAACAGTCATCTCCGGCGCCCCGTCCTGGCCCTGAGGCTCGGCCGTGGCCAGACTGTCGGATATCTCCGCGGCGTCATCCTCATCATGGGCATCCGGGTCTTCGGTGCTGGCGGTGATCGGGCGCCACGGGTCATCCGGGTCGGAGACGCGCAAGGCCGGGGTCAGCACCAGCTTGCCGTCAGGCGCGGCGTCCGCCGCCGCCGTGGTGTCGGCTTCGGCATCCGCGCGGGATGGCGCCTCCACCTCCCCCGCGGGGTCGGGATGGTGTTCGGAAACCAGCCGTCGGATCGACGACAGAACATCTTCTATCGCCTCTGATTTCGCCGGATCAGACATGCGCCAAACTCCTCAACTCGCCTCGATTCCCCGCAAAAGCGGATGTTGTTGTAGCCGCAAGGATACAAGCACAGACGATTTGGCACAATGGATAGCTAAATAGCCCTGCAACTTCTTGGGGTTGGTCCCAGCCCGTTCAGTCCCGGCCGATCCGTTCCAGCACCCCGTCGAGCCGCTGCCCCCGCACCGAAACGGACCGGGTGGGGGCATTGCCGAAAGCATTGGAATAGGCCGTAGGGTCATATTGCGGCACATCGAGGTTCAGATGCTCCACCGTCAGCAGACCCACGCTCGCCAGAGCCGCATAGGCGCCCACATAGAGGTCAGCCTGCGCCTCGATCCGGCTGATCCGCGCGTCGAGCAGATCCTGCTCCGCGTCCAGAACATCAAGTGTCGTGCGCGCCCCGAGAGACGCCTCCTCCCTGACCCCGTCGAAGGCCAGTTGCGCCGCGCGGATCTGCTGATCGGAGGCCTGGATCTGCGCGTTCGCGATGCGGAGCCTTGCATAGGCGTTGCCGACGGACTGGACGATCAGGCGGACCTGCTGATGCAACTCCGCCTCTGTCGCGTTCAGGGTTGCGATGGCGCTGCGCTCCAGCGAAAACAGCTGCCCGCCGCGATAGATCGGTTGCGTCAGCGTCAGGCTGAGCGTGTTGGTGACACCATTGGAACGGTCGCCGAAGGCCTCCCCGGTTTCCGCCCTGAGAGACACCGACGGTCCGTAATCCGTCCGCGCGGCGGCCAGTGACAACTCATCGGCGCGCACCTCATGCTGCAGGCCGAGGATCAGGGGATGCTGCTGGCGCGCCAGACGGTCGGCCTCGGCCTCCGTGTCCGGCAGATCCGGCAAGGCACCCGGCCCGATCAGACCCTCCGACGGGCGGCCCACGGCAAGGACGAACAGTTCCTGACTGATCTCAAGCTGACCCCGCGCGGCGGCAAGATTGGATCTTGCGGCGGCAAGTTGGGCCTCGGCCTGGGCCACATCGGTGCGGGTATCCTCGCCGACCTCGAACCGGTCGCGTGCGGCGCGCAATTGCTGTGTCAGGACGCGGACATTGCTTTCGCGCACCTGCACCACCTGAATGTCGCGCCACACATTCATATAGGCCGTGACCGCATCCAGCAGCACCTGCTGCTCCAAATTGATCAGACCCTGACGCGCAGACAGAACCGATTCCCGCGCTGCCTCGACCAGACGCTGGCGGCCACCATTGTCATAGACCAGCAACTCACCGACCAGCGTCAGGCTGTTGACCGTGGTATCGGTCACCGAATTCCAGGTGCTGTTGGCGATGAAGTTCACGATCGGGCGCAGCGCGGATATCTGCTGCGCCACGCCCTCATCCTGCAGCCGCGCCAGAAACCGGCTCTGCTCCAGCAGGTCCGAGTTCTCGTAGGCATCGCCGAGGGCGGCGCGCAGGGTGTCGGCCTTCGCCGCCCCGCTCATTCCGCCGACGGTGAGGGCAATCGCGAGGGCTGCGGCCAGGGTGCTGAATGATCGCGTCATGTATCGTGCCTCATCGCAGGGTTTCGGGGCGTGTGGGGGCCTTTCAGAACTCGAAACTGTGGACGGCCTCGAACCCGGGCAGAACCGGCGCGGTGGCATTGAACGCCATGCGCCAACTGATCCGGCCGCCGTGCTTCAGCCCGATGCGGCACTCGCCGAGCGCGCCATCCATGAAAATCGCCGCGATCCGGCCCCCGTCCTTCAACTGGTCGGCTATCGCCTCGGGCAGGCGTTCGATCGCGCCCTCGATACAGATGACATCATAGGGCCCGTGTTTCGGGCTGCCCTCGCTGAGCGGCGCCTCGATCACGGCGGCGTTGTCCACCCCCTGATCGCCAAGGGTCGTTTCGGCCTCCGACGCCATCGCCGCGTCTTCCTCGACCGCGACCACGGCCTCGGCCATCCGCGCCAGAAGGGCGGTGGAATAGCCAAGCCCCGGCCCCAGATCGAGCACCAGATCCGCAGGCGTGACATCCAGCACATCCAGCAGCTTGGCCTGAATGCGCGGGTCGAGCACGACGCGCCCCGGAGCAAGGTCGACATGGGCGCCGACATAGGCGAGATCACGCTTGCCATCGGGCATATAGGCCTCGCGCGGGACGGAGAGCATCGCATCGATGATCGGGAATTTCGTCACATCCGAGGGGCGCACCTGCGTGTCGACCATGATGGTACGGCGAGACGTGTAGTCGGTCATGAACTGAACCAATAAGTCTAATTTCGGCATCTTTGTGATGGCACATGCGCCCCGGCTTCGCAATAACTATGGCGGAAGCCGCGACCATTGTCCGCCCCCGGCGCGCCCCAAGGATGCCCTTGACGCGGGTCGCGGTCAAATCTAAGCAACATGGGCTTCGGGCGAGTTGGCGGAGTGGTTACGCAGCGGATTGCAAATCCGTGTACACCGGTTCGATTCCGGTACTCGCCTCCACTCATTCTTTTTACGAAAAATCCCCAATGATTCCAATATACCCTATGTTTTCAGGGTCTTGGAGCACAGGTTGCGGGTCGCACTGTGCTACAAATTGTGAGTCATGAGAGCCAAATTCCTCGCCAAACGTGTGAACACTTATCAGCTCTCTCGGCGCATAAGCGCAACGGAGGCGACAACTGGTACGCGCGGCTGACGCTGGAAAACGGCAAGCGCATCGTGAGGAGCACGAAGACGGACGACTTGGAGGAAGCGAAGGAACGCGCCTGGGAGCTATTCCACGTGACTTGCTCCCCTTGGAGTCCGCGTTTATAGGTTAGCTCTGTTCAGGGTTTGGTCCTCTTCTGACCGTTTGTGATACTCCCAAGGGGTGAGCCCGTCGAGGCTCGAGTGTGGGCGGTGATGGTTGTA
>NZ_RCNT01000017.1 GCF_003688285.1 Rhodophyticola porphyridii
AACCGCTTGATGATTTACCCGTTGAACTCAAATGTCCGAAGCCGGCCTAACTTTGATTTAGAGTGGCGAACCTTCGACGTCTTCGCCTTTCGAGCATTTACGAGTACACAGCCAATGACCCGAGACTAGTCGATTAGCGTTATCGGTCGCTCCTCTCCGACGACACCTACACCTACGCATATGGCCCCCACGGCAACCGGATCAGCCGGACGGACCGGGCGACGGGCGCGGTGGAGACCTATATCTACGATTCGCAGAACCGCCTGATCGGCTGGACCGACGGCGTCTCGGTCATCTCCTGCGCCTATGACGCGCTGGATCGCCGGATCGCGGTCACCGTGGACGCCATGCCACAACGCCAACATCCAAAGGACCGTGGCCCGCGCCCACACGTACTTGCCCGGTGCTGTCGATATTGACGATGGGAAATTGAGTCGTCCCGGTCACTTGCCACTGCCCAGTATCGGTGATGCTCTTGTAATCACGTGCGACTGACATGTAACAAATAGTAGCGGAAAATGATGATCCGGCATGCCGGATACCGTCAGTGAAAATACTGAACTCCATCGATCTCAGTTACGTAACTTCCAAGATTATCCGTTCCGCCCATTGCCGATCCAATCCTTTTTAATTGTTACAAATGCCATGATAGCTGATTGCGCGACCGCTAGTCGTTTCAATGCCTCGATGCTCGCTTAGTCTTGCGCGTCCTTCCGGAGATATGGTCAGTAACGTCAATCCATCAAAACCCAGTGCGTTTAGCAGAATTTGCCGATTTTCAGATTCTGTCTCGTATTCAAATAATACCATTGAATGATCCACATTTAATCGAAGTGCTGGCAAAGCGCACCCGTTTCCGATGTCATCACAAGCCTGAACGAAGTTGCACGTATAATTGCTTTGGTCTCCCAGTACGATCTGGGGGGTATTGATAGCGATAATAGCGGCGAAGCAAAAATTCACAAAACAAGTGTATTTCATTTTTCAACTATCAAGCTATGCATCAGAAACCCAAATTTGACGAGCTTCTATCTATCTGAAACGGTGGTTTTTGTCACATGCAATCTGAGCGTGAGCGAACAAGGGCTTAGCTGTTACAAAAACCTATGTAGTAGCCCCCTGAAAGTGGTCCACCAACTGAGATAGATTGTCCCTCAAATTGGAGGATCAGCGATGGCTGGGAAGCGAGAGAAGGCCGAAGAGATTGTATCGAAGCTTCGGCAGGTTGAAGTTCTGCAAGGACAAGGGGCGACGATCGCCGAGGCGGTGCGCCGGATCGGTGTGAGGCAGCAGACATTTTATCGATGGCGCAAGCTCTATGGCGGGATGCAGCGGTCACAGCTCACCCGGCCGAAGGAGCTCGAGAAGGAGAACCAGCGGCTGCGTCGCGCTGTGTCGGTCCTGACACTGGACAAGCTTATTCTGACTGAAGCCGCAAAGGGAAACTTCATTCGACCATTGTCCTCGGACCAATGGCGGACAATGGTCTCATCCTTCGCGTCGTCGTGAGTGCATCGACCATGTGCGGCAGTCGCTTGGCGTGTCCGAGCGCCGCGCCTGCCGCACGCTCGGTCAGCATCGATCCACGCAGCGCAAGGTTCCCCAAAGCCGGGCCGACGAGAAGCGTCTGACCGACGACATCATCGAGCTGGCCGATCAGTATGGGCGCTACGGATATCGCATGGTGACGGGCTTGCTCGACAACGCGGGCTGGCACGTGAACCATAAGCGGGTCGAGCGTATCTGGCGGTGTGAAGGGCTGAAAGTCCCGCAAAAGCAGAGGAAGAAAGCCCGGCTCTGGCTGAACGACGGGTCGTGCGTGCGGCTTCGACCGGAACGTCCCAACCATGTCTGGTCCTATGACTTCGTCCAGGATCGTACCGCCGACGGCCGGGTCCACCGGACCCTGAACAACGAGACCTTGTCCGCCATTGGTCCGAGGACAATGGTCGAGTGACGAATATACGAGGGAGGCGTTGATGATCCGCGTCGATCGCAAGCTCAACTCCACGGACGTGCCGGATGCGTTGACGGATTTGCTCATCCTGCGCAGGCCACCGGACTACACAAGATCCGACAATGGCCGGAATTTATCGCCCAGAAAGTGCGCGACTGGATCGCGGCGGTCGGGGCCAAGACCGCCTACATCGAACCAGGCAGCCCATGGGAAAACGGATATTACGAGAGCTTCAATGCCCGGTTCCGCGACGAACTGCTCAATGGCGAGTTGTCCTACACTCTGAAAGACGCCCAAATCCTGATCGAGGAATGGTGGATCCACTACAACACCGTCAGGCCGCACAGCGCCCTCGGCTATCGGCCGCCCGCGCCGGAAAGCATCGTCCCAATGGACCAAAGGCCCAAGATGCACCAACAATCAAACCGGACCACCCGATCTCGGTCTGGAAGACCTCTTGCTGCATGGCCGTCCAGTGGGTCAGCCTGACCCACGGGACAAGCTCGTACGCCGCCCAGCCTGCGACCAGCAGAAGGACAAGGGGCGTCCACCGCAGTGCTGTGACGCCCGGTGTCATGGCGTGCGCGTCAGAGGCAGCCAGCGAGCGAGGTTGCGAGGTTGCGCAGGAGTTGTGGATAGAGGTCAGGCCCGGGCTCAAGGTCCGAACCAAGCGGGTCGAGCACCGCCGTGTTCGCCTCGGTCCCGTCCATCACGGTTGCGACGAGGCCAGGGTCGAACTGGGGTTCTGACAGCACGCACTGGATACCTTCATCCGCAACGCGCCCCTGGATCTCGGCGATACGGGCCGGGCTCGGGTCAACAGCGTCCCCGATCGAGATGGCCCCTGAGGCCGGGAAGTCGAAGGCCGTCTCGAAATACTGATAGGCGTCGTGGAAAACGACGAAACTCAGACCGCGCACCGGTTCGAGCGTTGCATTGATTTCGGTCACGAGGCCGTCGAGCTCTTCCCGCGCCGTGGCGGCATTGGCGAAATAGGTACCGGCATTTTCGGGGTCGGTGGCGGACAACTCGGCCGCGATTGCGTTCAGCCAAACGGCAGCATTATCCGGCGATAGCCAGGCATGCGGATCGTGCTCACCATGCGCATGGTCGTGGTCATGATCATGATCATGCGCGTGCTCATCGCCGTGGGCATGGTCGTGATCGTGCTCATCGCCATGGTCGTGGTCGTGCGCGTGATCTTCGCCATGGTCGTGATCGTGGTCGCCATGTTCGTGGGAATGGGCCTCGAAGAGCGCCCCCTCGCGGAAGTCGAGAAGCGTGACACCATCCACCTCGAGAAGCGTCGTGACATCCGCCCCGTCTGCCAGCGTCTCGACCGCGCCTGCCATCCAGGGCGTCAGATCCTCGCCGACCCAGAAGACGATGTCCGCATCCTGCAGCGCCGCCGCTTCCGAGGGGCGCAGGCTGTATTCGTGGGGCGACCCGCCTGGCTGTACGATCAGAGTCGGCTCGCCCACACCCTGCATCACCTGCGCAACGAGCGAGTGCACCGGCGCAATGTCGACCGCAACGCTCGGCACGTCGGCCAAGGCGGTTCCAGCCATCAGCGTTGCAGTCAGCGACAGCGGAAAGAGGTTTCTGGACATATAGAGCTCCATGTGACTATATAACGTTACATGCCGGATACAGGAAATGAGATAACATGACAAGAGGAGCAGCAGCGGAGCCGGCTATGCCGGGTCATGACCCCGTCGCGTTCGACGCCCATGATCATGGGCAATGCGTCGAGACCGCAATTGCTGCGGCCGAGGCCCATTGCGCTGCAGAGAGCCTGCGATTCACGCCCGTGCGCCGCGCTGCTCTGGAAATTCTGCTGAGTGAACACCGGGCGATGGGGGCCTACGAACTCCTCGACCGGCTGAATCAGGCAGGCTTTGGATCGCAGCCGCCTGTAGCCTACCGGGCGCTCGAATTCCTGGTCGCGAACGGCTTTGTTCACAAGATCGAGCGGCTGAACGCATTCATTGCCTGCGCCCATCCCGGTGAGAACCATTCGCCTGCTTTCCTCATTTGCCGCTTGTGCGAAGCCGTGGCCGAGGCGCAGTCGGCACCAGCCCGCGGCAGTCTGGGCGAGGCTGCCAAGGCGACCGGTTTCCAAATCGAGCGCACCGTCGTCGAGGCACTTGGCGTTTGCCCCACCTGTGCCGGGAAATCCGCCGAGAAGACTGGCGCATGAACCTTATCGATGTCGATCATCTGAATGTCCGCTATGGCGCCAGCGAAGTGCTGCGCGATGTCTCGCTGTACGTGGCACCGGGCGAGATCGTGACCATTGTCGGGCCGAACGGCTCCGGCAAGACGACGCTTTTGCGCGCGATCGTCGGGGCGGTGCCCGCGGCGGCGGGGCGGATCGCCAAGGCGCCGAATGCCGTGATCGGCTATGTGCCGCAGCGGCTGCATATCGATCCGACGCTTCCCATGACCGTCGAACGGTTTCTGAAGCTGCCAGGCGGCGCGGAGCGGGGTGATATTGTGGACGCTCTTGCGCGCGCCGGCGTGCCCGACCTGACAAAGCGGCAGATGTCGGAGCTTTCGGGTGGCCAGTTGCAGAGGGTGCTGCTGGCCCGAGCGCTTGTTGCCAAGCCCGATCTGCTACTCCTCGATGAGCCGACGGCGGGCCTCGATCAACCGGGCTCGGCCGCCTTCTATGCTCTGATCGACGATCTCCGGCGCGAGACCGGCTGCGCCGTGTTGATGATTTCGCACGAACTGCACGTTGTCATGGCGGCCTCCGACCGCGTGATCTGCCTCAACGGCCATGTCTGTTGCCATGGCACACCCGCACATGTCTCCTCGGCCCCGGAATACCGTGCCCTCTTCGGGACTGGCACCCAGGGCGCGCTGGCACTTTACCGGCACGAGCACGACCATACTCATGGCCCCCACAATCACGAGGCGGCCGAGTGATGCTGGATGACTTCATGACCCGCGCGACACTCGCCGGCATTGGCGTCGCCTTCGCGGCCGCGCCGCTCGGCAGCTTTGTCGTATGGCGGCGCATGGCTTATTTTGGCGACGCCACGGCCCATGCCGCGATCCTCGGCGTGGCATTGGCGCTAGCGCTGGAGATATCGATCTTCGCGGGCGCTGTTGCCGTGGCGCTCATTATGGCGTTCGTCGTCTCGGCGCTGAGCGGGCGGGGCTACGCGATGGACACGCTCCTCGGCGTGCTGGCGCATTCGGCGCTCGCCTTCGGCCTCGTCGCGGTGTCCTTCCTGTCGGGGATCCGTATCGACCTCATGGCCTATCTCTTCGGCGACATCCTCGCTGTGTCGCGTGGCGATCTCGCCGTGATCTGGGGCGGGGCGGCGCTTGTTGCCGGGTTGATCGCGTGGCGTTGGTCTGCACTCCTGACCACGACGCTCAACGAGGAACTTGCTTACGCGAGCGGTATTGACCCCAAGCTAGAGCAACTCGTGCTCACCCTGTCGCTGGCGATCACGGTAGCCGTCGCGATCAAGGTCGTCGGCGTGCTTCTCATTGCGGCCATGCTGATTATACCGGCCGCCGCCGCAAGGCCCCTGTCCCGAACGCCCGAGGGCATGGCGCTGATCGCGGCCGGAATAGGCGCTGCGTCGGCCGTGATCGGCCTGCGTGGCTCCTATGTGCTGGATACGCCGGCCGGGCCAACGATCGTCTGTGTTGCGGCGCTTTGCTTCGCCGCAACAAGCCTGCTTCGGGCGGTTCGATCCGGTATCCGGGCGAGGTAACGCCCGATCAGTTGCGTTGATGCGCCCCTGCCTGGCCGCGCATTACGGTATAGTCCGCCTGCATCTCTGCGGCCGCCGATCCTTCCGGTGACAGGGCCAGCTCTTCGGCTGCCTGCGCCTGGAATGCCCGGCTGCATTCGACGATCGGCGGACATGTCCCGAAGCCACCGATGTCAGCACAGACCGCCGCTCAACCGCTCAGCCACGTCTTCGATAAAACACCGTGAAACCTTCATGGCGTAAATGAATACCATGCCCGGAGAAGCCCGTAGAGCGGACACTCCAAACCTCCGCTAGCTCGTCCGCCTAAGGGGGTACACTCGACACGGTGTGAACCGTGCGACTGGCGAGGGCGTACCTGGCCCCGGGGTTCGCGGTGGAACACAGCCTGCTGCAACATTGGACGCGCTTCGTAACCCAAGACTGGTCCGTGCTGGGGTCGCCAGCCGTGGACTGCCTTACCAAACCTTCCGAGGTGGTAGCGCAAATGTTACGATTAACCCGTCAACTGGACGCATCGTCTCCGTGAACCCGCGGTGCTGGCGGTCGGGCGACGCGCCTTGACTTGGTGTATAGAACCCCGTCTGGTGTTGTCCGGGCCATTGAGATCAAAACCGGTGCGGGACGGCTGACACGCAACCAAAGGGAAGTTTTCCCTGAAATCAGTGCAGGTGGGTCGGCAACGCCTGTCAGTCGAGGCGTTGAACGGGCTTTTGATGGGCTCGAAATTGGGGTTCCGTCAGGACCGATCCCTGTCCGGGCTATACGCTTTGGAGGAAGATAGCGAATGACCACGGCCGAAGTAGCAAAGACGCTCAAGGCTCTGGGATGGACGAACGGTGTCGACTATGATCGCTTTTCGAGGTTGAGACTCAACGACAGGGTCGTCGAGATGGGCTGGAAACTGCGCAATTATGGACCGACGCTTCCTCAGCTACTAGAGACGCGCAGCGCGCTTGAGGCAGATTGGTTTAGCCGCGCTGTCGAAGTCATCTTTGATAAAAAAAGGGTAAGCAGCATCGCAGTAGAAGACCGGTATAACCGGATAGAAGCCCGACCCATCACACCGCACATCGTTTCCTCTGCGGCCGATCAAGCGGTAGCGTGGGCACAAGTCCAGGACCTGGATGCTCATCTGCAGGCCTATCGTGAACGATCACTCGAGCTCGGATTTGACGCTTTTGGGATTTACCATCTCGCTGCCTTAGCTCTTTGCGGCGACATCGGACGACTCAAACATTACAAAGAACGATACGCCGCTGGTCATCTCGAAGAGTTCGGTCACGGTCGCCATATTCCTGCAAATCGCCTGCACATTAACACCGAAAGCATTACGAGAGCGATCGACTATGCCGAGGGCGTAATCGCACGCGGTGAAGTCCGGTCGCCAGCTGCGTCCATCTAAGCGGGCTCTACGACACCAACCCCCACAACCAGCTCCTCTCGGACGACACCTATACCTACGCCTATGACACCCGCGGCAACCGGATCAACCGGGCGACGGGGGCGGTCGAGACCTATACCTACGACAGCCAGAACCGCCTGATCGGCTGGACCGACGGGGTCTCGGTGATCTCCTGCGCCTATGACGCGCTGGACCGCCGGATCGGGGTCACCGTGGACGGCGTGACGGAGAGCTTCGTTTACGACCCCTGGAGCCCATATTCGACGATCGCCAACGACGTGCTGCTCGATTTCCAGGACGACACGCTGGTGCGGCGCTGGCTGCACGGGCCGGAGGTGGATGAGCCGCTGGCCTACGAGCGCTACGCAGGCACCACGGCGGGCGGCAGCGGCACGGCGCTGGAGCTGTTCCGGAACCGCCTGGGCTCGGCAATCCTGGCAGTGTCGGTCTCGACCGGGGAGGTGGCGGCGGAGTATGACTACGACAGCTTCGGCCAGCGTATGCATTGCAGGTTCTACAGAGGACGTAGAGGCAGTTTGACAGGCAGAGCTTGGGGGTGACACAGTTGCACAATGCGGTCAGACAGGCGATCAGAAACGGGGCGTTCAGTCGAATACCATGAATGAGAAAACCGACTATTTTCTGATCTACATGAGTGGGACGCACTGCTCGACCGGTGTGAACCGCAATGACTATCATCCGTGGATGTGCAGAACGTGCCGGTTGCCCAGGCCGGACGTGACATCGATTGATTTTCAGATCGACTCACGTTCTGCGGCCCTTCCCTACATGGATGCCGATATCTATATGCAGGTTGCCTTCGCACGCAGGGACTTTCTCGAGCGCATGGGGCAGGACGTGATACGCGAATACCTCTACCTCGGAGAGCTGCGCAATTGTGATGGGGATCTATTGAAGGACTGGGTGACCTTCA
>NZ_RCNT01000018.1 GCF_003688285.1 Rhodophyticola porphyridii
CCATCACCGCCCACACTCGAGCCTCGACGGGCTCACCCCTTGGGAGTATCACAAACGGTCAGAAGAGGACCAAACCCTGAACAGAGCTAACCTATAAACGCGGACTCCAAGGGGAGCAGGTCAGGGATCTTCGCCCGAATGCTTCTGGAACTGACCGATCAGGGCGGCGGGGCTGACACGCTGATGATCGATGCGACGCATCTGAAGACGCACCGCACAGCCTCAAGCCTGGGGTTGAAACAAGGGGGCGTGGCCGCCTGATTGGGCGCACCAAGGGCGGGATGAACTCGTAACTGCACGCGGTGACGGATGCGGCAGGCCGCCCGCTGCGCATGTTTCTGACGGCTGGTCAGCGGAGCGATTACATCGGCGCGCGGGCATTGCTGGACGGCCTTCCTCCCGCCGAACACCTGCTGGCGGACCGTGGATACGATGCGGACTGGTATCGCGAAGCCCTTCAAGACAATGGGATCAGACCCTGTATCCCGTCGCGGAAAGGCCGCAAGGTCGCGATCCCGCATGATGAACCAGGCCGAAGGCGGGCTTGCAGCGACCATGGTCGTCCCGCAGGCCGGTGTGGTGCCCCGCGTTGGCTCATTGAAGGAAAGAAGTGTGGAGAATGCAAAGATCAACATTGGCTGCCGCCACGGTCCTCTTGGTTCCTATGGCTGCCGCCTCGGACCCTGACGGGAACTGGCGGGGTCGCTATGGTCACATGATGTGGTCAGCGATCTTGGAATACCAAATGAGCAGATCCTGATCTGTCTGGCTTGCCCTCTCTGCCGGCGTGGCCTGCGGGACGGTCGGGGATACATGCCGATACAAAAATCACTGCCTTGTCATGTTGTCGGATGGCCCGAGCCGTTATGAGGAAGTGTTGTCTAAGCAAGGGCATACAAAACTGTAGAAGCGGTATGAACGCAAAAAGCTCCATAGCCGCCATTGTATTGATTTCGGCGCCCGCCAGAGCCAGATGGTTGCTATCCTCTCCAAAAAGCGAGCGACCCTGGTTCGCCTTCGCAGCAAGAACCTGCTGGAATTGCGCAAGGCTTTCCCATGGTCGAGGTGCAGTCGCCTGATAGCCTGTCGGCTCAGGCCGGGATCGGCCGGTGGGCGTTCGAGGTGACCTGCGCGGTATGTCACGGCAGCAATGCCGCAGGCCGCAATGGAATTGCGCCGCCGCTTGTCCATCGGATCTACCAGCCCGTACATCATGCGGATGAGGCGTGTCAGCGAGCGGTTCAATATGGCGTGCGGGCGCGTCACTGGGACTTCGGCAACATGCCGCCCGTTGCGGGCAACACGCTCGCAGATGTCATAGCCATTACCGCATATGTGCGTGAGCTTCAGTGCGCGAACGGGATAAGTTGATGTCGGTGGTCGACCGCATATGGGCACAGGCGGTTCTGCTCGCCAGTGTCGTACTGAGCGGCTTAGTATTGTCTTTCTCAGATACTGCGCAGGCGCTGGGCACATTTTCTGGGGCGTATGAGCGCGCCGGTTAAATTGGCGATCAGCCGGCCTGCACTGATATCCAACCGGCGGCGGTCGATCGGCATTGTCACACTGGCCTCCAATGCCAGGCGGCTGCTCTGCTATTACGCGACCGCCGGTTCGAGCATCAGCTCACGGAACCTGATCGCTTTTCTCCCTTCTCGCGGACCGACGTCCGAAGCCGAACCATTCCTCCTGATCTGCCGCCGCCGAGAGGCTGAGGCAGTCGGCAGCTGTACCGATGCACACAGGAACCTGAGCAAATGGAAAATGATATGAAAACCACAACAATGCTTCTCCCGCCGCTTGCTGGTGGCATTCTTGCGATAACCGCCATGATGGCCCTAGCCGATCCGGGCCACGACCTTTCCGGCTTCGACGGCTGGCTTATGGCGCTCTATGGTATGCCTTTGGAGAGCCCGCGACCGTTAACGGACACTGTTTTGCTGGGTCCCGCACGGCCGGCCGACCTTTTCGTGGATGTCGTGGCACAAGCAGGCGAGACGGCGTATCTGGTCCGCGTCGACAATGGCGAGGTTTTTGTCCAGACGGCTTTCCAGTTGATGTCGGGCGCGTACACCGCGCTGGCGAATATGGTTGATGCTCTGCCACCGAATCCGAACATGGGCACGCCCGATCTTGCGTAGGCGCGCCGCCTGAGCCTTCACATGGGCGGCGAGGCGATGGACCGGCTCCAGTCGGTAGTTCCTGGATGGCGAACCCAGGACGTTCCTTCAAATGGCCGAGGCTAACCAGTTTTGGGCCCTCAACGATACGATCGGCATGACGGACGAGCCACAGGCTGAGATTTCACTGAGCGAGCCCGTCCGCCTTGAAGTTGCTAACAACACCTCATTTCCGCATGCGATGCATCTGCACGGCATGCACTTCCACGAGATTGCGGGGGACGGCACGCTTGGCCCGCTCCGCGACACGATCCTGAGCTTTGGTGGCCAAACGTGCGAGATAGCCTTCGTCGCGCATAATCCTGGCGATTGGCTGTTTCACTGCCACATGCTCTCTCACGCCACGTCCGGCATGATGACCTGGCTGAGGGTGGCTTGATGCGGAACACCGCCGGCAAAGCTTCCATCCCAGTTGCTATTCGGCGGGCAGATGAAAGTCGTGAGACAGTGGAGCAAACATCTCCTCTGCCGCAGCTGGCATTGCGGACGATCTTTCACAGCATCTCGTGCGAGCGCCTGTGTCCGAGACGACCCAAGGCAACCATGACGGTGCCGTCATGATTGTCGAACTCTTCGACCACAAAGGGCCTCCTTGCGGACGCGCCAAGCCTGAGATCAAGGTCCTAACGGCCTCCGATCCAAGCATTCGCATCGTCCGTAGCGGGTGGTTCCGTCATCGATCAACCAAGCGGATAATGCCAGGATACTGACACGCCGCCACTTCACTATAACGCCCGTCGCCGTGTTCTCAACGCCCATCGCCGCGCCACTTTCGGCAGAAACATGGCCGAGTGAGTCGCAGAAAGCCGAATGGGATATGCAAGTGACACCGCCGTACTATGATCCAGCCACATCGAACCCTTGGGGTCTCCATCGGCGCTTCCTGCCAAACCGGGTCTTGGCGAAAGACGGGCTGAGGCCGGGCGATATCCATGTCGACGCGGTTGCACGCTATCTCTACCACATCGAAGAGGGCGGAACGGCGATGCGATATGGTGTGGTCATAGAGCGTGACGATTTGTACGAACCCGGTGTATACACGATCCGTCGTAAGGTCCGCTGGCCGCACTGGACGCCAACCACGTCGATGATCGAGCGCGAGCCCGAACTCTACGCGCAGTACGAAGATGGGATGGAACCTGGCCCCGACAACGCACTGGGGTCGCGCGCCCTTTATCTATATGTCGGTGAGCGAGACACCTATCTTCGCATTCACGGGACGCCCTTTCCCAGATTGATCGGATCAAGGGCTATTTCTGGCTGCGTCCGCATGGTCATGGCGCATATCAACGATCTCTTCGAACAGGTCGACATCGGTATGACAGCGCGTCTTTATCCGGCCGACGGCTCATTGGCGGCAAGCAGCTGACCACGCGCCGCTGGGAGTGTATCGGTTACATGATTGAACACCGCAACGAAGCAATCTGCGTTCGACCACAATGCAAGACCGGATCGCCGGTCGCCACAGGCGCGGTGCAGCGCAGATCGCGCCTACTCCCGGGGCGGAGCAGTGCACGTCGCGGCTAAAGCGGTCATGAGTTTCTGCTAGGAACAACGTTCCAGAACGAGGGGTTATCCGCTACACACTCTGCCGACCGGTGCCGGAGCGCGGCATCCGCGCTCCGGCAACTCCCGCTGGCGCACAACGTTCCTACCCGAGTGTGCTCTTCGGAGCATCTCGACAGATCTAGCCATAGCGGTTGAGAGAGATACAGCCAGACAGCGCGTTCCGATTTCTGCTGCGTGATGGCGGTGGACCTTTGCCTGCTGTGCCGCGCTCCTGCGTTCTCGCCCGGCTCATGCCATAAGACATCGAACATGATATCGCCGATCAGCCGATGACGCACCAACTCCGGATGGACGCCCGGCCAAGGCCCCATATGGCGCTGTCCAGGAGGGTAAGTGCCGTCACCACGCCGCTTCATCCGGTTTGCAGATCCGACGTTTGGCATTTGGGTCAGACTTTCGCGTTGAGCCAGTCGACCGGAGGGGCACTCTGTTAGCGAGCTGGTTATGCAATTGACAATCATTCGCAGATGTGTTTGGTGTAGAATAGGCCATCTGTCGATCCGGTTATCGACGGTTGCGCAGTCTCGCTAAGGAGAGGTCGTCCGCGCCATGCCCGGATCATCACTGTTTTGTCCACGTCGTGTCTCGGCGTCGTCTGACATAACCGCGATGCCTTCTTTCGGTTGCCGGAGCGCGGGTGTCTGCGAGCGCCGTTGCCCGCGTATCAGAAATGGGAGCGAGACGTTTTCAGATGTGGTTCAGCGAAGGGTGCCGACGCATCTCGCATCCGCGCCTCGCCATCTGGGGCGCAGCCAATGAAGATCGACCGCGCCAAGACCTCGCTGTTTGCCGGTCTGTTGGCCGCTTATGCCGGGTTGATGCTTGCGAACCCGGTCTTTCCGCCGCTAGCGCGAGAGCTGGGCTTGACCGAAGTGCAGGCCGGCATGGTGATTTCAGCGGCAGCGCTCGTATTCGCCTTGGCCAGCCCCTTCTGGGGCTGGCTCAGTGACCGGACAGGGCGCAAACTGGTTTTCGTCATCGGGCTCGTCGGCATAGCCATCAGCTTTCTGATGTTCGCCGTCGCAGGACATCTGGGTTTGATCGGGGCACTATCGGGTGCAGCCTTGCTTGCCGCACTGTTCGCGACACGGGTTATACTGGGCGCGCTGGTCGGAGCAGTACCCGTATCAGCCCAGGCTTACATGGCCGATGTAACCGGCGCCGCCGACCGCAGTGCCGGCATGGCCCTCATCGGCGCCGCTAACGGGCTTGGTACGCTTCTCGGACCGGCACTGGCCGCCTTTCTCGTTACCTTCGGTCTGCTCACGCCGTTTTACGCCGGTGCGGCGATTGCACTGTTCGCCGCGCTCGCGCTCAGCATCTTCATGCCCCCAAGCCCGCGGCAGCAGAGTATGGATCAACCGCCAAGAATTATGCCGTGGGATCGTCGGGTGTGGCCATTTCTGTTTCTCGGCTTCGCGACGGTAACGGTCATTGTCCTGTTGCAGATCACGCTCGGCTTCTACCTGATTGATCGCTTTTCTCTGACACCGGTCGATGCGGCGCAGACGGCTGCAATCGGTCTCTTAGTGGTCGGCATGGCCTTGGCGGTCGTGCAGGGCGTCTTCGTCACACGCTACAAATGGTCGCCACGCACCCTACTCAGATCGGGCTCGCAGATCATGGGATTGGGGCTGATATGCGCGGTCCTGGCGCCAAGCCTTTTGCTCCTGATTGCGGCCTTTGCGGTGATGGGGATAGCCGGTGGCCTGCTTTTCCCGGGCTTCACGTCCGGTGCGAGCCTGGCTGTCTCCGATGACGAACAAGGCGCGATCGCCGGACTGAACAGCGCCGCGAGTGGTGTTGGCGCTGTGATCGGCCCCTTGATCGGAACCGCGCTTTACCAGGCGCATATTACCGCACCATACATTGCGAGCGCAGTGTTGTTTGTCGTGCTTGTCGTTTTTGTCTGGGTCCATCCCAAAGTGAAGCACGCCATTACGCAGGACGCATCTGCAAAGGCCAACACCGCAGGTGAGCACTCCCGTTGATCCGGATAGTCGAGACAGCCTGGCGTGGGCACGGGTTCCTCGTTTTCGGTATGAACACTCTCTGCATCATCAGTGAAAGTGAGTCTATCAAACCGGCTACTCTAGATCGCTCGGACGCGGCTGATCCGACGGATTAGTTTCCACGCAATCAGGCAGAGGGGTGGGAAAACTTAAAGCTTTAGTATCATTCATGAAAATGAAAAACGTCGGAAATTCTAAAAGCCCTCCAAGATCAGTGAACAGCCCCTTGCGCCCATCTGTCATTGAAGTTACACACTCCCAATTGGCGCGGGGTGGAGCAGCCCGGTAGCTCGTCAGGCTCATAACCTGAAGGTCGTAGGTTCAAATCCTACCCCCGCAACCAACGATACTTGCGATACCTCCGCCGGTCCTGCCGCGGAGGTTTTTGCTTTTGTGGCTCCCGCGTGCCGGGATCGTCTGCTGCGCCCTCCCGCAACCAACGATTTCTGCGAAAGCAGGTTGTCCAAAGCCTCGGCCTCCGAAAGGAAGTCGGGGTTTTGCTTTCCGGCGGCAAAGCGCAGGATCGCCCCCAGGTCGCCGCGAAGAACGATGGAGAGTTCGCCGTTCTCGGGCACGAGGTTGATTTCATCGACAAGTGAGCGAAGCACATCGACGGCGGCGCCACGATCTTCCTCGCATTGCAGGTTCTCGCAGAGCTTGGCGATCCGATCCTGATAGATCTGCGCCATGTTCGGGTGCAGCAACGGCGGCGGCTCGTCGGCATTGTCCAGAAGCTCAGTCAACTGCGACTTCCTCGCCTCCAGCTTCTCGGCCTTGTCTTTGAGTTTCGCCGGCGGGAAGCCTTGAAGAATGGCGTCGACCATCTTGTCGAGCTCTCGGTCAACCTTCTCGGGTTCGCTTCTCCAGCCGGCCAGGTCGGCTCCGCGCTCCATCCGGAGCCGATTTACCTCGCGCGTGAACTCGGCACAGAATTCATTGAAGAGCTCCGGCGACATGAGATGCTTCCGAAGGCCATTCAAGATCGACGCCTCCAAGGCATCCCGACGGATGTTCAGACGGTTATCGCATTGCCCTTGTTCCGTGACGCTGCGCAGCCGAGCAGGTCTTTCGAGATCAGGGAGTACCCACCACCACAGCACCCGCACTTGATGAGGCCGGCGAAAAGATGCTTCGGCCGTCGTCTATCGTTCATCGGATTGCTGCCTGTCGCCGTCGTATCAAACGAAAGGCTCCTTTGCCTTTTCTTCACAGCGTCCCAGAGATCTTGGTCCACAATCCGAAGGTCCGGTACCTCCTGGACAACCCACTCACTTTCCGAGTTCGGGCGGGAGACGCGCTTACCGGTGTCAGGATCCTTCATGTATCGCAGACGGTTCCAGACGAGCCGCCCGATGTAGAGCTCGTTGTTGAGAATGCCAGTCCCGCGTTTCGGATTGCCGTGAATCGTCGAAGGCCCCCATTCCTTGCCCTGCGGTCCCGAAATGCCCTCCCGGTTCAATGTCATTGCGATCGTCCGCGATGATTGTCCGGACAAGTAATCCCTGAAGATGCGCCGAACGACGTTTGCCTCAGTTGGGTTGATCTCCCGCTCGCCCCGATCGTCCGGATCGGCCGTGCGAACTGACCTTGCCCCTGATTTCCGGTCCATTGCGAACTGGAATTTTCCACCTTTGAATGGACGAAGGAGGAAGACCCATGAAGCGGAAGCGTTTCACAGAAGAACAGATCATCGGCGTGCTGAAG
>NZ_RCNT01000019.1 GCF_003688285.1 Rhodophyticola porphyridii
AAGAAGGGCTCAAGACGCGCCATCTGCGCGTCTGTTAGCCAGAAAAGATCAGACATGTTCACCGCTCGTTTTTTGAACCGTGAATCATGCCGCCACCCAAAAATCAATGGGTCCTGACCCTAGATGAATACCTCATGCGATTTGTGCCACAGAGCCGCTTTCTGGTGCCACAGGGGGCTAAACCCTTCAAATCGCCCAATCGAATCGCCTAAAGATGCGGATTTTCAACGACGAGGTGTCGAACTTCAGGTGGCAGGGCTAGACGCACGAAACGGGTGTTGCTAGGCGCATCATGCGCACTCAAGGTGATCATCGACCAACGGCTAAAGGACGCTCTCTAGATGTCAAACTTGACCTTTATCGTTACCCACGGCCCGATGCCGCTTTATCCGATTCGAGACGACGTTCATCTCGTTTGGCTCTCCCGAGAAGCTCCGCCTACCGACATCGGAAACCCGGTGATAAGGGCATATGACCTATTCGACACTCCAGAACAGACACATCAGCGCTTGTCCGGGTCCATGGGCTCGATTGCGACTTTTCGGCATCTAGAAACACTTACGGAAAAACCTGAGCGTGTCACAGTCAGCCAATATCGCAAATTCAATAGCAAGACGCCATTCGGTTTGCCGCATTCACACTTCAAGAAAATTCCTGCTTCCAGCTATTTCGGAATGCAGATCCTAGACCCTTCTATAACAACCCCCATTGATCCATTTCCGTCTGGCACAGACACCCCATTCGTGGTGTCACCGCGTCGGAAATTTCGCGATACCATGTCACAACACGCCTCTGCTCATGAAATCGACAATCTCCTGTTACTCGTCGTCGCCGGCATCCGATCCGGCGGGTTGACCCGCGAAGAAGGGCTGGAGTTGCTGCAAACGTCGTTCTTCATACCTGGCGGCCTAGAACTCGGCACCTTTCCCTATGAGTTCTGGCGGAGTGCCATGGAGAGCATGGTCGGCGCTGTTGAGTTTTTTCTCGAGCAGTATTGGACTGAAACACTGGTCGACGGTGAACAAACCCGCGAAGTTTCCTTCGCCATGGAGAGATACGGCTCGTATCTGATCATTAACCATTTCGCCAAGGCCACGGCTTCAGGTACCCCAATCCAGGACCCTTTTGGGTATATTCATACAGTATTTCAGGAACCATTGAAGCGCCGCACACTGCCATCACGCTTGTTTTTCCGTCTTTCGAAACATCGCTAGTTTACCAAGGTCAGGACCCATTGATCTCCTTGAAACCGCTGCGGCTGACTGACTCAACCACCCGAACCGACGGGGGTGATGATGAGCAACCTTCTCTGGCTGACCGACGAGCAGGTGCAGCGGTTGAAGCCGTTCTTTCCGAAGAGCCATGGCAAGCCGCGGGTCGATGATCGGCGAGTGTTGAGCGGAATAATCTTCATAAATCGCAATAGGCTGCGGTGACAGTGCTCTGCCCCCTGAAAACTGGATCGTTTGAGGCTGGAGTTTTCCGCTAAGTTTTCCTGGCTGGGAAAGGAGCGGCATCGCATGAAAGCATCGAAATTCACTGAGGCGCAAAAAGCGTTCATTCTGAAGCAGGGCGAGCAAGGGACGCCTGTCGCGGAGATCTGTCGCAAGGCCGGGATCAGCCAGGCGACTTACTTCAACTGGAAGAAGAAGTATGGCGGTCTGCTGCCGGACGAGATGCGGCGGCTGAAGGCGCTTGAGGACGAGAACACCCGGCTGAAGAAGATCGTGGCCGACCTCACGCTGGATCGGGAAATGCTTCAGGATGTCATTCGCCGAAAGCTCTGAAGCCTGGCCGTTTGCGCGAGATCGTCACCGGGATGTGCGTCGACTGGGGTGTGTCGATCCGGAAGGCCTGTGGGGCCATCTGCTTCGACACTTCCACCTACCATTACAAGTCCCGGCGAACGGACCAGGCTGCTGTCGAGAGACGGATCGAAGAGATTGCGGAAACCCATGTGCGCTATGGTTACCGGCGCGTGCACGTCCTGCTGCGACGGGAGGGCTGGATAATCAACATGAAGAGGACCCGTAGGATTTACAATGAGTTGGGCCTGCAACTCAGGAACAAGCATCCGAAGCGGCGGGTGAAGTCCAAGCTCCGGGAAGACCGCCAGGAAGCCACAGGGCCGAACGATGTCTGGGCAATGGACTTCGTGCACGACCAGCTCGCCCTGGGCAAGAAGCTTCGCATCCTGACCGTCGTCGATACCCATTCTCGCCTCTGTCCGGCGGCCGATCCGCGCTTCAGCTACTGCGGCGAAGATGTCGTTCAGACGCTCGAACGGGTTTGCGGGCAGATCGGCTATCCGAAAACGATCAGGGTGGACAATGTGACCTTGCCCCTGATTTCCGGGCCATTGCGAACTGGAATTTTCCACCTTTGAATGGACGAAGGAGGAAGACCCATGAAGCGGAAGCGTTTCACCGAAGAACAGATCATCGGCGTGCTGAAGGAGAGCGAGGCAGGTGCGAAGACGGACGATATCTGTCGACGTCACAGCATCAGCTCAGCTACATTCTACAGCTGGCGGAAGAAGTACGGGGGCATG
>NZ_RCNT01000002.1 GCF_003688285.1 Rhodophyticola porphyridii
AAGAAGGGTTCAAGACGCGCCATCTGCGCGTCGGTCAGCCAGAAAAGATCAGACATGTTCACCGCTCGTTTTTTGAACCGTGAATCATGCCGCCACCCAAAAATCAATGGGTCCTGACCCTAGAAACGTTTCCGAACTATCCGCACCTAAAAGACGGGAAGCTCAGGCAGCAGAGAGTCACCGATCTACTGACGCATCCGATTTACACAGGGCATATCTGCTCCGAGCGTTATGGCATCCACTGGCTGAAAGCACAGCACGAACCGTTGATCTCATTGGAGACCTTCGACAAGGTCCAGGAACGCCGGTCTGGCAGCGTCAAAGCCCCTAAGCGCAAGAACATCGGAGATCATTTTGCGCTCCGGGGAATTGCTGTTTGTGGCTGCTGCGAGGTACCGCTGCGCTCCTCCATCACGAGGGGTAACGGTGGGCAATATGCCTACTACCTGTGTCAGACCAAAGGCTGTGAGGCTTACGGCAAGTCGATCAAGCGTGACCAACTTGAGGACGATGTTGGCGAGATTATCAAATCACTCCAGCCGGATCAGAGCGTCGTGCAGCTTCTCACTGACATGTTCCGACACATCTGGGACGCCCGCCGCACCCAAGCGGCAGAACTCAGGAGAGACGCGCAACGACAGCTCCGCGCGCTAGACAAGAAGATCGAAGCTTTGGTCAGCCGTGTTCTTACCGCCCAGACCGAGGCCATCGTCCCTGTGTACGAGGCGGAGATCGTGTCTCTGGAGCACGATAAAGCCCGCCTGGCTGAAAAGGTGCAAAAGCAGACCGAGCCCAAAGGCTCCTTCGAAGAAAAACTAGAACCTGCGCTGACATTTCTCGCAAACCCTTGGAAACTATGGGAAACGCCTGGAGAAGCACAGGTACACCTGCGCCGTTTGGTGCTCAAACTCGCCTTCGGAACCCGCATCAAATACTGCCGAAATCACGGAGCTAGAACCCCGGAAATTAGCTTTCCATTCAAAGTGTTAGATCGGTTTCACATGCTCAGATGTCAAAATGGTGCGGACGGCGGGACTTGAACCCGCACGATCATACGATCGAGAGATTTTCTTACCCGCTACGACTTTCGCCGCCGGCGCGCCTGCGCCGTTTGTGGTCTGGACTATCCCTTCACCATCACCGGTTCCCCGGTCTTAGGTGCTGCCCGTCTAGTCTCTACACCTTCCATTCGAGATCGTGTCTCGATTGGCTTGGCTCGGGATTGGCGTGAGCCGAAAGTTCAGCCGTTAGCTTTCCCCGAATTTGAGCAGTTCTACTCCCAACGTTTCCGCTGAGGCACTCAAAACATGGCTTAAGTCTCTTGTGTCTACCGATTCCACCACGTCCGCATTCTTCATCTCTGGATGTCACACACTATAGCGCTGAACGCTACCACACTCTACGGGTAGCGCTCCAAGCTCCTGTACGGCACCCGGATCAGTCTTTCAAAACCACTCCTTTTCACTCGTTTCGCGATCTCTCTGAAATCACGATCAAAATTTGTGACGCAAAAACCCAGTTTTTGTAAACAAAGGGGTTTTTAAGTCCGGTCTGTCTACCAGTTCCAGCAAGCGGCCACGGATGCAGGCATACAAGGCCCGTCCTGCGGCGTCGAGGGGGGGCGTGCGGCCCGCGCCCGGCGCGTCTTCGCCCGAACGCATCTACGCCCTGCCGGGGATGGCAGGGCGCAGCACTGTTTTGCAAGCAAACAGACGGGCCCCCTGGGAGAAGGCGCCCGGCGATGACTGTGCCGCAGATCCGTTAATCCAACGTTAAGCCTGACGTTGCAGTTTTCCGCCGATTTGCGACAGATCAAAGCGGGGCGGGGATGATCTTCGGATACTCGCCCCGGAAACGCGGCATTTGCCGGAGACCCCGATGGCCCGACACCGCCCAGAACTGCTGACCGTGACGCCGCCCATATTGGAGCGGTCCGGATTTGAGGATATCGACCGCGCCCTGGCGCTGAGCGGCCCGGTGATGTGCCGCGACTGGCTTCTGGCGCGGTTTCAGGAAGGCTTGCAGCTTCGCATGCTGCGCGCGCCCGATCAGGGGTTCATCGCGTTCACGCCGGGCCGGTCGGCCTGGGCACCCATCGAGGGGGCCGGCGATGCGGTGGTGGTTCACGATCTTCGCGCGGGCCCGCAATCCATGGGGCCGGGTACCGTGCGCCGGCTTTGGGGGGCGGTGGAAGATTGGGCGCGATTCTACGGGTTTGCGGCGGTGCTGGCCCAGAGCGGCCCGGCGCTTGGCCTGATTCCGCCGGAGTTCGTGACCGGGCGGGGATATCATTGCCTGGACCGGACCGAGGGAAACACGCGGCTGATGGGCAAGATCCTGCAAGGCCCGATGGCGCTGCCCCGCCTGCCGCAGGACTGGACCCGGCGGGCGGCCTGTCTCGGGCCGGGGCTGGTGATCCAGAGCACGGGGCTGTCGGTGCAGCTTGAGGCCCGCGCGCAGAGCCTTCTGGACCGGGCCCGCAACGCCGGCCTGGCCGCGCGTCACGACCGGTTGGAGACCGCCAGTGCGGCCCGCACCCGCTCGGTCAGCCCGGCCGCGCTTTTCTCCGTGGTTCTGGACGGGGCGGTGATCCCGTCAGACGGGCTGTCGGAGATGCAGATCTGGTCTGCGATCCGGCGGCGGTCGGGTCCGGGCGACATCTGACGCCTCGGGCGCCGGCGCCATGGCGCCAAGTGGCCGCATCCAGCGGGCGTGTCGCGCTAGTCGCCCTCGTAGCTGCACAGCGCATGGACCGACATTCCCATCGCCTCAAGGCGGGCGCGCCCGCCCAGATCGGGCAGGTCCACGACGAATGCCGTGCCCATGACCTCGGCCCCCAGACGTTCGATCAGCTTGATCCCGGCCTCGGCGGTGCCGCCGGTGGCCAGCAGGTCATCGACCAGCAGGACCGTCTCACCGGGGCTGAACGCGTCGTCATGGATCTCTACTGTCGCGCGGCCATATTCCAGCTCGTAATCCTGCGCGATGGTCCTGGCCGGAAGCTTGCCCGCCTTGCGGATCGGCACGAAACCCTTGGACAGCTGATGGGCCACCGCGCCGCCCAGAATGAAGCCCCGCGCCTCCAGCCCGGCCACCTTGTCGATGCGTTGGCCGACGAAGGGCGCAAGCAACTGATCGACGGCCAGACGAAACCCGCGCGGGTCCTGAAACAGCGTGGTGACATCGCGGAACATGATGCCGTCATGGGGGAAATTCGGGATCGTGCGGATGTAATCCTGCACCTGTTTGTGATCAAGCATCGGTTCAGCGGATCCTGTTTTGCCGGTGGCCACCCGGAGGAGTGTAGCGGGTTCGCACCTGTCGAACAGCCCTTATTGCCGCGCTGTCAGAACCGGGGGTAGTGGCGGCGCAGCGCCTCGGCATCCTGACCGCTCAGGCGGGTGACGGAATTGCTCTCTTCCGAGAAGATCGAGCGGCGATAGACGGGCGAGGCGATATCCGTATGCAGGCCAAGCGCCTGCACCAGTTCTTCCAGAATCACGCTGGCGACCTCGCGGCGGCGAATATCGCGGCTGATGGCAATGGCCGCGGCGGTGATATCGGGCCCGCGGGACCGCAGCGCGACGCGCCCGATGGAGATCGTCGCGCCATCCAGCTCGCTGTTGCCGGTGCCGCTGATCTGGCCGCCCTGGGAGGTGTCCAGCAGATAGACCGGAATGTCGAAAGCGCCTTCATAGGCGCGTTCCAGAAACAGCCGCGCGCCGGAGGCGTTGACCTCGTCGATCGCGGCATCCAGCGCGGCATCGACCAGATCGAGCTTGTAATCGGGGAAGCTCATGCCGACCGCCGCGATACCGACGCGCAGGCGCAGCTGGCGGTCGCGGGGCCAGCGGATCTGCGGCTTGGTGCACTCCGCATCCGGGGCCGCCCCGCAGGAGACGAGACGGTAGAAATCATCGTCGCTGATGATCTCGGACACCGCGACGAATTCCTGTGCGGCGGCGGGCACGGGCAGGAGGGCGGCAAGAAAGGTGCGGCGGGTCAGCATGCGTTTGTGATGGGCGAGGGATGCGGGGGTTTCAAGCGGTCCGGCCACCGGTCGTGGGCAGGTGTTGCAGCCTGGGCGCGCCCTGTCAGCCCTGCGCGCGGCGCAGCGTGGCAGTCAGCACGCCCATGCCGATCAGCGTTGCACCCCCCGCCCGGGTCAGCCAGGCGATGACGCCGGGCTGCCTCAGACGGGCGCGCAACTGGTCCGCCAGCAGCGCATAGGCCAGCGCATTGAGCGTCGCCAGGCCCACGAAGCTGCCGATCAGAATGACGAATTGCGGGATCAGCGGGCGATCCGGATCGACGAATTGCGGAACGAAGGCGATGAAAAAGGCGATGGATTTGGGGTTGAGCGCGGTGACGGCGGCCGCATGGGAAAAGGTCTTTCCCGCGGTGATCTCCGCCGTCGCCGGCAGGTTGCCGAGGTCGTCCGGGCCACCCCGTCCCGCCGTGCGGATCAGCCGGATCCCCAGCCAGATCAGATAGACCGCGCCGACCCATTTCAGTACGGTGAAGAGAGTGGCCGAAGTCAGAACCAGGGCGCCAAGCCCGGCCAGCGACACGGTCATTGCGAGCAGATCGCCAAGGGCCACGCCCGCCGCCGTGGAGACCGCGACCCGGCGGCCTTGGCTGAGCGCGTAGGAGAGCACCAGAAGCACCGTCGGCCCCGGGATCAGCAGGAGCGCGGTGGAGGCCGCGACGAAGGCGAGCCAGGTATCGAAACTCATCATCTGTCTCCTTTCGATGCCGGGCGCGCACCGGTGCGGGCCTCGTGGCGCGGTCAGAAGAGCCGAACGGGATCGGACCCGCAAGATCGTCCTGCATGATCTTACCCCAGAACCCGCCCCGCCACGGCATCCAGCTTGGCGAGCATGGCCGGATCACGCGCTTCGGGCGCAGTCAGGATCGCATGCTCCAGCGCCCGGTCGCAACCATGGGGGCAGGGAGCGCGCGAGGCGCCGAGCAGGCCCGGCAACCCGGCAACCAGCGCCCGCGCCTTGCCGGCATTGCCGGTCAGCGTGGCGATGATCTCGCTGATATCCACCGCGCCGTGATCGGGGTGCCAGCTGTCGTAGTCGGTGATCATGGCGACGGAGGCATAGCAAAGCTCCGCCTCGCGGGCCAGTTTCGCCTCGGGCATGTTGGTCATGCCGATCACGTCGCAGCCCCAGACATCGCGGTAGAGCCTCGATTCCGCCAGCGAGGAAAACTGCGGCCCCTCCATCGCCAGATAGGTGCCGCCGTCATGAACGGTGACCCCCGCATCCCGCGCCGCGCTGGCACAGGCCGCGCCAAGCCGGGGGCAGGTGGGGTGGGCCACGCTGACATGTGCCACCAGACCGGGCCCGAAGAAGCTTTTCTCGCGCGCGAATGTCCGGTCGATGAACTGATCGACGATGACGAAATCGCCCGGCGCCATGTCCTCGCGGAAGGAGCCGCAGGCGGACACCGAGATCACATCCGTCACGCCCGCCCGTTTCATCGCGTCGATGTTCGCCCGATAGGGAACGGAAGAGGGGCTGTGCACATGGCCGCGCCCGTGGCGGGGCAGGAACACCATCTTCACCCCCGCCAGACGGCCGATCAGCATCGCGTCCGACGGTGCGCCGAAGGCGCTGTCGATCCGCGTCCAGTCCGCGCCCTCCAGCCCGTCGATCTCGTAGACGCCCGAGCCGCCAATGACCCCGATCACCGTTTCCATGCCTATCCCCTTCTGCAAGCCAGCCGCAACAGGCTAGCCGGGCGGCAAAGGGCGGGCAACCGGCCGCAGGCGCGGCGCGGCCTGGTGGCCCGTAAATACACGCGCCGGTCGGAAAAATGGCGGATGTCCTGTTCAGATCTTGTGCGCTCCGGCGCGCAGCGCGGAGAAGTTGGGCGCACCCAAAAAGGCCGGTTCCGCGGGATCGGGCTGGCCCGCGGGGCGCAGGCCACGCCGCGGTCAGCTTTCCTTCATCTCGGGCATCGGGTTCCAGTCGAAATAGGCGCGCACCAGCCCGTGATCGCTGGCCCCGATTTCCGCCAGTTCCGCCTTGCTTTCACGGTTCAGGTGATCGTTGATCACCTCCGCCTCGCGAAAGCTCCATTGCCGCTTGCGGGCGTGGTCGTAGAATTCCTCGGACACCATGATATGGTCGAGGCTTTCCATCTTGTTGCGGAAGATATGGGTGTAATAGACGTGGCGGAGCGACCGGTATTGCTGCAATCGCTCCACAGCGTAAAGCCCCGCATCGGAGCGGGACCCGGCGGTTGATTTCTCCTCCAGCCGGTAGCCGGGCTGCCCCGAGATCATCTCGGTGGTGACCGACAGGCTGTCGTCATTCAGATCGCCCAGCACCACGACGGGGCTCAACGCCTCGCCCTTGATCTCGGCATCGAGCATCACGCGCAGGGCGGCGGCCTCCATCACGCGGCGGATATGGGCCACCGCGCTTTTCACCACCGATCCGTGCAGGTCCAGCACCGGCGGCGCATCGCGGAAGGACAGGCGCGCCGGCCCCTTCGATTTCAGATGAGCCACGAAAAGCTGTACCGGAGGCGGTTTCGGGCGGGTGCCCGTCGGCTGGATCTGCGCGCGCAGCACCGGGCGCGAAAACTCCGAGATGGTGACGGTGATCTCTTCCTCGCTGCCCCAGACCTCGCGCAACCCGTCAAGCCGGAAGGTCTCGGGGAAGGACGCGACCCATTCGGCGCTGCCCGCGATCAGCTGGCTTTCCCCGTCCTCGCCCCGCCGCACGGCCAGCGCCACCTGCGGGCGGCCCTTGCCCGGCGCGTCACGGGCGATGATGTCATACTGATCGCGCAGGCCCGCCGCCTCGAACGCTTCGATCAACGCGGCGGCGGACCAGACTTCCTGAAAGCCGATCACCTCCGCATCCAGCAGTTGCAGGGCCTGTGCGGTCCAGCGGATCTTGCGGGCATAGGCCTCCTGCCCGTCGGCGTCATCGGCAAGTGCGGGCTTGCTGCCATAGGTGATCTGGCCGGGCAGGGACAGGTTCAGCAGGTTGAAGGTGGCGAAGCTCAGATCGCGGCGATTGGTACGTGGCAACGGAAACTCCTTTCACGACGATGGCGCAGTTTATCACACTCCCGTGTGTCAGGCGCGTTAAGGCAGGGCGCGGAATTGACATCTGCCGCGAGGTACTTATTTGCACGATACAATAGTTAACAAAAACAGAGGTCTTCGGGCAGATGACCACCCGTATCGTTTCCTATTCCCGAACCGGGCGCAGCCGCGCGCTGGCCGAGGATCTGGCCAGGGCGCTGGATGGCGGGATATCCGAGATCACTTGCTCCCGCTACGGCGGTCCGCTTGGGTATCTGCGCGCCGGATATGACAGCTATTACAGTTGTTTGCCCGAAATCGACGTGGCCCCGCCGATCGGTCCCGCGAACTGGCTGGTGATCGTGGCGCCGGTCTGGGTGACACATCTAGCCACGCCGACGCGCCGCTTTCTGCGGGCGCACAGGCACCTGCCCCCGGTGGCCGGTGTCGCGGTAACCCGTGGTGGCCACGGCCTGCTTGATACGTTGCGCGAAGAGGTGGCCGCCGCGCGGCCCGGCTTCGACACTCCGCTTCTGGCCCTGACCGGCAAACCCGACGAACCGCGCGGCCGGAAACTCGCGGAGTTTGTCGAGGCCGTGCGTCTGGTGCAGAGCGCGCCGGCTAGCCTTCGGGTCGCTTGAGCGAAAAAAGCTCCGTCACATGGGTGTAATCCATGTAGCCAAGGCGTGCGAGGGGCTGGAACCGTGTCACGTCAAACCGCCCGTCGACGACGCAATCATCGCGTAGATGTACGCCTGTCACTTCCCCGAAGATCACGAAATTCGCCTCCCCCGGCAAACGCACGATCTGGGTCAGTTGGCATTCCAGATTGGCGGGCGCGCCGGCCACGCGGGAACAGTCGATCGTGTCGCAATCCACCCGCTCGACGCCGGCCAGCGCGAATTCATCCGTGTCCCTGTCCCACGGCCCCGATGACTGGTTCATCGCCTCCTTCGCGGCATATTCCACGATGTTCACGCAAAAAACGCCCGTGTCGCGGATGTTCGAAACGCTGTCCTTCGTGTCGCCCCGATCCGGTTTCGTTCCGGTCGACGCGAACATGACCTGCGGTGGCACATAGGCGACCGCGTTGAAGAAGGAATAGGGGGCCAGGTTTTCGGACCCGTCCGTGCCCCGGGTCGAAATCCAGCCGATGGGCCGGGGGGATACCACGGCGTTGAACGGGTTATGGGGCAGGCCGTGGCCGTCTTCCGGTCTGTAGAACATGGATGATAAGCCTCTCTAATTTGGCAAAGACCTAACCTCGTGCTAGGGCCGGGACCAGAGGCAATTGAGCGGCAAGGCCGATGTTTCACCTGACCCGCGAAGACCCCGCCGACCGATGGGAGGTGGAGGCGCTTTACGATCTGTGCTTTGCGCCCGGGCGCGAGGCCTTGTCGAGCTATCGCCTGCGCGAGGGTATTCCGCCCGTGCGTGATCTCTGCCGCGTCGCCCGCGATGCCGATGGTATTCTGGCCGGTGCGGTGCGGTTCTGGCCGGTTCACGTGGGCCTGCGCGGCGCCGAAGCGCTGCTTCTGGGCCCCATTGCCGTGCATCCCACCCGCCAGGGGGAGGGGCTGGGCGCGGAGTTGATGGAAGACGGGTTGACGCGCGCGCGCGCGGCGGGCTGGCCGCGGGTGATGCTGATCGGCGATGCGCCCTATTACAGCCGGTTCGGATTCACGCGGCTCTGCGGGGTCGAGATGCCGCCGCCCACCAATCCCGACCGGGTGCTGGGGCTGGGCGACTGGGCCGGAGTCACGGGCACCGTCAGCCCCTGGGCGCATTAACCGAAGCGAAGGATTTCCCGGGCTATGCTCCGCGAACCGGAGGGGCTGGCACCTCTGCGCGGTCCTCTGCCGTGTGATGGCCCGTCTCCCCACCCACGTGGAGATTGATAGCCGATGACCATGAAAAGCCTTCCTCTCAACGCCTCGCTGGTGGTTGCCAGCGCCTTCCTGTCGCCCCGCAAGACGGGCCGCAAATCCAAAGGCTCGCGCGGGTAGCCGCAACCCGCGCCGTAGCCCGCCGAACGATGTTCCGGACGGCCCGTTCCGGCGCTCGCTTTTCGCGGCACCGGATTTCGCGCGCGGCTAACCTTCCCTTAACCGGTCTCTGCTATTTTCGGGTCCCGGTATACCAGACGCAAGATTGGCACTCTTGCAATCCAGGGACGGTTTGAACCGCCTTTCCGAAGACAGCCTACAAAGGGCCAAGGGATGGCAGCCTGAACCGCATGCACGAGGCCCCGGCATGATACCCGGGACCGCAAACCGCTCCGCCCGTTACGGCGGCGCCGCCTTTCCGGCTGACGAGACGACCGGCGCGCCATGCGAACCGGTCGGGTTTCCTTCCGGATCATCCCCCGGCGCAATCGCCCGCCGGGCTTCCCGCCCGAGATATCCCGATCCTGCAGGGCCCGCGCGCGTTACCGCGCGCCGGCTCTCCCGTGGGCTCAGCCCTGTTGCCGGAACCAGTCCATCACCGCAGGCCGCACCGATTGCGCCCCGGTGGTGCGCGCCTCGTTGATGACGCTTCGCAACTCCCGCAGATCGACGCGCCTCAGCAGGCTCTTGACCGGTCCGATGGAGGCCGGGCGCATCGACAGGGTCCGCAGCCCCATCGCCCCGAAACAGAGCGCCTCGATCGGCCGGCCTGCATCCTCGCCGCAGAAACTGAGTGGGGTATCCGTATCGTCGCAGCGATGCACGATCTGTTCCAGAAAGGTCAGGAACGACACATTCAGCGTGTCGTAGCGCCTGCGCACCCGCTCGTTCTCGCGGTCGGCGGCGAAGAAAAACTGTTTCAGGTCATTGCCGCCGATGGAGATGAAATCGGCCAGTTCGAAGAAATGCCTCGGCGCGAAGGCAAGACTCGGCGTCTCCAGCATCGCACCGATTTCAACCTCGGCAGGGAGCACATGGCCCAATGCCGCCTCCCGGTCGATCTCCCGCAGCAGGTGGTCGCGGGCTTGGGTGAACTCTTCGAATTGCGCGATAAACGGGAACATCACGGACAGCGGGCGCCCGTTTGCCGCGCGGATCAGCGCCTGCAACTGCATCCGCATCACGCCGGGCTTGTCCAGACCCACGCGGATCGCGCGCCAGCCAAGGGCCGGGTTCGGCTCGTCCTGCGGCTTCATGTAGGGCAAAACCTTGTCGGACCCGATGTCGAGCGTGCGGAAGATCACCCGCTTGCCCCCGGCGCTGTCCATGACCTTGGCATAGAGCTGCGCCAGTTCGCCCCGGCGCGGCACCTTGTTGCGGGTCAGAAACTGCAACTCGGTCCGGAACAGCCCCACGCCCTCCGCCCCGGACGAGACCAGCGAGGGCAGATCGGCCATCAGGCCCGCGTTCATCTGCAGGCTGATGACCGTACCGCATTTTGTTTCGGCCGGTTTGTCGCGGATCGAGGCATAGCGCTCCTGCGCGGCGGCCATCATCGCGATCTTGTCTCGGAAGGCGGTGGCCACGGCCTCTTCGGGGCGCAGGTGAACGATGCCCTGATCGCCGTCTACAAGGATGGGGTCGCCGTTCAGCGCCTCCGTGGTGATCCGCTTCGCGTTCACGACCAGAGGGATTGCAAGCGCGCGGGCGACGATCGCGGCATGGCTGCCGACCGAGCCTTCCTCCAGCACGACGGCCTTGAGCGAGCGCCCGTAATCCAGCAGGTCGCCGGGGCCGATATTGCGCGCGACCAGCACCGGGCGGTCGGGCATCTGCGCCCCGGTCGCCCCCGCGCCCTGACCCGTCAGCAGCCGGAGCAGCCGGTTCGACAGGTCGTCGAGATCCTGCAATCTTTCGCGCAGATAGGCATCGGGCACCGTTTCCATCCGGGCCCGTGCGGTGGATTGCTCCTTTTCCACCGCCGCCTCGGCGCTCAGGCCGCGGGCGATGTCCTCTTCCATCCGGCGCATCCAGCCGCGCGAATTTGCGAACATCCGATAGGCTTCCAGAACCTGCGCCTGCTCGCCGTCGCCCTTGGGCGCATGGCTCAGCATCTCATCGACGGATACGCGCAACTGGTCCACCGCCTCGCGCAGCCGGACGCTTTCGGCATGGGGGTCCTCGGCGATCGGGTTCGTGACCACGACGCGGGGTTCATGCAGATAGACCACGCCTTCGGCCACACCCTCCTGCGCGCTGCCGCCGCGGATCATGACCTGCTGCTGGTGGCGGGGCGACAGGGCCGCGCCTTCGCCCAGAAACGCACCCAGTTCGGTCATCTCGGCGATCACCATGGCCACGACTTCCAGCGCGTAGATCTCATCGCCCGAGAACTCGCGCGCATCCTTCGACTGCACCACCAGCACACCCAGACGCTCCCCGAGACGCTGGATCGGCACGCCGAGGAAGCTGGAAAACCGTTCCTCCCCGGTTTCGGGCATGTAGCGGAAGCCAGGTTCGGCGGGGGCGTTGGCGGTGTTGATCGGACGGGCCCGGGCGGCGACGCGGCCCACCAGACCCTCGCCCATCCGCATCCGCGTGACGTGAACGGATTCCGGCGCGAGCCCTTCGGTCGCACAGAGCTCCAGAGTGCCCGGATCGCGCAGCAGATAGATCGAACACACTTCGGTTCCCATCGAATCCGCGATCAGATGGGTGATCCGGTCAAGCCGTTCCTGCCCCTCGCCGGCCTCGGCCAGAGTGGCCTGCAAGCGTCTGAGCAGCTTGCGGCTTTCGCTTTCGGTCTGTTCGGGCATGGGTTGGCCGCGCGTCCCCTCGGGTTCTGTCTCTCAGGCATAGCGCGCCGCGGGGGCAGGGCGCAACGGCGGAGGGGTTAATCTCGCCCGCCGGGGGGTGGGAGCAGGACTGCCCGCGCCACCACCTTCATCTCGGCCACATAGGCCTCCTGCGACCAGCCGCATTCAAGGCGCAGAAGTTCCCAGCCACGCACGGAAAGCAAAGTCCAGAGCAGATCCGTGGCCTGATCCTCGCCATAGCGCGGGTTCAGATCGCGGTCGCGCGCCAGCATCCACACGGCGGCCTCGCAGCCTTCGCGCATCGCGGCCATCCGGTTCGTCCATGCGGTCGCAGCCTCCGCGTCGCTGTCGCGCATCGCCAGAAGCGCCCGGGCCACGCCGTAGACCTCTGGGATATGGTTGCCCCAGGCCTCGATATAGGCGTCCAGCCGTTCGGTGCCGCGCCGCGCGCTCCGGCTGGCGGCAAGCTTGGTGTCGGTGTCGCTGATCTCATCGAGATAGCGGGTCGCCGCGATCAGCAGATCGGCGCGATTGGGGAAATGCAGATAGAGCGCCTGGCGGCTGATCCCGGCTGCCCTGGCGATATCGGACATCCGCACGGCGGTGCCGGATTCCAGCAACGCCAGAGCGGCCTTCAGGATGCGCGTTCGGGTGTGTTCGTTTTTTCTTGACATGGTGTAAAGTCGCCGATTATTGACACGGTGTCAACTTGACATCGTGTCAAGTCAATTGATCCAGGAGAATAAAGCATGAATGTGATTGTTATCGGCGCCACGGGAAGCATCGGGCGCCTCGCGGTGGACCAGATTCTGGCGGCCGGCCACCGGGTGACGGCCTTTGCCCGGCATCCGCAGACCCTTGGGCCAGACGATCCGAACCTGACGTTTGCAGCGGGCGATGCGCTGGAGGAACAGGCGGTTCTGGATGCGGTGAAAGGCCATGACGCGGTTGTCGTCACGCTGGGTGCGGGCAGTTCGCGCAAATCGGTGATCCGCTCACAGGGAACGCTGAACGTGATTCGCGCGATGCAGAGCCATGGGGTGCGCCGGCTGATCTGCCAGTCGACGCTGGGCGCCCATGATAGCTGGAGCAACCTGAACTTCTTCTGGAAGCGGATCATGTTCGGGCTGCTCCTGCGGCCGGTCTTTCTGGACCACGAGTTGCAGGAAAACCTGGTGCGGGCCAGCGGGCTGGACTGGACCATCGTGCGCCCCGGCGCCTTCCACGACGCGCCCGCCACCGGCCTCTACAAGGAAGGGTTTTCGGCGCAGGAGCGGGGGCTGCGCCTGAAGATCGCGCGCGCCGATGTCGCGGGCTTTCTCGCCCGTCAACTGGGCGACCGGCGGTATCTGCACCAGGCCGTGGCGATTTCGAACTAGAGCCTGTGAGAGGAAGGAGACAGACGATGTTTGAGGTATGGATCATTTGGGGGCTTGCCGCGGCCTCGCTGGCAAGCGGTCTGGTGGCGGGCGTTTTCCTGAGTTTTTCGGATTTCGTGATCCGGTCGCTCGTGGCGGCGGAGCCTGCGGCGGGCACGCGGGCAATGCAGCATATCAACCGCGAGGTCTATCGCACGGTCTTCCTGACGCTGCTTCTGGGGCTGGTGCCGGTTTCGGTGCTGATCCTGGTCTATGGCGTGACGATGCAGGGCGGCGCGGTGGCCGCGTTGCTGATCGGGGCGGCGGGTCTCTACCTGCTGGGCGGTTTCGGCGTCACGGCGCTGGGTAACGTGCCGATGAACCGCAGGCTCGACGCGATGGCGCTGGGCGGATCGGAGGCGCGCGCCTATTGGCCGGCCTATGCCAGCCGCTGGACCCGGTGGAACCACATCCGCGCGCTGGCCGCCTTCGGCGCATCGCTGGGATATCTGGTGGCCGCACTTCTTCTGCAAGGCGGCGGCTGAGCGGCGCGCCGCGGGGCATCAGGCGGCGCGTTCGAGCCCGAACGCGTCGTGCAGCGACTGGACCGCAAGTTCCATGTATTTCCGGTCCACCAGCACGCTGACCTTGATTTCCGACGTGGTGATCACCTTGATGTTGATCCCCTCGTCACGCAGCGTGGAGAACATTTTCGCAGCCACGCCCGCGTGGCTCCGCATGCCGATACCCACGATCGAGACCTTGCAGACATCGGTGTCGGCGACCAGATCGTGGAAATTGATCTCGCCGCGCTCCTGCGCGTCGGTCATCGCCTTTTCTGCCCGTTTCACCTGATCGGTGGGGCAGGAAAAGGTCATGTCGGTGCGGCCTTCTTCGGCGATGTTCTGTACGATCATGTCCACATTCACGCCCGCCTCGGCCAGCGGCCCGAAGATGGCCGCGGCGATGCCGGGCCGGTCGGCGACCGAAACCAGCGTCATCTTTGCCTCGTCCCGGGAATAGGCGACGCCGGCGACAACATTGCTTTCCACGATATCCTCCTCCGAGCACACCAGCGTGCCCGCGTTTTCGTCATTATCCTCGAAGCTCGACAGCACCCGCAGGCGCACATTGTAGCGCATCGCCAGCTCGACCGAGCGGGTTTGCAGAACCTTGGCGCCAAGCGAGGCAAGCTCCAGCATCTCCTCGAACGCGATCCGGTCCAGCTTGCGCGCCTTCGACGTGATCCGCGGATCGGTGGTGTAGACCCCGTCCACATCGGTGTAGATGTCGCAGCGTTCCGCCCCGAAGGCGGCGGCAAAGGCCACGGCCGTGGTGTCGGACCCGCCGCGCCCGAGCGTGGTGATCCGGCCTTCGGGGCTGATCCCCTGAAAGCCCGCGACGACGGCCACCTTCATGCCTTCGGCGAACTTGGCGGTGATGTTGCCGGTCGGGATCTCCTCGATCCGGGCGGAGGCATGGGCGGAGGTGGTTCTCAGCGGCACCTGCCAGCCTTGCCAGCTTCGCGCCGGCACATCCATTTCCTGCAGCGTGAGCGCCATCAGCCCGGCGGTGACATTCTCGCCCGAGGACACCACCGCATCGTATTCGCGCGCGTCGAAAAGCGGCGAGGTCTCCTCGACATAGCCCACCAGTTTGTTGGTCTCGCCCGACATCGCGCTGACGATGACGATCACGTCGTAGCCATTGGCCACCTCGCGGCCCACCCGCTTGGCGGCGCGGCGGATCCGGTCCAGCGTGGCGACCGATGTGCCGCCGAATTTCATCACCAGTATGGGCATGTGTCCTGCGCCCCGTCCCTTCCAAGGTTCCGGGCGGGTCATACGGGCGGCGTGGCAGGCTGACAAGGGGCGGATGTGTCGCTAGGCTCCGCCGGAAGCAGCGGAGGCGATGCGATGAAACTGACGTTGGACGACCTGAAAGCGGCGGCCGATCTGGTCTACACCCAGATGCGGCCCACCCCGCAATATGCCTGGCCGCAACTGGCCGGGCGGACGGGCGCCGAAGTCTGGGTCAAGCATGAGAACCACACGCCCACGGGCTCCTTCAAGGCGCGTGGCGCGATCACCTTCATCGACTGGGTGCGGCGCGCCCATCCGGATGCGCGCGGGATCTGCACCGCCTCGCGGGGCAATCACGGCCAGGGTCAGGCGCGGCAGGCCGTGGCGGCGGGGCTGACCGCCAAGGTCTATGTGCCGCACGGCAATTCGGTGGAGAAAAACGCCGCCATGCGGGCCTTCGGTGCCGAGGTGATCGAATTCGGCGCCGATTTCGACACCGCCCGGGAGGAGGCGTTTCGCGTGGCCGACGCCGAGGGTCTGGTTATCGTGCCGCCGTTCCACCCCGAAATCGTGCGGGGCGTGGCCACCTATGCCTATGAATTGCTGAGCGCTGTGCCGGATCTGGATACGATCTATGTGCCGGTCGGCTGCGGCTCGGGCATCTGCGGGAACATTCTGGCCCGAAATGCCCTCGGCCTGAAAACGGAGATCGTGGGGGTCGTGTCCGACCGGGCCGACTGCGTGAAGCAATCGGTGGAGGCCGGTCGCCTGATCGAGACAGAGAGCGCCGCGACCTTCGCCGACGGGATGGCGGTGCGGGTGCCGGTGAAAGAGGCGTTCGAGATCTATTCCGAAGGGGCCGCGCGCATCATTTCGGTCAGCGATGCAGAAGTGGCGGAGGCGATCCGCATCTACTACCGCGACATTCACAACCTTGCGGAAGGCGCGGGCGCGGCGCCGCTGGCCGGTCTGTTGCAGGAAAGGGAGCGGATGAACGGCAGGAAGGTCGGGGTGATCCTGTGCGGCGGGAATATCGATACGGAGTGGTTCCTGACCGTGCTTGGCGGTGGCGTGCCGCAGGTCTGACAGGAGCGCCCCGAAAAGCCATCCTTGCATCCCGCGGCCATTTTCCGAAGTGAGCAATCACGCGTTCAACAGAGCTCTCCGGCCCTTCTTCTGGTCGGAAATACCGCCGCCGGAGGCATTTAATCCCTCGCCGCCCGCCCCGGCAGAAGGCGCGCGGGCTTCGTCCGCGCGACGGGTTTCAGCCTGCCCCCTGACCGCGCGCGGAGATCCCTTTCTCGGGCGTCATTCCACCGTCACGGATTTCGCCAGATTGCGCGGCTGGTCCACATCGGTGCCTTTGTGAAGTGCGGTGTGATAGGCGATGAGTTGCGCCGGGACCGCATAGAGCAGCGGCGCGAAAATCGGGTCCACCTGCGGCATGGTCAGGGTCTTCCAGACCCCGTCCGAGGCTGCCGCCGCGCCCGGTTTGTCGGTCACGAGCCAGACGCGGCCCTCACGCGCCATGACCTCCTGCATGTTGGAGATCGTCTTGTCGAAGAGCGCGTCGCGGGGGGCGAGCACGACCACGGGCACGGTCTTGTCCACCAGCGCGATGGGTCCGTGTTTTAGCTCTCCGGAGGCATAGCCTTCGGCATGAATATAACTGATTTCCTTGAGTTTCAGCGCGCCTTCAAGCGCCATGGGGAACATCGGGCCGCGGCCGAGGAAAAGGATCGTCTGCGCGCGGGCAAGCGCCCGGGTGCCGCGCCTGATCTCGTCTTCCAGCGCCAGCGACTGGTTGATCAGTGCCGGCAGGCTGCGCAGCGTGTGCAGCAGCTCCGCCTCGCGCCGGGCGTCGATCCTGCCTTTCTGGCGTGCTGCGAGAATGGCCAGGTTGGCCAGTACGCCCAACTGGCAGAGAAACGCCTTGGTCGAGGCGACCCCGACCTCGACGCCGGCCAGGATCGGTAGCGCCAGATCGCTTTCGCGCGCGATGGAGCTTTCGGCCACATTCACGACCGACAGGATATGCGCGGCCTTGCCCGTCGCATAACGCAGGGCGGCCAGCGTGTCGGCCGTTTCGCCCGACTGGCTGACGAACAAAGCGGCCGCCTGCTCCGAGACGGGCGGTTCGCGGTAGCGGAATTCCGATGCGATATCGACGTCGCAGGGCAGACCGGCCAGTTGCTCGAACCAGTATTTCGCCACCAGACAGGCGTAATGCGCGGTGCCGCAAGCCACCAGGATCAGCCGGTCGGTCCGGGAAAAATCAACGCTGCCCTCGGGGATGACCACGGCGTCGCCGGGGGCGTAATGGGTCAGGCAGTCGGCCAGTACGGTGGGCTGTTCGAAAATCTCCTTGACCATGAAATGGCGGTGTCCGCCCTTGTCGATCTGCGCGGATTTGGAGGAGATCTCGCGCAGATCCCGGTTGGCACGGCGGCCTTCGGCATCGAAGATCTCGGCGCCTGCGCGGGTGACGAAGGCGTAATCCCCTTCCTCAAGATAGGTGATCCGGTTTGTCATCGGCGACAGCGCGATGGCGTCGGAGCCCACGAACATCTCGCCATCGCCATGGCCGATGGCCAGCGGAGAGCCCTTGCGCGCCGCGACGATCAGATCCTCCTCGCCCTCGAACAGGAAGGCCAGCGCAAAGGCGCCCTCCAGATGCTTCAGCGTTTCCGCCGCGGCCATCCGGGGGGGCATGCCGTCGTCCAGAAAGCTTTCGCAGAGATGGGCGACGGTTTCGGTATCGGTCTCGCTCTCGAAGACCGCGCCCTTGAGCCGGTCGCGCAGGTCGCGGAAGTTTTCGATGATGCCGTTATGAACCACCGCAACCCGGCCGGTGCGATGGGGATGGGCATTGGCGACGCTGGGGCCGCCATGGGTCGCCCATCTTGTGTGTCCGATCCCGGATTTGCCGGGCAGGGGTTCGTGAACCAGAAGATCGGAGAGGTTGACCAGCTTGCCCACGGCGCGCCGCCGGTCCAGTGCGCCATTCTGCACCGTGGCGATGCCGGCGCTGTCATACCCGCGATATTCCAGCCGTTTCAGGGCTTCGACCAGAATAGGGGCAACCTCGTGATCCCCAAGCACACCGACAATGCCGCACATGGTTGCTACCCTTTTTTGCTGGCTTTGATGGCGCGCAGCCGGGCCATCAGCTTGGTGGCCAGTCCCGGCTTGTTGACCTGCTTGCCGCGCGCCAGCGCAAGCGCGCCGGCCGGCACATCCTCGGTGATCACCGAGCCCGAGGCGGTCATCGCTTCCTCGCCGACGGTGACCGGGGCGACCAGCATCGTGTTCGACCCGATGAAGGCGCGCGCGCCGATCTGGGTTTCGTGCTTCATCACCCCGTCATAGTTGCAGGTGATGGTGCCCGCACCGATATTGCTGCCCTCGCCAAGCGTGGCATCGCCGATATAGCTGAGATGATTGACCTTGGTGCCTTCGCCGATCCGGGCTTCCTTCACTTCGACGAAATTGCCGACCCGCGCGCCGTTGCCAAGCTCCGCCCCGGGCCGCAGGCGCGCATAGGGTCCGACGGTGGCCCCGGCGCCCACATGGGCGCCCTCCAGATGGGAAAAGGCGCGGATCCGCGCTCCGGATTCGACGGTGACGCCGGGGCCGAAGATCACATGGGGCTCCACCTCCGCATCGCGCCCGATCTCGGTGTCATAGGCGAAAAACACGGTTTCGGGGGCGGTGAGCGTCACGCCGGCCTCCAGCATCCCGGCGCGCCTGGCGGCCTGAAACAGCGCCTCCGCCCGGACCAGCGCGGCGCGCGTGTCGATGCCCAGTGTTTCGCGTTCCGCCGCGTGGATCGCCGTGGCGGAGAGCCCCGCCGCCGCGGCCAGCGCGGGGATGTCGGTCAGATAGTATTCGCCTGCGGCATTGTCGTTTTCGACCTTTTTCAGAAGGCCGGTCAGGGTTGCGGCATCGGCTGCCAACAGCCCGGAATTGCAGAAGGATATGGCCAGCTGCTCGGGTGTGGCATCCTTGGCCTCGACGATCCGGACCAGCCGGTCCTCCTCCATCAGCAGGCGGCCGTAGCCACCGGGTTCGGCGGCCTCGAAGCCCAGAACCACGATGTCGTGGCTCCGCCGCGCGACCAGCATCGCGTCGAGCGTTTCGGGCCGGATGAAGGGCGTGTCGCCGTAAAGCACGATCACATCGCCGGCGAACCCGTCCAGCGCCGGGGCAGCCTGCAGAACGGCGTGGCCTGTGCCAAGCTGTTCGGTCTGGCGGACGCAGATGGCCGATGGATCGAACGCGGCCACCGCCTCCTCCACCCGCTCGGCGCCATGACCCGTCACGACTACGACCCGCTCGGGGTCCACGGCGGCGCCCGTGCGCATCGCATGGGCGATCAGCGGCGCGCCCGCGATCTGGTGCAGCACCTTGGGCATTTCGGAGTTCATCCGCGTGCCTTGACCGGCAGCAAGGATTACAAGGGCTGTGGGCATGGGCCTGTCCGCTTGGTTTTTGGTCTTGTGACCCCGGTATTATCCATGCCACCCCGTCGCGCAAGGACGGCGTGGGTCAATTCGGCCTACGGTTCATTTCAGGAGCAGGCGGAAACCTGCCGAAAGACGGGGGGCCAGGATGCGCTGTGTGATCTTCGATCTGGACGGGACGCTGGCGGATACGTCCGGCGATCTGATCGCGGCCGCGAACGCGGCGCTGGAGGCTTTGGGTCACTCGCCGCAACTTGTCCCGGGGCGGGATGACGCCACCGCGTTTCGCGGCGGGCGGGCGATGTTGAAGCTGGGCTTCGAGCGGTTGGGCATCACGGGAGCCGCCGCCGATGTGGACGAAGGCTATCCGGTCCTGTTGCAGGCCTATGGCGCCGCCATCGACACCCACACCACGCTTTACCCCGGCGCGATGGCGGCGGTCGACCGGCTGCGCCGTGACGGCGTGGCGGTGGGGATCTGCACCAACAAACCTCAGGGTCTGGCCGAAACGCTGATGACCCGGCTGGGGGTCCGCGACAGTTTCGCCTCGCTGGTGGGCGCCGACACGCTGCCGGTGCGCAAGCCCGATCCCGCGCCCTATCTGCTGGCGGTGGAGCAGGCCGGGGGCGACCCGGCCCGGTCGCTTCTGATCGGCGATACCGAGACCGACCGGAAAACCGCCCGCGCCGCGGGGGTGCCGTGCGTTCTGGTGGCGTTCGGCCCCGATGGCCGCGGCGTCAACGCGCTTGCGCCCGAGGCTTTGCTGGAGCGCTACGACGATCTGGACAGTATCGTAGGCCGCCTGATCGTCTGACCGCGCAGCGGGCACATGCCTTGCCTGACAGGCCGGGCGATGTTCCCGGCACCGCATTTACCCCGATTGGAGGTCTCGCGCAGGCCTTTCGCGCACGCTGCTTGGGATTGACGCCGCCACGCTGTCGCCTAACCTGCCGGGTATGGACAAACTCATCTTCACCGGCAGCTTTACGCAACAGGAGCCGATCCCCGAGGCGGGCATCGACGCCGCGCTGAAGGTTCTGCGTCACGGGCGTCTGCACCGCTACAATCTCAAGTCCGAAGAAGCGGGGGAAACCGCGCTTATGGAGGAGGAATTCGCAGCCTTCACCGGGGCCAGATACGCGCTGGCCGTCGCCTCCGGCGGGTACGCCATGGCTTGTGCGTTGCGCGCGCTGGGCGTGGCCCCGGGTGACAAGGTGCTGTCGAACGGGTTCACTTTGGCCCCCGTGCCCGGCGCGATTGCCAGCCTGGGCGCAGTGCCGGTTTTCGTGGAGACCACCGAAAGCCTGACCATCGACCTGCCCGATCTGGCGGAAAAGGCGGCAAGCTCCGGCGCGCGGGTGCTGCTTTTGTCCCATATGCGCGGGCATATCTGCGACATGGGCGCGCTGATGGAGATCTGCGACCGCGCAGGCATCGTGGTGGTGGAGGATTGCGCCCACACGATGGGCGCGGAATGGGATGGCGTGCCATCGGGGCGCCACGGCGTGTTCGGCTGCTACTCGGCGCAGACCTACAAGCACATCAATTCCGGTGAGGGCGGGCTGCTGGTTTCCGACGATGCCGACCTGATGGCGCGGGCGATCATGCAATCCGGTAGCTACATGCTCTATGGGCGCCATCGCGCCGCGCCCCCGGCGGAGGTTTTCGAGCGGGTGAAATACGTCACCCCCAATATTTCGGGCCGGATGGACAATCTGCGTGCCGCGATCCTGCGGCCGCAACTGGCCGATCTGCCGGCGCAGATCGCGCGGTGGAACGCGCTTTACCGAACCGTGGAAGAGGGGCTGCGCAACACGCCCGGCCTGCGGGTCATCGAGCGCGATCCGCGCGAACGGTTCGTGGGCTCGTCGATCCAGTTCCTTCTGCCCGGCGCAGCGCCCGAAACGATCGGGCAGGTTCTTGCCGGATGCCTTGCGCGCGGCGTGGAGCTGAAATGGTTCGGCGCGGCCGAGCCCGTGGCCTTCACCTCGCGCTATGACAGCTGGCGCTATGCCCCGGCGCAGCGCCTGCCGCGAACCGATGCGGTTCTGGCCGGGCTGATGGACATGCGTCTGCCGCTGACCTTTTCGCAAGAGGATTGCAGCCTCATCGCCTCCATCATCCGCGACGAGGTCCGCGCGGCGGCGTGATCTGCGCGATCTGCGGGCCGCGCGGGGGGCGCGATACGTTTTGACTCGGGAAGTATGCTGCGCTAATAACTGAACAAGCGTTCAATTAGGGGGAGGGACCGCCCATGTTCATGGCTTCAATGACATTCGATCTGGGCGAGGATGTGAATGCGTTGCGCGATATGGTGCATCGCTGGGCCCAGGAGCGGATCAGGCCGATTGCGGCCGATATCGATGCCTCGAACGAGTTTCCGGCGGATCTCTGGCAGGAGATGGGAGAACTGGGCCTGCTCGGCATCACGGTGGAAGAGGAGTTCGGCGGCGCGGGCATGGGCTATCTCGCCCATGTGATCGCGGTGGAGGAGATCGCGCGCGCCTCGGCCTCGGTCTCGCTGTCCTATGGGGCGCATTCGAACCTTTGCGTGAACCAGATCAAGCTGAACGGCTCGCCCGCGCAGAAGGCGAAGTATCTGCCCGGTCTGGTCAGCGGCCAGCATGTGGGCGCTCTGGCGATGTCGGAGGCAGGGGCCGGTTCGGACGTGGTGGGCATGAAGCTGCGCGCCGAGAAGCGGAACGACCGCTACATCCTGAACGGCACGAAATACTGGATCACCAATGGCCCCGACGCGGATACGCTCGTGGTCTATGCCAAGACCGATCCGGAGGCTGGCAGCAAGGGTATCACCGCCTTTCTTATAGAAAAAGATATGACGGGGTTCAGCACTTCGCCGCATTTCGACAAGCTTGGCATGCGCGGCTCGAACACGGCGGAGTTGATCTTCGAGGATGTGGAAGTGCCGTTCGACAACGTTCTGGGCGAGGAAGGCAAGGGCGTGCGCGTTCTGATGTCGGGGCTCGATTACGAGCGCGTGGTGCTGAGCGGCATCGGCACCGGGATCATGGCGGCCTGTCTGGACGAGATCATGCCTTATATGGTGGAGCGCAAGCAGTTCGGCCAGAGCATCGGGAATTTCCAGCTGATGCAGGGCAAGATCGCCGACATGTATACCAAGATGAACTCTGCGCGCGCCTATGTCTACGAGGTGGCAAAGGCCTGCGACAGGGGTGAGGTGACGCGGCAGGATGCGGCGGCCTGCGTGCTCTATGCGTCCGAAGAGGCGATGGTCGTGGCCCATCAGGCGGTGCAGGCAATGGGCGGCGCGGGCTTCATGAATGACAGCGCCGTCAGCCGGATCTTCCGCGATGCCAAACTGATGGAGATCGGTGCGGGCACAAGTGAGATCCGCCGGATGCTGGTGGGCCGCGAGATGATGGCGGCAATGGCCTGAACGGGATGGAAGACCTGGCCGATCTCAGCGTGACCGAAGGCGTCCTTCACGGCGACCTGGCGGGCGTGGCCATGGTGTTGGAATGGATCGCGGCGCTGATCAGCATCCTCGCGATCGCGGTGATGCTGATCGGGGCGGCCCGGTTTCTCTATGGCTTCGTCATCGGCGAGGCCAAGATCGCCAAGACCGACCGCGCGCGGATCCTGAACGAGGAGCGGGTCGAGCTTGGCCGCTATATCCTTGCCGGGCTGGAACTGTTCATCGTGGCCGATATCATCCACACCGCGCTGAGCTTTGCCTTGGGCGATCTGGTCTTTCTGGGGCTGCTGGTGCTGATCAGGTCCGCCATCAGCTTCTTTCTCGATCGCGAGATCGAAGGTATCCGCCGGGACCCCGAACGATGAGCCCGGGCATGAAGATCAGCTTCGCCGCGCTTCTGGCCTGCGCCGGCGTTCTGGGTATGGTCTGGGGTCAGCGCGCCATCCCGCCCGGTGAGACCGAGATCATGCCGGTGTCGCGGCGCAATATGTGGCCGAGACCGGCGGGACGCCGACCGACTGCTTTGCGCGGCCTTCGGCGCTGGAGGGTGTGCGGCTGGTGGTGATCTGCGAAAATGACCGGGACACACCCTGGGCGCGCGCCGTCGACATCTACGGCGCGACGGTGGATATCGGGCCGGATCTTCTGGCGGAGGAGCTGCGGACATGAGCGATTTTGACGGCCTGAAGGCCTTGTTTTTCAACACATCCCTGAAACTCAAACCCGAGGAGAGCCACACTCAGCTTTTGATGAATGCCTCTGCCGCGATCATGGAAAAGCAGGGTGTGACGGTGGAGCATGTGCATATCGCAACCTCGGATGTGAAACCCGGTGTTTACCCGGACATGACCGAACATGGCTATGACACCGATGGTTGGCCCGCGATCTGGGAGAAGGTTGAGGCGGCCGATATTCTGGTCATCGGCACACCGCTCTGGCTGGGCGAGGAAAGCAGCTTGTGCAGGATCCTGATCGAGCGGCTTTATGGCATGTCGGGGATGCTGAACGACAAGGGGCAGAGCATCTATTACGGAAAGGTGGGCGGCTGCGTGATCACCGGCAACGAGGATGGGATCAAACATGCTGCGATGACGATCGGTTATGCGCTGAGCCATCTGGGCGTGACGATCCCGCCGCAGGCAGATTGCGGCTGGATCGGCGAGGCGGGGCCCGGTGCGTCGTATGGCGACGATGACGGGGCGGGCGGACAGGTGGGGTTCGACAATGATTTCACCAAGCGCAACACAACGATCATGACCTGGAACCTGATGCATCTGGCCAAGCTGCTGAAGGAGGCGGGCGGCCTCCCGAACGAGGGCAACGACCGCCGCGCGTGGAAGGCGGGATGCCGGTTCGACTATGAAAACCCGGAGTATCGTGCGTGACGGGTTCCGGGCCTAACCATTGGCTGAGCGCCGGTGCTCAGCGTCTATGCCGGGGTGGCCAGAGTACCCTGCCTGCCCGAGCTGCTGCACGGGCAGGCTGCATGTTGCGTTCAGAAGCGCAGCACGTAGGAGATGCCATAGACCATCGGATCAATCTCGGCAGTGCCGATATAGGCCCCGTCCAGATGGACGTCGGCGTCGATATCCATCCAACGGATATTGAAGCGGATCGCGGAGCGATCAGAAACCGCGTAGTCGATACCGGCCTGAAGGGCGAGCCCGAAACTGTTGTCGATATCCAGCACCCGGCCGGAGAGTGCGCCCACGGCGTCGACATCCAGAAACGCGGTGTAGTTCACACCTGCACCGACAAAGGGTGTGAGCGCGCTGTCATTGGCGAAATGATAGTTCAGCGAGACGGTGGGGGGCAAGTGTGTGGCCGTGCCAACCTCCCCCACCCCGGCAAGAGAAATCGTGTGCTCGAATGGCGTGGCCGCCAGAAGCTCGATGCCGAGATTGTCGCGTATGAAATATTCCAACGTGATGGTCGGGCGGATATCATCGTCGATAGAGGAGGCTGCGCCGTCAAGGACGCCGGTGCTGGATTGGGGATTGACCGATCCGATGCCGAAGCCAAGGGTCCAGTCACCCGCCTGCTGCGCGGTCGCGGCGCCTGCCGAGGCAAGCAGAGCAATCATGGCGAGGGACGAAATCGAGGTTCTCATTTTTATGCCTTTCAGTTTGCGCGCTCCTCGGTCTTGCGCCTGCCGCACCGCAGCAACATTGATCTGGGTCAAGCGATGCGACGGTTGCGCTGCGACAAAATGGTTGTGCCTGAAAGGCGTATCGCTAACACATCCCGTTCCAGTCCAAGAGGCAGATAAGAATGAGACTATCGACAACCTTGATGGCGGGCTCGGACGAGGCCAAGGCCAACCGGGCCGCGCATCTGGAAGCCCTGACGCAGGTGCGCGAGGCGGCGGAACTGGCCGCGCTTGGTGGCGGCAAGCGGGCGCGGGACCGGCATGTGTCGCGCGGCAAGATGCTGCCGCGGGAGCGGGTGGCGAACCTGCTCGATCCGGGATCGCCTTTTCTTGAGGTGGGCGCGACCGCAGGGCACGGGATGTATGACGGGGCCGCTCCGTGCGGCGGCGCGATTGCCGGTGTCGGGCGGGTCCACGGCCAGGAGGTGATGGTCGTCTGCAACGACGCGACGGTGAAGGGCGGAACCTATTATCCGATCACCGTGAAGAAGCATCTGCGCGCGCAGGAGATCGCGGAGGAATGCCATCTGCCCTGCATCTATCTTGTCGACAGCGGCGGCGCGAACCTGCCCAATCAGGACGAGGTGTTCCCCGATCGCGATCATTTCGGGCGGATCTTCTACAATCAGGCAAGGATGAGCGCCAAGGGCATCCCGCAGATCGCCGTGGTGATGGGCTCCTGCACGGCGGGGGGCGCCTATGTGCCGGCCATGTCCGATGTCACGATCATCGTGAAGGAGCAGGGCACGATCTTTCTGGCCGGGCCGCCGCTGGTGAAGGCGGCGACCGGTGAAGTCGTGACGGCGGAAGATCTGGGCGGCGGCGATGTGCACACGCGGCTTTCCGGCGTCGCCGATTATCTGGCCGAGGACGACACTCACGCGCTGGCGCTGGCCCGGCGGGCGGTGGGCTCGCTCAACCGCGCCAGACCGGCGACGGTGCAGTGGCAGACCCCCGAGGATCCGGCCTATGACCCCGAGGACCTGCTCTCGGTCGTGCCCGCCGCGCTGACCACGCCCTATGATATCCGAGAGGTGATCGCGCGCGTGGTGGACGGCTCCCGGTTCGACGAGTTCAAGCCGCGCTTCGGCGAAACGCTGGTCTGCGGTTTTGCCCATCTGATGGGCTGTCCGGTGGGGATTGTGGCCAATAACGGCGTGCTGTTTTCCGAAGCGGCGCAGAAGGCGGCGCATTTCGTGGAGCTGTGCTCGCAGCGGTCCATCCCGCTGGTGTTCCTGCAGAACATCACCGGGTTCATGGTCGGCCGGAAGTACGAGAACGAGGGGATCGCGCGGCACGGCGCGAAGATGGTGACCGCGGTCGCCACCACGTCGGTGCCGAAAATCACCATGGTTGTGGGCGGCTCCTTCGGGGCTGGGAATTACGGGATGGCAGGCCGCGCCTACCAGCCGCGCTTCATGTGGTCATGGCCGAACAGCCGCATTTCGGTAATGGGCGGCGCGCAGGCTGCAGGCGTTCTGGCGACCGTGAAGCGCGAGGCGATGGAGCGGGCGGGCGAGACATGGTCCACCGAGGCGGAGGCGGCGTTCAAGCAGCCGACCATCGATATGTTCGAGCGTCAGTCCCACCCGCTCTATGCGTCGGCCCGGCTGTGGGATGATGGGGTGATCGACCCGCGCAAAAGCCGCGAGGTGCTGTTCCTGAGCCTGTCAGCGGCACTGAATGCACCCATGGAGGAGACGCGTTTCGGCGTCTTCCGGATGTGACGGGGGCGATGCGGATGTTTTGCGGAACCCTCGCGCATGCGGGCTGGTATGAAGGAAGGGCGACATGACACTGGAGGAGGCGAAGGCGCTTTACCCGGGGGCGGAAAGCTTCACCTTCGGTGACGGACCGGAGTTGTGCGCGGACCTTCTGGCGCTGGTCCGGTCGGGACGCAAGACCGCTACCTGCGGGGCGGCGCGCGATTTCGGCCCCGGCGGCGAGGCGATGCCTGTCGCGGGTCGGCGGGATATCGCGCTCAACTGGGACGGAACGCCCGCGCTGGTGATCGAGACGGTCGAGGTGAGGCAGCAGAGATTTTGCGACGTGGAGGCGGATTTCGCCCTGGCCGAAGGCGAGAATGACAGCCTCGAAGGCTGGCGCCGCGCGCACCGGGCGTATTTCGAACGCAATGGCGGCTGGGACCCGGAGATGCCGCTGATCTGCGAGCGGTTTCGGATGGTCGAGGATTTTGGGGGCGGGGATGTTTAGCAAGATTTTGATCGCGAACCGGGGCGAGATCGCCTGCCGGGTGATGGAGACCGCCCGCGCGATGGGGGTGCGCACGGTGGCGGTGTATTCCGACGCGGATGCACGCGCGCGCCATGTGGCGATGGCGGACGAGGCGATGCATATCGGCGGGCCCGCGCCGAAGGACAGCTATCTGCGCGGCGAGGCGATCATCGAAGCGGCGAGAGCCACGGGCGCGCAGGCGATCCATCCGGGCTACGGCTTCCTGTCCGAAAACCCGGATTTCGTGGAGGCGGTCGAGGCGGCGGGGCTGGTGTTTATCGGACCGTCGGCGGATGCGATCCGGGCGATGGGGCTAAAGGATGCGGCCAAGGCGCTGATGTCCGAGGCGGGGGTGCCCGTGGTGCCGGGATATCACGGCGAGAACCAGGACCCGGAGCATCTGTCCGGTGCGGCGGACGCGATCGGGTATCCGGTGCTGATCAAGGCGGTGGCCGGCGGCGGCGGCAAGGGGATGCGCAAGGTTGATGCGCCATCCGGCTTCATGGAAGCGCTGGAAAGCGCCAAGGGAGAGGCGGCCACAGCCTTTGGCAATGATGCGGTCCTGATCGAGAAATTCGTCGAGAAACCGCGCCATATCGAGGTTCAGGTCTTTGGCGACGGGACACGTGCGGTGCACCTGTTCGAGCGGGACTGCTCGCTTCAGCGGCGCCATCAGAAGGTGATCGAGGAAGCGCCCGCCCCCGGCATGACCGAGGAGATGCGCAACGAGATGGGGATGGCCGCGGTGCGCGCCGCCGAGGCGATTGGCTATGCGGGCGCGGGCACGGTGGAGTTCATCGTCGACGGGTCCGATGGGCTGAGACCCGACCGGTTCTGGTTCATGGAGATGAACACGCGCCTGCAGGTGGAGCACCCGGTGACCGAAGCGATTACCGGCGTCGATCTGGTGGAATGGCAGCTTCGTGTGGCGGCGGGCGAGGGCCTGCCGATGGCGCAGCAGGATCTGGCGATCGACGGCCATGCGTTCGAGGCGCGGCTTTATGCCGAGGATGTGCCGAAAGGCTTCCTGCCCGCCACCGGAACGCTGGCGCATCTGGTGTTCCCGGCCACTGCGCGGGCAGATACCGGCGTCAGGCCGGGCGACACGATCAGCCCGTGGTACGACCCGATGATCGCCAAGCTGATCGTGCACGGGCCCACCCGCGCGGTTGCGCTGACCCGGCTGGAACAGGCGCTGGCGGGGACGCAGGTGGCCGGCTCGGTCACCAATCTGGCGTTTCTGCGCAAGCTGGCGCGGCATCCGGGGTTTGGTGCGGGCGATGTGGATACCGGGTTGATCGGGCGCGATCTGGAGACGCTGGCCGCCGAGCCGGTGGCCTGCACCCGGTCTCGGTCGCTGGCGGCGCTAGGCGCGCTGGGATTGCATGACACGGCCGATCCGCTGGCGGGGTTTGCGCTCTGGGCGCCGCTGGAACAGGCGGTGAGGCTGGAGTATCGCGGCGAGAGCCTGGATCTGGTGGTGGAGACGCTGGCGCCCGGCCGTTTCCGGGTCCGCGGTGAGGCGGTGCATGAACTGGAGCGCGACGGTGACCGCTGGCGGATCGACGGCGCTGTGGTACCGGCGCAGGTCGTCCGTCACGATGCAGGCGTGTCCGTCTTCTGGGGGAACGCCTACGGGTTCGAGCCGGTCGATCCGCTGGATGTGGTGGCCGAAGGCGGTGCGGCGGCGGGCCGGATCGAGGCGCCGATGCCGGGGCTGGTGAAAACGGTGTTCGTGGCCGTCGGGCAGGCGGTCGCGAAAGGCGACCGGCTGGCGGTGCTGGAAGCGATGAAGATGGAACACACCCTGAGCGCCGGGCGGGACGGGGTCGTGGCCGAAGTCATGGTTGAGGCAGGCGCGCAGGTGGAAGCCGGTGCCGCGCTGATCGTGCTGGAAGAAGCGGAGGAGGCGGCGTGACGGGGCTGACGCTGATCGGGTTTCAGGACAGCGTCTATACCCGCGCGGTGCGCCTTGCACCGTCCGAAAAGGCGCTGGCCTACGAGTATGACGAGGCGAACCCCTTCACCGAAGACGGGCAGGCCAGCCCGGCCGGGCGCGATGACAGCCGCGCCGATCGCCCGCTGGCGTCGATGATCGGTTACTTTGCGCTCGTGTCCGAGGGCAGGGCGATGCTGGAGGCGCGGTCCGCGCCGAGCCGATGGTTCGCCGGGATATCCGCGCGCGCGGCCTTTGCCGAGACGCGGCCCGGGGTTGTGGCGGTGCTGGAGGGTGGGCGATGATCCGGCTTCATCATGTGCCGCAAAGCCGGTCTATGCGGACGCTTTGGCTGCTGCATGAGCTGGGCGTGGCGTTCGAGGTGGTGGAATGGCCCTTCGACAAGACCTTGCGCAGTGCGGAGTTTCTGGCGCTGAACCCCGCCGGGCGTGTGCCCGCGCTTGAGCTTGACGGGGTCAGCCTGTGGGAAACCGGCGCGATCACGGAAATCCTGTGCGAGCGGTTTCCCGAGGCGGGGATGGGCCGCGCGCCCGGCCATGCGGAGCGGGCCGACTGGCTGATCTGGGTGCATTTTGCCGAGACGATCAGCCAGCACGTGGCGGCGCTGACGCAACAGCATGAGGCGCTTTACGAGGATCACATGCGCTCCCCCGTCGTGATGAAGATCGAGGCCAGGCGGATCGAGAAATGCTATCAGGTCATCGAGGAGCGTTTGGCGGGCCGCGCCTATCTGCTGGATGGCGGGTTTTCGGCGGCCGATATCAGCGTGGGGCAGGCGGTTTACATGGCGCGTCATTTCGCACGGCTTGAGCCTTTCGCGGCGGCGGCGGCGTGGTATGACCGGATCACGGCCCGCCCCGGGTTCACGGCGTCCCTGCCTGCGGGGCGCGGGCTCTACACCCGGGACTATTACGAGGCCTGGAGCGGGGAGGACGGAGCCGGGAAGGCAAACTGACGGGCGTCGCGCGGGTGGCGGACATGCGCCCCGGACGCGACGATATCGGGAACCATGAGAAGGAGGGCGGGGTGTGAGCGAATATGTCGAGATCTTCGAGGTCGGGCCGCGGGACGGTTTGCAGAACGAGGCGGGAGAGATCCCGGTGGCTGACAAGATCGCGCTGGTCGACCGGCTGAGCGAGGCCGGGTTCCGGCGGATCGAGGTGGCAAGCTTCGTATCGCCCAAATGGGTGCCGCAGATGGCCGACAGCGCCGAGGTTCTGGCGGGCATCGCGCGGGCCGACGGGATCCGCTATGCGGCACTGACCCCGAACATGCGCGGCTACGAGGCGGCGCTGGCGGCGGGCGCCGATGAGATCGCGATTTTCGGATCCGCCTCGGAGGGGTTTTCCAAGGCCAATATCAACGCCACCATCGACGAGAGCCTGGAGCGGTTCCGGCCCGTGGTGGAGGCCGCGCGGCATATCGATCTGCCGGTCAGGGGCTACGTAAGCTGTGTGACGGACTGCCCCTATGACGGCCCGGTCGATCCGGGGCAGGTCGCGCGTGTGGCCGACCGGCTTTTTGCCATGGGCTGCTACGAGATCTCCCTCGGCGACACCCTTGGCTACGGGACGCCTGACAGCATCGCGCGGATGCTGCTGGCGGTGCGCAATGTTGTGCCCGCGGGCCGTCTGGCGGGGCATTACCATGACACGCGCGGGCGCGCGCTGGACAATATCGACGCCTCCCTGAGCCTCGGCCTGCGGGTTTTCGATGCGGCGGTGGGGGGGCTGGGCGGCTGCCCCTACGCGCCGGGCGCGGCAGGAAATGTGGCGACCGAAGCGGTGGCGCGCCATCTGGCCGATCTGGGCTATGAGACCGGGCTGGATGCCGGGGTGCTGGCGCAGGCAGCCGGGATGGCGCGGGCGATGCGCCGGGAGGCGGCGTGATGGAAACGATCGAGATTGCCGTGGATGCACGCGGGGTGGCGAAGATCACTCTGAATCGCCCGGACAAGCACAACGCGTTGGACGCAAGGATGATCGCCGAGCTGACCGAAGCTGCGGGCCGGTTGGGGCGCGACCCGGCAGTCCGCGTGGTGGTTCTGACCGGCGCCGGCGCCAGTTTCTGCGCCGGGGGCGATCTCGGCTGGATGAAGGCGCAGATGGACGCGGACGGGGCCACGCGGGGCCGCGAGGCGCGCAAGCTTGCCGATATGCTGGGTGCGCTGGACCGGATGGCGAAACCGCTGATCGGGCGGGTGCAGGGACAGGCCTTCGGCGGCGGCGTCGGGATGATGTCGGTCTGTGATGTGGCGGTGGGTGTGGAGACCGCCAAATTCGGGCTGACCGAGGTGCGGCTCGGTCTGATCCCGGCGACCATCGGGCCCTATGTCGTGGCGCGGATCGGGGCCGCCAAGGCACGGCGGGTGTTTTTCTCCGGCCGTATCTTCGGGGCGCAGGAGGCCGTGGAGCTTGACCTTCTGGCCCGCGCCGTGCCCGAGCCGGAGCTTGATGCTGCGGTGGAGCGGGAGGTGCTGCCCTATCTGTCCGCGGCCCCCGGCGCGGTGGCCGAGGGCAAGGCGCTGGTGGCGCGTCTGGCCCCGGGCGTGGGCGAGGCGGCGGTTGCGATGACGGTGGACGCGCTTGTGGCGCGCTGGGAAAGTGCGGAAAGCGCCGAAGGGATCGGCGCTTTTTTCGAGAAGCGGAAGCCCCATTGGGTGGAGGAGTAACAGGAAGCAGTACCTGAGATTTTCGGGGCGGGAATGTCTACGTCGCTTCGCGCGGGGGCGGAGCCGGGAGCCCGCGTCGGGCATGTCCGATGGGCTGAAATGACACCGTTTATGGCGTGTCGAATAGGGAAGGGTGATAGGATGCGGGCGGTTTGGTATGAAGCATTCGGGGCGGCGGGCGATGTGTTGCATATGGGCACGCTGACCCGGCCCGAACCGGGCGCTGGCGAGGTTCTGGTCCGCCTTGGGGCTTCGGGCATCAATCCGTCGGATGTGAAGTTGCGTGCGGGCGCAAGACCCGGCGCGACCATGGCCTTTCCCAGGATAGTACCGCATTCCGACGGCGCCGGTGTGATTGAGGCGGTGGGCGATGGCGTGGATTCGGCCCGCGTGGGAGAGCGCGTCTGGGTATGGAATGCGGGCTGGCAACGGGCCTTCGGCACGGCAGCCGAGTACGTCGCGCTGCCGAGCGCGCAGGCGGTGCATCTGCCCGACGGGACCTCGCTGGCCGAAGGCGCGTGTTTCGGCATCCCTGCGATGACTGCGTGGATGGCCGTGCTGGGGGACGGGCCCGTGGACGGGAAAACGGTTTTGGTGGCCGGCGGCGCGGGCAGCGTCGGGCGCTACGCCTGTCAGATGGCGGCGTTGTCGGGCGCGCGTGTGATCGCCACGGTTTCTTCGGAAGAGAAGGGCGCGCATTCGACGGCGGAGACCTGGATCAACTATCGCGACACGGATGTGGCCGACGCGGTGATGGACCTAACCGATGGCGCAGGCGTTGACCGGGTGGTGGAGGTGGATTTCGCCGCCAATCAGGCCACGGCGTTGGCGCTGGTGAAGCCCGGCGGCGTGATTGCCGCCTATGGCTCGGCCAGCGAGATGGTGCCGCGGCTAGAATTCTACCCGTTCATGTTCAAGAACGTGCGGCTGCACATGCTGATCTGCTATCTGATGGCACCTGCGGATCATCGCCGGGGGGAGGCGCAGCTGGCCACATGGCTGGAGGCCGGCGCGCTCAGCCATGCTGTCGTGCCGGGCGGATCGTTGGCAGACTGCGCCGCGGCGCACCGCATGGTCGAAGCGGCCGAGAAGCTCGGCACCGTCGTAATCGAGATCTGATCGCGGCTTCCGTTTTCGCGCGCCTGTGCTAGCCTTGCCCGATCGGCCCCGCCAAAGAGGGCCGGACAGGGAGGATTCCATGACCGTTTTTCCGAGCCTCTATCCGGAGGTCGCGCTGAGTGACATGTCGATCACCGAGCGTTTGTTCCAGGGGCTGGAGAACCGCCCGGAAGACGTGGCGATCATCGACGGGCCCACAGGGCGGGCGTTGACCTCGGCTGCGCTCGTCGACCAGATCAGATCGCTTGCCGGCGGGCTCGTGACACGCGGCGTCTTGCCGGGCGGAACGGTTGCGATCCTTGCGCCGAACTGCCCGGAATATGCGGTGGTTTTCCACGGTGTGGCTTTTGCGGGCGGTACGATCACCACGCTGAACCCCACCTATACGGCCCCCGAAATCCAGCACCAGTTGCACGATGCCGGCGCGACAATGCTGGTGACGATCCCGGCACTGGTCGATCTGGCCCGCGCGGGCATGACGGGCACGGCCGTCACGGAGCTGGTGGTGATCGGAGGCGGCGCGGAAGATGCGCTGTCGCTGGATGATCTGATGGGCGCGCCACAGGCAGCTCAGGTGCGCGTGGATCTCGACAGTTTTCCCGTGGTTCTGCCTTATTCAAGCGGTACCACAGGGCGGCCCAAGGGCGTGATGCTGAGCCATCGCAACATCGTGACCAACGTGAACCAGCTGGCCGTGCCAACGGGCATTGAGCGTGGCGAAACGGTCATCGCCTTTCTGCCGTTCTTCCACATCTACGGCATGACCGTTCTGATGAACCTCGTTCTGGGGCAGGAAGGGCGGCTGGTCACCATGCCGCGATTTGATCTTGAACAGTTCCTGCATCTGATCCAGACCCACGCGGTCAGCCGGCTTTACATCGTGCCGCCGGTGGCGCTGGCGCTGGCCAAGCATCCAATGGTGGCGCAATACGACATGTCGTCGGTTCGGTTCATATTTTCGGGCGCGGCCCCGCTGAGCGCCGAGGTCGAGATTGCCGTGGGGGAGCGGTTGGGTGCGGAATCGATCCAGGGCTACGGGATGACCGAGATGAGCCCGGTGAGCCACTCCACCTATCGCGGCAAGCCCCGGCACGGTTCCTCCGGCCAGGCGGTGCCAAACACCGAATGCCGTATCGTGGAGCCGGAAACGGGCCGGAATCTGGGCCCGGATCAGGAAGGGGAGCTTTGGGTGCGGGGCCCGCAGGTGATGATGGGCTATCTGAACAATGCCGAGGCGACGGCGGCAACCCTGACCGAGGATGGATGGCTGAAAACCGGCGACCTGGCGGTGATCGACGGCGACGGGTACATGTTCATTCGCGACCGGCTGAAGGAGCTGATCAAGTACAAGGGCTTCGCGGTGGCCCCGGCCGAGGTGGAGGCCGCATTGATCGCCCATGAAAAGATCATCGACGCCGCCGTGGTGGGCAAACCCGATGATGAGGCAGGAGAGCTGCCGATTGCCTTCGTGGTCGCCGCGCCGGACGCGGAGCTGGACGGAGATGCGGTGATGGCGCATCTGGAGGGCTGTCTGTCCCATTACAAGCACCCCGCAGAGGTCCGCTTCGTGGACAGTGTGCCGAAATCCGCCTCGGGCAAGATCCTGCGGCGGTTCCTGCGGGACGAGCTGCGCGCGGAGTGAACCCGAAGTCTGCGCGCCGTCATTGTGCAGCGCGAGCCGCTGGCGGCCGTTTCCATCCGCGTCACGGCATAGGCTTGGGTCGCACTTTGCCTGCCGCAGCCTCTATCCGAGCCTCGACGGGCGCATCCTGCGGGATTATCTTCGATGGTCGAAGAGTTCCAGACCCTGAACCGGGCGCGGGCATGAACGCGGCCCCCGAGCGCAAAAGGCTTGCGTGTCCGGCCGGTGGATTGGGCATATCTGGTTCGAACCCGGTTGAGTGTGATGTGCCATGCAGAAGCTGAAGCAGATATATCGCTGGATTTTCAACGGTCAGGGGGTTCTGGGAGAGATCTGCACGGCATTCGCCATCGTGACCGTCATCAACAGCGTGATGATGATTGTGGGCCTTGATACGCCCAAGCAGGGGCAATTCGCATATGTCCACTTGTTGATCAGGCTGGCCATCATCTCATTGATATTCGCACTCTGGGATTGGGAGAGCACGATCTCCGATCTGAGGAGATACGCGGCCGATCTGAGACAGCCGCGGTGTCCTAGCTTTCAGCGGGTTTGCCGCTTCATCCTGAGCGACACGTTCGACGCAAGCTGCATGATCTTCACCCCGGTCGTCATTCTCATTTGCGTGATCACGATTCTGGGGGTGTCGGAGCCCACAGGCGGCCCGGGTTTCTACCTCGCCCTGGTTCTGCTCTATGGGCTTATCTGGATATTGATCGTCGCCCTGATGCTTGTTGATAAGGCCAGAAGGCTTGCGAACGGTCGGAGGGATAGGTGACTTGCCCGGTCGCGAGCCGCGCGATTTCGCTTTCCGGCCACTCCAGGATGCCGGATGCTCCGACTGGGGCGGTTGTCGCGCGCACCCGACCAGCCTTGCAGGGGCCGCGATCGCGCCTATCATATGGTGTTGGGGGGACCGCGCGGCTGACGCAAAGACGCGCCTTTGCCGCACGTCCTCCGGTTGACCGGCCCCGCGCCCGCAGATAGACGTGTCGCAGACCGGACCGACGGTCCTTAGGCATGCGGAACCGCCAAGGAGACCTCAGGTGGAAGACCTGCTCAGAGACTACGCCCCGATCCTGATTTTCATGGCTCTGGCCATTGGGCTGGGGATTGCCCTGATCCTGGCCGCCGTGGTGCTGGCCGTTCGCAACCCGGACCCGGAAAAGGTCAGCGCCTACGAATGCGGGTTCAACGCGTTCGACGATGCGCGGATGAAATTCGACGTGCGGTTCTACCTTGTGGCGATCCTGTTCATCATTTTCGATCTGGAAGTCGCGTTCCTGTTCCCGTGGGCAGTGTCGTTTTCCGAAATCTCGATGGTCGGCTTCTGGTCGATGATGGTGTTCCTCGCCGTTTTGACCATCGGCTTTGCCTATGAGTGGAAAAAGGGAGCGTTGGAATGGGAGTGATGACCGGCGCGAACACCGCGGGCGCCGACCGCGAGGTCGCCACCCAGGATCTGAACCGAGAGTTGCAGGACAAGGGATTCCTGCTGACCTCGACCGAGGATATCATCAACTGGGCGCGCACCGGCTCGCTGCACTGGATGACCTTCGGGCTCGCCTGTTGCGCGGTGGAGATGATGCATACCTCGATGCCGCGCTACGACGCGGAACGGTTCGGCATCGCACCGCGCGCGTCGCCCCGGCAATCCGACGTGATGATCGTGGCCGGCACGCTGACCAACAAGATGGCGCCCGCGCTGCGGAAGGTGTACGACCAGATGCCCGAACCGCGCTACGTGATCTCGATGGGCTCCTGCGCCAATGGCGGCGGCTATTATCACTACAGCTATTCCGTGGTGCGCGGCTGCGACCGGATCGTGCCCGTCGATATCTACGTGCCCGGCTGCCCGCCGACGGCCGAGGCGCTGCTCTACGGCATCCTGCAGTTGCAGCGGAAAATCCGCCGCACCGGCACCATAACGCGCTAAGCCGCCTGCGAAGAGAGAGAACAGCATGAGCGACGACGCCCTGCGCGAACTGGCCGATCATATTGCCGAGAAACAGGCCGACGCGGTCATCGGCGCCGATATCGCCTTTGGCGAACTGACGGTGGAGATTACCGCGACAGAGGTCGAAAGCTTCGTCGAGTTCCTGAAGAACGACCGGAGTTGCGGGTTTTCGACGCTGATCGACATCACGGCGGTGGATTACCCGACCCGGGACAAGCGCTTCGATCTGGTGTGGCATTTCCTGTCGATGTACCAGAACCACCGTATCCGCATCCGCGCCCATGTCCGCGCGGACCAGATCGTGCCGTCGATCACATCTGTGCACCCGTCGGCGAACTGGTATGAGCGCGAAGTGTTCGACATGTTCGGCATCCTGTTTTCCGGCCATCCCGATCTGCGCCGGATCCTCACCGATTACGGGTTTCGCGGGCACCCCCTGCGCAAGGATTTCCCGACCACCGGCTATACCGAAGTGCGCTATGACGAGAAACTCAAGCGCGTGGTCTACGAGCCGGTCAATCTGGTGCAGGAATACCGGCAGTTCGATTTCATGAGCCCGTGGGAGGGTGCGGAATACATCCTGCCCGGGGACGAGAAATCCGAAGAGGCGAAAGGCTGATCCGTGGCGGAAACGGCGATCATGTTCGGGCTGGGCGCGGCGAAGGCGGGCACGACCTGGCTTTACCGCTATCTGGCGCAGCACCCGGATGTGGCGATGCCAGCGGTGAAGGAACTGCACTGGTTCGACACCTGCGAGACCGGGAAATGGGCGCGGCAGGTGACCCGGATGGACCGGGAACGCGCGCGCCGCGCGGATCGCTTGCCGACCGGCGATGCCGGTCAGGACCGGCGGCTGAAACGGGAAATCCGCGCATATGATGCCTGGATCGATGTCCTGAAAACCCGCGGACGGGACACGGCCTATGTGGATTTCCTGCGCGGCACCGGGGCGGTGAAACTCACCGGCGATATCACGCCGGCCTATGGAACGCTTGGCGAAGACAGCCTGCGCCGGATGGAGCGTCTGGGACCCGTGGCGCGGTTCGTGTTTCTGATGCGCGACCCGCTGGACCGGCTGTGGTCCAATGTCCGGATGGTCGCGGCGCGTGACGCCGGCGATTTCGCCGCGAATGCGGGCGCGCGGCTGGATCAGGTTCTGGACGGGCGCGACGAGGCGGCGGCCCTGCGCAGCGACTACGCGACGACATTGCAGCGGACCGCGCGCGCACTGAACCCGGCGAACCTGTTTCTGGGCTTTTACGAGACCCTTTTCGACCGCGAGACGATCGCGGCGCTGTGCGGGTTTCTGGGCATCGCGCCCCGGCCCGCGCAAACCGGGGTTCGGGTGCTTCCGGGCACCGATCTGAAGATGACCGAGGGGCAGAGACGCCGCGCATTGGCGTGGCTTGCTCCTCAATATGCCGCCGTGGCGGCGCGCTGCGGGCCTTTGCCCCGGCGATGGACCGAACATATGGAGGCGCTGGCATGATGGACGGCGGCAATGAGACGGGGCGCGGCTATGAAGACGCGCTGACCGGCGAACAGCAGATCCGCAACTTCAACATCAATTTCGGCCCGCAGCACCCGGCGGCCCATGGTGTGCTGCGTCTGGTGCTGGAACTGGATGGCGAGATCTGCGAGCGCTGCGACCCGCATATCGGGCTGCTCCATCGCGGCACCGAAAAGCTGATGGAAAGCCGGACGTATCTGCAGAACCTGCCCTATTTCGACCGGCTGGATTATGTCGGCACGATGAATCAGGAACACGCCTGGTGCCTGGCGATCGAGCGGCTGACAAAGACCGAGGTGCCGCGCCGGGCGCAGTTGATCCGTGTGCTTTACTGCGAGATCGGCCGCATCCTGAACCACCTGCTGAACGTGACGACCCAAGCGCTCGATGTGGGCGCGCTGACCCCGCCGCTCTGGGGTTTCGAGGAACGCGAAAAGCTGATGATCTTCTACGAGCGGGCCAGCGGCGCGCGGCTTCACGCGGCCTATTTCCGGCCCGGCGGCGTGCATCAGGATCTGCCTCCTGAACTGGTGGAGGATATCGACACCTGGGCGCATGAGTTTCCCAAGGTGCTTGACGATATCGACGGGCTGCTGACCGAGAACCGGATTTTCAAGCAGCGCAACGCCGATATCGGTGTCGTGACAGAAGAGGATATCCAGAACTGGGCGTTTTCCGGCGTGATGGTCCGTGGTTCGGGCCTGGCCTGGGATCTGCGCCGCGCGCAGCCTTATGAGTGCTATGACGAGTTCGAGTTCAAGATCCCCGTTGGCAAGAACGGCGATTGCTATGATCGCTACCTGTGCCGGATGGCGGAGATGCGGGAATCGATCAAGATCATCCATCAGGCCTGCGAGAAGCTGCGCAACGAGCCCGGAGAAATCATGGCGCGCGGCAAGTTGACCCCGCCCACCCGCGCCGACATGAAAACCTCGATGGAAGCGCTGATCCATCACTTCAAGCTCTACACCGAAGGCTTCCACGTGCCAGAGGGCGAGATCTATGCCGCGGTGGAGGCGCCGAAGGGCGAATTCGGCGTTTATCTGGTGGCGGATGGCACCAACAAGCCCTACCGCGCCAAACTGCGCGCGCCGGGCTACCCGCATCTTCAGGCGATGGATTACCTCTGCAAGGGGCACCAGCTGGCCGATGTCTCGGCCATTCTCGGTTCGCTCGACATCGTGTTCGGCGAGGTGGACCGATAGTCGGCCCCATGCTTCTCTGCTTCAAAAATATCCCCGCCGGAGGTTCCCGCCCGTGCCACGCGCCCTTCGGCCAGACGCATAAGGATCAGGCCTGACATGCTACGCCGCCTTCATCCCGAACAACCCGACAGCTTCGCCTTCACCCCTGCCAACCAGGCCTGGGCCGAGGCGCAGATCACCAAATATCCCGAAGGCCGGCAGGCCAGCGCGATCATCCCGCTTTTGTGGCGCGCGCAGGAGCAGGAGGGGTGGCTGACCCGTCCTGCCATCGAACATGTCTGCGATATGCTGGGTCTTGCCCATATCCGGGGTCTGGAGGTTGCAACCTTCTATTTCATGTTCCAGTTGCAGCCCGTGGGCTCGGTCGCGCATATCCAGGTTTGCGGCACCACGTCCTGCATGATCTGCGGCGCGGAAGATCTGATCGGCGTCTGTCAGGAAAAGATCGCCAAGCGTGCGCATCAACTCTCTGCCGATGGCAAGTTTTCCTGGGAAGAGGTGGAATGCCTCGGGTCCTGCGCCAATGCGCCGATGGCGCAGATCGGCAAGGATTATTACGAGGATCTGACAGCCGCGCGACTGGGCGAGATCATCGACGAGATGGCCGCGGGCAGGGTACCCACGCCGGGCCCGCAGAACGGGCGCTACGCGTCGGAACCCGCCTCTGGCCTGACCTCGCTGAAGGAGTATGAGGCGGGGCGCGACAGTCTGAATGTCTCGGCCCGGCTGGCCACCGATATCGGCGACACGATTAAACGCATCGACGGGACCGAGGTGCCTCTGGTGGCCAATTGGGGCCGCCAGTCCGGCGATGTTCTGGAGGCCCCGGCGCCGGCCCGGCCCGCCAACCGGTCCAAGGGCCGCCCGGTGGATGAAACCGGCACCACCAAGCAGGAAGCGCCGGCGAAGACCAAGGCGAAACCGAGCGCCAAGACCGACCCTGCGGTGACCCGGTCCGCCGCAGGCGATGCCGCCGGAGACATCGAGGAGCGCGCGCCGGAGACGCTGAGCGCGCCCCGGCAGGGCGGGGCCGACGATCTCAAAAAGATCACCGGCGTCGGCCCGAAGCTGGAGACGCTGCTCAACGACCTGGGGTTCTGGCATTTCGACCAGATCGCCGCATGGACCCCGGCGGAGATCGCCTGGGTCGATGCGCGGCTGACCTTCAAGGGCCGGATCGAGCGCGACGACTGGGTCACACAGGCCCGCAAGCTTGCATCTGGATAGAAGACATTTCAAAACTCCTGCGATAAGACTGTGATCAATTCACGGACGATCGGACGGAATGGGGAGTGATGGGATGAACTCTGAGAGCGGTAGTTTGACCTGCATGGTCTTCAGCTATGTGATCGGTGGTGCAATCGGGGCGCTCGGCGCTGCGATGTTGATTATCCTCGGCGACTGGACGGGAGGGCAGGCGCTGTTCGCGGCGGTGGTTCTGGCCGGCGTTCTGGGCACGTTTTTCGCGGTGTTCCTGTGTGGCAAATCCTCGGGGCCGGTGCGCGTCGGAACCGCTGGATCCACGGCGCGGCCTGCGGCCCCGGCACGGCCCGCGGCGGCCTCTTCACCCGCGGCGGCGGCCCCTCAGGCGGAAGCACCTGCACCGGCGCCCGCGGCGGAACCGGCTCCGGCCGCGCCCGTTTCCGACCCGGTGGTGCCCGCGCCCGTTTCGGCAGGCGAGGGCACACGCCCCGCCGGACTGGATGGCCCGCGCGAGGGCGGCGCCGACGACCTGAAGAGGATAAAGGGCGTCGGCCCGAAGCTTGAGCGGCTTCTGCATTCCATGGGATATTACCATTTCGACCAGATCGCGGGCTGGAGCGCCCATGAGATCGCCTGGGTCGACGAGAATCTGCAGGGCTTCAAGGGCCGGGTCAGCCGCGACAACTGGGTGGATCAGGCCAGGCTGCTGGCGGCCGGCGGGGACACGGATTTTTCCCGCAGGGTCGATGGCGGGGATGTCTACTGAGCGGTAAGGGCGGCGCCTTTGGTGTGCTCCCATGAGGCTTCGGCGGGCGCGTCTCATTGCGCCCCCGGCGCGAAACCCTATCTTTACGCTTGGTGCGGATGGCACCCGGGCTTCTGGCAGGCAGGATGACAGATCAACGCGACAAGGAGCGGCAGCGTGTCGGCCAGATCAGGCTGGCAGCGATCGTCATGGCCGCCACCATGGTTCTCTGGATGGGCGCGCAGTTTCTGGGCGGCCAGTTGGGTTTGCCGGTGCGCTATGTGTTTCTGTTCGACCTTGCGGCAATCGCGGCACTGGTCTGGGCGCTTTTTGTGACGTATCAGGTGTGGAAATCGCGGCGCGGCTAGGCCTCGCGCCGCTGAACGGTAAGGGTTGAGACATGTTGCAGGACAAAGACCGGATTTTCACCAATCTCTACGGGATGCATGACCGGACCCTTGCAGGGGCCAAGGCGCGGGGCCATTGGGACGGCACCGACAAGCTTATTCAGCGGGGCCGGGACAGCATCGTCGAGACCATGAAAGCCTCCGGTCTGCGCGGCCGGGGCGGGGCGGGCTTTCCAACCGGCCTGAAATGGTCGTTCATGCCCAAGGAAAGCGACGGGCGCCCGTCATATCTGGTTGTGAATGCGGACGAATCCGAACCCGGGACCTGCAAGGACCGGGAAATCATGCGCAACGACCCCCACACCCTGATCGAGGGCTGCCTGATTGCGTCTTTCGCGATGAATGCGCATGTCAGCTACATCTATATCCGCGGCGAATACATCCGCGAGCGCGAGGCGCTGCAGGCCGCAATCGACGAGTGCTACGACAACGGCCTGCTCGGCAAGAACGCCGCCGGGTCGGGATGGGATTTCGACCTTTATCTCGCCCATGGGGCGGGGGCCTATATCTGCGGTGAGGAAACCGCGCTTCTGGAAAGCCTTGAGGGCAAGAAGGGCATGCCGCGGATGAAGCCGCCATTTCCGGCCGGTGCCGGGCTTTACGGCTGCCCGACCACGGTGAACAATGTGGAATCCATCGCCGTGGTGCCGACGATTCTGCGCCGGGGTGCGGATTGGTTCGCGGGTTTCGGCCGCCCGAACAACGCGGGCACCAAGCTTTTCGCCATCTCGGGCCACGTGAACAACCCTTGCGTCGTCGAGGAAGAGATGTCGATCCCGTTCGACGAGTTGATCGACCGCCATTGCGGCGGCATCCGCGGCGGATGGGACAATCTCAAGGCGGTGATCCCGGGCGGCTCCTCCGTGCCGTGCCTGCCCGGTGAGGTGATGCGCAAGGACGCGATCATGGATTTCGACTGGCTGCGCGAACAACGCTCTGGCCTTGGCACCGCCGCGGTGATCGTGATGGACAACTCCACCGACATCATCAAGGCGATCTGGCGGCTGTCGAAGTTCTACAAGCATGAAAGTTGCGGCCAGTGCACGCCCTGCCGCGAAGGCACCGGCTGGATGATGCGGGTGATGGACCGGCTGGTGAAGGGCGAGGCGGAGGTCGAGGAGATCGACATGCTGCTCGATGTCACCAAGCAGGTCGAAGGTCACACGATCTGCGCGCTCGGCGACGCCGCGGCCTGGCCGATCCAGGGCCTGATCCGCCATTTCCGGGACGAGATCGAAGACCGGATCAGGCATAAACGCGGCGGCGCAATCGCGGCGGAGTGACCGCGCTCCGCACTGTCCTGGTAAGCCGACATCCCCCGGTGCCTTCGCGGCAGGGCGTGCACTGGCGTTCCATAGTTCTGGGGCGCGGCATCTGCGTCACAGGTGACCCGTCTAATCCCCGCGGGACTTGCGCTTTTTCTTGCTGAAAACGCGCCCTTTTCCTAGCATTCCCGCCAATCAAGAAACGAAGATCTGTGCGGGGACCTCTCCCGCAGCCGGGTCGTGGGGCATAAAAAAGGGGCAAAGACATGACAAGCGTCTATCGCATTGGATTGACGGTGATTTTTCTTGGCTGCTGCGTGGCCGGAATGATCCTGGGCTACACATGGGGGATTGGCGGGTCGATCCTGGGTGTGGTGCTGGGGGCGATGGTGGCCTCGCTTGTGGCGATGATGCTCAACACGCCGGAACGCATGGAAACCGCCTTTTACGCGATCCTGTCGATCCTGTTGATCGGTCTTACGATCTACATGATCGTCGCCTTCTGGGGCGTCAGGTTGTGAGCGCGCCGGAGGGGCATCATCTGGCGGAGCTGAATGTCGGCCGGTTGCTGGCACCGGTGGACGACCCGCGCGTCGCCGAATTCATCGACAATGTCGACCGGATCAACGGGATGGGCAAACGCATGCCTGGATTTGTCTGGATGATGGAAGGGTCGGGCGGGCCGGGGAATACGGATGCCGCCATTGGCGGTGATCCGCGCTATATCGCCAACCTGACGGTCTGGGAAAGTGTTGAAACCCTGGAAGATTTCGTCTGGAACACCGTGCACCGGCGGTTCTACGAACGCCGGCAGGACTGGTTCGAGGTTCTGGGGGAGATGCATTTCGTGATGTGGTGGGTGCCCATCGGCCACCGTCCGACATTGTCGGAGGCGCTGGCGCGGCTGGAGCATCTGCGCAGCCATGGGGCCGGCAGCCATGCCTTTGACTGGGCGTGGCTGGAGGAAGCGGAGCTGTGGAAGCGCCATGCCTGCAGCCCGGCGGCTGCGGAATGAAAAAGCGGGCGCTGCTGGCGGCACTGCTCTCCTTGTCCGCCTGCACAGCTGACACAGGCGTCGCGGTAGAGACATCGGCCGGGTCGCTGCTGGTTCGCCCGGATCCCGACATGACGCGCTATCAGCCGGTGCCGGATGCGCCGGCGGGCGGGGCGATCCAGCCCTTTCCGGAGTTCGGCGCGCTGGTGGTGACCCGACCCGATGGCAGCGGTCTGCCGCTTGACGCGCGCGAGGCGGCGCTTGAGGCGCTGACCATCTATTGCGGCCAGCGTGGTCAGGTGGTGCCCATTGCCGATTTTTCCTATCGCGGACGCCTGGATGGAAGTTCGACCTGGAGCGCGGCCCCCTGTTCCGAGGGTCCCGCAGACTAGCTGTTCCGGCGGGAAACCACCCATGCAAACGGGCTGTTATTGAATATCAGAGCCCGATCGGTCCAGATCCGACACCGAGGCGGACCAAGTCTGAACAGGAACAAGACATGAGACATTATGCGAGAGTGCTGGCGGGTTGCATACTGGTGGCAGGCTTCGGCGTGCTGACGACGGTTGCGATGGCGCAGGCGGATCGCTGGCAGGTGCTGCGCGACGATCCCGAGATCGCCAACGGCGTGCTGGTGGCCGCAATCGGGCGGATGATCGAGGACAATTGCGCCGATATCGAGCGGCGTCGGGGGCCTGCGCGGCTGGCGGCGATCCCGTTGTTCAATCGCGCCATTTCGCTTGGCTATTCCCGTAGCGAGATTGCCGCCTATATTGATGATGACGCCGAAAAGGAGCGGGTGCGGGCCCTGGCCCGGCGATGGCTCGAACAACGCGGCGCATCAGAGGCCGCGCCCGAAACCATCTGTCAGGTGGGGCGCGACGAAATTTCCGCCGGTTCTACAATTGGCAGATTGCTCAGAGAGGGGTAGAAGCGGTCAAACGGACACCGCCGGGGCGGATCAGACCCGCCTTGGACCAGTGAAGGACCGCATATATGAGCGACCTGCGCACGATCGTCATTGACGGCAAGGAAATCGATGTGGATCCGGCGATGACGCTGATCCAGGCCTGTGAGCAGGCCGATATCGAGATTCCACGATTTTGCTATCACGAACGCCTGTCGATTGCCGGCAATTGCCGGATGTGTCTGGTGGAGGTCGTGGGCGGGCCGCCGAAACCCGCCGCCTCCTGCGCCATGCAGGTGAGGGATCTGCGCCCCGGACCCGAGGGGCAGCCGCCGGTCATCAAGACGAACTCTCCCATGGTCAAGAAGGCTCGCGAAGGGGTGATGGAGTTCCTGCTGATCAACCACCCGCTGGATTGCCCGATCTGCGATCAGGGCGGCGAGTGCGACCTTCAGGATCAGGCTATGGCCTATGGTGTGGATTTCTCCCGCTACCGGGAGCCGAAGCGGGCCGTGGACAACATGGATCTGGGGCCGCTGGTGGGCACCCATATGACGCGCTGCATTTCCTGCACGCGCTGCGTGCGGTTCATCACCGAAGTCGCGGGCATTCCCGAGCTGGGCCAGACCGGTCGCGGCGAGGACAGCGAGATCACCAGCTATCTCGGCGCGACGCTCGACAGCGAGATGCAGGGCAATATCGTCGATCTGTGCCCGGTCGGTGCGCTGACATCCAAGCCTTACGCATTCACTGCCCGGCCTTGGGAGCTGACCAAGACCGAATCCATCGACGTGATGGATGCCCTTGGCAGCAATATCCGCGTGGATACCAAGGGCCGGGAGGTCATGCGCATCCTGCCACGCAACCATGATGGCGTGAACGAGGAATGGCTGAGCGACAAGTCGCGCTACGTCTGGGACGGGCTGCGGAGGCAACGGCTCGACAAGCCCTATATCCGCGAAAACGGCAGATTGCGCCCGGCATCCTGGGGCGAGGCGCTTGCAAAGACGGCGGCGGCGATCACGGGTGCATCCAAGGTGGCCGGTCTGGTGGGCGATCTGGCCCCGACCGAGGCGGCCTATGGGCTGAAACAGCTGATCGAAGGGCAGGGCGGATCGGTCGAATGTCGCACCGATGGCGCGAAACTGCCTGCCGGCAACCGCTCCGCTTATGTGGGGACGGCATCCATCGAGGATATCGACGACGCGACATCGATTCTGCTGATCGGGACGAACCCCCGGGCAGAGGCGCCGGTTTTGAACGCGCGGATCCGCAAGGCATGGCTGCGCGGCGCACAGGTCGGCCTGATCGGTGAAGCGGTCGATCTGACCTATGACGTGACCCATCTGGGAACCGGTGGCGCGGCGCTGGTGAAACTGGCGGCGATGGATCATTCCGACAAGCATGGCGTGCCGGGCGTGGTGATCGTGGGGCAGAGCGCGCTGCGGCGTTCCGATGGCGCGGCGGTTCTGGCCACGGCGATGCGGCTGGCCGAAGCGGCGCAATCGAAGCTTCTGATCCTGCACACGGCGGCTTCCCGCGTGGGCGCGATGGATGCAGGCGCCGTGACCGACGGAGGAATAGACGCCGCCCTTGAAGGGGCCGACGTGGTCTATAATCTGGGGGCCGACGAGATCGAACTGCCAGAAGGTCCGTTCGTCATCTATCAGGGCAGCCATGGGGACCGGGGCGCGCACCGCGCCGACGTGATCCTGCCCGCCGCGGCCTATACCGAGGAGCAGGGGCTGTTCGTGAACACCGAGGGCCGCCCGCAACTGGCGCTGCGCGCCGGGTTCGCGCCCGGCGAGGCCAAGGAGAACTGGGCCATCCTGCGCGCTCTGTCGGCGGAAATCGGCGCGACCCTGCCCTATGACAGCCTTGCGGCGCTGCGTCAAGCGATGGTCGCCGAGGTGCCGCAGCTTGCAACCATCGACGAGGTGCCGGAAAACGACTGGCAGCCGCTGGATGCGGCGGAGCCGGATGATGGCGATTTCCGCAACGCGATCGCCGATCATTACCTCACCAACCCGATCACGCGGGCCAGCCAGCTCATGGCGGAGCTGAGCGCCAATGCGAAGGCCCGCCGCGCCACACCCATCGCGGCGGAGTAAGGCGCGATATGCGCGTTCCGGGCCGCATGCCTTTGATCGCGGGCGTGGTCTGCCTTTCGGTCCTCGCGGCCTGCGCGGGCCGGCCGCCCGTGGACAGCCCGAACCGGGCTGCGTTCTACGATGGTGTGGAAACCCGGCTTCTGGACGATGATCTGGTGAATTTCCGGGTGCAGATGACGGGACTGGCCACACGCGCCGATGTGGAGGATTATGCCAAATGCGCCGCGTCGCAATATGCGCTGATCCGCGGTTATGGTTTTGCGCGACATGTCCGCACTAATGTGCAGGAAGAGGGTGGCGTTTGGCGCGGAGATGCGGTTTACACCATCTCACCGGCGCTCCCGCGAGGGTTGCAGACGTTAGACGCCGAAGTGGTGGCTGCGGCCTGCGCCGAGCAAGGTATACCGACCGTGTGAGGACGAATGGACGGCTTCTTTTCAACCACTCCCGGCATCGCGCTGATCATGGCGGCGCAAAGCCTGCTGGTCATCGGTTTCGTGATGATCTCGCTTCTGTTTCTGGTCTATGGCGACCGCAAGATCTGGGCCGCGGTCCAGATGCGCCGCGGCCCAAACGTGGTGGGCGCCTTCGGCCTGCTGCAAACCGTGGCCGATGCGCTGAAATACGTGGTCAAGGAAGTCGTGGTTCCCGCCGGCGCGGACAAGCCGGTCTTCATGCTGGCGCCCTTGACCAGTTTCGTTCTGGCGATGGTGGCCTGGGCCGTCATTCCGTTCAACGACACATGGGTTCTGGCGGATCTGAACATCGCCATTCTCTATGTCTTCGCGATCTCCTCGCTGGAGGTTTACGGCGTGATCATGGGGGGCTGGGCCAGCAACTCGAAATACCCGTTCCTCGGCAGTCTGCGCTCGGCGGCGCAGATGATCTCTTACGAGGTGTCGATCGGGCTGATCATCATCGGTGTGATCATCACCACCGGCAGCATGAATTTCGGCGATATCGTCCGCGCGCAGGATGGCGATCTGGGCCTGTTCAACTGGTACTGGCTGCCGCATCTGCCGATGGTGTTCCTGTTCTTCATCAGCACGCTGGCTGAAACCAACCGCCCGCCCTTCGATCTGCCGGAGGCGGAGTCGGAACTGGTGGCGGGCTATCAGGTGGAGTATTCCTCGACGCCGTTCCTGTTGTTCATGGCCGGCGAATACATCGCCATCTTCCTGATGTGCGCGCTGATTTCGCTTCTGTTCTTCGGCGGCTGGCTGTCGCCGATCCCGGGGCTGCCAGATGGCGCGTTCTGGATGATCCTGAAGATGAGCTTCTTCTTCTTCCTGTTCGCGATGGTGAAGGCGATCACCCCGCGTTATCGCTATGACCAACTGATGCGGCTTGGCTGGAAGGTCTTCCTGCCGATGTCGCTCGCCTGGGTTGTAATCGTGTCTTTCCTGGCGAAATTCGAACTCTTTGGCGGCGCCTATGCCCGTTGGGCGATTGGAGGCTGACGATGACACAGATCGACTATACCCGTGCGGCCAAGTACTTCCTGCTGGCCGATTTCTTCCAGGGCTTCAAACTGGGGATGAAGTACTTCTTCGCCCCCAAGTCCACGGTGAACTATCCCCATGAAAAGGGCCCTCTAAGCCCCCGCTTTCGCGGCGAACATGCGCTGCGGCGCTATCCCAACGGGGAGGAGCGGTGCATCGCGTGCAAGCTCTGCGAGGCGATCTGCCCCGCGCAGGCCATCACCATCGATGCGGAGCCGCGCGAAGACGGCTCCCGCCGGACCACGCGCTATGACATCGACATGACGAAATGCATCTATTGCGGCTTCTGCCAGGAGGCCTGCCCGGTGGATGCAATCGTCGAGGGGCCGAATTTCGAGTTCGCCACGGAAACCCGCGAAGAGCTGTTCTACGACAAGGCCAAGCTTCTGGAGAATGGCGAGCGCTGGGAGGCGGAGATCGCCCGCAACCTTGAAATGGACGCGCCCTACCGATGAGTGACACCCCCCAGAACCCGTTCGAGGCGATGTTCGCCCAGACCCAGCAAATGGCCCAGGAATGGGTCAAGACCGTGAATCCGGCGATGGCCAATTTCACGGCACAGGGGTTCGACAAGATGTGGCCGACCATCCCGTCGGAGGTATTGGAGGCGTTCTGGGGAAAGCAGTTCAACCCCGACGGGCTGGACGCGAAAACCCGGCTTCTTCTCACGCTTCAGGGCCTCACCATTCAGGGTGCGGTGGCCGAACCGCAGATCCGCTTGACCGTGCGCCATGCGGTGGAGGCGGGAGCCACCAAGCAGGAGATCGCCGAGACGATCGGCCAGGCCGCGGTTTTTGCCGGTGTGCCGGCCATGAACAAGGCGATGGAACTGGCCAAGGCCGCCATCGACGAGGCTGAGGAGTAGCCGCGGAATGCATATTGCCGATTTCACCTTCTACACCTTCGCGATCATTCTGGTGACAGCGGCGCTGTTCGTCGTCGTCGCCCGCAATCCGGTCCATTCGGTCCTGTGGCTCATCCTGTGTTTCATTCAGGCGGCGGGGTTCTTCGTGCTGCTTGGGGCGGAGTTCGTCGCCTTCCTGCTGGTCATCGTCTATGTGGGCGCGGTTGCGGTGCTGTTCCTTTTCGTGGTGATGATGCTGGATGTCGATTTCGCCGAACTGAAGGCCGAGATGGCGAAATACGTGCCGCTGGCCGGTCTGATCGGCGTGGTCCTTATGATGCAGCTGGTTCTGGCCTTCGGCACATGGGAGTTCTCCGATGGGGTCGAGGCGCGGCTTGCCAGCCCGACACCGCCGCTGGACGAGGTGCATAACACCCAGGCGCTCGGGCTGCTGCTTTATGACCAGTACTTCCTGCTATTCCAGCTTTCCGGTCTGATCCTGCTGGTGGCAATGATCGGCGCGATCCTGCTGACGCTCCGCCACCGTCAGGACATCAAGCGTCAGGATGTGGTCGCCCAGATGATGCGCGACCCGGCCAAGGCGATGGAACTGAAGGATGTGAAACCGGGGCAGGGGTTGTAAGACGCCGCCCTGTCGCGAACGCGCGACGATTTGAACGAGACACGGGGCGTGCCCCCGGAGGGACGACATGACGATTGGACTGGAACATTACCTGACAGTAGCGGCGGCGCTGTTCGTCATCGGGATTTTCGGGATTTTCCTGAACCGTAAGAACGTGATCATCATTCTGATGTCGATTGAGCTGATGCTCTTGGCCGTCAATATCAACCTTGTTGCCTTCTCGTTCTTCCTGGGTGATCTGACCGGGCAGGTCTTCACGCTCTTCGTGCTGACCGTCGCCGCCGCCGAGGCGGCCATCGGGCTGGCCATTCTGGTCTGTTTCTTCCGCAACCGCGGCACGATCGCGGTGGAAGATGTCAATGTGATGAAGGGCTAGGGTGATGGAAACGATCCTCCTTTTCGCCCCGCTGGTGGGTGCGCTGATCTGCGGGTTCTCCTGGCGGCTGATCGGGGAACAGGCGGCCTGCGTCACGGCGACAGGGTTTCTGTTCCTGTCCTGCCTGCTGAGCTGGATCATCTTCCTGACCTTCGACCCAGCCGCGCATGAAAATGGCTATTATTCCGAGCCGCTTTTCACCTGGATCGCCTCGGGCTCGCTCGACACATCATGGGGTATCCGCATCGACCGGCTGACCGCGATCATGCTGATCGTGATCACCACGGTGTCGGCGCTCGTCCATCTCTACAGCTTCGGCTACATGGCCCATGACGAGAATTTCAAAGAGGGGGAGAGCTATCGCCCCCGCTTTTTCGCCTATCTTTCGTTCTTCACCTTCACGATGCTGGTGCTGGTGACGGCGGACAACCTGTTGCAGCTTTTCTTCGGCTGGGAGGGTGTGGGCGTCGCCTCCTACCTGTTGATCGGGTTCTATTACCGCAAACCCTCTGCCGGGGCAGCGGCGATGAAGGCGTTCATCGTCAACCGCGTGGGGGATTTTGGTTTCCTTCTGGGGATCTTCGCGCTCTTCTGGATGACCGACAGCATCAATTTCGACGTGATCCTGGCCATGGGGCCGGAACTGGCCGAGATGACCTTCAGCTTCCTCGGCTATGAGGTCAATGCGGCCAATACCATCGCCATGCTGCTGTTCATCGGGGCGATGGGGAAATCGGCGCAGCTGTTCCTGCACACCTGGCTGCCCGACGCGATGGAGGGCCCGACGCCGGTTTCGGCGCTGATCCACGCGGCCACCATGGTGACCGCGGGCGTGTTCCTTGTGTGCCGCATGTCGCCGATCATGGAATATGCCCCGTTTGCCACGAATCTCATCATCATCGTCGGGGCCGCAACCGCGTTTTTCGCGGCGACTGTGGGCCTTGTTCAGAACGACATCAAACGTGTGATCGCCTATTCGACCTGCTCGCAGTTGGGCTACATGTTCGTGGCGGCGGGCGTGGGTGTCTATTCGGTCGCCATGTTCCACCTCTTCACCCACGCCTTCTTCAAGGCGATGCTCTTCTTGGGCGCAGGCTCGGTCATCCATGCGATGCATCATGAGCAGGACATGCGGAATTATGGCGGCCTGCGGAAGAAGATCCCCTATACCTTCTGGGCGATGATGATCGGCACCCTGGCGATCACCGGGGTCGGCATTCCGCTCACCTATATCGGTTTCGCCGGATTCTTCTCGAAGGATGCGGTGATTGAAAGCGCCTTCGCCTTCGGCGGCGATCTCGGCCAGTACGCCTTCTGGCTTCTTGTGATCGCGGCGGCCTTCACCAGCTTCTATTCCTGGCGGCTGATGTTCCTGACCTTCTTCGGCGAGCCGAGGGGCGACAAGCACACCCATGACCACGCCCATGAAAGCCCGTGGACGATGCTGGCTCCGCTTGGCGTGTTGGCCCTCGGGGCGGTCTTCTCGGGCTTCATCTGGTACAACAGCTTCTTCGGTCATACCGATGAGGTCGGGGAGTTCTTCGGCGTTGAATATGCCGAAGCCGGGGCCCATGCGGCAGAAGGCGAACATGCCGCCGGGGATAGCCACGGAGCGAACGCGGACGCACCCGCCGCGGAGGGCGAGGATCACGGGGGCGAAGCGGCCTATGCCGAAGAGGCGGAGCACCACTATGTCCTGATCGGCGCGCCCGGCGAAGGCGCGATCCACGCGGCGCCAGGCAATGACGTGCTGAACGAAGCCCATGAGGTGCCGACCTGGGTCAAGTTCTCCCCCTTCATTGCGATGCTTCTGGGGCTGGCGATGGCGATCCTCTTCTATCTCGTCTCCCCGCGCCTGCCGAAGATCTGGGCCGAAACCAATCCGATCCTCTACCGGTTCCTGCTGAACAAGTGGTATTTCGACGAGATCTATGACGCGATCTTCGTGCGGCCGGCCGTTGCTCTGGGCCGGCTCCTGTGGAAAAGCGGCGATGGCAAGGTCATCGATGGCGGGATCAACGGGCTGGCCATGGGCATCATCCCCTTCATCACCCGGCTCGCGGGCCGGGCGCAGTCGGGCTACATCTTCCACTATGCCTTCGCGATGGTGCTGGGGATCGTCGTTCTGATCACCTGGGCAACTCTGTCGATCGGGGGCTAAGAGACAATCATGGACTTCAATTCCCTCCTGTCGATCGTCACCTTCCTGCCGATGGCCGCCGCGTTGATCATGGCGCTGTTCCTGCGCGGCGATGACGCCATGGCGCAGCAGAACGCCAAATGGCTGGCGCTTGCGGCAACCACGGCGACTTTCATCATATCGCTGGCCATTCTGTTCGAGTTCGATCCCGACCAGACGGGTTTCCAGCTGGTTGAGGAGCGCGAATGGCTTCTGGGCCTGACCTACAAGCTGGGTGTCGACGGCATCAGCGTGCTGTTCGTGATGCTGACCACCTTCCTGATGCCGCTGGTGATCGCGGCCTGCTGGGACGTGACCCACCGGGTGAAGGACTACATGATCGCGCTTCTGATCCTCGAAACCCTGATGATCGGGGTCTTCGTGGCGCTGGATCTGGTGCTGTTCTATCTGTTCTTCGAGGCGGGCCTGATCCCCATGTTCCTGATCATCGGCATCTGGGGCGGTGCGAACCGGATCTATGCCAGCTTCAAGTTCTTCCTCTACACCTTCCTCGGCTCGGTCCTGATGCTGGTGGCCATGGTCGCGATGTATATCGACGCGGGCACGACCGACATTCCCAGCCTGTTGCAGCATCAGTTCGATGCGGGTCCGATCAGCCTGCTTGGCTGGCAGATCGCGGGCGGCATGCAGATGCTTCTGTGGCTTGCCTTCTTCGCCAGCTTTGCCGTGAAGATGCCGATGTGGCCGGTCCATACGTGGCTTCCCGATGCCCATGTGCAGGCCCCCACCGCAGGCTCGGTCGTTCTGGCCGCGATCCTGCTGAAAATGGGCGGCTACGGCTTCCTGCGGTTCAGTCTGCCGATGTTCCCGGTCGCCTCGGACATCATGGCGCCGCTGGTGATGTGGCTGTCGGTGATCGCGATCATCTACACCTCGTTGGTGGCGATGGTACAGGACGACATGAAGAAGCTGATCGCCTATTCCTCCGTGGCGCATATGGGGTTCGTCACCATGGGCATATTCGCCGCCAATCAGCAGGGCGTGGACGGCGCGATTTTCCAGATGATCAGCCATGGCTTCATCTCGGGCGCTCTCTTTCTCTGCGTCGGCGTGATCTACGACCGGATGCACACACGCGACATCGAGGCCTATGGCGGTCTGGTTACGCGCATGCCGGCCTATGCGCTTGTATTCATGCTATTCACCATGGCGAATGTGGGCCTGCCCGGAACCTCGGGTTTCGTGGGTGAGTTCCTGACGCTGGTGGGCGTCTTCCAGGTCAATACCTGGATCGGCGTGCTGGCGGCGACCGGCGTGATCCTGAGCGCGGGCTACGCGCTCTGGCTGTATCGCCGGGTTGTCTTCGGCGACCTGATCAAGGAAAGCCTGAAATCCATCACCGACATGACGCGCCGCGAGCGCATGATCTTTGCGCCGCTGATCGTCATGACCCTGCTTCTGGGCGTCTACCCCAGTCTGGTGACCGACATCATCGGCCCCTCGGTAGAGGCGCTGTTGACCAATTACGACGTTGCGCTGGCACAGCATGTGCCGGATACGCAAGTCGCCAGCCATTGAGGTGATGCAATGATCGCCACCGATCTTTCCATTCTGACCCCCGAGATCGTTCTCGCCGTCTACGCGATGATCGGATTGCTTGCGGCGGTCTATACGTCCAAGGACGGGCTGGCCTCCACACTGACCTATGTCACCGCGGTCCTGTTCGTGGTGATGGCCTTCTATATCGGGGTGACCGGCGGCGGCACGCGCATCGCCTTCGGCGGCATGTTCGTCGATGACGGTTTCGCGCGTTTTGCCAAGATCACGATCCTGCTGGCCGCGGCGGCGATCCTTGTGATCAGCCATGATTACATGGAAAAATCGGATCTGTTGCGGTTCGAATACCCGATGCTGATCACGCTGGCGACGATCGGCATGATGATAATGGTGTCCGCAGGCGACCTGATGGCGCTTTACATGGGGCTGGAGTTGCAATCCCTGTCGCTTTACGTGATCGCCTCCCTGCGGCGCGACAGCGTGCGCTCCACCGAGGCGGGGTTGAAATACTTCATCCTGGGCGCGCTCTCCTCCGGGCTGCTGCTCTACGGCGCCTCGCTGGTCTACGGCTATTCCGGCACCACGCTTTTCTCGGGCATCATCGACACGGCGGTGAATGGCGAGTTGTCGATAGGTCTGCTTCTGGGGCTGGTGTTCCTGATCGCGGGGCTGGCCTTCAAGGTCTCCGCCGCGCCGTTCCACATGTGGACGCCGGATGTCTATGAGGGCTCCCCCACGCCGGTGACGGCCTTCTTCGCCACCGCGCCCAAGGTCGCTGCGATGGCGCTGTTCGCGCGGGTCGTACATGACGCCTTCGGCGGTGCGGTGGGCGACTGGCAGCAGATCGTGGCGTTTCTTGCGGTCTTTTCGATGTTTCTGGGGGCGATTGCCGCGATCGGGCAGACGGATATCAAGCGCCTTATGGCCTATTCCTCGATCTCGCATATGGGCTTTGCGCTTATGGGCCTGTCTGCCGGAACCGAGCAGGGCGTGACCGCCATGCTGATCTATATGGCGATCTACGTGACGATGAATATCGGCACCTTCGCCTTCATCATGTCGATGGAAAAGGACGGGCGTCATGTGACGGAAATCACCGCGCTCAGCAACTTCTCCTCGAAGGAGCCGCTCAAGGCGCTTGCGGTGCTGGTCCTGATGTTCAGCCTGGCAGGTGTGCCGCCCATGGTCGGGTTCTTCGGCAAGTTCGCCGTGCTCATGGCCGCTGTCGATGCCGGGCTGATCTGGTTGGCGGTGGCCGGTGTCATCGCGTCCGTCATCGGGGCGTTCTACTATCTGCGCATCGTCTATCTGATGTATTTCGGCGCCGAGGAAGACGGCCTTGACGGCAGAATGGGGCTGGTGCCCTGGGTCGGGCTGGTGGCCTGTGCCGGGATCATGGTTCTGGGCGTCTTCAACCTGTTCGGCGTGGATGGCCTTGCCGAAGCCGCCGCGGCGACGCTTGTCCGTTGAGATGATGGGCTGGCCCGATGGTGTGGGCCGCCGGGTTCTGCCCGAGACAGACAGTACCATGGCCGAGGCCACCCGCATCGCGCCGGAACTGACGGGGCCGGAATGGATACTGGCGCTGAACCAGACCGCCGCCAGAGGGCGCCGCGGCCGTCATTGGGCGATGCCCGAGGGAAGTTTCGCCGCGTCGCTCGTGATGCGGCCGGGAGGCGGCCCGGCGCAGGCCGCCTTGCGGTCCTTCGTGGCCTCCCTGGCGCTGCGCGAGGCGTTTCTGGCCATCGGCGTGCCGGCGGGCGCCATCCGCCTGAAATGGCCCAATGACGTATTGCTGAACGGCGGCAAGGTGGCCGGGATCCTGCTTGAAAGCCTTGGCTCTGCTCAGGGAGTGTCCCATCTGGTCATCGGGATCGGCGTCAATCTGGCCGCAGCACCGGATCGCAGCATGGTGGAGGCGCACGCTCTGCCGCCCGTCAGCCTGCGGGACCAGACCGGCTTGCAGATCACGCCCGAGGCGTTTCTGTGTCCGCTGGCCGCCGCCTTCGACCGGATCGAGCGGCAGTTCGCCACCTACGGTTTCGCGCCGATCCGCACCGAATGGCTGTCTCACGCGGCGCGGCTGGGCGACACCGTCACCGCACGAACCGCGCGGGAAGAGACGACCGGTGTCTTCGAGACGGTGGACGAGGCCGGCAGCATCGTTCTGGAAACGTCCAGAGGCCGCCGGGTGATCCCGGCCGCCGAAATCTATTTCTGACGGAGGGCCCCAATGCTTCTGTGCATCGACTGCGGCAACACGAACACGGTTTTCTCCGTCTGGGATGGGGAGAGGTTTCTGGCCACGTTTCGCACCTCTACCGAGCATCAACGCACGGCCGACCAGTATTTCGTGTGGTTTTCCACTCTGATGGAGAACCGCAAACTGGAGGTGGCGATCACCGATTGCATCATCTCCTCTACCGTGCCGCGGGTGGTGTTCAACCTGCGTGTGCTCTGCGACCGATATTTCGACACAAGGCCGATCGTGGTCGGCAAGCCCGATTGCCTGCTGCCGGTGAACCCCCGTGTCGACGAAGGCACCCAGGTGGGCCCCGACCGGCTGGTCAACACGGCGGGCGCCTATGACCGGCATGGCGGCGACCTGATCGTGGTGGATTTTGGAACCGCGACGACCTTCGACGTGGTAGCCCATGACGGGGCCTATGTCGGCGGTGTCATCGCGCCGGGCGTGAACCTCAGCCTCGAAGCGTTGCACCGTGCCGCTGCCGCGCTGCCCCATGTCGATGTCACGAAACCGCAAGCGGTCATCGGCACCAACACCGTTGCCTGTATGCAATCGGGAGTGTTCTGGGGCTATGTCGGCTTGGTCCGCGGTATCTGCGACCGGATCAAAGCGGAATATGACTGCCCCATGCGCATTATCGGCACTGGGGGGCTTGCCCCGTTGTTCTCTCAGGGGGATGTGTTATTTGACCTGATCGAAGATGATCTGACGATGCATGGCCTCACGGTCATCTATTCTCACAACAAGGAAAACGGCAGCATATGAGTGATCGCGCAAGGCTGATCTACCTCCCCCTGGGTGGCGCGGGGGAGATCGGGATGAACTGCTATCTTTACGGCTATGGGCCGGAGGGGAAAGAGCGCTTCATCCTGGTCGACATCGGCGTCAGCTTCCCGGACATGGACGGGCAGCCCGGGGTTGATCTGATCCTGCCGGATGTCTCATGGCTGGCGGCGCGGGCCGACCGGCTCGACGCGATTTTCATCACCCATGCGCATGAGGATCATGTAGGCGCCCTGGGCCATCTCTGGTCGCAATTGCGCGCGCCGGTTTATGCCCGCGTCTTCACCGCCTATCACGCGCGGCGCAAGATGGAGGATGCAGGGCAGGACCCAGATCAGGTGCAGGTCGTGGGCGCGTACCCCGAAGTGGTCGAGGTCGGGGCCTTCCGCGTGCAGTTTGCGCCGATTTCCCATTCGATCCCCGAAGCCTCCGCTCTGGTGATCGACACGCCCGAAGGCCGGGTCGTTCATTCTGGCGATTTCAAGATCGATCATCACCCGGTAGTTGGCGAGCCGTTTGACGAGGAGCTGTGGCGCGAGGTCGGGCGCGATGGCGTCCGCGCCCTGATCTGCGACAGCACCAATGTTTTCAGCCGCCATCCGGGCCGCAGCGAAAGCCAGTTGCCCGAACCGATCGGGGACCTGATTGCGGGTGCCAGGGGAATGGTCGTGGCCACGACTTTCGCCTCGAACATCGCCCGGCTGAAAACGCTGGCCGAGGCGGGCCGGGCCAATGGGCGCTCCATCTGCCTGATGGGCCGCGCAATGAAACGCATGGTGACCGCCGGGGTCGAAACCGGCGTGCTGACCGATTTCCCCGCCACCGTCAGCCCCGAAGAGGCCACGGACATTCCCCGTGAGAACCTGATGCTGATCGTCACCGGAAGCCAGGGCGAACGCCGCGCGGCCTCGGCGGCACTGTCACGCGGCAAGTATCTGGGCCACGAACTGGCGGAAGGGGACATGTTCCTGTTCTCCTCCAAAACCATTCCGGGCAACGAGGTCTCGGTCGGGTTCATCCAGAATGCGCTTGCCGAAAAAGGCGTGCAGGTGGTGGATGAGAACTCCGGATTCTATCACGTTTCGGGCCACGCGAACCGTCCCGATCTCGAAGCGATGCACGATCTGGTCCGCCCGCAGATCCTGCTGCCCAACCATGGCGAGTTCCGCCATCTGCGTGAACATGCGCGTGTGGCGCTGGAAAAGGGTCTGAACGGGATCGTCGCCCCGAACGGCGCGATGGTGGAGCTTTCGGGTAACCAGCCGGGTGTGGTGGAGCGGATCGAGATCGCCAAGACCTATCTTGACGGTACGGCCCTTGTGGGGGCGTTCGACGGCGTGATCCGAGACCGGATGAAACTCGCGCTCAACGGTCTGGTCATCGTGGCGCTGGTCGTGGACGAGGATGACCAGGTTCTGGAAGACAGCTGGGTCCAGCTGCGCGGGCTGCCCGAGATTGTCGGGAACGGCGCCGATCTGGCCGAGATGATCGAGGACGAACTGGCCGAGTTGCTGCCGCGTCTGGATGATCGGACAGTCAGCGACGACGACAAGCTGGAAGAGGCGATAAAACGTGTGGCCCGGCAGGTTTGCGTCAGCGAGATCGGCAAGAAACCCGAAGTCAGCGTGCTGGTGTCCCGCCTGATGGCGGGATAGCGGGGCCGCCGACGCGCCCCGGTCCATTGACCAATCAGATCCGTTCCTTCTGCGGCAAGGGGCGGGTCATTTTCATTCGGGATGACGCCCCGATGCCCGCGCCCCGCGACCGACATGCCGTGAGGCGGGCTGCAACTCCGTCGACCTCTGCGCGCCCTTCCGGTCCCGACGGCCTCAGGCGCGCGTGTTTCTCAGGCCGCGTCTTCGTTGCCGGGGTCCGAGGATGGGGTCTTGTCCTCGTCCTTCACCTTCTTTGCACGGCGACGCTTGGGCTTCGGCTTGGGCGTTTCCTCGGCCAACGACTCGTTGGCGCCTTCCGCCGCGTGGGCGGTGTCCTCATCGACCTGCGGGTCGTCCACGTCGGGGTCCTGTCTGGCCGGACCGCCCCGGCGCTCGTCGAAGCTGAGCGAAATGAAGTCGGGCATGTGCTCGCCCATGCCGACCACCCGGTTGCCACCGCGATCGCCGCCCCGGTCGCGCCCGCCGCGGCTCCGGTTGCCGCGATCACCACGCTCGCCGCGGTCATCGGCCCGGTCCCGGCTGCGCGGAGCGGGAGCCGGTGTCTCGGCGGCGGCGGTCTCCTCGGGCGCGGTCTCGGCATCGGTGCTCTGGGGCGCCTGAGGCTCCTTGCGGTCGTCGCGGCGGGCCCGGCTGCGTCGCGGTTTGCGCTCGGGCCTCGTGTCGGCCTCTGCCTCGGCCGTGTCGGTCGCGGCCTGCGCGCCCCCGATCCGGATCGGAGGATCGACACGGGGGATCGAATTGCCGATCAGGGATTCGATCGCGCCCAGATATTTGTCGTCCGACGGCACGTGGATCATGATCGTCTTGCCCTTGCGCCCGGCGCGGCCCGTGCGGCCGATCCGGTGCACGTAATCCTCCGCATGGGAGGGGACGTCGTAATTCAGCACATGGCTCACATTCGGGATGTCGAGCCCGCGCGCCGCCACGTCGGAGGCCACCAGAAACCTGATCGAGCCGTCGCGAAACCCGTCCAGCGTGCGGGTGCGGTGAGACTGGTCCAGATCGCCATGGATCGGCTCGGCGTTCAGGCCGTGTTTCTTGAGGGATTTCGCAACGATATCCACATCGACCTTGCGGTTGCAGAAGATGATCGCGTTGGTGCAGGCCTCCCCTTCGCCTTCGATGATCGCGCGCAGCATGTCGCGTTTCTGCTTGGCGGCCACATCGCGGCGGGTGGGCCGGAAGCTGACCATCACCTGTTCGATTGTCTCCGAGGCGCTCGACTGGCGGGCGACCTCGATCTTGGCCGGGTTGGACAGGAATGTATTGGTGATCCGCTCGATCTCGGGTGCCATGGTGGCGGAAAAGAACAGTGTCTGGCGGGTGAAGGGAACAAGGCCGAAGATGCGTTCGATATCGGGGATGAATCCCATGTCGAGCATCCGGTCGGCTTCGTCCACCACCATGATCTGCACACCGGTCAGAAGCAGCTTGCCGCGTTCGAAATGATCGAGCAGGCGGCCCGGTGTGGCGATCAGCACGTCGACGCCGCGGTCGATCAGCTGATCCTGCTCCTTGAACGACACGCCGCCGATCAGCAGCGCCTTTGTCAGCTTCACGTGCTTGGCATAGGTGTCGAAGTTCTCGGCCACCTGAGCGGCAAGTTCGCGGGTCGGGCAAAGCACCAGGCTTCGCGGCATCCGCGCCCGAGCACGCCCGCGCGCCAGCATGGTGATCATCGGCAGTGTGAAACTGGCGGTCTTGCCGGTGCCGGTCTGGGCGATGCCCAGGACATCGCGGCCTTCGAGAGCCGGCGGAATGGCCCCTTCCTGTATCGGGGTCGGGGTTTCATAGCCCGCCTCTTCCACGGCTTTCAAAACCTTGGGGTTAAGGCTGAGTTCGGAAAATTTTGTCATATGCGTCCAATGTTACCGGCAGGGGCCGGTGAGAAGAAAAGGAGCGCATATCCGGCGCGCTCCGCGTCGCGGCCCTTGCGCCTATCGCAACGGCCCTTGGGAAATAGTCCAGTCAGCGCATAAGGTCAAATGCTGCGCTGCACACAAGGGGGAGCGTTACATTTCCGCCGCACGGGCAAGCGCTTCTGAAAAAAGCGCGGGAGGGGCGTGAATGATGATGGCGCCGGACGGACCGATCAGCCGGGCGCGCAATCCGCTCCGTGCGCCCGCATGCATCATCTCGGGGCTCAACGCGATCATCCCGACCGCGAAATCACGACAATGCCCATGGGTGCATCCGCCGCTACGGTGCGCAAGGCTGCGATAGGGCAGCTCGATCCCGTTACGCCAGGCGGTGCTGTAGCGCAGCCTGTGCACACCGTCCCGGCGCTGGTGAACGATCAGTGCACGGATCGTCTCGTCGCCCCGGGTTGCCACGATCACATGGCCCATGAGCACGTGATGGACATCGTCGCTGAGCAGCATCTGGCGGGAATAGACGCCGGACAGTCCCTGATCGGGGCTGTTGAGATCGCCGCCTCGCCCGCCGGTGGCACAGGCGGCCAGCATGAAGACCAGCGCGAGGACGGAGAGCCGATGGAACATGCCCGCAGCTTTCCCGGATTTCGGTTAATCCACCGTTAAGCTGTGACTACGCGGTGAGCGAGGGATGCAGCACGGGCATGTACCCGGCAGCAAGCACGGCGCGCGTGGGCGCCGGCGTAAGCACGGTGACGGGCCCGCCGGGCCGCTGGACAGGGGCGCCGTAACCCTTCGGATCGTAGGGATGCACATGGTGCCCCCGCACCAGATGGGCGCGATCGTTCCACAGGATGAAGGCGAAATCCGGCAGATCGGCGCTCTCTGCCTCCTGGCGGATCTGCGCGCGGTTGCGCGTCACGCGGGCCTTGTGCAGCGCCCCATCCATCGCCATCCGCTCCGGCGGCGCGCCGGTCGCCCGTTGCCAGGCCGCCGTCCAGCGCAGATAGGCCTCCCGCCTGCAGTAATGGCAGGGCCGGTGCCCCGCCGTCAGCGCCACGGCCTCATCAAGAAAGAACAGGGCCGACCAGCCGCGATCAGGCATGGGGCCGTGATAGATGCCCTTCGGGTGGCTGAGCGTACAGACCAGCCAATGCTTGTGGGACCAGCGGGCGGTGCCAAGCGTACCATCTGGCCGATGGATGATCCCGCGATTGCCGGTTAGAAGCCCCCGCGCCGGGTCCGCGACGATCTCGCCCGTAGGCAGAACCCGGTTCTGAAGGGTCACACCATCAGTTCCTTGGTCGCCGAAAGCCGGATGTCGGGATAATCCCGCTCCACCCGGTCGATGTCCCATTGCAGACGCGTCAGATAGACCGGATCGCCGTCATTGTCGGTCGCGATATGCTGCTTGTTGGCGTTGGCGAAGGCGTCGACCTTGTCTCTGGGGCCGTGCACCCATCTGGCGGAGGTGAATTGCGAGGGCTCGAACCGCACCGGCAGGCCGTATTCCAGCTCGATCCGGCTGGCCAGGACCTCGAATTGCAGCGCGCCCACCACGCCGACGATGAAGCCGGAGCCGAAGCTGGGTTTGAAGACCTTGGCGGCTCCTTCCTCGGCGAATTGCATCAACGCCTTGTCGAGATGCTTGGCCTTCATCGGATCGCCCGCGCGGCAGGTCTGCAGAAGCTCCGGCGCGAAACTGGGGATGCCGGTAAAACGCAGGCTTTCGCCTTCGGTCAAGGCATCGCCTATGCGAAGCTGGCCGTGGTTCGGAATGCCAATGATGTCGCCGGCCCAGGCCTCTTCGGCCAGTTCGCGGTCACTGGCGAGAAACATGACCGGGTTGCTGATTGCCATGGGTTTCTTGGACCGCACATGGGTCAGTTTCATGCCGCGTTCGAAATGGCCCGAAACCATGCGCACGAAGGCCACCCGGTCGCGGTGCTTGGGGTCCATATTGGCCTGAACCTTGAAGACGAAGCCCGAGACTTTCTGTTCCTCCGGCGCGACTTTGCGGGGTTCGGCATTCTGCACCTGCGGCTCGGGCCCGTATTCGGCGATGCCGTCCATCAGTTCCTTCACACCGAAGGAATTGATCGCGGAGCCGAACCAGATCGGGGTCAGCGTCCCGTCGAGAAACGCCCTGCGGTCCAGCGGGGGCAGCAACTCGCGCGCCATCTCCACCTCCTCGCGGAGCTTTTCCAGCAGTTCCGCGGGGACATGTTCGGCAAGTTTCGGGTCGCCGAGCCCTTCGATGCGGATGCTTTCGCCCACGACGTTGCGGTCCGCCCGGTCCATCAGCTCCAGCCGGTCGTGGATCAGGTCGTAACAGCCCAGGAAATCGCGCCCGGAGCCGATCGGCCAGCTTGCCGGTGTCACGTCGATGGCAAGATTTTCCTGAATCTCGTCGATGATATCGAAGGTGTCGCGGCTTTCGCGGTCCATCTTGTTGCAGAAGGTCAGGATCGGCAGATCGCGCAGACGGCAGACTTCGAAAAGCTTCTGGGTCTGGCTTTCCACGCCTTTCGCTCCGTCGATGACCATGATGGCGGCATCCACGGCGGTCAGCGTACGATAGGTATCCTCGGAGAAATCGGAGTGGCCGGGGGTATCCACGAGGTTGAACCGGAAGCGCCCGAAATCGAACGACATGGCGGAGGCCGACACCGAGATGCCCCGATCCTTTTCCATCTGCATGAAATCGGAGCGCGTGCGCCGCGCCTCGCCCTTGGCGCGCACCTGCCCGGCCATCTGGATCGCCCCGCCATAAAGCAGGAATTTCTCCGTCAGCGTGGTCTTGCCCGCATCCGGGTGCGAGATGATCGCAAAGGTCCGGCGGCGGGCGATTTCAGGAGGCAAGGGGGGGCGATTGTCCAACATGGGCGCCGGTATAGGCGGGGGCGGGGGCATTGGCAATCGACGCCGAAAGCGGCCAGTGTGGCGACGGTCCGGCCCTGCATGATCCCGGTGTGACGGCGCGTCGAAACCGGCATGATCCGGGGTCCGCAAACCGGGTTGGTTTTCGCGTTGGAGAGCAATTTTCACGCCGCCGGCTTCGCCTTTCCAAATGTGATGACCTATGGAGGCGGCTCGGGTAAGATGGGAACACTAAGTGAACAAAAAGGGAGGGTCGTGATGACATTGGAAGAGATCGCGACTGCGCTGGTCGATGGGTGCCTCACACAGCGCGAAGACGAAAATCTGGACAAGCTTTATGCGCCCGATGCGGTGTCGGTGGAGGCGGCGGATTTCTCCGGCATGGGGCGGGAAACCAGAGGCCTTGAGGGCATTCGCGGCAAACATGCCTGGTGGAACGAAAATTTCGACGTGCATGGCGGCGATGTGCAGGGGCCGTTTCTGCATGGCGACGACCGCTTCGGCGTGATTTTCGAGATCGACGCGACCCATAAGGAGAGCGGCGAGCGGACGCAGATGAAGGAAATGGCGATCTATCACGTCGCGGATGGCAAGATCGTGCGCGAGGAGTTTTTCGGAACCGGGTGACGCTGACCGCCCTGCTTGCATCTCTCCCGCAACGGGCAAGGCGGGCAGCGGGTGGTTCAATCGTCTCTCAAAACGCCCTTGCTGGCGCGGGTCAGCCGGTCGATCACGTCGCCCTGCTTGTCCAGAACGGTTTTCGACAGCTCGATTTCGGAGGCGTTCAGCCGGTCCGCGTCCGATGGCGCGATATCCAGATCCTCGGGCAGCGCGGCGCGGGTCTGGCTGGTGACCAGCAGGCTTTCGACCGCGATCCCTTCGGCATAGATGATCTCGTGGCCGTCAAAGAGGATGTGATAGGTGTCTTCATGGCCACCTTCCTCCTGCACGACGGTTGCCCCGTCGACCAGATAGCCGGCCTTGACCATCACCTCCGCCCGGCCGGTCCCGACCTCGTCGTTGCGTTGCCAGATGAACAGCCGGTGATGCGGCGACAGGCGCAGGTCGCGGGCGGTGTTCAGCGTGCCTTCGGTGATGCGGATGGGGGCCAGCGCCCCGGTCGTGCGCATGGTCTGCTGGCCGATCCAGCGAATCTCCTGCGGGCCGTTGTCGCGGGTCAGAACCCGATCGCCGACAACCAGCGCCTCGACCGGTTTTTGCACGCCGTTGGCCATCGTCAGATGGGTGCCGGCAAGGAAACTGACGCTGGCGATATCGGCAAACCGGCGCGGGGCGCTTTCGATTTCGGAGGTCACAAGCTCGTAATCCGTCGCGATCTGCAGGGTCGTGAGCGGAAGTACATGCCGGGAGGTTTTCGCATCCGACCAGATCGTCAGCAGCAGAAGCTCCACCATCTTGCCCTCGGGCGCCATCAGCGTGTGACACAGATCCAGCGTAACCCCGTCACCGGGACGCCCAAGCTGCGAAGCGTCGGCCACCTCCTGCCCCTTGGGGCCCTCGCAGATTGCGAGGCTGGCCATGTTCGCCTGACGCGACAGGCGGTAGTAATCCCCCGGAACGACATCTTTCATCAACCCGATCGCATCGCCCTCATTGGCCCCGGTGGACACGGTCAGGGCGTCGGCGGGATAGGTGGAAAAGGTGAATTGGGCGGTGCGCCGTGTCATGATCTCTCCTTGGAAGTTCATGGGTAAGTCGCGGCGCGGAGCCGGTCAAGCGAGACTGGCGATGCCGGTCACCGACTGCTAGGTCGGTGGGGAAAGCCAGAGGAGGGTGCGATGGATCTGGGAATTTCGGGAAAACGGGCGCTGGTCTGCGCCTCGTCCAGGGGGCTGGGCCGGGGCTGTGCCGAAGCCTTGGCGGCGGCAGGGTGCGATCTGGTGATGAATGCGCGCGGCGCCGAGGCGCTGGAGGCGGCGGCGGAGGCGATCCGGTCCGCCCATGGGGTGACCGTCACCACCGTAGCGGCCGATGTCACCAGCGAAGGCGGGCGCGCCGAACTGATTGAAATAGCGGGTGAAACCGATATTCTCGTCACCAATGCTGGTGGCCCGCCGCCGGGCATGTGGAATGAGTGGGGGCGGGACGATTTCATTGTCGCGCTGGACGCCAACATGCTGACCCCGATTGCCCTGATGACCGCGTTGATACCGGGCATGATCGACCGGGGCTGGGGCCGGGTGGTCAACATCACCTCGCAATCGGTCAAGGCGCCGATCCCGCAGCTTGGCCTGTCGAATGCGGCGCGCACCGGGTTGACCGGCTATGTGGCGGGCACGGCGCGGCAGGTTGCGCCCCAGGGCGTCGTGATCAACAACCTTTTGCCCGGCATCCATGCCACGGACCGGGCCGATGCGCTGGATGGCGGGGTGGCCAAGGCCGAGGGGATCAGCATCGAGGAGGCCCGCGCCCGCCGCGCGGCCACCATCCCCGCGCGCCGCTACGGAACGGCGGAGGAGTTCGGCCAGATGTGCGCCTATCTGTGTTCGCAGCAGGCCGGCTTCATCGTCGGGCAGAACATCCTGATGGATGGCGGTGCCACGAACGCGACCCTATGAGCGAGCGGTTTTCCCTCAAGGACCATCTGTTCAACGCGGAGTCCCTGGGCGATCTGGCGTCCGAATACGCGGCCGGATTGCAGGATTTCGATGCCGAGGGATTTCTGGCTCAGGTGCTGCCCGGCCTTGAAGGGCGCGAGCTGTTGGAGCGACTTGACTGGATCGCGGATTGCATCGAAACGCGGCTGCCGCCGGATTTTCCCGCCATGGCGAATGCGCTGGAGGCCGCAATGCCCCCCGAACTGGATCCGTCCAGAACCGATGACGATTTCGGCCGGTTCATTCATTCGGTGCCCGGAATTCTTGCCGTCCGGCACGGGCTGGAACACCATCGGGAGCGGGCGCTGGACCTTCTGGAGGCGGCCACGAAACGGTTTTCGATGGAACTCTATATCCGGCCGTTTCTGAACCGCTGGCCCGAGGAAACGTTGAGCCGTCTGGAGCAGTGGTGCACCAGTTCCAACTACCACGTCCGCCGGCTGGTCAGCGAAGGGACCCGCCCGAGGCTGCCCTGGGCAAAATCGATCACGCTTGACCCGATGGTGCCGCTGCGGTTCCTCGATGCGCTGCATGCTGACCCGACGCGCTATGTGACGCGGTCGGTCGCGAACCATCTCAATGACATCAGCAAGCTGGATCCGGAGCGGGTGCTCGGCATGCTGACCGCCTGGCGGGAGGCCGGCCGGCAGGAGCACGCGGAACTGGCCTGGATGACCCGCCACGCCTTGCGCACACTGATCAAGGCCGGCCATCCGGGCGCGATGGCGCATCTGGGCTACGACGCCGACGCACCGGTGAGACTGGACGCGATAACGGTCACGCCCGATCCGGTGGCGATCGGCGGGCGCGCGACGGTGGAAATTGTTCTTTCCGCACCTGAACGGACGCCGGTACTGGTGGATTACCTGCTTTGGTTTCACAAACCCGACAGGGCGGAGACATCCAAGGTCTTCAAGCTGAAACAGGCGGAGGTGACGCCGGACCGGCCGCTTCGCGTCTCCAAGACCCATGTCTTCCGGGAAAACGCGACCACATTCACCCTCCATCCCGGCCCGCACCGGGTTTCTGCGCAGGTCAACGGGAAGATTTTGGGAGAGGTCGCTTTTACTCTGGCAGAAAGCGGGCGTGGGCGGACTTGAAACATCAGATGGCCCCTGTTACCTGCGAAACCCGATGGAATTGATCGGGTTTTGGTAACCGTGGCTCAAACTCCCCGCCTTCAGGTTGACCATGTCTCCTGCGATTTCGACGGTCGCGTGGTCGTGCGCGATGTCTCCCTGCAAGTCGCGCCGGGGGAGATCATGTGCCTGCTCGGCCCGTCGGGGTGTGGCAAATCCACGACCCTGCGGGTGATCGCGGGGGTGGAGCGCCAGAATGCCGGCCGTATCCTCGTCGACGGGCAGGTGATGTCCGATGACAGGGATCACCGGCCACCCGAAGCCCGGGGCATCGGCCTGATGTTTCAGGATTTTGCGCTGTTTCCGCATCTGAGCGTCGCGCAGAATGTGAGCTTCGGTCTGACCGGCCCGAAGACCGAGAAATCCGCCCGCGTCACGGAGTTGCTGGAGCGGGTCGATCTGGCCGGCTACGGGCAGAAATCGCCGCATATGCTGTCCGGCGGAGAACAGCAGCGCGTCGCGCTGGCCCGGGCCCTTGCCCCGCGTCCCAAGGTGATGTTGATGGATGAGCCGTTTTCGGGGCTGGACAACCGGCTGCGCGACGGGATCCGCGATGAAACGCTGCAATTGCTGAAGGAAGAAGGCACAGCCGTGCTGCTGGTCACCCACGAACCCGAAGAGGCAATGCGCATGGCCGACCAGATCGCGCTCATGCGGGACGGCCAGATCGTTCAGCAGGGGGCGCCCTACAACATCTACAACGCGCCATGCGATCAGGCGGCGGCTGCGTTTTTCAGCGATGTGAACGTGATCCGGGGGCGGGTCGAAGGGGCGCTGACCGATACCGCCTTCGGTCAGTTTCTGGCCCCCGGGTATCCCGACGGATCGGATGTGGAGATCATTTTTCGCCCGCAGCATGTGAAGATCGATTTCGACCGGGGCGGACGCGGCCCTAACCCGACGGCGGTGGATGGCGTGCCGGCGCGCGGGGTCGTGGAACGGGCGCGGTTCATGGGGCATGAAAGCCTTGTGGAGTTCCGGATGGACTTCAATCAGGAAGTTTTGCGGGCCACCGTGCCTGCGGTCTTCCTCCCGAAACCTGGAACGCCGCTTTGGCTGACCGTGCGGCGGGACAGGTGTTTCGTGTTCCCCCATCGGGGGTGAGGGCCCGCGTTTCTCCTTGCTCCGGCGGGCGATTCGGCCCAAAACCGGGCCTGACGCAGCCATTGGGGCTTTGATCCCGCTCCAGATGACTTACCTATGGATCATGGATGTGATTGCGCGGTGCGGGCTGATGCGGCCCGCCAGACGCCAAGGGAGATAACCATGCTCAACAATATCGGACCTGCCGGTCTGCTTTTGATCGCCGTTGTGGTGCTCGTCCTGTTCGGACGCGGCAAGATCGCCAATCTGATGGGTGAGGTCGGCAAAGGCATTACCGCGTTCAAGCGCGGCGTGAAGGACTCCACCGAGGAGATCGAGAACACGCAGACCGCAGAGAACAGCGGCACCGCCGGCACCACCGCGCGCGATGTGACGCCCGAGCGCGAGCGCGACAACGCCTGATCGGGCGTGTCGCCTGAACCATAAGGCAGGGATATGCCGGACATAGGCATGATGGAGTTGTTGGTGATCGGGATCGTGGCGTTGATCGTCGTCGGTCCCAAAGACCTGCCCAAGATGTTCCGCACCTTCGGCCAGATCACCGGGCGCATCCGCGGTATGGCCAAGGATTTCAGCCGGGCGATGGATGATGCCGCAGGCGAGACCGGCATGAAGGATCTGAGCAAGGATCTGCGCGCGATGAGCAACCCCAAGAAAATGGGGCTGGATGCGGTCAACAAGGCGTTCGAGGATATCGACCCGACGAAGTTCGAAGAAGGCAGCGAGACCCGCGCGATGGCCGAGAAACGCGCCGCCGAGGCCAAGGCCGCGCGGGAGAAGGCTGATGCGGTCCGCCGCGCCCGCGAGGACGAGATCCGCAATGCGAAGCTTGCGGCCGTCGCGCCCGACGAGACGCCCCCTGCAGCCGCGCCCGATCCTGACGGCGGATCTGCCTCATCCGAAGAGACGCAGATCGAACCGGCGGAACCGCGGACCGGAACCGGCACCGCATGAACGACAACGACCAAATCGACGACAGTGCCGCCCCGCTGATCGAGCATCTGGCGGAGTTGCGCACCCGGCTGATCCGGTCCGTACTGGCCTTCGTTGTGGCGATGGTGGCCTGTTTCACGGTGGCGCAACCGCTCCTGAACTTGATCCAGCAGCCCCTGATCGACGTTCTGATCGCGCGCGGGCAAAGCCCGGAACTGATTTTCACCGCGCCGCAGGAACAGTTTTTCGTGTTGGTGCGGATCTCGGTCATCGGGGGGTTCGCACTGGCCTTTCCGATCATCGGCCACCAGTTGTGGCGTTTCGTGGCGCCGGGTCTCTACCGCTCGGAGCAGAATGCCTTTCTGCCGTTCCTGATTGCCTCGCCCCTCTTGTTCCTGCTGGGGGCGTCCTTCGCGCATTTCGTGGTGACGCCGCTGGCGATGAATTTCTTCATCGGATTTGCCGACGCGATCCCGCTGCTGACCGCCTATATCACCGGGTCCGAGGTGCCGACGCTGTCGGACGACACCACTGAGCTGCGCACGGTTTTCCTCGGCTCGATCCGTGAATCCACCGATCTGGCACTGAAGTTCATCTTTGCCTTCGGACTCTGTTTCCAGTTGCCCGTGCTGCTGACGCTGATGGGCAAGGCCGGGCTGGTCAGTGCCGAAGGGCTGGGCAATATGCGCAAATGGGCCGTGGTCGCCATTCTGACACTGGCGGCCCTTGTCACCCCGCCCGATGTGATCACGCAGCTGATCTTGTTCGTCGTGGTCTATGGCCTCTATGAAATCTCCATTCAGCTTGTGCGCCTGGTCGAGAAGCGGCGCGATGCGCGGCTGCGGGCCGAAGGGCTGCTGGATGACGAGGATGAAGAAGACCTCAAGGTATGACTGAAACGGTTCTGACGCGGATTGCCGAGGCGCTGGAGCGGCTGAGCCCTGTGCCCGCCTGCGCTCCGGAATGGGACGCGGCGGAGGCATTTGTCTGGCACACGGCGCCGGACCGTCTGGAGCCGGTGGCGCGCGTCAATCGGATCGACCTGCCGCTGCTGCTGGGGATCGACCGGGCGCGGGATACGCTTCTGGAAAACACGGCGCAGTTTGCCCGCGGGCTGCCGGCGAACAACGCGTTGCTCTGGGGTGCGCGGGGCATGGGGAAGTCATCGCTGGTCAAGGCGGTGCATGCGGAGGTGCTGTCGCAGGCTCCGGCCGTGAAACTGGTCGAGGTGCAGCGCGAGGATCTGCCCTCCATCGGGCGGTTGCTGGGCTTGCTGCGCGCCGCGCCGGTGCGGGTTCTTCTGTTTTGCGACGATCTGTCTTTTTCCCATGACGACACCCATTACAAATCGCTGAAGGCGGTGCTGGATGGCGGCGTGGAGGGCCGGCCGGAGAACGTGATTTTCTATGCGACGTCGAACCGCCGGCATCTGATGCCCCGCGACATGATCGAAAACGAGCGTTCCAGTGCGATCAACCCGTCCGAGGCGGTGGAAGAGAAGGTGTCTCTCTCCGACCGGTTCGGTCTCTGGCTCGGGTTCCATCCGTGCAGTCAGGAAGAGTATCTGGCGATGATCCGCGGCTATTGCGAGGCGCATGGGGTGGAGATCGACGAGGAGACGCTGACCGCCGAAGCGATCGAGTGGCAGGCCACGCGCGGTGCACGTTCGGGCCGTGTGGCCTGGCAGTATTTCACCGATCTGGCCGGGCGGCGGGGTGTGAAGCTCTGATTTGCAGGGGGCTGCGCGCCGAAGCCCGGGACATCCGTTACGCAAAGCAGCGGTGACCGGGTAATCAGGTGGGCGACCGGGTGTTCGGATGCGGGTAGAGGCGCGTGCGGCCTTCCCCATACCGGCGGCGCGGGTGTTTCGTTGGCAGCAGGCTGTCTATCGTCCGGGGCAGGCTCGGTACTGCGCCACTTAGCTGTCCGGTTTCCGTGCGTCCGACAGCAACTGCGGCCCGGCAATGCGGGATGCTATTCGCCGGGCTCTGCGGTCACGCGGGCGATCAGGGCATCAACCTCGTCCTCTTCAGTAACCGGGTTCCGGGACGGCGCCGTCTGCGCCTTGCGCGGCGTCACATCGGGGTGGCGGGGCCGGATCGGGGCAGGGGTTTGCCGCAGGCGCTTTTCGGCCTGTTCCATCACCTTCATCGCGCGTCGGTCCATCACCCGGTGCCAGACCGGCGGGATGGTGGCGAGCGCGGCCATGATCGGGACGGAATAGGGCAGGGTGGGCACCCGGGCCGTCGTGTCGAGCTGGTCGTAGTGCCGGTCGGGATGCATGTGGTGTTCTGAATGGCTGGGCGCGTTCATCATCAGGTAGCTGGAGAATCCCTTGGGCGCGTTCCAGCTGTGATGGGCGGCGACCGGTTCGATGCGGCCGCCCGGAAGCTCCAGCCGTTGCAGCCCGTAATGCTGGATGTAGTCGCTGAGCAGAATTTGCAGATGCGTGAGGACGGCCAGCGCAAGGAAGGCCAGAAAGCCCAGTATGCCGGCAAGGTCGATGGCCAGAAACAGCATGACGATACCGCCGCCGACCCAGAGGTAATAGGGGTTGCGGACCGATCGTGCGGGTTTGCCCTTGCGGTCAAGGCGGTCGATCTCCTGTGCAAGCCCGGCTTCGAAACTGCCGGTCCAGGCGCGGGGAGCATATTCCCAGAACCCTTCGCCGGGCAGCGGTGTGTTGGGATCCTGATCGGTGCCCACATACCGGTGATGCACCAGCCGGTGGGCGGAGACGTGATGCCCGAACAGCACGGTCGTGTAGACCAGCGCCCCCAGACTGGCGAGCCAGCGCTTGCGCCGGTGGATCAGCTCATGTGCGTTGGGATGGCTGACCTGACCGAAAAACGAGGCCGTGGCGAGAAGAAGCGCGCATTTCTGTCCGAAATCCAGCGTCGATCCAGCCAGCGCGGTCAGAACCAGAGGGATCAGCGCCAGATGGCCGATGGCCAGAACCGCCGACAGCCGGTCGGACCACGGTTCGTGACCGTCGGGGTCGTAGGGGGGCGGGGCGAGCACCTGATCCAGAAAGGCCGCCAGCAGCGTGAGCCAGACAAGTGCCGCCAGCCCGAAGGGCGCGGCGAAAAAGCTGCCGAGGATCAGAAGCAGGAGCGGGGTCAGCGTGGCCACGGCATAGCGGGCGATCACAGGCATGGGCGTTCCTTGGGCTTGGCGCAGGGCGATTCCCCATGGCGGAGGTAGCATGCCTGCGTTTTGGGGCAAAACGATGTCGGTTTTGGTGGGCTTTGGCAAGTCAGGCCGGTTAGAACGGAGGCAGGCAAACGCGGAAGGGCCGGCACATGGCGCTGGATGAGAAGAAAACCCCCGGCAAGGGGGTCTGGAAATCGGGCCGCGGCAAGGGCCGGAAAACGCCCAAGGGCCGTCAGTACGAGGATGCGGCGCTGGCGGAGGTGCGGGCGCTTCTGGGCGAGCGGCCACGTCGGCGCGATCTGCTGATCGAGCATCTGCATCTGATTCAGGACGCGTACGGGCATCTGTCCGCGCGGCATCTGAGGGCGCTTGCCGAAGAGATGAGATTGCCGATGGCGGAGATCTGGGAGGTGGCCAGTTTCTACGCTCATTTCGATCTGGTGAAGGAAGAGGAGACCCCGCCGCCCGCCTTGACGATCCGGGTCTGCGACTCGCTCAGTTGCGAACTGGCGGGCGCCCAGGCGCTGAAGGCGGCGCTGGAAAGCGGGCTGGACGCCTCCCAGGTCCGCGTCGTCACCGCGCCCTGCATGGGGCGCTGCGACACGGCGCCGGTGCTTGAGCTGGGCCATAATCACATCGACCACGCCGATCCGGCCAAGGTAGAGGCGGCGATCGCGGCGGGCGACACCCATGCCCATCTGCCCGATTACGAGCGTCTCGACGGATATCTCGCCGCGGGCGGTTACCAGGTGCTGAAACGCCTGCGCGAAGCCGGGGACTGGGAAGCGGTGCAGGAGGATCTGCTGGCGTCCGGGTTGCGCGGCCTGGGTGGTGCAGGCTTCCCCTCGGGCCGGAAATGGGGATTTGTGCGCGCCAATGACGGGCCGCGCTATCTGGCCGTAAACGGAGACGAGGGCGAGCCCGGAACATTCAAGGATCGCTACTATCTTGAGCGGGTTCCTCATCTTTTTCTGGAAGGCATGCTGATCGCCGCCTGGGCCGTGGAGGCGAAGACCTGTTTTATCTACATGCGGGATGAATATCCGTCGGTGCTTGAAATATTACGGCGTGAAATCAAAGCACTGGAAGACGCGGCTCTTGTGGATAAGGGCTTCATAGATCTGCGGCGCGGCGCGGGTGCGTATATCTGCGGCGAGGAGAGCGCGATGATCGAATCGATCGAGGGCAAGCGCGGCCTGCCAAGGCATCGCCCGCCCTTCGTGGCGCAGGTGGGCGTCTTCGGGCGCCCGACACTGGTCCACAATGTCGAAACCCTGCACTGGGTCGCGCGGGTCTGCCGCGAGGGGCCGTCGGTTCTGAACGCGATCGAGAAGAATGGCCGGACAGGTCTCAGAAGCTATTCGGTCTCTGGCCGGGTCGCGATGCCGGGCGTCTATCTGCTGCCCGCCGGATCGACCATCCGGGACATCATCGAGGTCGCGGGCGGCATGGCCGAGGGGCATGTGTTCAAGGCCTATCAGCCCGGCGGGCCGTCGTCGGGGCTGCTGCCGGCATTCATCGACGATGTGCCGCTGGATTTCGACACATTGCAGCCCCTGGGCTCGTTCATCGGTTCGGCCGCCGTGGTGGTGTTGAGCGATCAGGACAGCGCGAAGGCGGCGGCGCTCAACATGCTGCGGTTTTTCGAGGCGGAAAGCTGCGGGCAATGCACGCCCTGCCGGGTCGGATGCGAGAAGGCGGTGAAGCTGATGCAGGCTGACAAATGGGACCGGCCGCTGCTGGAGGAGCTCTGCGTGGCGATGGCCGATGCCTCTATCTGCGGGCTGGGTCAGGCGGCGCCTAACCCGATCCGCCTGACCATGAAGCATTTCCCGGACGAGGTGTGAGGCGGTCGTGACGGTCGCGGCGGGTCTGTTCGGGGCGGCGCTGTCGCTGATCTATCTGTGGATGGCCGCGGGCCCGCCTGACCGGCTGCGAAGCGCGGCGAAAACCGGCAGCGTGCTGGCCCTGGCGCTGGCGGCGGCCCTGGGTGGCGCGCCGGGTGTCGCGGTTGCGGGCCTTGGCGCGGCGGCCATGGGCGATCTGGCCCTGTCGCGGCCGGGGGAGCGGGCCTTCGGGATCGGTGTATTCTGGTTCTCCCTTGCGCAGATTCTGTTCGTGGCGGGCTTCGGCGTGGACGTCTCCGTGGCGCTGGGCGTGGACACGGGGCGGCCCTGGCCGCTTCTGATCCTCCTGGCGCTGGGCGGGATCGTGGCTCTTGGTCTGGGCTCGGGCGGCATCCTGACACGCGGATTGGTGGGTCTCTACGCGCCGCTTCTCTTGGGTATGGGCTGGATGGCGCTGGCCTCCGGCGTGGTCTGGTGGATGCTCGGCGCGGCGCTGTTCATCCTTTCCGATGCGCTGATCGCACTATCGCTATTCGACCGGGTCCCGGCGCGTGTGAAGCGCGGGCTCGCCTATGCGGTCTGGGCCACATACTGGCCCGCCGTGGCCTGCCTGACCGCCGGGTTTCTGCAGGTCTGAGCGCGCGGGCCCGCGCCCGCGTGACATGCCGCCGCCGGGGAGTTGGGCTTTTCAGCGCCCGGCTTGCGTATTAGGTGAGGAAGACCAGGTGAGTTGGGGCAGGGCGCGATGTCGTTTTTCAAGAAACTTAAGGATCGGATGTTCAAATCCTCGTCGAAGATCGATGAAGGGTTGGATGCGATCATCGAGGACGGGGCCGCGGACGCGCCCGAGGAACCGGCCAATCCGGTCGAAGAGGTCTTGCCGCAACCGGCAATGAACGCGATTTCAGAGCCAGAGCCAGAGCCAGAGCCAGAGCCAGAGCCAGAGCCAGAGCCAGAGCCAGAGCCAGAGCCAGAGCCAGAGCCAGAGCCAGAGCCAGAGCCAGAGCCAGAGCCAGAGCCAGAGCCAGAGCCAGAGCCAGAGCCAGAGCCAGAGCCAGAGCCAGAGCCAGAGCCAGAGCCAGAGCCAGAGCCAGAGCCAGAGCCAGAGCCAGAGCCAGAGCCAGAGCCAGAGCCAGAGCCAGAGCCAGAGCCAGAGCCAGAGCCAGAGCCAGAGCCAGAGCCAGAGCCAGAGCCAGAGCCAGAGCCAGAGCCAGAGCCAGAGCCAGAGCCAGAGCCAGAGCCAGAGCCAGAGCCAGAGCCAGAGCCAGAGCCAGAGCCAGAGCCAGAGCCAGAGCCAGAGCCAGAGCCAGAGCCAGAGCCAGAGCCAGAGCCAGAGCCAGAGCCAGAGCCAGAGCCAGAGCCAGAGCCAGAGCCAGAGCCAGAGCCAGAGCCAGAGCCAGAGCCAGAGCCAGAGCCAGAGCCAGAGCCAGAGCCAGAGCCAGAGCCAGAGCCAGACGTAGAGCCGCTGCGCGTCGACCTGACGGCGGAACGGATTTCGGAGCCGGAGGCCAAACCCGGCCTTCTGGGCCGCATCATCGGGCGCAGCGCCGTGCCGCGCCGGGCGCTGGATGACGACATGCTGGAGCGGCTGGAGGAACTGCTGATCTCCGCCGATATGGGTGTGGACACGGCATTGCGGGTCACCGCCAACATGGCCGAAGGGCGCTATGGCAAGATGCTGAGCGCGGAGGAGATCAAGGGCCTTCTGGCAGCCGAGATCGCTCGCGTGATGGAACCTGTGGCCCGGCCGCTGCCGATCTACCCCAGGAAACCGCAGGTCGTGCTGGTCGTGGGCGTGAACGGCTCCGGCAAGACCACGACCATCGGCAAGCTCGCCAGCCAGTTCAAGGCGGCGGGCAAGCAGGTGGTGATCGCCGCGGGCGACACGTTCCGCGCCGCCGCGGTGGAGCAGTTGCAGGTCTGGGGGGAACGGGCGGGGGTGCCGGTTCTGACCGCGCCCGAAGGATCGGACCCCGCCGCGCTCGCCTTCGACGCGATGACGAAGGCGGAGGCCGAAGGCGCCGATCTGCTGATGATCGACACTGCCGGGCGGTTGCAGAACCGGGCTGACCTGATGGAGGAACTGGCCAAGATCGTCCGCGTGATCCGCAAGAAGGATCCCGACGCACCCCACAATACACTGCTGGTGCTGGATGCGACCACCGGGCAGAACGCCCTGTCTCAGGTGGAGACATTCCAGAAGATGGCCGATGTGACCGGCCTTGTGATGACCAAGCTGGACGGCACCGCCAAGGGCGGCGTGCTTGTGGCACTGGCCGACAAGTTCGGCCTGCCGATCCACGCCATCGGGGTCGGCGAGCAGATCGACGATCTGGCCCCGTTCGACCCGGAGGAGTTCGCCCGCGCGCTGACCGGGGCGGACGGTTGATTTCGCGGTCGGATCGGCCGGCAGGTGTGGCGGAGTTCCGCACCTTGCGGGAGATCACCGGTTTAGGGGCGTTTTCCGAGGAAGCATCGGCGATCGCATTGGCCAACACACTGCATGCTGTCTGGTTGCGTGACGAGACGGGCCAACTGGTTGCGATGGGGCGCCTGACCGGCGACGGCGGCTGTTTTGCACAGATCACCGATGTCGCCGTGCATCCAGACCGGCAACGGCAGGGTCTGGGCGGGGAGGTGATGGAGGGGCTGATGTCCTGGGCGGAGACCAACCTGCCCGAAGGCTGCTACCTCAGCCTCATCGCCGATCCGGGGGCCGAACATCTTTACCGCGGATTCGGTTTTGCCGAGCGCTTCGGCATGGCCCGGTCCGTTTAGTGAGACCCGGATGCCATTTCGGGGGGCGTGCCGGGTGTGAGGCTGCGAAGCCCCGGGCGGGGGTATCCGGGAAACGAAGATGCGAGGGGCCGCCTTGGGCGAGTTGATCGTCTCTCTCGAAGGCACGGCGGCGGGCGAGTGGCTGGCGCTTTGTCTGGCGCTTCTGGCGGCCTTGCTGCATGCGGTTTTCGGCGCGCTGCAAAAGGGGCGGCACGACCCGCTTCTGGCGCGCGGTGCGATCGATGCGTCCTACGGGCTCATGGCGGCACCCTTTGCGCTTTTCGTCGTCCCATGGCCGGAGCCGCATATGTGGCCGATCTTCGCGGGCGTCTTCGTGATCCACGCGCTTTACAAATGGGCGGCGCTCGCGAGCTATCGGCGAGGCGCCTACACGGTCGTTTATCCGGTGATGCGCGGGACCGGGCCTCTGTTCACGGTGATCGGCGCGTGGCTTCTCTTCGGGGAGACGTTCAGCGGCGTGCAATGGCTGGGCGTCGCGGTGCTGCTGGCCGGTATCTACGGCTTGGCCATCTACAACATGCGCACGATCACCGTAGACCGCGACAGGCTGGTCCCGGCGCTTTGGCTGGCGGTGCTGACCGGGCTTTTCGTCGCGCTCTACACCACCTATGACGCCTACGGCATCCGCGCCGCGGCTGACCCCTTCACCTTCCTTGCATGGTTCTTCTTCATCGACGGGATGCTTTACCCCTTCATCGCGGGGCGTGCCTATGCCCGCATGGCGGACCCGCCGACCTTGGGCCCGCTGGCCCTGCGCGGTGTGATTGGCGGGCTGGTGGCATTCGGCAGTTTCGGATCGATCATGCTGGCCACGCGGCTGGATCAGGTGGGGGAGGCCGCGGTGTTGCGCGAAACCTCCACCGTTTTCGCCGCCCTCATCGGCTGGCTGCTTCTGGGGGAGCGGGTCGGCCCCCGCAGGGCCGCACTCATGGGGTTGATTGCGGCGGGTGCGGTGATAGTTGAGGCGGGTGGATAAGGAGCGCCTGCATGGCCGAACGATCGATCAAACCCTGGCTGAAATCGGTGCTGGAACTGGGCCCGCCGCTTTTGTTCTTCATCGCCTATATGCGGTTTCAGGACACCACGCTGACCGTGGCCGGGCGGGATTATGACGGGTTCATCATCGTCACTGCCGCTTTTGTGCCGCTGCTTCTGGCCTCGATCGCGGCGCTTTGGGTGCTGACGCGGAAAATATCCCGTATTCAGGTGTTTACGGCCGTTCTTGTGGTGGTCTTCGGGGCGCTGACCGTGTGGTTCAACGATGAGCGGTTTTTCAAGATGAAGACCACGCTGGTCTACGGGTTTTTCGCCGTTCTGCTGGGGATCGGGCTGTTGCGCGGCCAATCCTGGCTGCAGTTCGTGATGGGCGACCTGTTGCCGATGCGGGAGGAGGGCTGGATGGTCCTGACCAAGCGTCTGGCGGGGGCATTCGCGCTGATGGCGGTGGCGAATGAACTGGTCTGGCGGACGCAATCGACCGAATTCTGGGTCACATTCGAGACCTTCGGCCTGCCGATCTTTCTGTTTGCGGTCTTCATGTCCCAGGCCAGGCTGATCGAACGGTTCAGCCTTTCCGAGGAGGAGGCCGACGAGAAGGACGCGCGCTAGCCTTGCCCTTGGCCGGCGCCTTTCGCAGGCCCGGGCGTTTGGGGCGCGGCTTGGGCTCCGCATGGCCTTCGGTCGCGGCTTCGAGCCCAAGCTGATCCCGCAGGACCCGGGGCTTGATCTCCTCCACCGCGCCCGGCTTCATCTGGTTCAGCCGGAACGGGCCATAGCTGACGCGGATCAGACGGTTCACCTCCAGGCCGATTTCGCCCATGGCCCGGCGGATCTCGCGATTCTTGCCCTCACGGATGCCGATGGTCAGCCAGGCATTGGCGCCTTGCTGCCGGTCAAGCGTGATCTCCATCGGCTGAAACCGTTCCGCGCCGATGCTCAGGCCCTGGCGAAGCGGCGCGAGATCATCCTCTTTCGGCGCGCCCTTCACCCGAACCCGATACTTGCGCAGCCAGCCGGTTGAGGGCAGTTCGAGCCGGCGTTTCAGCTCCCCGTCATTGGTCAGCAGCAAGAGGCCTTCGGAGTTTATATCCAGCCGGCCGACACTCATCACCCGGGGCATCTCGGGCGGGAGCGCGTCGAAAACGGTTCTGCGCCCCTTTTCGTCCGCATTTGTCGTCACCAGCCCCAGAGGCTTGTGATAGAGCCAGAGGCGCGGGCGCTCCGCCGCCGCGATCGGCTGGCCATCGACGGTGATCCTGTGGCTTGCGGTGACGTTGAGCGCGGGGCTCGCAATGGTCTCGCCGTTCACCGCGACACGGCCGGCGGCGATCATGCGTTCGGCCTCCCGGCGGGACGCGACGCCGGCGCGGGCCATAACCTTGGCGATGCGGTCGCCTTTGGGGGTGTCTTCGGTCATGGGGCCGGGTTAGCGGTTTGACAGCCGGTTGGAAAGCGGCAAGACCGTTGGACATGACCGGGTTTCGCACATTCATGGATCACGCACTGGCAGAGGCGCGCGCCGCGGGCGACCGTGGCGAGGTGCCGGTGGGTGCGGTGGTGGTGCGGGGGGAGGAGATACTGGCACGGGCGGGAAACCGGATGCGCGAGCTTTCCGACCCCACCGCACACGCGGAGATGCTGGCGATCCGGGCGGCCTGCGCGGCAATCGGGTCGGAGCGTCTGTCAGGCTGCGATCTCTATGTCACGCTGGAACCCTGCCCGGCCTGCGCGGGCGCCATCGCCGCGGCGCGGGTTTCCCGGCTCTACTATGGCGCGGCGGACCCGAAATCGGGCGGTGTGGCACAGGGCCCGCGCATTTTCGACCATCCGCAGGCTCATTGGACGCCGGAGGTCTATGGCGGGATTGGCGAAGACGCCTCCGCCGCGTTGTTGCGCGCCTTTTTCGCCGCGCGCCGCGGGTTTCCCGGCTAACCGGTTTGTGCTGCGGCCACCTGGCATGACCGTCGGGAGAAGGGGGGAGAAGCTCCGGGCGATGCCTTCCTGCGGCCGCCCCCATGCCCGCAAATCGCGCGGCACGGCCCTCCCCAATGCCCCGCGGCACGTCGGTTCTTGAGAGATGACCGCGCGGAGGGTCTGTAAGCCGGATTTTGTCCAAGGCGGGTGGTCCCGCCCATGGATGACCATTCCTCTATGCCAGCGGTCGCCCGCTGGCTTTAGCTGCCAACCCGGATCTCTCGGGCTGAAGCGGCCCTGGGGCTATCCGCCCCGCGAGATCCCTATTTGGCATTGCTCCCGGTGGGGCTTGCCGTGCCGGTCCGGTTGCCCGTCCCGCGGTGGGCTCTTACCCCACCGTTTCACCCTTACCGGTCGAAGGACCGGCGGTTTGTTTTCTGTGGCGCTTTCCGTCGGATTGCTCCGCCCGGGCGTTACCCGGCACCGTTGCTTCAGGGAGTCCGGACTTTCCTCGGAGCCTCGGGCCCCGCGGCCATCCGACCCTCCGCGCGAAGGTTGATCTAGGCCCTTGCGGCGCTCCGGTCAACGCCGTAGCGCGCCGCAAGCTCGGCCATCATCCCCATATCGGTGGCATCCAGCGGGCCCTGCCCCCAGGGGCGGAAGCGCAGGCGAAAGGCCCCCAGAAGCTGATCGGATGTGCAATCGGGATAGCCGAACAGGCCGGCATCCGCCGCAAACCGGGCCGGGTCGGGGGCGGTGCGCCCGGGTTGTCCGGGCCAGACCGACAGACCGCCAAGCGCAAGCCGCCGCCAGTCGAACCGCGGCCCGGGGTCGATCTTGCGGCCGGGCGTCATGTCGGAATGGGCGATAACCCCTTGGGGCGGGATGCGGTGACGGGGGAGGATACCGCGCAGCAGCCTTTCCAACGCGTCCATCTGCGGGGCCGGAAACGGGCTGGCGCCGTCATTGGCGAGTTCGATCCCGATGGAACGCGAATTGACATCGCCCGCGCCGGCCCAGGCGCCCGCGCCTGCATGCCAGGCGCGCCTGTCTTCGTCCACCAGATGCAGGACCTTCCCGGTTTCCGAGATCAGATAATGGGCCGACACCTCCCGCGCCGGGTCGCAAAGCGCGCGCAGCGCCGCCTCGCAGCTTTGCATCGCCGTGTAATGGAGCACCACAAGCTCAGGGGTCAGCCCGTCCCGACGCTCCCCGAAATTGGGTGAGCGCATCAGTTGCCGCGCGCGGCCCGGGCGGCGTTGCGATAGACCGCGGGGTTCCAGCCGCAGGCGTAGCCGTCGCCGTCGGGATCCAGCGCCTGCCGGTCGCGTTCCGGGCCGCCCATGGACAAAAACGCCTCCTGCGCAAGATCGTCGGAGCGATAGGCAAGGCAGTTGGCCTCGTGCCGGCCCCGCCCGAACGGCGAGCGGGTATAGCGCTGTTCCCCGATTGGGTGAGATGTGGACAGCGCGTATTCGATGACATTAGGGCCGGTCGTGCCCGGCCGTTCGGGCACGGCGGTGGGCTGGACGATCACCAGTTGCTCCTGCATCCGTGCGCGGCGTTCGGCATCGCTTTCGATGCTCTCGCGGGCGCTGACGGCCTGAAAATCCTGCTCGTCTGAGATGGTCGGGTTGTTCGTGTCGACCCGCGTGGCGGCGCTCGCGGGTGCGGCCGGGGCGGTGCCCTCGGCTTCGGCGATGGCGGCGGCGGCGCGTGCGGTCACGCTGTCGGTGGACGCAGCCGCGGTGGGGGTCGCGGTGGAGGTCGCGATCGGCGGAAGCACGGTTTGCGGTGCGCGGCCCTGCAACTGGGCCTGACGTGCCGCGCGTTCGGCTGCATAGCGGTCGTAATCGCCAAATCCGACACCCGGGGACACGTCGTTCGGCGGGGTGCTGGTACAGGCAGTGGCGACCAGCAGGCAAGCCATGGCCAGGTTCAGTTTACCCATTGCTCAACCTCGTTTTTGCTCTTGAAAGCGGTGTTTACCACCATTTCGGCGGTTTCGCCACAAAACCAGCCGCCTGTTCCAGAGCATAGGCGGTGTTGAGCAGATCGCCCTCTTCCCAGGGTCGTCCGATCAGTTGCAGCCCAAGCGGCAGACCCTGACGGTCCAGCCCGGTGGGCACCGCGATGCCGGGCAACCCGGCGAGGTTCACGGTGACGGTGAAGACGTCGTTGAGATACATCTCCACCGGATCCGAAATCTCCCTGCCCAGTTCAAAGGCCGCCGATGGGGTGGCGGGCGTCAGGATCGCGTCGATCCCGGCGTCGAAGACCTCCTCGAAATCGCGCTTGATCAAGGCGCGGACCTTGCGGGCGCGGTTGTAATAGGCATCGTAAAATCCCGCCGACAGGACATAGGTGCCGACCATCACCCGGCGCCTCACCTCGGGGCCGAACCCCTCCGCGCGGGTCTTCTCGTACATCTCGGTCACGCCGTCCCCCTGGGACAACGGGGCCCTGTAGCCATACCGCACCCCATCGTACCGCGCGAGGTTCGACGAGGCTTCGGCCGGGGCGATCACGTAATAGGCGGGGAGGGCGTATTTGGTGTGCGGCAGCGAGATATCGCGCAGCTTGGCGCCGGCATCCCTCAGCATCTCTGCCCCTTCGGACCAGAGCGTTTCGATCTCCTGCGGCATCCCGTCCATGCGGTACTCCCTTGGAATGCCGATGACCTTGCCCCTGATGTCGCCTGTCAGCATCGCCTCGAAATCGGGCACGGGCAGATCGGCGGAGGTGGAATCCTTCGGGTCATGGCCCATCATCACGGCCCCCATGATCGCCGCGTCGCGCACGGTCTTGGTCATGGGGCCCGCCTGATCGAGCGAGGAGGCGAAGGCAATGATGCCCCACCGCGAACACCGCCCATAGGTCGGTTTCAGCCCGACGATCCCGGTCAGCGCGGCAGGCTGGCGGATCGAGCCGCCCGTATCGGTGCCGGTGGCCGCAAGGCAAAGATCGGCGGCAACGGCGGCGGCGGAGCCGCCCGAGGAGCCCCCGGGCGTCAGCGCCGCCTCGGAATTGCCCGCGCGCCACGGGTTGACCGCATTGCCATAGACCGAGGTTTCGTTGCTGCTTCCCATGGCGAATTCATCCATGTTCAGCTTGCCCAGCATCACCGCGCCTGCGTCTTTCAACTGGCCCGAAACGGTGGATTCGTAAGGTGGCAGGAACCCTTCGAGGATTTTCGAGCCTGCTTGGCTGGCGACGCCTTCGGTGCAGAACAGATCCTTGATCCCCACAGGGATGCCGCACATCGAGGGTGCCTCTCCTGCGGCCAGTCGGGCATCGGCGGCGCGGGCCCTCTCCAGCGCGATCTCGGGCGTCTTGTGAACAACGGCACCCAGCACCCCGGCGGCCTCGATCGCGGCAAGGCAGGCCTCGGTCAGTTCGACGCTGGTGGTTTCACCCTTGCGCAGGGCATCGCGGGCTTCGGCGATGGTCAGTCGGGTCAGATCGGACATCACTCCACCACCTTCGGCACGGCAAAGAATCCTTCACGGGCATCGGGCGCATTGGCCAGCACCTTGTCCTGCTGATTGCCATCGGTCACCACGTCCTCGCGCCGCTTCAGCCGCATGGGCGTGACGCTCGTCATCGGCTCCACATCGTCGACATCAAGTTCGTTCAGTTGCTCGATGAAGCCGAGGATCGCGTTGAACTCCCCGGCCAGGGCGTCCAGCTCGCTGTCTTCAACCTTGATGCGCGCCAGTTTCGCAACTTTGGCGGCGGTGTCTTTGTCGATGGACATGGGTGCTCCATACCTTTCAGTCGCAGCGGGTTTAGCTCCCGCCCGCGCGCGCCGCAAGCATGTGACGGCGGTAAATCTCGATCATCCAGCCCAACATGATCGCGTTGAGGATATGCCACAGGAAATGCGTGCCCAGAGGCAGGGCGGCGCAGAGTGGCATGTCGAGGCTGCGCGCGGTCAGCGACAGCGCCAGGAGCCCCGCCCCGATCACCATGCCGCGGGCAAGGGCACCCGCCCGGCGGCGCAGGAGCCCGGCGTAGACCACAAGCGCCAGCGGCACGGTCCAGTAGGCAGCGGAGATGTCGAAGAACGGCAGAGCCGAGAAAATCGGCGTTGTCAGCGCTGCGTAGGGCAGGAACGCAAGCGTGCCGAGAAGCGCGAGCCACAACGGCCAGCGCCAGACATGGCGGTTGAGCGCGAAGAGATAGAGCAGGATGAACCCCGCAATCGGCATCACATCGGCCATCGCCGCCCAGGCCGTGGCATAGGTGTGAAACAGGAACGAGCCAAACCCGATGGCAAAGAGGATCCCGGTCAGTACCAAAGCGATCGGCAGGCCGTGGCCCCAGAGGCGCGCGGCCATGACAAGGGCTGCCAGAATGAAGGCCAGATTGGTCAGCGCATTGACCGGTTCGGCCCAGAAATGCGGGCTGAGCCGTTCGCAATAGGCGTCGATCTGGGCCGTCAGTTCCATGGGCCTGTCCCGTTTTTCCTTGGATGGCGGATTTCCCCCGCCCGCGCAACTCGGAGATGGCCCATGTTGCAAACGCCCGCCGATCTTTCGGCCATCCTCGCTCTTGCCTTGTCTGGTGTGTTTCTCGTGTCGGTGCTTGTGACGCCGATCCTGCGACATATCCCGCTCCCATTCGCGGTTCTGCCGCTCATCGTGGTGCCCCGCCCGCCGGTGGCCTTGCGGCCCTCACGCCGGAACCCTGCAGCGCCGGCGGCGTCCCCGCAGGCTGATTGGCAAGCCCGGGTCCGGACGCTATCCTGCGCCGGACCGGCAGAGGGAGCGCGAGATGAAATACACATGGCTTGGGCATTCGGCAGTCCGCCTTGAGATCGCCGATCAGGTTCTGCTGATCGACCCGTGGGAGGACGGCAACCCGCTGTTTCCCGCTGAGCGACGGGACGAGGCGAATGCGGGCGTGACCGCCATTCTGATCACCCATGGGCATTTCGACCATACCGGCGGCGTGACCGCCCTTGCACGGGAGCTGGATGTTCCTGTCTATGGCATCTATGATCTGATGGCGTGGTGGGGCGAGGCCGAGGGGATCGAGACGGTGGGCTTCAACAAGGGCGGCACCGTTCAGATCGGCGAGGTGGCTGTCACCATGGTCAACGCGGCCCATTCCTCCTCCATGGGCGGGGAGGCCGGGCCGGTCTATGCCGGTGGCGAGGCGGGCTACATGATTGCGGGCGAGGGGCGCACGGTCTATGTCTCGGGCGATACCGATGTGATGGCGGACATGAAGGTCTTGCAGGATCTTCATGCGCCGGAGATCGGCATTCTCTGCGCCGGCGGCCATTTCACGATGGATATGAAGCGCGCGGCCTATGCGGCCTCTCAACTGTTCAATTTCAAGACGGTTATTCCCTATCATTACAAGACGTTCCCCATGCTGGCGCAGGATGCCGAAGAGCTGAAATCCGCGCTGCCGGGCGTCCGCGTTCTTGACCCGGACGTGATGGAGACGATTGCGCTCTAGCCCCTTGGCTTCAGGGTTGGGCAGGGTGGCGGGCCGGCGCTGGCGCCGGGGCTTGTCACGCCACGGTCATGGGGCTCGGGCATAGCTCCCCCAATCGGGCCTGCGCTCCTTCCGTTCTGCGCGGCGGGTCGGGCCGAAGCGGAAGGAAATGCGGCGTGAGCCTTGCCGACGAGACCATGGACCGGAACCGCCCCGACCTGTCCGATCTGACCCGGGTCTTCGGGCGGATCGGTCTTCTGTCCTTCGGCGGCCCGGCGGCGCAGATCGCGCTGATGCACAAGGAACTGGTGGAGGATCGCCCCTGGCTCAGCGAGAGACAGTTCCTGAACGCGCTCAGCTTCTGCATGCTGCTGCCCGGCCCCGAAGCGATGCAGCTCGCCACCTATGCGGGCTGGCGGATTGCCGGTGTCCCCGGCGGGCTGATCGCGGGGCTTTTGTTCGTGCTGCCCGGCGCCGCCGTGATCCTTGTGCTGGCGATGCTCTACGCGGCCTTCGGTCAGGTGCCGCTGGTCGAGGCGATGTTTCTGGGCATCAAGGCCACGGTGATCATCATCGTGATCCAGGCGCTGCTGAAGGTCAGCCGAAAGGCGCTGACGTCGGGGTTGGCCTACGGGCTCGCCGCCTCAGCCTTCGTCGGGATCTTCTTCCTGCAGATCCCGTTTCCGTTCATCATTCTGGCCGCGGCCCTGATCGGAACGGTTTTCATGGCCGGCGATGTGCCGCGAACAGCCGCGCCGCCGCCGGTGAAGACGGGCCGGACCGTCCGGACGGTCGCTATCTGGCTGGTGATCTGGCTGGCCCCGCTGGCGGCCCTGTGGCTGGCCGCCCCCGACAGTGTGCTGACGCAACTGGGCCTTTTCTTCTCCAAGCTGGCGGTTGTCACCTTCGGCGGCGCCTATGCGGTGCTGGCCTATATGGTGCAGGAGGTGGTGGGCGATTTCGGCTGGCTGACGACGGGGCAGATGATGGATGCGCTGGGTCTTGCCGAAACGACGCCCGGTCCCCTGATTCTGGTCACCGAGTTCGTGGGGTTTCTGGCAGGTTCGCAGGCGGGGGGCACCGGTTACGGCATCGCGGCGGCCGCCGTGACGCTATGGATGACCTTTGCACCCTGTTTCCTATGGATCTTCGCAGGCGCCCCCTACATCGAATGGATCAGCCATCAGCCGCGGCTGACGGGCGCGTTGAACGCGATCACCGCCGCCGTCGTGGGGGTGATCCTGAACCTGTCGATCTGGTTCGCGCTGAATGTGTTTTTCTCCGAGGTCACCCGCGAAAGCCTGGGCCCGCTTCAGATCTGGATGCCGGACCCCGGCAGCGTATCGGCATCGGCGCTTGGCCTTGCGGGGCTCGCGGCTGTGCTGCTTTTGTGGCTGAAGCTCGATCTGCTGAAGGTGATTTTCCTGATGCTGATCCCGGGTCTTGCGCTCCATCTGCTGACATCGGGGTTTTGAGGTTGACACGGGAGCCACCACGGATAAAAAGCCCGCTCAGCTTAGAGATTCACCGAGGCCCCGCGCCCCGGCCCGACCGTTCAAGGAGCCTGTGACATGGCGAAGCCCACCACCATCAAGATCCGCCTGAATTCCAGCGCAGGCACCGGCCACTTCTATGTGACCAAGAAAAACGCCCGCACGATGACCGAAAAGATGGTCGTACGTAAGTACGATCCCGTTGCGCGCAAGCATGTGGAATACAAGGAAGGCAAGATCAAATAAGCTTTCCGCCATTCGACTGACCGGGGCCGCGCAGCATCAGCTACGCGGCCTTTTTTTGTTGCCTGAGAAGGACTTTGCACCATGACGGATCAGATCATCCTGCGCCCGACGACCGGGGCCGACATGGTCGGCATCGATGCGCTGCTGGCGGCCAGCTATCCGGTTCTCTTGAAACCGGATTACCCGCCCTCGGTGCTGGTCACGGCCTTGCCCCTGATCTCCCGGGCGAACCCCGGATTGCTGCGATCCGGTACGTTCTATGTGGTCGAGGACAGCGGTGGCCGTGCGCTGGCCGCCGGCGGCTGGACCCATACCGGCCCGCAAGGGGGCATCGGCCCGCGCGACCTGGGGCATATCCGGCATGTGGTCACCCACCCGTGTGCCACGCGGCGCGGGTTGGCAAGGGCGCTTCTGACCCACGCATTCGACTGCGCACGGGCCGCTGGCATCACCCGGCTGAGTTGCCAGAGCACGCGGACGGCTGTGCCGTTCTATGCCGCCATGGGGTTCGAGGTGCAGGGGGATATCGAGATTGCCTTGCGCCCGGGCATCACCTTTCCGGCGGTGCAGATGATGCGAAATCTCTGACAGACAGGCGGCGCGCGACAGCTGCCGGGGATGCGGGCCTGGGCCTTGCCCGGAAGACGCAGGCCGGCCGCCATATGCGCGAAATAGAAAGGGCCGGTCACATGGACCGGCCCTTTTCCGAAACTCTGCCTTACGTCGGCGCTATTCCTGCTGTCCCATGAACATCAGCAGGAACTGGAACATGTTCAGGAAGGCGATGTAGAGGCCAAGCGCGCCGTCGATCGCCGCCTTTTCCAGCCATTCCTGATCGCCATGGGCCGCATGGGCCACATATTCCGACTTGATCGCCTGGGTGTAGAAGGCGGTCAGACCCGCGAAGACCAGAATACCGATCGCCGAGATCGCGAACATCATCGCAGGCGATTGCAGGAAGATGTTGATGATCATCGCCACGATCAGACCGATCACGCCCATCATAAGGAACGTGCCCATGCCGCTGAGGTCGCGCTTGGTGGTGTAGCCGTAAAGGCTGAGACCCGCGAAGGCGATGGCGGTCACGAGGAACGTCTGCACGATCGAATAGCTGGTGAAGACCAGGAAGATCGAGGACATCGACACGCCCATGACGGCGGCGAAGACGAAGAAGCCGAGGCTGACGGCAGCGGCGGAACCGCGGCGCATCAGGGTGCCCCATCCGAAGAGGATGAAGGCCAGCGGCGCGAACATCACCACCCAGCGCAGCGGCGTGGTGTAAAGCACTTCTCCCAAGCCGGTCAGATACTGACCTTCCCGCAGCGCCACGGTCGCGCCGGTCGGGTCGCTGGTGACGGCCAGAACCGAAATGGCCCATGCCGCGGCCGCGGTAATCAGCATGCCCAGGGACATGGTGCCGTAGACTTTGTTCATGTGGGCGCGGAGGCCCTGATCGATCTCGGCTCGGCCAATGGCTGCGCCCTGAGTCCGGATCGTGTCAAATTCTGCCATTTATACCTCCAAGATACGTTGAAGAGGACGTTCTAACGCAAAACGCCCGTCCTTGCCTTTGAATATGGCGAGAACGGGCAGCTTTTCAAGCGATTGCCAGCCGCGAGGCGACAGTAATCCAATAGTTTTTTCCTATCAGAGGCGCCATGTTTGCGGCACATCCCAGATCGGGCGGGCAGTCTCGATGCTGATGTCCTGTTCGCTCAACCCCAGATCCTTGCGCGCATGCGCGTCCAGGGCGGTCAGGGCGCGGCGTTCGCGCCAGACGGAAAAGGCCTTGGAGACAAGGCGAAACAGGCCCGCCCGGCGGGGGGTGGCAACGTGGTGTTGTGCAACGGTATGGGCCATGGCGAGTCCTTTCGTTTTCGTGATCTAATAGCGGCTTCATATTGCGATGCTTGATATATGGAGCGGAATGGTCCATTTTAAAAACGAATGTTTCTGAAGTTCTTCATCACGGAGATTGATATGGCGAGAAATCTGGACATGACCGCGTTGCGCTCCTTTGTGACCGTTGCCGATGCCGGTGGCGTGACCAAGGCGAGCGGGTTTCTGAACCTGACGCAGTCGGCCGTTTCGATGCAGCTGAAGCGGTTGGAGGAATCGATCGGCGTTTCGCTTCTTGATCGCACCGCGCGGCGCTTGTCGCTGACCGGCGCGGGGGAACAGATGCTGGGCTATGCCCGCCGCATGCTGGAGCTGAATGACGAGGTGTTGGGCCGTTTGACCGCCAATGAATACGAGGGCGAGCTGACCCTCGGCGTGCCCCATGACATCGTTTACCCGGCGATCCCGCAGGTGCTGCACCGGTTCAACGCCGCCTATCCGCGGATGAAGGTGCAACTGCTGTCCTCCTACACCTCGCGGCTGAAGGAGATGTTCAGCCGGGGGGAGGTCGACGTGATCCTCACGACCGAGAACAGTGCCGATCCGGGCGCGGAGACCCTGCGCGAGCGGTCGCTGATCTGGGTGGGCGCCGAGGATGGGCAGGTGTGGAAGCAGCGCCCGCTGCGGCTGGCTTTCGAGCATAACTGCATCTTCCGCAAATCGGTGCAGGGAGCGCTGGATGCAGCGGGGATCAGTTGGGAGATGGCCGTCGAAAGCGAAAGCACCCGGACCGTCGAAGCTTCGATCAGTGCCGATCTGGCGGTGCATGCCTGCATCGAGGGGACCGAGCCGCCTTATGTGGAGCGGGTCGCCCATAACGGGGCTCTGCCCGACCTTCCGATGGTCAAGATCAACATGTACCGCGCCGATCTGGCCGGCGATGAGCCGACCCATGCTCTGACCGATCTGGTCCGTCAGGCGTTTCAGTCAGCCTGAGCGCTACCCGGCCTCGCCGCCCGCGGCGGCGGCCGGATCCCACACCGCAAGGCCCAGTTGCCGGGCGGCGGCCAGAGACAGGATCGGGCTGTCCAGCCCCTGCGGCGCCTGAAAGGCACGGATGGCACGGCGGGTGCGGGCATCCATAATACCGCTTGGCGGTCCGCGATAAAGATCGCGTGCGGCCAGCGCGCGTTGCAGGGTCGAGATGAATTCCGGATCGCCGATTTCCGCCTGACACGGGGTCTCGAACCACAGCTCACGGCGTTCGCGGACAATCTGCTGGCGGGTTTCGGTGATGAAAATGGCGGGTTCCCGCACCTCGCCCGCGCTGCCGATCTGGGGCGGTTGCAGCATGATCTGGTCGGTGACGGTTTCAATAACCGCGGGCGTCGTTTCGCGCCCGTAGCAGGCGTTAGGATCGGCGCCCGGCGGGCCCATGCCGCGGCTGACCTCGACCGTGTTGGGCGCGATCAGCCCGCTGATATCGGGTGTGGCCGCGGGGCCGCAGGCGGAAAGCGCCAGCAGGCCCGGAAAGAGGATACGAAGATACACTGCGCGATTTTCCTGCCCGGTTGATCCGGTTTCGCGGCAGATTACAGGATTTCGACCGTCCGCGAAAGCGGTACGGCGCATGGCGCGGATCTGTGGGGCCGGAATGTCGCAGGTCGATTGGGGGCTGGAAAGGCCGCGCACGTCCCGCTACTTAAGGCGCGAACCGGCTTCAACCGCAAAGGCGAGACATGGCGAAGATCACCTATATCGAACATAACGGCACCGAACATGTGGTGGATGTGGCCGACGGGCTGACCGTGATGGAAGGCGCGCGCGACAACAATATCCCCGGCATCGAGGCCGATTGCGGCGGCGCCTGCGCGTGTTCTACCTGCCATGTCTATGTGCATCCCGACTGGGTCTCGAAACTGCCCGAGATCGACCCGATGGAAGAGGATATGCTCGAATTCGCCTATGAACCGAACCCCGAACGCTCCCGCCTGACCTGCCAGTTGAAGGTGACCGATGCGCTGGATGGTCTGGTCGTGCAGATGCCCGAAAAGCAGATCTGATGCTGCGGCGCACCGGCCTGGCCCTGTGGCTCTGCCTGTCGGGCGGCGCCGCGGCAGCCTGTACGGTTGCGCCCCACACCGTTACCGACATGCCCGAAAGCGTCGTCACCCATGACGGCCCGGGATTTTCGCGCGCGTGGTTCGACGGGGCCACCACCCGCTACGCGCATGCGGTGCTGGGCGACGGGATCGAGGCCACCCGGCTTCTGGTATCCTCCCCCACATCGACCCATGGCTGCGGTGTGCTGATCGCCCGGCTGGACGCCGATCACGTCTTCGAGGATCTGGCGCCGCGTCTGAATGATCTGGACGGGGACGGGGCGCCGGAGGTGATCGTGGTGCGCACCCATGTGGATCGCGGGGCGCAACTGGCGATTTATGGCGATGCGGGCGATGGCGAGACCCTGCGCCTGATCGCCGCGACACCCTATATCGGGCAGACCCGGCGCTGGCTGGCCCCGATCGGCGTGGCGGATATGGACGGGGACGGCGCCATGGAAATCGCCTATATCGACCGCCCGCATCTGGCAAAAACCCTGCGGATCTGGCGCTACGACGAGGGAACGCTGCGCGAAGTGGCGGCGGCCTCGGGCCTCACCAACCACCGGATCGGCGAGGATTTCATCTCCGGCGGCATTCGCGACTGCGGCGCGGGCCCCCAGATCGTGACCGCGGATGCGGACTGGCGTCGCGTGGTGCTGACGACGCTGGCGCGCGACGGCAGCCTGAGCGCCCGGGCCGTGGCCGATTTCACCCCGCAGGCGATGGCGAATGTCCTGTCCTGCCGGCGCTGACCGCCGCCCGGGGTTGACTTCGCCTGTCTGCCAAGGTGTATCGGCGCGAACCGCTTTTCCGATCCGAGGACGCCCCAGATGCACGCCTATCGCAGCCATACCTGCGCCGACCTGAACAGCTCTCATGTAGGGCAGACCGTGCGTCTGGCCGGGTGGGTGCACCGGGTGCGCGACCACGGGGGAATCCTGTTCATCGACCTGCGCGATCACTACGGAATGACCCAGGTTCTGTGCGATCCCGACAGCCCGGTCTTCACGCAGATGGAGGCCGTGCGCTCGGAATGGTGCATCCGGATCGACGGAGAGGTGAAGGCCCGCGACGCCGATCTGGTGAACACCAGGATTCCAACCGGCGAAATCGAGGTCTTCGTCCGCGATATGGAGGTTCTGGGTGCTGCGGCAGAGTTGCCGCTGATGGTTTTCGGGGATCAGGAATACCCCGAGGAAACGCGGCTTCGCTACCGCTATCTGGACCTGCGGCGCGAGGTCATGCAGGAGAACATGAAGCTTCGCTCCGATGTGGTGGCCTCCATGCGGCGGCGGATGTGGGATATCGGCTTTCGCGAGTTTCAGACGCCGATCATCACCGCGTCCAGCCCCGAAGGCGCGCGCGACTTTCTGGTGCCGTCGCGGCTGCACCCGGGCAAGTTCTACGCGCTGCCCCAGGCCCCGCAGCAGTTCAAGCAGCTGTTGATGGTGTCCGGCTTTGACAAGTATTTCCAGATCGCGCCCTGCTTCCGTGACGAAGACCCCCGTGCCGACCGCTCGCCCACGGATTTCTATCAGCTCGATATGGAGATGAGCTTCGTCGAGCAGCAGGACGTGTTCGACACGATCCAGCCCGTCATCAAGGGCGTGTTCGAGGAGTTCGGAAACGGCGCCAAGGTCGATCAGGACTGGCCGCAGATCTCCTACAAGGATGCGGCGCTCTGGTACGGTACGGACAAGCCCGACCTGCGCAACCCGATCAGGATGCAAGTGGTCAGCGACCATTTCCGAGGCTCCGGTTTCGCGATTTTCGCCAAGCTGCTGGAACAGGACGGGACCGAGGTGCGCGCCATTCCCGCGCCCGGCGGAGGCAGCCGCAAGTTCTGTGACCGGATGAACAAGTTTGCACAGGAACAGGGCCTTCCGGGGATGGGCTATATCTTCTGGCGTGAAGTGGATCAGGGCGTCATGGAGGCCGCGGGCCCGCTGGCCAAGAACATCGGCCCCGAGCGGACCGAGGCGATCCGGCAGCAACTGGGCCTCGGCGTCGGGGATGCAGCGTTCTTCCTCGCCGGCAAACCTTCGCAATTCGAGGCCGTTGCGGGCCGGGCCCGCGTGGTCATCGGCTCGGAGCTTGGCCTGACCGAGGAAAACCGCTTCGCCTTCGCGTGGATCGTGGATTTCCCGCTTTACGAGGCGGATGAGGAGACCGGGCGGGTCGACTTCTCCCACAACCCGTTCTCGATGCCGCAAGGCGGTATAGAGGCGCTCGACGGCGACCCGCTGGAGGTTCTGGGGTATCAGTACGATCTTGCTTGCAACGGTTACGAACTGGTTTCGGGCGCGATCCGGAACCATATTCCCGAGATCATGTTCAAGGCATTCGCCGTTGCCGGCTATGACGAGGCCGAGGTGCGCAAACGCTTCGGCGGCATGGTCAACGCGTTCCAATACGGCGCGCCGCCTCATGGCGGTTGCGCGGCCGGGATCGACCGGATCGTGATGCTTCTGGCGGATACGGCCAATATCCGGGAGGTGATCCTGTTTCCGATGAACCAGCGGGCCGAAGACCTGATGATGAACGCCCCGTCGGACCCCACAAGCGACCAGTTGATGGAACTGGGCCTTCGGGTTCTGCCGCAGGACTGACGAAAGGCTGCCCACTGATCCGGGGCAGCCTCATCATATCATTTGCTGCGTTCGGGCCTCAGTCCTCCAGCTTGTCCTTCTGCTTCTCCTCGACAAGCCCGCGCTCCTCGACCTTGCGTTTGCGGAAGCGCTCACCGAATTCCTCGTCCTGCTCCGCGCCGATGACCTTCTTGGCCCGGGCGAAGACCTCGTTTTCTTCCTCTTCCATATGATGTTCGTATTCATCGCGGAGGGTCTTGAATTTGGTGAGCCAGCCGCCGGAAGACATGTCCATCTCGTTCAGTTCGTCCAGTAGGTCGTCTATCTGTGCATGCTCATGCACCGAATGCCGCGCCGCATCCTGACCCCAGGTCTTGCTGATCAGCTTGGAATAGAATGTCTCTTCCTCGGCCGCGGAATGGGATTTGATCTCGTGATAGAAACGGGTCCACGCGGCACGCCGTTCCTCGCTGTCGCCGGTGGTTTCGCCGAGACGCTCCATCAGGGCACGGTGAGTATCGTGATCTTTCTTGATCTCTTCATAGATGGACGCCATCGGGGAACTCCTTTGCCTAGGACATCAGTCGCAAGGCAAACGCGGATTTACCCGCGTGGGTTCCCCGATGATGCCCGGTTTAAAGGGCCACGCGCGTCGCCGCCCCGCTTTTGCTGGCCAGATCGGCGGCGACCGATGCGACGGCAAGATCCTGCAGCCCCACCCCCGTGCCGTCGAAAAGCGTGATCTCATCCCCGTCCGAGCGCCCGGGATGGGTGCCGTTGATGACATCGCCGATGGGCGTGATGTCGTTTTCGCGGATCTGGCCGGATTTCACCGCATGTTGCGCCTCGCCAAGGCTGATCGATTGCGCGATCTCGTCGGTGAAGACGGTGGCCGAGGCCAGGATTGCGGGGTCGACCTCCTGCTTGCCGACGGTGTCCGTGCCCATGCAGGCGATGTGCGTGCCTGGCTTGATCTGTGCCGCCATCAGCAACGGCTCGAACGCAGATGTGATGGTGATGATCACATCGGCCTCGGCGCCCAACCGGTCGCGGTCGACCGCTTCGAACTCAAGCCCGAGCTCCGCGGCCACCTCGCCCAGTTTCGGCAGCATCTCGGGATGCGGATTCCAGGCAACGACCTTCTCGAAGGCGCGCTGCTCGGCTGCGGCCCGCAACTGGAAGGAGGATTGGTGGCCCGCCCCAACCATGCCCAGCACCTTGGCGTCCTTGCGCGCCAGATGCGCGATGGAGACCGAGGATGCCGCGGCGGTGCGCACCGCCGTCAGATAGTTACCACCCACCAGCGCCTTCAGCTTGCCGGTGTCCGGATCGAACAGGAACACGGTGGACTGGTGGTTGGTCAGCCCCTTGTCCGCGTTGCCGGGCCAGTAGCCGCCGGATTTCAGGCCGAGCGTCAGCCCGGCCCGGTCGAAACCGGACTTGAAACCGTAAAGCGCATCCGCATGGCGGATCGCCTCGCGGATCACCGGGAAGTTGTAGGCATCCCCCCGCGCCATGGCGGCAAACACCTGCTCCACCGCCGTGAAGGCGTCGCCACGGCCCACCACCTGCTGGCACACCTCTTCCGAGACGATCACCAAGCCGTCCGTCACATCACCCATCGCATTCATCCCAATTCCTCCATGGCGGGCAGGGGCGCACACGCCCCCGCCCGAAGCGTTCCAAAAACACGCAGATCCGACAGGTCAGTAGGCCTTGCCGCGCGCCGATACCGGCCAGAGCGTTTCCACCTTGCCGTTCCGCACGCCCACATACCAGTCATGGACATTGCAGGTCGGGTCGCAATGGCCGGGCACAAGCTTCAGCTTGTCATTGACCTTCAGGACGCCGTCCGGATCGGCAACCACCCCATGCTCATCCGAGCATTTGACGTATTCCACGTCCGTGCGCCCGAAAATCACCGGCAGGCCGCTGTCGACGGATTGCGCCTTCAGACCGGCATCCACGATTGCCTTGTCCGCCTTGGCGTGGCTCATCACCGAGGTCAGGATGAACAGCGCGTTTTCCCATTCGCCCTGATCGATCCGTTGCCCGTTCTCGTCGAGGATACGCCCGTAATCGGCGTCCATGAACGCATAGCTGCCACACTGCAATTCATTGTAAACACCTGAATTGCTTTCGAAATAATAAGATCCGGTGCCGCCGCCGCCAACGATGTCGCAGGCGATGCCATCGGCTTTCAGCGTATCCACCGCGTCCTTCACCTGCGCCACAGCGATGTCGATCTTGGCCTTCCGGTCATCATAGCTGTCCATATGCTGCATCGCGCCCTGATAGGCCTGGATCCCGGCAAATTTCAGTCCGTCGGCCGCCTCAATGGCCTTGGCGATCTCCACCACTTCGGGTGTCGTGGTGACCCCGCAGCGGCCCGCACCGCAATCGATCTCCACCAGACATTCGATCTCGGTTCCGTGCCGGACGGCCGCCGCCGAGAGATCCGCGACATTGGCAAGGTCGTCAACGCAGCAGATCGTCCGCGCGCCAAGCTTGGGCAGACGGGCCAGACGGTCGATCTTGGCCGGGTCGCGCACCTGGTTGGAGACCAGCACATCCTTGATGCCGCCGCGGGCGAAGACCTCCGCCTCGCTCACCTTCTGGCAGCACACGCCGCAGGCGCCGCCCAGAACGACCTGCAACTGCGCCACATCGACGGATTTGTGCATCTTGCCATGCACCCGGTGGCGCATTCCGTGAGCCTTGGCGTAGTCGCCCATCTTCTTGATGTTGCGTTCCAGCGCGTCCAGATCCAGCACCAGCGCCGGCGTCTGGATATCCGCCTCGTCCATGCCGATGGCGGCGGGGATGTCGTAGCCGACTTCAAGATCTTCGATTTTCACGTTCGCATTCATGGGGTTATCCTCCTTACGCTGCCATCCAGGGCAGTTTGTCCATATCCACGTTGCCGCCGGTTATCACCACACCGACCCGTTTGCCCCGGAACACGTCGGGGTTCTTCAGGATCGTGGCCAGCGGCACGGCGCAGCTTGGCTCCATCACGATCTTCATCCGCTGCCATGTGAGCTTCATCGCGTCGATGATCTCCTGCTCGGAGGCCGTCAGGATGTCGGTCACATGGTTCGACACGAAATGCCATGTGTTTTCCTTCAGCGGCACCTTTAGCCCGTCGGCGATGGTGACTGGCGCGTCATCGGCAATGATGCGACCTGCCTTGAAGCTGCGATAGGCATCGTCGGCCTGCTCCGGTTCGGCGGCGTAAATCTCCATATCCGGTGCGATGTTCGAAAGCGTCAGGCAGCAGCCCGAGATCATCCCGCCCCCGCCGATCGGGGCGATCACCGCGTCCAGATCGGAAACCTGCTCCACCAGTTCGCGCGAGCATGTTCCCTGGCCCGCGATCACGCGCGGGTCATTATAGGGGTGTACGAAATCGGCGCCGGTCTCTTCATGCACCTTCGCGAAAACCTCTTCGCGGCTGCTGGTCGACGGCTCGCACTCGGTAATGATCCCGCCATAGCCGCGTACCGCCGCCTTCTTCGCCTCGGGCGCCGTGCGGGGCATCACCACATGGCACGGAATGCCGCGCCGGCCCGCGGCGTAGCTGAGCGACAGCGCGTGGTTTCCGGACGAATGCGTCGCGACACCTTTTGCCGCCATCTCCTCGGAGAGCCCGAAGACCGCGTTCGACGCGCCACGCACCTTGAACGCGCCGGCCTTCTGGAAGTTCTCGCATTTGAAGAACAGCTCGGCGCCCGTCAGCTCGTTGAAATAGCTCGATGTCAGAACCGGCGTGCGATGGATATGGGGCGCAATCCGCTCATGCGCCTGCAACACATCGTCGAATGTGGGCAAGGGTCGTTCTGTCATGTCTTTCATTCTCTCCTCCCTCTTACGCGGCCGATTTCAGCGTGGCGGCCCGCGATGTGCGGAAATACTCCTGGGCGGCGGAGACGCCGTCGCCCAACTCGATGGGGTAGTTCAGATCGGCCATCGCCATCTCGATCGTGGCCAGCCCGGACAGCACCATGACATCGGTCAGCGAGCCCAGATGCCCGATCCGGAAGGCCTTGCCGTTCATCTCGCCCAGACCGACGCCGAAGCTGACGCCATAGGCCTTGAAGGCATGATCGGTCAGCGCGTTGCTGTTGAATCCCTTGGGCACGTAAATGGCGCTGACCGTGTCGGAGTAAAGCTCGGGCGATTGCGCCACAAGCTGCAGGCCCCATCCGCGGACTGCCCTACGCACACCTTCTGCAAGACGATGATGGCGCGCATAGACGTTTTCCAGACCTTCCTCGGCCAGCATCTTCAGGCTTTCGCGCATGCCATAGATCAGTTGCAGCGGTGGCGTGTAGGGGAAGCCGCCTGTCGCGTTCGACTGCATCATGTCGCGGAAATCGAAAAATGTGCGGGGCAGGGTGGCATCGTCCATCGCCGCCAGAGCCTTGGGGCTCGCGGCCAGAATGGCCATGCCTGTGGCCAGCATGAAGCCCTTCTGGCTGCCGGAGACGGCAATATCCACGCCCCAGGCATCCATTTCGAACGGCATCGAGGCAAGCGAACTGACGCAATCCACCAGCAACAGGGCCGGGTGATCGGCGGCATCCATCGCCCCGCGGACCTCCCCGATGTCGGATTTCACGCCGGTCGCCGTCTCGTTATGGGTGACGAGCACCGCCTTGATCGCGTGGACGCTATCGGCCCTCAGAGCCTCTTCGAACCTGTCGGCCGGTGCACCGGCGCCCCAGTCGCATTCGATGATGCGGACATCCAGCCCGTGGCGCTGACACATGTCGATCCAGCGATGACTGAACATGCCGTAGCGCGCGACCAGAACCGTGTCGCCCGGACTCAGCGTGTTTGTGATCGCCGCTTCCCATCCGCCCGTTCCGGAGGCGGGGAAGGTGATGACATGACCGGTTTTGGTGCCGAAGACCTCCTTGCAGCCGTCGAGCACGGGCAGAAGTGTATCCACGAAATCCGGTGCGCGATGGTCGCGGGTCTGCACCTGCATCGCATGGCGCAGCCGATCCGGCATGTTGGTTGGGCCGGGGATGAACAAAGGGTTCTGGTCGGACATGGCACGATCTCCTCCGTGATGCTGAAGCTGTTATAGCAGTCCGACGACCAGTTGCAATTTTTTCGAAAGTGTTTTTCATTTTCAGATGAATCAAGCTATACCTCTGTATATAAACAATAAAGAGTTTTCCACTAATCTCTTTCAATATTCCATTGAAAATATTTTTCAGAATGATAGGTCTGTGGCGAGGCTCGCAGCAAGTGGAGATGTGGTCATGGCGGAGATACAGCGAAAACCCCGCGGGCGGCCGAAATCGCCCTTCACCGAAGGCGGTGGAAGCACCATACAGGCTCTGGACCGTGCCCTGGCTGTGTTGAGTGCGCTGGCGCGGCAGGATCACGCCTCGCTGACCGACCTGTCCGACAGTCTGAACATTCCCACAGCGACGACGCACCGGATCCTCGCCACCTTGCAGCAGAACGGGTATGCCGAACTGGACGAGGCCAGCCAGACCTGGGCCGTGGGCGTGGAAGCCTATCGCACCGGCTCGGCCTATCTGAACCGGACGACGCTGATGGATGTGGCCCGCCCCGCGATGCGGTCGCTTATGCAGGCTACGGGCGAGACCGCGAACCTTGCCGTGCCCGACGGCGCCGAAGTGGTCTTCATCGGCCAGATCGAAACCCAGAATCCGATCCGTGCCTTTTTTGCGGCGGGCACACGCACGCCCATGCATGCCTCGGGCACCGGCAAGGCGATTCTGGCCAGCATGCCGGAGGCGCATCTGTCGCGGCTTCTGTCCCGCGCCGAGTTGCGAGAGTTCACCGACCAGACCCTGACGACGGAGGCGCAACTGCGCGCCGATCTGGAGGAGACGCGCGCGCGCGGCTGGTCCTTCGATCAGGAGGAGCGGCATCGCGGCATGTCCTGCATTGGCGCGGCCATCTATGACGCGCGGGGGGAGATTGTCGCGGGCGTGTCGATTTCGGGGCCCAGCACGCGATTTGCCGATCGCCGGGTCGCGGCCTTCGGCGCCCGCGTGGCCGAAGCGGCCCGCGAAATCACCGAAGGGATCGGGGGGCGCATGCCGGCCTTGGAACGGGCAGGCGGTGAGCCGCTCGGCTAAAGGCTTGCCAGCGCGATGAATTTCGCCTTTTGTCGAAACCGGCGCCGTTGCCGCGATTTGGGGAGGGGTCATGGCAGATCACGACAGGGCCGGAGAGCCGGTTCCGGGATTCCGCCCACCGCCCCCACCGGGCGGAGAGCCGTTGGCCGGGCGCTATGCGCGGCTGGTCCGGCTCAGCGCCGACGAGCACGCGGCCGATCTGCATCGGGCCAATTCGGTCAGTGATGCGATCTGGGATTTTCTGCCCTACGGCCCGTTTTCCTCCGCGGCGGCCTATCACCGTTGGGTGCGGGAGGTGGAGGCCGGTCCGGACCCGCTCTTCTATGCAATCCAGAATCTGGAGACCGGCCAGTGGAGCGGTGTAGCCAGTTACCTTCGGATCACACCCGAGATGGGCACGATCGAGGTCGGCCATATCAATTTCGCCCCCGCCATGCAGCGTACGCGCGCCGCGACCGAAGCCATGTATCTGATGATGGAATGGGCATTCGAGGCGGGATATCGGCGCTATGAATGGAAATGCAACGCCCGCAATCTAGGCTCGCGCAGGGCGGCCGAGCGCTTGGGCTTTTCCTATGAGGGCGTCTTTCGGCAGGCCGCCGTGGTCAAGGGGCGCAATCGGGATACGGCCTGGTTTGCCTGTATCGACGCGGAATGGCCCGCCCTGAAGGAGGCGTTCCGGGCCTGGCTTTCACCCCAGAACTTCGACGCCGAGGGGCGCCAGAAGGAACGCCTGGGCGATCTGACCCGGCTGGTGCGTGTCAGTTCGGATCCCGCGCTTCCGGGTCCGTCAGGCGACTAGACCGCCGCGACATGCCGGATCCGGTCTGACAGAAGCGCCCGAAGGCTGACGCGATCGCCATGCGCCAGAGGGCCGCTGGCGCGCGCGATGATATCTTCCAGCCCGGCATCATGTGCCGTGCGGGCGACGCCAAGCAGAAAGGGCCTCAGATAGGCCATGGGCGGGCTGTCCAGTTCCAGGAGCTTCATCGCATGGGTCAGATCCTCCCGAAAGGCGAGCGTATCGGGCTCCACCCGGTCATCCGAAGTGGGGCGCGGGCCTTTGGGTTGCAGGTCTTCCGGCAGATGGCGCAGGATCGCAGCCTGGAAAAAGGCCAGTGTTTCCATCGGTTTGGGCAGGAAGCCATCTGCCCCGGCCGCCATGACGTCGGTTTCGGACGCATCCGGGTCGGCGCCGGACGTCCCGAGGATCACGGGCACCCGGGGCTGGCCCGAATGGATTTCGGCAATCAGGTCAAGGCCGGATCCGTCCGGCAGGCCAAGATCGATGATGGCGACGGACGGGCGGTAGACGGCCAGATGCCGCCGGGCGGAGGTCAGGCAATCGGCCCGCCGGATGCGGGCGCCCGACCGCAGGCACAACAGCCTCAGCGCTTCGGATGCGAAACGGCTGTCCTCAACCACCAGAACGGTCAGCCCCAGCAAGGGTCGCGCCGCCGTCGGTTTCGGTCGAAAGTCGAGATCTGCAACAAAGTCGTCCATTTCGTCATGCCCCCATTACGGCTGATTCCCTGGATGATTAGAGCCGCGTAAGGTTGACAAGCTGTAAACGGTGCCGCGGCGACAGGACGCTTGGCATTTCCACCGTCGCGCGCCATATCACTCCCCAGTCAGTCCTGCGCAGGAGAGCTTCGATGATCGGCCGTTTGAACCATGTCGCCATTGCCGTGCCCGATCTGGAGGCCGCGTCGGCACAGTATCGCGATACGCTGGGCGCCAAAGTCGGCGCGCCGCAGGACGAGCCGGATCACGGTGTGACGGTTGTGTTCATCGAGCTTCCGAACACCAAGATCGAGCTGCTGTACCCGCTTGGCGAGAACAGCCCGATTGCCGGTTTCCTTGAAAAGAACCCTGCGGGCGGGATCCATCATATCTGCTACGAGGTGGAGGACATCCTTTCGGCGCGGGATCGGTTGCAGGCGACGGGCGCCCGCGTTCTGGGTACGGGCGAGCCCAAGATCGGGGCGCATGGAAAGCCGGTCCTGTTCCTGCATCCCAAGGATTTTACCGGCACGCTGGTGGAACTGGAGCAGGTCTGATGAATGTTGTCAGCGGTCTGGTGCTTTATGCGATCATCTGGTTCATGACGCTGTTCGTGATCCTGCCGATCCGGATGACATCGCAGGGGGAGGCGGGGGAAATCGCGCGCGGCACCCATGCCTCTGCGCCCCACCGGCCGCAGCTGAAACGGCGGTTTCTGATAACCTCCGGTGTGGCCGCGGTGATCTGGGCCATCTTCGCGTGGATCATCCTTGGCGGCCTCATTACGATCGACGACATCGACCTGTTCACCCGGTTCGGGATGGGTGAGCGTTGAGCCTGTGATAGAGATGGGTGAAGGTGGCCGCACCCAGAACGGGCACCAGAAGGTTCACCACAGGGATTGTCAGCGGCACAGCCATCAGAACCCCGGCCGCAAAGATCGTGACCTTATGTGCGTTGCGGAACTGAGCGGCCCCGACCGCGTCCCGGCGGCGGAGCGCTACCATCTGCGCATACTCCCGGCCCAGAAGTATGCCGTTGACGATCCAGAACAGGGCCGGGGCCAGCGGTGGCATCGCGATATAGGCGACCAGTGCCACGAGGTTGACGCCGATGATGACGCCCAGGAATTTCAGACCGTCGCCAAGACCTTCGACAAAGCCGATATGGCGGGCGGGCGGCAGGTGCGGATAGTGCTGCGCCTCGACCGCGTCGGCGATCCGGTCGAGGAAGATGCCGGTGAAGGCCGAGGCCACGGGCACCATGAGGAAGATGGACAAAAGCAGCATCAGCGGTATGCCCGCAATCGTGAGGGCGTTGTCTATCCAGGTGATCTCGCCGAACCATGGCAGCGAAAAGCTGTCCGGCAGAAGCCAGCCAATCAGAATGACGAAAGCCGCGTAGAAGGCGGCAAGAAGGGTGACGGTCAGGCCAAGTCCAAGGCCCAGAACGCCCAGAAACCTTCGGTCGGACAGCTGGCCCACGGCCTTGATGAAATCGGAAAAGATCATGTTCGTCCCTCGACCCCGCATCCGGAATGTTACATGTCTTAACATCGGGTGTGCTGCGGGCGAGATCAAGCCCCCGCCAGCGTCATCACTCCGGCGTACCCGGTTGTCATGGCCTTGTCACCGTCCCGCGCGCGCTCAGCTTGCCTTCTTGCGTGTAGTCCGCTTCTTACCGCCCTTGGCCTGACGTTCGGCAATCAGTTGCACAGCCATCTCCATGGTCACATCGGCGGGGGCGGTCCCCTTCGGGATCGTGGCATTCACCTTGTCCCACTTCACATACGGGCCGTAGCGGCCTTCCATTACGTTGACCGCGCCACCGTGTTCGGGATGATCGCCCAGTTCATGCAATGGCGGCACCGTGGCCCCGCGCCCGCCGCGCTTTGCGGCCTTTGCAGCGATCAGTTCCACCGCACGGTTCATGCCGACGGTCCAGACTTCCTCCACATCGGGCAGATTGGCGTAGATCCGGCCATGTTTCACGAACGGACCGTAGCGACCGATACCGGCCTCAACCGGCTCTCCGTCCTCGGGGTGCTTGCCCACCTCGCGCGGCAGGTTCAGCAGCATCAGCGCCTTGTCGATATCCATCTGCGTGGCGTCCCAGCCTTTGGGAAGCGAGGCGCGTTTTGGTTTCTTTTCCTCCTCCGTCACTTCGCCCAACTGCACGTAGGGGCCAAAGCGGCCGGTTTTCAGATGCACCGGCAGCGACGTGTCGGGGTCCACGCCCAGCATCCGCTCCTCGGCCTGGTCCTCATCGCCGTCTCCGGGCGGGGCGAAGGCACGGGTGTAACGGCATTCGGGGTAATTGGAGCAGCCGATGAACGCCCCGCCGGAGCGCGCCGTGCGCATGCTGAGCCGCCCCTCCCCGCAATTGGGGCATAGCCTCGGGTCGGAACCGTCTTCCTTCGCCGGGAACAGATGCGGCTCCAGCACCTCATTGATCTTTTCCAGCACATCAGTGATCCGAAGCTCGGCGGTCTCGTCGACCGCAGCCTTGAAATCGCGCCAGAACCGCTCCAACACGTCCTTGTAGTTCCGCTCGCCGGCGCTGACCTCGTCAAGCTGGTTTTCCAGATCGGCAGTGAAATCATAGCCTACGTAGCGGCGGAAATAGTTGCTCAGAAACGCCGTGACCAACCGCCCCTTGTCTTCCGGGATCAGCCGGTTCTTGTCCTTCACCACATAGCCGCGATCCTGAATGGTCGTGACGATCGAGGCGTAGGTTGAGGGGCGTCCGATCCCCAGCTCCTCCATCCGCTTGACCAGTGTCGCCTCGGTATAGCGCGGCGGGGGCTGGGTGAAATGCTGCTGCCCCAGAACCGCGCCGTCGGCGCTGAGAACGCTGCCGCCGTTCTGGCGCAGGTCGCTGGCGGTCTCGTCCTCGATCACCACCGCATCGGCGTCGCCGGCGGCCTTGGCGAAGTCTGCTTCAAGGGCGGCGGCCTTCGGGGTCACGTCATCGCCTTCGGAAATCTGCGGCAGGCGCTTGTCGTCATCGGCCTCCACATCGTCGCGGCCTTCTTCGTAGACCTTGAGGAACCCGTCGAACAACACCACCTGACCCGTGGCGCGCAATACGACCTGCCCATCGGCGCTGGCCACATCCACCGTGGTGCGTTCCAGCCGCGCGCCCTCCATCTGGCTGGCGATCGTGCGCTTCCAGATCAGATCATACAGCTTTTTCTGGTCGTCTTCGGACAGGCGGATATCGTCAGGCGCCTTGGCCATATCCGTGGGGCGGATACATTCATGGGCTTCCTGTGCGTTCTTGGCCTTGTTCTTGTAGACGCGGGCGACTTTCGGGACGTAATCGGCGCCATACCGGTCCTTGATCGCGTCGCGTGCGGCGGCGACAGCTTCGGGGGCCATGTCGATCCCGTCGGTCCGCATATAGGTGATATGGCCCGCCTCATAGAGCCGCTGTGCGGCGCTCATCGTCTGGCGCGCGCCCATGCCGAACTTGCGGCTGGCCTCCTGTTGCAGGGTCGAGGTCATGAAAGGGGCGGCAGGATTGCGGTTGGCCGGTTTCGCCTCGACAGATTGCACCTTGAGCGCGCGGGACGAGACCGCCTTGACCGCCATCGACGCGGCGGCGGCGTTTTCCAGGTCGTACTTGTCGAGCTTCCTGCCGCCGAGCACCGTCAGACGCGCCTCGAAACTCTGGCCGCGCGGCGTATCGAGTACGGCGCGCACCGACCAGTATTCGCGGTGCTTGAACGCCTCGATCTCCATCTCGCGCTCGACGATCAGGCGCAGACAGACTGATTGCACGCGGCCTGCCGACTTCGCCCCGGGCAGTTTGCGCCAGAGCACCGGCGAAAGGTTGAAACCCACCAGATAGTCCAGTGCTCGGCGGGCCAGATAGGCCTCCACCAGCTCCATATCCACCTGCCGCGGATTCTTCATCGCATCGGTCACCGCGGCCTTTGTGATGGCATTGAAGACAACCCGGCTGACCGGTGTATCCTTCTTGATTGCCTTGCGCTTCCGCAGCGCCTCTTCGAGATGCCAACTGATCGCCTCGCCTTCGCGGTCCGGGTCGGTGGCGAGGATCAGGGCGTTGTCCTCTTTCAGCGCGTCGGCGATGGCCTTGACATGCTTCTTGCTGTCGCTGCCCACCTCCCACAACATCTCGAATCCCGCGTCCGTGTCCACCGATCCATCCTTGGGCGGCAGGTCGCGGACATGGCCGTAGGATGCGAGAACCGTGTAGTCATCTCCCAAATACTTGTTGATTGTCTTGGCCTTAGCGGGGGATTCGACAACGACAACAGGCATCAGGGATCACCTTTGAACAGGGAAGGGGTGTGGCGGCGGAACATGTGGGGCCTTGCCGGGGCTTGTCAATGCGCGTTTCGCTGCGGCACTCCGGCGGAGGTTATTTTGAAGCCGGGGTATCGAGATGCGATATGTTGCAATCCTGATAGCGGCCTGTCTGGCCTGGCCGGCGCTGGCCTCGCCTGTGGAGCCGGTGCCCGGTGTGCCCGAGCGGCGCGAGTTGCTGAACACGCTTCGGCCATTGGTGGAAAACGATCTGGGCGCGCCGGTGGAGTTCATGGTCGATCAGCTGCTCTGGGAGGATGATCGCGCCTTCGGCCGGGTGGTGGCGCAACGGCCCGGCGGAGGCCAGATCGATATCGCGACCACGCCGATGGTGCAGCGTGACGGAGTTTTACCCGAGGCGATCGACGGAACTCGGGTCGAGGCGTTTTTCCGGAAGACATCGGAGGGCTGGCAGGTGGTCACCTACGAAATCGGCACCACCAATACATGGTTCCTTGCCTATGATTGCGCCAATTACGGCGCCTTCATGCGGGAATGGGGCTGCTGATCGCTAGACGCATCGCGCCAGAAGCCCGCCCGGCCGGCGCTCGATGCTGCCGGCCAGTTCCATTTGCGCCAGCACGCGGGTGATATCCGGTGCGGGCAGGCCCAGATCGCGGATCAACTGATCCTCCGCCGTGGGGGAGGGGCCGAGCCGGGTCAGGATGCGTTTGCTGAGACTGTCGCTTGAAACAGGCGCCTGCGCCGCCGCCTCGGCAGGCCCGCCCGTCTGCTGCGGCGAAAGATGCTGCGGCTCGGGCGGCGGATCGGGCCGTGCATCGGGGGCGCTCGGCATGCCGATCTGTTCCAGCACGTCCTCTGCATTGCGCACCAGCGTCGCCCCATCGCGGATCAGCATGTTGCAGCCCGACGCGCGGGTGTCCATCGGGTGCCCGGGAACGGCCAGCACCTCCCGCCCCTGATCAAGGGCGATGCGCGCAGTGATGAGCGACCCTGATCGCGCGGCGGCTTCCACCACGACCACGGCGCGGGCCAGCCCCGAGACGATGCGGTTCCGGCGGGGGAAATGCCGGGCCTGCGGATCAAGCCCGAAAGGCTGTTCCGACAGGCGCAGCCCGCATTTGGCCATGTCATTGGCAAGACCGCTGTTTTCTGCCGGGTAGATCACATCCAGCCCGCCCGCGTGAACCCCGACAGTGCCGGTCTTGAGCGCCGCCAGATGGGCCAGCGTGTCGATGCCGCGTGCGAGGCCCGAGATCACCACATAGCCCGCAGCCCCCAGATCGGCGGCAAGACGTGTGGCCATCCGCGCGCCAAGCGAAGAAGCGTTCCGGGTGCCCACCAGCGCGATGGCGGGCTGCTGCACAAGGCCAAGATCGCCCATCGCCCAGAGAACCGGCGGCGCATCCGGCGTGCGGGCCAGCAGCGGCGGGTAGGATGCATCGCCAAGGCACAGCATCGTGGCACCCGCCCGCCTGGCGGCCCTCATCTCGGCAAGTGCCACGCCTTCGGGGCAGATCGCGTAGCGTTCGACACCTGCAGCGCGGGCGACCTCCGGCAGGGCGTCAAGGGCCGCCTGCGCGCTGCCATGTTCGGACAGAAGCCGCTGGAACGTCACCGGCCCGACCCGGCGGGAGCGGAAGAGCTGCAGTCGTGCAAGCCTGTCCGGCGCATCAAGGGCAGGCGGCGGCGTGAGGAGGGGGCAGGATTCGGCGAATCCCCAATCGGACCGTGCAGACATGCCGCGATGGTGTCGGCACAAGGGTTAAGAATGCCTTACAGTCCGCCAGAGAGCCCAGCACAAAGCGCCAGTGCCCAATGCGGTCAGCGGCAATGTGACGACGAACGACCATCCGGACGGAAACGGCGGGTAAACCGCACCCCCAAGGATCGCGGAGAACGGTAGCAACATCGCGACCGCATATCGGTCTGATCGCGGCGCGACCGATATCGCGGGGGTTCCGCTTCCAATATGCCATGCCGCGGCGAGCGTCACGGTGACCAGGCCGACCAGTGCCAGACCCCAGACACCCGCGCTGGCCGCCGTCATGACGAAAAGCGGAACCGACAGGAGCCCCGCAAGGCCGAAATCCCATCGCGTCGGGCTGAACCGGGCCCAGGGGCGATCCGAAAGCCAAACGCCCGCCAGCCACACAATGCCGATAATCATGACGAAGGAGACCCAATCCGGACCAACCGGAAGCCGCAGCGCAGGGTCTTCCGCAGCAAAAAGACGTCCCCAGGCGGGCCAGACAAATCCAAGGGTTATGAATAAGGTTGCAAGCTTCGGACCGCTCCATTCGCGCATCGCATGTCTGATGCCGAGCCATCCGATGCCGAAGACGACAATCAGGTGCCAGCCAAGGCTTGGCCATGCGAAAGAGAGCGGCGGCGCTTCGTAGGCAAGCGGGATCACCACAGCTTCGATGCACCAGCCCAACAGTGCTCCGGCCAGAATCAGTCCGGGCCATGTCGTTAGGCCAAAGCCCCAGATCACGACCAGTATGACATAGGCGAAAGCGGCGTAGAGCGCCCCGAAAGACGCCAGATATGAAACAAGGCCACCGCTCTCTGCCTTGGTCAGAACCGCTTCTACCGGACCTTCGTTGAGAAAGAAGAACTCGGAGAAAAACAGCGAAATCAGGCCGAATCCAAAGGCCGCCGTAATCCGGCCAGCCAAGATGCGGCCGATACTATGCAGCAGATCCGCCCACGGTAAGCCCGCCGATCAGAAGCGTGGGCTGGCCGACCCCGACTGGCACCCACTGGCCATTCTTGCCGCAATTGCCCATGCCGGGGTCGAGTGCCATGTCGTTTCCGATGGCACGGATTTGGGTCAGCGCGGTCGCCCCGTCGCCGATCAGCGTGGCCCCTTTCACCGGTGCGCCGATCTTGCCACCTTCGACGCGATAGGCCTCAGTGCAGCTGAAGACAAATTTGCCGTTGGTGATATCGACCTGGCCACCGCCGAAGCCCACCGCATAGATCCCGTCCTTCACATCGGCGACGATATCGCTCGGGTCGGCCTGCCCGCCGAGCATGTAGGTGTTGGTCATCCGCGGCATCGGGATATGGGCATAGCTTTCCCGGCGGCCGTTTCCGGTCGGCGCGACGCCCATCAGACGCGCATTCTGCCGGTCTTGCATGAAGCCCACCAGAATACCGTCCTCGATCAGGACATTCTTGCCCGACGGTGTTCCCTCGTCATCAACGGTCAGGCTGCCGCGCCGGTCGGGAATGGTGCCATCGTCCAGAACGGTGACACCGCGTGCGGCCACCTGCCGGCCCATGAGCCCGGCAAAGGCGGATGTCTTCTTGCGGTTGAAATCGCCCTCCAGCCCGTGGCCCACGGCCTCGTGCAGCAGTATGCCGGGCCAGCCAGGGCCAAGGGCCACATCCATCACGCCCGCGGGGGCGGGCACCGCCGACAGGTTGACGACCGCGATCCTCAGCGCTTCCCGCGCCGTCGTCTCCCAGTTCGCCCGTTCCAGAAGGCCGGTCAGTCCGACGCGCCCGCCACCCCCGGCGGAGCCGGTTTCGCGACGCCCGTTTTCCTCGACGATCACGCTGACATTCAGGCGCACCATGGGGCGGATATCGGCCACGCGGGTGCCTTCGGGCCGCAGGATCTCCACCTCCTGCAGGCTTGCCCCCATCGACGCGGACACCTGCACCACCCTGGGATCGAGCGCGCGGGCGAAGGCGTCGATCTCCTTCAATGTGTCGAGTTTTACCGAAAACTCGGCCCCGCTCATCGGGTCATCGTCAGTGTAGAGCTTACGGTTGGTTCCCTGCGGTCCGTCGGCCAGCGTGCCGCCGCCATCGCCCACAGCCAGCCGCGCGGTCTCCGACGCGCGCAGCAGCGCGGATTCGGAAATCTCGGTAGAATGGGCATAGCCCGCGACTTCTCCCCTGACGGCGCGCAGGCCGAAGCCTTCGGATGCGTCATAGCTGGCCGTCTTGACCCGCCCGTCGTCGAAGACCAGCATTTCCGAGCGCCGGCGTTCGAGGAAAAGCTCTCCGTCATCGGCGCCGTCTGTGGCCGCGCGCAGCACGCGGAGGGCGGCGGTCTCGTCGATCAGGGTGTCAAACGGGCGGAATGCTGTGGTCTGGGTCATGGAAGCTCCTGTCGGGCGGCAGCCGGAAGATCGTCAAAGTGAGACAATTTTGACCACTCTCTTGTATCCTGAACGTCTATATGGTTCATCCAGCTTGGAACGCAACGGAGGGTGGTCTGGCGAAGATCCGGCCAGCCTTCGAAGAACAGGACAATCGGTATGTCACTTCGTATGAAGATGAGCGGCCTCGGGGCCGGATTTGGCGCAATCCTTCTGGCCGGTGCAGTCAACGCGCAAAGCGTTGGCGAGGGGCTTGAGATCCGCGGGGCCCCCGTGCCGGGCGGGGTGAACTTTCAGCCCCCCGCGACCAATCTGGCCCGTGACCTGCAGGCGCTGGATACATTCCTGCTGGTGATCATCACGGCGATCGTGCTGTTCGTTGTCGGGCTGCTGGCCTGGGTCGTGCTGCGCCACAACGCGCGCGCCAACCCGACGCCGGCCACCTTCACCCACAACACCAAGATCGAGATCACCTGGACCGTAGTGCCGCTGATCATCCTGTTCGTGATCGGGGGCTTTTCGCTGCCGGTCCTGTTCAAGCAGCAGACGATCCCCGAAGCCGATGTCCTGATCAAGGCGACCGGTTACCAGTGGTACTGGGGCTATGAGTATCCCGAAGAGGGGCTGGCCTTCGAAAGCTTCATGCTGGAGCGGGACGAGCTTGAGGAATATGGCTACAGCCAGCAGGAATATCTGCTGGCCACCAACACCGCCGTGGTGGTGCCGACCGGCCAGAATGTGGTGATCCAGGTGACCGCGGCCGATGTGATCCATTCCTGGGCGATGCCCGCCTTCGGCGTGAAGCAGGATGGTGTGCCCGGCCGTCTGGCCGAGCTGTGGTTCGCGGTCGATCCCGGCATGGAAGGCATCTATTTCGGCCAGTGTTCGGAGCTCTGCGGCGTGAACCACGCCTATATGCCGATCACGGTTTTTGCCGTCACGCCCGAGGAGTACGAGGCCTGGCTTGCGGGCGAGGCGCAGGAATTCGCCTCCACCGGGACACGGGCCCCGCGCTATCTTGAACTGGCCGCGGTCGAGTAACGGTCGATGAGCGACGCCACCGCAAATAGCACGACCAGCGGCCCGGGCGAGGCGCAGTTCGGCGACTATGTCGCGCTGCTGAAGCCACGGGTGATGTCGCTGGTGGTCTTCACCGCTCTGGTGGGGCTGCTGGTGGCGCCGGTGGCGGTTCCCCCGATGATCGGCTTCACCGCGATCCTGTTCATCGCCATCGGGGCGGGGGCCTCGGGTGCGCTGAACATGTGGTACGATGCCGATATCGACGGGGTGATGAAGCGCACCGCCAGGCGTCCGGTTCCGTCCGGAAAGGTCGCCCCAGGAGAGGCGCTTGGCCTCGGGATCGCGCTTTCCCCGATGTCGGTGGCCATGCTGGGGCTGGCGACGAACTGGTTCGCGGCCGGGCTTCTGGCCTTCACCATCTTCTTCTACGCCGTGATCTACACGATCTGGCTGAAGCGCATGACCCCCCAGAACATCGTGATCGGCGGCGCGGCGGGTGCCTTCCCTCCGATGATCGGCTGGGCCGTGGCAACAGGCGGCGTGTCGCTGGAAAGCGCGCTGATGTTCGGGCTGATCTTCATGTGGACACCGCCGCATTTCTGGGCGCTGGCACTGTTCATGAAGTCGGACTACCACAAGGCGAAGGTGCCCATGCTGACCGTGACCCACGGCCGCGAGGAAACCCGCCGTCAGATCCTGATCTACACGATCCTGCTGGTTCCGGTGGCCATCGGCGCGGCCTTCACGTCCATCGGGGGGCCTCTCTATCTGGCCGTCGCGGTCGCTCTGAACGCGATCTTCCTCAAAGGGGCGTGGGCTATCTGGCGGCGTGACGAGACGGTGGCCGAGGCCGATGCCTACGCGACAGAGAAGAAGGTCTTCCGCTTCTCTCTCTATTATCTGTTCCTGCATTTCGGTGCGCTTCTGGCCGAGGCGGCGCTGCGCCCCTATGGCCTTGGAGGCTGGTAAGATGCCGATCACCGAAACCCATGAACTTCACAAACGCCGCTTTGGCCGCAATCTCGGCGTGGCGCTCTGCCTTGTCGGTTTCTGCGCCATCGTTTTCGGACTAACCATCGCGAAGATCCGTCAGGGCTCGCAGATGGAGGCGTTTGACCACCAGCCGCGCGTGTCGATCACCCCACCTGTGGAGACTGACCAATGACGCTCGATCGCAATCAGAAAACCGTGGCGCAATGCGTGGGCGTCGTTCTGATCATGGGCTCGCTGGCCTGGGCGGCGGTGCCGCTTTACGACTGGTTCTGCCGGGTCACTGGCTATGGTGGCACCACAAATGTGTCCGAGACCGAAAGCGATGTCATCCTGGACCGGACGATCCTGGTCAGGTTCGATGCAAGCCTTGCCCGCGACATGCCCTGGGAATTCCGCCCGATGCAGACCTCGATGGAACTGCGCATCGGCGAAACCGGTCTGGCTTTCTACGAGGCCTACAACCCGACCGATCAGCCGATTGCCGGGACTGCCAGCTACAACGTCGCGCCCTTCGATGCGGGGCTCTATTTCTCGAAGATCGAGTGCTTCTGTTTCCAGCAGCAAGTTCTGGAACCCGGCCAGCGCGTCGAAATGCCGGTCACGTTCTATGTGGACCCGGCGCTCGTTGACGACCCCGAGGCCAATGGCACACCCGCGATCACGTTGTCCTACACGTTTCACGTGACCGACATTCCAGAAGATTACGCCGCACTTGCCGGCTCCACAGACTAAGCCAGACGAAGGACCGACATCATGGCCCATGTGAAAAACCACGACTACCACATTCTGCCACCGTCGATTTACCCGTTTCTGGGCGCCGTCGCCGGCTTTGCGATGTTGACCGGGGCGGTGCTCTGGATGCACGGGTCGGGCCCGTGGCTGTTCCTGATCGGGTTCGTGGCGGTTCTCTATGTCATGTTCGGCTGGTGGTCGGATGTGGTGGCCGAAAGCAATGCGGGCGATCACACGCCGGTGGTGCGGCTTGGCCTGAAATACGGGTTCATCATGTTCGTGATGTCCGAGGTGATGTTCTTCGTCGCCTGGTTCTGGGCGTTTTTCAAACACGCGATCTACCCGATGAACACCTACGAGGCCTCCACCTATGTGCCGCCCGAGTTCTATCAGGTCGATGCCTTTCACCTGCCGCTGATCAACACACTCGTCCTTTTGCTGTCGGGCTGCGCGGTCACCTGGGCGCACCATGCGCTGGTGCATAACGAAAGCCGCAAGGACGTGGAGCTGGGCCTGATCATCGGCGTGGTTCTGGGGATCGTGTTCACCGGCCTTCAGGCCTATGAATACTGGTACCTGCTGGATCATCAGGACTGGAGCTTCGGCGGAGACAAGTTCTTCTCCACCTTCTTCATGGCCACCGGCTTCCATGGCGTGCATGTGATCATCGGCACGATCTTCCTGTTCGTGTGCTATCTGCGCGTGCGGGCGGGGCATTTCACCGCCGAAAAGCATGTCGGGTTCGAAGCGGCGGCATGGTACTGGCACTTCGTCGATGTGGTCTGGCTGTTCCTGTTTGCGGCGGTCTATATCTGGGGTATCGGCTGACCCGTCGCAGCGGCCTCTTGCGGTCCCGGGTGCGGGATCGCGCCGGTCTCTCCGCTCTGCGGCCGGGGCCCCGATATCGGCCCCGCACCGTTCTTGCCGGAACCGGGCGGGCAGGGCGGACCGATCTTGATACCTGGCACGGGGGCCTGCCGATTGGGGTGGGCCTTTCCAATTGGAGGGACGCTGTTGACACGGATGATCTGGCCCCTGGTCTTCGGGATCTGCGGTATGGCTATTCTGGTGTCGCTTGGCGTCTGGCAGATGCAGCGGCTCGCCTGGAAAGAGGGTGTGCTTGCCGATATCGAGACCCGGATCGCCGCGCCGCCTATGGCCGTGCCGGCGGCGCCCGATCCGGTCGCGGACCGCTACCTGCCGGTCGAGGCCACGGGAGAGGTCGGCGACGACTTCATCCGGGTTCTGGTCAGCCAGCGGCGGATCGGGGCGGGGTATCGGGTGATTTCCCCGTTCGAGACGGAGGGGCGCAGGCTGCTTCTGGACCGGGGGTTTGTCCGCGTCGCGGATGCGGTGCCGGCTGCACCCGCGGGTACGGTCAGGGTGACCGCAAACCTGCATTGGCCCGATGAGGTGACCCGCGCCACGCCAGTACCCGACACGGAGGCCAATATCTGGTTCGCCCGCGACGTGCCCGCCCTTGCCCGCGCCCTTGGAACCGAGCCGATCCTGCTGGTTGCGCGCGAGATGTCGGAAGACGAAGGCGCCCTGACGCCCCTTCCGGTGGACACAAGCGGCATTCCCAACGATCACCTCAGCTATGCGATCACCTGGTTTTCGCTGGCGCTGATCTGGATGGGGATGACACTCTATCTTCTGTGGCGTATCAGGCAGCGGACGATCTGAAGGCGGACAAATGCAGTATATCTCGACCAGGGGCGCCGCGCCGGCGCTGACATTCGAAGAGGCGATGCTGACCGGGCTGGCGCGCGACGGCGGGCTTTACGTGCCCGCCGAGGTGCCGGTGATGGCGACTGCGGATATCGCGGCGCTGGCCGGGCTCAGCTACGAAGATGTCGCCTATAGGGTGATGCGCCCCTTTATGGGCGACAGCTTCAGCGATGCCGAGATCACCGATTGCATCGCGCGGGCCTATGCCGGGTTCGGCCATGCCGCCCGCGCCCCGCTGGTGCAGATGCAGCCGAACCATTTCCTGCTGGAACTGTTCCACGGGCCGACGCTGGCCTTCAAGGATTTCGCGATGCAGCTGATCGGGCAGCTGTTCCAGACCGCGCTCAGCCGGCGCGGCGAGCGGGTGACGATCGTGGGCGCGACCTCAGGCGATACCGGATCCGCTGCGATGGAGGCGTTTCGCGGGCTTGACGCGGTGGAGGTCTTCATCCTGTACCCCCATGGCCGTGTCTCCGACGTGCAGCGCCGCCAGATGACCACTGTGGCCGAGGCCAATGTTCACGCGCTCGCCCTTGCAGGCGATTTCGACGATTGTCAGGCGCGCCTGAAGGACATGTTCAACGATTTCGACTTCCGGGACGGGGTGAAGCTGGCCGGTGTGAACTCGATCAACTGGGCGCGGGTGCTGGCGCAGGTGGTCTATTACTTCACTGCGGCGGTGTCTCTGGGCGCGCCGCACCGCAAGGTGAGCTTCACCGTTCCCACGGGAAATTTCGGCGATATTTTCGCAGGCCATATCGCGCGGCGCATGGGGCTGCCGATTGAAAAGCTGGTGGTGGCGACCAACCAGAACGATATCCTGCACCGGGCCCTGTCCTCCGGCGATTACGTGACGCAGGGCGTGACGCCGTCCATCAGCCCGTCGATGGACATTCAGGTGAGTTCCAACTTCGAACGGGCGCTGTTCGATGCCTATGATCGGGATGGTAATGCGGTGGCGCAGCTGATGGATGAACTGAAATCCGGCGGGGGCTTCCACATCTCGCAGGGCGCGCTTGGCAGGTTGCGTGATCTTTTCACCTCGGGCCGGGTGTCGGAGGAGGAAACCTCCGCCATGATCGCGCAGGCGAAGCGGGATATGGGCGAACTGCTTTGCCCGCATTCCGCGGTTGGTGTGAAGGTCGCGCAGCACCATCTGGGTACAACGCCGATGATCACACTCGCCACGGCCCATCCCGCCAAGTTCCCCGATGCGGTGGAGGCCGCCAGCGGGATCCGCCCGCCGCTGCCAGCGCGCATGGCCGATCTGTTCGAGCGGCCCGAGCGGATGACGCGCGTGGAAAACGACCTTGCGGATCTTCAGGCGCTGATCCGGGGTGAGGTCATGGCATGAGCGTGGCGCTGCACACTTTGCCCAACGGCCTGCGTATCGTGACCGAACACATGCCGGGCCTTCAGTCCGCCGCGCTCGGCCTCTGGGTCAATGTCGGCGGGCGGCATGAGCGGGTCGAGCAGAACGGCATCGCCCACTTTCTGGAACACATGGCCTTCAAGGGCACCGCAAGGCGCAACGCGCAGCAGATCGCCGAAGAGATCGAGGATGTAGGCGGCTATATCAACGCCTACACCTCCCGCGAGGTGACCGCCTATTATGCGCGGGTTCTGAAGGATGACGTGCCGCTGGCGCTCGACCTGATCGCCGATATCGTGCTCAATCCGGCTTTCGACCCGCGAGAGATCGAGGTCGAGCGCAGCGTGATCCTGCAGGAGATCGGCCAGGCCGCCGATACGCCCGACGACATCATCTTCGACTGGTTGCAGGAGGTCGCCTATCCGGCACAGGCGCTTGGGCGTACCATTCTCGGCCCCGCCGAACGGGTGCGCGGCTTCAGCCATACGGATCTGACCGGGTTCGTGGCCGAGCATTACGGACCGGGACAGTTGATCCTCTCGGCGGCGGGCGCGGTGGATCACGACGAGATCCTGCGCCTTGCGGAGGCCGCGTTCGGCCATCTGCCGCCATGCGGGCAATCGCGGCCGGAACCGGGCCAGTTCGCAGGTGGCGAACGCCGGGAGATAAAACCGCTGGAACAGGCGCATTTCACCCTTGCGCTGGAGGCGCCGGGATATCGCTCCGACGATATCTATACTGCGCAGATCTATGCGACCGCACTGGGCGGGGGCATGTCTTCGCGCCTGTTTCAGGAAATTCGCGAGAAGCGCGGGCTTTGCTACACGATCTATGCGCAGGTCGGCAGCTATGACGACACCGGCATGATGACGATCTATGCCGGCACCGGCGCGGATGACCTGCCCGAGCTTGCCCGGCTGACCATGGACGAGATCAAGCGCGCCGCCGGTGACATGAGCCAGGCGGAGCTGGACCGCGCCCGCGCCCAGATGAAGGCCGGCATGCTGATGGGGCTGGAAAGCCCCTCTGCCCGCGCCGAGCGTCTGGCACGGCTGGTGGCGATCTGGGACCGGGTGCCGCCGCTGGAGGAAACCATCGCCCGGATCGATGCGGTCGATCTGTCCGGTCTGCGCGACTTCGGAGCCGGGCTTGCCGGCGCCGAGCGGGCCGCGATGGCGCTTTACGGGCCAGTGGCAAAAGCCCCCGATCTCATCAGATTGACGGAGCGTCTGGCTGCCTGATGCTCGCCCGTAGACGCAGACCGAAGATCGAGACGGAGCGGATGACGCTGCGATTGCCGCAGCATTCCGACTTCCGCTCCTGGACGTCTCTCAGGAAAGGCTCGGCGGAGTTCCTGCAACCCTGGGAGCCGTCCTGGGCCGGGGATCACCTGACGCGGAAGAGCTTCACCAACCGCGTCTACTGGGCGCAGCGGGCGATGGGGCAGGGCTCGGCCATGCCGCTTTTCATGATCCGCAGATCCGACGATGTGCTGGTAGGCGCGATCACGCTGGACAATATCCGCCGCGGGCCGGCACAGGCGGGCACACTCGGCTACTGGATCGGGCAGGCCCATGCCCGGCAGGGCTATATGCGCGAAGCGATCCTTGCAGTTGTTCACCACGCCTTTCGCTCGCTGGATCTGAGCCGGGTGGAGGCCGCCTGCCTGCCCGAGAACGTGGCCTCCCGCGGGGTGCTGGAACGCTCCGGCTTCAAATACGAGGGCGTGGCGCAAAGCTATCTGCAGATCAACGGGCGCTGGCGGAACCACGTGCTTTACGCCAATCTGCGCAGCGACCGACGCGGGCGCACCGACGTCGGCTAGCGCCGTCCCTAGCGGGTCCATGCGGCGGGTCCCCCCGATGCGCCTTGCCGAACAGGAGTGGCTGATGACCGAGATCGAAACCATTCTGCGCCAATCCCTGCCGGAGGCAAGCTTCCGCCCGCCCGAGCCGCGCTATCTGGAGGAGCCGCGTGGGCGGTACGCAGGTCAGGCTGTGGCGGTTCTGGCGCCGGCCTCCACCGAGGAGGTGACAACAATCGTCAAAGCCTGCGCGCAGACCGCCACGCCGATCGTGCCCTATGGCGGTGGCACCGGACTGGTGGGCGGGCAGATCGCCGGGGAGGGGACGAGACCGGTGGTCCTGTCTCTTGAACGCATGCGCCAGATCCGCAAGCTGGACCCGGTGGGCGCGACAATGACCGTCGAGGCCGGGGCGATCCTGGCCGATGTCCACAGCGCCGCCACGGCGGAGGGACTGATCTTTCCGCTGACCCTCGCCTCGCAGGGCTCGGCGCGGATCGGCGGCCTGCTCTCCACGAATGCAGGCGGGGTCAACGTGATCCGCTATGGCAATGCCCGGGATCTGTGTCTGGGGCTGGAGGTCGTGTTCCCGGACGGCACGGTGATGCATGGGCTGTCATCGCTGCGCAAGAACAACACCGGCTACGATCTGCGGCATCTGCTGATCGGGGCGGAAGGAACCCTTGGCGTGATCACGGCGGCGACGCTGCGGCTTTTCCCGGAGCCGGCCGCCACCGGTGCGGCGCTGATGGTGGTGCCGGACCCGGATGCGGCGCTGGCGCTTTTGCGCCGTGTGCAGGCGCGCGCGGGTGGCGGCTTGTCGGCCTTCGAGCTGATCGGCGGGATGGGGCTCACCTTTCTGGACGAAGTCGGGCCGGAGCTGAGACAGCCCTTCGCGGCGCGGCCCGACTGGATGTGCCTCATCGATCTGGGGCTGGCGCAGGGGCAGGACCCCTCGGACCTGCTGGAGGCGGTTTTTGCCGAGGCCCATGAGGCGGGGCTTGTCAGCGACGGCGTGATCGCACGCTCCGAAGGCCAGCGGCAGGAATTCTGGAGCTTGCGCGAGAGCATCCCCGAGGCGAACCGGCGGATCGGGTCGATCTCCAGCCATGACATTTCCGTTCCAGTCGCCGCCATCCCGGCCTTCATCGCCGAGGCTCCGGGGCGGCTGGCGAAGATCGGTGATTACCGGATCAACTGTTTCGGCCATCTGGGCGATGGCAATCTGCATTACAATGTCTTTCCCCGGCAGGGCCAAAGCCGGGCGGATCACGAGGAGGCGCGCGGCGGCATCAAGACCTGCGTGCATGATCTGGTTCATGAGATGGGGGGGTCGGTTTCGGCGGAACACGGGATCGGCAGGCTGAAAGTCGACGATCTGGAACGCTATGGCGACCCGGCGAAATTGGCCGCCATGCGTGCGATCAAGCAGGCGCTGGATCCCAAGGGCATCATGAACCCCGGGGCCGTCCTGCGCGCGCCATAGGGGGCCTCGCAATCCGACAGCCGCGATCCGGAAGGCCGCCCGCTCCCACGACAAGGGACTCAGGCGGCCATTGGGATGCTCTCTTCCCGCGTGATGAACCTGACGGTGCGCGCGGCGGGCCGGCCCGCCGCCCCGTCTTCAGACGCTCCGGGCCCTGGCCGGGTCAGGTACGCACACCTGCGAACCGGGTTTGCCAGTCCTCGCGCGCCTCGTCGGTGATCTTGCTGAACAGCACATCGGGCACGGTGAAGCCATGCCCTGCGGGCAGCCTGCCCAATGCGTCTGCCATATCCTCGGGCCAGACCGGCGCGGCGTTCATGGACTCAAGCATCGTGGCCGCCGCATCGGGGATGAACGGGGCCGACAGGGTGGCGTAGACCGGGATCAGGTTCAGCGCCAGCCGGGTGATCGCGGCGGCGCGGTCGGGGTCGTCCTTGAACGCGGTCCAGGGCGCGGCCGATTGCAGGTACTCGTTTCCAAGCACCCAGATCGCCCTCAGCTCCGCCGCTGCCTTGCGGATCTCTATGGCATCCATATGGGCCTGATAGGCGGTCAGCCGGGTCTGCAATTCGGCGATCAACGCCTCTTCCTGCGGGCCATAGGCGCCGCCCTCGGGCACGGTTTCCCCAAATTTGGAGCGGCAGAACTTGGTGATCCGGCTGACAAAATTGCCAAGCACATCGGCCAGATCCTTGTTCACATCCTGCTGGAAGGCTTCCCATGTGAACTCGCTGTCCGAAGTCTCCGGCGCATGGCTAAGCAGCCACCAGCGCCAGTAATCCGGCGGCAGGATCTCCAGCGCCTGATCCATGAACACGCCGCGCCCCTGAGAGGTGGAGAACTGCCCGCCATCGTAGTTCAGATAGTTGAACGACTTGATGTAATCGACCAGTTTCCAGGGCTCGCCCGAGCCGATGATCGTCGCCGGAAAGCTCAGAGTGTGAAAGGGCACATTGTCCTTGCCCATGAACTGGACGTAGCGGACGTCGTCCGCGCCCTTGTCGGTGCGCCACCAGCGTTCCCAGTCGGCGTCGGGACGGCCCGCCGCGTCGGTCCATTCCTTGGCGCAGGCGATGTATTCGATGGGTGCGTCGAACCAGACATAGAAGACCTTGCCCTCCATCCCGGGCCAGTCCTGATCACCGCGTTTGACCGGAATGCCCCAGTCGAGATCCCGGGTGATGCCCCGATCCTGCAGCCCGTCGCCGTCGTTCAGCCATTTCCTGGCAATGGACGTCGTCAGGATCGGCCAGTCGGTCTTGCTGTCGATCCAGTCGCTCAACTGCCCGCGCAGAGCGGACTGGCGCAGATAAAGATGCTTGGTCTCCCGGATTTCGAGATCGGTGGAGCCCGAGACGGCCGAGCGCGGCTCGATCAGATCGGTCGGATCAAGCTGCTTTGTGCAGTTTTCGCATTGGTCGCCCCGGGCCTTGTCATAGCCGCAATTTGGGCAGGTGCCTTCGATATAGCGATCTGGCAGGAAGCGGCCATCGGAGTTGGAGTAAACCTGCTTCTCCGTCACCTCCTCGATCAGCCCGGCATCGGCCAGACGCCCGGCGAAATGCTGCGTCAGGGCGTGGTTCTGCGGACTGGAGGAGCGTCCGAAATGATCGAAGCTGAGCCGGAAGCCCTCGGCGATCCGGGCCTGCACCTCCCACATCTCGGCGCAATACTCCGCCACGGGTTTGCCGGCCTTGGCCGCCGCCAGCTCAGCGGGCGTGCCGTGCTCATCCGTGGCGCAAAGAAACAGCACCTCCTGGCCCCGCGCGCGCAGGTAGCGGGCGTAGAGATCGGCGGGCAATTGGCTCCCGATCAGGTTGCCCAGGTGTTTGATCCCGTTGATGTACGGGATCGCCGAAGTGATGAGGGTGCGCGCCATTCCGTGTACCTTGTCCGCCGTTTGCAGCCCATTTAACCCAAGGTCGGGCCAAGGACCAGCGGCGCTAGGTGCCTTCGCGGCGAATGCGGGCCAGGATGCGCAGATCGACGCGGTCGCCCACCTCTGCGGCAAAGCCCGATGCCCCGAATGCGGAGCGACTGACCGAACCTGTCAGATAGATCGAGAGCCTGTTGCGATCTCCGGCCACGGTTCCCTGCTGGCGATAGAATTGCGCCATCAGTGTGGCGGGCAGGGTGATGCCGCGGATGGTGAGTTCCCCGTCGATCCGCGCGCCGGTGCCTTCGGGGGTGACGCGGGTGGAGCGAAACCGGATCGTGGGATAGGTGGCCGCATCCAGCACCTGCGCGCTTCGCAGCGCCTCGGTCGCGAGAAAGAAACCGGTGCGCGCGCCGCGCACATTCACGGTCACGTCGACCTGCGACCGGGAGGGTGTGTCCAGATCGACCAGCAGATCGGCGCCCAGAACGGGCATCGTGCCATCATCCGAACCGTCGCCGAAGCTGTAGGTGAAGCCCACGGTGGAGCGGTCGGGCTCCAGCAGGTACCGGACCGGATCGGCCAGCGCGGCCAGCGGCATAAGAACAAGGGCGATTGCCGCAATCAGTGAGGTCATGGGTCCGTGGCTCCGGCCGGGTGGTGAACGCGCTCAGTATAGCACCGATCGCGGCCCTGTCGCGTCACGCCTCAGCGAGAGCGGCGGAACAGGCGGCCCACCTGAAAGGAGGTGCGTGGAATCCAGACATAGGGTTTTCGGGTTTCCGCGCCCATGCGGCGGCGCATGCGGATCAGCCCGAAGACAACCAGCACCACATGGCCTGCCGCGATGAAGGTGAAGAGCGCCGAGGGTCCGAACACGGTGATCAGGGCCGAACTGGCAAGCGGCGCCACGATGGCGCCCGTGGCATAGAAGAACATGAGCGCGGCTGACAACTCCACCCTCTGGGTATCATCTGCCCAGTCATGGGCATGGGCCGCCGAGATCGAATAGATCGGAAAGGTCAGCCCGCCGAACAGCAGCGCACCCGCGAATATCGCGACCGTGCCCTGACCGGCGAGCACCACGGTGATGCCGCTGGCGAGGATTGCCGCGGCGGAAAACCAGATCAGCACCCACCGGCGGTCGTAGCGGTCGGCCAGCCAGCCTGCGGGCAGTTGCATCAGCGCGCCGCCCAGAACGAAAGCTGCCAGAAAATAGCCGATCTGGCTGGCGGCAAGGCCGACCTCCTGCCCATAAAGCGGGCCGATCATGCGAAACCCCGCGCCGCTGAGACCGGCGACCAGCACGCCCGCGACGGCGAGGGGCGAGAGCCGCCAGGCCAGACCGGGGCGCAGCCGGGGCGCCTCGGGCGTTTTCGGTTGCGACATGGTGGTCAGGGTCAGCGGCAGCAGCGCGGCACAGCACAGGATCGCCAGAATGTTGTAGGAGACGTAGGATGCCGGTGCGAGCACGCCGATCAGAAGCTGGGCCACGAGCGAGCCGCCGGTATCCACCATCCGGTAGAGCCCCATGGCCCGGCCCCGCGTGTCATTGGTCACCTTCGATTGCAGCCATGCCTCGATCACCGTGTAGCAGCCCGCGATGCACAGCCCCGAGGCGACCCGCATCAGTGCCCAGGCATAGGGGTCGATCACCAGCATATGCGCCAGCAGCCCGATGGCGCCGGTCGCGGTGAAGGCCGCGAAGGCCCGCGAATGCCCGACCGAGCCCATCAGGCGCGGCGCCCACCAGCAGCCGATGAAGAACCCGAGAAAATGGGCGGACCCCAGAAGCCCGATCTGCCCGTTGCTGAAGCCGAGCGCACTGCCCGAGAGCACATCCAGCGGGCCGACACCGCCCGAGCTGAGTTGCAGAAGGATAACCGAAAGGAAAAGGGCAGTGAACGACAGGATCAGGCGCATGAGACCGGAGGTTTGGTTTTGGGGCACCGTCACACGGGGGTGCGGGGCGATCTGGCGGGTTTGCGTCTTTTGCGATGTCGCAATTGGCCTCTCGCGTGGTCACCCAACGGATCCGGATGGGTTCCAAAACCACGGATTTCCGTCTTTTCCGAATCTGTTGCCCGGGCCTGTACGGCCGGCACGCGGGTTTCGCCTTGCCCTCGCCGCCGGGCCGGTTACCTCTGTCACCGGATTGCCGAAAGGATTTCTGGAAGATGAAACATATTGCCCTGGGCCAAAGCGAGACCCGGATCACCGATTACTGCCTTGGCACGATGACATGGGGAAACCAGACCCCGGAACAGGATGCCCACCGGCAGATGGACATGGCGCTGGAGGCCGGGATCAACATCGTCGACACCGCCGAGATGTATCCGGTGAACCCGGCCCGCGCGGAGACCGTCGGCCGGACGGAGGAGATATTGGGCAACTGGCTTGCCGCCAATCCGCATCGCCGCGCCGATCTGGTGATCGCCACCAAGATCAGCGGGCGCAACGACAGCTTCGTGCGTATAGGGCAGGACATTACCGGCGAGACGTTTCTTGAGGCGTTCGAGGCCTCGCTGAAACGGCTGAAAACCGACCGGATCGACCTCTATCAGATGCATTGGCCCAATCGCGGCAGCTATCATTTCCGGCAGATCTGGGACTATGATCCGTCAGGGCAGGACAAGGCCACAACGCTGGCTCATATGGTCGACATTTTGGAGGTCGCGGACGAGCTGGTGTCCGCAGGCAAGCTGGGCCATCTGGCGCTGTCCAATGACAGCGCATGGGGCACGGCCCAATGGCTGCGGCTGAGCGAGGAGCGGGGGCTGCCCCGCATCGCGTCGATCCAGAACGAGTACTCGCTGCTGTGCCGACAATACGACTCCGACCTGGCGGAACTGGCGGTGAACGAGAATGTGACCCTGCTGGCGTTCTCGCCGCTTGGCGCGGGGCTTCTGACCGGAAAGTATCAGCATGGCGCGGTGCCCGATGGCTCACGCATGTCGCTGGTGGAAAATCTGGGCGGGCGGAAGACCGACCGCGCGTTTGAGGCGGTTGCCGTCTATCAGGACATCGCGGCCCGCCACGGGCTCGACCTGATCCATATGGCGCTGGCCTTTACCGTGTCACGGCCGTTTCCCGTATCGACGATTTTCGGCGCCACGAATACCGATCAGTTGCGGCATATTCTGAACGGGCTGGACGTGTCGCTCTCCAAAGAAGTGTTGGCCGAAATCAACACCGCCCACCGCGCGATTCCCATGCCCTATTGAGCCCCGCTCCGGGCGGGTTACTGTGCCCGCAGGTCACGCGAACGGGGGGAAGCATGACAGGCCGAATGGCGCTTTTGGGGGCCGGGACGAGCGGCTGTGCCTGGGCGGCGCGGTTTGCATTGATGGGATGGCAGGTGCGCGTTTTCGACCCTGAGCCGGGTGCGGAGGCGCGGATGGTCGACGCGCTGTCGGCCGCCGCCGGCAGCCTGCCCGCGCTTTACGACGTGGCGCTGCCGCCCGTGGGAGAGGTGAGTTATCACGATAGTCTGGCCGAAGCGGTCAGCGGGGTCGACTGGGTGCAGGACGGGCTGCCCGATCGGGTCTCGCTGAAACGCAAGATGTATCAGGCCGTGCAGGCCGGCGTCGGTCCCGATGTGGTCATCGCCGGAACCTCGGAGACGCTGAGCGTGGAGGATTTGCAGGGCTGCGCGCCGCGCCCGGCCCAGATCGTTGCCGTTTCGGGGCGGGCGCCGGTCTGGCTGTTCCCGCAGGTCAGGGTCGAGGGCGGCGCGGTCGCGGCCCCGGATCTGCTGGCCAGGGCCAAGGCCGTGCTGGCCGGGATCGGGATGGTTCTGGATGCGGATGGACTGGCCGAGGTTCTGCCCGATGGAGATCCGGGCACGGTGGTGGCGGTTCTGCGTGCGTTGAAATCCCGCAACGACCCGGGCCTGGGCGCGGCCCTTGCGGACCATGAAAGCGCCCTTGCCCCGAGCATGCCGGATCTGGGCCAGCCGCCGGTGACGCTGGACCGGCAGGTGCCGCCCGATTGGGTGGATTACAACGGCCACATGAACGAGGCGCACTACCTGACGGCCTTTTCCCACGCGACCGACCGTCTGCTGCTCTGGGCCGGGATGGATGCGGATTGCGTGGCCCAGGGCCACAGCGTCTTCACGGTGGAGACCCATATCCGCCATCTGGGCGAGGTCGATATCGGCACCCGGATCGTGGTGACCACCCGGGTCATCGAGGGCGGCGGCAAGCGTCTGCATGTCTGGCACGAGATGCGGAGCCGCGGCGCGCTTGTGGCGACAGGGGAACAGATGCTGCTCCATGTGGATCTTGCCACCCGGCGCCCGGCCCCGCCGCGCGCGGATGTGGCGGGCGTTCTGGCGCGCGCGACGCAGGCCCATGCCGGCCTGCCCGCGCCCGAGGGCATGGGCCGCGCGGTGGGCGACCCGCGCTAGTCCTCCACCCGGTGCCGCAGCGCCGTCAGGATTTTCGGGATCTGCCGGGCCGAGGCGAGGCTTTCGCGGATCAGCCAGTCGAAATGCTCGGTCACGCCACGGACCCGGTCGCGGTCACGGAAGGCCACGTAATGGCGGCCCATATAGATCACCGCCATCTTCGGCCCGAAAACCGTGACGGGGGCGGAAAACACCCGATGGGCATCGAAGATGAACAGGCGCAGGCGCGGGTAGACCTGATCATAGACCTCGATCAGCCAGTCGATCTGTTCCCGCCGCAGCTGGGCGCTGAGACCGGTGTAATAGCCCTGACCCAGGGCGAAGCATTCCAGTTCGTGGATCGGAAGTGCGATCTCGTAGTCGCTCTGGCTGCCGCGCATCCAGTCCAGCCTCGCCTCAGCAGCGCCGATGGCCTGATCCGGGCGGCGGTTCATGGTCGGCGCGTATTCCCACCGCATGAGCCCATGGGTCTTGAGCATGTCCGGCAAAGTTGCGGGGACATGGCGGATTTTATAGCCCGCGGCCTCTTCGTGCCACGCAAAGATCTGGTCGTCGATGGCGCTGGAGCGGTTGGTTTCCGTAAGCGACATGCTAGTGGCCAGGATATCGCCCGCCAGTTCCGGCCTGTCGGTGAGCCCGAGAAGCCAGTCCGCCGATACGCCAAGGGTCTGGGCTGCGGAGGCAACCAGATGGCCACCGGGCATCCGCGCATCCTCGGCCATCAGGAGCTGCGTGATGGTGGAGCGATCGACCGCGGTTGCGCGCGAAAGCGCCGCGCGCGACAGGCCGGACGCCGTCAGAGCCGCGGCAAGGCGCTCCCGGAAGAGAGAGGCGCGCTGACGTTTGTCGTATAAATTCAGCATTGTTTGATATTATCATCTTTGTTGGATTTCTGCTGAGAAAACCCGGACTGCCCGTGAAACGCAAGGCCTGTTAGGCACATCTCATGCGGCTGGGGATGCCGTGCTTATGACATCGGAGACTGAATGCGCGTTGAATGGCCGACCGTTTTGCTGATTGTGCTTTGTTATCTGGGCTGGCTTGGCGCGGTGTTCTGGCTGCCGACGATCTGGCTGCCGCTGGCGGTTTTGGTCGCGGCCTTCACCATAGCGTTGCAGTCTTCGCTTCAGCATGAAGTGACCCACGGTCACCCCTTCGCCCACCGGGGGCTGAGCGAGGCGGCGGTTTTCACGTCGCTCAACCTGTGCATTCCCTTCATCCGGTTTCGTGACATGCATCTGGAGCATCATCTGGATAGCAATCTGACCGATCCCTATGACGATCCGGAAACCAACTATCTGGACCCCGCCGTCTGGGACCGGCTGTCAGCGCCGGTGCGCGTGATCCTGTCTGCCAACAACACGTTGATCGGGCGGCTGCTTCTGGGGCCCGTCGTCTCGCAGGTCGCCTTCATGGCCGATGACTGGCGGCGGATCCGGCAGGGCGACCGCGCCGTGTTGCGGGCATGGGGGCTGCACGGGCTGACGGTCCTGCCGGTTCTGGCGCTGGTCTGGATGTCGCCCCTGCCGCTCTGGGCGTATCTTCTGGCCTGCTATATCGGGCTTGCGACCCTGAAGATCCGCACCTTTCTGGAACACCGCGCCCATGACCGGGCCAGCGGGCGCACCGTGATCATCGAGGATCGGGGCGTGCTGGCCTTCCTGTTTCTCAACAACAACTTCCATGTGGTGCATCACATGCACCCGCGCCTGCCGTGGTATCGGCTTCCGGAGAGGTATTTCGCCGACAGGGACAGGTATCTGCAACGCAATGACGGGTATCTTTACCGGTCCTACGGCCAGATTTTCCGGCGCCATCTGTTCCGCGCCAAGGACCCGGTGCCGCATCCGCTCTGGCCGCGAAACTGACTTGTAGACCCGGGCGATAGGCGCGAAGACTGCGCCCATGCCCATATGGATCCCCGTTACCATCTTCGCCGCTTTCATGCAGAACCTGCGGTTTCTGCTGCAACGGCATCTGAAGGTCACGACCCTGTCGACGGGCGGCGCGACCTGGGCACGCTTCTTGTATTCCGCTCCGCTGGTGGCGGGTATCGTCGCGGTCTATGCCGCCGCGTCGGATCAGGCCCTGCCGGGGCCGGGCGCCCGGTTCTGGCTTTTCGTCGTGTCGGGCGCGATGGCGCAGATGCTGGCCACGATGTGCGTCGTGGCGCTGTTCGCGCATCGGAACTTCGCCGTCGGCATCACGCTGAAAAAGACCGAGGTGATCCTGACCGCGCTCTTGGGCCTCGTCATTCTGGGGGAGGCGGTGTCGCCCCCGGTCGTAGCGGCGATCGGTGTCGGCTTCGTCGGCGTCCTGCTGCTGTCGGATCCGCCGAAGGGAGAGATCGCGCTGCCGTGGCGGGCGCGGCTTTTCAACGTCGCGTCGGGCTACGGGCTCGCCTCGGGCCTCTTGTTCGGGGTTTCGGCGGTTGGGTATCGCGGCGCATCCCTGTCCCTGCCCGAGGGCGATGTTTTCCTGCGGGCGGCGTTCACCCTGGCGGCCGCGACGGCGGTGCAGACCGTGACCCTTGGCCTTTGGCTCGCCTGGCGTGAACGGGGGCAGATCGCAAAGGTGCTGGCAAGCTGGCGGGTGTCTGGTCTGGTTGGGCTCACCTCCATGCTGGGTTCGCTGGGCTGGTTCACCGCCTTCACCATTCAAACGGCGGCCTATGTGAAGGCTCTCGGCCAGATCGAGCTGGTCTTCACCTTTCTGTTTTCCGTATTCTGGTTGAAAGAACGGTCGTCGCTCAAGGAAATCTGGGGGATCGCGTTGATCGTGGCCTCGATCGGGCTGATCTTCCTCGGCAGCCTGTGAGATGATGATCGCCCTTTCCATCGCACCGATTTTCCTTTTGATCCTGACCGGTTATGCGCTTCGTCGGGGTGGCATCCCCTCCGATGAGTTCTGGGATCTGAACGATCGCCTGGTCTATTTTGTGCTGATGCCGGCTCTGTTCTTCGTCCGTATCTCGACCGCCGATCTGGGCGAGGCGGGGCTGGGCCGTTTCGCCATCGTGCTATATGCGGGCTTCCTTGCCGGGGTGGTCATCGGCCTGATCGGTGCGGTGTTGCTGGCGCGCGGCGGCGCGGTCGGGACATCGGTGATGCAGGGGGCCTGCCGGTTCAACACCTTTGTGGCCCTCGCCGTGGCGGAGGCGCTTTACGGTGCGCCGGGACTGCAATTGGCGGTGCTGGGGGCGGCGGTGCTGGTCCCCGGCGTGAACCTGATCGCGATCAGCCTGTTTGCCGTGATGTTGAGGCCGCCCGGCGGAGGCGTGGCGCGCGCCGCAGTCCGGCAGTTGGCAACCAATCCGCTGATCCTCGCGATCCTGGCCGCCCTTGGCTTCAATGCCGCCGGTATCGGGGCTGTTCCGGTATTGCACGAAACCCTGAGTGTGCTGGGGCAGGCGGCTCTGCCGATCATGCTTTTATGCGTGGGCGCGAACCTGAAGCTGAAAGGCCTGCGCGCCGAGGCGGGACCGATGGCGCTGGCCGCATTCGGCAAGATCGTGGTCTTCCCGGCCGTGATCCTGATGACCGCGCTGGCGCTGGGCCTCGATCCGCTCAGCGCGCAGGTCGCGCTGATCTACGGCGCGCTGCCCACCGGTGTCGCGGCCTATACGCTGGCGCGCCAGTTGGGCGGCGATGCGCCGCTGATGGCGGCGATGATCACGATGCAGACGCTGCTCAGCTTTGCCACAATGCCCCTGTGGCTGAGCCTGGGGGAGCGTGTGTTCGGGGTTTGAGAGAGGGGGCGGCCGACGAGCGTCCAGCCATTTTTCCGGGCGAAAGGCCGGCCGGCGGCGCTCAGAGACGTTCGAACCGGCTGATCCGGTCGGCATTGTTGAAAAACGGCACGCCGTCATGGGCGGTGCCGTTCAGCCGCGCGGCAAGTTCCGCCAGTACAACCTCGGTGATGAACGGCATATCGAAGGTCCGCGCGGTGTCGAGCGGCACCCATTGAAGGTGGCTCAACTCGTCTTCGGCACGGCTGAAATCATCGGGATCGCTGGCCAGATCGGATGCATCGGCCACGAAAAACCGGGCATCGAAGCGCCGCGGTCGCCCGGGCGGCGTGATCGCGCGGAAGATGAACTCCAGCGTCGGACCATCTGGGAGATGCCCGGTTGCGAGATAGCCGCGCCAGCCCCGGGGTGCGTCCAGATGACCGGCCCGGTCATCGGCACGCCCGAGGAGCAGGCCGGTCTCCTCCCACAGCTCACGGGTGGCCGCGGCGATCACGGCATTTGCGGGGGCCTCTGCCTTGGCGGCCAGCTGCGCCGCCATCTCGGCGTGTGCCGCGCGCGCCAGCGGGATGGTTGCATCGACCGCGTCGACAGCGCCGCCCGGAAAGACGAATTTCGAGGGCATGAAGGCGGCGGTTCTGCCGCGCTGGCCCATCAGAACGCGGGGGCGCGTCTCCGCGTCGCGCAACATGATGATGGTTGCCGCGTCGCGGATAGCCGTTTTGTCTAGAAGCCGTGCATCCGCTTGGCCCATTGAATCCCCACAATCATGCCCTTGAAACGGGGCAAGAGGTATAGCGCCATCGCCACCGCGCCAACCGAAAACATCGCAGACAGCAGATAGGGCCCGGGCTGCCATGTGGTGTAAACCCATAGCATCAGTGTGCCCAGAACCTTGGCGGTGACCAGAATAACCAGATAGGCCGGGCCGTCATCGGCGCGGGCATGGCTGAGATCCTCGCCGCAACTTTCGCAGGCCGGGCGCAGTTTCAGATAGCTTTCGAACAGATGCCCCCTGCCGCAATTCGGGCAGCGCTGGTGCAGCCCCCGGCGGATCGCGGGCCAGGCGGGGCGCTCGGGCACATCTGCGTCGAACGCGGCTTGATCTGATGTATATGGCATGGGCCGCGCCCTTTCCGGAAATCCCTGTTACCGTATGTAACATGGCGGTGGATCTGTCCAATGACGCCGGTACGCGGCGCATGGTCGCAAACCGCGCCGGACAAGAAACTTCGACGGAACCCGCTGCCGCGCCCGTGGAAAGGGTCAGACAGGCAGCAAAAGGAGTTTACGCATGTCCCCCAAGAACACTGTTACGGTTGGTGTCGTATTGGCGCTGGCGCTGGCGGCAGCCGCGCCTGTCGCAGCCCAGACCGGGCCGCGGGGCCCGCATTTTCTGTTCGAAGAGATGGATCTGAACAATGATGGCGAGGTGAGCCTGGACGAGATGCGCAACCATCGCGGGGCCCGGTTCGATCAGGCCGACGCCGATAACGACGGCAACCTGAGCCGTGACGAGATGATTGCGGCGGGTCAGGCCCGGGTCGCGGCGGGTGTCGACCGGATGCTGGAGAGGCTGGATTCCGACGAGGACGGCGCGATCAGCCGGGCCGAGATGGACGCGGCGGCGGATCGGCGCGCGGAACGCTTTCAGACGCGCATGTTCGAGCGGCTGGATCGCGATGGCAACGGCGCCATCAGTGCAGAGGAGTTCGAGGACGCCGCAGATGTCATGCGCGGCCACCGAGGCGGCGGCTACGGGTTCGGCCGCGACCGCGGATAAGGCGCCGGGCGGCATGGCTAATCTTTTGCCGCCCCGGATTTCCGGCGTTAAGCAGGGGCATGGTGCAGGTGGATGCCGAGCTGGATCAATTGGAGGATGGAGCCTTGCTGGTGCTCTACGCCAATGGTGATCAGCGGGCCGCGCGGGTGTTGACCGCGCGGCTCCTGCCGCGTGTGCTCAGCCATGCGGTGCGCGTTCTGGGCGACCGGAGCGAGGCCGAGGACGTAGCACAGGAGGCCATGTTGCGACTTTGGCGGGCCGCCCCGGGCTGGCAGGGCGACGGTGCGGCAAAACCGGGGACATGGCTTTACCGGGTCACGGCCAATCTGATCGTGGACCGGTTGCGCCGGTCGGGCCGGGCCGTGGGGCTGGATGCGGTGGACGAACCCGCCGATGACCGTGAAAGCGCCGAAGCCATGCTGATCCGCCGCGGGCGGGTGGCGGCGCTGGATGCCGCGCTTGCACGGCTGCCGGAACGGCAGCGGCAGGCCGTGGTTCTGCGCCATATCGAAGGCGTCTCCAACCCGGAGATCGCGGCCGTGTTGGACATCAGCGTCGAAGCGGTGGAGAGTTTGACGGCACGCGGCAAACGCGCGCTGGCGGCGGCCCTTGCGGGCCAGAAGGAGGCATTGGGCTATGGTGACGGATAAGGATGATCTGACAGCGCTGTTCGCCGAAGCGCGCCGGGACGCGCGGCCCGGTGCCGACATGACCGCGCGGGTTCTGGCCGACGCGGCGCGCGTTCAGCCCGGAAACATTGCGGCAGCTTGCCCCGGACCGGGGTGGTTTGCGCGGATGCGGGGGACGCTCGGCGGATGGCCGGGCCTGTCGGGGCTTGCCGTGGCAGGCGTGACCGGTCTGATGATCGGGATCTATGCGACAGAGAGCGTCGATATGCTGCTGAACGGGCAGTTGACCGACCTGACCGGGGGCGACAGCGCCGGGCTGATGCCGGGGATCGATTTTCTTGCCATTTCCTTCGGGGAGGGCTGAGCGCGATGGTTGAGACGCCTCCGATCCCTCCAACTGCTCCGGGTCCGCCGGCGCCCCCGCCGCGCGGAGCGGGCCGGGGTGTCAAGATCGCGCTTGGGCTGTCTCTGGCGCTGAACCTGCTGATCGCCGGTATCGTCATGGGCGCGGTCTGGGGCCGTCTTGGCGGGCCGCCTGGCTCCGGCGAAGCGCCGCTGGCGCTTCGGACGCTCGGGCTCGGGCCGCTGATCTATGTTCTGGAGCGCGACGACCGGGCCGCCCTGCGTGCGCGCATGGAAGAGGGGCAGGACCGGTTCCGGCCTGAGCTGCGGGGGCTTGGCCATTCGGTCCACCGCTTCGGAGAGGCGCTGCGCAGCGAGCCCTTCGACCGGGCGGCGGCGGCGGCGGCCCTGGAGCAGCAGCGCCGCAATGTGCAGGGATTGCAGACCGAGGGCCATCGATTGCTGCTGGACCAGCTGGAGGCGATGACCCCGGAGGCCCGCGCCGATCTGGCCGACCGTTTGCAACGACGCCTGTCGCGGAGCATGCGCCGCGGGGACAGATCTCAATGAGCGTTGCGTTGCGGGCCGCCCGGCGGATGCAGGCAGCCCACGGCGCTTTGCGCGGTGATGCAGGATGGCGTCCCGCCGTCTGACTGACGGGACCCGCGAAGGGAGCGGCGGGCAGGGCCGCCGATCGCGTTAGGCGGCCGAGGCCGTTGCCATGGTCACGAGATTTCGCCCTTCCGCCTTGGAGCCATACAGCGCCTGATCGGCCCTCAACAGGATCGCCGCCGCGCTGTCCTCGTAATCCTGTGCCAGGGCAATGCCGACACTCATGGTCACAGAAATCGGCGTTTTGTCAGCCCCGATCAAAATCGGGGTGCTGCCGACCGCGACGCGCAGGCGTTCGGCTACATCCATTGCACGCGCGTGATCCGCATCTGGGATGGCGACAAGAAACTCCTCTCCCCCGATCCGGCCCAGCAGATCCATGCTGCGAAGCTGCGCGCGAAGCCGTTTTGCGACCACGGCCAGCACCCCGTCGCCGGCGGCGTGGCCATAGCGATCATTCACATCCTTGAAGAAATCCAGATCCAGCATCATCACGGCGATCCCGCGCCCGGGATGGCCCAGCATGCGTTCAAGATGGTGCAGCGCATAGCGGCGATTGTGCAGACCGGTCAGGCTGTCGGTCACGGCAAGTTGCAACCCTTCCTGCACGGTGGTCCGCAAACGGTCCGACTGGCGCTTGCGCCGGAGTTGTGTCCTGATCCGCACCGCCAGTTCATCGGCGTCCACCGGCTCGTAAAGAATGTCCCCGGCCCCGAGATCGAGCGCGATGGCGGCGCGCTCGCAATCCGCGGCGGGCAATACCATAACCGTGGCCGCATAGCGGGTAATCGGGCGGGAGCGCAGATCCGACAGAAGACGCAGCCCGTCGTTGCGGCAGGCCATATCGGCCGAGATTACGAACAGATCCGGCGTATCGCTCTGGCCGAAATCGGCCAGGACATTTTCCTGCGCCACGATCTGGACGATACCGGCGCGCTTTGCCTCCAAAGCCTGTTTCCAGGCCACGGCCGGGCCCGCATCGGAGGCGACGAGCGCGATCTTTCCGGGGCCTTCGAATTCGCCTGCGCCTTCGGCAAACCCAAGCTCCGCGCAGGTTTCCTCCCGCAGGCGCAGCTCCCGCTGCGTGTCGCGCGCGCGCAGAAGCGAGCGGACCCGCGCCAGAAGCGCCACTTCATCCACCGGTTTGGTCAGAAAATCATCCGCCCCTTTTTCAAGCCCCTGAACCTTGCTTTCCTTGTCTGCCATGGCGGTGATCAGTATCACCGGAATATCCGCGGTCTCGGGGTCGCTCTTGAGGCGGTCGCAGACGGTCAGCCCGCTCATATCGGGCATAAGGACGTCAAGCAGGATCAGATCGGGCCGGTGCGACCTGGCTTTTTCCAGCGCATCGGCTCCGCTATCGGCCTGAACGACCTCATAACAGGCGGCAGAAAGCTTGACTTTCATCACGATGCGGTTGGTCGCTACGTCATCGACGACCAGGATGCGCCCTGTCATACTCCGAGCTCCAAAAACTGCCTTTTATCAGCGTCCGTCAATTTGCATATGAAAGGTTAACAAACTATTTAACGTTAAGGTCAACTTCTCTCCATGCAGCAAGAATCCGCCGAAAAAATCGCCATCGATACCCTGGCCTGGCTTGCCGCGGATCCCGATCTGTTCGGGGTCTTTCTGGGCGCAACCGGTGCGTCCGTCGCGGATGTCAGGGCGCAGGCAGGAAATCCGCAATTTCTGGCCGGCGTTCTGGATTTCGTCATGATGGATGACGCTTGGGTCATCCGCTGCTGCGACGCCCAGGACATGCGCTACGAAACCCTGGCGCAGGCGCGGGCCGCGTTGCCCGGAGGCGACCTGCCGAACTGGACGTGATGAGTGTCGACGATCCGGCCGGCGGCGTCAGTCGAGAGGGTCGTCCCCTTCGCCGCTGCGGAGTTTCGCCAGAAGGCGGGTCAGTTCCACACGTTCCGGGGCGGACAGCTTCTCGTTGAAATGCGCCATGTTTTCCGAACAGATCGGCATCGCGGCACGCATTCTGGTCCGGCCTTCGGGCGTCAGCGCAACTTCGGTCGTGCGCCGGTCCTGACGGCCGATGCTGCGGGCGATCAGCCCTTCATCCTCCAACTGCCGCAGGGCGCGAGACGTCGCGGTGCGGTCGATGCCGACGAAGCTTGCGATCTCAGAGGGGTTTTTCAGCCCGTCTTCGGCCACGGCCACCAGAATACACCATCCGACCCGCGTCAGGCCGAAGGCGCGCAAGCCCTCCTCCACCCGACGCTCGATCAACCTTGCGGTTTGCGAGGTGTGGAAACTGATGCTTTCATGAAGCCCGAAACGAGGTTTTACGCCATCCATACCGTCTACAATGGCTTTCTTGTTGCATATTGGTCAAGACACAGTCACCCCGGAGCCAGAAAGTCAATCGGGGCGGGCGCGGAAATGATCGCGGGCATTCTTTTCGACAAGGACGGCACACTGTTCGATTTCGAGGCCAGCTGGTCCGGCTGGGCGGCGGATGTTCTTGCCGAACTTGCGGGCGGTGAGGCGGCGCTGGCCTCCGATCTGGGCGCGCGGATTGGCTTCGATATCGAAAAGGTGCGATTCCGGCCCGACAGCGTGGCCATTGCCGGTACGCTCGACGAAACGGCCCGTGCGCTGCTGCCCGGTCTGCCGGATTGGGAGCTTTCGCGGCTGAACGCCTATCTGACGGTGGCCGCGGCTGAGGCTCGGATGGCGGAGGCGGTGCCGCTGGCACCTTATCTTGCAGGGCTCAGGGCTTCCGGGCTCCGGCTCGGCGTAGCCACCAACGATGCGGAGACGCCCGCGCGCGCGCATCTGGCCGCGGCAGGCGTACTGGACGCGTTCGACTATGTGGCGGGGGCCGATAGCGGCTATGGCGCCAAACCTGATCCGGGCATGTGCCTGGGCTTTGCGACGACGCTCAACCTGCCGCCCGAGCGTGTGGTGATGGTCGGCGACAGCCGCCACGATCTGCATGCTGCCGCGGCCGCGGGAATGGTGGGCGTGGGGGTGCTGACCGGCATGGCAACCGCCGCGGATCTGGAGGATCTGGCACATGTGGTTCTGCCCGATATCGGCCACATCCCAGGGTGGCTGGACAATACGCAGGCCCGATAGGCCCGCCGGTCGCCGGAATGCGACGCGATCGGTCGCTAACTGAAAACTTCTGGCGGCCCCGGCGAGGTCAATCTTGGACTTGCGACCACGCGCGGGGAGATGCTGAAGATGACCGCTGAAACACCGACACGCCGCCGCCGCACCGGGGGGCGCAAGGGCCATGCCGACCGCGCCGGATATGCAGCCATCGACCAGATGCCCTGGCGGCTGATCCGGAATACCGACAGGCCGACCGAACCGCTTGACGAAGACGGGGTGCAGGCAATCCATCGCGGGGCCATGCATATCCTCGGCCAGATCGGGATCGAGTTTCTGAACGAGGAGGCGCGCAGGATACTCGGCAGGGCCGGGTGCAGGATCGAGGGCGAAAACGTCTTCATGGACGAGAGTTTCGTGATGGAGATGGTGGGCCATGCGCCCGCAAGCTTCACCATTACGCCGCGCAACCCCGAGCGGCAGCTGATCATCGGCGAGAATGTTCTGACGTTCGGCAACGTCTCCTCCCCGCCGAATGCTTGGGACCTGGAGCGCGGCAAGCGATCGGGTGATTTCGAGACCTACAAGGAGTTTCTGAAGCTTACCCAGTATTTCAACTGTATCCATTTCGCCGGCGGCTATGCACCCGAGCCGATCGATATCCACCCCTCCGTGCGCCATCTAGACTGTCTGTATGAGAAGCTGACGCTGACCGACAAGGTGGCTCACGCCTATTCGCTTGGGGCGGAGCGGGTGGAGGATGTGATGGAGATGGTGCGGATCGCCGGGGGCCTGACCCATGCGGAGTTCGACGCGACACCGCGGATGTATACCAACATCAACTCGGTCTCGCCCCTGAAACATGACCACCCGATGCTCGATGGGGCGATGCGGATGGCCCGGCGCGGCCAGCCGACGGTGGTCACACCCTTCACGCTCGCGGGCGCGATGGCACCGGTGACGATGTCGGGCGCTGCTGCACTGTCGCTGGCCGAAGGGCTCGCGGCGATTGCGCTGTTGCAATACATCAACCCTGGCTGCCCCGTCGCTATCGGCACATTCACCTCCAATGTGGATATGAAATCCGGGGCTCCGGCCTTCGGAACCCCCGAATACATGCGCGCGACGCAGATGACCGGACAGATGGCCCGGTTCTACGGGCTGCCGATGCGCTCTTCCGGGGTCTGTGCCGCCAATGTGCCGGACGGGCAGGCCATGTGGGAAACCTCCCAAAGCCTCTGGGCGGCGGTGCAATCGGGCACCAACATGGTCTATCATGCGGCCGGCTGGCTGGAGGGCGGTCTGATCGCGAGCCCGGAGAAATTCGTCATGGATTGCGAGATCTTGCAGCAGATCCAGCGATATTTCGAGCCGGCGCTCTGGGCCACCACGGAGGACGAGATCGGGCTCGATGCGATCCGCGAGGTCGGCCATGGCGGCCATTACTTCGGCTGCGCGCATACTCAGGCCCGGTATCAGACCGCGTTTTATCAGCCCTTCCTGTCAGACTGGCGGAATTTCGAGGCATGGCAGCTCGATGGCAGTGTCTGGACCGCTGAAAGGGCGCATCGGACCTATAAGCGGATACTGGATGAGTTCGAGGCGCCGCCGATGGACGACGCCATTCGCGACGAATTGCAGGCCTTCGTCGCCCGCCGCAAGGAAGAGGGCGGCGCACCGACCGATTTCTGACCACGGGCCACCGCGTCAAACGCCATGCCAACGCTTTCTTTACGGTTTTCAGCGTATGCCATTGCGGATGGCTTGCGGGAAGGATTGCCATGCATGGTCTTGTCAATCGGGCGTTGCAGGAGTTTGTGAAGGATACCTATGGCGCGGATATCTGGGGCGAAGTGCGGGATCAGGCAGCCTTGCCCTTCGACGAATTCGAATCGATGCTGCATTACGACATTCGCTTGACGAGACTGACGATAGATGCGGCCTCCGCCGTGCTGCACAAGGATGCCGCGTCGTTGCTGGAGGATGTGGGAAGCTGGCTGGTCTCGAACCCGGCGCAGGAGTCCATCCGCCGTTTGTTGCGGTTCGGCGGCACGACATTCCTGGATTTCCTGCAATCGCTTGAGGAGCTTCCGGGCCGCGCGCGCATGGCGCTTCCCGATCTGGATATGCCCGAAATCGTATTGCAGACCGATACCCCGGGCCGCTTCAGACTGGAAATCAGATGGGTGCTTGACGGCATGGGCTCGGTTCTTCTGGGCGCCTTGCGAGGCATGGCGGACGACTATGGCGCGCTGGTGGTGCTCGAAGCGGAGCATGGCCGGGAAGGGGCCGAGATTGTCGTGATCGATCTGCTGGATGCGCAGTTCGCTGCTGGCCGCACCTTCGAGCTGGATGCGCAAATGCGATGACCAGTCCCGAGATCATCCTTCCCGATCCTCTGATCGGCCTGTCCGGCGCGGCGCTGGACCGGCTGATGCCGCTTCACGTATGGCTCAGCCCGAAGGGACAGATCGTGCGCGCAGGGCCGACATTCCGCAAGATGGTGCGGCAAGCGGATATCATCGGCGGCAGCATCTTCGACTTGATGAAGCTGAAACGTCCGCGTCTTGTCAGCAAGCTGCCCGATCTGATGGCGTTGCAGGGGCAAAGGCTGACGCTGATGCTGAATACGGCGCCGCATCTGACATTGCGCGGAATGGTGGTTGCCCTGCCCGGCGACAGTGGCGCCTTCCTGAATATCTCGCTTGGAGTGTCATTTGCCGAGGCGGTGGCCGAGTGGCACCTGACACTTCGCGATTTCTCGCCCTGCGATCAGACGGTTGATCTGCTTTACCTGCGCGAGGCGAGTGCTCTGACCTCGCATGAATCGCGGATGCTGACCGAACGTCTGGAGGCCGCGCGGATCGTGGCCGAAGAGCAGGCGCTGACCGATACGCTCACCGGGCTCGCCAATCGCCGGGCGATGGACACGGCGCTTGCCCGCACACTGAGCAATCCGCAGGCACGTTATGGCCTGATGCATATGGATCTGGACTATTTCAAGCGCGTCAACGACACGCTTGGCCATGCCGCGGGTGACCATGTGCTGGCCCATGTGGCAAAGGTGCTGCGCTCCGAGGTGCGCCGCGGCGATATCGTGGCGCGCGTCGGCGGCGACGAATTTGTGCTGCTGTTCCGTGATTGCGACGACCCCGACCTTCTCGATCGGATCGCGCAGCGCCTGATCGGACGGCTGGAACAACCGACCGTTTTCGAGGGCAAAACCTGCCGGATATCGGCCTCGATAGGGACGACGTTGTCGAGCTATTACATCAAACCCACGGTTGATCAGTTGCTCAGCGATGCCGATCAGGCGCTTTACGCTTCAAAAAACAGTGGCCGGGCGCGCCATACCTTCTACACACCTGATCTCGCCCCCGGCTGAGGCGCCGCGCCGGTGGACAATCCGGGGGCGCGGGCCTAGCGTCGCAGCCATGGGATCCGGGGACTTTCACGACAGCCGATATTCCTGGCTGCGGCTGGCCATCACGTTGCTGATTGCCATGGTCGGGAATGTCGGCATGTGGGCGATCATTGTCATCCTGCCGGCGATCCAATCGGAATTCGGTGTCGACCGGTCCGCTGCGTCTTTGCCTTATGCCGCGACGATGGTCGGTTTCGCGCTCGGCAACCTGGTGATCGGCTGGGCGGTCGACCGGCTCGGCATCAGCCTGTGCCTGATTGCGGCGGCCATCGGCGTCGCCCTATCCTTTGCGCTTGCGGCGATGACCGGGTCGGTGCTGATGCTGTCGATCGCGCAGGTGATCGTAGGCTTTGGCACAGCCACCAGTTTTGGCCCGCTGATCGCAGACATATCGCATTGGTTCCTGCGGCGGCGGGGGATCGCCGTGGCGGTTGCGGCAAGCGGCAATTACCTTTCTGGGGCGATCTGGCCGTTCCTTCTTGCCGGTGTTCTGGAGGAGCAGGGCTGGCGCGCCGCCTATCTGCTGCTGGCCGGCGTGGTTTTTCTGGTGATGGTGCCGCTGTCGCTTCTGCTGCGCCGGAGCGTGCCCCACATGCCCGCGAATGACGGCGTGATCGCGGTGGCGGACCGGGCCGGGCGCGTCAGCTTCACGCCCGGGCAGTTGCAGATGCTGCTGGCCGCGGCCGGGATCGCCTGCTGCATGGCCATGGCGATGCCGCAGGTCCATATCGTGGCGCTATGTGTCGATCTGGGATACGGGCCCGCCGTGGGCGCCGAAATGCTGTCTCTGATGTTGCTGGGCGGGGTGGCGTCGCGGCTGGTCTCGGGCTTCGTGGCCGATCTGCTCGGCGGTGTGCGGACGCTCCTGATCGGGTCGGTTTTACAGTGTGTCGCCTTGTTCCTGTTCCTGCCATTCGACGGGCTGGTCTCGCTCTACCTTGTCAGCCTCGTCTTCGGTCTGGCCCAGGGCGGCATCGTGCCGAGCTACGCGATCATCGTGCGGGAATACATGCCCGCACGGGAGGCCGGTGCGCGGGTGGGCGCCGTGATGATGGCCACAATCATCGGCATGGCACTGGGCGGCTGGATGTCCGGCTGGATCTACGACATGACCGGGAGCTACCAGATGGCCTTCATCAACGGGATCGTCTGGAATTTCCTCAATATCGGCATCATGGTGCTGATCTTGGTGAATGCAAGCCGGGGCGGGCGCAGGGCGGCGGCGATATCCGCCCCGTGAGCCGGGCCCTTTGGTGTTGCGCCCGGCTGTGCGGCTGGCCATTCTCGGCGCGACACGCGTCCATGATCGGGGGAGGGATAGGATGAGCTTGCGGCCTCTGGGCATTGACCCGTCCCGGTGTTTCATCGGCGGAGCATGGTCCCCGCCGGTGGCGGGTGATACGCTTCCGCTTCATTCGCCATCCGACGGGTCGGAGCTTTGCCGGATCGCCCGGGGGCAGGCCGATGACGTCGATGCAGGCGTAGCCGCGGCACATGCGGCGCTGTCCGGGCCGTGGGGCCGTGCGACGGCCGCTGAGCGGGGCCGGATCTTGTACAAGATCGGTCAGGCGGTTCTGGAACGCATCGACGAACTGGCTAGGCTGGAAGCGCTGGATGTGGGCAAGCCGTTGAAACAGGCCCGCGCGGATGTGGTGGCGCTGGCGCGTTACATGGAATTCTACGGCGGCGCGGCCGACAAGCTGCATGGCGAGACGATCCCCTATCTGGATGGCTACACCGTCTACACGCTTCGCCAGCCCCATGGCGTGACGGGCCATATCATACCGTGGAACTACCCGATGCAGATCATCGGGCGTTCGGTCGGGGCCGCGCTTGCCATGGGAAATGCCTGTGTCCTGAAACCGGCGGAGGAGGCCTGCCTGACCGCGCTTGCCTTTGCCGAGATCGCACGGGCCGCGGGGCTGCCTGACGGTGCGCTCAATGTGGTGCCCGGACTGGGCGCCGAGGCGGGGGCCGCGTTGAGCGGGCATGCAGGGGTTCATCACATTTCCTTCACCGGGTCGGTGGCGGTGGGCCGGCTGATCCAGCAGGCGGCGGGGCGAAATGTTGTTCCGGTGACGCTGGAACTTGGCGGGAAATCCCCGCAATTGGTGTTCGACGATGCCGATCTCGACGCGGCGATGCCGTTTCTGGTGAATGCGGGGGTTCAGAATGCCGGACAGACCTGTTCGGCCTCGTCGCGCATTCTGGTGCAAAGGCGTGTCTACGATCACGTTGTTGACCGCATGGCGGAGCGATATGCCGCATTGCAGGCCGGTCCTGCCCTCTCGGATCTGGATCTCGGGCCGCTGGTGTCCGGCCGTCAGAAGGAGATCGTCGAGGGGTTCATTGGCAGCGGCGCGGATCTGGAGATGGCCGCGCAGGGACAGATCGTCGACGATGCGCCACCCGGCGGCGCCTATGTGGCCCCGGTGCTGTTCGCGGGCGTCGCACCCATGCATCGGCTTGCGCAGGAGGAGATCTTCGGCCCGGTGCAGGTGATCATCCCCTTCGATAGCGAAGAGGAGGCGCTCGATATCGCCAATGGCACATCCTTCGGGCTTGTCGCCTCTGTCTGGACGGAAAACGGGGCGCGCCAGATGCGGTTGGCAAAGCATCTGCGCGCCGGGCAGGTGTTCCTGAACAATTACGGAGCGGGCGGCGGTGTGGAACTACCTTTCGGCGGCACGGGCCTGTCGGGCCATGGCCGCGAAAAGGGATTCGAGGCGCTTTACGGCTTTTCCACGCTGAAGACCGTTGCGGCGCTGCACGGATAGGAGACATTCATGCGACTGAACGAGAAAACGGCGATCGTGACCGGCGGCGCGTCCGGCTTCGGGGCCGGCATCGCGCGCAAATTCGTGGCGGAAGGCGCGCGGGTGATGATCGCCGATCTGAACAAGGACATGGCCGAGGAGCTTGCAGCGGAGCTTGGAGAGGCAGTCAGAACGCAGCAGACGGATGTGGCCGACGGGGACAGTGTGGCCGAGTTGAAAACCGCCACGCTGGAGGCCTTCGGCCGGATCGACATTCTGGTCAACAATGCCGGGATCACCCATCTGCCGACCCCGCTGGAAGATGTCGAGGAGGCCGCGTTCGACAGGGTTTTCGCGGTCAACTGCAAATCGGTCTATCTGACCGCGAAGCATATCGTGCCGCTCATGAAGGGGCAGGGGGCGGGGGTGATCCTGAATGTCGCCTCCACCGCCGGGGTCAGTCCGCGGCCGCGGCTGAACTGGTACAATGCCTCCAAGGGGTGGATGAACACCGCCACCAAGGCGATGGCGGTGGAACTTGCGCCGACGGGCATCCGGGTCAATGCACTGAACCCCGTTGCCGGGGAAACGCCGCTTCTGAAAAGCTTCATGGGGGAGGACACGCCCGAAATGCGGGCGAAGTTTCTGGCGACGATCCCCCTGGGCCGGTTCTCCACCCCCGAGGATATGGGCAATGCGGCCTGTTATCTCTGTTCGGACGAGGCCAGCATGATCACAGGCGTCTGTATGGAGGTGGATGGCGGGCGCTGTATCTGAGCGCGCGGCGCAAGCCGGGTTGCCCGACTGCGCGCCATATCATCCGGTTGCGGGGGTGAGACGGTAGAGCCGCGGCAGCAGTATCGGCGTCAGATACATGGGCAATTGCCAGCAGGCGATGAAGATCATGATCGGCCCCGTCACCTCGGGCGGAAGGGCGATCAGAAACAGGGCGATGTTGCGATTGCCCGCCGCCAGCGCCAGCGGGCCCGACACGGCGGCGAGCCGGGAACGGTGCAGCGCCAGCAGGACGATGGCCTGCAACCCGAAGGACAGCGCGAAGGCGGCAAGGGCCCAGAGCAGGGCAAGACCGGGATCGGTCCTGAGCAGCGGGCCGAGTGCTGCCATCAGGCCCACCACGATGATCGCGAAAAACAGGATTGCGGCCCCGTCCATCGCCCTGATCTGCCTCGCATCCGGGTTTGGCAGCAGCCAGCGCCGCAGCCCGAAACCAAGCGCTGCGGCCCCCAGAATGATCGCCAGCGTACGCAAGGCCACCCAGGCCAGAGCCACCGGGCTGACCGCCACGGGGACGGCCATCAGCACGGGGATGATCGTCAGCGGAAAGATGGCCGTGCCCAGTATCAGGAATTGCATCATCCGGGCCGGGTCCTGCCGCAGGATGATCGCCAGAGAGGCGCCGCCGGAAATCGTCGGCGCCGCGCAGGCCAGCACAAGCGCCAGCGTCAGTGCCGTGCCCGACAGACCAAGACCTGCCGCCGCCGCGATCATGGCGAGAGGCAGCGCCAGCTGCAGGATCAGCACCGCAGGAAGGCTCCAGCGGAGATCGGCAAAGGCGCCGAAGGCCGCGCGATGCCCAATGCGGAACGCGGTGACCGTAAGCAGGACCGCCACCATCTGGGGCAGCCATGGCTGCATGGCGGCGGCAAGGCCGGGCAAGGCCAGCCCGGCGATCAGCCCGGCGACCAGTGTCAGGCGTCCGTGCCGGGCGAAGACCTGCAGCGCCCGCCCGGTCCACCGGATCATTGCGGCCCTTGTCGGAGGTTTTCGGGCAGCCAGAGCGCCAGATCGGGGAACCAGATCAGCACGAAGCACATCAGCACCATGATCATGAACATCGGCAGCGCGGATTTGGCGATATAGCCCATTTCATGCCCGGTCATGCCCTGCAGCACGAAGAGGTTGAAGCCGATGGGCGGCGTGATCTGCGCCATTTCCACGACGACGATGACGAAAATTCCGAACCAGATCAGGTCGATCCCCGCCTCCACCACCATCGGCTCGACGACAGCCATGGTCAGCACGACCGAGGAGATGCCATCAAGGAACATGCCCAGAATGATGTAGAACACCAATAGCGCCATGAGCAGTTCGAACCGGCTCAACTCCAGCGCGCCGATCCCGTCTGCAAGCGCGCGGGGCAGGCCGGTGAAGCCCATCGACAGTTTCAGGAACGCCGCACCCGCAAGGATAAGCATGATCATCGCCGAGGTGCGGGTGGCCCCCATCAGGCTTTCGCGGAAGCTGTTCCAGTTCAGCGAACCCTGCCCGGCGGCCAGGATCAGCGAACCGATCACGCCGAAGGCGGCGGCTTCGGTCGCGGTGGCGATGCCGGTATACATGGAGCCGATCACCACGAGGATCAGGCAGATCACCGGGATCAGGAAGCGCGAATTCTTCAGCTTGTCGCCGAAGCTCATCGCGGTCTCGATGGTGGGGGCCCATCCTTTGGAGATCACCGAATAGGCGGCCACGTAACCCATGAACATCAGCGCCAGAACGAGCCCCGGCAATACGCCGGCAAAGAACAGCTCCGTGATCGACTGGTTGACGGCCACGCCATAGACGATCAGCGCCAGCGAGGGCGGGATCATCAGGCCGAGGGTCGCGGCGCCCGCCAGCGTCCCGATCACGATATGCTCGGGATATTTGCGCGCCCTGAGCTCGGGGATCGACATCTTGCCCACGGTCGTGAGCGTCGCCGCTGACGAGCCCGATACAGCGGCAAAGACCGTGCAGCCCACGATGTTGGTATGAACCAGCCCGCCCGGCAGCCGCGCAAGCCATGGGGAAAGGCCGCGGAACATGTCTTCGCTCAGCCTCGTGCGATAAAGGATTTCCCCCATCCATATGAAAAGCGGGAGCGCGGTCAGCGTCCAGCTCGACGAGGTGGCCCAGATCGTGGTGATCATCGTGTCGCCCACCGGCCGCGAGGTGAAAAGCTCCATCCCCACCCAGGCGACGCCCATCAGGGCGACCCCGACCCAGACGCCGGTGCCCAGAAGCAGGAAGAGAACAAAGAGAAAGAGGACGATGGCGTAAAGCTCTGTCATCGGATCACTCCCCGAAGCTCTGATCGACGATGTTGCTGCCGATGCGGTGATTGCCCTTGAACAGAACCGCAAGAAGGTTGTCGGCAAACGCGATCAGCAGGATCCCACCGCCCACCACCATCACCGATTGCGGGATCCAGAGCGCGGTGGCGTCCTGTGCCTGGCTGACTTCGTTGAATTTCCAGGACCAGTAGACGAACCAGTAGGCGTAGTAGACGAAATAGGCGATGGTCGCGGTTGCGATGGCAAAGCACCAGACCTCCAGCATCCATTTGATCTTCGGGGGAACCGCGTTCAGCAGGATCGACACCCGGATATGCGCTCCGCCATTGAGCGCGCTGGCGAAGGCCAGGAAACTGGCCGCCGCCATCATGTAGCCCGCGTAATTCGGCGCGCCGGGAAAGATATCGCCGACCCACCGCGCAACCATCTGCGCCACGATCAGAAGAAGGATCGCGATCAGGCAGAGCGCGGCCGCCACGCCGGACGCCTTGTAAAGCCAGTCGAGGAAAGAGCGGATCACACCGTGCATCTCTGCCATGGGTCAGCCTTGTCTTGAGGACCAAAGAACACCACCGGCGCGCCGACGGATCGGCGCCCCGGTGGAACCAGGATGGTGCGGCTACTGTGCGGCGGCCGCAGCTTCGCGATAGGCCTCGACGATGGCCCGGCCTTCGTCACCGGCGGCTTCCAGCCATTCATTCGTCATCGTCTCGCCGATGGCGCGCAACTCCCCCATCAGCGCTTCGCCCGCGGGTTCGACGGTCATGCCGCCGGCGCGCAGACCCGCCAGCGTGAAGCCGGTGTATTCCCGCGCCCGCCATGTGCCGGCATATTGGGCCAGGCCCGCGCAGGCGTTGATGACGTTCTGGTTGGCTTCGGACGTGTCATTCCAGACATCGGCGTTCACCATCACGTAATTCCGCGGCAGCCATGCATCCACCTCGTAGAAATGGCTGAGGCTTTCCCAGACGCGGCGGTCATAGCCGGTGGCGCCCGACGAGACCATCGACGAGGCCACGCCGGTTGCGAAAGCCTGGCTGATCTCGGCCGCCTCGATCGTCACCGGCAACATGCCCGTCAGTTCGGCGAGACGGTTCGTGGCATTGTTGTAGGAACGGAACCGGATGCCTTCCATGTCGGCGACCGAATTGATTTCCTGATTGAAATAGAGACCCTGCGGCGGCCAGGGCACCGAATAGAGCAGGTGCAGGTTCTGGCTCGCCAGAAGCTCCGTGATGGTCGGTTCGGCGGCTTCCCACAGCATGTCGTGCTCATCGAAGGAGCCGACAAGGAAGGGGATCGAGTCGAAGCCGAACAGGGCATCCTCGTTCTGATGGCCCGACAGGAGCCGCTCGCCGATCTGGACCTGACCTGTCTGGATCGCGCGTTTGATATCGGCGCCCGCAAACAGCGAGCCGCCCGGATGGGTCACGATCTCGATCTCTCCGCCGGTGCCGGTGGTCACGCATTGGGCGAACTCCGCCCCGGTCACCGAATGGAAGTTGGACCCGGAATAGGCCATCGGCATATCCCAGGTTTCGGCGCCGGCAGGCACGGCCAGGATCGCGGCCAGCGCCGCTGCGGTCAGGGTTAGGGTTTTCATCTCTCGTCTCTCCTTGTTGAGTGATTTTTTGGTTTTGCTGTGGTGCGTCATGAGGCGAACCGTGCTGGATCATAGGGCGCCATGTCCAGATTCGGCTTTTGTCCCGTCATCAGCTGCGCCAGCAGACGCCCGGTTTTCGGCCCGCCCGTCAGGCCGATATGATGGTGGCCGAACCCGACATAGACGCCGGTGCCACCGACCTGCCCGATCAGGGGCAGGCTGTCCGCAGGGGCCGGACGATGGCCTTGCCATTCCAGCTCGGCCTTGGCCTGCAACCGGGGGAAGGCCTTTGCCACTTCGCGGCGCAGAAGGGCAAAGGGCGCGGCAGAAGGCCCGGCCTCCAGCCCGCCGAACTCCACCACGCCGGCACATCTGAGACCCGCCGCCATGGGCGTCGCCACGAATTTGCCCGCCGCCACCATGATCGGCATCGCCGGGCCACCCGTCGCGTCCTCGTAGACCACGTGATAGCCGCGTTCGCTTTCCAGCGGGATCGTCAGCCCCAGCCTCTTCATCAGCGGTTTCGACCAGACGCCGGTGGCCAGGACCACATCGGTGCAGGGGATCGGCCCGGTCGTGGTTTCGACCGCGCGAACCTTGCCGTCCGTAAAGCTGAAATCCCTGACATCGGCCTTGCGGAACGTGCCGCCGAGCCGCTGAAACTCCTCTGCCAGCGCCATGACATAGCCACCGGGATCGCGGATGAAACCATGGTCCTTCATCACAGCAAGGCAATCGACTGCGGGGCCCAGATTGGGCTCGTAGTCGCGGGCGGCGTCGCCGTCGAGTATCTCGGGTTCGAAACCGGCCTCGCGGCGCAGGTCCCAGACATAGCTGTCGGCCTCGAACGCGGCGCGGGTTGCATAGGCGAAGGTGTAATCGCTCTCCACCACCCAGTCCGCCGCGCCCGTCCCCGCGCTCAACGCCTTGTGCTGATCGGCCCCGTCGCCGACGATCGGGGTCAGCCCATGGGCGATGCGGCGGGTCTCCGCGTCATTGGCATGGGCCAGATACTTCAGCAGCCAGGGCAGCAGTTTCGGCAGATAGGACCAGCGCAGAAACAGGGGGAAGTTCGGATCGAGCGCATATCGCGGACCTTTCAGGATCAACCCGGGCACCGTCACCGGTACCATCGAGCAATTGGCCAGCACACCGGCATTTCCGTAAGAGGTGCCTTGCCCTGGCGCGTCGCGGTCCAGCAGGGTCACCTGAACACCGGCGCGGCGCAGCCAGATCGCGGTGGAAACGCCGACGATACCCGCGCCGACGACAACCGTGTGCGCCTCCGTGGTCATGCGGCCAGCCCCGAGCGATTGATCGAAAACCGGGCCAGCGTATCAGGGTCCACATCCACGCCCAGACCCGGGGCATCGGGCACCACCACCTGCCCGTTCTCGACCGGGAAGGGCGTGGAGAGTATATCCTCCCTCAGGAAATAGCTGGCCTGATAGAATTCGCATCCAAGGGTAATTTCGGGTGTCGCCGCGATCATGTGGGTGCCTGCCAGATGGGCGAGGCCGCTTTCGAACATGTCGCCGCCATAGGCCGACATGCCGACGGATTGCGCCATGCGCGCCACCGTCTGGGCACGGGCCAGCCCACCCGATTTCATGATCTTGACCGACACGCCGTCGGCCAGCCCGAGGGCGGTGGCCGGCATCATGTCTTCGGGCCCGAACACGGCCTCATCGGCCAGAAGCGGCACGTCGATCGCGTCCCTCAGGCGGGCCATCAGGTCGCGCAGATGCGCCTTGACCGGCTGTTCGATGAAACCGGGCCGAAACCCGGCGACATCGCGGAGGCAGGCCATCGCCGTGTCGTGATGCAGGCCCTGATTGTAATCCACGCGGATGTCGAACTCGGGGAAATCCTTGCGGAGCCGTTCCAGCCGCAGAATGTCGAAGGCGTGATCCCTGAAGCCTGCCTTCAGCTTGATGATCCGCACCCCGTCATCGCGGAGCCGTTCCATCAATCGCAGGTCCTTGTCGAAATCCGGATCGGCAATGGAGCAGGAGAGCGGGATGCGATCCCTTGTGCGCCCGCCAAGCAGCGCCCAGACCGGAATGCCCGCGATCCGCGCGCGCAGATCGTAGAGCGCCGTGTCCAGCGCGGCCTTGGCCTCGGTGCAGTGGGCGACAGCGGCCTGCGCCTCGGCCATGATCGAGGGGTGTGCGCCCACCGGCCGCCCGATGACCAGCGGGCGGATGTAGCGGTCCAGCGCGGCGAATGACGCTTCGGCCGAACCGGTGAACACGACCCAGGGGGAGGCCTCGCCGTACCCGTATTGACCGCCTTCGGCGCCGAGCCGCAGCACCACGATCTCGATCGCGTGTTCCACCGAGCCGATGCCGTGGTCGCGCCGCGCGTTCACCGGCAAGGACAGATGCCAAAGGGCAAATTCCGTGATGATCTGGTTCTGGTCCGTCATGCATCCCCCTGCGGCAAAACCGTGCCAATGCGGGATCATCATTTCAAATACGGAGTTATGGCAAACTCATCACAAAAAATGATATATATGTCGCCATGTCCATTCGATTCCGCCAGCTTCAGGCGTTCCATGCAATCTACGAGACCGGCACGGTGACGGGCGCGGCGGCGCTATTGGGCATCTCCCAGCCCGGCATTTCCAACCTTCTGGCGCAGCTTGAGCGGGAAACCCGGTTCCGGCTGTTCGAGCGGGTCAAGGGCCGGCTGATCCCCACGCCGGAGGCCGGGGTCCTGTATCAGGAGGTCGATACGGTCGTGCGCGGGCTGGACCATGTCTCGCAAGCGGTGGTCGATCTGCAGAACAAGCAGGGTGGGCAGCTTCAGGTCGCCTCGCAACATGCGCTGTCCTTCGGGTTCATGCCGAAGCTGATCGCCCGGTTCGCGCAGACCCGGCCGGACATGTCGATCTCGTTCCAGTCGCAATACTCCTCCAAGATCCAGGAATGGGTGATGGCTGGCCTGTTCGAGATCGGTATCTGCGAAATGCCCCTGCTCTACGATGCGTTCGAGCATCACCCGCTGGCCGTGGAAACCCTTGTGGCGATGCATGAGGACAATCCGCTGGCCCGGCACGAGGTCTTGTCGCCCGCGCTGATGGAAGGGGAGCCCTTCATCGTCATGGGCCCCGATCACATGACCCATCGCCGCACGCGGGAGGCGTTTCATACCGCGGGCGTACCGTGGCGGACACGCATCCACACCCATCTGTTCAAGAACAAGCTCAGCTTCGTGAAAGAGGGGATGGGCGTTGCCATGCTCGACCCGTTCGCGCTGGATTTCGACGAGGGCGGAGGGTTCGTGACCCGCCCTTTCCGTCCGCGCATCATGATGGATCTGGTGGTCATCACCTCGCGCGCAAGGCCGCTTTCCGCACTTGGACAGGAGTTCCTGGCGCTTCTGCTGGCCGAGCTTGCACCCTATGCGGCCGCGCCGGAACCGACCGCCGGCTAGGCGCCTAGCCCATCCAGCGGCGGACCGGGGCGGCGGCCTCCTCCAACGGTTGCGAGATCACGTCGACCAGTGTCGGGCCGTCATGGGCAATCGCCTCTTTCAACACGGAGTCCAGTTTTTCGGGGTCCTCCACCCGCCAGGATTTCACCCCATAGGCGGCGGCAACGGCGGCGTGGTCGACACGCCCGAAATCCACGTTGTAGTAGCGTGCACCCTTGTCGGCCATCTGGCTGGCCTTGATCCAGCCGAAATTGGAATTGGAGAACACGATATAGGTGATGTTCGCGCCGGCGCGCGTTACGGTCTCCAACTCGCCGCAGGTGAAACCGAAGGAGCCATCGCCCATCAGGGCCACGGTCTTGGAAGAGGGCCTCCCGTACCACGCGCCAAGAGACGCGGAAAGTGCATAGCCCAGAGCGCCATGGGCACGGTTGGTGATGAAAAAGCGGCCCGCCAGAGGCTGCTGGTAATAGGCGGAAAAATACGGGCAACTGGTGCCGGGGTCGGACAGGATGGTGGCATCCTCCGGCAGCAGGCGGTTCAGCGTGGCGACCACGCGCTCGGGGCGGATCGGGGCCTGCGAGCTTTTGGCAAGCGCTTCGAACCAGGCGAACTTCCGACCTTTGAGATGGGCCACCGCCTTGGCCCCGCCAAATGTCGCCAGACCCTGCCGGCGTTTGTCGAGCGCCGCATTCAGCGCCGCAAGGGACAGGCGCAGATCGCCTACCACGCCCACCTCTGTCCGGTAATTCGCGCCGATCACCATCGGGTCATTGTCGAAATGCACGATCCGCGCGCCGGGTTTCGGGGCTTCCCATCTGGCGGTGGTGGTGGAGCCGGCGCGGCAGCCCATGAAAACGACCAGATCGGCGCCCTCCATCGCCTCCCAGGTCTCGTCCGTGCCGCCGTTCGAGCCGACCACGCCCAGAGATTGCGGATGCGAGTCGGCCAGCGCCCCCTGGCCCGAGATCGAAGTGGCGACCGGAATGTCCAGCCGGGAGGCGAGGCGGGCCAGGTCCGCCATCGCGCCCGCAATCACCACCCCGCCGCCGCAAACGATCAGCGGCGATTTCGCGGACAGGATCGCCTCCATCGCGGCATCGACGGCGTCAGGTTCGGGCGCCTGCGGATAGGCCGGGTAGCTTCGATGTTTCGGATCGGCCCAGATATCGGCCGGGTCAACCGGATCGTACTGGATGTCATAGGGCAGCCCCAGATGCGCCGCCCCGGCCCGGCCCGTGGTCATGGCGCGGAAGGCGGCGCGCAGCATGCGGGGAATATGGGCGGCCTGCACGATCACCGTGTTCCATTTGGTCAGGGGCCGCATCAATGCGGCCTGATCGACCTCGGTCAGGGGATACTTCCCGTAACTGCCGACGGAGATATCCGTGGTAATGCCCAGCACTGCATAGGAGCTTTCCGACGCCTCGATCAGCCCGGGCAGGATATAGGTGGCCCCTCCGCCGGAGGGCCCTTCGGCCACACCGGGGCGGCCGGTCACGCGGGAATAGGCATCGGCCATGTATGTGGCGGAGCGTTCGTCGCGGGTCAGCACATGGGTGATGGCACTGCCATGGGATCGCATCGCATCGTAAAAGGGCAGGGATGTGTCGCCGCAAAGTCCGAAGATATGCTGGACGTCATGCGCCTTCAGCATCGCAACCAGTGCTTCGGCCCCGTTCATTTTGTTGGTCATGGCACACGTCCCCCTTCCGGCCTGCATTTCATTCTGTATACAGCACTAAATATCTTGCAATACTCAAGTTGAAATATCATCCTGCACCGACGTTTTCGGAGGAGCCGATGATGACCGAAAGCCATGTCGACCGTCTCACCTCGCAGTTGCGCCGGATGGCGGCGGAATTCCGCATCAAACCCGATGAGCGTATCCGGGAGGGCGAGATGGCCAAGCGCCTGTCGGTCAGCCGCACACCGCTGCGCGAGGCGCTGAACCGCCTGGTTTCCGAGGGATATCTGACCTTTACGGGCGGGCAGGGATTTTTCTGCCGCTCGCTCACGCCCGAACGGATCATGGATCTTTACGAGGCGCGCGCGGCCATCGAATGCGAGGCGATGCGCCATGCGGTGAGCCGCGCCAGCCCCGCCGCCATCGCGCAACTGGCCGACGATCTGGACCGGGCCGAGCCTCTTTACGAGCGGACGACGGATCGTCTGGCATTGCTGGAGATGGACGAGGCGTTTCATATGGCGCTGGTGCGCCTGTCGGGCAATGCGGAGCTGGAACGAATGCTGGAGAACATCAACGGTCGCATCCGCTACGTGCGGATGATGGGGCTGAAGATGGAGGATGGCAGGCCGGGGCGCATGGGCGCGCACCGGACCATTCTGGGGGCCTTGATCGCGCGGGATCAGGACCTGCTCCTTGCCGAATTGCGCGCCCATATCGAGATGCGCAAGGAGGATGCGACCCAGGCGGTCCGCGACGCCTTTTCCCATATCTACGTGCAGGCGGGCTGAGCGATGCAGAAGACACCGGGTGGCAAAACCGTTTACGGCGCTTCGGTCGGGGTGCTGATGCTGGAAACACGGTTTCCGCGCATCCCAGGCGATATCGGCAATGCGCTGAGCTGGCCCTTTCCGGTGCAGTATCGTGTGGTGCGGGGGGCCACGCCGGACAACGTGGTGCGCGGCGACCCCCGGTCCCGGCTGGAGGATTTCATTGCCGCGGGGCGCGATCTGGTGGAAATGGGATGCGACGGGATCGCTACGAATTGCGGATTTCTTGCATTGCTGCAACGCGAAATGGCCGCGGAACTGAGTGTTCCCGTGGCGACCTCCGCATTGATGCAGGTGCCTATGGTGCAGGCGACATTGCCGCCGGACCGGCGGGTGGCGATCCTGACGATTTCGAGGGAAACGCTCGGCCCCGCGCATCTGGCGGCGGCGGGCGTCCCTGCCGACACGCCGGTGATCGGCACCGACGAGGGGCGCGAGTTTACCCGCGCTGTGCTGGGTGACGAGGCGGAGATAGACTTCGCGGCCTGCCGCGCGGATTTGCTGGACGCCGCCGCGACGCTGACCGCGCACCATCCCGAAACCGGCGCCATCGTGCTGGAATGCACCAATATGGTGCCCTATGCGGCGGATATCCGGCGGCAGTCCGGGCTGCCGGTCTATTCGATCCACAGTTTCCTGACATGGTTTCAGGCCGGGCTCATGCCGCGCAGGTTCCCCGGCGATCTGGACGACCCGCGCGTCTGATCGCGTCACCCCTGAACGGGCGGCGCGGGCCGCCCCATGCCGGGCTGGCGGGCCCTTTCAACCTCAGCCGTCTGCCGGGGGCGGGATCAGGGCGCTTGCCTCGATCTCGACCAGGGCCGCATCTTCGACCAGCCCCACGACCACGACCATGGTCATCGCGGGAAAATGGCGGCCCAAGACCCGGCGATAGGCTTCCCCCACCTCGCGCTGGCGGGCGAGATATTCGGTCTTGTCGGTGACATACCATGTCAGCCTCGTGATATCCTCGACGCGCCCGCCCGCCGCTTCGACCACGGCGGCGACGTTCTTCAGAGCCTGTTCCGTCTGGCCGATGAAATCATGGGTTTCGAAGACTTTCTGATGATTCCAGCCGATCTGCCCTGCGACCGACAAGCGGCCATCGGCGGCCAGAACGCCGTTGGCATACCCCTTTGCAGGGGCCCATCCGTCGGGCTGGATGATCCTTTGCGCCATTAATCGGCTCCTTCCAAATGCAGTTCTAACGTATTTCTGAGCGGGGCCGGCCACGGCAGGGGCCGCCCGTTTTGCCCCACATGCACAAGCGTGGCGCTTGCGGTGAAGCGGGTCTCTCCGTCAGCCGATCCGTGCCACGCGATGCCCAGACTGCTGGTTCCGATCCGGGTGCATCCCAGACGGATATCCAGCATGTCGCCATGGTGGCTGGGTGCGGTGAAGGTCGTCTCGATCTGCGCGGTGGGGACGGCGGCCTTCGTATGCAACTCCTCGAACGGATGGCCGATATGGTCGAAGAACGCCTCCACGCAGTCATTCATCATTTCGAAGTAACGCGGATAGAAGACGATCCCGGCGGGGTCGCAATGCTTGAAGAGCACTTTCTGACGCATCGAAAAAGCCATCATTCTACCCGCCATTCCGGGTCTGCCGCAGACGGAAGCGCTGGATCTTACCGGTCTCCGTCTTTGGCAGATCGCTCACGAAGACGATCGAGCGTGGATATTTGTAGGGGGCAATCGTGGCTTTCACATGATCCTGGAGTTCCTTGGTCAGCGCCTCCCCTGGCTCCGCGCCCGTGGAGAGAACCACATGGGCCTGGACGATCTCGCCCCGGTCGTCGTCCGGCACACCGATGACGGCGCATTCGGCCACGGCGGCATGGGCGAGAAGGGCCGCCTCCACCTCCGGGCCGGCGATGTTGTAGCCCGAGGAGAGGATGATGTCGTCATTCCGGGCGGAAAAATGGAAATAGCCTTCGGCATCCATCACGAACGTGTCGCCCGAGATGTTCCAGCCATCCTGCACGTAATCCGCCTGCCGCGCGCCCCGCAGATAGCGGCAGCCGGTGGGCCCGCGCACGGCCAGACGGCCGATTTCGCCCGCCGGCAGATCCTGCCCGTCAGACCCGATCACCTTGGCCTCGTAGCCGGTGACGGGCCTGCCGGTGCAGGCCGGTCGGTGGTCGTCGAACCGGTTGGTGATGAAGATATGCAGCATCTCCGTCGCGCCGATCCCGTCCAGCATCGGCTTGCCGGTCCGCGCCATCCATTCTTCGTAAACCGGTCCGGGAAGGGTTTCTCCGGCCGAAACCGCCGCGCGGAGCGAGGAGAGATCGGCCCCCTCATCCATCGCCTTCATCATCGCGCGATAGGCGGTCGGCGCAGTGAAGCAGACCGTCGCGCGGTACTTTTCGATGATGTCGATCATGTTGGGCGGAGAGGCGTTTTCCAGCAGCGTTGCGGCCGCGCCGAAGCGCAGCGGGAAAATCGCAAGCCCGCCCAGACCGAAGGTGAAGGCAAGCGGCGGCGACCCGATGAAGACGTCGGTATCGGTGACATTCAGTATCTCGCGCGCGTAGCCATCGGCGATGATCAGGAGATCCCGGTGAAAATGCATCGTGGCCTTGGGCGCACCAGTGGAACCCGAGGTGAAGCCCAGAAGCGCCACATCGTCCTGCGCGGTATCGATCGCCTGAAACCGGACCGGTTTTTCAAGCGCCAGTCGGTCCAGTTCGGCGTCGTGGTTCGAAGTGCCGTCGAACCCCACGACGGTTTTCAGAAAAGCGCTGTCCTTGGCGCAGGCGGTCATCTCGTCCATCAGCCGTGTATCGCAAAGCGCAAACGCGATTTCGGCCAGCTCCACATAGGACCTCAACTCGCCGGCCCGCAGCATCGGCATCGAGTTGATCACCACCGCGCCCGCCTTGGTCGCGGCCAGCCAGCAGGCGACCATCGCGGGGTTGTTGGCCGACCGGATCAGCACCCGGTTGCCGGGCCTGATGCCAAGATCGTCCACCAGCGCATGGGCCAGCCGGTTGGTCCAGTCGGTCAGCTCCTTGTAGGTGCGCCGGCGGCCGTTCCCGATCAGCGCGGTGTGATCGCCAAAACCCTTCGCCACCATCACATCGGTCAGTTCCACCGCCGCGTTCAGCCGGTCGGGGTAGTCGAAACCGTCCAGAAGCAGATCAGGCCATGTGTCCGCCGGGGGCAGGTTGTCGCGCGCAAACATGTCGGTATGGGCTGATGGTCGCAGCATAGTCTTACCCTCCCTGATGCAGGCCAAGCGCCTGACGGGCGATGACCACGCGCTGCACGTCCGAGGCGCCTTCGTAAATGCGCAAGGCCCGGATCTCGCGATAGAGCCTCTCGGTAATCTCGCCGGATTTCACGCCGTCCCCGCCATGAAGCTGCACCGCCTTGTCAATCACCTGCTGGGCATGGTCAGTGGCGAACAGCTTGGCCATCGCGGCCTCGCGGGTGATGCGCGGTGCGCCGCTGTCCTTGGTCCAGGCGGCGCGATAGACCAGAAGGGCCGCGGCATCCACATCGAGCGCCATATCCGCGATATGGCCCTGCACCAGCTGCAGATCGAAAAGCGGGGCGCCCTGAACCTCGCGGGTCGTCACCCGGGTCAGCGTTTCGTCCAGCGCGCGGCGCGCAAAGCCCAGTGCGGCGGCCGCAACGGTGGAGCGGAAGACATCAAGAACCGACATCGCGATCCTGAATCCCGCGCCCGGCGCGCCGATGAGGTTTGCGGCCGGAACGCGGCATTCCGAAAAGCGGAGCGTGGCCAGAGGATGGGGCGCAATGGTCTGGAGCCGTTCGACCACGTCGAGGCCCGGAAGATCGGCGGGGAGGACGAAGGCCGAGAGCCCCTTCGCGCCCGGCGCCTCGCCCGTGCGGGCGAAAGCCGTGTAGACATCGGCTATGCCGCCGTTGGAGATCCATGTCTTTTCGCCGTTCAGGACGAAATGATCGCCGTCGCGCCTGGCCGTCATCGTCGAATTCGCCACATCCGAGCCCGATTGCGGCTCCGTCAGTGCAAAGGCGGAAATGGCTTTTCCCGACCGGGTCAGCGGCAGCCATTCGGCTTTCTGGCTTTCTGTGCCGAAAAGGGAAATCGCACCCGTTCCCAGCCCCTGCATGGCAAAGGCGAAATCGGCCAGACCGTCATGACGCGCAAGCGTTTCCCGGATCAGGCAAAGCGTGCGCACATCCAGCGTTTCGCCGTCTGCCGCGCCGCTGTGGCGCAGCCAGCCCGCCTCTCCCAGGGCCGCGACGAGCGCGCGGCAGGCCGCATCGGTATCCCCATGGTCGATATCACCCAGATGCCGGGCGGCCCAAAGGTCCAGCTCCTGCGCCAGCGTCTTGTGATGAGGCTCGAAAAACGGCCAGTCGAGAAAGGTTCTATCTGCCATCATTCCCCCTCGAACACCGGTTTTTCCTTCTTGACGAAAGCGTCGTAGGCGCGCGTGAAATCGCCGGTCTGCATGCAGATGGCCTGCGCCTGCGCTTCGGCTTCGATCGCCTGTTCGATCGACATGGACCATTCCTGCGCCAGCATCGTCTTGGTCATCATATGCGCGAAATTGGGGCCGGCAGCGATGCGCGCCGCCATGTCCTGCGCGGTCTCCATGAGATTCTCGGCCGGAACCACGCGGTTGAAGTACCCCCATGCCGCGCCCTCCTCGGCGGTGAACGACCGGCCGGTGTAAAGCAGTTCCGCCGCGCGCCCCTGTCCGATGATCCGCGGCAGGATCGCACAGGCGCCCATGTCGCAACCGGCAAGCCCGACACGGGTGAACAGAAAGGCGGTCTTGGCCCCCGGGGCCGCAATCCGCAAATCCGATGCCATGGCGATGATCGCGCCCGCGCCCACGCAGACGCCGTCGACCGCCGCGATGACGGGCTTGCCGCAATTGACCATGGCCTTGACCAGATCGCCGGTCATCCGGGTGAAGGCCAGAAGCTCCTTCATGTTCATGCGGGTCAGGGGCCCGATGATGTCATGCACATCCCCGCCCGAGCTGAAATTCCCGCCATTCGGGGCGAAGATCACCGCATCCACATCCTCCGCATAGGGCAGGTCGCGGAACCAGTCGCGCAGTTCGGCATAGCTATCGAAGGTCAGCGGGTTCTTCCGCTCCGGGCGGTCCAGCGCGACCGTGGCGATGCCATTCTCGATCTGGCAGAGGAAATGCTCTGGGTCGGGACGGGCCATGGGGATCAATCCTCGAACTTGTCGGAAATGCGGGCCAGCGCGGTACTGAGGTCGCTGGCTATGTCCGGGCCGATCTCGGCCAGCATCGCATCCAGCCACGCCTCATGCGCTTCGGCCTGACGGATGAACTCCTCCTTGCCCTTCTGGGTCAGCCGCGCGCGGGCCGCCCGCCGATCCCCGGGGACCTGTTCCCGCAGGGCGAACCCGTCTTCGGCAAGCCGGTCGACGATGCCGGTGACATTGCCGTTCGACACCATCAGAAACCGTGAAAGCTCGCTCATTTTCAGGCCCTTGGGATGGCGGTGCAGGGCAGCCATGACATCGAAGCGCGGCAGGGTCGTGGCGAATTCAAGCCGCAGCCGTTCCCGCAACTCGGCCTCGACAAGACGGGTGGTTTTCAGCAGTCGCAACCAGAGACGCAGCCGCTCCTTGCTCTCTGGCTCGAACGGGTCCGGATTTGGATCGGTATTCATATTTCACCTCCTGACATGCTGAGTGCGTGGCCGTTGACCGATTGCGCGCCGTCCGAGCAGAGCCAGAGGACCGCCTCGGCCACCTCCGACGTCTGCACGAACCGGTCCTGCGGGTTGCTCCGGCGGAGTGAGCTGGCGGCGTCTTCGGCGCTCATCCCGGTCTTGTCGACGATGGTCGCGATGGAACGGTCCAGAAGCGGCGTTTCGATGAAACCGGGACAGACCGCGTTGACGGTGATACCGGTTCTTGCCAGTTCCAGCGCAAGGGCGCGGGTCAGCCCCACGACGCCATGCTTGGCCGCGCAATAGCCAGACACATAGGGATATCCCTTGAGACCGGCGGTGGAGGCGATTGCGATCATCCGCCCCCACCGGCGCGACGTCATGTCCGGCAGGGCGGCCTGCCAGAGGTTGAAGACGCCGGTCAGATTGACCGACAGGTCGCGGGTCAGATCCCCGACAGCCATCCGCGAAAACGGAATGCTCTCTGCCGCGCCTGCATTGGCTATGGCGATGTCGACGGGGCCCTGCGCCGCGCGGGCTTCGGCCAGCGCCGATCTGACCGCGTCTGCATCGGTCACGTCACAGCTGAGCGCCAGCGCGCCGGTCCGGTCGGCGATCGACTGCAACGGGTCCGGACGGCGGCCCAGTATCGTGACCTTGCCGTCCAGCGCAGCCGCGCGCAGCGCGACTTCGGCGCCGACCCCGGTTCCTCCGCCGGTTATGACGATATGTCTGCCTGTCATGCTCATGCCCGGATCGCCTCCGCTTCGCGGTCGGCCAGTCGCCAGGCCTGATCGCGGCCCGCCTCGTAGGGCAGGGGCCAGATGGCATGGCGGTCACCGATCCGCGCAGCCTCGTGAAACGTCCAGTAGGGATCGGCCAGATGCGGGCGGCCAAGGGCCACCAGATCGGCGCGGCCCGCCATCAGGATCGAGTTCGCATGATCCGCCTCGTAGATATTGCCCACTGCCATGGTGCTGATACCGGCCTCGTTGCGGATCCGGTCGGAAAACGGGGTTTGGAACATCCGGCCATAGACCGGCCTTGCTTCGGGCGTCGTCTGTCCGGCGGATACGTCGATGATATCGGCGCCGGCGGCCTTGAAGGCCCGGGCGACCTCCACCGCATCCCCGGGGGTCACGCCGTCTTCGCCGACCCAGTCATTGGCGGAGATCCGGACCGACATCGGCCTGGGCGCCGGCCAGACGGCGCGCATCGCGGCGAACACCTCCAGCGGATAGCGCAGGCGATTTTCAAGGCTGCCGCCGTAGGCGTCTTCGCGGGCATTGGACACCGGAGAGATGAAGGAGGAGATCAGGTAACCATGGGCGGCATGCAGTTCGATCATGTCGAAGCCCGCCCGTTCGGCCATTCGGGTGGCGGCCACGAACTGATCGCGGACCTGGTCCATCTCTTCGCGGGTCATCGCGCGGGGGGTGGCGTTGCCGCCGGACCAGGGAATGGCGGAGGCGGAGATCAGATCCCAATTGCCGGTTGCAAGCGGCGTATCCATCCCCTCCCACCCGATATTCGTGGAGCCCTTGCGCCCGGAATGCCCGATCTGGCAGCAGATCTTCGCCCGGGTCTCCGCATGGACGAAATCAACGAGACGGGACCATGCGGCCTCGTGCTCGGGCGCGTAGAGCCCGGGACAGCCGGGCGTGATCCGCCCGGTTTCCGACACGCAGGTCATTTCGGTATAGATCAGTCCCGCGCCCCCCTTGGCGCGCTCCCCGTAATGGACAAGATGCCAGTCGGTCGGGCAGCCATCCACGGCCTTGTATTGGGCCATCGGCGATACGACGATCCGGTTGTCCAATGCCATCTCGCGCAGCCTGAAGGGCGCAAACATCGGCGGGCGGACGGGCGCGTCGGCGGGCAGTCCGGCCTTTTGCTGAAACCATCCTTCGGCCGAACGAAGCCAGTCCGGGTCGCGCAGGCGCAGGTTCTCGTGCGAAATCCGTTGTGACCGGGTCAGGAGCGCGTAGTTGAACTGCACCGGGTCCATGTCGAGATAGCGTTCGACCTGTTCGAACCACTCCAGCGAGTTACGCGCCGCAGATTGCAGGCGCAGCACGTCGAGGCGGCGTTCGTCCTGATACCGTTCGAAGGCGCGCCGCATGTCCGGTTCGCTATGCAGGAACTCGGCCAGGGCGATGGCGCTGTCGAAGGCCAGCCGGGAGCCCGACCCGATGGAAAAATGCGCCGTGGCCGAGGCATCGCCCAGCAAAACGACGTTCTCGTGGTGCCATTTCTCGCACAACACGCGGGGGAAATTCATGAAGACCGCCGATCCGCGCAGATGATCGGCATTCGACATGAGCGGATGGCCGTTCAGATGATCGGCGAAAATCTCCTCACATTTGGCAATGATTTCGGATTTCGACATCTTCTCGAACCCGATTCTGTCCCATGTGTCCTGCTGGCATTCCACGATCACCGTCGCGGTGTCGTCATCGAACTGATAGGCATGGACCCAGACCCATCCATGGGCCGTCTTCTCGAAGATGAAGGTGAAGGCATCGTCGAATTTCTGATGGGTACCAAGCCAGATGAACTTGCACTCGCGGATATCCACCTCCGGCTTGAAATGCTGCGCCCATGAGGTGCGTACGGCGCTGTTGATCCCGTCAGAGGCCACCACAAGATCATAGTCGTCGGCATAGGTTTCCACCGGCCCGATGGGGGTTTCGAAGCGCAGATCGACGCCCAACTCCCGCGCGCGCTCCTGCAGCAGCAGAAGCATCTTCTTGCGCCCGATCCCGGCAAAGCCATGGCCGCCGGAAACGGTGCGATGGCCGTCATGGACCACCGCGATATCATCCCAATAGGCGAAGTTTTCGCGGATCGCAGCGGCGGAGACGGGATCGTTCTGCGCCATGTTCTCCAACGCATCGTCGGACAGAACCACCCCCCAGCCAAACGTGTCGTCGGCCTTGTTCCGCTCAAAAACGGTGACCTCATGGGACGGGTTGCGCAGTTTCATCGAGATGGCGAAGTAGAGACCTGCCGGACCCCCTCCCAGACATGCGATGCGCATCTTCGTCTCCCTGATTGCTCGGCGCTGGCTTGTGGCGCTTCTGTTAATAGGAATCATCTTAACCGGCATAGGAAGTATTTCAAGTATAAAATTTTAAGCTTGAAGTTTATTTTTGAAAGGCCTAACGATTACGTTTAACAGGGGCGTTGAAAGGGAAGGGGCGATGATCGACTGGACGGATGCGTTCGACAATTCCAGCTATGTGCGCGGCAGCGACAAGCTGGCCGATCTGTGGTCCGATGCGGCATCGGCCTATAGGGACCGGGCGGTGCCGGCAGGCCGCGCGCGGCTGGATATTCCTTATGGGCCGGGGCCGCGAAACCGCTTCGACCTGTTCTCGCCGGGGACAGAGCCGAAAGGTCTGATTGTGTTCATCCATGGCGGCTATTGGAAGGCGCTGGACAAGTCCTTCTGGTCGCATATGGCCGCCGGTCCGTTGTCCCACGGCTGGGCGATGGCGATCCCCAGCTACACGCTGGCACCGGAGGCGCGCATTTCGGACATCACGCGGGAGATCGGCGCGGCGATCACCGCGGCAGCAGGCGAGGTGCCGGGCCCGATCCGGATCATCGGCCATTCCGCGGGCGGACATCTCGTATCCCGGATGCTGTGCAGATCGGGCCCGTTGGACAGCCCGGTGCTGGATCGGCTGGAAGGGGTGATCTCGGTCAGCGGCATTCATGATCTGCGCCCTCTTCTGCAGGCCGACATGAACGAGACCCTGCGCCTGAGCGAGGCGGAGGCGGTGGCGGAGAGCCCGGCGCTGCAGGACCCGTACGAGACGATCCCGATCTGTTTCTGGGTCGGGGCGGCCGAGCGTCCGGAACTGGTTCGACAGACCCGCCTGATTGGCGAGATCTGGGGCGCGAAAGGCGCCGATACGAGCGAGGTCTACGAGCCGGGGCAGGACCATTTCTCGGTTATCTCGGCGCTGGCCGACGCCGAAAGCCGCCTCCTGACCACATTGACCGCACCCAAAAAGGTGACACCATGACCGATGCCTACGACCCCACCCAAGACGGTGCCAAGATGTCCTTCAGGAAAGACATGAGCTATGGCGACTATCTGCGGATGGATCAGGTGCTGGGCGCGCAGCATCTTCTGTCCGACGCCCATGACGAGATGCTGTTCATCATTCAGCACCAGACCTCCGAGCTGTGGATGCGGCTTGTGCTGCACGAGATATCGGCGGCCCGCGATCTGATCGGCCGCGGGCAGTTCCAGCCGGCCTTCAAGATGCTGACGCGGGTCGCCCGGATCTTCGATCAGCTGAACTCGGCCTGGGATGTGCTGCGCACGATGACGCCAAGCGATTACACGACCTTCCGCGAGGCGTTGGGCAACTCGTCGGGGTTTCAGTCGCACCAGTACCGTCTGATCGAATATGCGCTTGGCAATCGCAACACCAGCATGATGAAGATGCACGAACACAGGCCCGAACTGCACCGGCTGTTGCAGGACGAACTGGCGCGGCCCTCGCTCTATCATGTGGCGCTCGACGCGCTCTCGGGAGAAACCGGGATTTCCTTCGACCCCTCGGTGTTCCGGATGGATGCGCCGCATCAATCCGATGAGACCGTCATCGCGGCCTGGACCAAGATCTACCGGGCCCCGGAAACATATTGGACACTCTACGAGCTGGCCGAGAAGCTGGTTGATCTTGAGGATTACTTCCGGCGATGGCGGTTCAACCATGTCACGACGGTGGAGCGCGTCATCGGGTTCAAACGCGGTACCGGCGGCACCAGCGGTGTGCAATATCTGCGCCGTATGCTGGAGGTGGAACTGTTTCCCGAACTCTGGCACCTGCGCGGAGGGCTTTAGACCATGTCAACATTACCCAGAAAGGACCTGTTCGATCTGCCCGAGGGCGTGATCTATCTCGATGGCAACTCACTTGGTCCCTTGCCGAAATCGGTCAGGGCGCGGGTGGCGGATGTAATCGGAGCGGAATGGGGCACAAGCCTGATCCGCGGCTGGAACGACGCCGGGTGGATGGATCAGCCCGGTCGCGTTGGCGATCTGGTGGCCGCGCTGATCGGCGCGCCGGAGGGCAGCGTCATGATGGGAGATACCCTGTCGATCAAGGTCTATCAGGCGCTGGCGGCGGCGTTGGAGATGCGCCCGGACCGAAAGGTGGTCCTGTCCGACAGCGGCAATTTCCCCACCGATCTTTACATGGCGAAGGGGCTTCTGACCTCGCTCGGGCAAGGCCACGAGCTGAGGATCGTGGACCCCGAGGACGTCGCGGGCGCAATGGACGAGACCGTGGCGGCGGTGATGCTGACGGAAGTCGATTACCGCACGGGCCGAAAACACGACATGACGGAGTTGACAAGGCGGGCCCATGATGCCGGGGCGGTGATGATCTGGGATCTGGCCCATTCGGCGGGCGCGCTGCCTGTGGATCTGACCGGGTCGCGCTGCGAATTCGCGGTCGGATGCAGCTACAAGTATCTCAATGGGGGCCCAGGTGCGCCGGCCTTCATCTATGTGCGGCCCGACATCTTGGATCATGTGCGGCCTGCCCTGTCGGGATGGATGGGCCATGATGCGCCTTTCGCCTTCGATCTGGAATATCGCCCGGCCTCGGGTGTCGAGAGGATGCGCGTCGGTACGCCACCGGTTCTGCAGATGAGTGCACTGGAGGAGGCGATGTCCGTCTGGAAAGGCGTGACGATGGATGAAATCCGGGCCGCCTCTATCCGCCTGTCGGAACGCTTCATTCAGGAGGTTGAAGCCCGCTGCCCGGAACTGGTGCTGGCCAGCCCCCGGGATCCGGCGATGCGGGGTTCCCAGGTTTCCTTTGCGTTTGCTGAGGGATATGCCGCGATGCAGGCGCTGATCGCCCGTGGTGTCATCGGCGATTTCCGCGCGCCGGACATCATTCGCTTCGGCTTTACCCCGTTATATCTGGACGAGGACGATATTGTGGCGGCCGCGGGCATCTTGCAGGATATCATGGCCAATCGGCTTTGGGACGATCCGGCTTACAAGACGGCGAACAAGGTCACCTGAACTCTTTTCGGGCCGGGAGAGGGGCTTGGCGGGCGTGCCGATTGGCGCCCGGTGGTCTGCCCGCGAGATGACCTGACCAGATGTCAGGCAAGCGGATCGCGGCGTGTGGCGCGGCCGTTTTCAGGGTCCGGCCCGCATCTGCCGGCTTACGTAGCGGCAAACATTGTCTTGATGGTGTTACAAGAATCGAAGAGGCTCTGCACACGTGTGCACACTGACGCATTCTCTGCCACAATTCTTCCTTGGAGAAACTGATGACCATATTGACCCGCAGCACGGCAATCGCCGCGACGCTCGCTGCTTTCGCGGCTCCGGCCCTTGCCGAGCAAATCACCATCACCGTCTGGGCCGGCGGCTCAAACGACAACGACAGTTACCGTGTCGAGGCGATCGAGATGGCCGCCGATATTCTGGAGCGCGAAGCCGCGATCCGGGGCGAAGAGATCGACATCACCGTTGATGGGCGTTGGGATTTCGCCGGATGGGATGAATTCAAACAGGCCGTGACACTTGGCGCCGAGGCCGGAACCGCGCCCAATATCGTTGTCACCTCGCATCTCGACATCGCCCCGTGGAGCCAGGCCGGATACATCGTGCCGGTGGAGGATTATGTCGATCTGGATGCCTGGCCGCTGAACAACGTCTATCCGAACCTCATGGAAATTGCCGCCTTCGGTGGCACGCAGTGGGGTGTGCCGCAGGATTCCGAATCGCGACCTTTCTTCTTCTGGCGCGAAACGATGAGCGGGCTGGGCTATACCGAAGAGCAGATCGACGCCCTGCCCGACATGGTTGCCAGCGGCGATTACACACTCCGCGACATGCTGGCCGATGCCACCCGCGCCGTCGAAATGGGCCTTGTCGAGGAAGGATACGGGTTTTACCCGCGGGTCTCCAACGGGCCGGACTATGCGCAGTTCTACCAATCCTTCGGCGGTGAACTGATCGACCCGGAAACCGGGCAACTGGTCTTCGACCGGGCGGCAATGACCGAATTCTACCAGTTCTTCGTCGACGCGGTGGAGGCGGGCGTGACCCGGCAGAACCATATCGGCACCGACTGGGACCAGTGGTACAACGAGGTTGCCAATGGACGCGCCGCATTCTGGCATGGCGGGACATGGCATTTCGGCCGCTATGGCCGCGAGGGGAACGAGGATTTCTGGAACACGATCCAGTTTTCGCTGATCCCGGCGGGCAATGATGCCGGCCGCCCCAACACCATCACGCATCCGCTTGTCTATCTGCTGACCGATCAGGACGATGACCGGGCCGAAGAGATTGCCGCACGGCTGGTGGCCATCGCGACCGAGCCGCGCCTGAACACGCTGCACGCGATCAAATCGAGCCATCTTGCGGTGGCGCAGGTGCAGCAGGATCTGGATCTCTACAGCGGCGACAGATGGGCGTCAGAGGCGACCGAGGTGCTGCTGGCTTCGGCCAATGCGCAACCCAACCATCTGCAATACGGGGCCTTTTCCGAGGCGATGTTCAGCGGTCTGGAATCCGCGTGGAGCGGTACCCAGAGTGTCGAGGAGGCCGTAGCAGAGGTCGAGGCGCAGATGCGCGCGACCCTGGGCGACGATCTGATCATCCGCTAGGGCGGCCACCTGGGATCGGGGCGCTGAAGAACGGCGCCCCGATCCCTCCCTGCAAAGAGGTCTCCGTCATGCGCGTCCGCCTGCTTGGTATCGGTTTTCTGGCTCCTGCACTTGTCGCGGTGTCGCTGTTCTTTCTTCTGCCGGTCCTGTTGACCGCGGTATTCTCCTTCACGAACATGTCCACCTCAACGGGCATTAGCGGTGGCGAGTACCTGATCATTGAAACCGATCTGCGCGACCTGCCCGCACAGGGCGTGAGCGCGGAAACCGTCGTGCAGCTTGACGCGGCGGGATACGCGATTACCGAGGTCGGGCTGGCGCGAATGGCCGCCGCGTTCGGCGCAGACCGTGCGCAGGAGTTGCGCGAGGACTACTTTGGCGACACGTTCGAGGCTCGCCGCGATCTGGAGCGCCTGCTGCGCGATCTGGACAACAACCCGATCCGCAACACCCGCGAGCGCAAGGCCGCCGCCGACCTTTTCGCCGTCACGATCGTCGGCGAGAGATATGACACAGAAGCCGCGTTTCGCGACGCCCTTTCGGACACGGGCATCGACCCTTCGGATCATGATGCGCTTGTCACCGCGGCCTATACAGGCTGGATCTGGACCAGCGATAACTTCTCGCTTCTTTTCGAGCTGCCTTCGACCCTGCGATATGCGCTGAACACCGCGTTCTATGTGGTCTGCACGCTGGCGTTCAACATCACCTTTGGCCTCTTTCTGGCGATCTCGACCTTCTACCTGCCGCTCAAGCTTGCGAACGTTTTCCGTTCGATCTGGTTCCTGCCCCGCATCCTGCCGCCGGTCATGTATGTGCTGATGTGGAACTGGTTCACCTGGGACAACGGCTTCATTGCCACGGTCACCGGCTGGTTCGGCGTCCCGCAGCAGAACTGGATGATGCAGACGCCCACCCACGCCTGGACCGTGATCATCCTGATCAACGGCTTCGTCGGTGCGTCGCTCGGGATGATCCTGTTTTCCTCGGCGATCAAGGCGATACCGCTTCCGATGCTCTACGCCTCGGAGGTGGATGGTGCGAACCGCTGGCAGCAGGTGCGCTACATCATCCTGCCGCAGATGCGCTGGCCGATCCTGTTCCTGACGTGTTATCAGACTCTTAGCCTGCTGACATCATTCGAGTATATTCTGCTTGCCACCGATGGCGGGCCGGGAAGCACCACCGAGGTCTGGGCGCTGGCTGCCTATCATACGGCACTCAGCAATTACGGCGGCAATCTGCAATACGGGCTTGGTGCAGCCTTCGCGCTTATCCTCGTGGTGATCGGCATCGTGCTGTCGGCGCTCTATCTGCGCTTTTTCAACTTCAAGGAACTGGTTGCCAAGCCGAGGATCGAGCAATGACGGGACACGCGCGCATCTGGCATCTTGTAGCGATACTGGGCATTTTTTCACTGCCGCTGATCATCATGTATGTGTTCCAGGTGGTGGAAAGTGTCGCCGCACCGGCACCGGGCTCGTTGATCCCGGGCGAATTGGACCTTGAAAACTGGCGCTTTCTCTGGGGCAGTATCGACAGTGGGCGGCCCTCCATCTGGCGGGTCACGCTGAACACATTCCTGTTTGCCAGCATCACCTCCTTTCTTGTCTGTGCGCTGTCGCTGACGGCGGGCTATGCCCTGTCGCGTCTTAACCTGCCGGCCCGTCCCCTCTTTCTTGGCGGGCTGATCATCTTGCATGCTTTCCCGACCGTCACCCTGATCATCGCGATATTCATCATCCTCCAGATGATGGGGCTTTATGATACGCTTCTGGGGATCATTCTGGTGAAGGCGGCGCTGGAACTGCCCTTTGGCATCTGGATCATGAAGGGCTTCTACGACACTGTACCCTGGGAGATCGAGATGGCGGGCGTACAGGATGGCGCAAGCCGGTTGCGCGTCTGGTGGGAACTGGTTCTGCCGCAGATCAAACCGGGCCTTTCGGCGCTTCTGATCATCTCCTTCCTCGCGGCGTGGTCGGAATTTGTGCTGCCGCTGGTTTTGGCGCCCGGGTCGGGGGCACAGGTTCTGGCGACCTACATGAACGCCGTGATCAACGACGATACCAACCAGGATTTCGGCCTCTTCAAGGCGGTCGGCATGTTCTACTCTCTGCCCGTGATCCTGATTTACCTGCTGTTCCAGAAACAGCTCATGAACATTTACGGCGGAGGTACGAAGGGCTGATGGATCTCAGGCTGACCAAATTCACCAAACGCTTCGGCGATGTGACGGTGATCGACAAGATGGACCTGACCGTCCGAAGCGGCGAGATGATGGCGCTTCTCGGCCCGTCGGGCTGCGGAAAATCCACGACGCTGTTTGCGATCTGCGGCATTCACAAGATGGATGGCGGCACACTCCATTTCGGAGAGGAGGAGGTGACACGGCTGCCCGCGCAACAGCGCCCGGTCGGCGTCGTGTTCCAGAATTACGCGCTCTACCCGCACATGACCGTCGCCCAGAACATCGCCTTTCCCCTGCGGGTTCAGCGCAAGACCAGATCCGAGATCACCGATGAGGTGGGCCGGATGGCGGAGCTTGTGCAGATCTCGAACCTGCTGGACCGGCGCCCGGCGCAACTGTCGGGCGGGCAGCAGCAGCGCGTGGCGCTGGCCCGCGCGATGGTGCGCAAACCCGATGTTTTGCTGCTTGACGAACCGCTGGCCAATCTGGACGCCAAGCTGCGGCTTGAAATGCGGTCCGAGATCCGGCGCATACAGCGCGAAACCGGGATCACCGCGATCCTCGTCACCCACGATCAGGTGGAGGCGATGTCGATGTGCGACCGGATCGCGCTGATGAAGGACGGGGGGATCGTGCAGCTTGATACGCCGATGGGGATGTATACGGACCCTGCGGACAAGTTCGTGGCGGGTTTTCTGGGCAATCCGCCGATCTCCTTCGTGCAGGCGCAATCGGGCGACAGCCTCGATCTCGGGCACGGACTCCGGATCGCGCGGCCGGACGGGTTGCAGGCCAGGGGCGAGATCACGCTTGGCATCCGGCCCGAACATGTCGGCCCACAATTCGGCACCGGGCTGGAGGGCGAGATCGTCTTTGTCGAGCCGCAGGGCAGGGAGGAGCTGGTCGATATCCGCCTCGCCTCCGGTGCGGAATTACGCGCGATCCTGCCCTCGGGCACCGGGCATGCCCTTGGCCAGCGGGTCGATTGGGGGGTCGATGCCAAACGCATACTTGCATTCTCACCGGAGGGGGCCCGCCTGTGATCGACCAGCCACTGCCGCCGCGACCCTATGCGATCGCGCATCGCGGCGCCTCCGCCTATGCGCCGGACAACACGCTTGCGGCGTTCCGCAAGGCCGCGGAGCTTGGCGCCGACATGTGGGAGGTCGATATCCGGATGACGGCGGATGGCGCGGTTGTGGCCTTCCACGATCCGGTGCTGGGCGATGGCCGCGCGGTCGCCAATGTAACGCTGGCCGAATTGCGCAAAGCCCAACCCGATTGCCCGCTTCTTACGGATGTTCTGGCGCTGGCGGCGGAAAGCGGCGCGGGTATCTACGCCGATATCAAGGACATCAATGCCAGCCTGTCCACGCTGGACTGGCTTAAGACCCACAAGATCGACCTTGCCATTCTGGGCGCCTTCGATACCGATGTGACCGATCTGCTGCGCCATGCCGGTTGCCCCTATCCGATTGCAGCGCTGGTACCGCTTGGGGCCGATCCGCACGGCCATGCGCCCTGCGCGGATGTCATCCATCTGTGCTGGGAACGGATGGAACGCCCGCAGGATACCCTGATCGAGAGCTTCTTTCGGCGTGCCTTTGCGGATGGTCAGCGGGTTGTGCTCTGGCATGAGGAAGACCCGGTGCGCATGGCCGCGATCCGAACGCGCCCGGTCACCGGTATCTGCTCGGACATGCCGGAACTGGTGAACCCGTTTCGCCCGCCCGCCACATGGCCGGTGGAGGTCGTGTGCCATCGCGGGGCCAACAAGATCGCTCCGGAAAACACACTGCCGGCAGTGGAATGCGCGCTGGCCGCGGGCTTTTCCCATGCGGAGGTCGATCTGCACCTCACGACCGATGGCGAGATCGTCGTGATCCATGACCCGACGCTGGATCGCACGACCTCCGGCACCGGCCCGGTCCCGGCGATGACGCTGGCGGAGTTGCGGGCGCTGGATGCGGGCGGTTGGTTCGACCCGTTTTTTGCCGGCACGCGGATACCGACCCTGCAAGAGGTGCTGGCGGTTGCGCTGAAACATGACGGGCAGCTTTATCTGGAGCTCAAATCGGCCCCGCCCGCGCCGGTCTGGGATCAGGTGACTGAGGCCGGGCTGCAGGAGCGGGTGTTCTTCTGGTCCTTCAACCGCAATTTTCTGCGCAACCTGCGGTCTCTCGCGCCGACCGCGCGGATCATGGCACGTCGGCAGGATTACCCCGACCTGCAAGCCGCCATTGACGATTATGGTGCCGATCTGATCGAATTCCTGCCGGGCGACGATCCGCTGGAGGTCGCGACACTCCGGGGGGGTCGCATGCGCAGCATGGTCGCCTACATGGAAAAGACGCCTGATATCTTCGATCGGATCATCGCGATGCGCCCCGATATGGTCAATCTGGACGATCCCTTCGCCTTTCGGCGGCACCTTGCGGCATGTGACGTTTCATGACCGACGGCCCGAAACGCAAACCCACCTCCTTCGATGTCGCCCGGCTGGCCGGGGTGTCGCGCTCCGCGGTCTCGCGGGCTTACACGCCCGGGGCCCATATCGCCGACGCGACGCGGCAGAAGGTTCACGCCGCCGCCACCGAACTGGGCTACCGGGTCAACTCGCTGGCACGCGGTCTGCAAGGCCAGCATTCCGGAATCGTGGGTCTGGTCGCGTCGCGGCTGGACACACCGCTTCGGTCGCGGCAGGTGCGCCTTCTGGGGCAGTCTCTCATCCGGGAGGGGTTCCGGCCGATGCTGCTCACGGCCGAAAAACCGGACGAGGTGGGGGGGCTGATCGACGGGCTTCTTGGCTATAGCGTGGCCGGAATGATCGTGACCTCGGACACGCCGCCAAGCGCCCTGATCGAGGATTGCGGGCGCCTTGGCCTGCCGGTGGTTCTGATCAACCGGGCGGGCAAGACAAGCTGGGGCGACAGGATCGTCGCAGATAGTGAAACCAGTGGTAAACTGGTCTTCGACATGCTCCGATCCTCGGGCGCGACCAATCTGGCCTGTCTGGCGCCGAGGGTGGAAACCTTCTCCGTCGCCGGGCGCATCCGCGCGTTCATGGCCCGTGCCGAGGCTGCCGGGGTGCCCTGCAGGATGCTCCTGGCCGACGATCAGGCCTATGGCAGTGCGCGGATCGCGCTGAAGGCGCAATCCGCGGCGCTGGAGGGGGTCGATGGGCTCTTCTGCGCGACGGATCTGATTGCGATGGGGGCACTGGATGCGCTGCGCTTCGACCTTGGCCGTGCGGTGCCCGACGAGATCCAGCTTGTCGGCTTTGACGATATCGAACAGGCCGGATGGGCCGCGTATGATCTGTCGACCGTCCATCAGGATCTGGAAGAGCAGGCCGCGCTGGCGATGCGGCTGCTGAAGGAACGCGCCGCCGATATCGACATGGCGCCGCGCACCGTGACCCAGACCCTTGTGCCAGTCTATCGGGGAACCACCAGACATGACCGTTGATCGCCTGGCCCTGGCCGTTTCGCTTGCCAACGAGGCCGGAGATCTCGCGCGGTCCCTTCGGTCCGATCCGGAACGGCTCAAGATCACCGAAAAGGGGCCGATGGACCTTGTTACCGCCGCCGATCACGCCGTCGAGGCGCTGGTTCGGAACCGGCTGGCCGACGCTGATCCCGCCGCCTCCGTCCTGGGCGAGGAAGAGGGGCGGACGGGCGTGGGCCGGGCCTGCTGGATCGTCGATCCGATTGACGGGACGGTGAACTTTGCCCGCGGCACGCCGGACTGGGCGATCTCGATCGCCTATTTCGACGGGAAGGCGCTGACCGTCGGGGTCATCCACGCCCCGGATCTGGGCCTGACCGCCGCCGCCACGCGCGGGGGCAAGGCCTGTCTGAACGGTGTCGAAATCCGCCTTGACGCGGCGCGGCCCATTGGCCCGATCGTAGCTCTGGGATATTCCTCGCGCGGATCGCTTCCCGAGTATCTTGCCCGGATCGAGGCGCTTTTGGCCGATGGTATCGAGCACCGCCGCCACGGGGCCGCGACCATCGGGTTTCTCGGGGTTCTGGCGGGGTGGTTCGATGCCTATCATGAGCCGATGCTCAACATCTGGGACGCGGCGGCGGGGCTTGTGCTGATCGAAGCCGCGGGCGGCATCGTGCATCATGATCCGGTCGCGTCCTTTCTGGAGCGGCCTTCCGAAGTACTGGCGGAAACCGGGCAGATCGCCGGGTTGCGCAGTCTCCTTTCTCTGGAGGCTTTCGGGGCGCGCTGAAGAGCGGCCCGCGGGTCCCCACGAGAGAAACCCCGTCCCCCAAACAGTCATGGATCGACGCCGTGAGCGGTCGATCCGAAGCTGCGCCGTCTGCGGGAGAGCCATGGAACTTTCCGGGCCTTGGAAACGTTTCATCCCTGACGAAGGAATCGGAGAAAGACATGAGCGCCCCGGACACAGACGTCCAGAAACAGGCGAAACGTCATCGCGGCGCTCTTTTCGGAATTGCCGGGGTCGTCGTGTTCGCGGTGCTGCTCTTTCTTCTCTTTCTGACGATTGCGACGGACCCGGACGAGACCGGCTTCGGCGCGGAGCTCGATGAGCCCGCGACCGAACGGGCGCCGTGACGCAGACCCCCGGCCAGCTCAGCATTGGAGGACCCCATGACAGAGATCGAGAAAGCGAAGCAAACCGTAAAATCCAAGGCGCTTGAAGCCAAGGAGGCTGCGCAATCGCGCGCCAAATCCACTGCCGAAGACCTTAAATCGGCGGCGTCGGCTGCCGCGGATGATGCGCGTGCGCAGGTCGAAGCCGAAGCCTCCGGTGTGAAGGCGCGCCTGGCCGACGAGATCACCGCTGTCGCCGATGGCGTCTCGCGGGCCTCCGAGCGCATGACGGAGGACGCGCCGCATACCGAAACCGTCGCGGCGATGGCAAGGCAACTGGACCGGACCGCCGATGCGGTTCGCGAGGCTGATCTGGGCACGATCGCCACGCGTCTTTCGAGCTTTGCCCGCCGCAACCCGGCGGCCTTCCTCGGTGGTGCGGCCATTCTCGGCATCGCGGCCGGACGTTTCCTGAAGGCCAGCAGCCCCGAGCCGACGATGCAGAGCGATATCCAGCCGCATCACATTCCGCAGCCCGCTCCCGCGCAACTGGGGGATGACCGCGCATGACCGACACGCCCGATACCAAGGAGTCCGGGTCGCTCATCTCATCGGTCCTGCTGCATCTGAGCCGGCTGATCCGGAAGGAATTCGAACTGGCGAAGGCCGAGATGAGCGAAAAGGTCAATCGCGCCGCTTTTGCGATCGGCTTGCTGGTGATCGGTGCCATCTTGTTGTTGAGCGCGCTGAACGTGCTTGCGGGGGCGGCGGTTGCCGGCCTTGTCGAGCTTGGACTGACACCCGGATGGGCGGCACTGTCCGTCGCCGGTGTGGTGCTGCTGATCGCCGCCGTGCTGGGCGCGAGGGGGATCAGCATTCTCAAGACAACCCGATTTGCCCCGACCGAGACGGTCGAGACAATCTCCAACGATTTTGCGACCCTTAAGGAGAGCATCCATGACCAATGAGAAATCCGCTGCAGATATCGAGACCGAAATCGCGCAGGAACGCCGCGCGCTGGCCGAGAGCCTTTCGGAACTTACAGAGCAGTTTTCGCCTGAAAAGCTGGTTGAAACGGTGACCGAGACCATCAAGACCCATGGCGGCGAGGTGGCCGAAACGCTGGTGCGCGGTGTGCGGGAAAACCCCGTGGCCGTGGGCCTTGTCGGCGCGGGCCTTGCCTGGCTGGTGCTGGGTGGGGCGTCCTCCGCGAAGTCGAAGCCTTCGCCTGCGACCTATGACACGACCACGCGCCCCACGGCGCGCGGGTTCGCGGAAGACACGGACCCGCAGAATTTCACCGCCCGGGTCGAAGCTGCGGATGCCGCGATCAGGAAAGACCGGTTCGCCGAGGAAGATCCGTCGACATTCGAGCGCGCCCGCAACCAGGTGGCCCGCAGCGCCGCCAAAATGCGTGAAACGCTTTATGACGGGACGGCGGAGTTGAGCGATGTGGCCCGCGCACGGGTGATCGCGGCGCGTCAGAAGGCGATATCCGCTCAGGCCCGGATCGAGGCGGCGGCGTCCAGAGCCACCGCGGGCGGGCAGAAGATCTTCGCCGAACATCCTCTGCTTGTCGGAGCGGCGGTCGCCGTTGTGGGGGCTGCTGCCGCCATGACCCTGCCGCGCACGCAAATCGAGGATGAGCAGTTCGGTGCGCATCGCGACGCATTGCTGGCAGAGGCAGAACGGGTCTGGCACGAGGAAGTCGCACGCGCCAGGCGCATGGGCGAGGCCGCGCTGGACGAGGCAAAGACCATGGCAGCGGAGGTTGCCGAGGATCTGCCCGACGGGGAAGAGGCCGTGGCAACCGCAGAAAACAAGCTGCGCGACGCGGGGGAGCGGGTCGTGGCCCGCGCGAAGGATGCCGCGCAGCGCTGACAACGGCAGGCCACGCCATGTTCTAAAACCTGAAACATCCGAAAAAGAAAAAGGGGCACCGCTGAAGGCGGTGCCCCTTTTTGTGCCGCGTTGTGAGATTAGCGGCGGTTCGGTCCGTCACGGTTCCGGTCATGGTCGGACAGGTCGGATCTGACCCTCGACGCCTTGTCGATCCCGTTTTCCGACTTGCGTCTGGCGGTGATCGCAAGGATCGTGACGGCCACGAAGACCAGGCCGCTTGCGGTTATCAGGAGCATGTCCAAGGTCATTTCAGGGCCCTCCGTTGTTTCGGATTCAAGGCTAAACGCAAAAAGATGAAGAAATGTTCCAATAGCTGCCCGATATCAGGCGGGGTCGGCCTGCGCGTCCTGCCGGTCGACGGCGCCAAGCTGCGGGCGATCCTGCTGGCAGGCCTTGGCAGCGGCCACCAGTGCGCCGAAGAGGGCGCGCTGGCGGCGCGCGTAAAACAGATGCTCCGGGTGCCACTGAACGCCAAGCGCAAAGGGCTCCCTCACCCGTTCGACTGCCTGGATCATGCCGTCCTCATCGCGGGCGGCCACCTCAAGACCTTTCCCCAGCTTGCAGACGGCCTGCGTGTTCATCGCATTGACCTTCATCACATCTGAGCCCGCGATTCGGGCCAGCCGCGACCCCGGTTTGATATGGACAGATTTTCTCGGCAGGATGGTGTTGAAGCGCCGCCCGCCGGTCGTGGCGTAGGCGTCCTGATCCAGATCCCCACCCAGAACCACATTCAGCATCTGGGAGCCACGGCAAATGCCGAGGATCGGCAAGCCCGCGTCAAAAGCTTGTACCAGAACGCTTTTCTCCATTTCATCTCGGGCCTCGTCAAGCCGCGCGCCGATCACGATCTCCCCGCCGTAAAGCGCAGGTGCGATATCGTCGCCACCCCCGATGATGACCCCGCTGACCGCGGAGATATCCACGTCTTCGACGCTCTGCCAGCGAAGCGCCTTGCCACCCGCAAGCCAGACACCCAAAGCCATCAGCGGAAAGATCCGCCAGCCCGAGCGATGAGAGACCGTGACGCCGATCCGCGGCTTCATGGCAGCAGCTCCCTGTGGCCGTATTGGGAAAGGATTTCCATGGCCGTCCGCGCCCAGTCCGTCCGCAAGGTCGTGAGAGCCGTGCGATGACCGGCCCATGCGAAGGCAAGCTCCGCCAACACCGCATCGTCTTCGGCGATGCGCTCGATGGCAACCCACCGGGCCCATTCCGCGCCGACCGACCAGTCCGGTTCGTCGATGCGGCAATCGGGCAGCCGGTAATGATAGGCGGGCCGGGCGCTGACCGGCGACAGGCCGTGAACGGCGGCATCCACTGCCCCCTGATCGATATGTTTGAAGATCGGCAGCATGTCGAGCCCGCGATCCCGCGTCGGGTCTGTATCCAGATAGGCGGCAATGAGATCGCCGATCGTCCGGAAATCCGCCTTGGCGAGGCAATCGACAAGGGCGCGGGAGTAGGGGTCGACAAAGGGCAGAAGACGTCGCGAGGTGTCGATGGGGTCTGTGTGCCGCAACACGTCTTCGCAAAGGGCATAGGCCTGCAACGTGGGGAGTATGTCCGCCAGACGCTCGCCCGTGATCTGAACGTTGAGATGCACTCCGAACCCCAGAAGCCATCCGCTGCGGCTTCCGATCGCACCGTTTTCGCGCGCCATGGCGCATATGCGGTCGAGGCGGCCCAACTGGTTCGGGTCAAGAGGTGCCGTGACGATCTCCACCGGGACGATCTCGCGCGCGAGATCAAGGCCGACCTCGTGCCATTTGCTGGTGGCGGACTTCCGGAATGCCGTATCGAGATAGACTTGGATTTCGCCAAGATCCGTATCGCGCACCCGGAATTCATGAGCGGCCTCTTCTTCGACCGTCCCGCCGCATTCCTCCGCAATGAGATGTGCGAGGTCTTTTTCGGAAAGACCGGCGAGTTCGATTTCAACTCCGACCTTGCGGCGGTCTCCGCTCATGTCGGTGGGGGTCGGAAGGTCCAGCGGGTCGGCACGAAAAGGCATATTCATTCCCCATGAACGCGGTAGCTCGGGAGTTTGTTCCCGCAAGACGCCGAGATTTCGACCGGACGGCTACTCGGACCGGTCCCCGCATGTTGCAGCATGTGGCGCGGCTTCACAGAAAAATGGCCAGTTGCGGGAACAACTGGCCGTCTTCTCGCCTGGGAAGGCGCCGATTTCGTCGAGCGTCACATCTTCTTGATCCACTCGTCGACTTCCTTGCGCGCCTCTTCCTTGGTCTTGCCGTATTTCTGCTGGATCGCGCCTTCAAGCTGTTCGCGGTTGCCTTCCGCCTGGTCCAGCTCGTCATCGGTGAGCTTGCCCCAGTTTTCTTTTGCACGGCCCTTGAGTTGCTTCCATTTACCTTCGACTTGGTCCCAGTTCATAGCAGCGCTCCTTGTTGAGATGTAGTGTATGGATAACGCGGACCCGGGCAACCTTGTTCCTCCAGGCCGGGAACTAATCCGCTTTGGATGGCGTTAGAACAAGAAAAGGATAGACTATGAGCCGTTCGCGCATCGCCTCTCTGCCGGTCTGGATTCTGGCAGCATTCGCAGTCGTGGCTGCGCTGAAACTGGCATCAGCAATCCTTGCTCCCATCCTGCTTGCCCTTGTCATGGGGGTTGTTCTGTCGCCGGTGACACGGCGGATCGACCGTTTGGGCGCTCCGCGTGCACTCAGCGCCTTTTTGGCACTTTTCGCTTCGATCCTTTTCCTGCTTGCGCTGTTTGTGCTGCTGGAGCCGCTTCTGAGCAATGCCATCCGCCGGGCTCCGATCATCTGGGAGGAGTTGCGCGAGATCGTCAGCAATATCCGTTATGCTTTGCGCGGGCTCGATCAGGTTTCGGCGGAGGTAGCGACGGCTTTGAACGACTCGCCGCAGGCTGCAACGGGGACCGGCGACGCCGCGGAGGAGGAGATTGCCTTACCCAGTATCACCGACGCGTTGTTCCTTGCGCCGGGATTTGCCGCAGCGGTGATGATTTTCGTCGGAACACTCTACTTCTTCCTGCTGGCCCGGCGCGAGGTTTATGACTGGATCAGCTCCAGCCCCAGCTTTCCACTGACCACCTCGGACATGCTTGAGGCGGAGCGCGAAGTCTCCCGGTACTTTCTGACGATCACCGTGATCAACGGATGTTTCGGGCTTCTGGTCACCGGCGTCATGCTGCTTCTGGGGATGCCCTATGCGCCCCTTTGGGGCTTCGTCGCGTTTCTGGTGAACTTTATCCTCTATCTCGGCCCCGCAGTCTTTGCGCTGGCCCTGCTTCTGGGCGGTTTGATAGCCTTTGAAGGCCCGATGAGTTTTGCTCCGGCGGCGGCCTATCTGCTGATGAACATGACCGAAGGGCAGTTCGTGACGCCTGCGCTTGTGGGGCGGCAGATGTCGGTGAACCCGCTCATGGTATTTCTGTCTCTGGTATGCTGGTTGTGGCTTTGGGGGCCAATCGGAGGCGTCATCGCCATCCCGCTTCTGGTATGGGGGATGGTTCTGTTCAAGCGCGGTCGCGCCGCTCAGACAACTTCCTCGGGCACACCGGGCAAGTTGCGACCAAACCGTTTGGCCGGTGCCAAGGGGTAGGGCAAAACGAAACCGATCCGATCCTCGGGCGGGGTGTTCGCATTCCGGTGGGCAAGATCACGGAACGCGCTGACCAGCGTCGCGGCGTCCAGATACCTCTCCTCGGGCTGGTCGGGCAGCCAGTGTAGCAGGCACTTGCTGCGCAACTCCCGGACGGTCGCCGGGTCTTCAAGCAGGACGCCGACTTCGGTATCCCAACGCATGCTCCGCCCGTTCAGATTTGCCGAAGATATGATCGCCGTCGTTTCATCGAAGACCGAGACTTTGGAGTGCAAATAGATCAGTGGAGCGCCCGCAACGGTGGCACGGCCAGACTCGAGCGTCTCGCGCGGCTGACCCGGGGCCATGAAGAAGGCGCGGGGGCCAAATGCCTTGCCCACCATTTCGACGCATTTCGCCTGCAGATATTCGCCATAGCGCGAGTCGCCCTTCCTTGCGCCTTCGAATGCCACTTCTTCCGGGGCCGCAGGCAGCACAAGAAGCACCTGAAGATCGGGGTTCTCGCGCGCCCGCCTTGCGAGAGCCTGCGCGATGGGACGGCTGCGCAGAAACTGCGTTTCAAGATAGATCAGTGTTTCGGCCTGTGCGATCTGTTCGCGATGCGCAGTCTCGATTTCAGACAGAACTGTCTTGGGCGACATGCGGAACGCCTGCCGCTCGCGTCTGGTCGACAGCGTGCGGAGCAAGCGGGGCTGAGGCGACGGAGGTTTCTTTCCAGCCACCACGTCGCGGAGTTCATCAAGATGCCGTCTGGCCGCATTCGCAACCGGTCCGTGCAGAAGGATCTGCATATCCGCCCAGGTTTCCGGGCCGGGCTGATCGTGTTCGGGCGTGTCGAAACGGCGGTCGTCCAGATCGAGCCCGCCGATGAAGAGCGTGTCATCGTCGAAAACGGCGACTTTCTGGTGATGGGTGGCCGGCACCAGCGGCGGGATCGGCCAGGGTCGAACCTTCAGATCGGGATGCGTTCCGCGGATATGGGGGGCAAGGCCCGGCATCAGGGCCAGATCGGCTTCGGCCTCCTCGTGGGTGCCGGCATTCAGTCGGTCCAGCTCTTCGCGGATCTCGCCCAGGATCTTCGGCCAGAAGAACAGGCGCGGCACAATCCCGAGACGTGAGGCATGCATCGACGGGATGACCTCCAGCAACTCGGGCCGACCCGCACGTATGGCCGCCTTGCGCAACTGATGGGCGGAGCGCCAGGTTGCCCGATGCAGGGCAGGGCGCACAACCGGGTCGAAATCCGACAGGATCAGGCGAAAGCGGATGCCGCGGGCCAGGGTGTGGGAGACCAGATCGGCCCATGTCTTCCCTACCGACAACGCCTCTTCGGAGCGAAGGCGTGTCGCCGGATCAAAAACTCTGAACCCCGCCGAGATCGCCTCCCTTGCGCCGAGAAAACAGCGCTCGAGAACCGGATACGCTTCCGCCGCGGTGATCATCAGATGCGGCGCAGTGCCTGAATGGTTCTCCGGCACGGGCGGTCAGCCTTCTCTTGGTTCCGGGTCGAAATCTTCGAGATCGAAACTCGTTACGACTTTATATTCGTTATTCGTGTCGGTGGTTTCAACAACCGCACTCAATTGGCTGGCAAAGGCGCGCACGAGCCGCAGGCCAAGCCCCGAACTCTCAGCATCCTTGGTCATCGCCTCGGGCCCGATGGAGTTGCGGAACACGAAGACCGCTTTTCCGGGCTCGGGCTGTTTCAGGCTTACCCGTATCCACGGGCTCTCGCCCTCGGCGGCACCGGCATGTTTCAACGCATTGGTGCCGAGTTCCGTCGCCAGCATCGACAGCGGCACCGCCTGATCCGGAAACAGAATGACATCATCGAAATCCATTTCGATATGCAGGTTGCTGCCGGGTGCCGCGCCCACGGCAAAGACCTTGTTCAACAGCTCTTTCATCAACTCGCCGGCATTGGTCCGGCTGAGGTTTTCGGCCATGTAGAGGTTGCGGTGCACCGTCGACAACCCCAGGATCCGATCCTGTAGCTGTCGCAGGACGGCGCGCGTTTCCGGATGCTCCGCCGTGCGCATGTTCATGTTCATGATCGAGGAGATCATCTGGAGGTTGTTCTTGACCCGGTGATGAACCTCTTTCAGCAGAACGTTCTTTTCGCGTAGCGCATCTTCCATCTGCGCTTCGTCATCGAGAAGGGCGAAGGCCATCTGTACGAACGAGGTTTCGAGATCCTGCAACTCCTGCGCGGCGCCCGACGACACGGCCGTTTTCGGTATCCGTCGGTCACGGGCGAAGGTCCGCATCTGATCACTGAGCCCACGAACATACCGCCCCACAAGCCGATCCACCGCGATATAGGCCACGAAGAGGCTGGCGACCCACATCATCAGCGGAAAGGCAGCGGTTGGCAGCGGCAGCATTCCACCCCCCAGACGGAAGGCCTCGCGCGGCCAGCCCGCCAGCGCGTAGACCACACCGGGAACGACTGGCACCACGGCGAAGATCCTCTCTTCGCCGCTCTGGCTGAGATCGATGAATGTCTCGTCAGGCCGCCGGGTGGCGAGGTCTTCCAGCGTCACGGATCGCGGCAGGGAAATCGGATCCCCCTCGGCGCTGGACTCGGTGGACAGGATCACGCCCTCGGCGTTGAATGTCACGACACTGTCGGGCCGCATGTCGGCCACACGGTCGCCGCGGGCTGCAAGCGTCTCGGTCGAGAACGAGATCGACATGAAGCCCGCGAAATCGGTGCCCTCGTAGGTGGGAAACATCACGTTGATGACCGAGCTCACGCTGACGGCGGGAGATTCGATCAGGTCAATATAGAGCCGTGGAGCGTTCATCCGCGTCTGGAGAAGCGGGTCGCCCGAGAAATCCACCGTGCGATCGGCGGAGGAACACGTCACCAGACCCGAGACCGGCACGAAGCCCACGAAGGAATAGCGCGGGGACAGACCCACGTAATCGTCCAGATAGCTGCGACAGGCTTCGGGATCGTCGCGGATCAACTCCAGAAAGGGGGCCAGCGCCTCGGCGGTGCCCACGGCACGTTCCAGCACCTGCCGTTCACCGAAAGTAGCCCGTTCCGTCAGCGCAAGAAGGCTCAATTCGGAACTTGTCTGTGCCTCGATGGCAAGACTGCGTGTTTGCACGACCCCCAAGATGCCGATTGGCAGCAGCGCCAGCGCCAGTAGCGCCGCAACACGGAATCTCAGCCTGCCTGAAACAGGTCGCTGGTCATCCTTCCTGTCGGGCATCAGAACGCGGCTGGCCCGCTCGCCGTGACAACAGCAACGGTGGCTTTGTCGGTCAGTTCCATGGCCTCGTCCTCATCCAGATGCATCAGTTCCGCCAGACGTTTGCGGCCCCGATTGGCCCGGCTTTTGATCGTGCCCACGGCCACGCCGCACATGTCTGCGGCTTCTTCGTATGAAAACCCGGACGCGCCGACAAGGATCAACGTTTCCCGCTGTTCGTCCGGCAACTGGATGAAGGCTTTGCGGAAATCGGTCAGGTGCAAGCGCCCGTCATGGGCGGGCTTTTCCGCAAGCCCCTCGGTAAAGGCGCCGTCAACATCCGCCACTTCCCGCTTCGCCTTGCGGCGGTTCGAATAATAGGTGTTGCGCAGGATCGTGAAAAGCCAGGCGCGCATGTTGGTGCCGGGCTGAAACTTCTCGATATTGCTCCACGCCTTCACCACGGTGTCCTGAACCATATCGTCCGCCGTGCTGCTGTTGCGCGTCAGGTTTATGGCGAACGCCCGCAGAGCCGGCAGATGATCCACCAGCTCGTCTCTGGGATCCGATTGGCTCATTTTTTGGAACCTTGACCTTTGGCCGCGTCCTGCGCCTTGAGTTGCGAAAGAAGATCCTTGAACCTGTCCGGCAGTTCCTCCTGAAGCTGATGCTCGAAAACGCGTTTCAGGTTCTCGTCGATTTGCTGCCGTGTCTTTGGGTCTGGTTGTTTGCTTGACATAAGTAGCCTGTAGGGATTTCAGATGTGCGCACCTTTGTGGGAACCAAACGTGGAGATTGGCGTTAGGTTCCACAGAAAGTCAAAAAAACTGGAAGGTCATGATGACAAAAGAGTCTTCCCCGGTCGATCTGGCCACGGCGATTGGCACCGAACTCCCCTTTTTGCGCCGTTATGCACGGGCATTGACGGGCTCGCAAGACAGTGGCGATCATTACGCCGCCGCAACGCTCGAAGCGATCCTTGAGGATCCCTCGCTGGTTGGTGATCTGGACGCAAAGGTCGCGTTGTTCAAGGCGCTGCACACGATCTGGGCGAGCAGCCGGCAGATATCGGTTGGCGACGAGCAGACCGCGTTGGAGAAAGCCGCGCGCGTGCATCTCGACAGGCTGACCGAAAACACCCGCGAGGCGCTGCTGCTGCACACGATCGAGGGGTTCAATTTCGGCGATATCGCCAAGATCATGGATATCGAACAGGCCGAGGCCGAGCATCTTGTCAGCGTGGCCCATGCGGAGATGGCCGACAGCATCGCGGGCCGTGTGCTGATCATCGAGGACGAGCCGGTCATCGCCATGGACCTTGAGAATATGGTCAGCGATCTGGGCCATCAGATCACAGGTGTCGCCCGCACCCGGTCCGAGGCCGTCCGCCTTGGCGCTTCGGACAAACCGGATCTGATTCTGGCCGACATTCATCTTGCCGACAGCTCCTCGGGGATCGACGCAGTCAATGACCTTCTGGGCGAATTCGGCGAGGTTCCGGTGATCTTCATTACCGCCTATCCCGAACGTCTGCTGACGGGCGAGCGGCCGGAGCCTGCTTTCCTCATCGCCAAGCCCTATACCGAGGGGCAGGTGAAATCGGCGGTCAGCCAGGCGATGTTCTTCTCCAGTACCGAAACGCTCAAGGCCTGATCTGGCGACACCGCCCGGAGAATGCGAAAAACGCGCCCTGCGAGATCCGCAGGGCGCGTTTTTCGATGTTGGGTGCAGTGGCGTGTGGCGACACAGATGGTGAAGCCCGCCCCGACCGTCGATCCCGGGCGTGTCGCGGCGTTTAGGGTGCGCGGCCGCGCAGGGCCCGCATGACAAGCGCCACGATAAACAGCACGATGAAGATGAAGAAGAGGATTTGGGCGATACCGGCGGAGGCCGACGCGATGCCACCGAACCCGAGAACGCCGGCCACCACGGCCACGACGAAGAACAAGATTGCCCAATATAGCATGGTGTTTCCTTCCTAACTTGAGTGTCAGGTCACGGTGTGACCAATCATGGAAGGACAACGTGAGCGCCGGGCAATGGTTCCATAGCGATCACAGGAGCGTCGGCCGCGCTCACCCGGGGCCGGGCAATCAGCCTTTGAGCCGACCTGAATTCTGCCAGTCAGCCACGAGTTCCGCGACCGACGTATTGGTGAAGGGGGAGGACAGGAAAAGCGCCATCCGTTCGGTCGCGCTGGGTGTCTCGGGGCCGCCGATGAAAACCGGTGTGCCGCCCAGATTGCGCACCTGCTCGACCAGATCGGCCACACCGACGGGGGCGGCGGGGGTTCCGAAGAAGACCAGATCGACCTGTGCTATTTCGGCCATGAGCCCGCGGGCGTCTTCCAGCGCTTCGGCGCACAGAACCCGCGCGCCCTCCGCAGACATTTGCAGTATCTCCGACAGATCCTGTCGAACGAACGGATCGGCTTCGATCACAAGAAAAACGGGCGACATGTCTCAGTTCCTGGGTCTGGTGCTCATTAACTTATTGGAACTATTTCCGTCGCGCCGCATTAAACTGTGACATACATGCGAGAGATATCTCAGGAATCATGGCGACGAAATGCAAATATTGCCCGCTGCATAAGAGTCCGCTCTTCGTGCCGCATTCGGACGAAGACACGCGCTTCATGCAACGCTTCAAGGTCGGTGAGCTGGTCATCGACCCGGGCACGACGATGCTGATGGAGGGGTCGAAAAGTCCGCAGCTTTTCACAGCACTTCGGGGTATGGGCGTACGCTACAAGACGCTCGAAACCGGGCAGCGCCAGGTGATCAATTTCGTTTTCCCTGGGGATTTCATCGGCTTGCAGGCTGCCGTGATGGGAGAGATGCAGCATTCGGTTGCTGCGAGTTCTCCGATGACGCTTTGTGTTTTCGACCGGGCGGAATTCTGGAATTTCTTTCGCTCACATCCCGAACGCGCCTTCGATGTCACATGGCTGGCTGCGATGGAGGAACATTTTCTCGGCGAGGCACTGGCCTCGGTCGGGCAACGTAGCGCGACCGAAGCCGTGGCTTGGTCCCTGACGCGGATCATGCTTCGCGGGAAGGCGACCGGACTGGTTCAGAACCGGACCATGCCGTTGCCCTACCGGCAACAGGATCTGGCTGATGCCCTTGGCCTGTCGCTGGTTCACACCAACAAGACCCTCGGCAAATTGCGCGACCGTCAGCTCGCCAACTGGTCGGACGGCTATCTCTATGTAAATGATATCGAAGAGCTTGCGAAGATCGCGCAAATGACCGTGGAAGAGCCCATGGTCCGGCCGCTGATGTGAATGCCGGGTCCGCCCGCCCGCTGCGGGTGGTGGACAGGATCGGGTGGTGTCAGATTTCCTTGTAGGTATCGGCGACGACGGCGCCCCGTTCCCCAATTGGCCGGTCCGGGCCGACGGTGCTGTCGATCTTGGTATGGCGCTCCAGTTCGGCGTTGAAGGCCGCGCCGAGCAGCAACAGGAACCCGCTGATGAACAGCCATATCAACAGCGCGATCACCGCCCCTATCGACCCATAGACTTCGTTGTAATTTCCGAAATTCGACAGGTAGAGCGAAAACCCGGCCGATGCCGCGGCCCAGATGGTTACGGCCAGCACGGCGCCCGGCGTGATCCAGGGCAGCCGCGCCCCCCGCCGGTTCGGGCCGTAGCGATAGACAAGGCCCGTGCCGGCCAGCAACACTCCGATGGCCACAAGCCAGCGAACCACCTCCAGCGCAAGCGCGGCAAGAGTACCAAGTGGCAGGATCGCGAGGACGAAGGGCGTGACCACGACCGACGCGATCGAGATCAGTGCAACGAGGATCAGCGCCACGGTCAGCCCGAACGCAGAGGCGTAATGGGCAAGTCCCCTGCGGTTACGCTCATCATAGACGGCGTTCATACCGCGCATCAGGGCAGCCACGCCTGCGCGCGTGGACCAGAGCGCCAGCAGAATGGACAGGATCGTCGCCAGCCCCAGACTGTCGGTGCTGGCCGAGGCGAGTGCCGAGATCTGGTCGCCCAGAAGGGTGAAGACATCCTCGGGCAGGATAGCGCGGAACGCTTCCAGTTGCGGCATGATCGCCCGCGGGTCCCCGATCAGCCCCCAGATCGCGATGACCGCCGTGATGGCCGGAAAAATGGCGAGAATACCGTAAAACGCGACCCCGGCGGCAATCAGGCCAAGGTTCTTCTGGTCGATCTGCGCAAAAACACGCTTCGACGCCGCCCACCAGACCGGCCATCCATGATGAGGAACAATCTTCATCCTACACGCTCCGCCTTTGGGGGGTACGGCCCCGCCGGACCCGAAAGGGTCATGCCATAGCGCGCAATGACGATCACGAGCCAAGGGGCAACCCAGGTCAGAGGCTGGTGGAGCGCCCGTCTGATCCGGGCGAAGCCGCGAGGTTGCTTGCGATACACGTCAATCCCTCCTGCCCGGTTGGCCCGGATGGATACCCGCGCCAAGGATAGAGCCTGTTCCGTGCGGCATATATAGCGCTCAATCGCCGGCATGTCGCGGAATCGGAAGTGTAGGACCGGCGCGGCCACGAGGGGACAGTCGGAAAAGGCCGCGCCGGTGATGATACGAACGCTTGAGATGGGGCGTTCATCACCCATTAAACGCCTGTCAGCGGGTTTGGTTCCGCGACAGGATGAATTTATTTGTCGGCATGCAGTTCATCTTTCACCTGCCCCCATGCCATCAGCGCGAATATCGCGGTGCCACCGACGATATTGCCCGCCAGAACGGGAAGGAAAAACCCGAACACCGCCTCGCCCAGAGGCAGCATGCCCTGCACCATGAGATAGGCCATCTCCACCGAGCCCGCGACGATATGGGTGAAGTCCCCGGCAGCTATCAGCCATGTGAAGACCAGAATGATGAAAAAGCTGCTTTCTTCAGCCTGGGGCATCATCCAGACAATCGCAGCCACGAGAATGCCTGCGGGAATGGCCCGGAAGAAACTGTCCACCGCGGGCATGCCGACTGCGTGTTCCGAGAGCGATATGATCGCGGGCGTCAGCTCCCCGGGCAGGGCAGGCGTATGGGCATAAAGTATCGCAATCGCGAACGCGCCCACCACATTGGCGGTCAGCACGATGGCCCATAACCGCGCGACGGCCCCGAACATGCGCAGGGTCGGGCGCGTCATCAGCGGCAGAACGGTCGTGATGGTATTTTCGGTGAAAAGCTGCATCCGGCCCAGGATCACCAGCAGGAAACCAAGCGAATAGCCGAGGTTTTCAAGCAGAAACCTCTGCGGACTGTCCGGCAGATAGGTGCGGAAGATCGCTTCGCCCAGAACCGAAAAGCTGATCATGATCCCCGCGGCGATGCCTGACCAAATCAAAGAACGGGTCGGGCGCGCCAGTTCTTCCACACCGTCGCGGCGGATGACTTCGTAGATCAGTTTTGAGGAAAGCTTCGCGGCGTCCTCGACCGAAGCCTCCTCCGCCGCCTGCTCGATACGGTTCCTGATTTTGGTGTCTTGAATGTCCACTAAGCAATCTCCGTCGATTAAACCATGATACTCCAACGCCACTCGCCGGGCGCGGTTCCGGGCAATTTCGGAACCTTTGCGTTTCTCCCGGCGTTTCGCCTGAATGTGCGAGGCGGTTTTAGGGCAGGTTCTCTGGCCTGCGCCAGTCAACGATAGCGTTTGGCCGCGACGGGTTTTGCCGGTTGTGACCCGTCAGGCGGGCAACCCGGCGGATTTCGCGCGCAGCCGGATCAGGGCCAGAACCGTGTCGATCGTTGGCGTCTCGGTGCTGGTTACGCGCCCGAGCTCCTGTACCGAACCGACCAATGCGTCGATCTCCATCGGGCGGCCCGCGTCGAGATCCTGCAACATGGAGGTTCTGTGCGCGCCCACCGCCGCGCCGCCGTCAATCCGGCGCTCGACATCGATGGGAAATTTCACACCCAGCTTTTCTGCGATCGTCTGGGCCTCCAGCATCATCGCCCTTGCAACTGCGCGGGTGCCGGGATCGGTGCAAAGCACCTCCAGCGTCGCATGGGTCAGCGCCGAAATCGGGTTGAAGGACAGGTTACCCCACAGCTTGACCCAGATCTCGTCGCGCAGGCGCGGGCGCACAGGCGCCTTGAGCCCCGCCGCCGCAAGCGCCTTGGACAGCGCCAGGGCACGCTCCGATTTCGATCCGTCAGGCTCGCCCAGGGAAAACCTGTTACCCTCCACATGCCTGATCACACCGGGTTCGGCCACCTCGGCGGCGGGATAGACCACACAGCCCAGAACCCGGTCGGGGCCGAAGCCCTCCCATTGCGCGTCGCCCGGATCGACCGAGCGCAGGCGCGTGCCCTCCAAAGGGCCGCCGATCTTGTGAAAATACCACCATGGAACGCCGTTCACGCCCGAGACGACCGTGGTCTCCGGCCCGATCAGCGGCTGCATCCGGCTGACGACGGGCGGCACCGAATGGGCCTTGAGCGTGATGATCACGTAATCCTGCGGCCCGAGTTCTTCGGGATCGTCGGAGGCGGTGATGGGCAGGGTCGTGCTCTGCCCGTCCTCGATCAGTGTCAGTCCGTTGGCCTGCATTGCGGCCAGATGCGGCCCCCGCGCCACAAGGCTGACATCGGCGCCGGCCTCCGCCAGTTTCGCCCCCATATAGCCGCCAATGGCGCCCGCGCCGAAAATGCAGATCTTCATGGGGTCGCTCCATCCGCGAGGCCGAGTTTTTCGGCCAGCCCGATCCGTTGCAGCTTGCCGGTCGCGCCTTTCGGGATTTCGTCGAGGATCAGGACCTTGCGCGGCACCTTGAAGCCCGCCACCCGCTCGGCCGCGAAGGCGCGGATATCCGCTTCGGTCGCCTCGGCCCCTTCTTTCAGCACCACGGCCGCCGCGACGTCTTCGCCCAGTTTCGGATGCGGCAGGGCAAAGGTCACGACCTGCGCAACCGCCGGATGCGCGCTGAGCACGCCATCCACCTCCAGCGGGCTGACCTTTTCGCCACCTCGGTTGATGATTTCCTTCAATCGTCCGGTCAGGGTCAGGTATCCGTCGGCATCGAAGGTTCCCTGATCCCCGGTGCGGAACCAGCGCCGCCCCTCGGCCTCGAAGAAATTCTTGGCGTTGGCCTCCGGGTTCCCCTCGTAGCCGGGCGTGACGTTGGGACCAGAAATCACCACCTCGCCCACACCGTCGGAAAGCCTGTTTTCGGTCTCGTCAGCGATGCGGATCAGCGGCCCCGCCTCCAAACCGACCGATCCGGGCTTCTGGACGCCGGGCGGTAGCGGGTTGGAGGCCATCTGATGAGCGGCTTCGGTCATGCCGTAGCCTTCGATTACCGGGGCCGAGAAGGTCTCAGACAGGGCCTCCATCACCGGTCCCGGCAGGGAGGCGGAGGAGGAGCGCAGGAACCGCAGGGGCATGTCGGCGATGGTGTCGGCATTGCGCGGCGCGCGCGCCAGGATCGCCTGATGCATCGTCGGCACAGCCGTGTACCAGCTTGGACGCGCCTCGCGCATCCAGCCGAAGAACCGGATCGCGTCGAAGCCGGGCGCGCACCAGATCGATCCGCCCGCCGCGAGCGAGGCCGAAACCGCGGCGATCAGCCCGTGAATGTGAAAAAGCGGCATAACGTTCAGGCAGCGATCCGCGGATGTCAGGTTGAGCGAGGCCTTGATATGCAGGGCCGAGGCCGCGACATTCGAGTGCAGCAGCGGCACGATCTTGGGCCGCGAGGTCGTGCCCGAGGTGTGCAGGATCAGCGCCACGTCGCCGCCACCGGGCAGGGTGCCGTCGGTCTGGCCCGCCGATCCGTCCGCACGGAGCGTGAACAGGCCCGCGGCGCCGTCATCCCCGGCCTCCAGCCAGAGGATCGTCAGGCCCATCTTTCGCGCGGCTTCGAAGGCCGGGCCGCTGTCTCCCGCCTTCAGGACCACCGCGCGCGCCCTGAGATCTTCAAGATAGAAGGCAAACTCCTCTTCGCGATAGGCCGGGTTCAGCGGGGCGGTCACGGCGGCCTGCGCGATGGTCACGAAGGCCGCGGCCATTTCGGGGCCGTTGGGCAGGACGATGGCGACCCTGTCGCCCCGTCCGATCCCGGCGGCATGCAGCGTATCGGTGACGGTGGCCGACAGATCGCGAAGCCCGCCATAGCTGAGCCATGTGCGTCCCGGTGCGCCAAAGGCGGGCGCGTCTGCATCCTGCGACGCGAACAGGGCGGCGATCGTATTGGTCATCTTGTTATCTCCGGTTCTTGCCAGTGCAGGTTCGGCTGTTTGGCGCCAGCCTGCAACCATGGCGCGCCGCGGCGGGTGCCGGCCACGTCCCTCAGGTATCCAGTTCTGTCGCGAAGGAGCGGCTGGCCCGCCCCTCGGCCTTGCGCGTTTCGTCCGCCGCCCTGATCGCGGCGTCGATCCCGCGGCGATCTGTGGTGCCGGAGAAGTTAACGCGGGTCGGCATCGCATCGGCGACGTAGACGAACCGTTCATGGGCCACATCGTAAAGCCGCCGCAGTTCGGCCAGCGGATCAGGATGATCGTCCGCCCGCAGGGACAGCCACGGGTAGTCCTCGGACCGGTGGATGACCAGCGCCGCCGACTGGGTGCCCCGCTTGTCCCCGCCAGCGCCGGCACCAGCCTCCATCGCGGCCATGAGCCGTTCCGCCAGCGGCAGATGCCGGTGGGCGTCATAGGCCGCGAGCGTCTCGCTGATCACCGAGGGTCCGGCCAGCATGTTGCCTGCCACCGAAACCTCCTGACCTGCGGTATGGCCGCACCAGTCCACGCAGTCCGCGCCCGTATGGGCGGCTAAATGGCCCCGCGCGTCGATCATGTGGATCTGGCGGCTTGCCTGGCCAGCGTCACGGGCCACCAGATCCGCCACCACATCCTCCGACCTCTCGCCCGCGGCCAGCCGGTCCGCGGCTTCGATCCCCCAGATCGGGCTGACGAACGCCTGCGTGGCGACGGCGCATTTGCCGCCGCGCAGATGCGGGACAAGCGCGCCGGTGGCGAAGAAACGGCTGGCCACGGCCACGCCGTACTCGCCGGTTTTCGCATCGCGGGCGACAATGGAGTAGGTCATGGGCGTCTACTTTCTGCGTGTCTGTCTAGCGGCCGGCGGCATAGGCCTGCATCAGGCGCGGCGTGGCCGCAGCCTTCAGCAGCCCCTCCTTGCTTCGCGAGGCGGCGGTCAGGCGACCGACAGTCCAGGGTTCGGCCAGCTCGATATCGTGGCCTTTCCGGCCAAGGGCGTCGATCACGGCCTCACCGAAGGCGGGCTCCAGCATCAGATGGCCGGGCCGCGTGGCGCGGGGGTAGAAGGACGACTGGAAATGCCCGGTATGGAACAGGGGGGCGTCGATGCCTTCCTGAAGGTTCAGCCCGCCATGGACCAGGCGCAGGAAATAGATCAGCTGCCACTGATCCTGCTGGTCGCCGCCGGGCGTGCCGAAGGCGAGGTCGAGCGATCCGTCCGTCCGGGCCGCCATCGAGGGAGAAAGCGTCGTGCGCGGGCGACGGCCCGGTGCAAGCGATGTCGGCAGGCCCTCGTCCAGCCAGAACATCTGGGCCCGGCTGTTGAGCGGCATGCCCAGCCCCGGCACCACGGGCGAGGATTGCAGCCAGCCGCCCGATGGCGTGGCCGAAACCATGTTGCCCCATTGGTCGATGACGTCGATATGCACGGTATCCCCGCGCCGCTCGGTCAGGTGGGCCATGGTCGGTTCCCCGGCGCCGACGCCGGGGGTCTGGGCCGGATCCATGCCCGCGCGCGCAACCGCCGCATCGGCCCAGGCCTCGAACCCCGCGATCCTGCCCGGGCGTTGCTCAAGGGAGGCCGTGGCCCCGATCTGGGCGCGGCGGGTGGCGGCGTAGTCTGCCGACAGGAGCGTTTCGATGGGCAGATCGGTATGCATCGGGTCGCCGTAATAGGCCTCACGATCGGCAAAGCTGAGTTTCATCGCCTCGGTCACCGCATGGACGAAGTCGGCCCCGTTCAGGTCCATCGCCGCGATATCCATACCAGAGAGTGTCTGCAGCGATTGCAGAAGCGTCGGTCCCTGGGTCCACGCGCCCGGTTTCCAGACCGTCCAGCCATGATACTCAATGCCGAGCGGATCTTCGTAGCTGGCCGACCATCCGGCCATGTCCTGCCCGTTCAGTACGCCCTTGCGCCGCCCGCCTGCGGCATCCATCACGCAAGCCTCCGACAGGTAGTCGTCGATTGCCTCTGCGATGAAGCCTTCGTAGAAAGCGCGTCGTGCGGCATCGATCTGAGCCTCGCGGCCCTTCACCGCTTCGGCTTCGGTCAGGAGCCGGTCCCAGGTATCCGCCAGATCGGGATTGGCGAACAGCGCCCCCGGCTCCGGCGCGGCCCCGCCGGGCAGCCATGTGGCATGGGAGCTTGGCCATTCCTCTTCGAAGAACGCCGCCAGCCCCGCGATGGTATGTGCGACGCGCGGCAGCACCGGATGGCCCGCGCGCGCATAGTGGATGGCGGGTTCCAGCACCGCCCGGAGCGGCAGGCGCCCGTGGTCGCGCAGCATCAGCATCCATGCGCCGAAGGCGCCGGGCACGACGGTGGCAAGCAGACCGGAGCCCGGGATGAGCGTCAGTCCCTCGCTCTTGTAATGCGCGATGGTGGCGCCTGAGGGCGCAGTGCCCTGACCGCAGATCACCTGCGGTTGTTCCGCCCCGGCCAGACGGATCATCAGCGGCATATCCCCGAGCGGGCCGTTCAGATGCGGCTCCACCACATTCAGCACGAAGCCCATCGCGGCGGCGGCATCGAAGGCATTCCCGCCCTCTTCAAGCAGTTTCATGCCCACCGCCGACGCGATCCAGTGGGTCGAGGTCGCCACGCCAAAGGTGCCGGTGATTTCGGGTCGGGTCGTGAAAGTCATCTTGAGCGTCCGATTGTTATTGTCGTTGGTCTAGTGATCGCGCGGGTCTAGCGCATCCCGAAGCCCGTCGCCAAAGAGATTGAAGCCCAGAACGACCAGAAAGATACCCGCGCCGGGGTAAAGCGCCATCCACGGCGCCTGTTCTAGGAAGTTCTTCGCCACATTCAGCATCGAGCCCCAGGACGGTGCGGGAGGCTGCTGCCCCAGGCCGAGAAACGACAGCGATGCCTCGGCGATGATCGCGGTGGCGATGGTCAGCGTGGCCTGCACGAGGATCGGCGGGAAGATGTTGGGCACGATGTAGCGGGCCACCAGCGCGAAAGGCTTCAACCCGACGGCCCGCGCGCTTTCAACGTAGTCTTCGGTCATCACCATCATGGTCTGGCCCCGTGCCAGACGTATGAAGATCGGCATCGCGGAAAGCCCGATGGCGATCATCGCGTTTGTCAGGGAGGGGCCCAGAAACGCCGCCAGGGCGATGGCGAGGATCAGAAACGGTGCGGCCAGAAGCGCCTCGGTCACGCGGCTGATGACGGCATCCGTCCAGCCGCCGAAGTAGCCCGCCATCACCCCGAGCGGCACGCCGAGACAGACCGCGATCGCGACGGAGATCACACCGGCCAGCAGCGAAGCCCGCGCGCCCCAGACCATGCGGGACAGTACGTCGCGGCCGATCTCGTCGGTGCCGAACGGATGGGCGGCGGAGGGCGCCTGGCGGACCGCCATCCAGTCCGTCGCGACCGGATCGACGATCGGCAGGATCGGGGCCAGAAGGGCCACGGCGACGAAGAACACCACGATCGCCCCGCCCAGAAGCGCCGCCGGGCTGGCCCGCATCTTGCGCAGGAAACGGCTCTGCTTTCTTGGCAGCGTTGCGGGTGAGGTTTTTGCGGGTTCGGTGGCGGCGGTCATTTGTCCCTCATGCGCGGGTTCAGGACGCGGTAGGCCACGTCTGCCAGAATGTTCATGAAGATGAAGGCGACACCGGTGCACAGCACGATCCCCTGCACGACCGCATAATCGCGGTTGAACACGGCATCGACCACCAGCTTGCCAAAGCCGGGTATGGTGAAGATCTGCTCCGTCAGGACGGCGCCGGCCAGAAGTTCCCCGAAGATCAGCGTAGTGACCGTGACGATGGGCACCAGCGCATTCCTGAGCGCGTGTTTCACCAGCACCACGCGCTCGGCCAGGCCCTTGGCGCGCGCGGTGCGGATATAGTCCGACTGCAACACGCTCAGCATTGCCGATCTCGTGTGGCGCATCAGGGTGGCGGCGAGTGCGGTGCCCAGCACGAAGGCCGGCATGAGCATGGTTCGTATGGATTGAAGCGGGTCTTCGCTGAACGGCTGGTAGCCCGAAGCTGGCAGCCACCCAAGCTTCACCGAGACCAGAAGGATCATCATGATCCCAAGCCAGAAATTCGGCACCGACAGCCCCGAGAGAGCCACCACATTGGCGACCCAGTCGATCCATGTGCCCTTCTTGTAAGCCGACAGAACGCCCGCGGGCACGCCGATCACCAGTGCGAAGACCAGCGCCATGACCGCAAGTTGCAGAGTGACGGGAAGCTTTTCACCGATCAGTTCGAGAACCGGCTGGTTGGTTCTGAACGAGATCCCGAGATCGCCCTGCAGCGCATTGCCGACCCAGGCCAGATACTGGATCGGGATCGGGTCGTTCAGGCGGTACTTCTCGCGCAGGAACTCCAGCACTTCGGGGTCACGCTCCTCCCCGGCCAGCACCAGGATCGGGTCGCCCGGCAGCAGGTGCTGCAATGTGAAGACGAAGATCGAGATCAGGATGATCGTCGGGATCGCAATCAGGATACGGCGTCCGATGAAGGCCAGCATGGGGCTCTCCTGCGTGAACAAGCGGCAAGGGGTGGGATGCGCGGGACGGACCCCGCACAACCCCTGTTTTTCCGGTCAGCCCGTCATTCGGACAGGGTGACGCCTTCAAGCCGGATCATCCCGTCGGGATAGGGGGTGAACCCCTCGACCGAGTTGCTCAATGCCCAGATCCATGTCGGGTGGTAGAGATAGATGATCGGCAGATCCTGGATCAGGATATCCCGCGCCGCATTGTAGCTTGCCTGACGGACGGCCGTGTCGGTCGATGTGCGCGCCTCGTTGAGAAGCCGGTCCACCTCCGGGTTGGAGTAGCCCGAGTCGTTGATGCCGCCATCGGTGGTCATGAACTGATGGATGTTGCCATCGGGGTCGACCCGGCCCGACCAGCCGATCTGGCTGGCGGTATAGTCGCCGGCAGACTGATCGGCGAGCAGCGTGGCAAATTCCTTGGCCTGCAGCTCCAGATTGATGCCGGCTTCGGACGCCATGGCCTGAACGACCTGCATCATCTGCAATTGCACCGGATTGTTTGTGACCTGGACGGTGATGTCGATGCCATCGGCAAACCCGGCTTCGGCCAGAAGTGCACGGGCGGCCTCCACATCGCGTTCGGGTACGGGATAGGCATCATTGTACCATGGCGAGGTCGGCGGGAACGGTTGGTTGCCCGGCGCGAAAGCACCTTCGAACACGACCTGGTTGATGACACTACGATCAATCGCAAGCGACAATGCCTGACGGATCCGGGCATCCTGCCCAAGCGGGTTATCCGCGCCGGCGCCATTGTTCACATTGATCGTAATGCCCTGATATCCAAGCGAAACCGCTTGTTCCAGTTGCAGGTTTTCGTCGTTGTTGACGGACGCCACATCGGTTGCCGCGAGGCGTTCCAGCATATCCAGATCACCCGCCCGCAGGTTTGCAAGGCGCACGGTTGTGTCGGGGATCGGCAGGAAGGTGACGCTGTCGACATTGATCGCATCGGCGTTCCAGTAATCGGCAAAACGGTTCAGGACGATACGGTCCTGCTGGATCCGCTCGCCAAAGCTGAACGGGCCCGAGCAGACCGGGTTCAGCCCCAGATCGGTGCCTGCCGCCTCGAACGCGGTCGGCGACAGCATCATGCCGGCGCGGTCGGCGAACTGTGCCAGAAGCGTGGCGTCAGGCGCGCCAAGGGTGAAACGGATGGTCATGTCGTCCACCACCTCGACGCCGGTGATCGAGCTCAGCTCGGATTTCCGGCGGCTTTCCGGCAGGTTCTGGCTGCGGTCGATATTCGCCGCCACCGCCTCGGCATTGAAGGGCGTACCGTCATGGAACACAGCGCCTTCGCGCAGCGTCATGGTGAGTTGCAGTCCGTCATCGGACCATTCCCAGCCCGTCGCCAGTTGCGGGATGATCTCCAGATCGGGCGTGATGTCGACCAGCTTGTCGCAAAGCGAGGCATAGACGATCCGGCCCACGAATGTGCGGGACTGGTCAGGGTCGAGCACATCGGGGTCTTCCTGAAGGCCGATCCGCAAATCCTGTGCATGAAGCGCCGTTGCCGCAAGCCCGAAGGCGAGCGCAAAGGCCGTGAGTTTCGATGTTACCATTTTTTGGTCCTCCATCTGGTGGGATTGGGTGCGCCCGGTTACGGGTCGTTATTCTTGTCTGTCGGCGCGGTGGCGCTGCCTGCCATCGCGCGGGCGTATAAGGCAAAGCGTTCGGTCGCCGCGGGGCTGCGCGCCGCCTCTGCATTCGTGAGCCCTTCAAGCGTAAGCGTCTCGGCGTGATGACACGCCACCTGTCGCCCGCCGGGCAGGGTGCGCAGTTCGGGCCGCGCGCTGCGGCACAGCTCGGTCGCATAGAGACAGCGCGGGTGGAACCGGCAGCCCGACGGCGGGGAGATCGGATTTGGGGGATCGCCCTCCACCGGCGTGTGGGCGCGCCGCGCACCATGGCTCGCCACCGGGATCGCGGCCAGAAGCGTTTCGGAATAGGGATGGCGCGGGGATGAATAAAGCGCGTCCGCGGGGGCGCATTCCACGATCTCTCCCAGATACATCACAGCGACCCTGTCGGCCATATGCCGGATAACGGCGAGGTCATGGGCGATCACCACGAGTGTCAGGCCGAATTCGTCCTTCAGGTCTTCCAGCAGGTTCACCACCTGGGCCTGGATCGACACGTCCAGTGCGCTGACCGGCTCGTCCCCGATCAGCACGGTGGGGCCGGTGGCCAGCGCTCGGGCAATCCCGATCCGCTGGCGCTGCCCGCCGGAGAATTCATGCGGATAGCGATCTGCATGGGCGGGCCGCAGGCCGACCCGCGTCAACAGTTCGGCCACCCGTTCGCGCCGTACGCGGGCAGGCCCGGTGCCATGAACGCGCAACGGTTCCTCGATCAGCGCGCCGACCGTCATTTGCGGGTTCAGCGAGGAGAAGGGATCCTGAAAGATGAACTGCAGATCGCGCCGCAACGCGCGCATCCGGTTCTTGTCGATATGGGCCAGATCCTCCCCATCATACCAGACCTCGCCCGAGGTCGGCTCGATCAGGCGAAGCAGCAGCCGTGCCAATGTGGACTTGCCGCACCCGCTTTCGCCAACGATGGCGAAGGTTTCTCCCTGCCCGATATCGAGCGACACACCGTCGACCGCCCGAACCACCGTCGGCGTGCCGAAAATCGGCCTTGCGGTGACGAAGTCCTTGCGCAGGTCGCGGGCGGCGAGAATGGCGGTCATGTCCCGGTCTCCCTCAGATCGCGCGCGGCGAGGTTTTCAAGCGGCGCATGGATGCAGGCGACCTCATGCCCCTCGCCGCAGGGGCGCAGCACCGGAACGGTCTCGCACGCCTCCGTGCGAAACGGACAGCGGGTTGCGAAACGGCATCCTTTGGGCATCGCGCCGGGCTGCGGCACCACGCCCGGCACCGTCACCAGCCGGTCCTGCCGCCGCCCGAGCGAGGGCATCGAACTCATCAGGCCGATCGTGTAGGGGTGCTGGGGGTCGGTGAAGATGCGTTCCACGCTGCCGGCCTCAACGATGTGCCCGCCATACATCACCGCCACCTTGTCGGCCATTTCCGCCACCACCCCCAGATCGTGGGTGATCATGATCATCGCGGCACCGGTTTCGGATTGCAGAACGCGCATCAGATCGAGGATCTGGGCCTGTATCGTGACGTCCAGCGCAGTGGTCGGCTCATCGGCGATGAGGAGTTCGGGGTCGTTCGCAAGCGCCATGGCGATCATCGCGCGCTGCCGCATTCCGCCCGAAAGCTGATGGGGGTATTCGTCCAGCCGTTTTTCGGGCGCGGGGATGCGCACCCGGCGCAGCATCTCCAACGCGCGGTTCCTTGCCGCGGCACGGGAAACTCCCTTGTGCCGTCGCACGGATTCAGCGATCTGCTCCCCGATCCTGAGTCCGGGATTGAGCGAGGTCATCGGTTCCTGAAAGATCATCGCCATGCGGCCGCCGCGGATCTCGCGGAAGTCCGCGGGCTGCATCGACAGAAGATCCTCCCCGCCAAGCCGGGCGGTGCCGCCTGAAATCGACAGCGGCGGGGACTGCAGCAGCCCCATCAGCGCCAGCGCCGTCAGGCTTTTCCCGCAGCCGCTTTCGCCCACGACACAGAGCGTCTGCCCGGGAGCCAGCGTGAAGGACACGTTGTCGACGATGTTCTGATCCATCTTGCCCAACCGTACCGACAGGCCGTCGACATCGAGGATCGGCAAAGCATCGGCGGGTGACGGCATCACTCCGGGCCCCTTTCGCGGGAGAGTTCCAGGTTTTCCTTCAGCGCGGTCAGATGCGCGCGCATCGCCGCGCGGGCGCCCTCTTCGTCGCGGGCGTTGATCGCGGTGATGATCTGGTGGTGATGCGCGTCATACTCCGCCATCAGGTCCTTGGACCGCGCGGTGTCGCGTTCCTGCCGCCAGCGCGGATCGGCCCGCACCTCGTTGATCAGCGCGAAGGCGGTATGCAAGATCGGGTTGCCCGCGATGCGCGCGATCAGGCGGTGCAGCGATCCATCCCAGAGTTCGGCCGCATCCGCATCCGCCGAGCGCCCGGTGCGGTCCGCCAGATCGTGCATCCGCGCCACATCCTCGGAGGTCGCGCGCCGCGCGCAGAGCGCTGCAAGTTCGGGTTCGATGGCAAGACGCGCCTCCATCACGCTCATCGGGTCGGTGTCCGGCGCGATGGCGGCCACCAGCCGCCCGTTCGGGTCGGGCGGTTCGCCGGCGAAAGTGCCCTTGCCCTGTCGGCGCCAGATCAGCCCCTCGGCCTCAAGCGCATCAAGCGCCCGGCGCACCGCCCGGCGGCTGACATCGAAGCGGGCGCAAAGGTCGCGTTCCGTGGGAAGCTTGCCGTCCTCGGCGATCTCGCCTTTTCGGATCATCTCCCGGATTTCGGCGCGTGCAAGCGATGCATTGTCAATTCTGTGCGCGGTGTCGGGCATTCAGGTGACCTGCATGTGAACCAAAGGGAAATTGGCGTCGAACCAATGTCAGAATGGTTCAGTCCGTAAACAGGGTCAAGCGATTCCTGCAACAGCCCTGATCCGGCATTCCGAATGTCGGTGCTAGGCCCGCGGCTGGCAGGCGGGGACGTACGGCCCGGACGCCCCGATACTAGGGCCGTGAAACGGGCGATCCATATCATGCGGGGCAGGGGCAGGCGCGATTTCACAACTGCTTGCGAAACCGGCACCCGAACAGCAAAAAGGCGTCCCGAAGGACACCTTTTGAGCATTCGATGCAGTCTTATCAAACTGGAGCGGGCGATGAGATTCGAACTCACGACCCTAACCTTGGCAAGGTTATGCTCTACCCCTGAGCTACGCCCGCTCTCTGTGAGAGGCGTGTTATAAACTTCGCAAAGGCGGTGCAAGACCAAAATTGCGTGAACGGCTCGCCATTAATCCAAACGGGCACCGCGAGCGCCGGGTATCCTTGGGGGATGGCGGGCCCCGAACCGGCGCAAAGGAGCCGCCTGCGCCCGCTCGGCGCCGTTCCGCTCATAGAGCCGGGCCGACAATCAAAAATGGATTGGTCCCCTTTTTACCATGCCGGCCCAACCCATATGCGCCGCATGAGGCATGGTGCCTCTGACTTCGGGCCAGAAGAGGCCCCGTTCCAAGGAGCGAAAGCAAATGAAAACCGTTGTTTCCACCGTTGCCCTGATCGCAGCCCTGACCGCCGCACCGGCGTTCGCCGAAACGATGGTCAGCGATACAGACGGAGATGGTCTCTATAGTCTCGAAGAGGTGCAAGCCGCGATGGAAGACGTCACCGAAGAGATGTTCGCCGCCGCCGATACGGATGGCGACGGCTTCTTGTCGGAAGATGAACTGACCGCCGCAGAAGAGGCCGGCACCTTCGACGCCTAACCACACGCAAGACCGGTCGCCGCATCCAGTGGTGCGGCGGCCGGTTCCAGGTCGGAGATCAGGCCTCGAATTCCACAAGCAGATCCTTGGCGTCGATCTGTCCGCCAGGGGCCACATGCACCGCCTTGATCACCGCGTCGCGATCGGCATGGATGCCGGTTTCCATCTTCATCGCCTCGATGGTCAGCAGCAGATCGCCTTCTTTGACCTTTTTGCCCGCGGTCGCCGCTACTGAGGCGACGACGCCCGGCATCGGCGCCCCGATATGGCAGGGGTTGCCTATCTCCGCCTTGGGGCGCTTGGCCGTGGTGGCCGCCGCGCGGCGGTTGGGAACACGGACGGTGCGGGGCTGGCCATTCAGCTCGAAGAAGACCTTGGCCTCGCCTTCCTCGTTCGTTTCGCCGACCGCCTGCATGCGGATCACCAGCGTCACGCCGGGATCTATCTCCGCCTCGATCTCCTCGCCGGGTTCCATTCCGTAAAAGAAGGTGCGGGTGGGGATCGTGCGGACCGGCCCATATTCCGCGTGGCGCGTCATGTAATCGGTGAAGACCTTGGGATACATCAGATATCCGTTCAGATCCTCGTCATCGATCTCGACGCCCAGTTGCGCGGCAAGCTTCTGCCGTTCCGCCTCCAGATCAACGGGTTTGAGATGCCTGCCCGGGCGTTCCAGCACCGGCTTTTCATCCTTCAGCACCTTTTTCACGATGCCCGGCGGGAACCCACCGGGCGGCTGGCCCAGATTGCCGCGCATCATGTCGATCACGCTGTCGGGAAAGGCCACGTCCTTGGCGGGGTCCTCAACGTCGGCGCGGGTCAGGCCCTGGCTCACCATCATCAGGGCCATGTCGCCCACCACCTTGGAGGAGGGTGTGACCTTCACGATATCGCCGAACATCCGGTTCACATCCGCATACATCTGCGCCACTTCGTGCCAGCGCTCCTCCAGCCCGAGGCTGCGCGCCTGTGCCTTGAGATTGGTGAACTGGCCGCCGGGCATTTCATGGAGATAGACCTCGGACGCCGGCGCCTGCATGCCGCTTTCGAAGGCGGCGTAATGGCCCCGCACGCTTTCCCAGTAATCGCTGATCTCGCGGACCGCCCCGATGTCGATTCCGGTATCGCGATCGGTATGTTTCAGTGCCTCCACGATGGTGCCGAGCGTCGCCTGCGAGGTGTTCCCCGACAGCGCATCCATCGCGCAATCCACCGCGTCCACCCCCGCCTCGGAGGCGGCAAGGATCGTGGCGCAGGCAATGCCCGCCGTGTCATGGGTGTGGAAATGGATCGGCAGGCCCACCTCGTCCTTCAGTGCCCGGATGAGGATCGAGGCGGAGGCGGGCTTCAGTAAACCCGCCATGTCCTTCAGGCCCAGAACATGGGCGCCCGCGGCCTTCAGATCCTTGCCCATGGACACATAGTATTTCAGGTCGTACTTCGCGCGATCGGGATTCAGGATGTCGCCGGTGTAGCAGATCGTGCCTTCGCACACCTTCTCTGCCGCGATCACCGCATCCATCGCCACGCGCATATTCTCGACCCAGTTCAGGCTGTCGAAGACGCGGAAGACGTCCACGCCGGACTTCGCGGCCTGCGCGACGAAGCTTTCCACGACGTTGTCGGGGTAATTCGTGTAGCCCACGCCATTGGACGCGCGGAGAAGCATCTGCGTCATGATGTTGGGCATGTTGCGGCGGATGTCCCGAAGCCGCTGCCAGGGGCATTCCTGCAGGAACCGGTAGGCCACATCGAAGGTCGCTCCGCCCCAGCATTCGACGCTGAACAGCCCGGGTAGATTGGCCGCATAGGCAGGTGCCGCACGGATCATGTCGATGGAGCGCATCCTGGTCGCCAACAGGGACTGGTGGCCGTCCCGCATGGTGGTGTCGGTGATCAGCAGATGCGTCTGCGCGGCCATCCAGTCGGCCACGGCCTGCGGGCCCTTTTCATCGAGAAGATTGCGGGTGCCGGGCACGATCTCGGCTCTTTGCGGCGGCGCCTTGGGTTGCTTGATATCCGAGCGGGGCAGGGGCCGGCCTTCGGTCTCGGGGTGCCCGTTCACGGTGATATCGGCGATATAGGTCAGGATCTTGGTCGCCCTGTCCCGACGCGGCTTGAAGTCGAACAGTTCCGGTGTCTCGTCGATGAACTTGGTGTGATACTGGTAGTTCAGGAAGGTCGGATGCTTCAGCAGGTTCTCGACGAAGGCGATATTGGTGCTGACGCCGCGAATGCGGAACTCCCTCAGCGCTCGGTCCATCCGGGCGATGGCGGCCTCGGGCGTGGGGGCCCATGCGGTCACCTTTTCCAGAAGCGAGTCGTAATAGCGGGTGATGACGGCACCGGAATAAGCGGTGCCGCCGTCAAGCCGTATGCCCATGCCGGTCGCCCCGCGATAGGCGGTGATGCGCCCGTAATCGGGGATGAAGTTGTTGGTCGGATCCTCGGTCGTGATCCGGCACTGGATCGCGTGGCCGTCCAGCTTCACATCGTATTGGGAGGCCGTGCCGGTCGCCTCCACGAGGCTTTTGCCCTCGGCGATCAGGATCTGGGCGCGGACGATATCGATGCCGGTGACCTCCTCAGTCACCGTGTGCTCCACCTGCACCCGCGGGTTCACCTCGATGAAGTAGAATTTGCCGGTCTCCATATCCATCAGGAATTCGACCGTGCCCGCGCATTCGTAGTTCACATGTTCGCAGATGCGTTTGCCAAGCGCGCAGATCTCCTCGCGCTGCGTCTCGCTCAGATAGGGGGCGGGCGCGCGCTCCACGACCTTCTGGTTGCGCCGCTGGACCGAGCAATCACGCTCGTAAAGGTGGTAGATCGCGCCATGGCTGTCGCCCAGGATCTGCACCTCCACGTGGCGCGCGCGCAGGATCATCTTCTCCAGATAGCCCTCACCGTTACCGAACGCCGCCTCGGCCTCGCGCCGGCCCTCGCGCACCTTTTCCTCCAGCTCCTCCGGCCCGGCGATGGGGCGCATGCCGCGCCCGCCACCGCCCCATGACGCCTTCAGCATCAGCGGATAGCCGATCTCTTCGGCCTCTCTGGCGATGGTGTCCATGTCATCGCCCAGAACCTCCGTCGCCGGGATCACGGGCACACCGGCCTCGATAGCCACGCGGCGTGCGCTGGCCTTGTCCCCAAGCGCCCGCATCGTTTCGGCCTTCGGGCCGATGAAGGCGATACCCGCATCGGTGCACGCATCCACGAAATCGGGGTTTTCCGACAGGAGCCCATAGCCGGGATGGATCGCATCCGCGCCCGCCATCCGGGCCACCCGAATGATCTCCTCGATGCTCAGATAGGCCGCGACCGGGCCCAGTCCCTCGCCGATCTTGTAGGCCTCGTCGGCCTTGAACCGGTGCAGGCTCAGCTTGTCCTCCTCGGCATAGACCGCGACCGTGCGTTTGCCCAACTCGTTGGCCGCGCGCATCACGCGGATGGCGATCTCGCCGCGATTTGCGATGAGGATTTTGCTGAATTCGGTCATCCAATGTCCCTTTTGCGCCGTGACGGAGCCGTTTTCCCGGTCTGCTTCTGTCGGGTCAAGCCCTCATGCTGCAGAGCGGCATAATAGGGGTGACCTAGGGAAAGGGAAGCCGCTAAAGTACGCGGTCGGGCAGATCGGCAAGACGTGCGGCACCGATCTGCGCCATGTTCGCGGACATGTCCTGCGCCAGAATATGCTGCAGATGCGCAGGACCGTAGGCCCCGAGCGCGCCAAGCGCATAGTGCCATGCCCGCCCCATCATCACGAAATCGGCCCCAAGGGCGAGCGCGCGCAGAATGTCCAGCCCGCCCGCGATGCCGCTGTCGAAAAGAAGCGGCAGATCGGTCGCCGCGCGAATGGCAGGTAGCGCGTCGAGGCTTGCGATTGCGCCGTCAAACTGGCGTCCGGCATGGTTCGAGACCCAGATGGCATCGACCCCCTCCGCCCCGAGACGCGCGGCGTCACCTGCATTCAGAACACCCTTCACGATCAGCGGCCCGTCCCATGCGGCCCGCAGCTCCGCCAGATAGGCCCAATCGGGCGAGGTGCGCAGCAGATAGCCCACATGCGCCGTCGAAGGCAGGGTGCCGTCGGTCTTCGGTGCGTAGCCATCCATCAGTCGCATCCTTGGCATGCCCGAGTTGCGCATGCCAAGCGCCCATGCCGGGCGCCGCGCCACCTGCATCGCAAGGCGCGGCGTCAGCCGGGGCGGCTGCACGAGCCCACCGCGTGTCTGCCGCTCCCGGCGCGAGGCCGCGGGCACATCCACGGTCAGGACGAGCGTGTGAAATCCGGCCCGCCGGGCGCGATCCAGCATGTCGGCGCGAATGGCGGGGTCGCGGGGCGGATACATCTGAAACCAGCCCTGATCGCCGATCACACCGGCCAGATCATCCGGGGTCTGCGTGGCGACGGTCGACAGGCAATAGGGCACCCCCGCCGCCGCCCCATGGGCCGCGAGGATCCGCTCCGCCCCCGGCCAGATCAGGCCCGACATGCCAAGCGGCGCGATCCCGAAGGGCACCGGATAGTCCTTGCCCAGAAACGTGGTTGAGAGATCCGGAACCATTTCTCCGTGCAGGATGGAGGTGCGGAACAGAACCCGATCCAGCGCCGCGCGATTGCGCGCAGTTACCGTCTCGGCTCCGGTCGCGCTGTCCAGGTACTCCCACACGAATTGCGGGATCCGCCGTCTGGCACGGGCCTTCAGATCGGCGATGGCCGGAAATCTCTGGTCATGGGTCATGACGCGCAATCAGCCCTCGCCGCGCGGGGCTTGTCCAGCGAAATCAACCGCCTCCCTCTTTCCCCTGGCGCTGTCATCGGGGTGAACGCGCGCTTTCCCTGTCTTTCCGCTTGCAAAACATCCCTGCGGGAGGCTCCGGGGGCGGGCATGGCTGCGCGGGAACAATCAAAGAACATGCCTTTCCACCTGCGCACCCGCGATATATGCTTCACCCATGAGCAGTTTCGACGAGTCAGAGGCGTTTCAGGCCGCATCCCTTTCCGCGCGGGCGATGGCACCCCGCGCCGCGGCCTATATGGAGGGCCTGAACCCCGCGCAGCGCGCGGCGGTGGAGGCGGTGGAGGGCCCTGTCCTGATGCTGGCGGGGGCGGGCACGGGCAAGACCCGCGCGCTGACTGCCCGGATCGCGCATCTTCTGGCCACGGGTACCGCCCGCCCGAACGAGATCCTCGCCGTCACCTTCACCAACAAGGCCGCGCGCGAGATGAAGACCCGCGTCGGCGCGCTTCTGGGCCAGCCCGCCGAGGGGATGCCATGGCTCGGTACGTTCCACGCGATCTGCGTGAAGCTGCTGCGGCGGCATGCGGAACTGGCCGGGTTGAAGTCGAATTTTACGATCCTCGACACCGACGATCAGGTGCGGTTGATGAAACAGCTGATCCTGGCGGAGAATATCGACGAAAAACGCTGGCCCGCCCGGGTGCTGGCCGGTGTCATCGACAACTGGAAAAACCGCGCCTGGACACCTGAAAAGGTGCCCGCGGGCGAAGCCGGGGCCTTCAACAAGCGCGGGGTCGAGCTTTACGCTGCCTATCAGGCCCGGCTGAAAGCCCTGAACGCGGTCGATTTCGGTGATCTGCTGTTGCATGTGGTGACGATCTTTCAGGAGAACGCGGACGTTCTGGCCCAGTATCAGCGCTGGTTCCGCTACATTCTCGTGGACGAGTATCAGGATACCAATGTCGCGCAGTATCTCTGGCTGCGGCTGCTGGCGCAGAGCCACCGGAACATCTGCTGTGTCGGCGATGACGACCAGTCGATCTATGGCTGGCGCGGGGCCGAGGTGGGCAATATCCTGCGGTTCGAAAAGGATTTTCCGGGCGCCAAGGTGGTGCGGCTGGAACAGAATTATCGCTCGACCGAACACATTCTCGATGCAGCAAATCACCTTATCCAAGGCAACAAGGAACGGTTGGGAAAGGAACTTGAGACCAAGACGGGGACGTCCACGGTTGCGGAAGCAGACGAAAGGGCTGTGCACAAAGTCCGCCTGATCGGACACTGGGACGGTGAAGAAGAAGCTCGTTGGGTTGGTGAAAAGATCGAAGACTTGCAGAGCGGGCGCGCGGAGGAAGCCCGCAAACGTTTCAATACGCGGTTCAAGAGCTTTCAAGAAATGCTTGATTTCCGTGCCAAACACGGTTTGGGGCCCATCGGAAAACAACAATTCATCAAGGATGCGTTTGAAAGCGGTAAAGCCTTCAGCGATTTCAAAACATACAATTTGTTGCGCGAGCTTCTGAAGGACGATCCGAGGGCATCAAATATGCTTGGTGCCATGGAGGACTATGCGGAAAGGAAATACTCACTCAACGAAATCGCCATCCTCGTCCGTGCCAGCCACCAGATGCGCGCCTTCGAAGACCGGTTCCTCACCATCGGCCTGCCCTACCGCGTGATTGGCGGCCCACGCTTTTACGAGCGAATGGAGATCCGCGATGCCATGGCCTATTTCCGTCTTGCTGTTAGTCCGACCGATGATCTTGCCATGGAGCGAGTTATCAATGTTCCTCGCAGAGGAGTTGGCCCCGCTGCGATGCAAAAGATCTACGATCGCGCTAATGAAAAATCTGTCAGCCTCACGGCGTCCGTAAGATCTTTGGTGCATGATGGGAAGATTGCCACCATGGGCGGCAAGGCGCGCACGAAAGTCCCAGAGCTTGTCGACCAAATATTTCGATGGCACGAATTAACGCGAGATCACGACTGCAGCCACGTAGAATTGGCGGAAATGATCCTCGAGGAATCAGGGTATATTGAATCGTATTTCCAGCCTCGTACTGAAGAGGAAATTGAGCGTGGCGATCCTCCCACATACAAGGATGTCGAGGCGCCGGGGCGGCTGGAGAACCTCAAGGAACTGGTCAAGGCGCTGGAAAGCTTCGAGAACCTGCAAGGGTTTCTGGAGCATGTCAGCCTGATCATGGACAACGAGAGTGACGATCAGGAGCCGAAAGTGACGCTGATGACGCTTCATGCCGCCAAGGGGCTGGAGTTTCCGGCCGTCTTTCTGCCGGGCTGGGAGGATGGGCTGTTTCCCTCTCAACGCTCCATGGACGAAAGCGGTCTCAAGGGCCTCGAAGAGGAACGCCGTCTGGCCTATGTCGGCATCACGCGGGCCGAGGAGGTCTGCACCATCTCATTTGCCGGCAACCGCCGCGTCTACGGGCAATGGCAGAGCCAGATGCCGAGCCGTTTCATCGACGAATTGCCCGAAGAGCATGTGGAAGTGCTGACCCCGCCGGGCCTTTACGGCCATGGCGGTGCGATGTCGGCCAGCGCCTCGCCCGTGGCCGGCATGATGCGCGGCTCGGACCTGCACCAGAAAGCGGCGGAGGCGAATGTCTACAACTCCCCGGGATGGCGCCGCTTGCAGGCCAATCAGGGCCAGCGCGGGATGAGCCAGCCCCGTGAGGCCCGCAACATGACCATAGATACCGAAGCGATCAGCGCGTTTTTGCTGGGTGATCGGGTGTTCCATCAAAAATTCGGCTATGGTCGCGTGAATGCGGTAGAAGGAGACAAGGTCGAAGTCGCTTTCGACAAGGCCGGTATCAAGCATGTGGTGGGCCGGTTTCTGACCGCCGCCGACAGCGCCGGCGACGTACCGTTCTGAAATAAAAAGAGCGACCAGGGGCAGGATTTCGGACAAGGCCGGTTCGGCCAAGACGGGAGGCTGCCATGAAGACACTTGTTCTGGAACCGGATGTCACCCGCGCGCGGGCCTGGGTCGCACGCTACGCCGCGGGAGCAGACAATACCTGCCATGTGGCGATCAGCGCGGCGCAGGCTCGTCTGATGCTGATCGGCAGCTGTTACGACCGGCTCTGCCTGCGCCTCGGGCATCTGGGCGGTCAAAGCCACGCCATTCTTGCGGTGGCGCGGGCCTGCAACCCGGAGTGCGAGATCGTCGATTTGGCGCGCATGACCCGGCGGTCCGTTTCCGGTCCGTCGATGGGGGAGGTGCTGAGAGCCGAGCCGCCTCAGGCCATGAGGATCGGATAAAGCGAGGCCACCAGAAGACCCGCGGCGGTGATGTTGAACGCTCTGAGCCGGGCGGGATTGGTGAGGAACCGGCGCATTTGCAGGCCGAGCCATGCCCAGGAGCCGACCGAGGGCAGATTTACCAGCCCGAAAACCGTGGCCATGATCAGGAGATCGCCCAGGTCGCGGCCCGGCGGTGTGTAAACCGTGATCGCGGTCAGCGCCATGCTGAGAGCCTTGGGATTCACCCATTGAAACCCGGCCGCCTGCAGGAAGGTCAGCGGCGTGCCCGTCGCCTGCGCGTTGGGCAGGATCGGCACGGCGGTTCCGATTTTCCATGCCAGATAAAGCAGATAGACGATGCTGATCACTTTCAGGATGTCGTAGATCACCGGGTATGCGTCAAAGACCCGGATCAGCCCGACACCGATTGCCAGCGCCATGATCACGAAGCCGAGCGCCACGCCCAGCATGTGCGGAATGGTGCGCCGAATGCCGAAATTGGCTCCGGATGCCATCAGCATCAGGTTGTTCGGCCCCGGTGTGATGGAGCTGACGAAGGCGAAAAGCGCGAGAGCAAAGATCAGGTCAGATGTCATGAGCGCAACGTTATGGCGTAAGCTGCACAATGAAATTGCAAGATTGGTTAAAGTCGGACTACATTCACAATAAATGACGAAGATTGATCAAAAAGACCGCCAGATATTGCGCGTTCTGTCCCGGGAGGGCCGGATCAGTAATCTCGATCTGGCGGAACGTGTGGCGCTGTCGCCGTCGGCCTGCTTGCGGCGGGTGGCGGCGCTGGAGCAGTCAGGGGTTATCAAGGGCTATCGCGCGGTGCTTGATCCGGGGCAGATGGGGGTGGGGTTCACGGCCTATATCGCCGTCGGCTTGTCGGAACATACCAAGCGCGCGCAGGAAGCTTTCGAGGCGGCGATTTCGCGCACCGACGAAGTGCGGGAGTGCCATAACATCACGGGTTCGGTGGAGTATCTGCTGCGAGTCGAGGCGGCGGATTTGCCCAGCTACAAGCGGCTCCATACGGATCTTCTGGGCGCGCTGCCGCAGGTGGCGACGATCACCACCTATGTGGTGATGGGCTCGCCCAAGGACGACCGGGCCTGAACCTGGTCAGGCAACCTGCGGGACAGAACGCAGCGCAGGCGCGTCGCGAATTCAGCGCTGGCTGTTCTTCCGCGTGTCGCCGCTGGGAACGTGAGGCGATGGGTGAAATCGATCAGCGCGTCGCGCACAAGCGGCGGATCGTCGATATGCGCTGCCGCCAGGTCCCTGTCGATCCTTTCGTTTGTCTCGGCCAGATGGCCCGCGATCGGCGCCGGATAAGCCAGCGCATGCAGCGTTAGTTCGGGATATCACGGGCGACGGCTATCGGGGTGGCACGGAGAGACGGTGCCAGCGACCGGAAGGTCAGGGCGCCGGGCTCCGCCTTTCGCAGAAGGGTCAGGACGGCGGCCCGAATGCGCTTTATCCCAAGGCGCGGGTTCTCCGCTTTCGGATCACCGGGCCCGGGTATTTCAGCGGAGTTTGTAGCGGGTCTTCACGATGCCGGAGGGAAACGATGTCACCTCGACCAGATCCAGCCGCAGATCCTTCTCCAGCGACCCGAAAAGCGGGCGGCCCTCGCCGATCAGCACAGGCATCCGGAACAGAGACATTTCGGCGATCAGCCCTGCCGCCAGAAACGACTGGATCACCTGCCCGCCATCTATATAGGCTCTTGTCCAGCCGCGGCGGGCGAGCCGGGCCATGACCGATTGCGGCGTTTCATCGGTGATTTCCACCCGGTTTTTCAGGTCGTCCGAAAGGTCTTCCTGCCGCAGGGTCCGGCTCATCACGATCACCGGTCTGGAATAGGGCCAGGGATCGAACGCGGTCACCACGTCGAATGTGCCCCGCCCCATGACGATCCCGTCCACGCTGTCGATGAAGGCATTATAGCCGTGATCCTCCCCGGTAACGGACACCCCGGTCAGCCAGTCGAGACTGCCATCCTTGCGGGCGATGAAGCCGTCTTGTGACGTTGCGATGAAGACATGGCCTTCGATCATGAAACGCTCCGCTCATTCGTACATCGTACAAATAAGATCAAAGGGCGGATCAGGACAGGGCGATCTGTAGCGGGAAGAAAAAAGGCGGTGACACCAAAACGGGAGGAGAAGGTGCCACCGCCAGATCTCAGCGCCCCTCAAAGGGAGGAGGAGAGGGGGCCGATATATGGGCCAGATGGCCCGGAACTTAACGGCGACCCCAAGGGAGGAGGACGGAGCCGCCGTGAATGGACCCAACCTCAAAGGGAGGAGGAGAGGTCAGGTCCGCTTTGCGGCCTCATCCAAAGGGAGGAGGAGGATGCTGCCGCGTCGCATCGCGGGCCCTAAGGGAGGAGCGGGCCGCGCGAATTTCGGGTGGCTCAGCGCTTGGCTTTGCCATAGGCGGCCTCAAGGGCCACGGATTTGATCATCGAGCGTGACAGCCCCAGATCGTTCAATTCGCGATCCGAGCAGCGTTCCAGCTCGGTCATCGTGCGGCGATACAGCTTGTGGGCGGTGTAAGCCTCGACAAGCTGGGTCTTGATCTCCGCCAGACGGTCGCCGAAAGAGAGAGCGGATGAATGAGAGCCCGATACATAGGCCATTGGTCGTACCTCAATTAAATGCCGCCAACGGTGCCCGGACCCATTTCCGAAGCGCTTTGGATGGCGATCTGTTTGCGGGGGCATTCTGCCTCTTGCCACAGAAAGATAGCCACATGCTGCGTGTGCACAATCCCCAGCAGGGGCAATGCTGCTATGCAGAAAATGCATACCCATCATCCTTGTTTTGCTGCGTTTTTGGGCAAGCGCCATGAAAGTCGCCGCTTTTTCCAACCGTCAGTTCCGGCTGTTCTTCATCGGCGTGTTTTTCGCCGTGCAGGCGATCTGGATCCAGCGGGTGACAATTTCCTGGCTCGCCTGGGAACGGACTGGATCGGCGGGATTCGTGGGTCTCGTCGCGGGGCTCAGCCTGCTGCCCACCCTGCTTACCGGTCCCTTCTTCGGCGTGCTCACCGATCGGGTGGATATCCGACGCGCCTCCATCGTGACAAATTCGGGACAGGTGATCTGCATAACGGTTCTGGCGCTGTCGCTGCCCTGGATCGGGGCGCCGGGGCTGGCGCTGGCGGCGCTGGCCATCGGCATCGTCAGTTCGGCGCACCACCCCGTCAGGATGTCGCTCGGCCCGCGTCTGGTCCCGACGGAGCTGGTGCAGCATGTGGTTTCGGCCACGGCGCTCAACTTTAACATGGCCCGCCTTGTGGCGCCGGCGGGCGCGGGCCTGATCATCGCGCAGTTCGGCGCGCCGGTGGCTCTTTGGGTCGCTGTCGCCTTCTATCTGCCGATGCTTGCGGTGTTGAGCCAGCTCCGCCCGCGGGATCTGCCGCCGCGCCAGACGCGTCCGTTCTTCGGCGAGCTTGCCGACGGGTTTCGCTATGCCCGCGACACACCGCTGATCCGGCTTGCCTTTCTGCTGACGATGATTTTCGCAACGAGCGCCCGCGGGGCGCTGGAGGTATTGCCGGTCCTGGCCGATGGCGCGTTCGAGAGGGGCGCCGAAGGTCTCGGCCTTTTGACCGCTGCGGCGGGCGGAGGCGCCGTGGTGGCCGCACTGGTCAAGGCGGTGGGGGTCGGGGCCGTGGGCGCGCGCATTCCGCTTGCGGTCTATGCGGCGGTAATGGGCGGGCAACTGGCCGTTGTCGGCATGGGGGTGGCACCGGTCTGGTCGGTTGCCCTGCTGGCGGTCGGTCTGGCGGGGTTTTGCTCCACATGGTGCGGGGTCAGCTTGCAGGCCGCGATCCAGACCGATCTGCCAGACGCATTGCGGGGCCGCGTGATGAGCTTGTGGACCGTAGCGGGCTTCGGCACCGTCGCCCTGGGGGCGTTTGCCATCGGCGCGCTGGCCGATTGGGTCGGGATCGGCGCGGCGCTGGTGATTGCCGGTCTCGCCGGAGGGCTGTGTCATTTGATCCTGATCACATGGGGTGCGCGCCGGTGAGTTCTGCCCTATGTGATGGGGCAAAGCCTGACCAAATCGCTCAGGCGATACTGCACGGAGCCCTGAGATGACCCTGACCAAGCAAACCGTTCTCGATGCCCTTTCCGGACTGACCCTGCCCGATGGCGGCGATCTGATCAGTCGCGATCTGGTGCGCGCGGTGCAGGTTCAGGGCGACAGGGTCAGTTTCATCATCGAAACAGAAAGCCCCGATCAGGCGCGCAAGATGGAGCCCGTGCGACTGGCCGCCGAACAGCTTGTGAAGAAGCTGCCCGGCGTTGCCTCGGCCACGGTGGCGCTCACCGCCCATGGCCCCGCTGCCAAGGCACCGGCGCAGCCGGCGGGTGCGCCGGGCTCCGCGCCGCCCACCCTGAAGATCGGCGGCCATCCGAAACCGCAGGCCGAGCCGATGAACCCGAAGGGTGTCGCACGGATCATCGCCATCGGATCCGGCAAGGGCGGGGTCGGCAAATCCACCGTTTCGTCCAATCTGGCCGTGGCGCTGGCGCGGCAGGGCCGCAAGGTGGGGCTTCTGGATGCGGATATCTACGGGCCGTCCCAGCCCCGGATGATGGGCGTGAACAAACGCCCCGCCTCGCCGGATGGCAAGACGATCATCCCGCTGCACAGCCATGGCGTCACCTGCATGTCGATCGGTTTCATGCTGCCCGAGGAACAAGCCGTTGTCTGGCGCGGCCCCATGTTGATGGGGGCGTTGCAGCAGATGCTGGGGCAGGTGCAGTGGGGCGAGCTGGACGTGCTGCTGGTCGATCTGCCGCCGGGCACGGGCGATGTCGCGATGACGCTTTGCCAGCGGTCGAAGCTGACCGGGGCGATCGTGGTATCGACGCCGCAGGATGTGGCGTTGCTGGACGCGCGCAAGGCGCTGAACATGTTCGAGACGTTGAAAACCCCGGTTCTGGGGCTGATCGAGAACATGTCGACCTTTCATTGCCCGAAATGCGGGCATGAAACGCATATTTTCGGACAGGGCGGGGTCGAGGCGGAGGCGAAAGCCGTCGGCCTTCCGTTTCTGGGCGCGTTGCCGATTTCGCTGGAAACGCGACTTGCGGGCGATAGCGGCGTGCCGATTGCCGCCGGAGACAGCCCGATGGCGGAGGCCTATGCCGCGCTGGCCGCACGGCTGGTGGCGGGCGGCATGGCCTGAGCCGCACGGGCGGCGCGCGCGCCGCGCGCCTGTCCCGGTTACACCACATCGGCCGCGACGGGCGGGGAGGCTCGGCTATGGGGCCGCACCGGACTGAGCGGTTGCCCGCGACCGAAGCGGTGTTTTCGCCGCGAATGGCGGGTGACGCAGGGTGATTCGCGGCCGATCATGACGAGTTCCGGCGATATTCCTGTCGATTCTCAGAATTGCTGGATTTTTTTCCCGTGAGGGCACGGTCTCTCATCTCGTCTACATCTTGGGCGACATGTGGGCCGGGGCACAAATTGTGGGCGCTGTTGCGCCGTTTTGACCACAATCACTTGTGCCGGGAATGCTCCTGAAACCACATCTTGGGGAAAATTCCCATAGAAAGGGATTGCATGGGAAATCATTCCATGAGACAAGTTTTTCACAGCAGTTGAGATCGCACCGGGCCGGACAAGGTTCGGGACAAAAACAAAAAACGGCAGGTTTTATACAGGCACTCTCACACGCTGAACAAAGAGATCCGGCGCGCAAGCGAGCAGACATCCCCCCAGGTGGCCTGCGCAGTCGGACACCCAGCAATGGGACGAGGGCGGCGGATTGGGCAGTGGCAGCTTGCTCGATCCGCCGTTGTCCGTTCCGGGGCCGATACATGGCCGAGTTGCGGCACAAAGAGGGCGCGAAACATTGGAACGCAGGTTTCAGGGTGAAAGCCTGAACAAGGTGGACGGAAAGGGCCGGGTGTCGATCCCGGTCAAATTTCGTCGCGTTCTGCAAAACTCCGACAAGCACTACACCCCTGGCGGCGCTCCGCGTCTTTACATTGCCTATGGCAACTCGAACGCGAATTATCTCGAATGCCTGTCCGGCGACGCCTTCGATGAGATCGACGCGATAATCCGGGCCGAGAAGCGCGGTACGCAGCTTCGGACGGCGCTGGAATATCTCTATTATTCGAAATGCGACGAAACCAGCGTCGACGATACCGGCCGGCTGGTTCTGTCGGCTCAGGCGCGCGACAAAATCGGTCTGGGCACCGAAGCCCTGTTTCAGGGCAAGGGCGACAAGTTCCACATTCTCAACTCCGCCGATGGAGCCGCAGCGGATGAGAATATCGAGGCACTGTTGGCGGCTTTGGGGCAAGGCAATGAATTCTTCGATCCGCTCTCGCTGGCCGGGCAGGCCGGGCTTGATTCTTCCGACGACGGGCATGCGTGATGTCGGCCAGGAGGCCTTCCAGCCCGGCCGAGCGTCCTCATATTCCCGTTCTGCTGGCGCCTCTGTTGCGCGCGGTGGCCCCCGTTGGCGGGGTCTGGCTGGACGGCACTTTCGGCGCTGGTGGCTACGCCCGTGGCTTGCTTGACGCGGGAGCGGACACGGTGATCGGTGTGGATCGCGACCCTTTGGCATTCGAAATGGCCGGAGACTGGGCCCGCGATATGGGCGACCGGCTGGTGCTGATCGCAGGCGAGTTTTCCGCGATGGACATCCATGCCGCAGAAGCGGGGTATCCCGCGCTGGACGGAGTCGTTCTCGATCTTGGCGTGTCGTCCATGCAGCTGGACTGGGCGGAGCGCGGATTTTCGTTTCGCAACGACGGACCGCTGGACATGCGAATGGGGCAGGCTGGCCTCTCGGCCGAGGATATCGTCAATGAAGCGCCCGAAGCGCTGCTGGCCGATATTCTCTACCATTACGGCGAGGAACGCGCGGCCCGGCGCATCGCCCGGTCGATCGTTGCCGCCCGGGCCGAGGCGCGGATCACGCGGACTTCGGAACTGGCCGCCATAGTCGAGAAGAACCTGCCGCGCGCCAAACCGGGCCAGAGCCATCCCGCGACCCGCAGCTTTCAGGCGATCCGCATCGCGGTGAATGACGAGTTAGGCCAGTTGGCCGAAGGGTTGCAGGCCGCGGAGCGCGCGTTGAAACCCGGCGGCCGGCTTGCCGTCGTGACCTTTCATTCCATCGAAGACCGGATCGTGAAGCGGTTCCTGCAGGACCGCGCCAGCACCGGCGGCGGCGGCTCGCGCTATGCGCCCGAAGCGGCGGAGCGAGAGCCGGCTTTCGAGTTGACGCCCCGCCGCGCGATCGCACCGGATGCCGAGGAACTATCCGCAAATCCCCGCGCCCGGTCGGCGAAACTGCGCGTGGCCCGGCGCACCGATGTACCCGCCAGCGCCGTCCCGCAGGAAGTCTTCGGCCTTCCGCAACTGGCGGAGATCACCTGATGCGCGGATTTGCGACCGTTCTCGCGGCCTTGGCCGTGATCGGGCTCGGATACTGGGCCTATCACCAGAACATCCTGACCCAGCATTCCGTCCGCGAAGTGGAGCGCCTGCAACGCGCCATTGGCGCCGAGCGGGAGCGGTTGTCGGTCCTGCGGGCCGAGTGGGCCTATCTGAACCGCCCCGACCGTCTGCGGGAGCTGGCCGACTTGAATTTCGACCGGCTGGGGCTGATGCCGATGTCGCCCGATCATTTCGGAAACGTGCATCAGGTGGTTTATCCTCCGCTGCTGGATCAGCTGATCAACGAGACGCTGACCGGCATGACCTATGATCCGGAGCAGCTTCCATGACGCTTCGCACGCCCTTGCGCCCGCTCACCAGAATTCTGAAGGCGCGCGAACACGGGGAAAACCCCGATGCAATCGAACGGGAAAACCTGCGCCTCAGGCATGAGGCGCAGCGCGACAAGATGCGCCAGCGCGCCGAGACGCGACTGCTGCTTCTGGCGATGTGTTTCTTCGCTGCGTTCGTGACAGTGGGCTTGCGCATGTCGACCCTCGCCGCCTCCGAACCCCAGGAGCCGCGGATTGCGACGTCTGGCTCTGCCATTCTCAACACGCGCGCCGATATCGTGGACCGGGAAGGGCGCGTACTGGCGACCAATCTGGTGACCAATTCGCTATATGCCCACCCCCATGAGATTATCGATCCCGTGGCGGCCGCCCGCGGGCTGGCCGGGATTTTTCCGGACCTGGAAGAAGAGGCGCTTCTGCGCCGGTTCACATCCGACAGCCGGTTCATCTGGCTGCGCCGCTACATCTCGCCCGAGCAGGAGCAGCAGGTGCACGAGCTGGGGGAGCCCGGTCTCCTTTTCGGGCCGCGGGAGATGCGGCTCTATCCCAATGGATCGGTCGCGGCCCATATCCTTGGAGGTGCCGGTTTCGGCCAGGAGGCCGTGAACGCCGCCGAAGTGATCGGCGTGGCCGGGGTGGAGGCCCAGTTCGACGAGGATCTGCGCGATCCGGCCCGCGATGGTGCACCGCTGGAACTGTCGATCGACCTGACCGTGCAATCGGCGGTGGAGCAGGTGCTGGCGGGCGGCATGGTGATCATGAACGCGCGCGGCGCGTCGGCGGTCCTGATGGATGTCCATACGGGCGAGATCCGGGCCATGGCGTCGCTGCCGGATTTCGACCCCAACGCGCGCCCCCAACCCCTGACCGAAGGGGACCAGGCCGACAGCCCGCTTTTCAATCGCGCCGTTCAGGGTGTGTATGAGCTGGGATCCGTCTTCAAGATCTTCACCGTCGCACAGGCGTTGAACGAAGGTCTGGTCAGCCCCGCCACCATGGTGGATACGACCGGGCCGCTCCGCATGTCGGGCTTTTCGATCAGCGATTTCCGCAGTTACGGCCCCAGCCAGTCGGTCACCGATGTGATCGTGCATTCCTCCAACATCGGCACCGCGCGCCTTGCCCAGATGCTGGGCGCCGAGCGGCAGCAGCGCTTTCTGGAACAGCTCGGGTTCTTTCAACCGACATTGGTGGAAATGGTCGAAAGCCGATCCGGCCGCCCGCTCCTGCCCGCCAGATGGGGTGAACTGACGACGATGACGGTGTCCTATGGCCATGGCATTTCGACCTCGCCGCTTCATTTGGCCGCGGCCTATGCCTCAATCACCAATGGCGGCACACTGATCCAGCCAACGCTGTTGCGTCAGGACGGGCCCCAGAACGGCGAACGCGTGGTGTCGGAAGCCGTCTCGGCCCAGATCCGCGACATGCTGCGCGCCGTGGTCACCGATGGCACGGCCAGTTTTGGCGACGTGGCCGGCTATGCCGTTGGCGGAAAAACCGGTTCGGCGGACAAGCCGCGCCCCACCGGCGGCTATTTCGAGGATCGCGTGCTGTCCACATTCGCCAGCATCTTTCCCGCCGACGACCCCAGATATGTCCTGATCGTGACCCTTGATGAGCCCGAGATCCTGGCCCTCGGCGAAGCCCGGCGGACTGCCGGTTGGACCGCCGTTCCCGTCGCCGCGGAGGTGATCCGCCGCGTGGCGCCGCTTTTGGGGATCAGACCAGAGATTGAACCCCTGGACGGCTTTCAGCTATCCAGCGCCTCAGACTGAGATGTTGGGGGAATCGGCCATGGCGCCAGGAGTGAAGACACTATCTGCGCTTGGCTTGACGCCCACCCGGGGCGGCGACGTCTCGGTCAGCGGGCTCAGCCTTGACAGCCGCGCGGTCAAGCCGGGGCATCTGTTTGCGGCCTTGCCCGGCACGCGGGTCCATGGCGCCGAGTTCATCCAGTATGCGGTGCGCATGCAGGCGGGCGTCATCCTGACCGACCGGGAGGGGGCGGAAATCGCCACCGAGCATCTGCGCGATGTCGGGGTTGTGCTGGCCGAGGATCCGCGCGCGGTCTTTGCCCATGCCTGCGCTCTGTGGTTCGGGGCGCAGCCCGAAACGATGGTTGCCGTCACGGGTACCAACGGCAAGACGAGCGTGGCCAGCTTCACCCGCCAGATCTGGGCTGCCCTGGGCATTGAGACGGCAAGCATCGGTACCACCGGAGTGGAGGGCGCGTTCACCGCGCCGGGCATCCACACCACGCCGGACGCACTGACGCTGCATCAATTGCTGGCCGACATGGCCGCCGCCGACGTGCAGCACGTGGCGATGGAAGCGTCGTCCCACGGACTGGACCAGCGCCGGATGGAGGCGGTGCACCTGGCCGCCGCCGCCTTCACCAACCTGACCCAGGACCATCTGGATTATCACGGCACGATGGAGGCGTATTTCCAGGCCAAGCTCCGCCTGTTCACCGAGCTTCTGCCCGAAGAGGCAACTGCGGTCGTCAATCTCGACGATCCGCGCGGCGCCGATGTGGTCGCCGCCTGTGCGGCGCGCGATATCGAGGTGATCACCATCGGCCAATATGCCGAAGACGCCCGGATGAAGATCACCGGGCGCCGCCTGGATGAAGCCGGGCAGGATGTCCTGTTTCGCTGGCAGGGACAGCAATATCAGACCCGGCTGGATCTGATCGGCGGATTTCAGGCGATGAATGTGCTGACCGCCGCCGGGCTTGTCATCGCGGGGGGCGCCGATGCGGAGATGGTATTTGGCGTGCTCTCCAGGCTTCAGGGCGTGCGCGGCCGGATGCAACTGGCCGCCCGGCGCAGTTTCGGCGCACCGGTTTACGTAGACTACTCCCATACGCCCGACTCGCTGGAAACGGCGCTGAAAGCGCTTCGCCCGCACGTACTCGGCCGCCTGATCGTGGTCTTCGGCGCGGGCGGCGACCGGGATCGCGGCAAGCGCCCGCTGATGGGGCGGGCTGCGGCGGAAAACGCCGATATTCTGATTGTGACGGATGACAACCCCAGATCCGAGGATCCCGCTGCGATCCGCGCCGCAATCCTGCAGGCCTGCCCTGAGGCGTCGGAGGTCGGCGACCGGGCGGAGGCGATCCTGCGCGGTGTCGACGCGTTGCAGCCCGGAGATGCGCTTCTGATTGCGGGCAAGGGTCATGAAACCGGCCAGACCGTTGGCGATGTGGTCTATCCCTTCGATGACGTGGAGCAGGCGAGCGTCGCGGTCGCGGCGCTGGAGGGGCGGGTATGACCGCGCTCTGGACCGCCGCGGAGGCCGCCGCGGCCACGGGGGGGCGGACCGTTGGCGACTGGACCGCAACCGGTGTCTCCATCGACACCCGCACGCTGTCGCCGGGGGATCTGTTCGTTGCACTGAAGGATGTGCGCGATGGCCATGACTTCGTTGCGCAGGCCCTTGAAAAGGGGGCGGCCGCGGCACTGGTCAGCCGCAGACCCGATGATGTGGCCGCGGAGGCGCCGCTTCTGATCGTGCCGGATGTTCTGGCCGCGCTGGCGGATCTGGGACACGCCGGGCGGGAGCGTATGGCGGGCCGGGTGATCGCGATCACCGGATCGGTGGGCAAGACCACAACCAAGGACATGCTGCGCGTGGCGCTTGGGGCGCAGGCCCGCACCCATGTGGCGGAAGCCAGTTACAACAATCAGTGGGGCGTTCCGCTGACGCTGGCGCGGATGCCGGCGGATACGGAATTCGCGGTGATCGAGATCGGAATGAACGCCCCCGGGGAGATCGCGCCGCTCAGCCGGATGGCCCGGCCCAATGTGGCGATGGTGACCACCGTGGCGGCCGTGCATCTGGAGGCTTTCGGCGTGATCGAGGGGATCGCGCGCGAGAAGGCCAGTATCTTCGAGGGTCTGGAGCCCGGCGGCGTGGCCCTCATCAATGCCGATCTGGAGACAACCCCGATCCTGCGGCGGGCTGCCGAGGTGCATGCCGCAAAGGTGGTCGAGTTCGGCCAGACGCCCGGATTGCCCGCGACGCTTGGCGAGGTGACGCTGGTAGACGAGACAACCGTTATCCAGGCCTCGCTCCATGACATGCCGCTTCTGTTCAAGCTGGCGGCACCCGGGCGGCATCTGGCGCTGAATGCGCTGGCCGCGCTGGCCGCGGTGGCGGCCGTAGGGGCGGATATTCCGCGCGCGGCCCTGTCGCTTGGCGCGTGGGAGGCCGTGACCGGTCGCGGCAAGCGCGAACGGATCGTTCTGGACCCGGCTCGGGACGGTGCGATCGAGATGATCGATGATGCCTTCAATGCGGGGCCTGCGTCGATGGCCGCAAGCCTCGAGGTTCTGGCCGCTGCGACGCCCGAGGGGCGCGGACGGCGGATCGCGGTTCTGGGCGACATGCTCGAACTGGGCCCCGACGGCCCCGCGATGCATGCGGATCTGGCCGATCTTCCGGCGCTGTCGAAGCTCGATCTGATCTGCACATCGGGCCCGTTGATGGCGCATCTGGATGCCATCCTGCCGGTTGACAAGCGCGGCCCCCATACCGAGACCGCCGCCGAGATGGCCCGCATTCTTCCCGGGCTGCTGCGGCCGGGCGATATCGTGCTGATCAAAAGCTCCAAGGGATCACGGCTGTCCCTCGCTGTTGACGCGCTCAGGAAACTGGGGCAAGCGATTGCGGATAGAACATAAGGAAACCGCTATATGTTGTTTTGGCTGAGTGAACTGTCCGACGGCGGCGATTTTTTCAACCTGTTTCGCTACATCACCTTTCGCGCCGGTGCCGCGTTTTTTACGGCGCTGATTTTCGGGTTCATTTTCGGCCGGCCGCTGATCAATGCGCTGCGGCGGAAATATGCAAATGGCCAGCCTATCCGCGAGGACGGTCCGGCCCATCACATCACCGCCAAGGCGGGCACACCGACCATGGGCGGGCTGCTGATCCTGGCGGCGCTCACGCTGGCGACGCTGCTATGGGCCCGGCTCGACAACCCCTATGTCTGGGTCGTGCTGGGTGTGACGGTGGGGTTCGGGCTGATCGGCTTTGCAGATGACTGGGCCAAGGTCAGCCGCAACAACACCAAGGGCGTATCGGGGCGGATCCGGTTGTCGCTCGGTTTTCTGATCGCGGCGGTGGCGGCCATCGTGGTGATGTACATGCACCCCGACGAGCTGTCGCAGCGGCTGGCGGTGCCCGTCTTCAAGGATTTCCTGCCCAATCTGGGCTGGATGTTCCTGCCCTTTGCCATGGTCGTGATCGTCGGCAGTGCCAACTCGGTCAACCTGACCGATGGTCTGGACGGGCTCGCGATCATGCCGGTCATGATTGCCGCGGGCACTCTGGGTGTGATCGCCTATGCAGTGGGGCGGGTCGACTTCACCACCTATCTCGACGTGCATTACGTGCCGGGAACCGGTGAGTTGCTGGTTTTTACGGCGGGCCTGATCGGCGGGGGGCTTGGGTTTCTATGGTATAATGCGCCACCGGCGGCGGTGATTATGGGCGATACCGGGTCGCTGGCTCTCGGGGGGGCCCTGGGCGCGATTGCGGTATGCACCAAGCACGAGATCGTTCTGGCCATCGTCGGCGGGCTTTTCGTGGCCGAAACGCTGAGCGTCATCATTCAGGTGCTGTATTTCAAGCGCACCGGCAAACGGGTCTTCCTGATGGCGCCCATCCATCATCATTTCGAGAAAAAGGGCTGGACGGAGCCGCAGGTCGTGATCCGGTTCTGGATCATCTCGCTGATCCTTGCGCTGATCGGTCTGGCCACGCTGAAGCTGCGCTGATGGCCGCGCCCGTACCTCTCAGTGTATCGGTGGCGAGCGGGCACGGGGTGGTGATCTGTTCGCGTTATCCCGCGACGATATCGGAGACGACAAAACGAGGCGGAGTGAGGCACGTATGATCCCGGTAACTGGGTTTGAGGGCGCGAAGGTCGCGGTTCTGGGGCTTGGCCGATCGGGTCTGGCCGCCGCCCGGGCCTTGCGGGCGGGCGGCGCCGAACCGCTGGTCTGGGACGACAGCGCCACGGCGCGGGAGGCTGCCGGGAGCGAGGGATTTTCGCTTGTCGATCCGCTCAAAGCTGGCGCGCTGAACGGCGTGGCGGCGATGACCGTCTCCCCCGGTATCGCGCATCTTTATCCCGACCCTCACCCGGCGATCATGGCGGCCTGGGCGGCGGGCGTGCCGGTGGACAATGATGTGGGGCTGTTTTTCCGGTCCCTCGCCGCGGGCGACTGGGACCGGCATGTTACCCCGCCCCGGGTGATTGCGGTCACCGGCTCGAACGGGAAATCCACCACCGCCGCGCTGATCCACCATTGCCTGACGGAGGCCGGGATGCCCGCGCAACTGGCGGGCAATATCGGCGTGGGGGTGCTGGATATCGAACCCCCCGAGGATGGCGAGGTGATCGTGCTGGAACTGTCGAGCTATCAGATCGATCTGGCGCGCGCCCTGACCCCGGATGTGGCGGTGTTCACCAATCTTACCCCCGATCATCTTGACCGGCATGGCGGCAGGGGAGGCTATTTCGCGGCCAAGCGCCGTCTGTTTGCCGAAGGCGGGCCGGACCGCGCGGTGATCGGTGTCGACGAGAAGGAAGGGCGCTATCTGGCCAACCAACTGGCCGAGGGGCCGGGCGATGGGCGGCTGATCCGGGTCTCTGCCACATCGAAGCTGACGGGTCCGGGATGGGACGTGACCGCGCGCAAGGGCTGGTTGAGCGAAACCCGGAAAGGGCGACAGGCGGCGTCGATAGATCTGCGAGGGGTGCGGGGGCTGCCCGGCGTCCACAACCATCAGAATGCGTGCTGTGCCTACGGGGCGCTTCGGGCGCTTGGCATCGCGCCCAGGGTGATCGAGACGGCGTTTCAGTCCTTCGGCGGTCTGCCTCATCGCAGCCAGATCGTCGGCGAAAGGAACGGGGTTCTGTTCGTGAATGATAGCAAGGCCACGAATGTGGACGCGGCCGCCAAGGCACTGGCCGCGTTTCCGCGGGTGCGGTGGATCTGCGGCGGACTGGAGAAAGAGGGCGGGCTCGACGGGCTGAAACCGGTCCTCGGATCGGTGTCGAAGGCCTATGTGATCGGGCGCGAGGCCGAGGGGTTCGCCCTGAAACTGGGCGATCTGCCGGTGGAGGTCTGCACCGATATGGCGATTGCGGTCGCCCGCGCCGCGGCGGAAGCCGAGCCAGGCGAGACGGTGCTTCTGGCCCCGGCCGCGGCGAGTTTCGATCAGTATGACAACTTCGAACAGCGCGGGCAGGATTTCATGGATCAGGTCGCGAAGGTTTTGGCGGTGTAGCCCCCCGTCTGCTATGGTCATCCCCGCATGATAGCAGGGAGGGACGAGATGGCACAGGTGATCGGTGTGGGGGGCGTGTTTCTGGAATGCGTCGACCCGGAAGCTACGAAGGACTGGTATACCCGCGTTCTGGGGATGACGCCGACCGATTACGGCGGCTTCGATTTCCTGCATACGGGCAGCGCGGAGAAGTTCCCCAAAGGCGCGCGGACGATTTTCGCCCCCTTCGCGGCCGGGGGCGACTACTTCAAACCGTCGACACTGCCATTCATGATCAATCTGATGGTCGACGATCTGGACGCAATGCTGGCCCGGGTCGAGGCCGAGGGCGTCGAACAGGTGCAACCCGCCCAGACCCTGGAATACGGAAAATTCGGCTGGATACTGGACCCTGACGGCCGCAAGATCGAGCTCTGGCAGCCGCCAAGCTGAATTCGGCCTGCCCGTGGCGGGGTCGCTTGTTTCGCTGGCCCCGCAGGCGATTTCACGCTAAGCTTTGCCCCAGACCCGGCAAACCGGGCATCAATGAGGCAGTATTGGGCGGTATCCCATGACGGAAATGGCGCATGGCACGGTTGTCGTGCAATCGGGCGAGGCTGTTTTGCCGCGCTGGTGGCGGACGGTCGACCGCGTCACCATCGGTTGTATTCTGGCTCTGTTCGCAATCGGGTTGTTGTTGGGCTTTGCGGCATCTCCGCCGCTGGCGGAACGCAACGGGCATGACCCGTTTCACTACGTGATCCGGCAGGCGGCTTTCGGCGGGCTGGCCCTTGCGGTGATGGTCATGGTGTCGATGCTGACACCGGTGCAGATCCGGCGCTTGGCCGTTCTGGGCTTTTTCGGTGCGTTCGGAGCGCTGGCCCTGCTTCCGGCCTTCGGGACCGATTACGGGCAGGGGGCGGTACGCTGGTACTCGCTCGGCTTCGCCTCGGTACAGCCCTCGGAATTCCTCAAGCCGGTCTTTGTCGTCTTCACCGCGTGGATGATAGCCGCAAGCCAGGAGGTCGGCGGCCCGCCGGGCAAGGCCGTTTCGCTGGCGGTGACCATCACGATCGTGGGTTTTCTGGCGATGCAGCCGGATTTCGGCCAGGCGGCGCTGGTCGTCTTCGCGTGGTGCGTGGTTTATTTCGTGGCCGGTGCGCCGATGCTCCTGCTGGCCGGGGTCGGCGCACTGGTCGGTGTTGCGGGGTCGGTCGCGTACTCGAATTCTGAGCATTTCGCTCGGCGGATCGACGGATTCCTCTCGGCTGAACTGGACCCGAACACACAGCTGGCCTATGCCACAAACGCGATCCGCGAAGGCGGCTTCTTTGGCGCCGGTCTGGGCGAGGGGGCCGTGAAATGGACCCTGCCGGATGCCCATACGGATTTCATCATCGCGGTCGCGGCCGAGGAATACGGTCTGGTCCTCGTGCTTGTCATCATCGCGCTCTTTGCCACCATCGCGCTGCGTGCGTTCTTCCGGCTGACGAAGGAGCGCGATCCGTTCATTCGGCTGGCGGGCGCCGGGTTGGCAAGCCTTCTGGCGTTGCAGGCGATCATCAACATGGGTGTGGCGGTGCGGCTGCTGCCCGCCAAGGGCATGACGCTTCCTTTCGTGAGCTACGGCGGGTCGAGCCTTATCGCGACCGGCATCACCATCGGCATGCTTCTGGCCCTGACCCGGACCCGCCCGCAGGGCGAGATCGGCGATATCCTCCTCAGCCGGCACCGGTAATCCCATGAGCACGACCCCCCATCTCATCATCGCAGCCGGTGGCACGGGCGGACATATGTTCCCGGCCCAGGCCCTGGCCGAGGCGATGCTGCGCCGGGGATGGCGGGTGACGCTTTCCACCGATGCGCGCGGCGCATGCTACACTGGCGGGTTCCCTCATGTGGTGGAGATACGACAGGTGTCTTCGGCGACCTTCGCGCGGGGCGGTCTTCTGGCGAAGATAATCGCGCCGCTGCGCATTCTGGGCGGCGTTCTGAGCGCCACGGCACGGATGGCGCGCGAACGCCCGAGCGTCGTGGTGGGCTTCGGCGGCTACCCGTCGATCCCGGCGATGGCAGCGGCCTGGCTGACCGGGCGCCCGCGCATGCTGCACGAGCAGAACGGCGTTCTGGGCCGGGTCAACCAACTCTTTGCCAGGCGCGTGGATGTGGTGGCCTGCGGCACCTGGCCCACGGAACTGCCCGAGGGCACGAACGCCGTTCATACCGGCAACCCGGTGCGCGCCGCCGTTCTGGAACGCGCGGGCGCGGCCTATATTCCGCCGGGGGATTATCCGATGTCGGTCGTCGTGATCGGCGGCAGCCAGGGCGCGCGCATCCTGTCCGATGTGGTGCCCGCCGCCATCGCCGCCCTCCCGGACGCGGTCCGCGCCAATATCCGCATCGCGCAGCAGGCCCGCCCCGAGGATCAGGATCGTGTGGCCGCCGCTTATGCCGAGGCCGGTGTCACCGCCGAGGTGGCGCCGTTCTTCCGGGACATCCCGCGCCGGTTTTCCGAGGCGCAACTGATCATCAGCCGGTCGGGCGCGTCATCCGTCGCGGATATCTCGGTCATCGGTCGCCCGTCGATCCTGGTGCCGCTTGCGGCCGCGATCCGCGACGAGCAGACGGCCAATGCCCGCGCGCTGGTCGATGCGGATGCAGCCATCCTGATGCCTGAGAGCCAGTTCACCCCCGCAAGTCTTGCGGATCATATCAAAGCCATCCTTGACCAGCCCGAGGCCGCCTTGCAGATGGCAAATGCCGCCCTTGGCACCGGCCTGCCCGATGCCACCGAGCGCCTTGCGGTTCTGGTCGAGGAACTGGTAAGGAAAGGCCAGTCATGAATGCCGCCACGAAGCTTCCCACCCAGCTTGGTCCGATCCATTTTGTCGGTATCGGAGGCATTGGCATGTCCGGAATCGCGGAAGTGCTGCTGAACCACGGGTATCAGGTGCAGGGGTCCGATCTGAAAGCCACCAAGATCACCGAGCGGCTTGAGAAACTGGGCGCCAGGATTTTCACCGGGCAGAAGGCCGAAAACCTCGACGAGGCCGAGGTGGTCGTTATCTCCAGCGCGATCAAGCCCGGCAATGCGGAGCTGGACGCGGCGCGGGCAATGGGGCTGCCGGTGGTGCGGCGCGCCGAGATGCTGGCCGAGCTGATGCGGCTGAAATCCAACATCGCGGTGGCCGGCACCCATGGCAAGACCACGACCACCACGATGGTTGCCACCCTGCTGGATGCCGGCGGGTTGGACCCGACGGTGATCAATGGCGGAGTCATCCACGCCTATGGCTCGAACGCGCGGATGGGGCAGGGCGAATGGATGGTGGTGGAGGCAGACGAAAGCGACGGCACCTTCAACCGCCTGCCCGCAACCATCGCCATCGTCACCAATATCGATCCCGAACATATGGAGCATTGGGGAACCGAAGAGGCGCTGCATCAGGGGTTCCTCGATTTTGTGTCGAACATCCCGTTTTACGGTCTGGCCGTCTGCTGCACCGACGATCCGGACGTGCAGACGCTGGTGGGCCGGATTACCGACCGCCGGGTGCTGACCTTCGGCTTCAACGCCCAGGCCGATGTGCGGGCGGTCAACCTGCGCTATGCCAAGGGGGTGGCGCATTTCGATATCGCGTTGCAGGCCGAAGGACAGCTGATCGAACGTTGTACTTTGCCGATGCCGGGCGATCACAACGTCTCCAATGCCCTGGCCGCGGTGGCCGTGGCCCGTCATCTGGGCCTGAAGGTCGAGGAGATCCGCGAGGCTCTGGCCGCGTTCAAGGGCGTTAACCGTCGCTTCACCAAGGTGGGCGAGGTTGGCGGCGTGACGATCATCGACGATTACGGCCACCATCCGGTGGAAATCGCCGCCGTCCTGAAGGCCGCGCGGCAGGCCAGCGAAGGCCGCGTGATCGCGGTGCATCAACCACATCGCTATTCGCGGCTGCACTCCCTGTTCGAAGAATTCTGTGCCTGTTTCAACAACGCCGATGTGGTCGCCATCGCCGAGGTCTTTGCCGCCGGCGAGGACCCGATCGAAGGGGCCAGCCGCGATGATCTGGTCGCGGGGCTTATCCGCCACGGTCATCGCCATGCCCGCGCGTTGCACAGTGAGGACGATCTTGAACGCCTCGTGCGGGAGCAGACCCGTGATGGCGATATCGTTGTTTGCCTTGGCGCGGGCACGATCTCGGCCTGGGCGCACGGTTTGCCTGACCGATTATCAATACGTTAACCAACGTAGCGTTACGATTTCTTAAACCCTTGTGCGATTGCACTCAGAAAGGGGCGGGCATGACAGGCATGATAGAACCGGATCTGACATCGAGTATCCGCGGGCCGGGCCATCCGCGACCGGCCCCCGCCCTGACCCGGCGGGAGGCGGTCTCATGAGCCTGTCGCTGACGCTTTCCTGCCTGTGGGTTCTGGCCGCCGCCGCCGTGGCGATGTTGCCGATGCGGCTGCAATACCTTCCCGGCGTCATGCTTCTGATCCTGTCGCTGCCGCTGATGGCCTTCGTGGCCTCGCAGCATGGGCTGCTGCTGGTTCTGCTGGTGGCTTTCGCGGTGCTGTCGATGTTCCGTCGCCCGCTGATCTACTTCCTGCGCAGAGCCGTGACACGGCTGAAAGGGGGTGCGTGATGCCGATTTCCCTGACACTGGCCTGTCTCTGGGCGGTGATCGCCTGCCTGATCGGCCTGGGGCCGCAGCGATACCACTGGCCGGCCGCTTGGGCGCTGATCGCAACGGGCATTCCGCTACTGGGCTTTGTGACCTGGCAACTGGGCCCGTGGTGGGGTTTGGGTGTGCTGGTCGCCGGGGCTTCGATCCTGCGCTGGCCGCTGATCTATCTGGGCCGTTGGGTCCGGCGAACCAGTGGTGGCCAATAGGCGTCCGCGCGGGGTTCAGCTTTACAAGACCTGCCGGTAGAGTGGCGCGGTGGAAGGGGCAGCGGCGATGGAACCTGACGTCATACTGATCATTGCGGGAACGGGGCTTGCATCGGCGGCTCTTGCCTTTGTTCTGGGCCGGTTCCTCTCGCCCCGGTTCGTCTATCTGTTATGGGCTTTCGTCGTGGCTTTCGCACTCTGGATCCTGATCGGCATGACTGCGCAGGTCGGCTGGGACGCGCTTGGATCGACGGTTGTGCTGGTATTCGTGGCGCTGCCCGCCATCGTCGGGGCGTTCGGCGGCGGGGTGCTGGGCATGCGGGCCCGCAAGGCGGCGCGGGCCGGGGGTGACGGATCGTGAGAGAACTGCCCGAGGTCAAGGGCCGGCTCAGCCGGGGGCGCCCGCTCGCCGATCTTACCTGGATGCGGGTGGGCGGCCCGGCGGATGTGCTCTTTCAACCGGCGGACGAGGAGGATCTGGCGCAGTTTCTGGCCGCGCTCGATCCGGACATGCCTGTGTTCCCCATGGGCCTCGGCTCCAACCTGATTGTCCGGGATGGCGGGCTTCGGGCCGTTGTCATCCGGCTGGGCCGGGGCTTCAACGGGATTGAAACCGGCGATGGTACGGTGATCGCCGGAGCGGCGGCGCTGGATGCCCATGTGGCGCGAAAGGCGGCGGAAGCCGGGCTGGACCTGACGTTTCTGCGCACCATTCCCGGTTCCGTCGGCGGGGCGCTGAAAATGAATGCGGGCTGCTATGGCGCCTATGTGGCGGATCATTTCCTGTCTGCCACGGCCGTCCTGCGCGACGGGACGCGTGTAAGGCTTGGCCCCGGCGACATCAACTTCGCCTATCGTCAGACCGATCTGCCCGATGGAGCGGTGATCACATCGGTCACCTTCCGGGCCGACCCCGGCGATCCCGCGATGCTGGCGGCGCGCATGGAAGACCAGCTTGCCAGGCGCGACGCGACGCAGCCCACACGGGACCGGAGCGCCGGATCGACCTTTCGCAACCCCGCCGGGTTCAGCTCTACCGGCCGGGCGGACGATACCCATGATCTGAAGGCGTGGAAGGTGATCGACGATGCCGGATTGCGGGGCGCCACGCGCGGCGGCGCGCAGATGAGCCCGAAGCATTCCAATTTCATGATCAATACCGGCGCCGCCACCGCCGCCGATCTGGAAGGATTGGGCGAGGAGGTTCGAAAAAAGGTTTTCCAACACAGTGGAATAGAGCTAGAATGGGAAATTATGCGTGTGGGAGAACCCGCAGGCGATAAACCACCGGATTAACCGGTGGAAAAGAACACCAAAACGGGCAGCCAAAAGCCCGGCGGTATATGAGGCACATGTTGGCGGTGAGTTCGGGCAGAACACTCCCCACAGTTGCGGTTTTGATGGGCGGCCCCTCTGCAGAACGGGAGGTGTCGTTGTCCACAGGGCGTGAATGCGCCGCTGCACTGCGTGGAGAGGGATTTCAGGTGACGGAGGTCGATGCCGGCCCCGACCTTCCCGCGCGTTTGGCCGAGATCAGGCCGGATGTCGCCTTCAATGCACTGCATGGCCGGTGGGGCGAGGATGGCTGCGTTCAGGGTCTGCTTGAATGGCTGCGCGTACCCTATACCCATTCCGGGGTTCTGGCCTCGGCGCTGGCGCTCGACAAGCAGCGCAGCAAGGATATGTACCGGGCCCATGACCTGCCCGTCGTCGACAGCGTGCTGGCGGCGAAGGCCGATGTCATGGCCGGTCACGTGATGGCCCCCCCTTACGTCGTGAAGCCCAACAACGAAGGCTCCTCGGTCGGGGTCTATCTGGTGCATGAGGCGGCCAACGGCCCGCCGAAACTGGCCGGCACGATGCCCGATGAAGTGATGGTGGAGACCTTCGTGCCGGGGCGCGAACTGACCACCACGGTGATGGATGACCGGCCGCTGACGGTGACCGATATCCTGACCGATGGCTGGTACGACTACGACGCGAAGTACAAGCCCGGCGGCTCCCGCCATGTGGTGCCCGCGGATCTGCCCGCGTCGGTCTTCGATGCCTGCATGCAAATGGCGCTCACGGCCCATATCGCGCTTGGATGCCGGGGGATCAGCCGGACGGATTTCCGCTGGGACGAGACGCGCGGCCTGGATGGTCTGATCCTGCTGGAGACCAACACCCAGCCCGGCATGACGCCCACATCGCTGACACCCGAACAGGGTCAGGCCGTCGGGATGAGTTTCGGCCAGATGTGCCGCTGGCTGGTGGAGGATGCGTCATGCGACCGCTGATTGCCCGCCGCGGCCCGGTTCTGACCCATCGCGACCCCGCGCCGTCGATCTGGTCCTACAGGTTCCAGAGGCTCTGGCTGACACCGCTGTTCCGGTCGCTCCTGCGGGTGGGGCTGCCGGCCTTCGCCCTTGTGATGGGCGTCGGGTGGTACCTGTCCGACCCGGCCCATTGGCGCGGTGTCTCCGATCAGGTCGCGGAACTGCGCCGCGAGATCGAGAACCGGCCGGAATTCCGGGTCAACCTGATGAATATCAACGGCGCAAGCCCGCAGCTTGCCGAAGATCTGCGCGCGGTGCTGGCACTTGATCTGCCGGTGTCCTCCTTCGATCTCGATCTCGCGGCGATGCGGGAAACCCTGGAACAGATCCCTGCGGTATCCCGTGCCGAGTTGCGGATCCAATCGGGCGGCTATCTTGCCGTCACGATCGAGGAGCGGGTGCCGGTCGTTGTCTGGCAGACCCGCGTCGAACCGGTGCTGCTGGACGGAGAGGGCAATTTTGTCGCCCGCCTGGTGGATCGGGAACTGGTTGCGCCCTTGCCGATGATCGCCGGTGAAGGCGCCGATCTGGCGGTGGCGGAGGCGCTGTCGCTCTTTGAAACCGCGGCCCCTTTGCGGGACAGGATGCGCGGGCTTGTGCGCATGGGCGAGCGGCGATGGGATGTGGTCCTGCGCGACGGGCGCCGCATCCTGTTGCCCGCAGACGAGCCGAGACCTGCGCTTGACCGGGTGCTGGCGCTGGATGACGCGCAGGACGTGCTGGAGCGCGCCGTTCTCAGGATCGACATGCGCAACCCGCAGCGCCCGAATATTCAACTCAGCCCTTATGCATTGACCGAGTTGCGTCGGATGCGGGGCGCAGACATCGGAGACGGGAACGGATGAGTATGCTGTACCAATCGCAGCGGGCCATGCGCGCCAAACGCCAGGAAGCCATGCGCCGCGGGGTAATGGCGATCCTTGATGTGGGCAGCCACAAGATCGCCTGTCTTGTGCTGCGCTTCGACAGCTCGGACGAATTTCGCCCGTCCGACGGGGTCGGCGCGATGGCGGGGCAATCCTCGTTCCGGGTGATCGGGGCGGCAACCACGCGGTCGCGCGGCGTGAAGTTCGGCGAGATCGAGACGATGCAGGAAACAGAACGCGCGATCCGGACGGCGGTTCAGGGCGCGCAGAAAATGGCCGCCTCCCGCGTGGATCATGTGATCGTCAGCTTTGCCGGCGCGCGCCCGCGATCCTACGGGCTGACCGGGGAGGTCAGCCTGCAGACAGGAACGGTCAGCGAATGCGATGTCGCCCGGGTTCTGGCCGCCTGCGATGTGCCGGATTTCGGCGAGGGCCGCGAGGTACTGCATGCGCAGCCGGTGAATTTCGCGCTCGATCACCGGACCGGGCTTAGCGATCCGCGCGGGCATGTGGGCAACCGGCTGTCCACGGATATGCATCTGCTGACCATCGACGCCCACGCGATCGAAAATCTGCTTTACTGCGTCAAACGCTGCGATCTGGAGTTGGCCGGCATCGCGTCGTCGTCCTATGTGGCCGGTGTGGCGAGCCTTGTGGAGGATGAGCAGGAACTGGGGGCGGCCTGCATAGATATGGGCGGCGGCTCGACCGGGCTGTCGATCTTCATCAAGAAACACATGATTTTCGCCGATACCGTGCGCATGGGGGGGGACCACGTCACCTCGGATATCAGTCAGGGGCTGCAGATTCCGATGCATGACGCGGAACGGCTGAAAACCCGCTTCGGCGGCGTCGTCGCCACCGGCATAGATGACCGGGAACGGATCGAACTCGAAGCCGATACCGGCGACTGGCACCACGACCGGCGCACGATTTCACGGGCCGAACTGATCGGCGTGATGCGACCCCGGGTGGAGGAAATCCTCGAAGAGGTGCGCGCCCGGCTGGACGCGGCCGGGTTCGACCATCTGCCAAGCCAGCGGATCGTTCTGACCGGCGGGGCCAGTCAGGTGCCCGGCCTCGATGCGCTGGCATCGAAGATTCTGGGCAATCAGGTACGGCTCGGACGACCGCTGCGCGTGCAGGGCCTGCCGCAATCGGCTTGCGGCCCCGCATTTTCCGCCTGTGTGGGCCTGTCGCTCTTCGCGGCTTACCCGCAGGACGAGTGGTGGGACTTCGAAGTGCCCGCCGATCGGTACCCCGCGCGCTCTCTGAAACGGGCGGTAAAATGGTTCCGCGACAACTGGTAACCGCAATATCCGGGGTGATCGGGCGAAATACCGCCTATCAGCCTCAAATTTGCCCTATATTTTGCGGTTTTCTGCCAGTTTTCGCGTGACGGAGGTTAATGAAAGCGTTAATCTCGCCTGAAAATGAGGCAGCACATGGCCAAACGGCAAAAGACCGGGGCCTATATCCATGAAAACAGGCGGACAGAGCTAATGACCTTGAATCTCACCATGCCGGATGATCAGCCGGACCTGAAACCTCGCATCACCGTATTCGGCGTGGGGGGCGCTGGCGGCAACGCGGTCAACAACATGATCGAGCAGTCGCTGGACGGGTGTGAGTTTGTGGTTGCCAATACCGACGCACAGGCGCTGGCTCAGTCGAACGCCACCGCGCGCATCCAGATGGGCGCCCGCGTGACCGAGGGTTTGGGCGCGGGTGCCCGGCCCGCCGTCGGTGCATCGGCCGCCGAGGAGTCGATCGAGGATATCGTCGATCACCTTGCGGGCGCGCATATGGCCTTCATTACCGCGGGCATGGGCGGCGGCACCGGAACGGGCGCGGCCCCGATCATCGCGCAGGCTGCGCGCGAACTTGGTGTGCTGACCGTGGGCGTGGTGACCAAGCCGTTTCAGTTCGAGGGCGCGAAACGCATGCGTCAGGCCGATGAGGGCATCGAGGCGCTGCAAAAGGTCGTCGATACGCTAATCATCATCCCGAACCAGAATCTGTTCCGCCTCGCCAACGAGAAAACAACCTTCACCGAAGCCTTCGCGATGGCCGATGACGTGCTCTATCAGGGCGTCAAGGGCGTGACCGATCTGATGGTGCGCCCGGGTCTGATCAACCTCGACTTCGCCGACGTCCGCGCCGTGATGAACGAGATGGGCAAGGCGATGATGGGCACCGGCGAGGCCGATGGCGAATCGCGCGCGGTTCAGGCCGCGGAGAAGGCGATTGCCAATCCGCTTCTCGACGAGATCAGCCTGCGGGGCGCACGCGGCGTTTTGATCAATATCACAGGCGGTTACGACCTGACCTTGTTCGAACTGGACGAGGCCGCGAACCGCATTCGCGAGGAAGTGGACCCCGAGGCGAACATCATCGTGGGATCGACCCTCGACACCGCTATGGAGGGCCGGATGCGGGTGAGTGTCGTGGCCACCGGCATCGACGCCGGCGAGGTCCAGCAGGATATTCCGATCACCACCCGCAGCCGTCTGCGTGAGCCGGTCGCCGCCGCCCCGGTGGACACGGACGAAGTGGAAACGCCGGATATCGCCGCCGTCGCGGCCGATGCTCAGCCCGAGCCGAGCCTTTTCTCCGATCTGGATGCAGGTCAGGCTTCCGATGGCTATGGTGAGGACGATGTGCCGGAGCCTGCCTATCAACCGCAGCCCGCCGCGGCACCGGCGTTCATGCGGCCCGCGGCTGCAGCGCCCGCTGTCGCGGCCGAGCCCGAAGCCGAGTTCGTCGCCCCGCGGCCCGTTTCGGCCAGCACCCCCTCGCCGGAAGCGCTGGCCCGTCTGCGCGCCGCGATCAACAAGGAAGCCCCCGGAGCACAGGCCCGCGCGGCCGAGACCGAGGGCAAACCGCGTTTCGGGATCAACTCCCTGATCAACCGGATGACCGGCCACGGAGAAGACCAGCCTGCGCCGGTCGAGCGGCGCCAGCCGCCGGTTGCCAGCCGTCCGGCACCTGAAGACGCCCATGTCGACCCCGATCAGGAGCGGATCGAAATCCCGGCCTTCCTGCGGCGTCAAGCCAACTAAACCATCACAACACCGCAAGAAAGGCCGGCCTCGCGCCGGCCTTTTTTCATTCCCGATCATGCGTTTAGCCTGAGTTGCCAATAAATGTGGCAGAATCTTGCCGATACTCACGGGCAATGTTGCAACCCGTCATAAAGGTTGAATTGTCTCTACCGCGCGCGCCCGATAGGCACCATTTTGAACCGGTTTGAGACGGAACCGGACATATGAGCAGACGTTGATCTTGGCTACCGATTGGTGAACCACGTGCAGGCAACCCTACGATCCTCCATCAGCTTTGCGGGCGTTGGCCTGCATACAGGCCATCCGGTTCGCATGACCGTCCGGCCTGCGGCTGCGCATTTCGGGATCTGGTTTCAGCGCACCGATATCCGGGATCGCGACAATCTCATCCCGGCGCGGTTCGATCTGGTGCCGGACAGCCGCCTGTGCACAAAGTTGCAGAACGAGGCCGGTGTGGAGGTGTCGACCATCGAACATCTGATGGCGGCGCTGGCCGGTTGCGGCATCCATAACGCGCTTGTGGAGATGGACGGCCCCGAGGTTCCGATCCTCGACGGGTCTGCGGCGCAGTTCGTGCGCGGCTTCCTGTCCCGCGGGATCCAGCATCAGGGCGCCCCGATCCACGCGATCGAGGTTCTGAAGACGGTCACGGTGACCGAAGGCGACGCGACGGCCACGATCAGCCCGGATATGGGCCTGACGATGAGTTTCACGATCGATTTCGCCGATGCGGCCATTGGCCGTCAGACCCGAGTGGCGAACCTTGCCAATGGTCGGTTCGTGCGCGAGCTTTGCGACAGCCGCACCTTCTGCCGTCAGGCGGATGTGGATGCAATGCAGGCAAACGGTCTTGCGCTCGGCGGCATCCCCGGTGAAAACGCGGTGGTTTTCGATGGCGACGAAGTGACCAGCCCCGGCGGCCTGCGCCATGCGGATGAAGCCGTGCGCCACAAGATGCTCGATGCGCTTGGCGATCTGGCGCTGGCAGGAGCCCCGCTTCTGGGCCGTTACGAAGGTGTCCGGGCCGGTCACATGCTGACCAACCGGTTGCTCAGAGTTCTCTTTTCGACCCCGGGCGCGACCCGTCTGGTCGAATGCTCGCCCGCTCAGGCGGCGCGTCTGCCCGGGGTCGGCGTCAATCCGACCGATCTGGCCTATGTCGCTTGAAGGGCGACTGCGCTGCATTCAGGCATTTTGCCCTCAGAATTAATGTGCTAGGACCATACATAGACAGGGCGGGCGCGCAAGCCTGCCGGAGACGGTGGACGGGGTTGCAGGCATGTTACGCGGGCTGAACAGCATCACAGGGCGCACAAGACTGAGCGTTGCGATGGTCTTGGTTCTTGTTCTTGGCGCATGCGGTGGTGGTGGCGGCCTATTCGGCGGAAACCGCAGCAACGACGTGCCGCTGGAAGAACTGGGCGCGCAGGAGATTTTCCAGCTGGCCGAGTTCGAGCTTTCGCGCGATGACCCAGAAGAGGCCGCGCGCCTGTTCACCGAGGTCGAACGCCTGCATCCCTATTCGGAATGGGCCAAACGTGCGCTGATCATGTCGGCCTTCGCCTACCATGCGGACGGCGACTACGAAAACGCCCGTGTCGCCGCACAACGCTATATCGATTTCTATCCAGCCGATGAGGATGCGGCCTATGCGCAGTATCTGCTGGCGCTCAGCTATTACGACCAGATCGATCAGGTCGGCCGCGACCAAGGCATCACCTTTCAGGCGCTTCAGGCCCTGCGCCTTGTGATCGAGCGCTATCCCGACAGCCCTTATGCGACCTCCGCGATCTTGAAATTCGATCTGGCTTTCGACCATCTGGCTGGCAAGGAAATGGAGATCGGGCGTTATTATCTGCGCCGCGGCCATTACACCGCCGCGATCAACCGCTTCCGCGTCGTCGTCGAGGAATTCCAGACCACCAGCCACACGCCCGAGGCGCTGCACCGCCTTGTGGAGGCCTATCTGTCGCTCGGACTCACCGATGATGCGCAGACCGCCGCGGCGATTCTGGGCTACAACTTCCAGTCTTCGCCGTTCTACGACGACAGTTTCCGCCTCCTCACGGGGCGTGATCTGAGCCCCGAGGCGGCCGGTGAAGGATGGTTGCGCGACATCTGGCGGCAGACGGTTCGCGGCGCTTGGCTTTAACCGGATTTGGGGCGTCTTGCCCCCGGCTTACGGACTGAAGGTGGATGCTGCGCCATCTCGACATTCGGGACATGCTGATCATCGACCGGCTGGAGCTTGCGTTCCAGCCGGGCCTGAATGTTCTGACCGGGGAAACCGGGGCGGGGAAATCCATTCTGCTGGACAGTCTGGGCTTCGTGCTCGGCTGGCGTGGGCGGGCGGATCTGGTGAGAACCGGCGCCGATCAGGGCGAGGTTGTCGCGGTGTTCGACCTTGCCCCCGGGCATCCCGCTTTCACGGTGCTGGAGGCGGCGGGGCTACCCGCAGGCGATGAGTTGATCCTGCGCCGGGTGAACACGCCCGAAGGTCGCAAGACGGCCTGGGTCAATGATCGCCGCGCCAGCGGTGATGTGCTGCGCGCGCTGAGCGATACTTTGGTGGAGCTGCACGGGCAGCAGGACGACCGCGGGCTTCTGGACCCGCGTCAGCATCGCGCGATGCTGGACGCCTATGGCGGGCTTGCCGATATGCGCGCCGAGGTCGCCGGGTTCTGGCGCGCGCGGTCGGCGGCGGAAAAATCCCTTGCCAAGGCCGAGGCGGCGCTGGCTGATATACAGGCGGAGGAGGAGTTCCTGCGTCATTCCGTGGCCGAACTCGACGCGCTGGATCCGCAACCGGGGGAGGATGCGGAACTGGACAGCAGGCGCCGCCTCATGCAGGGCGCGGAACGGATGCGCGCCGATCTCGCCAAGGCGTTGAGCGCGCTTGGACCGGATGGGGCGGAGGGTGCGATGGGGGATGCCGCGCGCTGGCTCGACGGGCTGGCCGGTCAGGCGGAGGGCGGGCTGGAAGAGCCGCTGGCCTCGATCGAACGCGCGCTGGTGGAACTGGGCGAGGCGCAGGCCGGGGTGGACCGCTTTGCCGAAACCCTGAATTTCAATCCCGCGGCCCTTGAAGAGACCGAAGAGCGGCTCTTTGCCTTGAGGGGGCTGGCCCGGAAACACGGGGTGGCGCCCGATGATCTCGGGGCCTTCGCTGCCGATCTGCAAAGCCGGCTGGCGGCACTTGACGGCGGCGCACATCAGATCGAGGGCCTGCGGATCGCGCTGGCCGATGTGACGGCGGAGTATGATCGCGCCGCGGCCGGGCTTTCCGATGCGCGCGCTGCGGCGGCGGTGCGGCTGGATGCGGATATGGCCGGCGAACTGGCCCCGTTGAAGATGGAACGGGCGGTTTTTTCCACCACGCTTGCCGAGGCGCCGGCGGGCCCCGACGGGGTGGATGCGGTGGCCTTTGTGGTGGCGACGAACCCCGGCGCGCCCGCAGGGCCGCTCAGCAAGATTGCATCGGGCGGGGAGTTGTCGCGCTTTCTGCTGGCGCTGAAAGTCTGCCTGACCCGCGAAGCGGAAGGCGTGACGATGATCTTCGACGAGATCGACAGGGGCGTCGGCGGCGCAACGGCGGATGCCGTGGGCAAACGTCTGGCAGCCTTGGCCGAGGGGGGGCAGGTGCTGGTCGTCACCCATTCGCCGCAGGTCGCCGCGCGCGGTGCGCATCACTGGCGCGTGGCCAAGGCGGTCCGTGGCGGCATCACCACATCCGAGGTCAGCCCGCTGGACGCCGACGCCCGCGTTGACGAGGTCGCAAGGATGCTGGCCGGCGACACGGTGACGGCCGCGGCCCGCGATGCGGCCCGGGCACTGCTTCAGGCGAGAGACGGCTGAAGAGGCCGCGTTGCAGATCCTGCTCAGGACCGGCGGTAATCCTGCGGGCGCAGGCCAGTGGCGGATGCAAGCTGCGTTTCCGCGCCCGGGACGATATCGGTATTCTGGGCGGAAAGAACACGCCAGCCGCGGGCGGTCTTTTCGGCCACGAATGACAGGATCGTGCTGCGCGCCGGGGCCTCCGCCCCGTCGGGTGTCAGTTGCCCGCTCAGCCGCATTCTGGCGTGAATGACCGCGACGCCTTCGCCGATCCTGCGGGTTTTCACCCGGCCAAGCACAAGTCTGCTTTGCGCAAAGAAACGCGTCAGCGCATAGTCATGGGCAGCTTCGATAGCGGCCCGATCCTCCCACCAGATGCCCACCACATTCACGAAATCGGCATCCGGGGCGAAGAGCGCGGCGAGCGCCCCGGCGTCCCGCGCCGCCCACGCGGCGACGAAGGCGGCAGGGATTTCCCCGGGGCTTTGGGGCAGGGCGGCCATGCGCTTGTGTCCTCCACGGGGTTTCCAGCTTCAAAGTCTTGTTTTACAACCAAGATAGGCCCGCCAGCAACGGATGACGTGCAAGGGCCCCCATACCCCCGCTGCGCCGCCGGACCCGGCGACACCGGTCAAACAGATCTATCCGGGTCCGCGATACGGGGATGGCCTCTTTGGCCCAGGACAGCCGCTCGGTTTTCAAGCATCAGCTCGACACTGTTGTCGCAACCTGTCGCGGTGGCTGGCAGGTCCTGCGCCAGAAGGGCCCCAGCCAGGTGCAATTCTGGTTCATCGCGCTGGCCATCGGGATCGCGGCGGGATTTGCGGCGCTGCTGTTCCGGATAGGGATCAGCGCGCTGCAAACGCGGCTTTACGGTGTAGAAGACGTGCGGATGCTGCATTCCTTCGCGGAAAGCCTGCCGTGGTACTGGATCTTGATGATCCCGGCGTTCGGCGGGCTGGTGGTCGGGCTGATCCTGCACTGGTTCACACCCGATGCGCGGGTCAGATCGGTGGCCGATGTGATCGAGGGGGCCGCGCTGGCCGATGGCAGGGTGGAGCAGAAAGCGGGGCTCGCCTCCGCGGCGGCCTCGCTGATCACCCTTGGCAGCGGCGGCTCCTCGGGGCGGGAGGGACCGGTCGTTCATCTGGCGGCCGTCATCTCCAGCCGTGTCTCCGACTGGATCAAGGCCGACGGGATCACCGGTCGCGATCTTCTGGGCTGCGCCGTGGCCGCCGCCGTCAGCGCGTCGTTCAATGCGCCCATCGCCGGTGCGATTTTCGCCCTTGAGGTTGTCCTGAGGCATTTCGCGGTTCACGCCTTCGCGCCCATCGTCATCGCCTCCGCCGCCGGTACGGTCATCAACCGGCTGGAATTCGGCGATGTGACCGAGTTCAGTCTTGGCCGCGACAGCAGCCTGCAGTTCTATGTCGAACTGCCGGCCTTTCTGATCCTCGGGCTGGTCTGCGGGATCATCGCGGTCGCGTTCATGCGGGCGATCTTCTGGGCCGAGGATATGGGCTCGCTGATCCAGCGTCTCGCGAACCTGCCGCGATGGCTGCGCCCGGCGGTGGCGGGCCTGATGCTTGGCGCCATCGCGATCTGGTTCCCGCATATCATCGGGGTCGGCTACGAGACGACCTCCGCCGCGCTGACCGGTGAATTGCTGCTTCACGAAGCAATCGTGTTTGCGATGATCAAAACCGCCGCGGTCGCGATCACTGTCGGCGGCCGGATGGGCGGCGGGGTCTTCTCGCCATCGTTGATGGTCGGGGCGCTGGCGGGGCTGGCGTTCGGCATCATCGCAACCGGGCTTCTGCCAAACGTCTCCGGATCGGAGACGTTGTATGCGCTGGCCGGGATGGGAGCGGTGGCTGCGGCGGTTCTGGGCGCGCCGATTTCGACCACGCTGATCGTGTTCGAGTTGACGGGCGACTGGCAAACGGGACTGGCCGTGATGGTTGCGGTCTCCATGTCCACCGCGCTCGCCTCGCGCCTTGTGGATCGCTCGTTTTTCCTGACGCAACTGGAACGGCGTAACATACATCTTGCAGCCGGGCCGCAGGCCTATCTTCTGTCGATGTTCCGCGTCGGCAAGGTCATGCGCCCGATGGATCACGAAAACGCCGCTCCCGAAGAGGCGTTGCTGACGCTGATCGATCAGGGCATTTTCACCGACACACATGCCACGCTGGAACGTGCTCTGCCGATCTTCGAGCGCACGGGGCTGGATTTCGTCCCGGTCGTGCAGCTGGCGCCGGGCGATGGCCCCCCTGCGCTGGAAGGGGCACTGTTCCACGTGGATGCGCTGAAGGCCTACAACCGCGCCCTCGCCGCGACCGCGGCAGAGGAACACAGCTGATACACGCGCCCGGCGCCCGGGTGCGGTCTAGAGTTGCTCCACCGTCACGCGGTCGGTGTAAAAGGCGATGTGATCCTTGATTTCGGCCACGTTGTCCTTGGGTGTCTCATAGCTCCAGGCGGCATTGGTCAGTTCTTCGGCGGTGGAGGTGACCGTGTAATGCGTCGCCTCACCCTTATGGGGGCAGGTGGTTGTCTTCGAGGTCTTCTCCAGAAAGGCCATACCGATATCGCCACGCGGGAAATAGATGACCGGAGCATAGCTGCCTTCGGCCAGTTCCAATGCCTGATCGCTTTCGCCGATGACGGCGCCGCCTGCGCGGACGACCCATTTGCCGGCGGCTTTTCGAATTGTGATGTGATCGGACATGATCTCCCCTCCCTCATGTGGCTTTGGTCAAGCGGCCCCTCCGGGGGCAAGCATGTGCCCCGGGCCTGTAACGATTTGATGTCAGAGCGGCGCGGTGGCCTTGGCCAGCCAGGCGGCGGCTTCTCCCTCCAGAAGCGGGCCAATCCGTGCGGCAACCTCGCCATGATAGGCGTTCAGCCAATCCAGTTCCAGTGCGCCAAGCTGACCCCGGTCAATAAGTCGCCGGTCGATGGGAACATAGCTCAGAGTTTCAAAATGCAACATCGGCCGGTCGTCGCCGCCGGGCAGGGGTGGGGCCTCGGCAACGACGACGAGGTTTTCGAGCCGGATGCCAAAGGCGCCGTCGCGGTAATAGCCAGGTTCGTTCGACAGGATCATGCCCGGCTCCAGCGTGACGGTGCCGTTGCGCGACAGCCGCTGCGGTCCTTCGTGAACGCCCAGATAGACGCCCACGCCGTGCCCCGTTCCATGGTCGAAATCGCGGCCCGCGGCCCAGAGAGGCGCCCGCGCCAGCGCGTCCAGATCGCGCCCGGTAAGCCCTTTCGGAAAGCGGGCCAGATGGATCGCGATCATCCCGCGCAGCACCTGGGTGAAGGCTTCGCATTCTTCCGCGCCGACCTTGCCCACCGGAAGTGTGCGGGTCACATCCGTGGTCCCGTCTTCGTATTGCGCCCCGCTGTCGATCAGGAACAGCTGGCCGGGCAGCACCGGCGCGTTGGTCTCCTCCGTCACGCGGTAATGGACGATCGCGCCATTCGGGCCCGCGCCTGCAATCGTGTCGAAGCTGATTTCCTTCAACGCGCCGGTTTCGGCACGGAACCCCTCCAGCGCGCGGGCAATGTCAATCTCGCTCAGGGTACCGGTGGGGGCGTTTTCATCGAACCAGTGCAGAAACCGCGCCATGGCCGCGCCGTCGCGCAGATGCGCCTGCGTGGTGGCGGCGATCTCGGCCGGGTTCTTGCGGGCCTTGGGCAAGAGGCACGGGTCGCTGTCCTGCGCACTCTCGCGGCCCGCCGCGTCCAGCGTCTGTTTCGCCGCAAATGGGGCCGAGGCCGGGTCCAGACGCACCGGCTGGGGCGCTTGCGCAAGGGCATCGCTCAATGCATCGGGCGGGTGCGCCGTCACTCCCTTCGGCAGATCCAGATCCACCAGCTTTTCCGCCGCAATGAAAAGATCCAGCGTTCCATTGGGATGAAGGAGCGCAAAGGCATGGACCAGCGGTGTATGGGCAACGTCCGCCCCCCGGATGTTCAGAAGCCAGCAGATACTGTCCGGCTGGGTCAGAAGCGCGCAGCCATGTCCCGCATCGTTCAGTGTTTCCGCGCATTCGGCGAGTTTCTGAACGGCGGTCTTGCCCGCGAACCGGTCCGGCCAGGCGCGCGCGGGGGCCAGAGGCGGGCCGGGCTGGTCAGGCCAGATGGCGTCGACCAGATTATCCCCGGGCCGCAGGCTGATCTGATGTGGGGACAGTGCGCCCTCCATCCGCTCGATCTCCGCCACCGTGTGCAGCCAGGGGTCGAAGCCGACCACGCCGCCCTTGGGCAGTTCAGCGATCAGCCAGTCTTCCAGCTTGGTCTCGGGCCAGTTCACCGGTGTGAAATGCGCCGTATCGGTCTGCGCCTTCACCTGAAGGCGATAGCGCCCGTCGACGAACACGCCCGCACGCTCGGGCAGAACGGCGCAGAACCCGGCCGAACCGGTGAACCCGGTCAGCCATGACAGGCGTTCGTCGCGCGGTGCAACATACTCGCCCTGATGGGCATCGGCGCGGGGGATCAGGAAACCCTGCAGACCCGCGCGCCCCATTTCCGCGCGCAGCTCGGCAAGGCGTGGCGGGCCCTGATCCGGGCGCGTCGTCGCGGTAAAAGACTGAAAGTTCTGCGCGGTGTCAGGCATCGGAGATCACGGTTCCCAGGTGAGATAAGACGGCAGAACCGTGCAGCGCGCCTTGCGGGACTGTGCCGCGCCGGGACCGCCGCTCAGGCTCGGTCCGGCGATATGATAGGTGAAACCGCCCCGGTGCAAGTCGTTTGATAGAAAAAACTCGCAAGCCGAATTCCCGTGTTTCGGTTTCCGCAGCTTTACGGTCAGGCATGGCCTCCATGGGCAAAACAAAGGCGGGAGGTGCCGGATGTCCCGCGATCCGCTCGGCGCAAGGTGCAGCGTCATGACGCCCGTTTGATGCCCATGACCCGTGCCCGCGCGCGGGGGTCTGCATCGAAGAGGGATGCCAGTTGCTCCGTCATTGCGCCCGCCAGCTGTTCCACATCGGTGATGGTCACGGCGCGATTGTAATAGCGGGTCACGTCATGACCGATGCCTATGGCAAGCAATTCGACAGCCCGGCGTTTTTCCACCATGGCGATCACGTCCCGCAGATGTTTTTCCAGATAATTCGCGGGGTTAACCGACAAGGTTGAATCATCCACCGGGGCCCCGTCCGAGATCACCATGAGGATCTTGCGCGCCTCCGGGCGGGCCGTCATGCGCCGATGCGCCCATTCCAGTGCCTCGCCGTCGATATTTTCCTTCAGCAGACCCTCTTTCATCATCAGGCCAAGATTGTCGCGGGTCCGGCGCATGGGCGCGTCCGCTTTCTTGTAGATGATATGGCGCAGGTCGTTCAGGCGCCCGGGTTGCTGAGCGCGGCCCTGTGCCAGCCAGTCCTCTCGCGCGCGCCCACCCTTCCACGCTCGCGTGGTGAAGCCAAGGATCTCGACCTTCACGCCGCAGCGTTCCAGCGTACGCGACAGGACATCGGCACAGATCGCCGCGATGGAGATCGGACGCCCACGCATGGACCCGGAATTGTCCAGCAGCAGCGTGACCACTGTGTCGCGGAACTCGGTATCCTTTTCCCGCTTGAAGCTGAGCGGCGTGGTCGGGTTCGCCACAACGCGCGCCAGACGGCCCGCATCCAGCGTGCCTTCCTCCAGATCGAACTCCCAGCTTCGGTTCTGTTGCGCCTGCAACCGCCGCTGCAACTTGTTCGCCAGACGGCTGACCGCGCCTTTCAGCGGTTCGAGCTGCTGATCCAGATAGGCGCGGAGGCGTTCCAGCTCCTGCGGTTCGGCAAGTTCTTCGGCGGGAATCTCCTCGTCGTATTCCGTAGAAAAAACTGTGTAATTCGGGTCGGCTTCGGAATGCGGGGCAGGGGGCGGGGGCTCCAGCGGGGCCTCGCCATCGGGCAGTTCCTGCTCCTCCGCTTCTTCCATCTCGCCGGCATCATCCATCTCGACCTGGGCCTGCGCGGCGTCCTGCTGATCCTCCTGCGACCGCTCGGGCGCGGCCTCGCTGTCCTGCTCGTCGTCGTCATCCGCGTCGCCGGTGGAATCGGGCTGTTCCTCTTCCTCTTCGGAGGCGCTGTCCTCGTTTTCCGGGTCGGTTTCGTCGGGATCGTCGCCCAACTGATCGCCATAGCCCAGATCGTCGATCAACTGCCGGGCAAGCCGGGCGAATTTGGTCTGGTCGGAGAGTACGGTTTCGAGGTTTTCAAGCGTTGCGTCGCACCGCTCCTCGATGAATCCGCGCCAGAGTTCCATCACATTTGCCGCTTCCGGCGGCAAGTCGCGACCCGTGGCCAGATGCCGGATCAGATAGCCCGCGGCGGTGGCCAGCGGCGCGTCCGCCGCCTGCCGGATCTCGCCGTAGCCCTTGCGCCGCGCGTCATTGCCGATCTTGGCGTCGATATTCGTGGCGGTCCCGGGCATGTCGCGCGCGCCCACGGCCTCGCATCGCGCGCCTTCCATCGCCTCCATCAGATCGCGGGCCATCTGACCCTGCGGCGCATAGCGCGTCGCGGTGGCGACATCATGGTATTTGTGCCGGAGCGCCAGTGCATCCGCAGTGCCGCGGGCCAGAAGGATCTCGTCTGCGGTCATCCGGCGGCTGATCTGCGGCAGGCGCAGGCTGTCAGCGGTGGCGCCGGGCGGATCGACCGAATAGGTGACGGCGAGCTCCGGATCATCGGCAAGCACGCGGGTCGCCTCGGCGAGGGCCTTCTTGAACGGCTCGGTGGGGTTGTCGGCGGGAGGTTTGCTCATGAGGGGAAGATGGGCCAGATCGGGGGCGGAGGCAAGAGAGGGCGGCGCGGTGCGGGGCGCTTGCGATGCAACCGGGCGCGTCTCGCAGCACCTGTAGCCGGATGCGGATGCCCCGGGCCGATGCCGTAACGGGCCACGTCCTCGGACGATTCTGGAAAATAATTTTAAAACAGAGTGATGGGAGGCGTCGTTCCCTAGCCTTCAGGAACCGAGAGGCGGTCATGCAAAGCCCGGCAATAGGCCAGGTTTTCCTCCAGATCCGGATCGAGGATGGTGCCGGTCGCGCCATGATTGCTGCGGAATCGGGAGAGGTAGAGCACGGCGACGCTTTCAATGGCGGGTGCGACCGTTTCCATCGCCAGCGCCATGGTCTCGCCGGTTTCGTTTTCGCGCACGACGGTCGCGAAAACGGCCATGTCGGTTTCCAGTTCCATGACAAGATCGCTCAACTCCGTCCCATCGGCGGACACCTCGCCAAAGGCGCGGAACAGCCCGCCGCAATGCAGAAGACCCCGCTCCTGACCGGTATCGGCCAGGGCGGCGGTCAATTGCGTCTCGAAATCCAGGGCGGGCTGCGACAGGGCCGGCAGCGGGGCGAGGGGTAAAATAAACACATATATTGCAATAGCTTGCAGCCGCACGATGCATCCTTTCCAGCGGGGTCTTCCCGGGAAAGCTAGAGCATTATCGCGGCGGGCACACCCGTTTGGCGGGTTTACAGGTCGAAATACGCGGCACAGCGGCCGACCGCGCTTTGCAGTTCCAACCCGTCATCGGCCAGATAGGGCGTACCGGTTTGCGTGAGGCGGGGATAGAAACTGGTGCGAGCGAGGCTTTCCCAGTGATCCCGCCAGCTGCTGGCAACCTCGGCAATGTCGCCCAGACGCTCGGGGCCGCCTGCCAGATCGATCAGCCGGGCGGGGGTCTGGAACCTGGGCGGGTCTTCCGCGCCCGACAATTCTACCGCAAATTCATAGGCCTGGCCGAATGCTGTCATCACGGCGGCACAATGCAGCGCCAGATCGGCCTCACCTGCACCATCGGCAGGCCAGAGGATGGGGGCCGCGACGGTCGGTGCGGCGTAGAGGGGTAGTGATGCCGCCATGATCATGGCGGCGCAGAGGCGTCTTGCGCGCATCGTGTTACCCTTTCAGTCGTGACACACTGCTCATTTCGGCAGCTTTTGACCCCGGAAAGGTCGCCCATGGAGGTTAACAAAGCTTGAAAGGCAGGGGAAATCACGACGGGTGATGCGCGCGTCACCTATAACAATGGTATATCAATCCGGCAGGGCCCGGGACGGTCAGCCGGTGAACCAGTCGACCTCGGCATTGCCGCCGCAAAGCAGGACGGCGACCCGTTCGTCGGGTTCGGGAACATAGGCCCCCGAGGTGAGCGCGGCCAGCGCGGTGGCGGCCCCCGGCTCGCCGAGCAGCCGCGTCGCTTCCCACAGGTTGCGGGCGGCGGTGTAGACCTCCGCATCGGGGAGGACGATGGCGGTCCTGACCCGCTCGCGGACAATCTCGTAGGGCAGTGCGCCGAGCGCGGGGCCGCCGAGCGATCCTGCGGACACACCGGAGGCCGCGACGTCGATATCCGGCCCCTCGTCGAGGGAGCGGGCCAGCGTGTTGGTGCCCTCGGTCTCGACCGAGACGACATTGATCCGGTCGCCGAACCATGCGGCGATGCCGCCGATCAATCCGCCGCCGCCGGTGGCGACCATGATCGTGTCGAAACCGTCGAGCTGCTCCTCCATCTCCTTGCCCACCGAGCCCTGACCCGCGAGCGTGGGCGCGGTGTCATAGGGGTGGACGGAAAGCGCGCCCGTCTCCTCGGCGTGCCGGGCATAGCGGGTCATGCAGTCCGCCACGGAGCCGTCGGTCAGCACCACCTCGCCGCCGAAGGCGCGCATGCGGCGGAGCTTTTCCTCTTTCGCGATGGCCCGGGGCACGTAGATCACCGATTTATGGCCAAGCTTGGTGGCCGCATAGGCGACAGCGGCCCCGTGATTGCCGCCCGAGGCCGCCACGACACCCGCGGCAGGCACCGCGCGCGAGAGCAGGTTGTTGAACGCGCCGCGCACCTTGAACGACCCGGTCACCTGGGTGTGTTCCAGCTTGAACCGGACCGGATAGGGCAGGCCGAGCGGGCCGGGCTCGACAGTCAGAACCGGGGTATGACGGATGTAGGGGGCGATGCGGGTCGCGGCGGCGGCGATCTGGGTCGGGTTCAACATGGAGAAAGCTGTTCCATGTCCGGCGCTTGCGGTCAATCACGCGATCCGGTCGAGCGCGATCTGATCCGTGGCGAGGCGGGTGAGCAGATCCACATGGATATCGACCGCGTCGATCACGCGGTAACCGGGATCATGGCCGTCAAAGGCAAGGCCCAGATCGGTGCCGGCCATCACGATGGCCTCTGCGCCCCCGGTCTCCACCATCCGGCGGCCTTCGTCGAAGAGGCGGCGGCGCTGTGCCGCGCTGCAGGTGCCGGAGAGGGCGATATCCTGATACAGCAGCCCGATCTCCCTGAGATCGCCGGCGGGCGCGACGGGTCTGGTGCGCCGCATCTGGCCGTAGAGCCCGGTGCGCATGACGACCTCTGTCCCCAGAAGGCCGACGGTGGCGAGCCCTTCGGCGGCAAAGGCGCTGTCGAGCGGGGTGATCGCGCTGACCAGCGGCAGCGGCGAGATCGTCTCGGTCTCGGCATAGCAGAAATGGCCGCCGAGGGAGGTGATGGCGGCGCAATCGGCGCCCGCGGCATGCAGGCGCGACAGAAGCCCCGCATAGATCCGGGCCTGCGCCGCGCGATTGTCGGCATTGTTGTTGCGGATCAGATCGCCCACATCGGCCTGCACGATTGTGAGGTCCAGCCTGCGGTCCAGCGCGCGCATGCGGGCGGTGAGGCGCTGGTAATAGACAAGGGTGGCGGCGGGGCCGATGCCGCCGATCAGGCCGATATGCATGGGCGCGACCTCCCGGATTTGAGCCGGGTTGATTTGACGCGCGGGGGCGGGCCGGTGTCAAATCAGGATTGGTGATCTGCGCCATCGGTATCCCCGTGCGGCGGACCGGGCGACCTGTGCGCCCTGCGAGCGATGTGTCAGACAGCCGCCTGAACCGCGCCCACGATCTCGTCGACCACGGAGACCATCAGCGCCTCGTCCTCGGCCTCGGCCATGACGCGGATCAGCGGTTCGGTGCCCGATTTGCGGATCAGCAGGCGGCCGTGGCCGTTCAGCCGCGCCTCGCCCGCCGCGATCGCGGCCAGGACTTCAGGCGCCTCCAGCGGAAGCTGCCCGTTGGCATAGCGCACGTTCTTCAAGAGTTGCGGCACGGTCTCGAAATTGCGGGCCAGCGCACTGGCCGGGCGGTCCGTCCGGACCATTTCCGCCAGAAACTGCAGGCCCGCGATCAGCCCGTCGCCTGTGGTCGCATAATCCGTCATCACGATATGGCCCGATTGCTCCCCGCCGAGGTTCAGCCCGTGCTGGCGCATCGCCTCCACCACGTAGCGGTCGCCCACCGGGGTCCGGTGCAGTTCGATCGAGCGTTCGGCCAGATACCGCTCCAGCCCCAGATTGGACATCACCGTAGCCGCAAGGGTCTGCCCGTTCAGGCGCCCCTCTTCGGCCCAGCGGTTGGCGAACAGCGCCATGATCTGGTCGCCATCGGCCAGGACGCCGTTTTCGTCGATCAGCATCACCCGGTCGGCATCGCCGTCGAGGCAGATGCCCAGATCCGCGCCGACCTCCCTGATCTTGGCCGCGGCGGCGCCGGGCGCGGTGGAGCCGACCCCGTCATTGATGTTGGTGCCGTCGGGGGACACGCCGATCGCCACCACCTCGGCCCCCAGCTCCCAGAGCACTTCGGGGGCCGTGCGGTAGGCCGCGCCGTTGGCGCAATCCAACACCACTTTCAGCCCGTCCAGACGCAATCCGGGCGGGAAGGTGCTTTTCACCCGCTCCATATAGCGGAACCGGCCATCGTCGATCCGCCGGGCGCGGCCGATATTCTTGGCCTGCGCGGGCTGCACGTCGGCGTCCAGCAGGGCCTCGATCTCGACCTCCGCCTCGTCGGAGAGCTTGAAACCGTCAGGCCCGAAGAGCTTGATCCCATTGTCTTCCGCAGGGTTGTGAGAGGCGGAGATCATTACCCCCACATCGGCCCGCATCGAGGTTGTCAGCAGGCCCACCGCCGGTGTCGGCACGGGGCCGAGCAGCAACACGTTCATCCCGGTGGAGGTGAAGCCCGCAGTCAGCGCATTTTCGATCATGTATCCCGAAAGCCGGGTATCCTTGCCGATCACCACCCGGTGCGCCCGGCCTCCATCAGTGCGGAAATACCGGCCCGCCGCCGCGCCCAGTTTCAGCGCCATTTCGGCGGTCATAGGAAACTCGTTCGCCCGGCCTCGCACCCCGTCGGTGCCAAACAGCTTGCGCGTCATGTCTGGTCGTCCTTCTCGCTGCCCGTCCCGCTTGCGGCCCCCCACAGCGCGATCATTTGTCGGTGCACTTCTATATCATGAACCCGCAGCATCTGTATCCCCTGCGATATCGCCCATAGGCCAACCGCCGCCGAAGCCGCACCGCGCGCCTCGGGCACCGCGACCCCGCCGATGCGCCCGATCATGCCCTTGCGCGAGACACCCAGCAATACACCGCAGCCCAGACCGTGAAACAGGCTGATCCGGGCGAGGAGCGCAAGGTTGTGCGGGTCGCGCTTGCCGAATCCGATGCCCGGATCGACCATGATCCGCGCGCGCGGGATGCCCGCGGCCTCGGCCCCGGCCACGGCGGCCTCCAGCGCGTCGTAGACATCGAGCAGGACGTGATCGTAACGCGGATCGTCCTGCATGGTTTCGGGCAGTCCCTCGGAATGCATGAGGACGATCGGGGCGCCGGCAGCGGCGGCCACTTCGGCCACCTGCGGATCGAAACGCAGGCCCGAGATGTCGTTGACGATGCCAGCGCCCGCGGCCAGGGCGGCGCGGGCCACGGCGGCCTTGCGGGTGTCGATGCTGATCGGCACGGTCACGCCGCCGCGGCGGAGGGCCGCGATCACCGGGCCGGTGCGGGCGATTTCTTCCTCCGCGGGCACCTCCACCGCGCCGGGCCGGGTCGATTCGCCCCCGATATCCAGAAGATCGGCCCCCTGATCCAGCATCTCATGCACACGCCGCAGTGCCGCATCGGGCGCGTTGAACCGCCCGCCATCGGAAAAACTGTCGGGCGTCAGGTTCAGTATTGCCATGATCCGAGGGGTGTTCAGCGAAACGCCGCCCAGATCGGCACGCGGAGCCGTCAGCCGGGTCAGGATGTCGGGGGGAACCGCCTCGATTGGAACGATCCGGGGCGCGGCATTGCGGGACAAAACCTCCACCCGGTCGAAATGGCACCAGCCGCCAGCCAGCAGTTTCGCGCCCGGAATCGCGGCCGGATCGCGCAACGGAATCGGTCTGAAATAGCGTGTCATGCGTTCGCGTAACTTCGGGCCGGGGCCATCGCAAGTGGCAAAACCCCGCCCGCCGCAGTGCGGCGCGGGCGCAAACAGCTTGCCGGAACCGCGCGCGCATGGGAAATTCCGCCCATGACGATCGCTGTTCGCACCACAGAGCCGGAGCCGATTTTCCGCACCGCGCGGCTGACATGCCGCCCGGTGGAGGCGTCCGATGCCGCGTTTTACGCCGATCTTTTCGCGCGTCAGGAACTGGTGGAGCATCGCCCCGATCCGACGCCCTTCGACACAGCGCGCAGCGCCACCAGCCTGGGCCGCGATCTGGCCCATTGGCAGCGCCACGGGTTCGGCCGCTGGGCGCTGCTTCATGCGGGCCGCCCGGTGGGGCTGGGGGGACTGAGCCTCAAGTTCCAGTATCGCGGTCTCAATCTCAGCTATCACCTGCTGCCGGATCTCTGGGGGCAGGGGCTGGCCAGTGAGTTCGTGCGCGGGGCGGTCGACTATGCCGGACTGGCGCTGAAGGCCGACGAGGTCTATGGCCTTGTGCGGCCCTCGAACACCGCGTCCATCCGGGTGCTGGAAAAAGCCGGTTTCGCGCGCGGTGCGGACCACATGGTGGGTGGCGCGCCGATGTCGGAGCTGCGCCTAAAACTCCGGTAGCGCCGCCGCCGGCCAGACATCCATCGGCAGGCCAGCGCCTTCGGGGGCGGACCCGCCCAGCAGAACCAGCCGTTCCGCCTCGAAATTTTCGGCCAGCCAAAGCGCCAGATCGATGCCGCCGGTCACCTTTGGGCCGGGGCCCGCCACGGTATCCAGCACCAGCTTCGAGGGCGCCCAGACGCTGATCTGCCCGTGCTTCATCGCCCAGTCGAGTTCCGTCCGGCTTTCGACGACAACGCAGCGGTCGTCGCGTGCGGCCAGAACCCAGGCATTCTGTTCAATGGCCAGAAGCTCGATGCGCCGTTGCGGCATCGCATGCGCGGCCTCGGGCCGGGGCAGGTCGGCGGGCCCCACGCAGAGGATCACCGGCGCGCCGCCCTGGGCCAGACGGTCCAGCAGGGTGTCAAGATCGGGCCGCTGAATGGCGGCGTTCGACAGATATACGACCAGCGGATGCGGCATTTCCGCGGCCAGTCTCAGCTTGGGTGTCTCGGGCGCGCTGCGCACGATCTCCACACCCAGCGCGAAAGGCCCGCGGTCAAGCTTTTCAATCCGGACGAAACAGCGCGCGGCCAGCGGGTGGGACAGGATCCGTTCGGCGATGCGCGCGGCCAGCGTTTCCAGCAGGTTCAGCCGTTCGGCGGCCAGTTCCACGTCGATCGCCTCCATGATCGTGTCGTAGGACAGGATCCGGTCCACGTCATCGGCATCGGGGTCGGCGACCGCGCGCACCTCCACCACCACGTTGAAGCGCACGCGCTGTGTCGTGCCCCGCTCTGACTGGAAGGCACCAATTTCCACTTCGCGCTCGTGGTCGGACAGCGATATCCGGTCCAGCGGCCCGGCCGGAGCGGTGGCCTTGGCGCGTTCCGAGGGATGGGCGAAGGCGAGGCGGGTTTCGTCACTCATCGGGGGCCTTTCCCGTGGCTGTCTCGGGTATCAGCTTATCAGCAGAGAGGGCCGCAGGCGCGCGCGAAAGGCGGCAGCGCCCGGCGACAAAACGACCTGAGGGTCAATAGGCCTGACGATAGAAGACGTGGGTGCCGATCCGCGCCGTCCGGGGATAGACCCGCGCCCAACGGGGGTTGACGGCGGTGGTGTGGTAATGGGTGGCACCCTGGGTCAGGTCGCGCGGGCCGCCATCCATCATGATGCGCGCGATCTTGCCCAGACGGCGATGCATCGCGGTTTCGGTCACCCGCTCGGGCCGGCCGTCGCAGGTATAGGTGAACTGGCAGGCATACCGCTGGCCAGTGCCCTGATTGACCACACCGCAGATGGAATTGGGGTAATTCGGGCTGTCGACCCGGTTCAGGATGACCTCGGCCACGGCATACTGGCCGCGCACGCTTTCACCGCGGGCCTCGAAATACAGCGCCTCGGTCAGGCATTGCCACTGCGCGTTCCCGCGCGCGCGGGGCATCGCATCCAGCGCGGCGGCGTCGTAAATGGCCTGGCCCGTCGCGCCGCGGCCGACGAAGGGCGCGCCGATCCGGCGCAACCGGTCGGGGCTGACGGCGCCGAGCGAGGCGCGTTCCTCGCCCATCAGGGATGACAACCGGATATTGATCCCCGCGGTCGGGTCGGTGGAGGTGCTGGCGGTCACCTGCGCCTGCGCCGTCCCGGCCCACATCACCATGGCTGCCGCCAAAGCGGTTGCTGCCAATCGTCCCACCATCCGATCCACCCCGGGGCCGCTGCCCCTTCTCTGCACAGACATCATCAAAATTGCGATGTGCCTCATAGCGGCAGGGCACAACATCGTAAAGCCGACCCCCAGTATTGTGATCGGCCGGGCCGCCGCCCCTAGGGATAGCGGTGCTCCGGTCCGGGAATCATGAAGTTCGGCCCGTAACCCACAGGTTAGTCAGGGCAATTCGTCATCCCCGGCCCTGCATTCCGCGGTGGAGGCAGGGGCCCTGTCCTGCACAGCCAGCTGGGCCGCGGCCAACTTGGCCACCGGCACCCGGTAAGGAGAGCAGGACACATAGTCGAACCCCGCCTTCCGCGAGAAGGCGATCGAGTCTGGGTGCCCGCCATGTTCGCCGCAGATCGACAGGATCAGCCCGGGTCTGGCCGCGCGGCCACGCTCCGCCCCGAGATGCAGCAATTCGCCCACGCCTTCGGTATCGAGCCGCTGGAACGGGTCTTCGGGAAACACGCCCTGCTGCACATAGGTGGACATGAAGCGCCCGGCATCGTCGCGGCTGAGCCCGTAGGTCATCTGCGTCAGGTCATTGGTGCCGAAGGACAGGAAGGCGCAGCTTTCGGCGATCTCTCCGGCGCGGAGGGCTGCGCGCGGCGTTTCGACCATCACGCCGAGCCGGTAATCGAAGGCCTTGCCGCTTTCGGCCCGGACCGCGGAGGCCACGGCATCGACCCGGGCCTTGACCAGCTCCACCTCCCGCTTCGCGCTGACCAGCGGGATCATGATCTCGGGCACGACCGGCGCGCCGCCCTCGCTGGCCGCGATCGTCGCCTCGAAAATCGCGCGGGCTTGCATATCGTAAATCTCGGGCACCGTAATTCCCAGCCTGACGCCGCGCATACCCAGCATCGGGTTGAATTCCTGCAAGCTTTCGATGCGGGAGGCGACGCGGCTGACCGGCATGTCCATCGCCTCGGCCATGGCGCGGATGCCGTCACGTTCATTGGGCAGGAACTCGTGCAGCGGCGGGTCGAACAGGCGAATGCAGACAGGCTGCCCCTGCATCAGTTCGAAAAGCTCCGTGAAGTCATCGCGCTGCATGGGCAAAAGCCGGTCAAGCGCGGCGGTCCGGTCGCCCGGCTCCTCGGCGAAGATCATCTCCCGCATCACGGTCAGGCGGATCGGATCGAAGAACATGTGTTCGGTCCGGCAGAGCCCGATCCCGTCCACACCGAAGCGTTGCGCCATGGTGGCGTCTTCCACGGTGTCGGCATTGGCCCGGATGCCGATATCGCGGGCGGCATCGGCCCAGTCCATCAGCTTGGCGAAGGCGCCGCCCAAGGCCGGTTCGATCATAGCGGCCACCCCGGCCAGAACCTCGCCCGACGAGCCATCGACGGTGATCACGTCGCCTTCGTGAAACACCTTTCGGCCCGGAACGGTCAGGGTTTTCTTGCGCGCGTTCAGCTGCAACTGCGTGGCGCCCGACACGCAGGGCAGGCCCAGACCGCGGGCGATCACCGCCGCGTGGCTGGTCATGCCGCCGCGTTCGGTCAGGATCGCGTGGGCCGCATGCATCCCGCGGATATCCTCGGGGCTGGTTTCGCGGCGCACGAGGATACAGGCCTCGCCCTGCGACGCGGCGCTTTGCGCGGCCTCCGCGGTAAAGACGATCTTGCCCGAGGCCGCACCCGGTGCGGCCGCGATGCCCCTGGTCAGCACGTCGCGGGCGGCCCTGGCATCCACCTGCCGGTGCAGCAACTGGTTCAGCGTGAAGGGAGGGATCCGGGTCATGGCCTCTTCCCGGGAGATCACGCCATCCTCGGCCAGTGCGACGGCAATCGCCACCTCGGCCCGGGCCGACCGGGTGGAGCGCACGGCGTCAAGAATGAACAGCTCGCCATTCATCAGCGTGAACTCGATCTGCATTTCCTCCCGCAGGCGCGTCCGCATCAGGGCCGCCGCCTTGCGCAGCGCCTCCACCTGCTCGGGACAGATATCCTCCAGCGCCGGGCCGCGGGCATCGCTTTCGATGAACTGCGCATCCTGTTCGTTCAGGGCCGCGCGCCCCTGACCCTGCGGCAGGAAACGCCCGGTGATCTGCGGCGCGCCCCGGTCGACCGAAACGAATTGCACCACGCCCGATCCGCTGGCGCCCTGACCGATGCCAAGCGCCATCTGCTGCACCACGAGACCGAGGCCCGCATCCGCCGGCGCACCCTGCGCCTGCCGCAGCAGCCGTGCGGTGGTGCCTTCCCAGGCTCGCGCCATGGAGCGCAGAACCTCGGTCAACTGCACGGCGGGATCTTGCGGAAACGGCTCCTCCATCTCGTCTTCGAAATAGGTCTTGGCCAGCCGCGGGGTGATCGGCCCTTCGAAGACATCCGCGTCGAGACGCAGAACATCGACCGCGTAGGCCTTGATAAAGCTCAGATAAAGCGCATCTGCCGCATCCGGCCCGTGCAGTTTGGCCAGCCGGCTGGCCACCGCGTCATTCATGCCCACATTCAGGATCGTCCCGGGGCCGCCCCAATCCGCGGCCTGGCTGGAGGAGCGGACCGAGACCAGCGCGCCCTCGCCGAACACACCCAGAAGTGCGGCCATGTTCGGGATCTTGCCCTTGGCGATCTGGCGTACCGTGTCGAAGGACAAGGCCACCGAAAGCGGTACCGGCAGATCCAGCCGCGCCAGCCGTTGCAGGCATTTGGCCCGGCTGCCATGGCGCGTGGCCAGAATATCCGCCGTCGGCGTGATTTCCGTGAAATCGGGGGTCGTCAACATGTCTCGGCACGTCCTTTGCAGGTGCAGCATAAGATACTGCCGATGCCTGAACTGTCCAGCATTTCATCGGAAACGATGCGTTATTAGGCAGAGCCGCGTCCTGCGGCCAACACATTGCCGGCTCATATCGCGCCGCGGGGGCGGTTCAGCCCTCGATCCGGCCCAGATCGGCGATCTGGGTGCAGGTCTCCACGATCCGGTGCAGCAGGTTCAGCCGGTTGCGCCGGACGATCTGGCTGTCGGCATTTACCTTCACCGCCTCGAAAAACGCGTCGATGGGCCCGCGCAGATGGGCCATTTCGGTCATCGCAGCGGCAAAATCCTCGGCCTTCAGCGCCGGTCCGATCGCGCCCTCGGCGCGTTCCAGCGCCGCGAAAAGCGCCCGCTCTTCCTCGGTCTCGGCGAATTTCACGTCGGCGCCGTAGCGATACTCCACCCCGTCGGCAGCTTCGGCCTGGGCCAGAATGTTCGCCGCGCGCTTGTAGCCCTGCAGCAGGTTTTCACCGTCTTCGGTGACCAGAAAGCCGCCAAGGGCGCGCGCGCGCATCACGATGAGCGACAGATCGTCATGGCCGGGCATCGCGAGGCAGGCGTCGATCACGTCATGGCGGAGACCCTCGCCCTTCAGATGCACCTTCAGCCGGTCGTGGAAAAACGCCAGCAGGTCGGTGGACAGATCCGGCACCAGATCGCCCACGCTGCGCAGAAGGGAGCCTTCGCCGGTCTGTGGCTGGTCCTTGCCGTTTTTGCGGATCGCCTCCATCACGGTTTCGAAGGCCGCGCCGAAGACGCCATGATCGGCGATTTCCTCCAGCACCTCCTCCAGTGCCGCGATCTCCCCCTCCTTGGCCTCGGCCCGGTTCAGGGCGATCTTGTGTTTGACAAGCTGGCTGTCGATGAAGCGGTCCAGATTGACCCGGAGCCCGTTGCCGAGCAGGATCCGGATGACGCCGAGCGCGGCCCGCCTGAGCGCATAGGGATCCTTGGAGCCGGTGGGCTTTTCGTCGATCGCCCAGAAGCCGGTCAGCGTGTCGAGCTTGTCGGCAAGGGCGACGGTCACAGACAGGGGCGCATCGGGCACCGCATCGGAAGGGCCGAGGGGCGCGTAATGATCCTGGGCAACGGCGGCAATTTCGGCCGGGAAGCCCGCGGCTTCGGCGTAGTATCGCCCCATAAGCCCTTGAAGTTCCGGGAATTCATAGACCATCTCCGACGACAGATCGAGCTTTGCGATCCGCGCGGCCCGGTCCGCGTCATCGGGGTTGGTGCCCAGAACCGGCGCAATTTCGCGGGCCAGCCGGGCGATCCGGTCGATCCGCTCGGCCTGCGTCCCAAGGCGCGCGTGGAAGGTGACGTTGCGCAGCTGATCGGCCCATGGCTCCATCCCGTCCCGCGCGATGCGCAGGTCGTTCTCCCAGAAGAACCGGGCATCCGACAGCCGCGCGGACAGCACCTTTTCGTTGCCCGCCAGAATGGTCGCGCCGTGATCCGCCGTTTCCCGGTTCGCGACAGTGATGAACCGCTCGATCCGGCCGGTTTTCGGATTGCGGACCGAGAAGAATTTCTGATGTTCGCGCATCGAGGTTTGCAGGACCTCCGGCGGAAGGTCCAGAAACGCCGTCCCGATCCTGCCCATCAGCACGACCGGCCATTCCACGAGGCCCGAAACCTCCGCCAGAAGCCCCTTGTCCGCGACCGGCTCCAGGCCCGCCGCAAAGGCCAGATTGCCCGCATCCTCCCAGATATGCGCGGCGCGTTCCTCGGCCGAGAGCACGACGAATGCGCGCTTCAGCTTCGTCTCGTAATCCGCGAAGGAAGAAACGGAAAACGGCTCTGGCGCCATGAACCGGTGGCCTTCGGTGTGGTTGCCCGCAACGATCCCGTCGACATCGAACGGCACGATTTCGGCGCCATCCTCTGCGCTCAGCACACAGACGATCCGGTGAAGCGGCCGCACCCAGCGGAGCGCGCCCGCGCCCCAGCGCATGGATTTGGGCCAGGGAAAGCTGCGGATCACCTGCGGGATCGCCTCGGCGATGATCTCGGCGGCGGGACGGCCCTCTTTCACGACCTGCGCGACATAGAACCGGCCCTTCTTCTCCTCGCGCAGCTCCAGCGCGTCCTTGGTGGTGCCGGTGGCGCGCAGGAACCCCTCCAGCGCCTTTTCGGGCGCGTCGGCCCGCGGCCCGCGGCGCTCTTCGCGGAACGTGGGCGAGGCCTCGGCCAGCCCTTCAACCGTCAGCACCAGCCGGCGCGGCGTCGAAAAGGCGCCCGCACTGGCATAGGTCAGCCCGGCCTCGACCAGCTCATCGGTTGCGAGACGCTTAAGGTCATCCGCCGCGCGGGCCTGCATGCGGGCGGGGATTTCCTCGGAGAACAATTCCAGCAGAAGATCGGGCATCGGATCGGTCCTGTGAAGCGTATCGCGCGGAACGCGCGGTGAGTGGCGTCGTGCGCGGTCTATCGCGCGGTGTGTCGTTTGGGCAAGGCAGGCTTATTCGAGCGTACCGTTCAGCTGATGCCAGGCGAAGCCGCGCCCGTCGGGATAGGCAGCGATGATACGGTCCACCCCGCGGGCGATCTCGTGGCGCGAGAGCACGGCGATCGCCTCGCCCGCCTCAATCGCCTCGCCGATACGCACGGCATTGTAGCACTCGAACCAGGCCGGCGCGATCAGCGGCGCGGGATCGGTCGGGGGCGCGGCCTCGGCCAGCAGCGCAAGCGCGGCCTCGTCGACGGTGAAACAGGCCCGGAATCTCAGGGGCGAACTGTCGGCGTCGATACCGTCGAAATCGGTGACATCCAGCGGGATCACCGTGCCATCTGCCAGCGTCACCGGCAGCGCGGACAGCGCCACCGGCTCGTAATAGGCGCGGGTCTGGAAGTACCACAGAAAGGCGCCGAAGACCGCTGTGGTGACGATGATGGCAATCGCCAACCATCTGCCGCTGGTCATTCTCCTACCCCCAATATAGATTTACATAGACGTCGGATTGCCGGGCGGCCCAAGCCTGTTGCCGGCGGACTAGCGGCAGCGTGGATGGATCCAGTCGCTCATGGGTTTCGACGAAGACACAGACCCCGTCAGAGAGTAGCTCGGCGGCTTGTAAAGCGGCGAGCACTCTCCATTCCGCGCCTTCGATATCGATCTTGATCAGGCTCGGGCGACGCGGCAGGTCGCGCACGAAACCGGCAATGTCGATGACGCGGGTTTCGGTTTCGACATGGTTCCCGTCACGGTAGCGGTCATGCACGATCGAGGCCGCCTTTGACGCGCTGCGCGGCGAGACACGGTACGAGGCGGGCAGCACCAGAGCGGCGGTGCCGTCATAATCGGATACGGCTGCGTTATGTGGGTGAACATGGGGCTGGTCGGCGAAACGGGCCGACAGAAGGGCAAAGGTCTCGGGTTCGGGCTCGAACGCATGTACGGTGGCGCCGCCCCGTGCCAGCAGATTGGTGACGTCGCCGACATTGGCCCCGAGATCAAGCGCGATATCGCCTGGGCCGAGTGCCGCCGAGAGCGCCTCTAACCGGGCTTCGGCCAAGCGCTGCTGGCGGCGTTTGAGCTTGCGATAACCGACAGCGCCGATGCCGCCCGGCAGACGCGCAAGAGCGGAGAACCATGCCTCCACTGTGCCGTTGGGGCGCAGATCCTCGGCGATCATGGTCGCGATATCGCTCAACGTTTGGCCCCGGTTTCCGTCGTCCGCCCGCCGCCCGCTTCGGTCTGCACGAAGGCATCGGCGCAGCGTTTGGTCAGGGCCCGGACCCGCCCGATATAGGCCTGGCGCTCGGTGACGGAGATCACACCGCGCGCATCGAGCAGATTGAAGACGTGGCTGGCCTTGATCGCCTGATCATAGGCCGGGTGGGCCATCACGATCCGCTGGCCGGTCTTGGGGTCCACATGCGGCGCATCGAGGATGCGGGCGCATTCGGTCTCCGCGCGTTCGAAATCGCCCAGCAGCTTTTCGGTATCGGCCAGATCGAAATTCCACCGCGAATACTCCGCCTCCGTCTGGCGGAAAACATCGCCATAGCTCAGCGCGATGTCCGACTGCGGGTCGTTGAACGGCATGTCCATCACATGGTCCACGCCCAGCACATACATCGCCAGACGTTCCAGACCGTAGGTCAGCTCCCCCGAAACCGGGTGGCAGTCATGCCCGCCCACCTGCTGGAAATAGGTGAACTGGCTGACCTCCATGCCGTCGCACCAGACCTCCCAGCCGAGACCCCAGGCGCCCAGCGTCGGGCTTTCCCAGTCGTCTTCGACGAACCGGATGTCATGCAGGGCCATGTCGATGCCGATCGCCTCCAGCGAACCCAGATAGAGCGCCTGCAGATCGGGCGGGCTGGGTTTGATCAGCACCTGAAACTGGTAGTAATGCTGCAATCGGTTCGGGTTTTCGCCATAGCGCCCGTCGGTTGGTCGCCGCGACGGCTGCACATAGGCCGCGGTCCACGGCCGCGTTCCCAGTGACCGCAGCGTCGTGGCGGGGTGGAACGTGCCCGCGCCCACCTCCATGTCGTAGGGTTGCAGGATCGCGCAGCCCTGCGCCGCCCAGTAGCTTTGCAGCCGCAGGATGATTTCCTGAAAACTCTTCGGTCGGACAGGTTCGGACATCGGGCGTTTCCGGTGGTTCATGGGCACGGGCCTCCATACTGGTGCCCCGTGCAGGGGTCAATTGGCGCAGGCGGCATAATTCATCGTGCAAATCCCCTCCGCTTTGCTAAAAAGCGCCGATAAGAAGCGGGCATTTGGGCCCTGAAACCAGACGATACGGGGTTTGTCTTGATGAAACGCGGCTTTGCGCAACTGTGTCTTGCAATTGGTATTGGTTTCCTTGCGGCGGCATTCTCCGCCAATGGCGCACAGGCGCAGGATCGGGTCTGGGTCCAGATCGAGGCGCATCCCGATCTCGCCACGGCGGAATCCCGGGTTCGCGCCTATTCGCGTCTGATCGACAACGTGAACGGTTACCGGCTGGCCTCCGGCTGGTACGCCCTTGCTCTGGGCCCCTTCACGCGGGCCACGGCAGACCAACAGCTTTCCAACCTTCGCGCGCAGGGCCTGATCCCGCGCGACAGTTATATCGAGCTGGGCACGATCTATCGGCAGCAATTCTGGCCCGTCGGGGCCAACACGCTGACCGCCGAGCCCGTTGCGCCGGTTACGCCGGCGCCCGCTGAGCCCGTCATTGCCGCCGATCCGGCCGCCCCGGCAACGCCCCTCATTCAGGCGGAAGAAACCGCGGCGGAGGCCCGCCAGTCGGAGCGTGCGCTGGACCGGCCCGCGCGCGAGGCGTTGCAGATCGCGCTGCAATGGTTCGGGTTCTACCGCGCCGGCATCGATGGCGCCTTCGGCCCCGGCACACGGCGCGCCATGTCGGACTGGCAGGCGGCGGAGGGTCTTGAGCCCACCGGCATCCTGACCACCCGCCAGCGGGCGCAACTGCTGGATGCCTATGCCGGCGAACTGGCCGCGCTGGGCATGGAGCCGGTCCGCGACACCCGCGCGGGCATCGAGATCAACCTGCCGATGGCGATGGTCGGCTTCGACCGCTACGAATACCCGTTCGCGCATTACAACAGCGTCAACGGGTCCGGCGTGCAGGTTCTGCTGATTTCCCAGCGTGGCGACCGGGCCACGCTGCATGGCCTTTACGAGATCATGCAGACGCTGGAAATCGTGCCGCTTGACGGCGAGCGGACGCGGGGCAATGACAGTTTCCTTCTGACCGGACAGAGCGCCAGCCTGCGGTCGCATACGGTCGCCCGGCTGCAAGACGGGCAGGTCAAGGGCTTCACCCTGATCTGGCCGCCCGAGCGCGATGAGCAGATGGCCCGTGTCCTGCCGATGATGGAGCAGAGCCTGACTTTCCTTGACGGCGCGCTGGACCCCGGTGCGACCGATCCCGGCTCGGAGCAGGGCATCGACCTGATCGCCGGGCTGGAGGTGCGCCGCCCGGATATCAGCCGCTCAGGCTTTTATGTCGACGCGCAGGGCACGGTTCTGACCACAAGCGAGGTGGTGGGCCAGTGCACCCGGCTTTTGATCGACGATGTGTATGAGGCGGAACTGGCCTATCGCAACGACGATCTGGGCCTTGCCATTCTCAGCCCGCAATCCCGGCTGGCACCGATTTCCTATGCAGCCTTTGCCGCCGCGCCCGCGCGGCTGCGCTCGGATATCGCGGTGGCCGGTTTCCCGTTCGACGGGGCGCTTTCCACCGCGTCGCTGACCTTCGGCACATTGGCCGATCTGACCGGGCTGAACGGCGAGCAGACGATCCAGCGGCTGGATATCGCGGCGCAGGACAGCGAGGCGGGGGGGCCGGTTCTGGACAGCACGGGCGCGGTGCTTGGCATGATGCTGTCGGGCGACGGCACGGGGCGGGCGCTGCCCGATGATGTGAGCTTCGCGCTGCGCGCCGATCAGCTCAACATCGTGCTGGCCGAAGCCGGGATCACGCCCGCGATCGCGCCCGGCGGTCAGGCCCTCGGCCGGGAGGCGCTGGCCCGTCTTGGCGCGAACATGACCGTTCTTGTGAGCTGCTGGAACTAGCGCGTCCGGCGGGGACGGGCGCGGGGGGCTGCGACACGCCCGCGCGCCCGGGGCGACAGCGCCCCCATGGGGCCTTGGGCGACGGCCGGCCCGTTCAGGCGGATCGGGACCATCCCGAAACCCGCGTGAAGGGCCCGGTGCGCAAGGCGCGCCCGCGCGGCTGGCAGGGTAGCGGCGGGGCCCGTCTTCACCCGGGCGGGAGCGGGCACCCGGATGGTGCGGGCCGCCAAATCCTGTGCTTTGCCGGCCCTTCCCCTTGCAGCGCATCGCAATATGTTGCATCCCGCGACGACAGTTTTCACCGACAAACCTCCCGAGGACGATATGGCGGACGGCAACATGAGCAGCGATATCAAACCAACCGAAGAGATTTCCGTTCGGGAGACCTTCGGCATCGACAGCGACATGAAGGTCAAGGCCTTTGCCGAGGCGACGGACCGCGTACCCGCCGTTGACAGCACCTACAAGTTCGACCCCGACACCACGCTCGCCATTCTCGCAGGTTTCAGCCACAACCGCCGGGTGATGATCCAGGGCTATCACGGCACCGGCAAATCGACCCATATCGAGCAGATCGCCGCGCGCCTGAACTGGCCCGCCGTGCGGGTGAACCTCGACAGCCATATCAGCCGGATCGACCTGATCGGCAAGGATGCGATCAAGCTGCGCGACGGCAAGCAGGTGACCGAGTTTCACGAGGGCATCCTGCCCTGGGCGCTGCGCAACCCGGTGGCGATCGTCTTCGACGAATACGATGCGGGCCGGGCGGATGTGATGTTCGTGATTCAGCGGGTGCTGGAGCATGACGGCAAGCTGACGCTCTTGGACCAGAACGAGATCATCACGCCGCATCCGTGTTTCCGGCTTTTCGCCACCGCCAACACCGTGGGTCTGGGTGATACGACCGGCCTCTATCACGGCGTGCAGCAGATCAACCAGGCGCAGATGGACCGCTGGTCGCTTGTCGCGACCCTGAACTACCTGTCCCACGACGCGGAAACCGCCATCGTTCTGGCCAAGAACCCGCATTACAACACCGAGAAGGGCCGCAAGCAGATCGCCCAGATGGTCACGGTCGCCGATCTGACGCGGACCGCGTTCATGAATGGCGAACTGTCCACGGTTATGTCGCCCCGGACGGTCATCAACTGGGCTGAAAACGCCTCCATCTTCCGCAATGTGGGCTATGCGTTCCGCCTGACCTTCCTCAACAAATGCGACGAACTGGAACGCCAGACCGTGGCCGAGTTCTACCAGCGTTGCTTCGACGAGGAACTGCCGGAAAGTGCCGTGTCGATGAGCATGGGCTGATCCGCGGTCGGGCCGGGTTCCGGGCGACCGGAGCGGCGGCACGGCGTTACGGAGCGGGCGCTTGACGCGGGCTTCCCGCAGGCATCTGCGCGAGGTTCAGCCGACCGGCCTTCCCGCGACATAGGTTGCGGCAATGGCGCGGTCGTCGCCCATCATGATGGTCGGGAAAATCGCCTCCCAGATGTCGTTTGCGCGCGCGTGGCGTTGCGCGATGGCAGGGGTGGAGGCGAGATCGAGGGCGATCAGGTCGGCCTCCATGCCCGGTGCAAGCGTTCCGATTTTATCGTGCAGGTTCAGAGCTTTCGCGCTGCCCTGCGTGGCAAGCCAAAGAAGTCGGGAGGGGTGCAGGGCCTGACCGCGAAGCTGCGCGATTTCGTAAGCTGCGGCCATGGTGCGAAGCATAGAGAAGGACGAGCCCCCGCCGGTATCGGTCGCCAGACCCACGCGCAGCTTCGGGGCCAGCGTCATGTCGAAAAGCCCCGATCCGATGAAGGTGTTCGAGGTCGGGCAATGGACCAGCGCGGCCCCGGCCTCGGTCAGGCGATCCACCTCGCGGGGGGTCAGATGGATGGCGTGGCCGAACACCGCATTGGGGCCCAGCAGCCCGTGTGCCTCGTAGGTGTCGAGATAGTCCCGCGCGTCGGGATAGAGAGATCTGACCCACGCGATCTCGTCGGTCTGTTCGCTCAGATGGGTCTGCATCAGACAGTCCGGGTGTTCGGCCCAGAGCGCACCGAGGGCAGCAAGCTGTGCGGGCGTGGAGGTGGGCGAGAACCGCGGCGTGATGACATACTCAAGCCGCCCGCGCCCGTGCCATTTTTCCAGCAGCCGCTTGCTGTCGTCATAGGCGGATTGCGCCGTGTCGCGCAGACCCTCGGGCGCGGTGTCGCGATCCATGCAGGTCTTGCCCGCCAGCGCGCGGAGGCCCCTTGTCTCCGCCTCGGCGAAAAACGCATCGACGCTTGCGGGATGAATGGTGCAGTAGCTCGCCACTGTCGTGGTCCCGTGGGCGAGCGTGAGGTCGAGGTATCGCCGCGCGGTGCGGGCGGCATGGTCCGGATCGGCGAAGCGCATCTCCTCGGGGAAGGTGTAGGTGGTCAGCCAGTCGATCAGGCGCTTGCCCCAGGACGCGATGATGGCGGTCTGCGGGTAATGGGCGTGGGCGTCGATGAAGCCCGGCAGGATCAGATCGGCCCCGTGATCGACGATCGCGGCCTGTGGATGGGCCGCGCGCAGCCTGTCGGCGGGGCCCAGATCGGCGATCTTTCCGTCGCGGATGAAAACCGCACCATGCGGATCGTGCCGCGCCGCGCCGGGGCCTTCGACAAAGGGATCGCCGGTGAAGGCGAGGGTCTGGCCCAGCAGCAATCTGTCTTCCATCGAACGCGCCTTCAGCAATTTCAGTTTCGCCATTTGCTGTCATAGCGGTGGGCGGCGGGCTATGTTAGGCGAAAAGCGTCAATGGGGCGAGGTGGATCATGGCAGACGACACCGACGATATCCTGCTGGAAGAGAAAGACAGCTACGCGCTGGATGACAGTCTGCGCGGGCAGGTGCGGCGCGCCGTTCTGGACGATGACGTGGCCGCGATCGACCGGCTGATGGAACCGTTGCACCCGGCGGATGTGGCGGACCTTCTGGAACAGATCTCGGCCGCGGAGCGCGAGTCGCTGCTGCAGCTGTGGTCCACGGGGATCGATGGCGAGGTTCTGTCGGAACTGGAAGAGGGCCTGCGCGAGGAGGTGATCGCGTTTCTGCCCTCCCACGTGCTGGCCGAAGCGGTGCGCGAGCTGGACAGCGACGATGTGGTCGATCTTGTCGAGTATATGGAGGATGCCCAGCAGGCGGCCATTCTGGACGCGCTGGACGAGGCGGACAGGGCCGCCGTCGAGGAAGCGCTGAGCTACCCCGAGGACAGTGCCGGCCGCCTGATGCAGCGCGAGGTGGTGCGCGCGCCCGAGCACTGGACCGTTGGCGAGATGATCGACCATCTGCGCCATCACAAGGCCGATCTGCCGGAGCAGTTCTACCATATCATCCTGGTCGATCCGCGGATGAAGCCCACTGGCTATGTCACGCTTGGCCGAATGCTCTCTACCGCGCGCGAGGTGGAGCTGAACCAGATAACCGAGGACAGCTTTCGCCCGATCCCCGCGACCCAGCCCGAGGAGGAGGTCGCCTATGCGTTCAACCAGTATCACCTGATTTCTGCGCCCGTTGTCGACGATGACGGGCGGCTGGTCGGCGTGATCACCATCGACGACGCGATGATCGTGCAGGACGCCGAGGCGGAGGAGGATATCCTGCGTCTGGCCGGTGTCGGCGAGGGCGGGCTGAACGACCGGGTGCTGGAGACGACCAAGCAGCGCTTCCCCTGGCTTGCGGTCAATCTGGTGACCGCGATCCTGGCGTCGCTGGTGATTGCCCAGTTCGAGGCGGCGATCGCGCAGATCGTGGCGCTGGCCGTGCTGATGCCGATCGTGGCGTCGATGGGCGGCAATGCGGGCACCCAGAGCCTGACCGTGGCGGTGCGCGCCATCGCGACAAAGGATTTGACCCGCTCGAACCTTATGCGGGTGGTGTTGCGAGAGGCGGGTGTCGGCCTGATCAACGGGCTGATCTTCGCCGTAGTGATGGGGCTGGTGGGGCTGGTCTGGTTCGGGTCGCCCATGCTGGGCGGCGTGATCGCGGCGGCGATGGTGATCAACCTGCTGGTGGCGGGGCTTGCGGGGATATTGGTGCCGGTGGTTCTGGACCGGCTTGGGGTGGACCCGGCGCTGGCCTCCGGCGCGTTCGTGACCACGGTGACCGATGTGGTGGGGTTCTTCGCGTTCCTGGGCCTTGCTGTGCTGCTGCTGATCTGACGCGCCGGGCGGCTGAGGGTCACCGGCCCCGCGCGCCGGACCAGATCGACGCGGGAGCGTCCTCTGAGCCACCGGCGGGTGAGGCTCCGGCCTGACCTGCGGGCCGCCGTTGAAGGACCTTCTTGCGAAGGGGCGGTCAGGGGCAAGATTGGCCGTCATTGATGCCCTGTCGGAACCGGTCAATACCGCCGATCCATAGCTGCGGTTTAGCCAAGCCTCTTATAGCATTTGAGTATGTTCAGATTGCGCAGAGTTACGATTCCGCGACACTCGGAATGCACACCGTCTGATATGGGCGGCCAGTTGATTGGCCAACCACCGTCCTGCTGCTGTTGATCGATCATAAACTGCAAATGAGGCCGAATTTCTTCATAGGTGAAGAAAGAGGCTCCCGGACTGTTCGGACTCGGCGCAAAAACCAATGGTGAGAAAACATATCCTTCTGCATCTGTATCGAAACAAGTCGAGTCTCTTACGAGGTCCCCCAACTCGCTCAAAGCCGCATCTGCTCTTTGCTTGTCGGGATGCGTGGAAAGAAATGCCAGCGCATTCTGGATTGAATGAGGACTTGCGACATCAAGCCTGTTCAAGGCCTCCCAGCAAAACTCTTCAGCACGCCTCATCCACGGGTGACACAAGCCATTTTTCCAAAGAAAAGAAAGTATTATTCCGGTTGGGTTGATCGAGCTGGATTGGGTTTCTTCGCATCCCCACCAAGGTGCATGCGGCGCCGTTTCGACGGTGGGATGAGAGAATGGCAAGCCACCGTCTTCATTTGCAAGTTCATTCAGCGCATTGCAAACAGACAAGAAACCGCTTTTATTTGCACCGATTGCATCCAGGATTTCCATCGCAAACGCCTGATCAACAGGTTGCGGTTCTGAGGCGCGTTTATCCGGCTCCAGACCGAAGCCGAATAACCCGTTTTGGTGCCGATACGCATTCAAGGCCCGCTCAACAATCTCTGCTGACCCAGCTTCAAAATGAAACGAGAACAGATGGCGTTCAAGAAGCCTGGCGTTACAGAAGATGAAATTTCTTGCATTTTCGACATCCGGTCGAGGCATGTGGCTTTTCTCCAGTCTTCAAGCGCAGCAAGGCTTTGGCACGAGGTGTGTGTAACATGCCCTGCTCCCCCAAGGGATCAACCGCGAAGGCCGTGAATGTTCTGTCGCGGCAATCCGATCCCTGACGGTCGACCGCTGGATGACTTGCCGCTGACACGCGCTAACTGGTGCACCGCGTCGTCGCCTCGAAATGCAAATCGCCCCAATCGGCCATGGATTTCAGAAGCGGCGCCAGTGTCCTGCCATGCTCGGTGATCGAGTATACGACCCGGGGCGGCACCTGCCGGTGGTCTTCGCGGTGCACGATGCCGTCCTCGACCAGTTCCTTCAACTGACGGATCAGCACCCGCTCGGAGATCCACGGCATGTCACGTTTCAGTTCGCCGAAGCGGTAGGAGCGCTCGACCAGGCGGAACAGGATGCCCGGTTTCCATTTTCCTCCGAAAACCCGGTTTGCGACTTCCATCGGGCAATAGGGAACCTCCGCCAATGCTCCTCCCTTACTGACAAAATTGTCAGTACTTTACTTTCTTTCAGTATGGATCAAGCTCGGAGGGAACACCAGACACCTCGGAGGATCCGCATATGAGATGCTGGCAAATCGCACTGACGACTTTCTCCCTGATACTCTCGGCACCGGCACCCGCACAGGAGGCTCTCGACGTGATTCCCTTCACCATCGACATCCCGCAGGAAACGCTCGACGATCTTCATGCCCGCCTCGACCGGACCCGCCTGCCGGACGCGATCGAGGGCGCCGGGTGGGATTACGGCACCGACGCCGACGCGTTGGCCGAGCTCATGTCCTACTGGCGCGCGGAGTTCGATTGGCGGGCCGTCGAGGCAGAGCTGAACACATTCGACCATTTCACGTCGGAGATCGACGGCATGGTGATGCATTTCGTCTACGCCCGGTCCTCCCGCGACGATGCGACTCCGCTGCTCATGCTGCACGGCTGGCCATCCTCCTTCGTGCAGATGCTCGACATCATACCGCTTCTGACCGAGCCCGAAAGCGGGCCGGCCTTTCATGTCGTCGTCCCGTCCCTGCCGGGCTTCGGATTTTCCGAGCGGCCGTCCGAACGCGGCATGAGCCCGGCCGCCATGGCGCCGCTGATGCACCGGTTGATGACGGCCGCCCTGGGCTATGACCGATACGGGATCCGGTCCAGCGACCTGGGCGCGGGCGTCGCATCGGCCATGGCGCTGGCCTATCCGGAGGCGATCATCGGTTCGCATACCGGTGGGACCAACCCTTATCTGCAACAGCCGCTGCCCGGCGATCTGACGGAAGAGGAGCAGACCTTCGTGCAGAATGCGCAGATGTGGACCTTCACCGAAATGGCCTATGCCTTCCTGCATTCCTCCAAGCCGCAGACGGTTGCATATGCGCTGAACGATTCTCCCGCCGGGCTCGCCTCATGGTTTCTTGAGAAGTTCCAGCGATGGGTCGACCATGACGGCGACCTTTACGGCGTGATCCCGCGCGACGATCTGCTGGCGAACCTGACGATCTACTGGGCGACGGAAACGATCAACTCGTCGATGCGGCTTTATTACGAGGCTGCACGCGCCGAGGGCGGCTGGGGCGTGCCGGAGATTCCCGTCGGCTATCTGATGCCGTCCAACGACTTCTTTCCGACGCCGCGAAGCTGGATCGAACGGCAGGGGCCGGTGGCGCATTGGACCGAAACCGATCAAGGCGGGCATTTCATGGAGTGGGAACAGCCTCAGATCGTTGCGGAGGATCTGCGAACCTTTTTCTCCGGCCTTTGAGGTGCCGTCGCCGGAAACCCTGCGCCCCAATCGGCCGCGATGGGCCATTGGCAACGCACGGATGAAGGATCGGCCGAGTGTTCGAGGTGCATGCCCGCTTTAGATGAAAGCTGCGATACAGAGCTTTAAGGCCAGAGGCGGCAAGGCCCCGGATCGTCATCATCCGAGCGGTCTCGAACCCGCCAGCCCTATGGGCGCCTTGCCAAGGCGACCGCCCGGGCGGGGCCGGAGGGCGGAGTTAGCCGGGGATTTCCAGCGTGATGTTCCGCCCGTTCTTCACATATTGCAGCGTATCCTCGCCGATCGCAGCGACGCGGCCGCCATCGACGCGGTCGCCGACGCTGACGCGGACGAAGCGGCCCGAGGGCAGGCGCACAAGCGCGCGGCGGTTCGACGGTGTGCCGCTGACGCCGATCAGATTGACGTTGCGCAGATTGATCGCGTTGCTGGTGGTGGCCGCCCGCGTGACCGTGGCGCTGGACGGGATCGCGGGTTGAACGGGCGCGGGCGCGCTTGCGGTCTGGACCACCGTTGCGGCCCCGCTGTTGCCCTGACCGGTGGAGCCCTGGGTGGCGCGGGCCACGATCTCGTTGAAATCGCTGGGGCGCAGGCGCGGCATGCGGGAGGAGGCGACGGCCAGCGCGCTGGCTTCGATCACCCGCACCTCGGGCGTGCGCTCGGCGGTCAGAGCTTCGGCATCGAAGGTCGATCCCGGTGTGCCGGTCTGCGGATCGGGCGTGGTGGCGGCGGTCGCGGCGCGGACGGCCATGGCCACCTGCTGAACCGAGGGGGGGCGCGCGGTGGGGCGGCGGTTGGCCAGTTCGTTCGCGGTGAAGCCTCCGAGGCGCAGACGTTCCCGGCGCTCGGCCAGATCGTCGGGGCGTGGCGTGGGCTGGAAACTGGCCAGAATGGCGGTTTCGACGGCACCGCCATCCGGGCCGCTATCGGTTGTTTCCGCATCCGGTTCGGGGGCCGCACCGCCGTCGCGGGGAACCGGCAGGATCGGCGGCGTGCCGGCGAAGATCCGGATGCCATCGGCTGTCAGCGCGCCGTCGGGCGCGGGGACGACCAGACCGTCCGGGCCCAGAATGAAGGTGGTTCCGAAGGGTGGCGGCGAGGCATACCGCCGGGTCACGCCGATCCAGTCTTCCAGATCGGGCGCGGGAATGGCGAAGGCGTCATGGGTCACCACCACCGGGTCGATGGAGGCCATGTAGATCTCGTCCTGCAGGCTCGGATCGACGAGGCTGGGCTGTTCGGGCGGGCGTTGCCAGATGCCGCTGGCGGCATAGAGCGCCTCGGTCTCCTCGGGGGAGGGCAGGAGGGTTTCGGGCTCCGCCGGGGCGGGGCCCAGATCCAGATCGGCGTCGATATCCGGCAGGGTCATGTCGAGGCCGGCGGTGTCCGACGGCGCGGTTGCGGTCGGCGGTTCGGTCGCCGTTTGGGGCTGGGGCTCGGCGGTGGCGGGGGGCTCAAGCCGGGCCAGCTCTTCGGCGCGGTCGGGCGCGGCCGGCGCGCTGACCGTGGCCGAGGGTGCCGGGCGCGCGGGTGCGGGCGCGGTCGCGATTTCCACATCCGGCGCCTCCCGGCCCAGCCATCGGGCGACGCTGCTGTCCGGCAGGAACAGGGCCGACCAGACCGCAACCAGGGCCAGGATCAGAAGCAGGATGAGCGTGAGCAGCAGGCCGGTCTTCAGGGACGGCCCGGCCCCGGTGGCGGCCCGGCGCGCCAGCAGACCGCCGGTGATCGGGGCATCGGGTTCGGCGATGTCCGCGCCGGTGGGCGCGGCTGCGTCGCCGGAGGTGGCGGCCAGATCCTTTCGGCGCAGGATGCGCGCGGTGACGCGGCCGATGGCAGCCCCTTTCTCCGCCAATGGCGCACCTGTCGGGCGGGCCATGGATCTGCCCGTGGACCCGCCAGGCGGTACCGGCACGCCGCCTGCGGGATGATCGCCCAGCCGCAGATCGCTGTCCGGGGTCAGGCGGCGGCCCGGTACGCTGCTGGCATGGGTGGCGGGCGACCGGGGCGGGGCGGAGACGCCGGTGCCACTGTCGGCGAGGGGACCGGTGGGCGCGGCCAGCCCGCTGTCTCTCGGCGGGGCGGTCTTGGGGGACGGCGCGCGCGCGCCGGCGTCTGATGTGGCTGGCGCCGTCTCCGGCCCGGTCTCTGCCGGGTCGGGTGCGGCAGGCTGCGGCGCAAGACCGAAGCGGCTGCTGCGGGTGCTGATCAGGCTGCCGGGCTGATCGCCGGGGGCCGAAACCTTGCCGCGCCGTGCGCCGAAGCCGGTGGGCATCTGGAGCACGGGTTTTTCATCGTCGGATGCTCGCCCGGATCTGTCATCGTCGGCGCCGTCAGCCGGCGTCTCGTCCCGGGCGTCCTGGGCGGAGGGTTTGCCGGCCGGCTGGCGGTTTCGGGGCTGTCGGGATTTGACGACCGGGGCCAGATCGCCGCTGGTCTCTTCCGGACCCTCGGGGGCGGCGGTCTCCGCTGCCTGGTCCGGGGGCTCGGCCTGAGTTGCGGGACCGGGTTCGGGTTCCGGGGCGGGTGTGACCGGGATCTCGGCCGCAGGCTCCGGGGGGGCCTCGGGTTCCGGTCTGGTCCATGTGTCGGGGCCGAAAGCCAGCCCGCTATCGGGCAGGTTCAGCCCGCGGGCATCGTCGGCAAGCTGGAAAAGCGGCACGCCGGGATATTTCTCCACCGGCGGAGAGGCGGCGAAGCCGACGCCGTTGAAGCCGTTGTCGCGGGCGAAACCTTCGGCCTCCTCCAGCGTGTCGCGGGCCACCACCGCCAGAGCCGCGCGCCCGCCGCCCAGATCGCGCCAGTCATAGGCCAGATCTTCGACCGCGTAGGGGGTCAGACCTTCCAGACGGCCGGGGATTGCCGCCGATCCGCCCAATCCTTCCAGTTCGGTATAGAGGATCTGATCGTCGGGCAGGATCAAGAGCGTGGGGAAGTTCGGTCCCCCGCGTTCCTCGCCCATCGCGCGCAGGCTGGCCAGCGCGCCGCCCAGATCGGGCACGTCCAGCGCGGTATCGCCGATCAGCGCCCAATGGTCGGACGCCTGGCGATGGGCCAGCGCGATGCCTTCCGGCGACAGGAATAACGCAAACTCGACAGTCACGGATGACCTCTATCCACGGAGCCACCGGGCAGGCCCCTCCCACGGCTTGATCCTTATAGCAGGAAATCGCTGGTGAAAACCACGCGACACTCCTGCCCGGTGCGAAGCGGCAAACATCATCCTATGGTGATTTCGACCATGACAAAAGGGGCATTCCTATCATGAAACAGCTTATCCTCGCCGCCGCCCTCGCATGCGTTCCCGTGGGCGCCCTCGCCGAAGACATGGCGACGCTCACGATCCGCGGCACGGGCCAGATCGACGTGGCGCCGGATATGGCCACGATCCAGCTTGGCGTTCTGTCGCAGGCGGAAACCGCGGGGCAGGCGCTGGCGGACAACAGCGCCGATCTTGAGGCGGTGCTGGCGGTTCTGGCGATCGCCGGGATCGAGGGGCGGGATATCCAGACATCGCAGTTTTCGGTGCAGCCGGTCTGGTCCGACTACAGCGGCCAGAGCGACCGGACGCCTGCGATCACGGGATTCACCGTGACCAACGAGGTGGCGGTCCGGGTGCGCGATCTGGGCAAGCTGGGGGAGGTTCTGGATGCGGTGACGCAGGACGGCGCCAATCTGATTCGCGGTCTGTCCTTCGGTCTGGCCGATCCCGACCCGGTTGCCGACGAGGCACGGCTGGCCGCGATGGCAGATGCGCGCGCCCGCGCCGACCTGCTGGCGGACGCCGCCGGGGTGGAGATCACCGGTATTCGCAGCATCACCGAGGGCGGGGACGAGCGGCCTTTCCCCGCCGCCGGCAGGCTTGAGATGGCGATGCAGCAGGCGGTGCCGATTGCCGAAGGGGAGGTCACCGTGTCGGCCACGGTGACCGTCGTTTACGAAATCGACGGCTGACTAGCCCGCGGCCTTGGCCAGCGCCTGATCCAGATCGGCGATCAGGTCGTCGGCATCCTCGATCCCGATCGACAGCCGGACGACATTGGGGGCCGCGCCCGCGGCCTCCTGTTGTTCCGGGGTCAGTTGCCGGTGCGTGGTGGAGGCCGAGTGGATGACGAGCGAGCGCGTATCTCCGAGATTGGCCACGTGGCTGAAGATCTCCAGACTGTCGACCAGCTTGACGCAGGCCTCGTACCCGCCCTTGACCGCGAAGGTGAAGAGTGCGCCCGCGCCCTTGGGACAGACGGTCTTGACCCGGTCGAAATAGGGCGAGCTTTCAAGACCCGCATAGGTGACGAAATCGACCCGGTCATCGGCCTCCAGCCATTTTGCGATCTTCACCGTATTTTCCACATGGCGCTCCATCCGGAGCGACAGGGTTTCGATACCCATCAGGGTGTAATGGGCGGCCTGCGGGTTCATCGTCATGCCGAGATCGCGCAACCCGATGGCGATGCCGTGGAAAGTGTAGGCCAGATTGCCGAAGGTCTCGTGGAACTTCAGCCCGTGATAGGCAGGCTCGGGCGCCGAGAGAGAAGGAAACTTGTCGGAGGCCGACCAGTCGAATGTGCCGGAATCGATCACGCAGCCGCCGGTGACGGTGCCGTTGCCGGTGAGGTATTTCGTGGTGGAATGGACCACCAGCGTCGCGCCATGTTCGATAGGCCGGCAAAGATAGGGGGTGGCCGATGTATTGTCGACGATGAGCGGGATACCCGCCCCGTCCGCCACATCGGCGACCGCGCGCAGATCGGTGATATAGCCGCCCGGATTGGCGATGCTTTCGCAGAAGATCGCGCGGGTGTCGTCATCGATCGCGGCCTTTACCGCATCCAGATCGTCGAAATCGACGAATTTCGCGGACCAGCCGAAACGCTTTATCGTCTGGCTGAACTGGGTGACCGTGCCGCCATAGAGCCGGGTCGAGACGACCACGTTCAGGCCCGGCCCCATCAGCGGGAAAAGCGCCATGATCTGCGCCGCATGGCCGGAGGAGCAGCAGACCGCGCCCACGCCGCCCTCCAGCGTGGCAAGCCGCTCCTGCAGCACGGCCACGGTCGGGTTGGTCAGGCGGGAATAGATGAAGCCCACCTCCTGCAGGTTGAACAGCGCCGCGGCGTGATCGGCATCGCGGAACACATAAGCCGTGGTCTGGTAGATCGGCGTCTGCCGCGCGCCCGTGGCGGGGTCGGGGCGGGCGCCTGCATGAATCTGCAGCGTGTCGAAGCCGTAGCTGGGTCCGTCGGTCATTGGTGTCTCTCCCTTGGAATGCCGCGTTTGGGAGAAGCTTTAGGGCAAGCGGCACAGGGCGACAATGTGGCGTGACGCAGAAAGAACGGGCGGTGCAGCGGGGCCGGTTCGCCGGGAACAGGGGTTCGGAAAGCCCGCCGCATCCGCGACCGGCGTTTTCCTGCCGCGGCGACGGCGAAACCCGGGGCCTCTCCGGGGGCGAGGCGCGTATGATTGCCGGACGGCGCCGCGCCGCCCGCGACACCGCCGCCGACCATTGGCCCTAGACCTTGGCCCGTGCTTGCGGCATTACCTGTCCAATATGCTTTTGCCTGACCCGGAGGCCCCATGCTGAGCTTTCTGAAACGTCTCGTGACCTGGTGGAACGGCCAGACCCTCGGCACCCAGCTGATGACCTGGCGCAGGGGTGAGCGCGTGGGCGAGGACGAGGCGGGCAACGTCTTCTACCAGACCCGCGACGGCGTGCGCCGCTGGGTGATCTTCAACGGCGAGGCGGAGGCCAGCCGGGTCAGCCCCGACTGGCATGGGTGGCTGCACCACACCTGGGACGAGCCGCCGAGCGAGCGCCCGCTGCCCCGCAAGGCGTGGGAGAAGCCGCATTTGCCGAACCTGACAGGCACGGCGCAGGCCTATGCGCCCGCAGGCTCGATCCGGCGGCGCGACCCCGAAGAGCGCCGCGATTACGAGGCCTGGAGCCCGGAATAGGCCGGGAGTGGCAGGGAGTACTGGCGATGTCCGAGAACACCACTGCCGAGATCGTCGTGGGCGGCGTCGTTCTGGCCGCCGCGGTGGGGTTTTTCATCTATGCCGCACAGGCCACCGGGTTCGAGCGCGATACAGGCAGTTACGAACTGGTGGCGTCGTTCCGCTCGGTGGAGGGGATCGGGCTGGGCACCGATGTGCGCCTCGCCGGTGTACGCGTCGGATCGGTGACCGGTCTGGAGCTGAACCCCACGACCTATCGCGCCGACACGACCATCAGCATCCGCGACGAGATCGAGATCCCCGATGACAGCGCGATTGCGGTCGCCTCCGAAGGGTTGCTTGGCGGCTCCTTCGTCGAGATCCTGCCGGGGGGATCGCCGTTCGCGCTGGAACCCGGCGGGGAGATCATCGACACACAAAGCTCGGTCAGCCTGATCACGCTTCTGTTGCGCTTTGTCACCGGCGACGGGGAAGGCGAATGACGCGCCGCTCCCTCATGCTCGCGGCGGCGGTTTCGCTTGCCATGACCCCCGGGCTTTCGGTCGCGCAGGATCCGGCGGTGCGCCCCTTCGTGCAAAACAACGATGGCAGCCTCTTCGTGCAGGATCGCGGCGATGGGGTCCGGTTGGAGGAGCGGCGCAACCCCGGCGCCGTCACATCGGTGAGCGCGCCCGATGTGGCCCCCGCCGCAGGCGCGGTTCTGCGCGCACTGGACAAAACTCTGGGCCGGCCCACGGATATCGAGATGTCCAACGGGCAGACCGTTGTGTTCGGCAGCATCGCGATCCGCATGTTCGAATGCCGCTATCCGATCGACAACCCCGCCTCGGACGGGTTTGCCCATATCCAGGTCATGGATCTGGAGGGGGACGAGGTGTTCAACGGCTGGATGGTCGCCTCCAGCCCGGCGCTGGTGGCGATGGAACACCCGCGCTACGATGTCTGGGTTCTGAGGTGCAGGATTTCCTGAGGCGTGACGGGCTGGGGCTGCGCCAGAAAATCCGCCTCCCAGTCGAGCGCGCGTTCCAGCCGTCGGTGATACTCGGCCCGGGAGATTTCCACCGCGCCAAGCCGGATCAGGTGATCGGTGACGAACTGCGTATCGAACAGCTGAAAGCCGCCATAGCGCAGACGGCTGACCAGATAGGCGAGGGCGATTTTCGAGGCATCCGTGCGGCGCGAGAACATGCTTTCCCCGAAAAACGCCGCGCCAAGCGTGACCCCATAGACGCCGCCCACAAGCATGGGACCGTCCCAGACCTCCATGGAATGGGCGTAGCCTGCGGCGTGAAGCTGCTGATACAGCTCGAATATCTCGGCATTGATCCAGGTTTCTTCACGGTCGGCGCAACCTGCGACCGTGCCCCTGAAATCCGTATCGACGCGGATGTCGAATGGCGCGGCCCGGATCCTGCGGGCAAGACTGTGCGAGATATGGAACCCGTTCAGCGGAATGATGCCGCGGCGCTGGGGATCGACCCAGAACAGATCGGGATCGTCGCGGCTTTCGGACATCGGAAAGATGCCGGCCGCATAGGCCCGCAGCAGAAGATCCGCGGTCAGGGTCGGGCGCTGGTAGAGATCATGGGCCATCGTCCGGCAGCATAACCGCTTGCGGTGAAGAAACTCCATGCGCGTTTTTTGACGGGGGCTTCCGACCGCCCCGGCGGGATCGCCCGAGCGGCGACGGGGGAACCCGTGCCGGCCGCGCGGCGTTGCCCTCCTGACCGCACCAGCAAACCACCCCCGGAAAGGCAGACCCGATGACCCGTAACATCACCGGCCATCCGATAGGGACGGACCGGCCCTATCTGCTTATTCTGCTTGGATTTATCGGCTGTTTCGGGTGCCTGTCGCTGATTGTGGGCACCGCGGTCGCCCCGTTCTTCGTGCCCGATCACGACTGGGTCGCCGATACGATCAGCGATCTGGCCGCGGGCCGGTCCGAGATTATAATGGATGTTGCCCTTTACGGGTTCGCGGCCGGGCTTTTTGCCGTCTCCCTGGCGGCGGCGCATATGCATCTGGGCGGGGTCAGATGGTCGATCGGCCTGATCTCTCTGGCGATTCTCGCGGCGCTGGTGGTGATAGTGGGCGCGCGCAACGAATATGGCGACGGGGACAGCGAGGGGGTCGTTATCCATATCTATCTGGTCTACGGGCTGGGCGTGCTGTTTCTGCTCGCGCCCCTGTGCCTTGCGCCGGGTCTGCGGCAGGATCACAACCGGGCGCGAAAGGCGCTGATCACGCTCGGGCTTCTCTGGGGTGTCTCCGCGCCGCTTTTCCTGATCACGCCCACCGGCGTCGACGGGCTGGTGGAGCGCCTGCTGGGGCTGGTGGCCTGTGCCATCGTGGCGCTTTTTGCGCTTGTGGCGATCCGGCGCGGGCGGGCGGCGCTGTAGGGCCGCCCGGGGGGGGTCAGCCCAGGTTCGTTTCCAGCCACTTTTCAAGCCAGTGGATGTTGTACTCGCCGGTCTGCACCGCCTCTTCCTCCATCAGCGCGCGGAAAAGCGGGATCGTGGTGTCCACGCCATCGACGATCAGCTCTCCAAGGGCCCGGTGAAGACGCGCGAGCGCCTCGGGCCGGTCGCGGCCATGCACGATAAGCTTGGCGATCAGGCTGTCGTAATAGGGCGGGATCGAATAGCCGTCGTATAGCGCCGAATCCATCCGGACGCCCAGACCGCCGGGCGCGTGATACTGGGTGATCTTGCCCGGGCAGGGGGAGAAGTTCGGCAGCTTCTCCGCATTGATCCGGACCTCGATGGAGTGGCCGTTCACGACCAGATCCTCCTGTCGGAAGGACATCTCCTCGCCCGCCGCGACGCGGATCTGCTCGCGCACCAGATCGACGCCGAAAATCGCCTCGGTCACCGGGTGTTCCACCTGCAGCCGAGTGTTCATCTCGATGAAAAAGAACTCGTCGTTTTCGTAGAGAAACTCGATCGTGCCGGCGCCTTCATAGCCGATCTCGGCCACTGCCTTGGCGCAGGTCGCGCCGATCCGGGCCCGGATCTCGGGGCTGATCGCGGGGCCGGGGGCCTCCTCCAGGACTTTCTGGTGCCGCCGCTGAAGCGAGCAGTCGCGCTCCCCCAGATGGACCGCGTTGCCGCGTCCGTCGCCGAACACCTGCACCTCGATATGGCGGGGCGCACCGAGATATCTCTCGATATACACCTCGTCATTTCCGAAATTGGATTTGCCCTCGCTGCGCGCGGTGCGGAAGGCGGTTTCCAGCTCCTCGGCGGAGCGGGCCAGCTTCATGCCCTTGCCACCGCCGCCCGCGGTCGCCTTGATGATCAGCGGGAAGCCGGTTTCCCTTGCCACGGCCTGCGCCGCCTCGAAATCGGGCACGCCGCCATCGGAACCGGGTACGCAGGGCACGCCGAGCGCCTTCATTGTGTCCTTGGCGGTGATCTTGTCGCCCATCATGCGGATATGTTCGGCCGACGGGCCGATGAACTTGATCCCGTGATCTTCGACGATCTGCACGAATTGCGCGTTTTCCGACAGGAAGCCATAGCCCGGATGGATCGCCTCCGCCCCGGTGATCTCGCAGGCGGAAATGATCGCGGGGACGCTCAGATAGCTGAGCGTGCTTGACGGGGGGCCGATGCAGATCGCCTCGTCCGCCATGCGGACATGCATCGCATCGCTGTCTGCGGTGGAATGGACGGCGACGGTGCCCACGCCCATCTCACGCGCCGCGCGGATGACGCGGAGCGCGATTTCGCCGCGATTGGCGACAAGGATCTTGGAGAACATGCGCGCGCCGCCCTATTCGATGATCATGAGCGGAGCGCCGAATTCGACGGGCGCGCCATCTTCGACAAGAATGCGTTTGACGGTGCCGGATTTGGGTGACGGGATCTGGTTCATCGTTTTCATCGCTTCGATGATCATCAGGGTCTGGCCCTCGGCGACCTTGTCGCCCACCGCGACGAAGGACGGAGTGCCGGGCTCCGGTTGCAGATAGGCGGTGCCGACCATGGGCGATGTGACGGCATTGGGATCCTGCGCGGGATCGACCGACGGGGCCGGGGCGGGCGCGGCGTCGGCCGCGGCCGCGGCCGTGGCTGGGCCGGAGATCGGCGCTGGCGCGGTCTGCATGGCCGGGGCGGGCGCGGATTGCACCATCTGCATCTGCCGCGAGACGCGGACATTCAGGCTGTCATCGGCGCCGTAATCGCGCTTGACCTGCAACTCCGTCAGGTCATTCTCTCGCAGCAACTCAGCCAGCGCCCGGATGAACGCCACATCCCCGTCATGCGTTTTGTTTGCCATGGTGTTTTTGTCCTCGCCGTATGTATTGGCTGTTCTTATACGGGCCAGACTGTGTGCCCGCGCCTGATTTATCGCCCATATACTGCACAAGACGCAGGGATTAAAGCGCTTGCGCGCGGGAAAAGCCGATCCGGCTTCCCCGGCGGTATGCACCTGGTTTCGGCTGTTTTACAGGCATTCGCGCCGGTTTTTGCCGCATTGCGCGGCTGAAAAGCGGCAAACGCGGCCCGCTGAATAATTTACCATTTGATAAAATTTTGGACCTGTGCCAGCGTTCCGGGGACGATAGCCATTCGATCAGGGAGGGACGATACCCCATGACGAACAGCCCCTTCACCCCCGGAATTGTCCCGGGCCGGCTTCAGCCCGAGGCCTATGAGGCGAATTTCGCCGATCTGCACGAGCCCCTCGACGGGCATGAGGCGCTGGTGGCCGCGGACCGCTGCTACTTCTGCCACGATGCGCCCTGCATCACGGCCTGTCCCACGGAAATCGACATTCCGCTTTTCATCCGGCAGATCGCGACCGGCACGCCGGAGGCTGCGGCGCGCACGATTTTCCATCAGAACATCCTTGGCGGGATGTGCGCGCGGGTCTGCCCGACGGAGACGCTTTGCGAAGAGGCCTGCGTGCGCGAGATCGCCGAGGGCAAGCCGGTTCTGATCGGACAATTGCAGCGCTACGCGACGGACACGCTGATGGCGGCGGGCGTCCATCCCTTCACGCGGGCGGCGCCAACGGGCAAATCCGTGGCCGTCGTGGGGGCAGGGCCCGCCGGACTCGCCTGTGCCCACCGTCTCGCGATGCATGGCCACGAGGTGACGATCTACGATGCAAGACCGAAAGGCGGCGGCCTGAACGAATACGGGATCGCGGCCTACAAGACCGTGGAGAATTTCGCGGAGGCCGAACTGGACTGGCTGATGAAGATCGGCGGGATCACCCTTGAGACCGGCAAGGCTCTGGGTGTCGACATGACCCTCGACAGCCTGAAAGCGGAATTCGACGCGGTGTTTCTGGGTATGGGGCTGGCCGGTGTGAACGCCCTGCGCGCGGACGGAGAGGACAAGGCGGGCGTGATGGATGCGGTCGGCTTCATTTCCGATCTGCGGCAGGCCGGGGATCTGTCGGCTCTGCCGGTGGGCCGCAATGTCGTGGTGATCGGCGGCGGCATGACGGCGATCGATGCGGCGGTCCAATCGAAGCTTCTGGGCGCTGAAACCGTGACGATCCTTTATCGCCGGGGCCGCGATGCGATGCCCGCCAGCCGGTATGAGCAGGATCTGGCGGCCTCCAAGGGGGTGCGGATCGTGTTCAACGCGATGCCGGTGGCGGTTCTGGGCAACGGGGCGGTCACGGGCGTGCGGGCGGAATACACCCGCGCGGAGGGCAAGAGCCTGATGGGCACGGGCGAGACATTCGATCTGCCCGCCGATCAGGTGCTCAAGGCCATCGGTCAGACGCTGGGGGGCACGCCCGACGGCCTGACGCTGAGCGATGGAAAGATCGCAGTGACAGACGCGGGCCGGACTGGCGTTTCGGGTGTCTGGGCGGGTGGCGATTGCGCCAGCGGAGGCGAAGACCTGACCGTGACGGCTGTGGCCGAGGGGCGCGATGCCGCGGAAGACATCCACAAGGCTCTTGTGGGATGAGCTGGGCCGCGGGAGGTATTGCTGCGGCGATCTTTGCGGGAGCGCCGGTGCTGGCCAACCCGTTCCAGGGGCAGTGGTGCCACCCGGTAGGAGCGATCATGTTTCTGGAGACCGAAGAACTCGGGTTCAACGATCACACGATCTGTTCCATCGAAAACACAGGTGCGCCGGAACTGAACACGGACTGGACAAGTCCCATCGCCTGCCGCCACGTCTATATCCGGGAGATCAACCCCGACGGATCGGTCGAGCGGTTTGAAACCCCGATGCACCGGCCTACCACCATCACGTTGCGCCCGGTCGCGCCCGATCAGATCGCGGTCGATCTGGGCTCGGCGGCGCCCCCGGCGATCTATCATCGCTGCGAATAACGCCTCAAGAAAGGACCAGACATGGCTGATCTTTCGACGAACTTCCTGGGCATCAAATCCCCCAATCCCTTCTGGCTGGCCTCGGCGCCCCCGACCGACAAGGAGTACAATGTGGTGCGCGCCTTCAAGGCGGGCTGGGGCGGTGTCGTCTGGAAGACGCTGGGCGAAGACCCCCATGTGGTGAATGTCAACGGGCCGCGATACGGGGCGATCTACGGCGCGGATCGGCGGCTGCTGGGGCTGAACAACATCGAGCTGATCACCGACCGTCCGCTGGAGGTTAACCTGCGCGAGATCAAGGCGGTCAAACGCGCCTGGCCGGATCGGGCGATGATTGTGTCGCTGATGGTCCCGTGCGAGGAAGCCGCCTGGAAGCGCATCCTGCCGCTGGTGGAAGACACCGGCGCGGACGGGATCGAGCTGAATTTCGGCTGCCCCCACGGGATGAGCGAACGGGGCATGGGCTCTGCCGTGGGGCAGGTGCCGGAATACATCGAGATGGTGGCGCGCTGGTGCAAGGCCAATACGCGAATGCCGGTGATCGTGAAGCTGACACCCAATATCACCGATATCCGGTATCCCGCCCGCGCGGCGAAGGCGGGCGGTGCGGATGCGGTTTCGCTGATCAACACGATCAGTTCGATCACCTCGGTGAATCTTGACACCATGAGCCCGGAGCCGTCGATCGATGGCAAGGGGTCCCATGGCGGATATTGCGGCCCGGCGGTCAAGCCAATTGCGCTGAACATGGTGGCCGAGATCGCGCGCGACCCTGAAACGGCGGGCCTGCCGATTTCGGGCATCGGCGGGGTGACCACATGGCGCGACGCGGCGGAGTTTCTGGCTCTGGGCTGCGGCACGGTGCAGGTCTGCACCGCCGCGATGACCTATGGCTTCAAAGTGGTCGAGGAGATGAAGTCCGGTCTCAGCCAGTGGATGGATGAAAAGGGCCACGGCTCGATAGATGAGATCGTCGGACGGGCCGTGCCGAACGTGACCGACTGGCAATATCTTAACCTGAACTACGTGACCAAGGCGCGGATCGACCAGGATTCCTGCATCAAATGCGGGCGCTGTTACGCGGCCTGCGAGGATACCTCGCATCAGGCGATTTCCATGTCCGAGGAGCGTGTGTTCGAGGTGATCGACGAGGAATGCGTGGCCTGCAACCTGTGCGTCAATGTCTGCCCGGTGGAGAACTGCATCACTATGGAGGAGCTGGAGCCAGGCACGATGGACACGCGGACCGGCAAGGTCGTCGAGCCTGATTACGCCAACTGGACAACGCATCCGAACAATCCGGGCGCCTGCGCCGCGGAGTGAGGCCGGAGGACCGGCGTTGATCCGGCCCTCGCACGGGGGCCGGAGCGTTCCCCGTGATGGATCACCAGCCGTCTTCGGTTATGATCTCCGCGCCGTCGACGCCCATCGACTTGAGATGATCGCGGATGTCGTCGACCATGCCGCCCGGCCCACAAATGTAGAATGGGCCGGATTTCGAGCTCAGATGCCGGTCAAGGAAATCCCTGTCGATGGGCCCGCCGGGCAGGCCGTCCGCATCTTCATCCGTTACGACGAAAGTCGTCTTCAACCCGTCTGTCCGCTCCCACTCGTCGCGCAGGATGATGTCGGCCTCCGATTTGTTGGAAAAGATCAGATGACACCCGTCCGTCTGCGCCTGTGCGGCGCGGCGGCGCAGAAGGCAGATGAAGGGCGTGACCCCGGCCCCTCCCGCAATAAAGGTTCCGGCCCCGTGATCGGTGATTGCGCCGAACGGGTCGCCCGCCTGCACCTTTTCCCCTGGTGTCATGGTGGCGATCTGTTCGGTCACGCCGTCATGGTCGGGGTAGATCTTGATGACGAATTCAAGAAACGGATCCTCGGGCTGGGAGGTCATGGTGAAGGGGCGGCCCTCGTCACGCCAGCCGTCGCGATCGAGCGCGATCTCGGCGGCCTGGCCGGGTTCGAACGCGAAGCCTTCGGGGCGGTCGAAGCGCAGGCATCTGGTGTCATGGGTGACGGTCGAAATATCTTGCAGGGTCAGGCTGTAGCTCATGATGTCTCCTTTTCAGGGAGACAACGCGGCAGGTCAGGCCAGGTTCCTGCCCCCGCTCAGGGCCGGAGAAGTTTGGTGAACAGCGTCCGCAGGAAGGTTTCGGCTTCCGCGAACGGGTCGCGATCCTCCCCCAGAACCGCGCGCACCTGCACGTCGAAATCCGCGTAATGCTGGGTCAGCGCCCAGATAGAGAAGATCAGGTGATGCGGATCGATATCGGCGATCTTGCCGGCGGCGGCCCAGCCCCGGATGATCGTGACCTTCTCATCCACCAGCTTTCTCAGATCGGTTGCCAGAACCTCCTGCATACGCGGTGCGCCCTGCAGGATCTCGTTGGCGAAAAGGCGGCTTTCGCGCGGGAAATCACGGCTCATCTGCAGCTTCCGGCTGACATAGCCGAGCAACTCCTCGACCGGTTCGCCGTCGGGGTCCATCTCGCGAAGCGGGTCCAGCCATGTGTCCATCAACTGGCTGAGAAGGGTGACGTGAACCGCCTCTTTGGAGGGAAAATAATATAGAAGATTGGGCTTGGACAGCCCGGCCGCCGCCGCGATCTGATCCAGCGTCGCGCCCCGGAACCCATGTCGGGAAAAGACCAGAAGGGCTGCCTCAAGAATGGCCTGGGTGTTCTTGCGCTGAATACGGGTGCGCGGCGGCTGAATGTTCATGTTCCTACTCTGCCACTTGGGGCGGCATTGCGGCAAGGGTCATGCCCTCACCGCCCAAGCCCCGGGCAGATACGCCCGCTTGACGATCATTTGCCTTGCGATTGGGCATTTTCCGGCGTTCAATTTCTTGACTGACCATGCGCCTCTGCTAGCGTGATCTTGACCAGATGGTCAAAACAATAATCTCAGCCGACCGGTGGCGCGCCGGTTCTGCCAGATAGGGTGAGCACCATGGCGCTTGACCGCTCCAATCCAAATGATCTGTCGGCGTTCTGGATGCCGTTCACCGCGAACCGCCAGTTCAAGCAGAACCCGCGCATGTTCGTGGCCGCCGAGGGGATGTTCTACAAAACCGCGGACGGGCGCGATGTGCTGGATGGCACCGCAGGTCTGTGGTGCTGCAATGCCGGGCACAAACGCCCGCGGATCGTCGAGGCGATACAGGCGCAGGCGGCGGAGCTGGATTACGCGCCCGCCTTCCAGATGGGCCACCCCAAGGCCTTCGAGCTGGCCACGCGGCTGCGCGATCTGGCGCCCGAGCCTTTCGATCACGTGTTCTTCACAAATTCCGGTTCGGAATCCGTCGAAACCGCGCTGAAGATCGCCATTGCCTATCAGCGCGCCATCGGGCAGGGTACGCGGACCCGGCTGATCGGGCGCGAACGCGGCTATCACGGGGTCAATTTCGGCGGCGTCTCGGTGGGCGGTATCGTCAACAACCGCAAGTATTTCGGCGCGCTGCTGACCGGTGTGGATCATCTGCCCCATACGCATCTGCCGGATCAAAACGCCTTCACCCGGGGCCAGCCCGAGCATGGCGCCTATCTGGCCGAAGATCTGGAACGGATCGTCGCGCTGCACGGTCCGGAAACCGTTGCGGCGGTGATCGTGGAGCCGATGGCCGGATCGACCGGGGTGTTGATGCCGCCCAAGGGCTATCTGGAGAAACTGCGCGAGATCTGCACGAAACACGGCATCCTGCTGATCTTCGACGAGGTGATAACCGGGTTCGGACGGCTGGGATCCTCCTTCGCGGCGGAGCATTTCGGCGTGATGCCGGACATGATCACCACCGCCAAGGGCCTGACCAACGGGGTGATCCCGATGGGCGCTGTGCTGGCGACCGGCGCGATCCATGATGCGTTCATGCAGGGCCCCGAACACATGATCGAGCTGTTCCATGGCTACACCTATTCGGGCAATCCGATCGCCTCGGCGGCCGGTCTTGCCACGCTGGAGACCTACCGCGAGGAGGGGCTTTTCCAGCGGGCGGCGGACATGGCGGGCTATTGGGAGGACGGGCTGCATTCGCTGGCCGATTGCCCCCATGTCATCGACATCCGCAACATGGGCCTGATCGGGGCGGTGGAGCTGGAGCCCATCGCGGGCGAGCCGACGAAACGTGCCTTCCAGGCGTTTCTGGATTGCTATGAGAAAGGCGTGCTGATCCGCACCACGGGCGATATCATCGCGATGAGCCCGCCCTTGATCATCGAGAAAGCGCATATCGATCAGTTGTTCGGCACACTGCGCGACGTGCTGATGCATCTTGATTAAGATCGCCACGGAAGAATTTGGACTATCGGGGGAAATCTTATGCCGGCACCCGGCGAGAACATGAAGATCAATGGCGAGCGCTTGTGGGAGTCGCTGATGGAGATGGCCCGGATCGGCCCGGGTGTCGCGGGGGGCAACAACCGGCAGACCCTGACCGATGAAGATGCCGAGGGGCGGGCCCTGTTCCAGAGCTGGTGCGAGCAGGCGGGCTGCGCCATGGGGCTGGACCAGATGGGCAACATGTTCGCCATGCGCCAAGGGACGGACCCCGACGCGCTGCCGGTTTATGTCGGCTCTCATCTCGATACGCAGCCGACCGGCGGGAAGTATGATGGGGTTCTGGGTGTGCTGGGCGGGCTGGAGATCATCCGGTCGCTCAACGATCTGGGCATCAAGACCAGGCACCCGATCGTGGTAACGAACTGGACCAACGAGGAAGGTACGCGCTATGCGCCCGCCATGCTCTCTTCGGGCGTGTTCGCAGGTGTGCATACCCAGGACTGGGCCTATGAGCGCGAGGATGCGAAGGGTCTGAAATTCGGCTCTGAGCTGGAACGGATCGGCTGGAAGGGCGAGGAAGAGGTGGGCGCCCGGAAAATGCACGCCTTTTTCGAGCTGCATATCGAACAGGGGCCGATCCTTGAGGCGGAGGGCAAACAAATCGGTGTGGTGACCCACGGGCAGGGTCTCAGCTGGACACAGGTGACGATCACCGGAAAGGACAGCCATACCGGCTCCACACCGATGCCGATGCGCAAGAACGCGGGCCTCGGCATGGCCCGTGTGCTGGAACTGGTGGACGAAATCGCCTGGAGCCATGCGCCCCATGCGGTGGGCGCGGCGGGTCATATCGATGTCTATCCCAACTCCCGCAACGTGATCCCCGGCAAGGTCGTGTTCACGGTTGATTTCCGATCCCCGGAGCTGGCGGTGATCGAGGACATGGAAAACCGCCTGAAGGCGGGTGGGTCGGAAATATGCAAGGATATGGGCCTTGAGATCGCGTTCGAGAAGGTTGGAGGGTTCGATCCGGTCAAGTTCGACGAGGATTGCGTGGCCGCCGTGCGGGGCGCGGCGGAGCGGTTGGGCTATTCCCACCGGGATCTGATCTCCGGCGCGGGCCATGATGCCTGCTGGATCAACAAGGTGGCGCCCACTGCGATGGTGATGTGCCCCTGCGTTGACGGGCTTAGCCATAACGAGGCAGAAGAGATCAGCCCGGAATGGGCGGCGGCCGGAGCGAATGTGCTGTTCCATGCCGTTGTCGAAACAGCTCAGATAGTGGAGTGAAGAGATTGAAGAAATTGCTTGTCCTTGGCGGGTTTCTTGCGCTGGCCGCCTGCGAACCGGCCCCGCCCGCGGATCCGAACGCCCCGTCCGTCCAGTTTTCCGAACAGACGCTGGCGTTGCTGCCGCCGGGGCAGGATCTGACCAATGTGATTTTGCAGGACGACAATTGCTATTGGTATCTGCATCGCGGACCGGTGGAGGACACGTATATTCCCCTGCTGACACGCCAGGGGCGCGGGATCTGCACGCAAGGGTAAGGCCGACATGAGGGGAGAGATGACATGGGCAAGGTGATCAAGGGCGGAACCGTCGTGACCGCGGACCGCCAGTTCAAGGCGGATGTGCGGATCGAGGGGGAGAAGATCGCCGAGATTGGCGAGAACCTGTCAGCCGATGAGGTGATCGACGCCGAAGGCGCCTATGTCATTCCTGGCGGCATCGACCCGCATACCCATCTGGAAATGCCCTTCATGGGCACGACCGCGGCGGAGACCTTTGAAAGCGGCACCTTCGCGGCGGCTGCGGGCGGCACCACGATGCTGGTGGATTTCTGCCTGCCGGGGGAGGATGGCAGCCTGCTGTCGGCGCTGGACGACTGGGACCGGAAATCGAAGGACCAGATCTGCGTCGACATCTCCTATCACATGGCAATCACCGACTGGAACGAGCGTATTTTCAATGAGATGGAGACCGTTGTTAACGAACGCGGCGTGAACACGTTCAAGCATTTCATGGCCTATAAGGGCGCATTGATGGTGGAGGATGACGAGATGTATGCCTCCTTCAAACGCTGCGCCGAGTTGGGGGCACTGCCGCTGGTCCATGCGGAAAACGGCGATATCGTGCAGGAGCTGCAGCAGAAGTATCTGGCCGAAGGGATCACCGGACCGGAGGGCCATGCCTATTCCCGCCCGCCCGAGGTGGAGGGCGAGGCGGCCAACCGCGCGATCATGATCGCCGACGCGGCCGGCACGCCTCTCTACATCGTCCATGTGTCCTGCGAGCAGGCGCATGAAGCGATCCGGCGGGCGCGGCAGAAGGGGATGCGGGTCTATGGCGAGCCGCTGATCCAGCACCTGACCCTCGACGAAAGCGAATACTTCAACAAGGATTGGCAATATGCGGCGCGCCGCGTGATGTCGCCTCCCTTCCGCTCGAAAGAGCATCAGGACGGGCTTTGGAACGGGCTGGCGGCGGGCTCGTTGCAGGTGGTGGCCACCGATCACGCGGCCTTCACCGATGAGCAAAAGCGCATGGGGCTGGACAATTTTACCACCATCCCGAACGGGACCGGCGGGCTGGAAGAGCGGATGGCGATGCTCTGGACCAAGGGTGTCGAGACGGGCCGGCTGACGCCTGAGGAGTTCGTGGCGGTGACGTCGTCGAATATCGCCAAGATCCTGAATATCTATCCGATGAAGGGCGCGTTGGTGCCCGGCGCGGATGCGGATGTGGTGGTCTGGGATCCGGGCATAAGCAAGGAAATCCATGTCAGCACCCAGAAATCCATTATTGATTACAATGTGTTCGAGGGTATGGAGGTGACGGCGCAGCCGCGCTACACGCTCTCCCGCGGCGATGTGGTCTGGGCCTATGGGCAGAACAGCCAGCCCCAGCCGGGGCGCGGAAGATTCGTGAAGCGCAAGCCCTATGCCAGCGCGTCGAAGGCGCTGTCGAAGTGGAAATCGCTGAACACGCCCCGCAAGATCGAGCGTAATCCGCTGAACATTCCGAGCGGGGTGTGATGGCGGGAGATCCGGAATATCGGATGGCAGATCCCGCCACCCAACCTCCTGTCATCGAAGCGAAAAACCTCGATTTGACGTTTCAGACGAACGATGGGCCTGTCCATGCGCTGAAAGACGTCAGTCTTCAGATCGACAAGGGCGATTTCGTCAGCTTCATCGGTCCCTCCGGCTGTGGCAAAACCACCTTTCTGCGGGTCATCGCGGCGCTGGAGCATCCCACGGGCGGCGCGATCACCGTCAATGGCATGACGCCGGACGAGGCGCGGCGAAACAGGGCCTATGGCTATGTGTTCCAGGCCGCCGGCCTCTACCCGTGGCGGACCATCGAGAAGAATGTAAAGCTGCCGTTGGAAATCATGGGGTTCAGCCGCGCAGAGCAGGAAGAGCGGGTCAGGAACGTCCTGCAACTGGTTGATCTGGAAGGATTTGGGAAGAAGTACCCGTGGCAGTTGTCGGGCGGTATGCAGCAGCGGGCCTCCATCGCGCGGGCGCTGGCCTTCGATGCCGACCTGCTGCTGATGGACGAACCCTTCGGGGCGCTGGACGAGATCGTGCGCGACCATTTGAACGAGCAATTGCTGAAGCTTTGGGCGCGGACGGAGAAGACCATCGGTTTCGTCACCCATTCGATCCCGGAGGCGGTCTATCTCTCCACCAGAATCGTCGTGATGTCGCCGCGCCCGGGCCGGATCACCGACGTGATCGAAAACGATCTGCCGAAGGAGCGCCCGCTCGACATCCGCGATACGCCGGAGTTTCTGGAGATCGCGCACCGGGTGCGTGAGGGGCTGCGCGCGGGGCATGCCTATGATGACTGACACGGCGATCAGGCAGGATGTTCGGCCTGGCCGACGCGAGGATGCGGTGGCCTGCGCCGATATCCTGAATGGCTGGATCGACGACCGGGATTGGATGCCCCGGGTGCATACGGCCGATGAGGTGCGCGATTTCTATCGCGACTTCGTCTTTGAGCAGCGGAGGGTCTGGGTAACCGGCGACCCGATCCACGGGTTTCTGGCGATGGACGAGGACGACGATCTTGTGACCGCACTCTATGTCGCCAAGCCGGGGCTGGGTATCGGCCGGGGGCTGCTGAACGTCGCGAAGGACGGGCGCGACAGGCTGAAGTTGTGGACCTTCGTCGCCAATCGCGGCGCGCGGAATTTCTACACCCGGGAGGGATTTCGCGAGATCCGCCAGACCGACGGCGATAATGAAGAGGGTCTTCCGGACGTTCTGCTCAGATGGGAAAGGGCCGGCCGATGACCGACATGTCCCGGACCGGCGCGATGCGCGCAGGCCTGGGCGGGGGCCTGATGCGGGGTATGGCCGGGACGGTTCATCACGTGATGCCGATCCTTGCGGTTCTCGGGGTGATCGTGGCGCTCTGGTACGCGGCGAGCGTGGGGATGAACCGGGCCTGGACGCTGGATCAGGCAGAGCGCGCAGGCGAGGAACTGAGTGCAGGCGAGGTGATCGCCGACGCGATGAACCAGGAGCGGCCCGTGCTGCCGACGCCGCATCAGGTCTTCGCCGAATTGTGGGAGACGACGGCGGGGGAGCCGGTGATGCGCGAGCGCCGTGGCGAGCTGCGCGGCAACCCGCGGTCGTTGTTTTTCCACGCCTATCAGACGCTGGCGCCGACCCTGCTTGGCTTCCTGTTCGGCACGACACTGGGCATTCTGCTGGCGATCGGGATCGTTCACAACCGGGCGATGGATATGAGCGTGATGCCCTGGGCTATCGCCTCCCAGACCATCCCGATCCTTGCGATCGCGCCGATGGTGATCGTGGTCCTGAACTCGATCGGGATCGAGGGGCTGCTGCCGAAATCGCTGATCTCGGCCTACCTGAGTTTCTTCCCCGTGGTGGTGGGCATGGTCAAAGGGCTGCGCAGCCCCGGCGCGATGGACATGGATCTGCTAAAAACCTATTCGGCGGGCACCTTGGCCACATTGCTGAAACTGCGGCTGCCGGCCTCGGTGCCCTATCTCTTCACCTCGTTGAAGGTTGCCATTGCCGCGGCGCTTGTGGGCGCGATTGTCGCCGAATTGCCGACGGGCGCGCGGTTCGGGCTGGGCGCAAGGCTGCTCACGGGAAGCTATTACGGGCAGACCATCCAGATCTGGTCGGCCCTGTTCATGGCGGCGATCTGCGCGGCGGCGCTGGTGGCGCTGATTGGCCTTGCGGAACGTGTGACGCTGAAACGCATGGGATTGGCACGATGACCGCGTTCTGGCGCAGCCCATGGCTCGGCCCCTCCGTCGCGCTTCTGGTCGTTCTGGCGGGTTTTGCCGCCGATCAGGGCCTTGGCCTGATCCTCGCGGTCTGGCTGGCGGCATGGGGGATCAACATCTGGCTGTCCAACTCGGGCCGCGCGATTGGCGGCTTTGTGGTACCGATCCTCTTCGGCGCGACATTGCTGGTACTCTGGGAACTGGCCGTCCGGCTTTACGAGGTTTCGCCCGTCATCCTGCCTGCGCCATCGGCGATCTGGGCGCGGCTGATCACCTCCACCGACACGCTTTGGGCGGATTTCGTGCAGACCATCGTGAAGGGCGCGATGTCGGGATATGTGATGGGCTGCGCAGCGGCCTTCGCGGTGGCGCTGGCGGTGGATCGTTCGCCCTTTCTGCAACGGGGCCTGCTGCCGGTGGGCAATTTCATCGCCGCCCTGCCGATTGTGGGGACCGCGCCGATCCTGGTCATGTGGTACGGCTTCGGCTGGCAATCGAAGGCCGCCGTGGTGGTGGTGATGGTGTTCTTTCCGATGCTGGTCAACACGGTGCAGGGCTTGAAGGCGTCCGAGGTGATGCAGCGCGATCTGATGCGGACCTATGCGGCCAGTTATTGGCAGACCCTGTTCAAACTGCGCCTGCCCGCCGCTTTGCCGTTCATCTTCAACGGGTTGAAAATCTGCACAACCCTTGCGCTGATCGGGGCGATTGTGGCGGAATTTTTCGGCTCCCCGACGGTCGGGATGGGCTTTCGGATAAAGATTGAGGTGGGCCGGCTGGCCATGGATATGGTCTGGTCATCGATCGTGGTTGCGGCCCTGGCCGGCACCGGGCTTTACGGGTTGATGGCCATGCTGGAGAGAAAGCTGACATTCTGGCATCCGTCGCAGCGGTAACGAAACAACAAACGAACCAACTTGGAGGGAAGAAAATGAAACATCTGATGACATCCGCGCTTGCGCTGGGGCTGGCGACCGGCGCAGCCGTCGCCGATGAGGTGACGTTGCAGTTGCAGTGGGTCACCCAGGCGCAGTTCGCGGGCTATTACGTGGCGCTTGAGAACGGCTATTACGAGGCCGAGGGCCTGGACGTGACGATCCAGCCCGGTGGTCCCGATATCGCGCCGCCGCAGGTTCTGGCCGGCGGCGGGGCCGATGTGATGCTGAACTGGATGCCATCGGCGCTGGCCGCGCGGGAGCGGGGCCTGCCGGTGGTGAACATCGCGCAGCCTTTCGCCTCCTCCGGCCTGATGCTGACCTGCTGGGCCGATACCGGCATCACCGAACCCGCGGATCTGGCCGGGCGGACCATTGGCGTCTGGTTCTTCGGCAACGAATATCCGTTTCTCAGCTGGATGAGCCAGCTGGGCATCCCGACCGATGGCGGCGAGAACGGTGTGACGGTGCTGCAGCAGGGGTTCAACGTCGACCCGCTGTTGCAGCGGCAGGCCGATTGCATCTCCACGATGACCTATAACGAATACTGGCAGGTGATCGACGCGGGCGTGTCACCGGACGATCTGATCACGTTCAAATACGAGGATCAGGGTGTCGCGACGCTGGAAGACGGGATGTGGGTTCTGGAAGAGAACCTTGAGGACCCGGAGTTCGTCGACCGGATGGTGCGTTTCGTGCGCGCCTCCATGGAGGGGTGGAAATGGGCCGAGGAAAACCCCGATGAGGCGGCGCTGATCGTGTTGGACTACGACGAGACTGGCGCCCAGACCGAGGAGCACCAGACCCGGATGATGGGGGAGGTGGCGTTGCTGACCGCGGGCTCCAACGGCGCGCTGGACGTGGCCGCCTATGAGCGGACGGTGGCGACCCTGCTTGCCGGCGGATCCGACCCGGTCATCACGGCCGAGCCCGAGGGCGCATGGACCCACATGATCACCGATCAGGCATTGAGCGAGTAGATCTTTCGCAGGGTGACACGCGGGCGCGGCCTTCGGGCCGCGCCCTTTTTCATACAAATTCGCCGATTTGATGCGCCTGCGATGAACCGGTTCGGCACCGGCGGCCACCTTAGTCCTGACAGAGCGAGAAAGACGGCGGATGCGACAGGCAGGTCGGATATTGGAGGAGATGCTGGTTGCCCGCGCGCAGCAGGGTGACCGGGCGGCCCTTTCGCAGATCGCCGATCTGCGCGGCCCGCGCCTGTTGGCCCATGCGGTGCGGTTGCTGGGCGACCGGGAGATGGCGCGCGATGTGGTGCAGGAGGCCTGGGTGGAGATCCTGCGCGGCCTGCCGCGACTGCGCGACCCGGTGGCTTTTCCGGCCTGGGCCACGCGGATCGTGACGCGCAGGGTGGCCCGGCAGATCAGGCGCCAGATCGCCTCCCGCGAGACATTGCGCGCTGCCGCGGCCGAACTGCCGGTGGCAACGCCCGAGGCCGGCCCCGATGCGTCGGATGCCAGGGCGGTGCGCGGGGCGGTTGCCGCCCTGCCGCCGGATCATGCCGCCACGGTTGCGCTGTTCTATTTGGAAGACATGAGCGTGGCCGAGGTCGCCGTGGCGCTGGATATCCCGCATGGCACCGTCAAATCCCGGCTTATGCATGCGCGCTTGAAACTGAGAGAGGCGTTGAAAGGAGACTGCGATGAGCAAGCTTGACCAACTGATCGAAGAGGCTCTGAGAGCCGAGGATCGCGCGATCCTCGACGCCACCGAAGAGCAGGGCTGGTTCCAGCTTGGGCTGGCGCAGTTCCGGGGCAAACTGGGCTGGGTCACTTGGGTGGTCATGGTGATCCAGATCATCCTGTTCGCCCTGGGCACCTATTGCGCGATCCGGTTCTTCGGGGCCGCCGATGCACTTGGCGCTCTGAGATGGGGCCTGCCGGGTGCCGTATTACTGCTGATGGCGTTGCAGATGAAGCTGAGCCTGATGCCGCAGATTCAGGCGGACCGGATCCTGCGCGAGTTGAAACGGACACAGCTGATGCTGGCAGAACGGCACCGTTGATCCGCGGTTGGCGTGCAGCACAGGCACACCCCGCCCGGCAGGGCCGGGGGTGTCTGCAGATGCGATGCGGCAAGTGGCTGCGCGCGCAGGATCAGCGGCGCAGATCCACCTGTCGTGCGGTTGGCGTCATCTCGGCCAGCCTTGTCGGAATGTCGGATCCCGGGGGCGGCGGGGGATTGGGGATCTTGTCCTGATCGCCCACCAGCCGGGTGTCCAGCGGTTCCACGTTCAACCCTTTCAGAACCGGCGGATTCTTCGGCGGATCCTGAGGGGTCGAGTTGGTTGACCTGTCGGACCGGTTGCTGTCGCGCGTGGGCGTGACCGCTTCGCGCCCGAGGGCGGGAATGCCGCCTGCGGGAGGAGAGGCCCGTTCCGAGCTTGAACTGACAGGGGCCTGACTTTGGGCCATGGGTGCCGGAACCGGAGGACCGGACACCGGAGAGAATGTGGTCATGGGATGTACTCCACACCATTATCGCCCCCACCGGACAACATACACCTTATACATGCGCGGCGAAACAGACGGGTCAAATTCTAGGTATTTTCCGGCGGGACGGGCTTTTCCACCCTGCGACGCCATGTGTGTTGAGACGCGGCACCGTTTCTATACAACTTTTGACAACGCCCAGTTCCGAGGCACGTCATGACCCAACGCTCCGCGCCCCAGCGCCGCCACGCGCTTACCGGAAGCCGCATCCGGGAACGGCGTACGGTGATGGGGATCAGACAAAGCGATCTGGCCCGTGCGGTGGGCATCTCGGCCAGCTACCTGAACCTGATCGAGCATAACCGCCGCCGGATCGGCGGCAAGCTTCTGGTCGATCTGGCCCGGGAACTGGAGGTGGAGCCGACCGCGCTGAGCGAGGGGGCGGATGCCTCGCTGTTCGATGCGTTGCAGGGGGCGGCGGGGGAAAGCCCGCCCGCCTTCGGCCCGGCGCCCGAGACCGGCCGGATCGATGAACTGGCGGGTCGCTTCCCGGGATGGGCCGGGCTGATCGCGTCACAGCACAAACGCATCGCGGGCCTTGAGGGGCTGGTCGACGGGCTGCATGACCGGCTGGCCCATGATCCGGTTCTGGCTGAGGCAATGCACGAACTTTTGTCGACCGTCGCGGCGATCCGCTCGACCGCGGATATTCTGGTGCGCGAGCCGGATATAGAGCCGCAATGGCGCGGGCGTTTTCACCGCAACCTGCATGAAGAGGCGGAAAGACTGTCGGCGCGGGCCACGGCGATGCTGTCGCATTTCGAAAGTCAGGGCGGGCGGCAGGGTGCGCCATCCACGCCGCAGGAAACGGTGGAGGCGTTTTTCGACGCGATGGACCATCACTTCCCGATGATCGAGGAGGCCGGCCCCGGGACGATCGGCGCGATCCTTGTCGGCGTGGCGGGAATGGAGGATCCCGCGACGCGGACGCTGGCCGAACGCCTGCTGCGCAATTACGCCGAGGATGCCGCGCGCCTGCCGCTGAAACCGTTTCTTGCCGCAGCACTGGACAGCGGTTTCGAGCCCGAGCCGCTTTTGCCGATGGCCGGCGGTGACGTGGCGCTGGTTCTGCGGCGTCTGGCAAGCCTGCCGCGGTCCAAGGGTGCGCCGCCGTTCGGGCTGGCGGTCTGCGACGCGGCGGGCGCGCTGATCTTCCGCCGCCGGATCGGGGCTTTTTCGATTCCGCGTTTTGGGGCCGGATGCCCGCTCTGGCCGCTCTACCGGGCGTTGAGCAAACCGATGGTGCCCGAGGCAAGCCTGCTGGATCTGCCGAACGGCACCACCTTCAGCGCCTGGTCCATTTGCCAGCCGGCCCACGCGGCGGGGTTCGGGGCGGAGCCCGTGATGCGGGCGACGATGCTGCTGCGCCCGGTGGAGGAAAAGCGGGCCGGGTCTGGTGGGCAGCCCGTCGGACCGGGCTGCGCCGTTTGCCCGCGAGAGGATTGCACGGCCCGGCGCATGGACAGTCTTGTCGGATGAGCTGGCCCAACAGGCGTTTGACTTCGCACAGAAAACGGGCAGTGTTGACTCCATGACGCCTGACCATCGGAGGAGAACGGTTTGGGCACGCGGGTTTTGCTGGTCGAGGATGAGGCCAATATTCTGGAAGCCATAAGCTTTATCCTGTCCCGCGACGGGTGGGAGGTGCATGGTCATGGCAATGGCGCAACAGCGTTGGACGCGGTGGCGCGCCTGACGCCGGACGTAGTGGTGCTGGATGTGATGTTGCCCGGCCGCTCCGGTCTCGACATCCTGCGTGATCTGCGGAACGCCTCGGAGACGCGGACCCTTCCAGTCCTGATGCTGACCGCCAAGGGGCAGGCGAAGGATCGCGATCTGGCTCTGTCGCTCGGCGCGAATGCCTATCTGACCAAGCCCTTTTCGAACGCGGAGATGGTGGAGACCTTGCGCGATGTCGCCCGTGGCGTCAGTCTGAACGGCGCCGGGTTGCCCGAACAAGGGTCATGAACCGCCATGGCAAATCCACCCCGAGAGGGACCCGCGACACGATGGCCAAACGTGTGTTTCTTGAGCGCCGGACCTATCGGCGGAACCGGTTGCAGGACGCGGCCAAGCTCTTGCCCGTGCTGGGGGCGTTCCTGTTCTTCGGGCCGGTGTTCATTCTGACGACCGATGCCGGTGTCGGGGGTGCGACGGCGGGGTGGCTGGTGTACTTCCTGGGTGTCTGGCTGGCCCTGATCGTGGTGGCCGCGGCGCTGGCCCGGGCGCTTGACCGGATCACGCCGAGCGACCCGGATCAGCCGGGCGAGCGCTAGGATGCTGTCCTTCGACGGGTTGGTCGCGGTCTGCGTCCTCTATGTCGCGGGCCTTTTCTGGGTGGCGTTTCTGGCCGAAAAACGTGCCGCCGAGGGCAAGGCCCGCTGGCTCAGCTCCCCACTTGTCTACACGCTCAGCCTGTCGATCTACACCACCGCATGGACATTTTACGGCGCCGTCGGCTCGGCGGCGCGGTCGGGTCTGGAATTCATGACGATCTATCTCGGTCCGACACTGGTGTTCATTGGCTGGTTCTGGCTGCTGCGGAAAATGGTGCGCATCGGCCGCGCGCAGCGGATCACCTCGATCGCGGACATGATTTCCAGCCGTTACGGAAAATCCGGCGGTCTGGCGGCGATGGTGACGATCCTGGCCGTGATCGGGACGACGCCCTACATCGCGCTGCAACTGCAATCGGTCACGCTGTCCTTTTCGGTCTTTGCGCGCCCCGGCGCGCTTGGCGCGCCGGATACGGAAAGCACGGCCGTCTGGGTTGCGGGGGGGCTGGCGCTTTTCACCATCGTCTTCGGCACCCGGTCGCTGGATGTGAACGAGCGCCACCCCGGTCTGGTCTCGGCCATCGCGCTGGAATCGATCGTAAAGTTGTTCGCGTTGCTGGCGGTTGGCGGCTTTGTCGTCTGGGGGCTGGCGGACGGACCGCGTGACGTTCTGCTGCGGATCGAGGAGAGCCCGATCGCCACCTGGACATCGAACGGCGCGCGGTGGGTCGGGCTGACGGTGCTGAGCGGCGCGGCGATCCTGTGCCTGCCGCGGATGTTTCAGGTGATGGTCGTCGAAAACGCCGATGAACGGCACCTGGCCACCGCCAGTTGGGCCTTTCCGCTTTATCTGCTGCTGATGAGCGTCTTCGTGATCCCGATCGCGGTGGTCGGTCTGCACATGATGCCCGAGGGTGCGAACCCAGATCTTTTCATGCTGACCTTGCCCTTGGCCGCGGGGCAGGACGGGCTTGCGCTGTTTGCGTTTCTGGGCGGCTTCTCCGCCGCGACATCGATGGTGATCATTGCCGCGCTGGCACTTAGCACGATGGTGTCGAACCATATCATCGTGCCGCTCTGGATGCGCGCCACGAAGGGTGAAAACCCCATGACGGGCGACATGCGCCGCGTGGCGCTGATGGCCCGCCGTCTGAGCATTGCCGGTGTTCTGACGCTGGGGCTCGTCTATTACCGCATGTCCGGCGGGACGGAGGCGCTCGCCTCGATCGGGTTGATCGCCTTTCTGGGGGTAGCGCAGGTACTGCCGGCCCTCTTGGGCGGTATTTTCTGGCGCGGGGCGACACGGGCCGGGGCGGCGGCCGGGATCGCGCTAGGCTTCCTGATATGGGGCTGGGTGTTGCTGGTTCCGAATGCGGCGACCGCGGGTCTGATGCAGGGTGTTCTGGAAAACGGGCCCTTCGGTCTGACATGGCTCAGACCGGCCACGCCCTTGGGGCTGGACGGGGCAGACCCGCTTCTGACCGCGATGGTCTTGTCGCTCGGGGTGAACAGTTTTGCCTTCGTGCTGGTGTCGCTGTTCACGTTCCCCAGCCCGATGGAACGTCTGATGGGCGCGCAATTCGTGAATGTCTACGAGCATTCGCGCACGCCGCTGGCATGGAAGGGCAGCGCCGGGACGGCGGATGACCTGTTGATCATGGCGCAGCGGATTCTGGGTGCAGGCCGCGCCGCGCGCCTGTTCCGCGACGCCGCCGCCGCGCAGGGCCGCGAGGCGCGCCTGCCCGAACCGACACCCGATTTTCTTGAAAAGCTGGAGCGCGAACTCGCAGGCTCCGTCGGCGCGGCGACGGCCAATGCGATGGTGGGCCAGATCACCGGCGGCGCCAGCGTGTCGGTGCGCGATCTGCTCGCGGTGGCCGATGAAACCGCGCAGATGATGGAGTATTCCAGCCAGTTGGAGGCGAAATCGGCGGAGCTGGCCCAGACCGCCGCGCGCCTGAGGGAGGCGAACCAGAAACTGACCGAACTGTCGGTGCAGAAAGACGCCTTTCTCAGCCAGATCAGCCATGAGTTGCGCACGCCCATGACCTCGATCAGGGCATTTTCCGAGATCCTGATGAAAAGCGAGGATCTGGATGCGGAGGGGCGGACCCGCTTCAGCCGGATCATCCATGACGAAAGCCTGCGGCTGACGCGGTTGTTGGACGATCTGCTGGATCTGGCCGTGCTGGAAGACGGCCGGGTGACGCTGAACGAAGGCAACACGATGCTTGGCGATGTGCTGGACCGGGCCGTGAATGCCACCAGCGCGCTGGTGGGCGGCACGCGGCTCAGCATTCTGCGCACCCGCGCCGATGAGGAGGTGCCGCTCTGGACCGATGCGGACCGTCTGGCGCAGGTGTTCATCAATCTGATCTCGAACGCGCAGAAGTACTGCGACGCGGCGCAACCGGAATTGCGGATCGAGGTTCTCCGGCTGCCCGGCCGGGTCGAGGTCGAGTTCGCCGATAACGGCGCCGGCGTGGCACCCCGCCAGCAATCGCTGATCTTCGAGAAATTCGCCCGGGGCGATACGGCGGGCGAGGCCCCCGGGGCGGGTCTCGGCCTTGCGATCAGCCGGGAGATCATGGGCCGTCTGGGCGGCGGGCTGACCTATGTGCCGGGGCAGGGGGGCGCGCGGTTCCGGGTTCGGCTGCCGGGCCGTGCCCTGCGCGCGGCCTAAGGGTTTCTTAACCCTGCATGGGGCATAAAGCCCGCGGGATTTTCCAGATTGAAGGGCCGGCATTCATGGCGGATACCGCCAGCTTATCCGTTCTGCAGCGCATGACCAAACGGGCGCGCGCCACCCCGGCTGCGGACCGGGGGGCAGGCGCGCGGCGCGCCTTTCAGCGGGCCCTTCGCCGGGCGGGCGCGCCCTTTGCCGGCCTTGTGCCCGAACCGGGCAGGGACGATGTAAGCTGGTCGCTTCTGATCGGCGATCTTCTGACCGGGTTGCCCGATGGCGGCTTGCTGACCGGTCTGGATGCGCCCCACGGCGCGCGCGGCCTGTGCCTGTTGCAGCAGCCGGTCGTCGATGCGCTGATCGAGGTGCAGACGACGGGGCGGGTCGATCCGGTGCAGGGCCCCGACCGGCCGTTCACCAAGATCGACATCGCCCTGACCAAGGATTTCATCGAATTGCTGCTTTCGGCCTTTGCGGCGGAGCTGGACGGGGTTCAGGGCGTCGACTGGCCCCGCCGGATGAGCTTTGGCGGTCCGCTGGCCGACCGGCGGCAATTGCCGCTTCTGATGCCCGATGCCGCATATCACCAGTTCGAGGTGGAGCTGAGCCTGGGCGAGGGTGCGAAAACCGGCAAGGTCTTGCTGATCGTCCCCGCCGGGTCGGGGTCGGCGGCGGCGCAGCAGGCGGCGCGCTCCGCGCTGGACCCGGCGTGGCAGACCGCCTTTCGTCAGACGATCGTCGGAGCGGAGGTGGATCTTGACGTGATCCTGATGCGCCGGGTGCGCAGCCTGGCCGAGCTGGAGCGTCTCGCGCCCGGAGATCTGATCCCGTTCGAGGCCGCCGATCTGGCCAACATCTCTCTTGAAGACCGCAATGGCCGGATCGTCTTGCGGGGCCGTCTGGGCCAGCAAGGCGGCCGGCGCGCGGTGCGCCTGACAACCGAGCCGGCCACCCGGTCTCCCGGGTCATCCGCCGAGGCCGCGCCACCGCCGGACCCTGCGCCCGCCCCACCCGGTGACGGGCAGGATCCGGGCATGCCCGAAGCTGCGGGCCGGCAAATCCCCGGCCCTGACGGCTCCGACCCGGCAGCACGCCCCATCGCCTGACACCGGCCCGGCCATGGGCAATTGCATTCCCCCGGCGATCCCGGCAGGGTCTCGGCAGAATTACCCGTTGGGGGGAGGCAGGCGCGTGGCACCGGCATCGTTCAAATCAAGGCTCGTCTCGGGGGAAGTCCTGGCCGGGACATTTATGAAGACACCCGCCGTCGACGTGATGGAGGTGCTGATGCTCTCCGGTCTCGATTTCGTATGCATCGATCAGGAACACGCGCCCTTCGATCGCTGCAGTCTGGGGAATTGTCTGGCAGTGGCGCGCGCGGGCGGCTTTCCGGTTCTGGTTCGGGTGGCCTCATCCGCGCCGGAGCATATTCTGCAGGCGCTCGATGCGGGCGCCGTGGGTGTCGTGGTGCCGCATGTGATGACCGGGACGGGCGCTGCGAAGATTGCCAAGGCCGCCCGCTTCGGCCATGGCGGGCGGGGCTATGCGGGCTCCAGCAGATGGGCGGGCTATGGCACCGGCAGCATGGCCAAGCTTTTGTCCCGAAGCGCCGCCGAGACGGTTGTGATCGCCCAGATCGAAGACCCGGAAGCGGTTGACTGCGCGGATGACATCGCCGCGACCGAGGGGATCGATGCGGTCTTCCTGGGGCCCGCCGATCTGAGCGTCGCTTACGGAAAAACCAGTCAGGACAGCGCCGAGTTGCGGGCCGCATTCGAAACGGTGGGCCGGGCGGCGCGGACTGCGGGCAAGGGATACATGACATTCGTGGCGGATGCGGCGCAGGCCGCGCGCGTAAGCGCCCACGGGGTCAGCGCGTTTTTCATCGCCTCGGAACACGCCTGGATTCTGGCGGGTGCACGGGCCGCGGTGACGGGACTCAAGGACATGCAGGAAGGGGAGTGAGTTTATGAAATTCGTGCGCTATGGCGAGGCGGGAGCGGAAAAACCGGGCGTTCTGGATGCCGAGGGACGGATCCGCGATTTGTCCGGCCAGGTGGCGGATCTGGGCGGCGACGTGTTGACCCGGCTGGACCGGCTCGCTGCCGATGGTCCGGTGGTCGACGGCATGCCCCGGCTCGGCCCGCCCGTGGCCGGGACCGGCAAGATCGTCTGTATCGGTCTGAACTATGCCGACCATGCCGCGGAAACCGGCGCGACCCCACCCCCCGAGCCGCTGATCTTCATGAAGGCGACGTCGGCCATAACGGGTCCGACCGATACGATCTACATTCCCCGCGGATCCGCCAAGACCGATTGGGAAGTCGAGTTGGGCGTGGTCATCGGCCGGCCCGCCAAACATGTGGACGAGGCCGATGCACTGGCCCATGTCGCGGGCTATGTGGCCGTCAACGATGTGTCCGAGCGGGACTATCAGAAACACCGGGCAGGCCAGTGGACCAAGGGCAAAAGCTGCGACAGCTTCGCCCCGATCGGCCCATGGCTGGTGACCCCCGACGAGATCGGCGACCCGCAGACGCTTGGATTGCGCCTGTCGGTAAACGGCGAGTTACGGCAGGACGGCTCGACCCGGCACATGATTTTCGGGGTGGCAAGACTGATCTCCTATCTCAGCGGGTTCTTCACGCTCCATCCCGGTGACATCATCGCCACCGGCACGCCGCCGGGTGTTGGCGCGGGCATGTCTCCGCCGCGGTTTCTGGCTCCCGGCGACGAGGTGGTTCTGGAGATCGACCGCCTTGGCCAGCAGCGGATGCAGGTCGCGCAGGGCTGACCTGCGGCAGTCTTTGCCGTTGTGTCAGCCACGGCGCGGGCGGGTCGTTTCACCGGCATTGCGCCGTATTTGAGACAAGATTTAATCACCAAAAGACCCCGGCAGCGCGCCGGGGTTTTCGCATTGCGGCCTCTTTTGAGCGGCAGCCTTGCCCGAATAATATCTGAGTTGCCCGTCTTTCGGGGGCAGGAGGAAAAGAATGAAACGTCTGATCTCACTTGCGATCCTGGGTACGGTATTGGCGGTTTCGGCCTGTTCCGCACCCGGTACGGTTACCCGCAACGCGCCGCTGGAGTTCGGCTCCGCTCAATCCGCGCCGTCGTCCGTGGCCTCTCTGGCGCAGGACTGGCGGGTGGAGGGGCTGGTCGTCGATGTCCCGACCTCGCTCACCGTGTCCGAGGCCAATACGATCAAGCCGCGCGCCGATATCGTCTGGCGCGAAGACCCGATTGGCAATCGGCACCAGCAAGTGGCCGATGTGATGACGCCGCCCCTGCGGCAGGCCCTTGCCCGGCTGGACGGCGATGTGCCGGTGCAGGTCCGCCTCGTGATGACCCGGTTTCACGCGCTGACCGACCGCACCCGCTACAGCAATCTCCGCGGCGAACATGAAATCGAGTTCGATCTGGTGGTCCGCCATGCCGAAACCGGTGCCGTTCTTTACGGGCCGACCCATGTGGACGTGACCTTCCCGGCCCTTGTCGGCCCCGATGCGGTGGCTGCCGAGCGCGACGGCATTTTTCAGCGCGACCGCATCCAGGCGCGCCTGCGTTCCTGGGCGGGCGAGGCGTTTGGCGGCGACCCGATGCTTGTGGCCGGGCTCAACTGATCCCTTTCGGACCGGATCGATCCAAGATAGAGGGGGCGCATGATTGCGCCCCCTTCTTCTTTGCCCGCCCTGCGTCTGAAACCCAAGGCCGATGCCCGCAGACTGCGCCACGGCGCGCCCTGGGTCTGGGCCGATGAACTGGTGCTGGACCGCCGATCCCGCGGCATTCCCGCCGGCGCGCTGGCGATCCTCGAAGATGCGGATCGCCGGCCTGTCGGGGTGGGGGTCGCCACGGTCGAGGCGAAAATCGCCTTTCGGATGCTGGATCGCGACGCCACCGCCGTGATCGACGCGGACTGGCTCCGCGCGCGGATCGCGGCCGCCCTCGATCTGCGGCAGAAGGTGTTCGACGCGCCCTATTATCGGTTGATCCATGCCGAGGGCGACGCTCTGCCCGGCCTGATCGTGGACCGCTTCGGCGAGACACTGGTGATCCAGCCCAATGCGATCTGGCTGGAGGAGCGGTTGGACATGTTGAGCGAAATCCTCGCCGATCTGACCGGGTGCACGGCCCTCATCAAGAACGGCAGCGGGCGCGCGCGCGCCGCCGAAGGGCTTGCCGAGGAAACTGTGGTTTTGCGGGGTGCCGCGCCCGAGGGGCCGATGCCGGTTCCGATGAACGGGGCGATCTACATGGCCGATGTTATGGCGGGCCAGAAAACCGGGCTGTTCTACGATCAGCGGTTCAATCACGGGGTCGCGGCGGGACTGGCGCGGGAGGCCCGCGTGCTGGATGTCTTTTCCCATGTCGGCGGTTTCGCACTGGCCTGTCTGGCGGGCGGCGCGACGGGCGCAATGGCCGTCGACGCCTCGGAACCCGCGCTGGATCTGGCCCTTGCCGGGGCCCGCGCCATGGGGCGGGCAGCCGATCTCACCACGCGCAGGGGCGACGCATTCGCGGTCATGGAGGCGCTGGAGCAGGAGGGCGAGAGCTTCGATCTCGTGATCGCCGACCCGCCTGCCTTCGCGCCGTCGAAACCTGCGCTGGAAAAGGGCCTGCGCGCCTATGAACGTGTCGCCCGGCTGGCCGCGCCGCTGGTCGCACCGGGGGGCGTGCTGATCCTGTGTTCCTGCTCCCATGCCGCTGATCTTGGCAAGTTCCGCGCGGCGTGCCTGCGCGGGATCGGGCGGGCCGGGCGGGTGCCGAGGCTGATCCACACCGGATTTGCCGGGCCCGATCACCCGCAACATCCCGATCTGACCGAAACCGGTTATCTGAAGGTACTGGCGTTCCGGCTGCTGCCATGAGGACCTGCCTGGATGCCTGCGTGCTCTACCCCACGGTTCTGCGGGAGATCCTGATGGGCGTTGCAGGGACCGGGATGATCACACCGGTCTGGTCGGCGCGCATTCTTGAGGAATGGGCTCGCGCCGCGGCCCGCCGCGACCCGGCGGACGAGGTGATTGCGCGGGGCGAAATTGCCCGTCTGCGCGCCCTCTGGCCCGACGCCGAAATCGCCCCCGATCCGGCGCTGGAGGCGCGCCTTTGGCTTCCCGATGCCGCCGATGTGCATGTGCTGGCCACCGCGCTTTCGGGTCGGGCGGAGGCCATCGTCACGCTGAATCTGAAGGATTTCCCGGCCCGTGAACTGGAGGGGCCGGGGCTCAGCGTCCTGCATCCCGATGCGCTCCTGCGCGGGCTTTGGGCCGAGGCGCCCGAGGTGATCGAAGAGGTGGTGCGTCGGGTGTATCGGCAGGCCGAAACCTTGTCGGGTGAAGACCTTGATCTGCGCAAGCTGATGAAGCGCGCGCGCCTTCCCCGGCTGGGAAAGGCCCTTACCGTCTAGCGGCGCAGACCGCCGCCTATTCCTGTGGCAACTCGCGGGCCCAGCGGGCCTCCAACGCCTCGATCGCGGCAATCCGGTCGTGGGTTTTCGGGTGACTCATCAACCAGGCGGGAATGCCGCGCCCGCCCATCCCGGTCAGCCCCTCAAGCTTGGTGAACAGGCTTTTCTGCGGTTCGGTTCCGATCCCGGATTTGACCAGCAGCGCCGAGGCATAGGCGTCCGCCTCGTATTCGTCCTGACGGCTCAGCCGCGCCATCAGAAGCGAGGCGAGCATATTCGCGATCCAGACACCGACGCCCGGGATGATCCGCCCCAGCACCGTGGCCAGTGCCACGCGCACCGCATTCTGTCCGGAAAAATCGATCATCCGGCGGCGCGCATGGCCAAGGGCGACGTGACCCAGTTCATGAGCGATGACGCTGGCCATCTCCTCGGCGCTGACCTCGCCCAGACGGTATTTGTTGAAAAATCCACGGGTCAGGAAAATGCGCCCGTCCGGCGCCGCCAGCCCGTTGACCGGATCGATCTCGTAGAGATTCACCTTGATCCGCTCCACGCCAAGCGCCTCGGCCATCCGGTCGGTCAACGCCTTCAGGCGCGGATCGGCCAGTTCGGTGGAGCGCTGATCCAGCTCCCGCCGGGTGCGCCAGGCGGAAAACTGATACATCACAAGGGCATAGATGATAGCCAGCAAGATGGGCGTAAACTTGAGCATAGGCAGGATATGGGGCACTGGCAGGCGGGCGGCAATAGGGACTTGCATGAACCATACCATCTGGTATGTAAATTTGAACAACATTGAGTCGGTCCGATGATCTCCACACCTTTTCTTGCCGCTTCCGCGCTCTCGGGTCTTTGGGCCGGCATTCATCTGTTCGTCGGCGGCAGCCAGGTGGCGGCACCGCTCAGGGCAAGCCGGGATCTGCCCGATCTGGCGCGCGACACGGCCTATCTGTGCTGGCATCTGGTTTCGGTCACGCTGTTGGCGATGGCGGGGCTGTTTCTGGCCGCGGGTCTTGGCGCGGGCGGCGCGACCGGGCTTGCCATGGCGGGCGTTGCCCTTGCGGTGGGGTTCGCGGCGCTTGGTCTGATCCTGCCGCTTGTGATCGGGGCGGGCTATGGGCAATTGCCCCAGGGCTGGCTCTTTCTGCCGGTGATCGGCCTTGGTCTCTGGGGGCTGGCCGCATGACCGCCCCGCGCAAGAGATTTGATCGCGATGATTGGTTGACCCTTGGCCTTGATCTGTTGAGCGCCGAAGGGCCCGATGCGCTGCGTATCGACAAGGTCTGTGCCGAGGCCGGACTGACCAAGGGATCGTTCTACCATCATTTCGCCGATCAGGCGACGTTTCTGGAGGCGCTGGTGGATCACTGGCGCGCGGTCCAGACGGACAACCCGATTGCCGATTTCGATCTGGAGCAGTTCGATGCGGAGGCGTTCGAGCGGATCGTGCAGGAGATGATCGCGCTTGACATGCACCTGGAACTTAACATCCGGAAGCTTGCCGCCCGGGACCCGGCCCTGGCCGCAAAGGTGGCGGCGACGGATGCGGCTCGGCTGAGCTTCACTGCGCGGATATACGAGATGCGCTTTGGTGTCGATCCGGCGATGGCGCAGGATATCGCGCTGCTCGATTACGGGGCCTTCAGCGGGATCGTGATGCTGAGGCCTGATATCTCGCTGGAAGACCGCATCCGGCTTTACACCATTTTTGATGACATGCTTAAGGCCCGGTTTGCCGAGCCCGAATTTCGACGGAAAATTGCTCCCCGCCCGTGTAGCCCGTGAAGACCTTTCGCGTGCTGATGGCAATGGATTGAGATGCGAAGAGGAGACCGAGATGACCAACGCGATCATCACCCTTTGGCGGCGCGGGTTCCTGCGGGCGCTGAACCGTGGCGGAGACGTGCAGATCGACGATCAGGCGCTCAGGATCCGCGCGGCGCAGCTTGCCGCGCGCCGCGGTTTCTCCGGCGGTGGCGCCCAGACCGCCTTCAACGAGGCGCTGGCCACCGGGCTTCATGCCGCGGCGGAGTTGCTGGAGGAAGCCGGGCTGGACCGGCGGGCCGCCCGCGACCGGGCCGGGGCCGCCTTTCTGCAAAGCGGGAAGGGGCTGGCGCACTGGCTGACACGGGCCTGGCTCTGGACCGCGTCTGACCCCGTGGGCCAGGCGCAGGACGGTGACAGGCTGAGCGCGCGCGCAAGGCTGATCTGGGGCGCAGGCATGCGGTTTCACCAGGAAAACGGGCCTGATCACGCCACGCTCAAGGTCACGGAATGCGCCTTTGCGGATTACTTCTGGGATGCCGGGCGCAGCGATCTGACCCCGATCTTGTGCGCCTGGGATGCGCAATGGATAGAGATCGTGAACGCCTCCGACCGCCCGGTCTCAGTCAGCCGCTCGGGCACCCTGGCCCAGGGCTGCGACGTCTGCGATTTCTGCCTGCGCCGGGTCCCGGCGGAGCAGATGGCGCTGCCCGCCTGGCATCCTCATTCCGCGCGCTAGGCATTTCGGGGCCGTCGGGCGCGGCTTGCAACGCCTGCGGACCGCGCGCGGCACAGGCCCATCCGGACGTGCCCGATGGCGGGCCGGGCGCCACGCGGTCCTAGCGGCTGAGTTCCCGCATGCCCCGGTCCAGCCCTTCCAGTGTCATCGGCACCATGCGACCCTGAAAGATCTCCGCGATCATCTGCGTCGACTGGGTGTAGCGCCAGTGCCGCTCCGGCGTGGGATTGATCCACAGGAAATCGGGCCACTGGGCGCAGGCGCGTTCCAGCCAGACCTGACCGGCCTCTGCATTCCAATGCTCATTCGCGCCGCCCGCAAAGGCGATCTCATAGGGGCTCATCGCGGCATCGCCGACGAAAATGCATTTGTAATCGGACCCGTAGGTGTTGAGCACGTCCCAGGTTGGCGTCTGATCGGTCCACCGCCTGCGATTGTCGCGCCAGACGCCCTCGTACAGGCAATTGTGAAAGTAATAGTGTTCCAGATGCTTGAATTCCGATTTCGCGGCGGAAAACAGCTCTTCGACAACCTGCACATGGTCATCCATCGATCCGCCGATATCGAGAAACAGCAGCACCTTCACCGCATTGCGGCGTTCGGGCCGGGTTTTGACGTCCAGATAGCCATGCTCGGCGGTGGCGCGGATCGTCCCGTCGAGATCAAGCTCCTCCGCCGCGCCGGTGCGGGCCCATTGGCGCAGCCGCTTGAGGGCGACCTTGATGTTGCGCGTGCCCAGTTCCACATCGCCATCGAGGTTTCTGAACTCGCGCTTGTCCCAGACCTTGACCGCGCGGCGGTGGCGGGAGCGGTCCTGCCCGATCCGCACCCCCTCGGGGTTGTAGCCATAGGCCCCGAAAGGGGAGGTGCCCGCGGTTCCGATCCATTTGTTGCCGCCCTGATGGCGGCCCTGCTGTTCCTTCAGCCGCTCGCGGAGCGTTTCCATGAGCTTGTCGAACCCGCCAAGCGCCTCGATCTCGGCGCGCTCCTGCTCGCTCAGGTGCTTCTCCGCCAGCTTCTCCAGCCATTCGGGCGGGATCTCGGCGGCCTCCAGTACCTGCTCCGGGGTGATTTGCTCCAACCCGCCAAACGCATGGGCAAACGCGCGGTCGAACCGGTCCAGATGGCGTTCATCCTTCACCATCGCGGTGCGAGCAAGGTAGTAGAACCCATCCACGTCATAGGTCACCAGACCGGCGGAAACCCCTTCGAGAAAGCCGAGATATTCCCGCAATGACACAGGTATGCGGGCCATGCGCAGGGTTTCGAAGAACGGCAGGAACATGAGGCGCAGCCTCTCATGCCGGTGCGGGGATCACAAGCATGGCGAAGGCGCCGACGACAAAGCCGATCAGCCCGAAAATCGTGGCGTAGTGCAACAGATCGAGCGCGCTGCCGCCACGTTTATAGGCGGTCCAGAGCCCCAGAAGAATGCCCAGACCAAACCCGACCAGATTCAGCATTTTGCCCCCTATCGCAATGTCGTTCAGGTCCGGGGCACCAGCCCCGCGATCTCGTTCAACCGGGCCTCCACGGCATCGGTCCGGCCGAAGCCATAGCGGCCCCATCCGAGACTGTCGAGCCTGACCGCGCGCGCCTCTGACGGGCGACCTGTCAGATCCAGCGCCTCTGCCCGGATCATCAGAAGCGTCGCCAGAAGGCTGGCGTTTTCGGCCTGCGTGGCGGCGGGCAGGGCCGCGCCGGTCAGTTCAAGCGCCCGCTCCGCCTGCCCCGAGGACAGCGCGAAGGCGGCCAACTGCATGTTCACATGGGCCATGTGAATGCCGCCCGGCGCGATCTGCCGGTAGATCTGCCCGGCGGCCAGAAAGGACGCAAGCGACAGATCCTGATCCCGCGTGAGGCTCAACCGGCCAAGCGCGAAATAGGAGAAGGCAAGCCGGTTGTCCTGCCACCCCTGCGACCGGGCGATCGCCACTGCCTGCCGGGCGGCGGCGATGCGGCGCGGGTCGTTGGTGCTGCCGCGCCCAAGCGCGGTTTCGATGGCGTCGATCCAGGCCCGTGGGCTGGCCCCCGACGGGCCGAGGCCACCGCCATTGCCCTGAGGGTTCAGCCGGGCAAGGATGCCGGGCAGGGCCGCGGCCGCCTCGGCCCTTGTCATGCCCGATCTCAGGGCGGGGTCGTTGTAGGCCCGCAGGACAAGCATATCGAACCCGGTCAGCACGGCGTTGAAATTGTCGTCGTTGAAGACGCTGTCGGACAGGCGATAGAGATCGTTGAGCGGCCCGATGGCCTGACTCACCTCCTCGTGCAGGCAGTCGCGGATCTCCTGGGGCGGTACGTCGGACGGGATGAACACCGCGATCTGCTGTCGGGTTTCCAGCGTGGTCCAGTCCAGATCACGGCCATTGCGCATGCGCCGGAAGTCGTTCCAGCTTGATACGCGGGGCACGACGAAGCAGGCGGCTTGCGGCACCACGCGCTGCATCCGGCTGCGCGGCAGGGTTTCGATGACGATCGAGGCCGGGCCGCTGTCACGCGATACCCGCGAGATGTCGATCCGCGCCTCGCGGCGGAGCCGGGCCAGCAGCCGGTCCAGATCCGCGGAGAGAGAGGCCGGCGCGCCCGGGACCACGGCCACCGTGATCGGCCCCTCGAACCGGCTGAGCCGGGTGATTTCGCGCCCGCTTTCCATCTGAAAGCTGAGATCGAGGATGTCGCGTGCAATCGCCGCGTTGGACCGCTCCGGCGCGGGGGCGCTACGCAGGGCAAACTGCGCCATCGGCGGCAATGTGGCGGGCAGCGCGGCATCGCGACGTTCGGGAATTTCCATCCGCGGTAGGGCGGTGCAGGCGGACAGGGCCATGAGGCCGGCAAGCAACGTAAGGCGCAGCACCATCAACTCCGGCTATACTTCATGAAATCGGTGGCTATGGCGACGCGGTCATAAAGGGCGCGCGCCGCGGTATTGTCGGTTTGGGTCAGCCAGTAGACCGCGCCCCGCCCGGCGACATCGGCGTCGGCGTAGACCGTTTCGATCAGGGCGCGCGCTACGCCCTTGCCCCGGGCGGCGGGCGTCGTGAAAAGATCCTGCAGATAGGTCACCGGCGCCACCTTCCAGCCATGGGCGTGAACGATCACATGGACAAGGCCGACCGCGTCACCGCCCTGCCATGCAATCCAGCCAAGCATATCGTTCCGGGCCGGATCGGTATAGCGCGCAAATGTCAGCTCGTAGATCTCGTCGGGCAGGTCGGTTTCATAGAAGGCGAGGTAGTCGCGCCAGAGCGAGCGCCAGGCGGACCTGTCGCCGGGTGCGAGCGGGCGGATGGAAATCTCAGATGTCACTGGAACTCCTGCCTTGTCCAGTCCGGTATTGGCACTCGTCGCTAGGGAGAAAATGTGGCACAAATTTGATCCTTTGCCAAAAACCAGTTTGTTTTCAGGCGGTCAGTATCTTTTCTGGCGCGGTCGACGGAGGGGTAGAGATCGACGTCGCATCGGCTGTTGACATCGCACACGTCGTATAGCGTGGCGATCATGACTGGCATGATGCCTGTCGCCCACGCCGTGCCCGGTCGGGATCGGGTCGGCCAGGGTCTGCAGCACTATCGCTGTCCGCGCGCCATGAAGGCCAGCCGCTCGAACAGCGCCACATCCTGTTCGTTCTTCAACAGCGCGCCGTGCAGTTTCGGCAGCGCGCTGGCCCCGTCCCGGCGCAGATCCTCCGGCGAGAGGTCTTCGGCCAGAAGCAGCTTCAGCCAATCCAGAACCTCGGAAGTGGAGGGTTTCTTCTTCAGCCCCTGCTGATCGCGGATCTCGTAGAATTGGGTCAGCGCGGTGGTCAGAAGCGCCTGTTTGATGCCGGGATGGTGCACCTCGACGATCCGTTTCATCACCTCCATCTCCGGAAAGCGGATGTAGTGGAAGAAACAGCGGCGCAGAAACGCATCCGGCAGTTCCTTTTCGTTGTTCGACGTGATGATCACGATGGGCCGGTGGCGGGCCTCGATCGTTTCGCCGGTCTCGTAGACGAAGAATTCCATCCGGTCGAGTTCCTGCAACAGGTCATTGGGAAACTCGATATCGGCCTTGTCGATCTCATCGATCAGCAGCACAACCCGCTCCTCTGCCTCGAAGGCCTGCCAGAGCTTGCCGCGTTTGATGTAATTGGCCACATCGTTCACGCGCTCGTCGCCCAACTGGCTGTCGCGCAGTCGGCTGACCGCGTCGTATTCATAAAGGCCCTGCTGCGCGCGGGTGGTCGATTTGATGTGCCATTCGATGATCGGCAGACCAAGCGCGCCGGCCACCTGACGGGCCAGTTCGGTCTTGCCCGTGCCGGGTTCGCCCTTGACCAGAAGGGGCCGTTCCAATGTCACGGCGGCGTTGACGGCGACCGTCAGATCCTCGGTTGCCACATAATCGTCCGTGCCGCTGAATCTCATGCTACCCCCTTGGGAAAATGGCGCTTCACGGCAATCTGAGCGGCTGCCGCCTTGCTTTGGCCATAGCGGCACATTAGGGACGTGACAAGCAAGTGGCATTCAGATAATCGAAGCGCGGGAGTGGCCGGATGGGCGCAAAACCAGACATGGAAAACCGTTCCGGCCCCGATAAGGGGAGTGACATGAAAGTCGAAGTCTTTCTGCCTGAAGACTATCGTCCTGCGGAGGACGAGCCGTTTATGAACGAACGTCAGGTCGAGTATTTCCGCCGCAAGCTGATTTCCTGGAAAGAAGACCTTCTGGCTGGCAGCCGGGACACCGTTGCCGGCCTGCAGGATGGAACGCGGAACATTCCCGATGTTGCGGATCGGGCCTCCGAAGAGACCGATCGCGCGCTGGAATTGCGGACCCGTGACCGGCAGCGCAAGCTGATTGCCAAGATCGATGCGGCGCTGCGCCGGATCGAAGAGGGTGAATACGGATATTGCGAAGATACCGGCGAGCCGATCTCGCTGAAACGTCTCGACGCGCGGCCGATCGCAACGCTGAGCCTTGAGGCGCAGGAACGTCACGAGCGGCGCGAAAAGGTCCACCGCGACGATTGATCCAAGCCCCTGGGGCGACAGAACCGATTAGGAAGGGGCATCCATGACGGGTGCCCTTTCTTCATTGAGCGGTGCGACCAGATAGGGAGTAAGATGCTGATCGGACGCGAGATTACGGTACTGGGTGGCGGCATCGCGGGGCTGGCTGCGGCCACGGCCCTTGCGCAGCGGGGCGCGCGGGTGCGTGTGCTGGAACAAAGCGACCGGATTGCCGAACTGGGGGCCGGTCTGCAGATCAGCCCCAATGGCGCGGTGGTTCTGCGCGCCCTTGGTCTGGGCGCGGCGCTGGCCGAGGCGGCGCCCCTGGCGCGCGCCGTGCGGCTGTGCGATTTCCGGCGCGGCGCGGAGGTTTTCCGGCTGCCCCTCAGCCGTGGCGACCGGCCCTATCACCTGATGCACCGTGCCGATCTGATCGGGATATTGCGGCGCGGCGCGGTCGAGGCTGGCGTGACCGTCGAGCTTGGCCGTGCGGTCCGCGAGCTGCGCGACGGGGCAGGGGGCATCGCACTTCATTTTGCAACCGGGGAGACCGAAACCGTCGCCTGTCTGGTCGCCGCCGACGGTCTGCATTCGCCGACGCGCGCCGCGCTCAACCCCAGCACCCGTCCGTTTTTCACCGGGCAGGTCGCCTGGCGCTGCACGATCCCGCTGGAAGATGCCGCCGCTCCGGCGGAGGCGCAGGTTTTCATGGGGCCGGGCCGGCATTTGGTGCGTTATCCGCTGCGCCACGGGGCCCTCATGAATGTTGTCGCGGTCGAGGAACGCGATGGCTGGGCCGCCGAAGGCTGGAACCACCGGGACGATCCGCAAAATCTTCGCCGGGCCTTCCGCGATTTCGCCCCCGGCATCCGGCAGATGCTGGACGGGGCGGAGGAGGTGTTCCTGTGGGGACTGTTCCGCCATCCGCTGGCCAAGCACTGGCACAACGGCCACGCGGTGCTTCTGGGCGATGCGGCGCATCCGACGCTGCCCTTTCTGGCACAGGGCGCCAACATGGCGCTGGAGGATGCGTGGGTTCTGGCTGACAGCCTCGCGGCGGAGGCGGATCAGGCCACCGGCTTTGCCCGCTACACCGCGCGGCGACGCGCGCGCTGCGCCCGGATCGTCGATGCCGCCTCGCGCAATGCCGAAAACTACCATCTTCGCCCCGGCCCCTACCGGTTTGCCGCACACAGCGCCCTGCGCCTGGCCAGCCGGTTTGCGCCGCAGATCGCCGCCAATCAGTTCGAATGGCTTTACGGCCATGACGTCACGCGCGGCTGAGCGCCGCCCGCTCGGCCCGGCCCGGCCCGGCTCAGTCGTCCAGCGAATAGGCGGGCAGACGCTGAAACGCCTCGCGCAGCGCCTCGCCCCAGCTGGATGAGATCATCTCGAAAAACGGGTCATCCTTCTCGATCCGCTGCACGCGCCCATTGCGGAAACTGTCGGCCTCGTAAAGATGCAGATCCAGCGGCGGCCCGACCGACAGGTTCGCCTTGATCGTGCTGTCGAAACTGACCATCAGCAGTTTCACCGCATCCTCGAAAGTCATCGCCGGATCATAGGCGCGCACCAGAATCGGCTTGCCGTATTTCGCCTCACCGATCTGGAAAAACGGCGTGTCCTCGCTGGCCTCGACGAAATTGCCTTCGGGATAGATCATGAAAAGCCGGGGGTCGCTGCCGCGGATCTGCCCGCCCAGTATCAGCGTGGCGGAAAACGGGCTGTCCGCCTCCTGCCCGGTTTCCCCGGCCTGGTCGGCGATCACCTCCCGCAGGGTGGCGCCCACCAGACGTGCCACCTGAAACATCGAGGGCGCTTCGAGAATCGATGGCGCGCCGCGTTCGTCGGCAGGCTTGGCCCGTTCGTTCAGCAGGCTGATCAAAGCCTGCGTCGTGGCCAGATTGCCCGCTGTCATCAGTGTGACAGAGCGTTCCCCCACGGTCTCCCATGTGAACATCTTCTTGAAAATGCTGATATTATCGACACCGGCATTGGTCCGCGTGTCCGACATCATAACCAGCCCACGGTTGAGCCGCAGCCCCACGCAATAGGTCATACCCGTCTTGTCCCTTCGCCGCAGACGCCCGATCGCGCCGCTACTGCTGCTGTACCTGTATATCGACCATCATCGCCTCGCCAGCGTTACCAAAGCGTAACCCGGAAATGGGGGCCGCCTCGGTATAGTCCAGCCCGGTGGCGACGCGGACATAGCGCGGGTCGGGGGAAATGCCGTTCGAGATGTCGAAGCCCACCCAGCCAAGGGGGGGGATATGCACCTCGGCCCAGGCGTGGCTGGCATCCTGATGCACCCGGTCGTCCATCATCAGATAGCCCGAGACATAGCGCGCGGGGTATCCCATGGTGCGCGCGGCGGCGATGAAGATATGGGCGTGATCCTGACAAACGCCCGAGCCGATCTCGATCGCGTCCTCGGCGGTGGTTTCCGCGCCGGTTGTGCCGGTCCTGTAGGCCACGGCTTCAATGATGCGGGTCGAAAGTGCGTGCAGGCGTGGGATATCGTCCTCGATCTCGTCTTTCAGCCCCCGCGCAAGGCGGCGCACATTCGGACCCGCGCGGGTCAGATCAGTGGGTCGCTGAAACAGCCAGACCGGCGCGAAACCGCCATGCTTGCCGATCACGCCGGCCTCGTCACTGGTTTCCACCTCACCGGCGCAATGCACGACGATCGAGGTCGCCTGAGGATCGAAGGAGATCAGCGAGACCTGATTTTGATGGTGGTCGATGAAGGAGGTCTGCGCGCTGCCGCCTTCGATCTCCATCTGCCAGTTCAGCACCTGTTGTCCGGCGCTGCTTTTCGGCACCAGGCGCAACTGTTGCAGCCCGTAGGACACGGGCGTGTCGAAATGGTAGGTGGTCGTGTGAAGAACCTTCAGCCGCATGTCGTCACCCCTGAAACCTGTAATCACGGTCGATCTGTGCGCCCAGTTGTCCCAGATCGGCCAGGAAATCGACGATGAATTCGTGAAGACCTTCCTCGAAGACATGTTCGATCGTGGTCTGGTTCAGACGCCCCGACAGGGCCTCCACCAGATCGTGGCAGTGATGGCGGTGATCGTATTCGCGTTCCAGATAGCTCAGATTGGTTGCGATCTTGCCCACCGAAAACCTCAGACTGCGCGGCATCCGCCCGTCGAAGAGCAGGAAATCGGCAATTCCGATCGGGCTCGATTCCCCGCCGCTGATCCAGCGATAGGCACGCTGGCCCGCGACCGAGCGCAGGATCGTTTCCCATTGCACATTGTCCAGGCTCGACCCGATCTGGCTGATCGACGGCAGCAGGACATAGTATTTCACATCCAGAATCCGCGCCGTGTTGTCGGCCCGTTCCAGATAGGTGCCGATCCGGCAGAAATCAAACACGTCGTTTCGCAGCATCGTGCCATGCAGCGCGCCGCGCACCAGCGCTGATTGCTGGCGGATCATGGCCAGAGAACCCGGCAGGTTGCGCGGCGCCACCGGGCGGGCCAGCGCCTGTTTCAGGATCATGTAGGTGTCGTTCACCGCCTCCCATACCTCGCGGGTTATCGCGGTGCGGACCAGCCGCGCATTCTGCCGCGCCGCCGCGATGGCCGACATGACGGAGGAGGGGTTGCTCGTGTCGCGCAGCAGGAAATCGATCACCCTTGCCGCGTCCAGCTCGTCATGGCGCGACCGGTAGAGATCGGCAACGCCCGCGGTTTGCAGCACGCTCGCCCATTCGTCATCGGCCCCGTCGGGCCGCGTCAGGGCGATCCGAAACCCGGCATCGATCAGCCTTGCGGTGTTTTCGGACCTTTCCAGATAGCGAAACATCCAGAACAGGCCACCTGCGGTTTTGCCCAGCATCGCGCCTATTCCTCCAGAACCCAAGTGTCTTTGGTCCCGCCGCCCTGGCTTGAATTTACCACCAGCGAGCCCTTTTTCAGCGCCACGCGGGTTAGCCCGCCGGGCGTGATGTTGATCCGGTCGGGCGAGACGAGGACGAAGGGCCGCAAATCCACGTGGCGCGGCGCCAGCCCCTTCTGTGTCAGGATCGGCACGGTCGACAGCGCCAGCGTGGGCTGGGCGATGTAATTGCCCGGTTTCGATTCCAGCTTGGCGCGGAAGGTGGCCAGTTCCTTCTTCGACGCGGCGGGGCCCACCAGCATGCCGTATCCGCCAGACCCGTGGACCTCCTTCACAACCAGATCGGACAGGTTGTCGAGGACATAGGCCAGCGCGTCCGGCTCCGAACAGCGCCAGGTGGGGACGTTTTTCAGGATCGCCTTTTCGCCGGTATAAAACTCCACGATATCGGGCATATAACTGTAAATGGCCTTGTCATCGGCAATGCCGGTGCCCGGTGCGTTGGCGATGGTGATGCCGCCCGCGCGGTACACGTCCATGATCCCGGGCACGCCCAGCATCGAGTCCGGATTGAAATTCAGCGGGTCCAGGAAATCATCGTCCACCCGGCGATAGAGCACGTCGATCGGTTGATAGCCCCGCGTGGTCCGCATCGCGATGCGCCCGTCGATCACGCGCAGATCGCTGCCCTCCACAAGCTGGACGCCCATGTGATCGGCCAGAAAGGCGTGTTCGAAATAGGCGGAATTGTGAATGCCCGGGGTCAGAACGGCGACAGTGCAGCCCCCGTTCGCCGCCGGCGGGGCGCAGGCGGCCAGCGACCGGCGCAACTGCACCGGGTAATCCTTCACCTCGCGCACCTTGATCCGGCTGAAAAGCTCCGGGAACATCTGAAGCATCGTCTCCCGGTTTTCCAGCATGTAGGACACGCCCGAAGGTGTGCGCGCATTGTCTTCCAGAACGTAGAACTCGTCTTCATCCGTGCGCACCAGATCGACGCCCACGATATGGGTGTAGACGTTTCCGGGCGGCGGCATGCCGATCATCTGCGGCAGGAAGGCTTCGTTGCGGGAAATCAGTTCGGCAGGCACCCGGCCCGCGCGCAGAATTTCCTGCCGGTGATAGATATCGTAAAGAAACGCGTTGATCGCGCGCACGCGCTGTTCGATGCCCTTTGTCAGCCGGGCCCATTCGCGGCCCGATATGATCCGGGGCACGATGTCGAAGGGGATCAGCCGCTCATCGGCCTCGTCCTGTCCATAGACGTTGAACGTGATGCCGGTCCGGCGAAAAAAGCGCTCCGCCTCGATCGATTTCTTGCGCAACTCGCGCAGATCTTCCGACCGGAACCACGCTTCATAGGGTTGGTAGGGGCGGCGCGCGCCGTCCGTGTTACCGGTCATTTCATCAAAAAAAGTTGGTCTTTTTGTCATGCTTACAACCTATAGGGTTAAGGAATGACTGCAACCAATTGGCGAAAGCTTGGGCGTTGGCCCCTTGTTTTCGAAGTATTTTCAAGCGTTTGCCTAAATTTTAGGCGTCAGGGAGGCTCTCCAGCCAGATCGTGACCGGCCCGTCATTGGTCAGGCTGACGGCCATATCCGCGCCGAACGCGCCGGTTTCCACCGGGATGCCGAACCCGGAAAGCGCTCTGGCGAAATCCAGATACAGCCGTTCGCCCTCTGCCGGCGCTGCGGCTCCGGAAAAGCCGGGCCGGTTGCCGCGCGATGTGTCCGCGGCCAGAGTGAACTGGCTGATCACCAGCGCGCTGCCGGCGCAATCCGAAAGGCTGCGGTTCATCTTGCCGGCGTCATCCCGGAAAATCCGCAGCTTGGCGGTCTTGGCCGCCAGCTGCCGGGCCTGATGTTCCGTGTCGCCCTCCATCGCACAGACCAGTACCAGCAGCCCCGGCCCGGTCCGTCCGATCACGCGGCCATCGACAGACACACTGGCCTCGCTCACCCGCTGGATCAGCGCTCTCACGCAAGATCCTCCCGGCGGGGCGGATTGGCGCCCGCCCGGCTGACGGTCACGGCCGCAGCGGCGGTTCCAAGCCGCAGCGCGGCTTCCAGAACGCCCGGCTCCAGGCCTTCGGCGATGGTGGATTTGTCCAGCCGGCCCGCGTCCGCCAGCCCGGCGAGAAACCCCGCATTGAACGTGTCACCTGCGCCGACGGTGTCGACCACCTCGACGACCGGCGCGGGCACGTGCAGCTTCTCATCCGCCCAATAGGCGGTCACCCCGTCCTTGCCTTCGGTGATCAGCACCAGCTCGGGACCTTTCGCCAGAATCCCGGCGGCAAGCTCGGGGATCTGGCCGTTGCCTTCCAGCCATTTCAGGTCTTCGTCGGACAGCTTGACCACGTCGGCCACCGCCAGCATCGCGGCCAGACGGGCGCGATAACGAGCCGGATCAGCAATGAACTCTGGACGGATATTGGGGTCGATCATGATCACCCGTTGTTCTGGCTCGCGGAGGCACAGGGCCTCATAGGCCGTTGCGCAGGGCTCCACTGCAAGGCTGATCCCCCCAAAGAACAGGGCCTCCACATCGTCCAGATCTGCGGGAAGATCCGCCTCCGCAAGCATCCGTCCTGCGGTGTTTTCATCGTAGAACGCATACTCAGCCTGCCCGTCGGTCAGGGTCACGAAGGCCAGTGTGGTGGGACGGGCGGATCGTGCCGCCAGTTCGAAGCCGACGCCATTCAGGCGCAGGACATCCTCAAGCCGCTGGCCGAACAGGTCGGTCGAAAGCCCGGTGAACAGCCCCGTTTTCACATCCAGTCGCGCCAGTGCCAGGGCGGTGTTGAACACCGCGCCGCCGGGGTAGGGCGCAAATCCCGCCGCGCCGTCTTCGGTCTTGCGGGGCAGCATGTCGATCAACGCTTCGCCACAACACAGGATCATCCACGCCTCCTTCACTCCGCCACCTGATGTGACTAGCCGCGATACGCGCGTTAGACCAGCCGGATTTGACCCATCTCAAAGCGCGACCACCCCGTTAGCTGGATACTTTCACATGCAAGAAATCTGATCTGAAAAGGAGGTTTTCATGGTCGAGAAATCCCACACAAGCGGCTTCTGGCCCTCGCTATACGACCCGTTCCGCAGCATGGGCGCCCGTGTCGCCGACTGGTTCGCACCCGCGTCCGAGGCGGCGACGAACGAGAGCGCCTACAAGATTGTCATGGAACTGCCCGGCGTCGACGACAAGGATATTGATCTGACCGTGGCCGAAGGTGTGGTGACGGTGAAAGGCGAGAAAAAATCAAGCCGTGAAGAGAGTGGCGACACCTGGTATTTCAGTGAACGGGAATACGGGGCATTTTCGCGCAGTTTTCGCCTGCCGCCCGATGCGGATCCGAACCAGGTGGCGGCCGATCTGAAAGACGGCGTGCTGACGATCACGGTGTCGAAGAAGGCCCCGGCCCGCGATGAGACCGCGAAATCGGTGCCGATCAAGCGCGGTTGAACCGGGCGGAACGCCAGCGCAATACATCCTTGTGCGGCATGGTAAGGCATGACTCCGAGGCTCGCACTCTCTTCCGGCAGAAGACGGGGATCGCCTTGGCGACGGATGCCCGACCGTGCCGCCAATCTATCCGTAAACGGAGTAGAGATAGCCCCCGATCGCGGCAAGGATCAGCGCGCCCAGAACGGCGAAGGCGATTTTCCAGGCGGAATAAGGACGTTCGCCCTGCACCTTGCCGGATTGTCCGTTGACGACGAAGCGATAGCTTTTGCCACGGTATTTATACGCGGCCAGCCATACCGGCAGCAGGATATGCTTGAAGGTCACGTCGGAGACGGTGGTGTCCACGGCGTCGATTCTTTGCCGGTCGCCGCCGATATCGCTGCGGATATCCCGCGCGATCTGCGCATCCATGATCTGCCGGGCCTCGACCATGCCGTCCTCCAGATCCACTGTGTAACCTTCGGCCCGGAAGCCCGCCAGATATTCCGGCGTGTAGGGGTCGAGCGCGGTCAGATCCCAGGGGGCCAGACGGTCGGTATACCTTTTGGGCAGCGACCGGGAGGCCAGCACAAGTACGTCGTCGAAAAATCGCGCAACGCGGCCCGAGACGCGCCGCCAGCGGACCTTGGGCACCTGCTTGACGTTGCCCTTGCTGTCGCGCCGGGTCTCGTAATAGACCGTGCCGCGCTGGCCCCGATAGGCGCTGCGGGTGTCCGCATCGAAGGTCCAGTAAGGTGTGTAGATCCCGTCCAACTTGCGGCCCTTGCGGGCATAATCCTGCAGGCCGTTCGGCGCGAACCAAAGCCGGCCCAACCATCTGACCATCGCCTCGCGGGCGGCCGCCTCATCCAGCTGGAAGGGCAGAACGGCCTTGGGCTTGATATGGCGATGCGTACCGGTATCGGTGACCACAGGTGTGGCGCAGAACGGGCATTCCTTTGCATGAATTTCCGACGAGAACTCCACCTGCGCGCCGCAATTGGGGCAGGTCAGGACGCGAGTTTCCTCCATCTCCTGGGCCGGCAACTGGTCGCGGATGGCCGAAACGAAATCCAGCTCGCGGATGGCGCTGCCCGCCCATGGGCCGTTGCCTTCGATGTCTCGTTCATTGCCGCAATGATCGCAGACCAGCTTGCCCTGATCGGGGTCGAAACGGAAATCGGACCCGCAGTTGTCGCATGGAAAGCGATGCTCTTCGCCGGGGTTTGAGGACAGGCCGTCTGCCATGAATTCTATGCCTTTGACGAGGGTAGTTCCGAGCGGGGGATGAGACCCGGCATCGTCAGTTTGCAGGCGGGGGCGGCGGTGGCGGCATGACCGTGAAGAGCTGCGCCAGCTCGTCCACCTCATCGGCGGTTTTCCAGCCGTCCTGACCTTGCGTCCAGACATGGGTTTCCCGGGTCAGGCTGCCATCTCCGGCCATGCGGCCCAGATCGGCCCGGGAAAACGGGCCCTTGGTCTGGCCGTTTTCGGCGATGTGCCAGACATGCTCGACCGGCGGGGGCGGCGGGGCGGCGGGCGCGGGGTCGCCCGAGCGCGCCTGCGCGGCGCCCCAGGGCCCGGTCTGAGCCATCTGGTTTGCCATCGCCATACCCATCCCCATGCCCAGGCCTGCCCCCATGCCGCTATCGCCGCCGGGATTTTCGGCTGCCGCGCGCATCGCCTCGGCGGTCTGGAACTGCTGATACTTGGTCAGATCGCCGACCACACCCATCGAGGTGCGCTTGTCCAGCGCCTGTTCCACCGCCTGCGGCAGGGAGATATTCTCGATGTAGAGCTCGGGCAGCACCAGCCCGTATTGGTCAATGGTTTCCGAGATTTTTGCCGCCAGAAGCCCGCCCATCTCGCCGGCATTGGCCGCCATGTCCAGAACCGGAATACCCGAGCCCGCGACCACACGGGAAAACGCCTGAACGATGATGTTGCGGATCTGGAACGTCACCTCGTCCTTGGTGAACTCGCCATCTGTGCCCACGATCTCGGCCATGAACCGGGCGGCGTCCTTGACCTTGACGGTGTAGGTGCCGAACGCGCGGATGCGGGTCGGCCCGAATTCCGGATCGCGCAGCATGATGGGGTTTTTCGTGCCCCATTTCAGATCGGTGAACCGGTTGGTGGAGACGAAATAGATTTCGGACTTGAAGGGGGATTTGAAGCCGTGATCCCAGTGCTGAAGGCTGGTCATGATCGGCATGTTGTTGGTTTCCAGCATATACAGGCCGGGGGTGAACACATCCGCCAGCTGTCCTTCGTGGATGAACACTGCCGTCTGCCCCTCGCGCACGGTCAGCTTGGCGCCATACTTGATTTCGTGACCGTGGCGTTCGAACCGCCAGACCATGGTGTCGCGGGTGTCATCGGTCCACTCGATGACGTCGATGAACTGGCCGGAGAGGAAATCGAAAATGGGCATGGGTGAAGTCTCCTTTGAACACGAATGTAGGCGGCTCAGCTTTGCCCGCCAAGTAGCTCGCCGGCGATGATCTCCACCACCGGTCGGGCCTCGTCGGGCAACATGCCCGGGCGCAGACGCTCGTCGTAGAGGATTTCCAGCAGCAATTCGTCATGCCGCGTCAGCAGCGCGAATTCCTCGTCATCGTTGAAGATGGAGGGTCGCGCCGTGGGGCTGTCATTCGGTAGTCCAAGACCCTGCGCCACCTCTTCATGGACGCAGGACCGGCGCAGAAGATCGGGGTGTTCGGTGCGGATGATCGCGATCGCGGTTACGTAATTCGGGGTCTCGCCCGCCTCGGAAAACGCATAGACCGAGCAGAAGGTGAAGCGCGGCAGCCGGGTGATCTCGTCTATCGTCTCCTCACCGATGCTCGGTACAAGCTGGCGCAGCAGCGGGCCCGCCGCGCGTTGCTCGTCCCGGTTGAGATAGAGCACGTGGAAATTACCGCCGCTGTTGACCTGACGGATCGGATGCCCCGTGACCCGCGCCAGCCGGGTTGCATAGGTCCCCAGGATCGAGCGGTCGCGATTTCGGTCCGCAGTGGGGACGGAAGCGCCGAAATGGGCCTGCAACCGCACAGGCGCCTGCCAGCGGCGCAGGCGCGACGGCGTCTGCTGCTGAACGAACCGGCCATTGGTTAGCGCGTATTCGTCAAACAGCGCGATGCGCTCGAAATTCGCCACCAGATTGCGCACCGAGATCGGTGTGTCGGGCCCGCCGCCATCGGTGCGCAGCAGGCCATCGGCCACCAGCCTTTGCTGCACGGCGGCGTAGTAACGCGCAAAGGCGAGGCTTTCGGCCGAGGGCTCGGGGATCGGCGCAACCTGCGGGGTCACACGTGGAGCGGGCGCTGCGGGCGGATCCGGCGGCACGACCAGCTCGCACCCGGCGGTGACGAAGGCCACCGCCACCAGCCCGGCCCAGATCCGACCCTTGCCCTGCATCATGTTTTCGTTCCCCTACGCGCCAGGCCGGTCAGCTGGCCGGGTTCACGGACCCGCCCACATTGGCTCCGGTCCCGTCGCCGCGGGCGCTGGCGGATGCCAGCGTGTCGCGCAACTCCGCCTCCATCTTCTGCATCTCGATCTCGGCGGCGGCGCGGCGCGCCTTGCCTTCATCGGCGATGGCCAGGCTTTCCTCGATCGTGGCGATCAGTTCGGCATTGGCCTGTTTTACCGCTTCGATGTCGAAGACGCCGCGCTCCATCTCCTCGCGCACCATGCGGTTGCTTTCGCGCAGGTTGGCGGCGTTGGAGGTCAGCAATTCGTTGGTCAGGTCATTGGCCTCCCGCACCGCCTTGGCGGCCTCGGTCGAGCGCTGGATCGTCACCGCCTGCGCGAGCTGGGTTTCCCAAAGCGGCACGGTGTTAACGAGGGTGGAGTTGATCTTGGTCACCAGCGATTTGTCGTTTTCCTGCACCAGCCGGATCGAGGGGAGCGATTGCATCGTGACCTGGCGGGTCAGCTTGAGGTCATGCACCCGGCGTTCCAGATCGTCGCGCGCGGCGCGCAGATCGCGCAGTTCCTGGGCCTTCATCACCTGATCGTTTTCAGGCGCGGCCTGCATCTCGGCCTCCTTCGCGGGAATATCCGTCTCGTCGAGGGTTTTCAGCTTCTCCTCGCCGGCGGCGATGTAAAGCGCCAGTTCGTCGTAGAAATTCAGCGTCTTGTCATAGAGCTGGTCGAGCGACTTGATGTCCTTCATCAGCGTGTGTTCATGGGCCAGAAGCTCGTCGGTGATCTTGTCGATCTGGCTTTGCACATCTTCGTATTTCGCCATGAAATCATGGAATGGCTTGGCCTTGCCGAACAGGCGCTCCCACCAGCTCTGCTTGCGGTTGGGGTCCAGCTCGTCCACCGAAAACCCACGGATCGTGCCCACGATTTCGCGCAATGAGTTGCCCGCGGGGCCCACGTCCTTGTTTTTCACGCCTTGCAGCATGGCCTGCGAAATGACCTGCAGCTCCGCCTGCGCGTTGGAGCCGAAACTGACGATGGAGTTGGTGTCCGCCATGTCGATCTCGGCCATCCGGCTGCGGATTTCCTGCGCCGTGGGCGGCTCCGCCTCGGCCAGCGGCACCAGTTCGGTCGAGGGATCGGGCAACACAATCGCGTTGATCTCATCCACCATTTTCGCGGCGGCTTCGGCTTGCTGCCGGACAGTTTCAGTCATGTCGTGTTTCCTCGCTCGTGATATGCAGATTGTCTCGGTTCAGCCGGTCCCGCAAGACCTCGATCTCCACATCCAGATCGCTGCGATCGTCGATCAGCATCCGTTGGGTGCGGGTTGAAAAATTGCGTTCGAGATCGTCCAGAAGCCGCACATAGTCGGCACGGACCTCCGGGTCGCGGCCCCGGCCGTAAAGATCGGCGAATTTCACCGTCGCGTCGCGCGCGCCCTGCAAGTAAACGCCGAGATACTTGCGCGCACCGGTCAGATCGCGGGGGTCCTGTTCGATGGTGCGGAACATCTGGCGCACGGTATGCTGAAAACCCTCCACCCGCGCCTCCAGCTGCCTGTCCCGCGCGCGCTTGATGGCGTCTTTCATCCCGTCAAGCAGGGTTTCGGCCTCTTCGACCTTGCGGGCCACACGCTCGGTCTGGAAATTGTCCACACCCTCCAGCCCCTTGTCCTTCATCGGATCGGGCTGGAACACGAACAGATGCAGCGCACCGGCAACGGCACCCGCGATCGCGGCCGTAAGCGGGTTCCACTGTCCGCCAAACACCAGCAACCCGACACCCGCCGCCGTGAGAACGGAGGCGAATATCTTGCGCGGGATCGCCGGGCGCCGCGCGACCTTGCGTTCGTTATAGGCATCCTCGGCGCGGATCCCGTCGCGCAGCAACCAGGCCGCAAGCAGCAACACCGCGGCGCCGGCCAGATCCGTGGCCATGGCCACTGTCGACTGGAAGAATGCGGTGAAGAAGACGGCGAGCGGCGCGATGAACAGAAGGTTGATCTTGGCTCCGTGCCGGGCGGGCGCGCGGCCCTTGAAACTCGCCTCCAGCGGGCGTGCCGGGGTTGCTGTGACCGTTTCGCGGGTATCCCGCCGGCCTTCGGGGCTGAACTCTCCGCCGTACCGTTTGGCCATTTACAGCACTCCGAACCCGCCGAAAACGGACATCATGATGATCACGAGAAGCGCTGCAAAAGCGACGCCGCGTAGGGTGTTGGAGGTCATTTCAGCTCCGGTTCGTTTCAGCCACTAGAATAGGCAGTCTCGCATGCAAAAACCAGACATCGCAGGGTTTTTGCCCGAATTGATCCGGGCGTCGCCTGCCTGTCGCTCAGAAATCCGGCGAATTGGGGCGACGCAAGGGGGAAAGCATCGGCGATTTTCCCCCTCAGCTCTGTTTGAAAAGCCGGTCCTGGGCCGCCTTGTCCCGGGTTTCGCCGCGTTTTTCCGCGGCGACCGCCCGGCCGGCCCGGACCGCCGGGCGCGCCGCGATCCGATCCAGCCAGCGGGCCAAATGCGGTTTGTCGTCCAGCGTCTGCTGCTGGCCTTCCCAGAGGCTTGCCCAGGGCCAGATCGCCATGTCGGCGATGGAGTAGAAGTCTCCCGCGACAAACTCGTTTTCGGCCAGTTGGGTATCCAGCACCCGGTAAAGCCGCCCGGTTTCGCGGCGATATCGGTCCTTCGCATAGGGAAGGTCCTGCGGCGGGTCCATATTGGGCGCGTATTTCAGGAAATGATGCGCTTGCCCCGCCATCGGCCCGACCCCGCCCATCTGCCACATCAGCCATTGATCGACGGTGATCCGGTCACGTTCCGTCGGGCCGCCGAACTGCCCGGTCTTGCGCGCGAGATATTGCAGGATCGCCCCGGATTCGAAGATCGAGATCGGCCGACCGTCGGGGCCGTCGGCATCGGTGATCGCGGGCATTCGGTTGTTGGGTGCGATTTTCAGGAAATCGGGGTCGAACTGATCGCCGGCACCGATATCGACCAGATGAACGGTATAGGGCAGCCCCATCTCCTCAAGCGCGATGGTGATTTTCCAGCCATTGGGCGTGGGCCAGTAATACAGATCGATCATCGCGGCGGTCTCCGGGTGGCTCGGGCGCAGCATCGGGCAGATCCGGGGGCGGGGCAAGTGGGCTCAGGATCGGGCGGCGCCCGTGAACAGGTTACGAAAATTCGCGAATTCGGCTATCTTTGTAACCTTTTTCGGCGCCGGTCGGGCCGGAAGCGCCGCGCCGAGCCGATCGAAAAGCGCGGCATGGGCGGGGTCGAAGACAGCGCGGTAAAGCGGGAAGAGACCGGGCCGCAGATATCCCGACCAATGGCAGATGCGCGTCGCAGGAGGCCGGATCGGGTAGCCGAGCCGGGCCAGCGCCATCCGATGCGCGGGCGCGTCGATGGCCAGATCGATCCAGCGCGGATGCGGGTGCCCCAGACCCGCCGACAGGGGCCGGTCGCGCCAGCGGGGCGCGGGCAGGAGGGCTCGGAAGAGCAGGTCGAAGAGCGCGTTTTCGCCGCTGGTGACATTCAGCACCCGGGTGCTGCGGCCGGCCAGCGCGCGGGCGGCCGTGCCCCGATACTCCGCGCCCGACAGAAGGATCATCCGGGCCACGTCATGGGCCTCCAGATCGTCGAGAGCCGCCAGCGCCACCCGTGCGCCGAGCGAGTGGGCGATGATGTTGACCTGCAGATCGGGCCGCGTGTCGCGCAGGGTCCGAATGGTTTGGGCCAGCGCATGCCCCGCGACAACGGCGCGCGCCGCAACCTCGCGCAGCGGCCCGGTCGCGGGCCAGCCAAAGCCGATGCCCAACCCCGCGCCGGGCCGGTCCAGATGCAGATGCCGGGGCCAGCTGATCGCCTTCCAGCAGGCGCTCTGCGGGGCGGGCGACAGGATATGGCGGTGCGGGTCGGCGGGCCCGGACAGCGGGCAGAACCGGTAGCCGTGAACCATCACCGTCGCCGTCGCGCCGGTCGACAGCGCGTCCAACGCCTCGCGCAGCCGCTCCGGCGCGTCGATCTGGCTGGACCTGGCTGTGACGGGCAAAACCGGCATCGCATGAACCCCACAAGCTATGGGGTGTGGATAAGTTCTTTCCGCAACATTTAGGTGACGGCTGCGCAAAATCCCTGTGACGCGGTCATGACGCAGCGATGACGCGGCCGTTTTTGCCGCTTGACCCGCAGACGGCAGCGGCCTAATCCCTTCCGCGTGGCGATTTGTTTACCGGATTGCGGGCCACGTAAAACACTCCGCTAAAGAGGTCGTAGGTGCTTTGATATATGCGCGCCCCGGCCACCCCAGGTCCGGGGTTTTTTTGTGCCCGGACGCGCATGGAGATGAAACGATGAAGGACACCACCGCCAGACCCTGGAAGCCGCGCACCCGCGCCGTGCATGCGGGCACGAGACGCAGCCAGTACGGCGAGGTCAGCGAGGCGCTGTTCCTGACCCAGGGCTTTGTCTACGACACCGCCGAACAGGCCGAGGCCCGGTTCATCGAGGCGGGCGAGGATGAGTTCATCTATGCGCGCTACGGCAACCCGACGGTGCGAATGTTCGAAGACCGGATCGCCGCGCTGGAAGGCACCGAAGATGCCTTTGCCACCGCGTCCGGGATGGCGGCGGTCAATGGCGCGCTGACCTCCATGCTGCGCGCGGGCGACCATGTGGTAAGCGCCAAGGCGCTGTTCGGCTCCTGCCTGTACATCCTTGAAGAGGTGCTGGCGCGTTTCGGGGTTGAGGTGACATTCGTCGATGGCACCGATCTGGACCAGTGGAAAGCTGCCATCCGGCCGGACACCAGGGCGGTTTTCTTCGAGTCGATCTCGAACCCGGTGCTGGAGGTGATCGACATTGCCGCCGTGGCCAAGCTGGCCCATGCGGCGGGCGCGCTGGTGATCGTGGACAACGTTTTCGCGACCCCGGTGTTTCAGGACACGATCGGGCTTGGCGCCGATGTGGTGGTCTATTCCGCCACCAAGCATATCGACGGGCAGGGCCGGGTTCTGGGCGGTGTCATCTGTGGTAGCCGGGCGTTTATCCGGGACACGGTGGAGCCCTATCTGAAGCACACCGGTGGGTCGATGTCGCCTTTCAACGCCTGGGTGCTGCTGAAATCGCTGGAAACGGTCGATCTGAGATGCCGGGCGCAGGCTGCGACCGCGCTGACGCTGGCCCGGGGGCTTGAAGGGGCCTCGGGCCTGCGCCGGGTGGTCTATCCGGGCCTGCCCAGCCATCCGCAGCACGCGCTGGCGATGCGGCAGATGGAGCTGGGCGGAACGGTTCTGGCGCTGGAGGTGCAGGGCGGGCGCGACGCTGCCTTCCGCATGCTGAACGCCCTGGAAATCATCACCATTTCGAACAATCTGGGCGACGCGAAATCGATCATCACCCATCCCGCCACCACGACCCATCAGCGGCTGAGCGACGATCAGCGCGCCGCGCTCGGCATCGGCGACGGGGTGTTGCGCCTGAGTGTCGGGCTGGAGGATGCGGATGATCTTCTGGCGGATCTGCGCCAGGCCTTGGCGGCGGCCAGATGACGGTGGATCTGACCATTCGCGATATGCTGCCCGGAGAGGCCGATGCGCTCGGGGAGATCTATCACGACGCCGTGCGGAACGGGGCGATTGCGCTCTATTCCGCCGAGCAGGTGGCCGCATGGTCGCCCGCGCCGCCGACGGATGCGGGTTGGGCCACGCGGCTGGCCGACGCCGACACGATTGTCGCCGAACGTGATGGTGCGCCTGTAGGTTTCATGACGCGCAGGGGCGGCTACATCGATCTGGCCTTCGTTGCCGCCGCCGCCATGGGGCAGGGGGTGGGCGATGCGCTTTATCTGGTGGCCGAGACCCGCGCGCGCGCCGACGGCCACGGGTGCATGACGACCGAGGCGAGCGCATTGGCCCGCCGGTTGTTCGAGCGTCATGGATGGCGGGTCAAGGAGCGCGAGGAGATCCTCCGCTACGAAGTTATGATCCACCGCTACCGGATGGAAAAGCGGCTCGACCTGCCGGCGGAGGCGTCCCTTTGAAACCGTTCCTGATCATCCAGTTGCGGCCGGAAGACGAGGCGGCGGACGAGGAATATGCAGCACTTCTGGCCCGCTCGGGCCTGACCGCCGCGGAAACCCGACGCATCCGCCTCGATCAGCAGGCATTGCCCGCGCTGAGCCTTGAGGCGTATTCCGGCGTGATCGTCGGGGGCGGACCCGGATGCGTGAGCGACGCGCCTGAGGACAAGGACCCGCTGGAGGCGCGGATCGAGGCCGATATCCTGTCGCTGATGCCCGAGATAACGCGGCGCGACATGCCTTATATGGGCTGTTGCTATGGGCTTGGCATTCTGGCCAAGCATCTTGGCGGCGAGGTCAGCAAGGCGCGCTATGGCGAACCCATCGGCGCCGTGGAATGCCGATTGACCGAGAATGGCGCGGCCGATCCGCTCATGGCCGGATTGCCCCGCGATTTCAAGGCTTTCGTCGGCCATAAGGAAGCCGTTCAGGCGCTGCCGCCCGGCGCGGTGCATCTGGCGAGATCCGACCTTTGCCCGTATCAGATGATCCGCGCGGGCAAAAATCTCTATGCCACGCAGTTCCACCCCGAGGCCGACAGCGCCAGCTTTGTGATGCGGATAGATATCTACAGGCATCGCGGCTATTTCGCGCCCGAAGAGGCCGACGCGCTGAAGGCCAATGTGCAGGCCGAAGAGGTGACCGTGCCCGAACGCATGCTGCGCGCCTTCGTGGGCCGCTACCGGGGCTGATCGGCACCGGGGCGGCGTCGCAATCTGCCCGGAATGTGATCTGCGCGGTCTGCACTTGCGTATAAACAAGGCAGGTCAGGGATTTGAATGCGCGGGCATTTGCCCCATATTCGAAAGCTCGGAGAAGGAAGAGGAGGGGTTGCCCGTGAATTTGCATGTGACACCGACGGCGGAAACCCCAAGCACGGAAGAGGCCGCAAGGGCGCTGACCCTGTTGAAAGCCTGGGCGGAGAGTGCAGGTGCGGGCGCGATCGACGCGCTGGATCCGGCGGCGGTCGGGTTGCTGACCGCCGTGGCGTACCCGGAATTTGCCCGTGACTACCCGGCCGATTTCGCGGTGGATCCGGGCTACAAGGCAACGCTGCCCGACCTGCAGAACGGGCCGGCCTCCCTGATCCGGGGGGCAAACCGGCAGATTCAGCATGTGGGCATCTCCAATTTCCGGCTGCCGATCCGCTATCAGACCCGTGACAATGGCGACTTGGCCCTGGAAACCTCGGTTACCGGGACCGTAAGCCTGGACGCGGAGAAGAAGGGCATCAACATGTCCCGGATCATGCGGTCTTTCTACCGGCATGCGGACCGGGCCTTCAGCTTCGAGGTGATCGAGGCGGCATTGGAGGATTACAAGACCGATCTGGAAAGCTTCGATGCCCGCATCCAGATGCGGCTGAGCTTTCCGATGCGGGTGGAGAGCCTGCGTTCGGGCCTGAGCGGGTACCAGTATTACGATATCGCGCTGGAACTGGTCGAGCAGGGCGGTGTGCGCAAGAAGATCGTCCATCTGGATTACGTCTATTCCTCCACCTGTCCCTGTTCGCTGGAACTGAGCGAGCATGCGCGCGCGACACGGGCGCAACTCGCCACGCCCCATTCGCAGCGATCCGTCGCCCGGCTGTCGGTGGAGGTGAACAACGAGGCTGGGTGCCTGTGGTTCGAGGATCTGGTGGAAATGGCCCGCGCCGCCGTGCCTACGGAAACTCAGGTGATGGTGAAACGCGAAGACGAACAGGCGTTCGCTGAGCTGAACGCCGCCAATCCCATTTTCGTGGAAGATGCCGCGCGTCTGTTTGCCGAGCAGATGCAGGCCGACCCGCGCATCGGCGATTTCCGTGTCGTGGCCAGCCATCAGGAAAGCCTGCACAGCCATGATGCGGTCAGCGTTCTGACGGAGGGGGAGACGTTCGCCGCCGACAGCCTGGACCCGAAACTTTTCGCCACGCTGTTCCACGTGGGCTGAGCCAGTCGGGTCGGGGCGGGCGCGTTTTTTTCGCGCGCGCTACGGCGCGGATGGCGAACCGGCGGTCACTTTGACGCGCGCGGGAACCGCCCCCGGCTCAGAACCCGCGCCGGCCAAAGCCGACTGGATCCGCGTTCATCCCGAGATCGGAATCGGTAAGCCCCGTTCGGCGGGTGCCGCGCCCATTGCCGACCGGATCGGCGAAGGCGCCGGTATCCCGGTCGGTAACGCCGCTTCGCACCTGGGTGAACCCGCCGCCGCCACGGCCGAAGCCGCCCGGATCGGTAATCGGGCCGTTATCGGCATCGGTGATCCCGGTGCGGTTGCTGCGCAGGCCGCCGCGCCCGCGCCCGCCCGGATCGGTGATCGGACCGTTATCGGAATCCGTGACCCCGCCGCCAACCGTGGTGGGGGTCGCAACGCAGCCGCTGAGCCCGAGGCCAATGGTGCCCAGACCCATGCCGCTCAGCAACCGCCGCCTGTTCAACCCGCGGGATGTCTTGATACTGCTGTCGGCGAGATCGGACTTGCCGGGCGATTTCGGCTTTTCTTCATCACTCATGGCACTGGCCTTTCATCGGCTTTGGAAGCTACGGGAACGCGTATCATCCGGCGGACCGCCCCCCCGAATGGTCGGGGGGCGTGTCGCGGTCACATGGTCAGGCCTGCATCATCCGCGGCCGTTGCCGCCCGGGTCGGAGCAATTGCCGCTATCCGCATCGGTCACGCCGCTGGCCGCATTGCGCGGCACGCCACGACCTGCGGAACCCGGATCGGTCCAGGTGCCATTGTCGCGGTCGGTGTAACCGGCGCGTTGCTGACGGCCGTCGCCGCGCCCGTTTCCGCCCGGGTCGCGCCAGGCGCCATTGTCCTGATCGGTCACGCCGGATCCGTAGGCCCGGCAATAGCCGCGCCCGCGCCCGCCCGGATCGGTGATTGCGCCGTTGTCGTTGTCGGTTCCGGCTTCGGCGCGGCTCGTCCCGACGCCCGCGATCGTCACGCCCAGCGCTGCGGTGCCGGCGCCGCGCAGTATGCCTCGGCGATTGACGGATGTGGAAATCTCGCTGTCAGAAAGGGTTTTTCTGCCGTCTTGCTTGTCGTTCACAATGAATTCCTCTGGCTTGCTCGTGGCCGTCGCGGCTACGGGGGGCTGGGATATGTCGCGGATGTTGGCCGCATGAAAAGAAACCATAATCTGGAGACTTGACGTGAAGTTAACGCGCTTATCCTATCAACTCAATAGAAAGTGGCGTGTTTTCCCTGGCGGTTTGTCAGGCGTCAGCAGGGCCCGGCAGGCTCTATCGCTTGACACCAAAGCGCCGTCGCGCCAACGCTCGGCGCCATGTTTGACCTGCGGCCGGTGGGCTACGTTTTGGGACTTTTGGTATCGGTGCTGGGGGCAACGATGCTGCTGCCTTTGGGTGTCGATCTCTACATGCAGAACGGTCACTGGCAGAGCTTTGCCGAAGCCGCGCTGATCACCATAGTGATCGGCGTGTTCCTGACACTGGCCTGCGCCAACGCGGTGACGCGTGGCCTGACCTTGCAGCAGACCTTCCTGCTAACCACCGGGGTCTGGCTCGTGTTGCCGGTCTTCGGGGCGCTGCCCTTTGTCTTCGGCGCGACCGAGGCGGCCTATGTGGATGCCTTTTTCGAAGCGATGTCGGGGCTGACCACCACGGGCTCGACCGTTCTGACCGGGCTGGATCAGCTGCCCGAGGGCATCCTGCTCTGGCGGGGTCTGCTACAGTGGTTCGGTGGCATCGGCATCATCGTCGTGGCGATGGTGTTCCTGCCTGAGTTGCGGGTCGGCGGTATGCAGATCTTCCGCTCCGAAGGGTTCGACACCTTCGGAAAGATCCTTCCGCGCGCCACCGAAATCGCCAGCCGGATCTGGGTGATCTACTTGACCCTGACACTATGCTGCGCGGCGGCCTATGCAACACTCGGCATGGATGTCTTCGACGCGATCGTGCACGCCATGACGACTGTCGCCACAGGCGGATTTGCCAATTCCGATGCATCTTTCGGCGCGTTCGGGCCGGGAGTGGAATACGCCGCCGTGGTCTTCATGCTGCTCGCGGCCCTGCCGTTCGTGCGGTATGTTCAGCTGGTGGCGGGCTCGGCCCGGCCGCTCTGGATCGACAGCCAGATCCGGGCGTTCTTCCTGACCGTTCTTGCGCTTGTCTCGGTCATGACGCTCTGGCTGGTTCTCGGCGACGCGGCGGGCGGGGAGTTTGCCCTGCGCAAGGCGCTGTTCAACACGGTCTCGATCGTCACCGGCACCGGGTACGCCAGCGCCGACTACATGCAATGGGGGGCTTTCGCGGTCGTGGTCTTCTTCTTTGCGGGGCTGATCGGGGGCTGCGCCGGATCGACCTCATGCTCGATCAAGGTGTTCCGCTACCAGCTTCTGATGGCGTCAATCTCCACCCAGGTGAAACGGCTCTACGCGCCCCATGGCATTTTCGAGCCACGCTATCAGGGCCGCCCGGTGGCGGAGGACGTGCTGAACTCGGTCATGGCGTTTTTCGTTCTGTTCTTCGTCACCCTTGGGGTGGTCGCCGTCTTGCTGGGGCTGACCGGGCTTGATTTCATCACCGCCGTGTCCGGTGCGGCAACCGCACTGGGCAATATCGGCCCGGGGCTTGGCCCGGTGATCGGGCCCGCGGGCACATTCGCGGAACTGAACGACACGGCGAAATGGATCTTGTCGGCGGCCATGCTGATCGGCCGTCTGGAACTGATGGCGGTTTTTGTTCTGTTCACCGCGGCGTTCTGGCGGACGTAAGGGGCGCGCGCGCCCGCCCGGCGATGGCGCGTCCGGCCGCCGCGCCCGACGCCCAGGCCCATTGGAAATTGTAGCCGCCCAGCCAGCCGGTGACATCCATCACCTCGCCGATCAGGTAGAGCCCCGGAACCCGTTGCGATTCCATGGCTTTGGAACTGACCTGATCGGTCGCCACCCCGCCGAGCGTCACCTCCGCGGTGCGGTAGCCTTCCGACGATGTCGGGGTCAGCTCCCATGCGGTCAGAGCATCGGCCAAGCCGCGAAGCGCGGTGTCGGACAGATCGGCAAGATTGCCCGACAGGCCAAGTTCGGCGGCCAGATGCCGGGCAAGTTTGCGGGGCAGGATCTCCGCCAGATGGGTCCCGATCGCCTTGCCCCCCTCCGCCATGCGTCGGTCGCGCAGCCAGCCGAAGATATCCTGATCCGGGCGAAGATGAACGGAAAGCCGGTCTCCCTCCCGCCAATAGGACGAGATTTGCAGGATGGCCGGCCCGGACAGGCCGCGATGGGTGAACAGCATCGCCTCCTCGAAGCTGGCTCCGTTGCAGGTGATCCGCGTGTCCACAGCGGTGCCGGACAATGCCGCGAAACCGGCCTTGATCTCTTCATTGAACGTGAGTGGGACGAGGGCGGGGCGCGTGTCGGTCAGCCGGTGGCCGAATTGCTCCGCGATCTGATAGCCAAGCGCGCTGGCGCCCATTTTCGGGATCGATTTCCCGCCCGTCGCCACCACTAGATTGCGTGCGATAACCGTGACCGGCCTGCCCTCGCGGATCAGGCGGATGGCGAACTCCGTGCCATCATGGCGGATATCCTCGACCGAACTGTTCAGCCACAGATCGGCGGGCTGCATCTCGGCCAGCAGCATCTGGATGATGTCCTTGGCGGAGCGGTCGCAGAACAGCTGCCCCAAGGTTTTCTCGTGCCACGGAATCCGGTGCCGGGCGAGCAGATCCAGAAAATCCCACTGCGTATACCGGCTGAGCGCGGATTTCGCGAAATGGGGGTTTTCGGAAAGGAAGTTCTCAGGCGCCGTGCCCAGATTGGTGAAGTTGCAGCGCCCGCCACCGGAGATGCGGATCTTCTCTCCCGGCGCCTTGGCATGGTCGATCACGAGCGTGTCCGGCCCGGCATGGGCCGCGCACATCAGGCCCGCCGCACCGGCACCCAGAATCAGGGTCGTGACGCGATGACCGGTCATGCCGGGATCGGCATCCGCTGCCACGACCGGATACCGGTAGAGGCGGCGTTCGAAGGGCCCGCTACGAGCTTAGTCCTTGAAATTGCGGCTTTCCTTGATCTGGTCCCAGGCCCAGACGACCTCTTGCAGGCGATCTTCATCGGTTCGGTCGCCGCCGTTCATATCCGGGTGCAGCACCTTGATCAGGGCCTTGTAGGATTTGCGGATCTCGGCCTTGGCCCAATGGTCCTTGGCCTCCAGAATGTCCAGCGCGCGACGCTCGGTCGGGGGCAGCTTGCGGGTTCCCGTGATGCTTTTCCCGGGGTTGCGCGTGGCGTTGCCGCCAAGCACCTGATGCGCGTCGTCAATGCCAAGCCGGGCCCAGGCCCGTTCCTCCGCCGATTGCCGGAAGGGCTTGGTGGGACGGTCCCAGACGCGATCGCGGTCCAGCTGCGCCTCCATCTCGGCCTCGGTCGTGCCGTCGAAGAAATTCCACTTCAGATTGTACTCGCGCACATGCTCGCGGCAGAACCAGAGGTAGTCATCAAGCACATCGGGAGATTTCGGCGCGCGATACTGGCCCGCCTCCTCGCAGCCGGGATGTTCGCAGACCCGTTGTGAGGTTTCGAACGCCCCGGACATGCCGCGACGACCACCCCGGCGCTTCTTTTTGTCGGTGGAGACGCGGAGGTCGAAATTGAACGGGTCTTTTTCGGTCATCAGAGTGCCTTTTCGACTCGGAGCAGCCAGTTTAGAGTTTTGGGCGGCAAGGTGAAGAGGGGGCAGGCGAAAATAATGACGCGAACCGAGAAAATCCAGTCACGGCTGGCGCAGGCATTCGATCCGGTGCTGCTGGAGGTGATCGACGAAAGTGAAAGTCACCGGGGGCATGCGGGATATCAGGAGGGCGGAGAGAGCCATTTTCGCGTGACTATTCAAAGTGATGGCTTTGAAGGGTTGAGCCGGATCGCGCAACACCGCGCGGTGCATGAGGCCCTGGGTCGGGATCTCATGGGTGAAATCCACGCGCTGTCGCTGGATATCCGCAGCTAGGGCTATTGCGCGGCGATGCTGTCCTCGCGCGGGCTGTCATGGGCTGCGTCGGGTTCGGCGGTCTCGCCGGTATGGTCGGGTTCCGGATCGGTCATTGCCTCTATCAGGATGGGGTCGGCGGCGGTCTCGGCCGTCTCACCGGTGTCGCCCTCCAGACCGCGGCGGAAAATCAGCACGTTACGATAGACGGTCTGGCTGCCGGTCAGCCCTGCACGTTCGGTGCAGGGCAGAGTGTCGGCACGGATGTATTCCCAGCCCTCGGCGCCCAGCCCGTTCATCAGGTTTTCCAGAGTCTGGGCAAACCGTGGCGTACCGGGTTTTACACCTTTGGTCTTCACCCCCTTTTCCGGGGCCGGAACAACCTTGTACTCGTATTTCTGCATTTGCCCCTCGCGCGCGTGACGGACGGGATCATAAGCGAAAAGGGTCCTGAAGCAAGGTCAAGGCCCCTGGGTCCGTCAGCCGCCCGCCAGTTTCCTGGAAACGATCTCGTTCACGGCCTTGGGGTTGGCCTTGCCGCCGGTGGCTTTCATCACCTGTCCCACGAACCAGCCCGCAAGCTTGGGGTTCTGCTTGGCTTTTTCCACCTGATCAGGATTGGCGGCGATGATCTCGTCCACCGCGGCCTCGATGGCGCCGGTGTCGGTGACCTGTTTCATGCCGCGCGCCGTGACGATTTCGGCGGGGTCGCCGCCCTCGGTATAGACGATCTCGAACAGCTCCTTGGCGATCTTGCCGGAGATGTCACCTGCCTTGATCAGCATGATGATGCCGGAAAGCTGCGCGGGCGAGACAGGGCTTTCGGTGATGTCGTGATCTTCCTTCTTGAGGCGTCCGAAAAGCTCGTTGATGACCCAGTTCGCGGCCAGTTTGCCATCGCTGCCGGCGGCGACGGCTTCAAAATAGGCCGCCGATGCGGTGTCGGCGGTCAGCACGCTGGCGTCATAGTCCGACAGGCCGAACTCACCCATGAACCGGGCCTTCTTGGCGTCCGGAAGCTCGGGCAGGGTGGCCTCGATATGATCGACCCATTCCTGTTCGATCTCCAGCGGCAGAAGGTCGGGGCAGGGGAAATACCGGTAATCATGCGCCTCCTCCTTGGACCGCATGGACCGGGTTTCGCCCTTGTCCGGGTCGTAGAGCCGGGTTTCCTGATGAACCGAGCCGCCGGATTCCAGAATGGCGATCTGGCGCTTCGCCTCAAAATCGATGGCTTGCTGGATGAACCGCAGGGAGTTCATGTTCTTGATCTCGCACCGCGTGCCCAGATGAGAGAAATCCTGCGTGGCCTGATACTTTTCGTACTGGCCGGGCGCGCAGACCGACACGTTTACATCCGCGCGCAGATTGCCGTTTTGCATGTTGCCGTCGCAGGTGCCCAGATAGCGCAGGATCTGGCGCAGCTTGGTGACATAGGCAGCGGCCTCCTCCGGCCCGCGTATGTCGGGGCGGGAGACGATCTCCATCAGCGCGACACCGGTGCGGTTGAGATCGACGAAGGACATGGACGGGTCCATGTCATGGATGGATTTGCCCGCGTCCTGTTCCAGATGGATACGCTCGATCCGCACCGTGCGCGCGGTGCCGTCACCCATTTCGACGAGGACTTCGCCTTCGCCCACGATCGGGTGGTAAAGCTGGCTGATCTGATAGCCCTGCGGCAGGTCGGGATAGAAGTAGTTCTTCCGGTCGAAGGCGGAGCGCAGGTGGATCTCCGCCTTCAGGCCAAGGCCCGTGCGCACCGCCTGTTCGACGCAGAATTCGTTGATCACCGGCAGCATGCCGGGCATGCCGGCATCCACGAAGGCGACGTTGGAGTTGGGTTCGGCCCCGAAACTGGTGGAGGCGCCCGAGAAGAGCTTGGCTTTGGAGGAGACCTGTGCGTGCACCTCCATACCGATGACAAGTTCCCAGTCCTGCTTGGCGCCGGGGATCACTTTGGGCTTGGGCGTGTCATAGGTCAGATCGAGCATGTCGGTCTCCACGAGGATGTCAGTCGCGGTTTAGGCGAGGTGCCGGGGTGGGGCAAGAGGCGGCGGCCATCTGTCGTGTGGAGCCGCGACGTGTGCGAGGCATATGAAACCGCGATGTAGCAAGTGGAATACTGCCCGGATCCGCGAGGTTTCGGCAAGGTTCGGCCTATGGACTTTCGGACAGGTTGCATGCTGCCACCCGGCAGGGCAGATAGCCGTGCCTGCAAGATTGTTTCCTTTTTGAGGTCAGTTATGAGCCAGTTCTGGGGTCGGATCGTTTTATGTGTGGGGCTTCTGGGCCTTGGCGGATGTGTGTCCGCCACGCCGGACATGTCCACCAGCAACATGACGCCGCCGATGCGTTGGGATTTCCGGCCCGACGGCGCGCTTTGGACCGAAGCGTCCCTTGCGATGCTGGACGGTGACGCCGCCGTGCTGACCGAGATCGTTCCGAACGATATCAGGGCGTGGTGTCCGGCCTATCCCGAGGCCAGTGTGCAGGAGCGCGCGGCCTTCTGGACGGGGCTGTTGTCCGCGCTTGCGAAACACGAAAGCACGTGGCGGCCCGAGGCGGTCGGCGGCGGCGGACGCTGGTTCGGTCTGGTCCAGATCGCCCCTGCGACGGCAAGGGGTTACGGGTGCGCGGCGCGCAGCGGTACGGCGCTTCAGGATGGCGAGGCCAATCTGCGCTGCGCGCTGCGGATCTGGGCCAATACCGTGCCGCGCGACGGTGTCATCTCGGCCGGTGGCGACGGGATCGCGGCCGATTGGGGGCCGATGGTGATGCGGAACAAGCGCGAAGAGATGCGCGCCTGGATCAGCCAGCAAAGCTACTGCCGGGCATAACCTCCCGCGCTGCATGGTCGGTTTTGCCCGCATGCCCTGTTGATGACTGGATTTATACCTCTGAAGACAGTGGATGCGCGACAGAGGCGATGTGGAAAACACTGCCCTGACGGAGCCCCCCGAGGGCGTGCCGGAAGGGGTGAATCCCACGTTTTCCACAGGCTTGTGGATTGTTTCCCGAATCCGGCCCCGGGCGGGCTTGCCGTATGGTTAACGACTCGTCAGGCTGTGCAGCGCTATATCTGGGAGGGGGGCTACGCATGAACTTGCGACTGGCCTGTTATGGAATTTTGATCGGGCTCTGGCCTGGATTGCTCGGCGCGCAGGAGGTGGACCGCGCCGATGGCGGCGTGACGGCCGCCACGATGACGGTAAGCCCGCAGATCAATCTTCCCGCGGATTTCGAGGGCTCCGCCATGGCCCCGTGGCTGAGCCCCATGCCGGTTCAGCGCCCCGAATGGTCGGTGCCCGCGATGCAGTGGGACGGCCGCCATCCGCGGGCCACGCGATGGAGCCTTGCGGTGATGGCAGCCCTGCGCGGGCATGGATCGGACCTGCTGGATGTGGTGCCAAGCGATATCGAGGCCTGGTGCCCGGCCTATGAGGCGGCCGACCGGGCACAGCGTGCGGCGTTCTGGGCGGGGCTGGTTTCCACGCTGGCCTGGCATGAAAGCAGCCACCGGCCCCGCGCCGTGGGCGGCGGTGGCCGCTGGTTCGGACTGGTGCAGATCGCGCCCGGCACCGCGCGCTGGCGCAATTGCGAGGTCCGCACCGGGCAGGGCCTGCTGGACGGGGCCGCCAATCTGCGCTGCGGAATTCGGATCATGGCCGCCACGGTGCCGCGTGACGGGGTCGTTGCCGAAGGAATGCGCGGCGTGGCCGCCGATTGGGGGCCGTTTCATTCGCGCCGCAAGCGCGAGGAGATGCGGAACTGGGTTCGCCGGCAGGCGTATTGCAGGCCGCCGACCCGGCCGGTTCTGCGCCCTGCCGGGCTGGTGCCCGCGCCGGTTCTGCCGCAGCCGCGGCCTGCGCGCATGACATCGGCGGATTAGATCAGATCTCGCGCACCGGAATGCCGCGGTTCGTGGCCTCGCGGATCAGCACCAGGGGCGAGGGAACGGCCAGATCGGGCAGCTCGATTTCCGCGCCATCGGTCATCACGATCGTGCACCGCGCGGTGCCGTCGCGGTCGCTGACCCGCAGATGGGCGATGGAGGCGGTGGGCAGGTGCCGGTCGTTCGGGCCTTCAAGAATATGCCAGACATCGCGGGACAGATGCAGCCCGTAAACCGGGGTCACGATCATCTGCCAAAGGCAGACCGCAAGCGCCGGGATCATCAGAAGCAGCACGAAACCGGGCATCGATTGCCACAGGAACGCCGAAAGCAGGGCGAGGCCCGCAAACGCCACGATGCTGAGGGCAAGCCCGCCATGGCGGGCGCGATATTCGAAGTCGCCAGTCATCGAATCTGGATAGGTCGGTATTGCGCCCGCAATATGGCACGGATTGGGAAAGCTTAGGCCAGCGGCTGGCCGAAGACCGGGCGGCCGGCGGCGAGGAGCGAAAACCCGGGATGGTGATCGCGTCCGGCAAGCGACAAGGTCCGGCGGCGCAGGACACCGATCGCTTCGGTTCCGTCAGCGGGCAGGGAGGCGGGCGGCACGGGACGGCCGATGGTCACGCGAAACGGCTGGCGGGCTTTGTTCAGTGTCTCGTGAAACAGGGTGATGTCGCGCAGGCTGGGGTGGAGCGCGTCGAACGCATAGAAAAGTGCCGAGTTTCGCGCGCGGATATGCACCGGGATCACCGGCAGCCCGAACTTCCGCGCGATCATCGCGGCGGAGGCCATCCAGGGGCGTTCCTCAAGCCGCAGACCCCGGCGTTTTGCCAGACGACCCGAGGGGAAGATCACCCCGAGCCTGCCGTCGCCAATGGCGCGGTGCAGCGCCAGCATCGTCGCCCGCGTCTTGGCGTGCCCGCGTTTTTCCACGCGCCATTCCACCGGCAGGATCAGCTCCTCCATCTGCGGCAGGACGCGCAGAATATCGGCATTGGCCATGATGAAGATATCGCTCCGGCGCTGACCGATCAGATGATGCAGGATAATCCCGTCGGCAATGCCGGTGGGATGGTTGGCGACGATCAGCGCGGGGCCCGACACGGGAAGATGGGCCAGCCCGCGGACGGTGACGTCTTGCGCGATCAGACGGGCGAGATGGGCCATGATCTGGTGCATTGGCAGCGGTTGCAGCGCCGCGCCAAGGGCAAGCGTGCGCCGATAGCCCAGAAGCAGGTTCAAGAGCGCCCGCGCCCGAGCAATGCCCGGGCGGTCCGAAAAGAGCCATGGCGCGCGTTCGGCGATCAACGGGTCGGTGCGGGCCGCGATATCCATGACAGGCAGAAACACGATCTCCGTGACGCCCCGATGAAACGAAGATGACGGGACGATGATGGGCGGGTCTTTGCGGATCGGGGGTGGCGGCGACGGCCCGAGACGCTACTCTGCCCCGAAACTGGCAGAGGCAGGACCGTGGCAAGCGTGACAGAGGCGGAAACGGGTGGCGTGGCGCGGATCGCCGCGCTGGATCTGGCGCGGACAGCGGCGCTGGCGGGGATGGTGATCTATCATTTCACCTTCGATCTCGCGCTGTTCGGCTATGTGCCGCCCGCAACGGCGATCACCGGGGGCTGGGCGCTCTTTGCCAAGCTGGTGGCGGGCAGTTTCCTGTTTCTGGCCGGTGTCAGCCTGTGGCTGGCCCATGGGCGCGGCATGCGCTGGCCCGCATTCTGGCGACGGCTTGGCGTGGTGACGGGCGCGGCCTTTCTGGTCACCGCGGCGACCTATGTGGCGATGCCGCAAAGCTTCATCTATTTCGGCATTCTGCACTCGATTGCCGCATGCAGCCTGATCGGGCTCGCATTTCTGCGGCTGCCCGCGCCGGCCACGCTGGCGGTGGCGCTGGCGGTATTCCTGCTGCCGCAATATGTCCGGTTCGACGCCCTGAATGCGCCGTGGTTCTGGTGGACGGGGCTGGGCACCTATTGGCCGCCAACCCTGGATTACGAGCCCGTTTTCCCTTGGCTGGCGCCGTTTCTGGCCGGTCTGGCGCTGGCGCGCGGTCTGGATCTTTCCGGCCGGCTGCCGCGCCCGAGGGTGCCGGGCCCGGTGGCGCGGCGTCTGGCCTGGCCGGGGCGGCATTCCCTGATCATCTATCTGGTGCACCAGCCTGTGCTGATCGCAGGCCTGTGGCTGGTGACGCAGGCGATCCGCTAGGCGCGTATCCGGGCGATCATCTCGCTCAGATCGGGGCTGAGCCCGTCGGTTCCGGCGATCCGCGTAAGCTCCGCCGCGATCAGCGCCTGACGGTCTGCATCGTAGCGTTTCCAGGTTTCGAAGGCGGTGGACATCCGCGCCGCGGTCTGCGGGTTCAGCCGGTCGAGCCGGATCAGCCAATCCGCCAGAAAGGCGTAGCCCGCCCCGGACGGATCGTGGAACCCCGCCGGGTTGCCCACCGTCAGGCCGGAAACCAGCGACCGGAAGCGGTTGGGGTTCTTCCAGTCGAACAGCGGGTGCCCGGTAAGGGTTTCGGCCAGCGCCACCGCCTTTTCCGGCGCCGCATGGGCGATCTGGAGCAGGAACCATTTGTCCATCACCAGCCGGTCATCCCGCCACTGGTCGTGGAACCGGGTGGCGATGTCGGGGTCGCCGATATCGAGCAGGCAGCCGAACCCTGCAAGTTGATCGGTCATGTTGTCGGCCGCCTCGTAATGGGCGAGCGCCCGCTCTCCGGCATCGAGATGTGCAGTAAGGCCGAGCGCAGCGTTGCGCAGTGCGCGCTTGCCGGACTGCCCGGCATCGGGGCTGTAGACGGGGCCCGGATCCATCGCCTCGTAAAGCGCGTCGAGCGTGGGTTTCAGGTGACGGCCGATTGTCTCTTTCAGGGTCTTGCGCGTCGCATGGATCGCCGTTGGATCAGGCACCAGACCGGCATCGACCGCGCCCTGGGCGATGTCATCCTCCGACGGAAGCGCCAGCGCCAGGGCGCGAAAATCCGCATCGAGCGTCTCGTCCGCGGCCAGTCGCGCAAGCCCGTCCAGAAAGGCGGGCGCGGGCGCCGTGCCGTCCGCAAGCATGGCTAGCAACGTTTCCCGTGCGAGACTGCGCCCGGCCTCCCACCGGTTGAACGGATCGGTGTCATGGGCCAGAAGCAGCGCCCGGTCTTCGAAGCTCGGGGCGTGATCCAGGATCACCGGGGCAGAGAAGCCGCGCAGAAGCGACGGAACGGGCCTCTCGGCCAGCCCGTCGATCACGATCGTGGTTTCGGGGTCCACCAGTTCGATGATCCGGGTCGGATGGGTTTCGATCCCCGCGGGCGAGAGCAGTCCGAAGGCGACCGGGATCACGGCGGGCTCCTTCAGCGGCTGGTCGGGGGTCGGCGGCACCGTCTGGCGCAGGGTGAGCCGATAGGTCCCGTCCTCGAAATGCTCGCGGACAGTCACATGGGGCGTGCCGGCCTGCGTGTACCAGCGTTTGAACTGGCTCAGATCGCGCGCGGTGACATCCTCGAACACGGCCAGCCAATCCTCGATCGTGCAGGCCTGACCGTCATGGCGGTCGAAATAGAGCTGAAGGGCCTGATCATAGGCTTCCACGCCGACGAGCAGCCGCAGCATGCGGATCAGCTCCGCACCCTTCTCGTAGACGGTCGCGGTGTAGAAGTTGTTGATCTCGATATAGCTGTCGGGACGAACATTATGGGCCAGCGGGCCCGCATCCTCCCGGAACTGGCGGGTGCGCAGTTGCAGCACATCCTCGATCCGTTTAACCGGCGCGCTGCGCATGTCCTCGGTGAACTGCTGGTCGCGGAAGACGGTCAGGCCCTCCTTCAGGCAAAGCTGGAACCAGTCGCGGCAGGTGATGCGGTTGCCCGTCCAGTTGTGGAAGTATTCATGGGCGATGATCCGCTCGATGAAATCGAAATCGCGATCGGTGGCGGTCTCGGGGCTGGCGAGAACATATTTAGAGTTGAATATGTTCAATCCCTTGTTTTCCATCGCGCCCATATTGAAATCATCAACGGCGACGATGTTGAAAATATCCAAGTCGTAGGCGCGGCGATACACGTTCTCTTCCCAGGTCATGGAACGTTTCAGGGCATCCATCGCGTAGCCACAGCGGTCTTCATCCCCGGGGCGGACCCAGATGTTGAGCGCCACCTCCTTGCCATCCATCGTGGTAAACCTGTCCGACACCGGCCTGAGATCGCCCGCCACCAGCGCGAACAGATAGGCGGGTTTGGGCCATGGGTCGTGCCATTCGGCAAAGCCGGGGCCCTGGCTGGTCTGGTTCCCGTTCGACAGCAGCACTGGGAGTTCACTCTCGATCCGCACGGTGAACGGTGCCATGACGTCCGGCCGGTCGGGGTAGAAGGTGATTTTGCGGAAGCCCTCCGCCTCGCTCTGAGTGCAATACATGCCGTTGGACATGTAGAGACCTTCCAGCGCAGTGTTGTCCCTGGGCGCGATTTCGACCTCGGCCTCCCAGACGAAACTGTCTCCGGGCAGGCGCGCGGCGGGCACGGTCAGATGCGTATCGGTCAGCAGATAATCGAGCGCGGTCAGGGGACTGCCATCGATGCGGGCCTCCACCAGGCGCAGCTTCTCGCCATCCAGGATAAGATTGCCATCGTCCAGCCCTTCGGGATTCGCCCGAAAGCGGATGCGGGAGATCACCCGCGTCGCGCCCGGGTCAAGCCGAAAGCTCAAATGCACCTCGTCGATCAAATAATTCGGGGGGCGGTAATCGGCCAGATGAATGGCCGTAGGGGCGGCGTCTTTCACGGGAAGCGGCTCACAGATTGTTGCGGATTGCTGGCACGGTAGGCCAGCGCGCGGCGGCGGGCAAGAAGGCGCAGGTTTGGACCCGAGGGGCTCCGGCGCTAGGTGCGATGGAGGGGAGCGTCATGAACGGAATCTTCCACATCTAGTATGGTGTTCAGGTATATGATTACAAAGAAGAAAAGTGACTTGCCCACAAAGCTGTGCAAAACCTGCGGGCGCCCGTTCAGCTGGCGCCGGAAATGGGCGGATGTCTGGGACGAGGTGCAGTACTGCTCGCTGCGGTGTCGTGCGGATCGGGCGCGCCGGCGCTGATCTCCTGCTGTATCGGCGCGCAGCTTCCTTGCCTCCCGGCCCGATTTTTTCTAACTGCATACCATTGTATGGCGAAAGGCCCCGCGGCGGGCAGCAAAGGGTTGGACAACGATGACAGATCGGGTTGCGCGGGCGGGCTTGCAGGTGGCGCGGGAACTGGCGGATTTCATAGAAACGCAGGCGCTGCCGGGCACCGGTGTGGATGAAGCGGCCTTCTGGGAAGGGTTTTCGGACCTGTTGCATGACGGGGCGCCGAAAAACCTCGCGCTTCTGGCAAAGCGCGAGGTGCTGCAGCGCCAGATTGATGACTGGCACGTGACGCGGCGCGGGCAGGTGCATGACCCGAACAGCTATCACGTATTTCTCAAGGAGATCGGCTATCTGGTGCCTGAGGGCGAGGATTTCCAGATCGACACCTCGCGGATCGACCCCGAGATCGCCTCAGTGGCCGGGCCGCAGCTGGTGGTGCCGATTACCAATGCACGTTTTGCGCTCAATGCCGCCAATGCGCGCTGGGGCAGCCTTTACGACGCATTTTACGGCACCGACGCGATGGGCAGCCTGCCGCCTTCCGAAGGGTATGACCGTGGCCGGGGCGCGCGGGTTGTGGCGCGTGCGCGCGTGTTTCTGGACGAGGCGTTTCCGATCGTGGGGGCGAGCCATGCGGATGTGAGGCGCTACCATGTGGAAAAGGACGCCCTGCTGATCGACGACAAGCCGCTTGTCGCGCCCGAAAAATTCGCGGGTTACGTGGGCGACAGGCGGGCGCCCGACCGGATCCTGTTGGTCAATAACGGGTTGCATGTGGAACTGGTCTTCGACCGCGCTCATCCGATCGGGAGCCGGGATCAGGCGCTTCTGGCCGATGTGCGCATGGAGGCGGCGGTGTCGGCAATCATGGATTGCGAGGACAGCGTGGCCTGCGTCGATGCCGAGGATAAGGTTCTGGCCTATGGCAACTGGCTTGGCCTGATGAAGGGCGATCTGGAGGAGAGCTTCGAAAAGGGCGGCCGGAAGATGACCCGGAAGCTGGCCGGCGATCTGCAGTATTGCGCACCCGATGGCAGCCCGCTGGAGGTCAGGGCGCGGGCCTTGATGCTGGTCCGGAATGTGGGTCACCTGATGACCAATCCGGCAATCCTGCTCAAGGACGGCTCCGAGGCGTTCGAGGGGCTGATGGACGGGATGATCACCACGCTGATCGCCTGCCACGACCTGCGCAAGACCGAAGGCGCGCGCAATTCGGTTGCCGGGTCGGTCTATGTGGTGAAGCCGAAGATGCACGGGCCCGAGGAAGTGGCCTTCGCGGATGCCAGTTTCACGAAGATCGAGGCGGTTCTGGGGCTGGAGCGCTACACGGTCAAGCTTGGGATCATGGACGAGGAACGGCGCACATCGGTCAACCTCAAGGAATGCATCCGTGCGGCGAGACATCGGGTGGCGTTCATCAATACCGGGTTTCTGGACCGGACCGGGGACGAGATCCACACCTCGATGGAAGCCGGGCCGTTCAGCCGCAAGGATTTCATCAAGCGGAAATCCTGGATCACCGCCTATGAGAACCAGAATGTGGATATCGGGCTGGAATGCGGCCTGAAGGGGCGGGCGCAGATCGGCAAGGGGATGTGGGCGATGCCAGACAAGATGGCCGCCATGCTGGAGGCCAAGATCGAACATCCGCGGGCAGGGGCGAATTGCGCCTGGGTACCATCGCCCACGGCGGCCACGCTTCATGCGCTGCATTATCATCAGGTGGATGTGGCCGCGGTGCAGGAAAGCCTGGCCGCTGGCGGGCGGCGGGCCTATGTCACGGCGCTTCTCGATATCCCGCTTGCGGCCTATCGGCGCTGGAGCGAGGAGCAGATATTGCGCGAGGTGGAGAACAACGCCCAGGGCATCCTTGGCTACGTGGTGCGCTGGATCGATCAGGGCGTGGGCTGCTCGAAGGTGCCCGATATCAATGATGTGGGGCTGATGGAGGATCGGGCGACCTGCCGGATCTCCGCGCAGCACATCGCCAACTGGCTGCATCATCAGGTGGTGAGCGAGGCTCAGGTGATGGAAGTGATGCGCAAGATGGCGGAGGTCGTGGACCGCCAGAACGCCGACGATCCCGCCTATGTTCCGATGGCCCCCGGCTTCAACGGGATCGCCTTCGCGGCGGCCTGCGATCTGGTGTTCAAGGGCCGCGTGCAGCCAAGCGGCTACACAGAGCCGATCCTTCATGCACGGAGGCTGGAATGGAAAGCCGCGTAGGACAGCGCGGCGGGGATGCCGCTTGTGGCATTAACCTTAATGGAGGGTAACGGATGACGATATCACTGGAGAAGGCCCGGCAGATGGTTGCCGAAACGCGGGCCAAGGCCCGGACCATGGGATTGAAGCCCTTGTCGGTGGTTGTACTGGACGCGGGCGGTCATGTTCTGGCCTTCGAGCGGGAAGACGGGGCCAGCCCGGGCCGGTTCGAGATCGCGCGGGGCAAGGCCTATGGCGCGGTGATGCTGGGCATGCCGGGCTCGGCGCAGATGGCGCGGGCCGAGGCGCAGGCATATTTCATGGCCGCGGTGAACGGGGCCTATGGCGGCAAGGTGATCCCGGTGCCGGGCGGCGTTCTGGTCAAGGATGTGGCGGGTGAGGTGATCGGCGCCGTGGGCGTGACCGGCGACAGCTCCGAGAACGACGCCGAAGCGGCGCTTGCCGGAATCGCGGCCGCGGGGTTCGAGGGGGCCGCGTGAACCGGCGCCTGATTTCCTCAGGCTCTGCCTTCGAGGCGGAAATCGGGTATTCGCGGGCGGTGGTCTCCGACGATTGGATCTTCGTGGCCGGCACGACCGGGTTCGACTATGCCACGATGGAGATCAGCACGGATGTGGCGGAGCAGGCGGAGCAGACGTTTCGCAATATCGACATCGCCCTGCGCGAGGCCGGGGCCGGGATGCGGGATGTAGTGCGGGTGCGCTACATCCTGCCCGACCGGACGGATTGGGAGCCGTGCTGGCCTGTCACCCGTGCCTGGCTGGGCGAGGTGCGGCCCGCCGCGACGATGATCGTGGCAGCGTTGCAGGACCCGCGCATGAAGATAGAGATCGAGGTGACCGCGCGCATGCCATGAACGCCGGGCCTGTCGCGCGTGCGTGGGTGCACAGACGATTTCGCCCCGCTGCGGGTTTGCAGAGGCACGCCGGGCAGGTATAGAAAGCGGATCATGCGACGCGGAGAGCATATGGCGCGACCTGTTATCGGCATTATCGGCAACCATCATCTGGTAAACGATGAATACCCGACCCATGCGGGCGGAACCATGAATTCCGAAGCGGTGGCAGAGGTGGCAGGCGGCATGCCGATGCTGATCCCGGCGGATCCGAGGTTTGTCTCCACCGGCGAGTTGCTGGAGACCTGCGCCGGATTTTTGTTCACCGGGGGGCGGCCGAATGTGCATCCGGAGGAATATGGCGAGGCCGAAACGGAGGCTCATGGCGCCTTTGACCGTGCCCGCGATGCTGTTGCCTTGCCCCTGATCCGGGCCTGCGTGGAGCGGGGGCAACCGTTTCTCGGGGTCTGTCGTGGGTTTCAGGAGGTCAATGTCGCCATGGGCGGCACGCTTTACCCCGAGATCCGCGACCTGCCGGGCCGGATGAACCACAGGATGCCGCCCGATGGTACGCTTGAGGAGAAATTCGCGCTGCGCCACACTGTGACATTCAGCGATAACGGCCCGTTTCACCGGCTGATGGGCGCGCGCGAAGTGATGACCAACACCTTGCACGGACAGGGGATCAAACAGGCCGGGGTCCGGGTAGTGATTGACGGCCATGCCGGGGACGGAACGCCCGAGGCGATTTACATCGCCGATGCGCCGGGTTTTACCCTTTCGGTGCAGTGGCATCCCGAGTATCGCGCGGCGGAGGATCCCGTCTCCCGCCCGCTTTTCGCGGCCTTCGGGGCGGCGGCGCGGGAATGGGCGGAGGGCCGCCGACCCGTCTCGGTTGCGGATGTGGCCTGAGGCGCGGGGACACGCTATGTCTGCGGAAGAAAGCCAGCGAGGACAGGCACGTGACCAGATATGACCCCGACAATATTTTTGCGAAGATCCTGAACGGCGACCTGCCGTCCGAGCGGGTCTATGAAGATGACGATACAGTCGCCTTCATGGATATCATGCCGCGGGCGGATGGCCATGTGCTGATCATTCCGCGCAGCCGCGCACGCAACATTCTGGATGCGACGCCACAGCAACTGGCGGCCTGCATGGCCTCGGTACAGAAGCTTTCCCATGCGGTCATGGCCGCGTTCGAGGCAGATGGCGTGACCTTGCAGCAATTCAACGAGGCGGCGGGCGGGCAGGAGGTGTTCCATCTCCATTTCCATGTGCTGCCGCGTCACGCGGGGGTCAGCCTGCGGCCGCCCGGCACCATGGAAGACCGCGACGTTCTGGCGGCCAATGCTGCCAAGATACGGGCCGCATTGGCCTGAGCCTAGGGAACCGACCCGGCCCGGCCGCGTTATTCAGCGATTGGCGAAGGATTTGCGATGGACAAGGACGCGGCCCAATCCGGGCATCGGACCAACCGGCTGCGACGGATCTGGGCGGGTCTGCACCTGACGCTGAGGCGCACGCATCCGGCCAAGCTTCTGCTGCTGGGATATCTGCTTTACACCGCATTCGGCTGGTTCCTGCTGAGCCTGCCGCTTGCGCATGAGGTGCCGGTATCGGTGCTGGATGCGCTGTTCATCGCCAGTTCCGCAGTGTCCACGACCGGCCTTGTGACGGTCGATCCGGGCAGCAGTTTTTCCTGGTTCGGAGAGGGTGTGATCATCCTGCTGATCCAGGTGGGCGGCCTGGGCTACATGACGATCGGCTCCTTCGCCCTGCTGGCGTTTCAGGACCGGCTGAGCCGGGTCCGATCACGGACCATAAAGGCGGAGTTCAGCCTGCCGGAGGATTTCAGTGTGCGCGGCTTTTTGAGCGCGGTGGTGATCTTCACCTTCGTGGTGCAAAGCGTGGGCGCGATCATCCTCTATCTGGCGTTTCTGGCCGAAGGGGTGGACAATCCGCTCTGGTCCGCGATTTTTCACGCGATATCGGCATTTTGCACGGCGGGCTTCAGCCTGAATTCTTCCAGTTTCGAGATGATGCAGGCAAATACAACGGTCGTGCTGACCTTGTCCGCGCTATCGATCCTCGGGGCGGTGGGTTTCCTGATCGTTGTCGATGCCTGGCGCAACCTGACCGGGGGCGCCCGGCACCTTGGCTTCACCTCGAAAGTGATCCTGCGGGTGACCTTCTGGCTGCTGGCAGGCGGCACCGTGCTCTTCTACGTGGCCGACGCCTCGATTGCCGAACTGAGCCCGTGGGACCGCCTGCTGGCCGCGTTTTTTCAGGTGATGACCGCCACAACGACGGTGGGGTTCAATACCTGGCCGATTGGGGAGATCTCCATGGCGGGGCTGGTGGTGTTAATGGGGCTGATGGTGATCGGTGCGTCGCCCGCCGGCACCGGCGGCGGGTTGAAGACCACCACGCTGGCGGCGCTGTTCGGGCTGGTGCGCTCGACACTGAAGGGACGGGACGAGGTGCGGCTGGCCAAACGCAGGGTTCCTGCCGAAAGGCTGCAAAGCGCCACGGCCGCGCTGGCCTATTACGTTGCCCTTCTGTTCGTCGCGCTGTTCCTGCTGGGGCTGACCGAAGCGGGGGCGGATTTCGAGGTGCTGATGTTCGAGGCGATTTCGGCCATGGGCACGGTGGGGCTCAGCATGGGCATAACCGGGGATCTGTCTCCCTTGGGCAAGTTGGTGGTGATCGTTCTGATGATCGCCGGACGAGTGGGTATTCTGACCTTCGGCATCGCGGTCGCCGCGCATGACGAAACCCGCGAGGAAGAGGCGGACAACAACCTCATCTGCTGACGACCCTTGGGAAAGGCCCACGCGCCCTTTCATGCAACGCTCGCCCTGCCCCAAGGCGCGGCCTGTTCGGCAGGCCAGACGCGCGTTCGGGCCATGCGTGACTGCACACAGCCGCCATACGGGCGACAACGCTTTGTTGTGCTGCTCCGGTCGGGTTCAGTTCAGCCCGGCTGTCGCCGGTCAGGTCGCTCTTGGGCCGCGCATCTCATGGATTGAACGCCGGATGCGGCGCCATGTTTCGGCTTCGGCGGTATTCCCGGCATCGGTTTCAACGCGTACCCGTTGGGCGGCTTCGGCTTCGGCCCGATCGCCATGCGCGCGGTAGAGGGCGCGGGCATATCTGATGATATCGGCTGCGGTCATCTTCAAGGTCCTCCCCAGATCATGTGAGAGGGCGCGGCGCCATCCGGTCCCGGGCGGCTACGGCCCTCGACGAGGTACCAGTCATAGCAGATTTGCGCGGCCATGTCTCGGGTACACGGGGCCGGGCGCGGAAACGGGCGGCGTGGTGCTCAGGTCACGCGACCGCGTGCAATATCGACAGCCGCCTGTTCGGCGGGCCCCTCATGGGCCCCGGTGGTGAAGGCGGCGACGGTGGGCGCGCCCGCCAGATCGGGGAAGTGATAGACCGCGGTGGCGGAGAACGGGCCGAGGCCGGAATGCCCGGTTGCGGAGCCTGCCGGGCCCATCCGGCCGCACATGACCCCGGTGCCGTAGGCGATATGTGTCCAGGGCCGCCCCGGAGGCCCGTCGCCAAGCTGCACCGGATCTGACCCCATGCCAGGATGGGCGGCAAGGATCAGGCGGAGGAGCCGGGCCGCGTCCGTTGATGTGCCGATCAGGCAGCGATGATAGACCCAGCCTGGATCATAGCCGCGCCCCTCTGGCCAGTGAATGCCCGCGAACCCACCCGGGGAGGGGGCCAGACGCAGGGTGGTGCTGCCCAATGGTATGGTGAACATCGTCCTGATCAGATCGCCAAGCCGATGCCCGGTTTCGGTTTCCATATGGGAAAGGGCAAATCGGTAGCCGATATTGGAGTAACGCCACTGGCTCTGCGGATCCTGCGCCGGGGTATGGGCAAGGCTGCGCGCGAGAACATCGCTGAACGCCCATGATGTGTCGCCCCGCGCCACCGCGTCATGGTAGCTCGGCAGTAAGCCATAGTCCGGCAGACCGGAGGTATGGCGAAGAAGCTGGCGAAGTGTGTAGGGCGCGCCGGGGAGGGTTGCGTCAAGCGCGATGCGCCCGGTTTCCGCAAGGCTCAGTGCAGTGGCCGCGATCACCGTTTTGGTGAAACTCCAGAACGGGAAAACAGCGCCTGGGTCGCCGCCTGTGGTCAGTGTGCGGTCGGCGTCGAGGCGTGCCCAATGCATCTCAGTCATAAGGCAGATCATCCAGGTCGCGGTCGCGGTAATCCGCTGGCGGCGTGACCGGGAACCGCCGCGCCCGGATCGTTTCCTCGCCCGCCATCGCCGCCTTGGCGACCCGGTGCATGCCATCCATCACCCGACCTTCGGCAGAGAGCAGGATCGGCCAGGCGAGATCGGCCTCCGCCATCAACCTTGCGTGGGAGGCGATAGAGCGGACCGTGGGGAGATCGCCGCCGCCGTACCAATAGACCTCGTCCAGCTCTCCGATCTCGGCCAGCGGGACATCCAACACCGGGAGCGTTTTGGCCAGCCGGACAAGTTTCCGGACATCCCAAATCTCCGAGCCTGTCGCGCCCTGCCGGATATGGTACTGCGCGCGCAGGGCTGGGGTTTCGGGCGGCTCAGCCATATTGCGCCAGCATCTGTTGCAGATCCTCGAACGTGTTGGCCTCCTTGGCGGGTTTGTCCCTGCGCCAGCGGAGCATGCGCGGAAACCGCAGCGCGACGCCGGATTTGTGACGGGGAGAGGCCTGAATACCCTCGAAGGCAATCTCGAAGACATGCTCGGGTGCAACCGACCGGACCGGGCCGAACCGTTCCTTGGTGTTCTTGCGGACCCAGTTGGTGATTTCGCGGAACTCCGCATCGGTCAGGCCGGAATAGGCCTTGGCGAAGGGCACGAGCGTCTCGCCCTTCCAGACCGCGAAGGTGAAATCCGTGTAGAGCGTGGCGCGCCGGCCGGAGCCCGCTTGGGCATAGATCATCACCGCGTCGATGGTCAGCGGGTCGACCTTCCATTTCCACCAATCGCCCTTCTTGCGGCCGGCGAGATAGGGCGCCGACAGGCGTTTGAGCATCAGACCTTCGGCCCCGATCTCGCGGCTGGCCGCGCGCGCGGCGGTCAGATCGGGCCAGCTGGACGCCGGCACCGCTTCGGACAGGCGAAGCGGCACGCGGCCCGGAAGGCCCGCGATCAGCCCCTCCAGCAGGGCGCGGCGTTCCGACAGGGGCCGCGCGCGAATATCCGTACCCTCCCATTCCAGAAGATCGTAGGCCATCAGGATCACCGGCGCCTCGGCCAGCAGCTTTTTGGGCACGGTCTTGCGCCCGATCCGGGGTTGCAGCCGGGCAAAGGACAACGGCTTTTCATTGGCAAAGGCCAGCACCTCGGCATCCAGCACGGTGCCATCGGGCAGGAAATCTGCCAGCTGCGCAAGTTCGGGAAAACGATCGGTCATCAGGTCTTCACCACGCGACCACAGGAAATGCTGACCTTCGCGCAGAATGAACTGGCCGCGGATGCCATCCCATTTCCGCTCCGCCAACCAATCGGTCACGGGTCCGAGATCTTCGGGGGCGCCATCTATCTGGTAGGCAAGGTAGAACGGGTAGGGGCGCGAGAGGCTGGCATCCGGATCCGGCCTCTCCACAAGGGTGTGAAAGCTGGTCGTCTCCGGGCTCCAGTCGCCCATCAGGCGATGGGTGAGGTCGGGCTCGTCGATACCGGTGGCCTGAGACAGGGCGCGGGTCATCAGCTTCTGACTGACGCCCATGCGCCAGCCACCGGTGATCAGTTTGTTGAACACGAACCGTTCCGTCGGCGGAAGCTGATCCCATGCGGAAAGGATCGCGGCCTTCTTTTCGGCATCCTCCGCCTTGTCGAGGGCGCGCAGGCTGGTGATCCAGTGGCTCAGGGAATGCGCGCTTTGCCGTGTCGCGGGCGGCAGGACAAGTGCGATGGTTTCCGACAGGTCGCCCACCACGGGATAGCATTCCTCGAACAGCCAGAGCGGGATGCCCGCAACCTCGGCCGCCCATTCGCGGAGCTTGGTGGTGGTCACCGTGCGCCTCGGACGCCGCCCGGACAGAAGGGCGATGGTCCAGAGCTTGTCATCGTCCGGCGCATCGCGGAAATAGGCCGCAAGTGCCGCGGTCTTGACGCTGGTCTTGGTGGTCTGGTCCAGCGCGGTGAAAAGGGCGGCGAAGCGGTTCATTCCGGGCGCTCCAGATAGGGTGCGGGGCTTTCCAGAATGCCAAGGATATCGCCAAGCGCTACAAAGCCCGGACCGCCCGCTGTTTGGCCGACGCGGCTGTCGCGCGCCAGATCGCGGTGATCGCCGAGAATGAAGACGTGATCGGGCGGCACGGTGACCGGGGCGGTGTCATCGAGATCCGTGCCGTCGGCGAGATTCAGAATCGCATAGCTGGTGCCGTTCGGCAGCGTTTCGCGGATTTGCGCGATGGTGCAGCTGGTCGCGTCGACAGGTGTGCCGGCGGGGCAGGTGGGCCGCGCCCCGGTCGCATCCGTGCGCCGCTGAAGGGTGAGTGGCGGGAGCGCAAGGGTGGCGGCCGCATCGCCGTCGATGTGAAGCTGCCCGTCGATCATCTGCACAGCTGCCCCGGCAAGAGCCACGACGCGGCCCATTTCCACGTCGCCCCGTGTCTGGTTCATATAGAGCACCACATCACCGGGAACCGGGTTTGCGGTGCCGGGGAAAAGGCGCTCGGACACGGTGCAAAGCCCGCGGGGAACGGTGGGCGTCATCGCCTCGGTCTGGGGGGCGAAGCTGCGATGGGTGCCGATGGTGCAGCGCAGGCAGAAGCAGAAATCCTGCGCAAAGGCGGGCGTGGCGGTCAGCGCGAAAAGGAGGAGCAGGCGGATCATGCCGGGTCGTCCTCCGTCACCTCGTCGAGGGTTTCGCCGCCATAATCGGTTTCGACGATGCCCGCGTCATAGCCCTGGGTCGTGAGCCAGCGGGAAAACTGCGCAGTATAGCCGTGGGTTACGAAAATCCGGTCCGCGCCGGTGGCGCGGATGGCGCTGTTCAGCCCGTCCCAATCCGCGTGGTCCGAGATGACGAAACCCCGGTCGGCGGCCCGGCGGCGACGTACCCCCCGGAGCCGCATCCAGCCCGAAGCAAAGCCGGTGGAGACAGCCCCGAACCGACGCATCCAGGCCGATCCGAGCGCCGACGGCGGTGCCAGAACCATTGCGCCGGAGTGGGCCTTGGCGTCCAGATCGGGGGTGACTTGTATCGTGTCGGGCAGGGCAAGACCCTGGCCACGGATCACCCGGTTGGTCGCTTCCACCGCGCCATGGGTCAGGATCGGGCCAAGCGACGGGTCGAGCAGGCGCAGAACCCGTTGCGCCTTGCCAAGGGAGTAAACGCCAAGCACGCTGGTGCGGCCCGCGGCGGCGTTCTCCGCCCACCAGCCGTTGATATCGGCAGCCAGCACCGCCTGATCGGGCCAGTTGTAGATCGGCAGGCCGAAGGTGCTTTCGGTGATGAAGGCATGGCAGCGAACGGGCTCGAACGGTTCCGACAAGCCATCGTCGACAGTCTTGTAATCGCCCGAGGCGACCCAGATCTCGCCGCCGATCTCGACCCGGATCTGCGCCGAGCCAGGAACATGCCCCGCAGGGTGAAAGCTGACCTGCGCATCACCGATGCGGCGCGCTTCGCCATAGGTGATCGTGTCCAGCGGGATATCGCCCAGACGATGGCGGATCACCGGGGCCGCCGTGCGCGTGGCGAGATAGGCTCCGTGGCCGGGGCGCGCATGGTCCGCATGGCCATGCGTGATCAGCGCGCGCGGCACGGGTTTCCACGGGTCGATATGAAAATCTCCCGCCGGGCAATAAATGCCGCGATCCGTGAATTGCAGAACCATCCGCGCACCTCCGCCATATCCCCCGATGATAGGGCGCGGGGGGCGGGGCGGCTACACCTCTTCCTCCTCCTCCTGCGGGATCAACAGGATCTCGCCGGCATCGGTCAGTTCGCGAATGGCGGTCACGACCTCGGCCATCGCGGCTTCGCCCTCGTGCAGGCGGGGTGTGCCGCGGGCCTCGGCCTCTTCGCGCATCTGTTCGGCCATGCGTTTGGACATGTTCTCGAACAGGAACTCGGTGGCGATCGGGGCCTCCACCAGGCCCGAGGACAGGGCCACGATCATCTTTTCGGGGTCCACTATTCGCAGGATCTTGGGCACATCGGTCGGTTTGATCCGCTTGGGGATGTGTTCGAAGGTGAAGATCGCGCGGCGCACCTCCTGCGCGAAATCCGCGTTGCGCTTGTCCAGACCGTCGAGGATCGCCTCGCGGATCGAGCCCGAGGCCGCGTTCAGGATCGCACCGACCCGGTCCACCGCGCTGACATTGAAGGCGGCTTTCGGCTTGTCGGTCATCTGGCCCAGCAATGTCATGCCGATGCGTTCGACCACGTCGGGCGAGACAGTACTGGTGAGCGATACCGCATGGGCGATCACTTCCGCCCGGTCTTCGGGCATCTTGCCCAGAACGGCCGCGGCCCGCGCGACGCTCAGCTTCGACAAAAGGATCGCGCAGACCTCGGCGCTTTCGCTGGCGATGAGGGCGCCAAGTTCCTCGTCGTCGAGCTCCGCCAGGCGCGTCCACGGGTTGGCGGGCACGTTGGCCTTTGCCTCGGCCATCAGCCCCTCCCGCGCGGGGGCGGACAGATGCGGCTCCAGCAGGGTCAGTGCGTCGGGCAGGCCGCCCGGGAAGGTCAGCGCGAGACTGTCGAGCGCGGTGGTGAAGTCCTGCACCACGCGGGCCAGCGTTGCGCGGTTCACATGGCTGAGCGTCGCCATATAGCGGGCCAGCCGCTCCTGCTGGGAGGGGGTCAGTCGGTCAAGGGCAAGCGGCACCTCCTCGGACAGAAGAAGGCGCACGATGACGGCCGCCTTTTGGCCGGATGTCAGCGGCTGCACCGCCGCATGGCTGTTCGCGGCGTCAGGCACCGCATCGTCCAATATCTCAGCATCCTGCGTCATCGCATCGCCCCGTTACCCAATAGTCCCACCTGCGGGGCAACATCGCGGCGGGAGGTTAAGCCGGGGTTTCGAGCGCCCGGCTAAATGGCGCGGATTTTCGGCGAATTTCACGGGATGCCGCGCAGCGCCGGCGCCTGCTGCGGGCCGGATCTTCATGAACGATCCAGCCAGTTGCGTGCCTCCTGCGTTTTTCCGCGGGCGATGGGCACCTCCTCGCCGCTTTTCAGGCGCAGGACGTAACGCCTGTTCTTGCGGACCATATCGGCCACGGCATTGCGCGAGATCCACCAGCTGCGATGGGGCTGAAATCCGCCTGCCTCCCCGGCCATCGCGATCAGGTCGGACAGACGGGCGCGCACGAAATGCGACGCGCCCTGCACCTGAATTTCGACATAGTGATCCTCGGACCTCATATAGGCGATCTCCTCCGCCGCGAATGACTGTCTGCCGACGACGACCCTTCGGGCACTCGGCTGAGCGGCGGCGATGTTCAGATGCGCCTTGCAGACCGGTAGAATGAACCGGAAATAGAGCAGTTCCACGGCCTGGGTGGAAATGTAGAGCCACAATTCGGTGACCAGCAGCCGGTAGGCGAAGTCATGAAGTGTGCCGGGCAGGACCAGCAAGCCGATCAGCATGCGCAAAAGACTGGCGGTGCTGGTTGCAACCAGAGACACGACCGGCAGGTAGACGGTGGTGAACCCGGCCCGCTCCACCAGGTTGAGACAGACCAGATAGACACTGATATACACCGCTGCCTCCACCAGCCAGAGCCCCGCCGGGATCAGGGTGGTGAGAGGGATCAGATCGTGATCCTGATGCCCTGCCAGACCGGTCAGATGATAGAACACATCCCGGTCGGTCATGATGTAGAGCGCCAGCGCGACAATCAGGAAAAGAACCGTCTGGCGATGGGGCAGCACCTGAAGCAATTCGCGATACGTGATCCGCACGGGGGCGCCAAGCACGTCATAAAAATGCGTTTCGCGTCTCGGGGGCTGATTATCGTCTGCACTCATGATTTTCGTAACTCGTGACCAGTAACCAGTAGTCGTGTGCGCCCGGCCTGTCTGCGGTTTTCATTCGGTCACACGCAGTCGAGCAGGCCGGGGCCATGTATGTTACCGAGGGCGGTTCACCCCCCTACATGGAGACCCCTCCGGGTGCAACAATCATCCGGAGGGGTTGTTTTTTGGTGAGGATCGGCCGGGCGCGCGGCGGTCGCGCAGGCCGGATCGGGCACCGGAAGGCGCGGGCGGATGATACGCCCGCGCGTCAGTAGTCGCTGAACGCCGCACCTGCGGCGATGGCCCGGTCAAGTGCCGTTTCCGGCCAGCTGCCCGCCCCGCCGCGCGCGCGGATTTCATCAAGCTCTCTGCGGGCCATGTTGTAGCGTCCGGCAAGAAGATGGCCCTGACCCAGATAGGCGCGCGCCAGCAGATTGTCGGGATCGGCGGCGAGCGCCCGGTCGTAATATGCCATGCCCAGATCGACCCGCCCCGCCCGTCTGTGGGCATATCCAAGCGTGGTCAGGACCCGGCTTTCGGTGGGGTCGGACATCTGCCCGAGCGTGGCGATCGCATCCTCGTAGCGCCCGGCATAGGCCAGTTCCCGCGCCGTGCGATAGAGCGCGTCATCGCCCAGACGGCTGTTGCGGATCACGGCGCAGCGGCCAAGGCCCGGATCCCAGATCATTCCTGCGCTGCAGGTCGTGGTGCTTTGGGTGGGAAGGGGCGGGTCATCCTCCGGGCCCACGGCAAGCGCGCCCATGGGCAGGCAGATCAGACCAAGTGTGGCGGCGATACGGAACATGCAGGATCCTGAGCGAGGCGGGGGGGGAAGACCCGCGCGGAGTGACTACCAAAACACGCGCCCTCGTGGCTACGGGGACGCGTGTTAAGGGTCGTTCCGGATGCGAAGGGTCCGGGACGGAGTGGTTAACTGCTGACGCTGGCGACACAACGCTGCGTGGTGTCATCCCAAGTCGTGCCCTGGGCGCAGCTGATCGATGCTTCGTTCATGCCGGCGCCCCAATTGCATTCGGCGATCGCCAGACCGGGCGTGGCCATAAGCACGAGGCCGGCCAGTAGAGTTCTGATGCGCATGGCGCGTCTCCCTGATGGTGCGGATCCTGGGTGTCGTCACTTGCAGGGGAAAGGGTAGCATGGGGCGGACCAAAGGCAATGCGGAACACCCTATCACGACGATAGGCTTGGACTTTCGGGGCGCAGGCGCGCGGGAGCAGGGCACCCCGGGTCGCGGCCCTGCCGCCCCTGGGGTCGCCCTTGGCCGATCAGTCGCCGAACACTCGGGAAAAGATCGTGTCCACATGTTTGGTGTGGTAGCCGAGATCGAATTTCTCCTCGATCTCGGCGGGCGAAAGCGCGGCGGTGACATCTGCATCGGCCAGCAATTCCTCGCGGAAATCCTTGCCATCGTCCCAGACCTTCATCGCGTTGCGCTGGACCAGCCGATAGGCATCCTCGCGGCTGACACCGGCCTGCGTCAGGGCCAGAAGGACCCGCTGGGAATGCACGAGGCCGCGGAACTTGTTCATGTTGGCCAGCATGTTGTCGGGGTAGATCACCAGCTTGTCGATCACGCCCGTCAGCCGGGCCAGAGCGAAATCGAGCGTCACCGTGGCATCCGGCCCGATCATCCGCTCCACGCTCGAATGGCTGATGTCGCGCTCGTGCCATAGGGCCACGTTCTCCATCGCAGGGATCACCGCCATCCGCACAAGGCGCGCCAGACCGGTCAGGTTCTCGGTCAGGACCGGATTGCGTTTATGCGGCATCGCGGAGGAGCCTTTCTGCCCCTTGGAGAAAAACTCCTCGGCCTCCAGAACTTCGGTGCGCTGCATGTGGCGGATCTCGATCGCGATGTTTTCGATGCTGCTGGCGATGACGCCAAGCGTGGCAAAGAACATCGCATGCCGGTCGCGCGGGATGACCTGTGTGGAAATCGGCTCGGGCGTCAGGCCCATCCGGTCGCAGACATGGGCCTCCACCGCCGGGTCGATATTGGCGAAGGTTCCGACCGCCCCCGAGATGGCGCCGGTGGCGATCTCGGCACGGGCGGCGCGCAGGCGGTCGCGGTTCCGGTCCATCTCCGCATAGAACCGGGCGAAGGTCAGACCCATGGTCACCGGTTCGGCATGGATCCCGTGGGAGCGGCCGATCCGGACATCCATCTTGTGTTCATAGGCGCGGCGTTTCAGGGCGTCCAGCAGGGCGTCCATGTCGGCCAGCAGAATATCGGCGGCGCGCACCAGTTGCACGTTCAGGGTTGTGTCGAGCACGTCCGACGAGGTCATCCCCTGATGGACGAAACGCGCCTCCTCATGGCCGATGATCTCGGCCAGATGGGTCAGAAAGGCGATGACGTCATGCTTGGTGACGGCCTCGATCTCGTCGATCCGCGCAACGTCGAAGGGGACGTCGCGCGCCTTCCAAACGGCCTCGGCGTTCTCTTTCGGGATCACGCCCAGTTCCGCCTGCGCGTCGCAGGCATGGGCCTCGATCTCGTACCAGATGCGGAACTTGGTGGCAGGCTCCCAGACGGCAACCATTTCGGGGCGGGAATATCGGGGGATCATGGGTGGTCCTTCTGGTAAGCGCGGGCGCGCCGCCGTCTTACGAAGCTCGCGCCCGAAGGACAAGCAACGGGTGTGTCGCAGGGTCGGCCGGGCGAATACCGTTGTCCGCCGGGGGCGGTTGGCCTTAGCCTGAGGCCAGCCTCTCGGCAGCGGAGCCACGTCCATGACCTTTCATCGCCCCCTGATGCTGGCTGCCCTTCTGGCGCTGGCGGGTATGCCGGGCGCCGCCCAGGAGACGATGACCTGGCGCTATGACCGGCTTGTCGATCAGGACCCCGCAGACACCCGCATGACATTGGCCTTCGGGGCCCCGCATGCGGATGCGGCGGTCTTCCGTGCAACCTGCATAATCGGTGCGGAGGAGCCCTTTGCAGAGATACGGATCCGCGTCGGGACCGCCGGCTACGAGACCGGCACCCCCGTCGCCTATGCGTTGGATATCGCCCCGGGGTTCACCATGCCGGGTCAGGGCCGCGTGACGGGCGGCGGCAGCGGGTCCGGGATCAGCGGGATCGTGTTTTCCGTCGGGATGACCTCGCCGCTGTGGGAGGCGTTGCGCAATGGCCGCGAGATGCAGTTCGCGCTGTCTGCGGATATGGCCGAGATCCTGCCGCTCGACGGGATCGGCGCCATGGCTACTGCGTTCCGCGACGATTGCGCCGGTATCCGCACACTCGGAGCCGCGGGCACGGTGTGGGAGCGGCTGGACGATAGCGGCATGACCGCGCTTTTGACCGCCCATGATCTGGTTTACGAAAACGGGGATTTCCAGCGCTTCCTGCCCTCAGGGCGCACGCTTTATCGCGCGGCGGAGACAAGCTGGGGCTATTGGCGGGCCGAAGGCGGGCGCTACTGCAGCCAATGGCCCCCCGGCGATGCGTGGGATTGTTATGACCTCCACCATGATGGCGGCAACGCGGTGCGGTTCACCGACGATTGGGGGAATGTCTCGACCGGAGTGTTTGCGGAGTGATCGCGCTGGCCGATCTGGAAGGTGTCTGGCGGCTGGACAGGCAGATCGAGGACCGGCGCGCGGGGCTGTCCGGCCTGCTGGAGGGAGAGGCCGTCTGGCAGCCGGACGGCACCGGCCTGACCCAGATCGAAACCGGGCTGCTGCGCTATGGCGACACCGCCCCGATGCAGGCGACACGACGCTATCTCTGGCGGGAGGAGGCGGGGCTGCTGCGGGTGTATTTCGACGACGGCCGACCGTTCCATGAGCTGACCGGCGATGCGCCCGAGGCCCGCCATATCTGCCCGCCCGACATATATGAGGTGCGGTACGATCTGACGGACTGGCCCAATTGGAGCGCCCGCTGGCATGTCACGGGCCCCCGCAAGGAGGCGGTGATTACAAGCCGGTATAGCCCTCTTCCGACCGGCACGTCTTAGCCCACGTCAATGTTTTCTCGGCAGCATTTGCGTTCTACAAAGAGGACATGGACACTTATTTCACCGAGATTGAAGCCATTCCAGAATGACCATCTGAAACAGCTCCCTGTCTTCCTCTGGAAAGGTCACCCATAGATAAGTTTCGCTGATCTCAACCTCATATTCCTGTATGACGGGTCCGTCCCCTTCCATCGCTCGAAGTTCGAATGATTGGCTTATGCAGTTCTCTCCGCCTCGACATTCAAGGAAAAGACTCGCCCTTATGGGGCCAAAGGAGTCATCGAGAGAGCTGTCGTAAAACATCGATTGACCTTGAGACAGCCGGATGTCGGCGATGTCGCCCGGGTCAAAGGAAAAAATATCCCATGCGGATCGGGTGGCCATTGATCGGAAATCAATCCACGGCCATATCGCCGTGCCGTGGACGACCTCAATCTGCACAGTGCTGCATCCGACGAACGGCGTCAAAACTGTCTTGCGGTACCGTCCGGGACGTCGGGAGCTCAGGTCGGAAACTGATCGCTCGAAGCTGTTTGCTGTTGGTATGCCCCGCAACGACCATCCGAACTCATAAAGAAGCGACTCCATTTGCGCGTTTGAAGAGAAGTTGCACGCAGCGGCTTTCGATGCCGTTGCTAACAGCAGCGCAAAGCACATCAAGCCAATGCGAAGCTTCAGCAAAGCAATGGCCTCGATACCCGTTCGAAAGCGTGATGCATATCGGTCACCGGTACCTTTCCAGCCGCTTTGACTTCACCTTCCAAGTGCCGGTCCACGCATAGCATGAAGCGGCGGTGCGGGCGAAACCTAACGTGATACGAATGCCACGTGCAAAAACATCATTCGCGACGCAGAAGTGGTTGCTGTGGCGCTCAAACCTGTTCTTTTCAGTTTGAATCGTCTGCTTTCAGAATTGGTCTTCGCCGCGGTCTTTTATTAGAAGGATCGTGACGTGACACCCGCCACGCCGGGACTTTTGAACTGCATGCCCTCCACACGCGGCGCAAAGCCGGCCTCGGTGGCGGCCAAGCGGTCTCTCAGCCGAAACGCGTCAGAAGGGCCAGCACATCCGAGCGGTGCAGCATGCCCGCCACACGCGCGCCGTCCAGCACCGGGAAGACGCGGTGGGGATGCGCCAGGAACATCTCGGCCACTCGGATCACCTCGTCGTCCACGTCGACCGAGGTCACCGTGCGTGACATGTGATCGCCCACCTGTCCCGTCCATTCACGGTGATAGCTGGCATGAAGCGCAGGCCGGAAGCAGTCTTTCTGCGTGAGGATACCCACCAGTTGCCCGTCATCGCCAAGCACCGCCGCCGCGGCGGCCCGTGCATCGACCAGCACCGCGACCGCGCGCCGGATCGGTGTTTCGGCGGTCAGGATCGGGCTGTCCTTACGCATGATCGTACCGATGCGGTATTCCGTCATTGTCCGTCCTTTCGTTGCACGCGCCGTCGCAGCGGGCAGTCGGCGCAGCGACCGACCGCAAGGTGATCCGCCGCGCCGCAGCTTGTCCGCGCCGGCCCCCGCCCGAGCACGAGGCCGAGGCCGATCCCGCCGGCCGCCAGCGAGACGACAGCGATGGCGAAGAGGATTTCCATCAGCGCGCCCTCTCCCTCACAGGATCACCTCGGCGATCGGCCCGGTCCGGATCTCGTGCACCGCGCCCTGATCCTCGATCAGAAACAGGGCCGCGATGTCGTGACGTTCGGCGAGGGCGGGGCCTGCCTCTTCGCCCGCTGCACAGAGCGCCGTGGCCCAGCCATCGGCCGTCAATGCGTCCCGCGCGACGACGGTCACCGAGCGCAGCCCGCCCGCCACCGGAGACCGGGCGCCGGGGTCGATGATGTGGCTGTAGAGACGCCCGTTCAGACTATAGCTTTGCGCCCGCATGCCCGATGTGGCGGCGGCGGCCCCGTCGGGCAATCGCAACGCCGCGGGCGGCGGTCCGGATGTCAGCGGCGCCTCCACCGCAAGGCGCCAGTCCCGCCCGTCGGGGTGCCGGCCAAGTGCGATGAACTCGCCCCCCAGATCGAGAAGGAGGTTTTCGAAACCGGCGGCGCGCGCAAGATCGGCGGCGCGGTCCAGCGCCCAGCCCTTCGCGATGCCGCAGAGATCGAGCGTCAGCCCGGCCCGCGCCTTGGCCAGCCCTGCCGGTCCGGCAGACAGCCCGCGCCAGTCCGGCGCGCCGCCCCGGTCAATCGGTCCGAAACCCCATCGTGCAACAAGCGGCCCGACGGTGGGATCGAAGGCGCCCGCGCTCCTCTCGGCAATGTCCAGCGCCGCGGCGGTCACCGCGATCAGGGCCGGCCCTGTCGTGTGCAGACCGGCCGGGCCGGTATTGAAACGGCTGATGGCGCTGTCGCTGCGCCAGGGCGAGAATTGCCGGTCGACCTCCGCAAACAGGCTGTCGATGCCGGGTGCCAGCCGGGCAATGCCACTGCCGGCCGGCGCGGCGATGCGCCAATGAGTTCCGAAGGCGCTTCCCGAAACGGTGTCGAGGCCACCCGCGCTGGCGGCCCGCGGCAAGACCAGCGTCGCGCCGATCAGCCCGAGAGCCATGCGTCTGGAGGGGGTATGTAGGCACGTCATGTCCATCAGGCTCCGAAATCGTCGTAAAAGATTGAGGATGCTTCGACACCAAGCCGCTCCAGCGTAGCCAGAACCGCCGAGATCATCACAGGCGGTCCGCAGAGATAATACTCGCAGTCCTCGGGTGTGGGGTGGCCGCTCATCTCGGCCCTGAGCGTGTCGTGGATAAAACCGGTCGCGCCGGTCCAGCGGTCGCCCGGCGCCGGGTCCGACAGGGCGGGCGTCCAGCTGAAATTCTCGTGCCGAGCGGCGAGCGCGGCGAACTCCTCGGAATAGAACAGGTCGGCCGCAGACCGCGCGCCGTAGAAATAACGGATGCGGCGTTCGGTGCCCCGCGCAAGTTCCTGATGGATCATCGCACGGAGCGGGGCCATGCCGACGCCGCCGCCGACATAGATCATCTCGCGCCCGGTCGGCTGAACGTGGAAATCGCCGAACGGACCGGACAGCGTGATGTCGTCGCCGGGCTGCACCGAAAACAGCCAGGAGGACACGATGCCAGGCGGTACCTCCGTCTCGCGGCCCGCAGGCGGCACGGCGAGGCGGATGTTGAACACGGCCTGCCCCTTGTCCTCGGGGCGGCTGGCGAGCGAATAGGCGCGCGTCACCTCGGCTTCGGAGCCCACCTGCATCGACCGCCATCCGGCGACGTCCCACGCGTCCCGGAAGGCGGGCGGCAGGTCGAGCGTGGCGAAGTCGAGCTGGTAGGGCGGGGCGGTGATCTGCATGAAATCGCCCGCGCGGAACTCCGACGGGCGATCCGCAGGCAGATCCACCACGATCTCACGGATAAGCGGGGCGAGCATCCGGGTCGAGGTGATCTGGCAGACGAAACCTCCGCCGGCGCTCAGGATGTCGTCGGGCACCTGCACCGCGCAGTCGCCGCGCAGGCTGGTCTGGCAGGCCAGGCGGATATGGGCCCGGCGGTCGCGGGCCGAGAGCACACCGCGCTCCGTCGCCTGGGGCTCGCCCGCCCCTGCGCCGGTGACGGTGACACGGCAGAGACCGCAGGTGCCCGTGCCGCCGCAGGCCGCGGGGATCGCGATGCCCGCGTCATGCAGCACTCCCAGAAGCTTGTCGCCGCGGCGGGCCATCACATGCACCGCGCCGTTCACCGCAACATCGAGCCCGGTATCGGGGACAAGCCGCCGCCGGACGGCGATGAGCGCGGCTGACAGGCCCACGGTGAGCGCCACGATGATCAGACTGCCAAGCAGAACCTCCGTCATTGCGCCGCTGCCATTTGCGCAAAGGAGGCAAAACCAAGCGACATGAGCCCGGCAAGCACGAAGGCGATGCCCAGACCGCGCAATCCGTCCGGCAGATCGGCATAGGCCAGCCGTGTGCGGATCGCGCCAAGCATGGCCACCGCCACCGCAAAGCCCAAACCGCTGCCCAGCCCGAAAACCGCGGATTGCGCCAACGTATAGCTGCGTTCGACCATGAACAGGCTGCCGGCGAGGATCGCGCATTGCACGGTCAGCAGGGGCAGGAACACCCCGAACGCGGCATGGATCGCCGGGAAGAACCGATCTAGCACCATTTCGAGAAACTGCACCGAGGCCGCGATCACGCCGATGAAGGCGATGAGCGAGAGATAAGACAGGTCAAGCTCGGGCAAGCCCGCCCAGGCCCAGGCGCCCGGTGCCAGAAGCCCCTGATAGATCAGGTGATTGAGCGGCACCGTCACACCAAGAACACCGGTCATGGCGACCCCTAGACCCAGGGCGGCCTCGGGCCGCTTCGACAGGGCCAGAAAGGTGCAGAGCCCCAGAAACAGCGTCAGCGGCATGTTGTCGACGAAGGCCGCAGTGACAAAGAGACCCCAGAGATCGGTCATTCCGCAGGCTCCGTTCTGAGCGGGGGTGTGTGCTCGCGGGCTTCGACCTGCTCGCGCAGCAGGCTTCGGATTGCCCAGACGAGGAGCCCGAGAAGGAAGAAGGCCGACGGCGCCAGCAGCATCAGGCTGAGCGGCGTGAACCAGCCCCCTGCATCGGCCAGCGGAAGTACCTGGATGCCGAAAAGCTCTCCCTTGCCGAACAGTTCGCGCAAGCCGCCGATCACGATCAGGATGAGCGAATAGCCAAGCCCGTTGCCGAACGCGTCGACCATTGCGGGCAGGGGCCTGTGATGGCGGGCGAAGGCCTCGGTCCGGCCCAGCACGAGGCAGTTCGTGGTGATCAGGCCCACATAGACGGAGAGGGCCCGGCTGATCTCGGCGAAATAGGCTTGCAGGATCTGGTCGATCACGATGACGAGCGAGGCCACGATGACGATCTGCACGATCAGGCGTATCGTGTCCGGGATATGCCGGCGGATCACGCTGACGAAGCCCGCGGCAAGGGTAAGCACCACGGTCAGCGAGATCGACATGGTGACGGCCGTCGCAAGCGTGGTGGTGACCGCGAGCGCCGAGCAGATCCCGAGGATCTGGAGCGTCACCGGATTTTGCCGGATCAGCGGATCGGTCAGGGTGCCCCAGAGATCCGTGCGTTTTTCCATCGCTCAGAATTCTCCCCGATCAATGGCATCGAGGAGCGGCCCGTACCCGTCCGGGCCCAGCCAGAAGCGTACCATCTGCGTGACCCCACGCCCGGTTCGCGTGGCCCCGGTGATACCATCGACTTCATGCACCCCGGACGCCGGACCGCGCGCCACGCGAAAGCGCATCTCACCGCCATCGTCACGCAGTTCGGTGCCGGGAAAGCTCGCCTGCCAGGAGGTTTCCTCGATCCGCGCGCCCAGTCCCGGTGTCTCGGAATGCTGCGTAACGGCGATGCCCGCAATGGTGTTCATATCGCCCCTGAGTGCGAGGATCGCATCCATGCGCCCGCCGTAGCCCTGACCGCTGAGCGGCAGCAGCACGAGCGACACACTGTCCCCGTCGCGGAGCAGGAAGACCTGAGCGTAATCGGGGCGCTGGCCAAGACCGGCGAGGTCCTGCCCGGCATCAAGCGCCGTCCAGTTGCCGGGGTCGCTCAGCGCCGCATCAAGGGTGGCCGGGGTCACATCCGCCGCGGCACGGCCATTGCGGAGATTGATGACGACGGTCGAAAGCGCACCGCCCGATTGCTCCAGAAGTGTGGCCATGCCGGGAATGCCCTCCACCAGCGCCGCGATACGTGCCTGCTCTTCGGCCGCGCGATTCGCGGTCTGTATCGGACGCAGGGCCACCGTCGCCCCGCTGACCAGCGCGGCACAGACGGCCGAGACAAGAAACGCCACGAGAACCGTCTTGGCGCGGCTCTCGTTCGGCAGCGCCAGCAACCTGAGCCAGGGATTCCAGTTACGTGCGGCCATGACGCCTCCTGCGTTGAGCGACCCAGAGCGCCAACGCGGCCTCGTCCAGCAGCGGCGCGGCAAGCGACGTAAGCAGCGCCGCGGCCACGGCGATCTGCACCGGGGCGGCTCCGGTCCAGCCAAATGCAAAAAAAGTGACGAGCCCCGCGTATAGGGCGCCGTTGATCCAGCGCCCGAGCGTCGTCGCCGCGCTGGTCACCGGGTCGGCGACAAGCAGCACAAGAACGATGCCCGCGGCGAGCAGCACCTGCTCCGGCAGAATACCGGTCAGCACGGCGCCGGTCGCGACCAGGGCGGCGCCTGCAAGCACCGCCGCCGGCATGGCCCCGCTTGCCACGCCGATCAGCGCGGCGGGGATCGCGGCCCAGGCGATCGGGGCGTCGAAAACCGGCCACGAAAAGGCCGGAAAACCGAAACCCAGGAACGACAGCGCGACGATCGCCGGGTTCACCACATTGCGCCCCCAGCCGCCGAAGACGAGTTCGCCCATCACCACGCCGAAGCTGACGCCCAGCACAAGGCGAAACGCGCCAAGATCCTCAGGGGCCAGCATGGCAATGGCGAGCGCCGTGGTCAGCGCGGCAAGCGACGGGGCCTGCGCGCGCATCAGCATGAAGACCAGATGCCATATGCCGACCACGAGCACCGCGAGGGCAAGCTGCGCCAGCGCGCCGGTTCCGCCCAGCCAGAGCCAGAACAGCGCCAGCGGCAGATAGGCCGCCAGAAGCATGAGCGCGACGGTTTCGCGGTTCCAGAGGCCCCGGATCATGCGTCGAACTCCGTCCGGATGCGGGCCAGCATGCCGCGAAGCTGCGCGGTGAGCTGGCCGGTCTCGCTCAGCACGTAATCCGCCAGGGCCAGGTCTTCCTCCAGAAGCGACAGCACGCCGAGCTTCATCGCGGTCTCGTCGTCGCCGGCGGAGAGCGCGCGGATGAACGGTGCGGCCGGAAGCGCGCCTCCGAACGCCTTGCTGAGGGCCGCGGTCGGGATCGCCGGTTTCGCGCCGGCCGATTGGGTCAGGGCCGAGACCAGCCAGTGCGGGCGGCTGTGGACGGTTTCGCGCGGCAGCACGGTGATCTGACGGTGGCGCGGTGCCAGCCAGCGCGACAGATGGCCGTCGAGGGGTGAGCCGGAGATCAACTGATGCGGCCCCGGGGCAACGACCCGCTGCGTCAGCTGGCGGAGATCGGCGCCCGGATGGGTCCAAACCGTCCGTGCGTCGCGCAGCCCGGCGCCGGCAATATGCACCAATCGCTGCATCGGCAGCTCTCCGGTGTCGAGCAGGGTGCCGAGCGCCGCCGCGTCTTCGGCGTGAATATCCCAGACCGGTGCGTCGAGGCCGGCGGGGAAAAAATGATGGATGCATATTCCGGCGGAGGCCTGCGGATGGCGCGCGCCGCGGGTGATGGTGCGGATCCGGCCGTCATCCGCGCCACGGTCGAACAGCGGCGCACCGGCCTGCTGGCACACGATGACAGGCCCCTCCGTCAGCCGCAGAAGAGCGGCAAGGCCACGTGAGAAATCCTCCTCCCGCCCCGCAATCGCCTGGCGGGGGTCGGGGGCGAAGGGGCGCGTGTCGGCCGCCATCACGAAGATGGCCGAGGGTTTTTCGTCATGGGCCGGCATGCCGCCGAAGGGGCGCCGCCGCAGCCATGGCCAGAGGCCCGCGCCCTGCATCAGCCGCCTTAGGCCCGCCGTGGCGTCGGCCTGGCCGGGATCGTGTTGCCGGACCGCACCGTCAGGCTCGCGAAAAAGAACGATCTCCGACAGCTTCCGGCCCGGCAGCAGCGAGAGCCTCGCCACCTGTCCGGCGATCGGCGCCACGAAACAGACATCCGGGGCGTGGCGCAGGCAGGCCACGGCGTCGCCCTTTGCGACCATGTCGCCTTCTCTGACCAGCGGCGTGACATGAAGGGAACGCCCGGAGGGCGCACGCACCGCCGCCTCTTCGGTGACCACGGTGTCGGTCTCCGGAAGAAAAGATGGAGAGAAGAGATCTGGACTGAGCCCTGCTCCGGATCCCAGAATGGTCATCCTGCCCCCGATTGATTGCGCTTTCGCCCGGCAGCGTATTCTGGACCTGCCGTGACGATCTAGGCGCCGAGGTTAGCAAGAGCGTTTGGCGCCAAACATGAGCTAGATCAATGTGGGCGGTGCAGTGGGCGCAATATAGTGGCCGAATTCAGCGAGATCCACGCACAGGAGATTGATCATGCCGTTGCCGTCCTCTGCTTCATCGATTCCGATGGTCCTGATGGCGGGGCTTACCGCAATCTTCCTTGCCGGCCCGGTCCTGACCCAGACAGACCCGGGCACCGCAAGCGGCGAGGAGGAGGAGGCCATCCCCTTCGCTCTGCCCCAGTCCGGCCCCTTCACACCCGCCGAAATCGAGATCGACAACGATCAGGCGATTTCGGACTGGTTCAGATCCTCCCACGCCAATGCGGCATCCGACGCGTTCAGCCATTGGGATGACGATGGCGAGATCCGGGCCGCCTGCGCCACCTGCCACTCCGGGGAGGGATTCCGGGATTTCCACGGCCTCGACGGAACCCCTGCGGGAGTTGTCGACGGGCCGATCAATGTCGGAGGCGTCGTCGACTGCGGGACCTGTCACAATGCCGGACTGGCCGACATTACCGAAATCACCTTCCCGAGCGGGCTTGTCCATCCGGTGACCGGTGTCGAGGCGTCCTGCCTGACATGTCATCAGGGGCGCAGCGCCGGCATCGACGTGGCGGAAGCGACCTCGGGCCTTGCGGATGACGAACCCAACAGTGAGCTTCGTTTCATCAATCCGCATTACGCCACGGCGGCGGCCACATGGCTCGGCGGCTATGGGGCCGCGGGATATCATTATGACGGGCAGGACTATTCCGGCCGGTTCTTTCACGCCCGCCCCGTTGCCAGCTGCAATTCCTGCCATGAACCGCACACGCTCGAAGTCGAATTCGAACCCTGTCTGACCTGCCACCTGGCCGACCGCCCGGAAGACATCCGCATCGCCCGGCAAAGCTATGATGGCAGCGGCGATACATCGGTGGGAATCTCTTCGGATATCGAAAGAAATGCCGACACCCTGCTGGGGATGATCCGGGACTACAGCGATGAGGTCGTCGGGGCGCCGGTCATCTATGACGGCACGCGCTTTCCGTACTTCTTTTCCGATGCGAACGGGGACGGCGTCATCGATACGGCCGAGGGCAGTCCGGTTGCCTATCAGTCATGGACGCCCAGAAGCCTGCGCACGGCTTTCAACTGGAAGCTCGTGACAGCCGATCCCGGCAACTATGCCCACAATCCGCAGTATTCGCTTGAGCTTCTCTACGATTCGATCATGGATCTGAGCGCGCCGCTGGGTATCGACATGGAAGATCTCCAGCTGTTGCGCTAGGGTTCGAAGGCGCCGGCGAGCGCATAAGCCAGAAGCGGGCCCCGCGGCATGGAGCAGTCATTATTCCTGGCGACACTCGGGGCGCTCTTCCTCTGCGGACTTGCCGCCGATCATCTGGGCGGCAAGACGCCCCTTCCCAGGGTGACGCTGCTTCTCTTGCTCGGGCTTCTGGTGGGCCCCTCGGGGCTCGGGTTTCTGCCCGACGGCATCGAAAACTGGTTCGAACCGATTTCGGTCGTGGCCCTGACCATGGTCGCGTTCCTGCTTGGCGCGGATCTGACCCGCGATAACATGGCACGCCATGGCCGTGCGATCTTCGCGATATCGGTGCTGATCGTTTTCGGCACGACCGCGATTGTCTGGGCGGGGCTTGTGGCCATTGGCCTCGAGCCGGGTCTCGCCCTGCTCCTGGGCGCGATCGCCACCGCCACCGCGCCCGCGGCCATCACCGACGTGATCCATCAGTCCGGCGTGCGCAACGGCTTCACCGAGACCATCGGCGGCATTGTGGCCATCGACGATATCTGGGGGCTGATCGTCTTCAGCGTCTGCCTTGCATTCATCCATCAATCCGATGGCTGGTCCGCCCCTCTGGCGATCGCGGTCCACGATATTGGCGGCGCCGTGCTGCTGGGCCTTGTCATCGGCGCTCCTGCGGCTTTTCTTTCCGGTCGGCTGAAGCCCGGTGAACCCCTTCAGATCGAGGCGTTTGGCGTCGTTTTCCTGACCGCGGGGCTGGCGCTCTGGCTGGATGTGTCGTTTCTCATCGCCGGCATGACCGCAGGCGCGATGATCGCCAATCTTGCCCGGCATCATGACTACGCCTTCAACGAGATCGAACGGATCGAGCTGCCTTTCATGCTGTTGTTCTTTCTGCTGGCAGGGGCCTCGCTTGAACTGGAGGCGCTCTTGTCGCTTGGCTGGATCACCGCCGCCTATGTGGGCCTCAGGATCGTCGCGCGCCTGATCAGCGGGGAAATCGGCGCGAGGCTGGGCCGCGTTCCGAAGCCGGAGGTCCATCTCTACGGCCCGGCCCTGCTGCCCCAGGCGGGCGTCGCCGTCGGCATGGCGCTTCTCGCAGCCGAGACCGTGCCGGAGTGGGGCGCGACGATCATGACGCTGACGATTGCCGCGACTGTTATCTTCGAGATCATCGGCCCGCCCGTCACGCTCGCCGCGATCCGCCGCACCGACCGCGCCACTGCTGCCCGCTGAACCTAAGGGGGGAGCAGTGGCGCGGTTTCTTCAAAGCGGTCAGCCAATGCGGCGTGCCGCCCCTGGGTGAGACGCTCCGAACCGAGGCGCAACGCTTTCCGGTGTCACGATGCCGTCTGCCGGCCTTGGCTGAACGACCGCGTTCGATCTGCCGTCAGAGATCGAGCAGGAGAGGACAGTGATCCGACACCTCGGGGTCGCGGACCACGTCGAAAGCGCGCACGGCCTCTTCACGGTCGATAAGCATGTAGTCCGCGAATTTCCCGGGTTTCGTGTAGTGCGAGTTTCTGGTGCTTACGAAACCCCGCCCCGTCACGAGTTCCGAAAAGCCCGCGTCGTTCAGGATCCGAAGCGTTTCGCTTCCCGGCTCGACATTGAAATCGCCGCAAATCACTCTGAGGTCGCCCGCCTCCGACACATGGCAGGACTGGGCGAGCAGCCTGCGCGCCTGTTCCGAACGTTCCGGCGTGTCCATCTTGCCGTTCAGATCGCGAAGCCCGTGCATATGCGTTACACTTATCGACCTCTCACCCGCGTAATCGTAGACCCGAACCCCATGCGCGACCCGTGAGCGTGGATGCTCCCCGTAACCCGCAGGGGAGTAGTCCTTATGCACAAATCCCTGCACCTGACCGATGACCGGCAATGAACGATGAACGAAGGTCGCCAACCCCCATTGCGAAGGTATCGGCTGATCGCCGTCCCAGAGGACGCCCTGCGCCGCCGGGCAGAAAACCGCCACATGATCCGGAAGGGCATGATGGACGTCCAGGAAGAAATTCGCGCGCTGCGGCAACACATGGTCGCCGTCCCGGTACGTCAGCCAGTCTTTGTCTGACGCGGGGCTATGCACCACTTCCTGAAGACAAAGGATGTCGGGAGATGTATCGCGAAGGTAGGGAAGCAACTCCTTGTAGAGCTTTCCGCCCCATCCATTCAGGCACATGATTTTCAAAACAGAACCTCAACTCCAGCGCTCAATCCTCTAATCGAACACTGGCAGATGACCCGAATTTCGACCAGTGCTGCGTCGATGATCTACACGGTCTGTCTGATGGATCTCAGGGCCGGGCGATATGTGGCAACGACCCGGGCTTTCATTTGGCAAAGGCGTCGAAATGCTCTGTCGGGCCCAGGTCAGCCGGCGGCGCCACCGATGTCGAGGCTCAGCCGGTGCGCTGCTCCGCGTCGTCGGCTTTCATCAGGCGGTCGGCCTTCTTGCGAACGAGGACGTTGCGCAGATCGTGCATGGCCAGCAACAGCCGGTCGGTGACATCCTCCAGATCCTCTTCCGAGGCGCTGGATTGCACCCAGTGGGTAGTCAGGTTCAGATAGTCTATGGCGCGATGGATATCGTCTATATCGCGATCTGCGAGCACCTCACGCCGTTCGGCCATCCACTCCAAGATCACGGCTTCTTCTTCTTCGGTCAGCATGCGATCGCCATGGGGTTTGATCGCGCCATTGCGGATATTCGCCATGGCGATTTCCTGCATTTCGATCCGGCGCTGACGGTTTTCGGTATCAATCCGAAACACGGCTGCGCCATTCTCCCGAATGCGAAAGTAGAACTCCGGTAAATCTGACATCGTCGCTTTCGTGCCCTCGTTTTGCCTTAATTAGCCAGAGTGGGGGCAATGTCAAAGTCCAATACGACGATCTGCCTGGGTTTTGCGGGCCACGAGAAACCGGTTCCGCTTGCCGGCGGGGTGATTGTCAGCCTCGATGATGTCGAAACCGGCGTCCTTGACGGTCGCCTCCAGCGTATCGGCGCCGAGGAAGTTGACATAAGGTGCCTTGCCGAAAAACTGCATCGCGGCAATCAGGGGGCGCAGATAGAGCTGACCTGCCAGGCAGGTGGTTTTCGAGATGAACAGCCCGCCGGGCCTGAGCATCGCATGGGCCTGCCGGGCGGCGGCGCCGGGGTCGGGCAGCAGATGCAGCAGGTTATAGGCAAGAACCAAATCATAGGGATCGGTCTCTGCGCGATGTCCGCCGACTTCCGCCTGCACCACGTCAAGGTTTCCGATCCCGGCATCCCGCGCCTTATCCCGGCCGATCGCCACCATCTCTGCGGAGATATCGCTTGATGTGTAGTGCCGCACCAGCGGGGCGAGAAGGAGGGCGGTGGAGGACGTGCCGGCGCCCATCTCGAACACCCGGTCATCAGCGTTCAGGTAGCTGCGGGTGCGGGCCATTGTCTGTTCATAGGCGCCCATGTTCCGGATGGGCGATCTGGCGTAGCGGGCCGCGGTGCGATCCCAGAAGGTCGATTGAGGTATCATCTGCGAGGTCTCCTTGCTTGAGCCTGCAGCTAGCGAACCGGGTCCATAAAAGAAATTGCATATTTCGGCATTCAATATATGCGTTTTTGCATGGACTGGCGATCTGTCTCTTTCGATTGGAACCAGGTGCGGGCGTTTCTGGCCACGGTGGAGGAGGGCTCTCTTTCGGCGGCGTCCCGCGCCCTGGGCCAGGCGCAGCCGACCCTTGGCCGGCAGGTTAGTGCGCTGGAGGCCGCTTTGGGCGTGACCTTGTTCGACCGGGTGGGCAAAAGCCTGACCCTGACCCCCTCGGGCGTGGATCTGCTCGAACATGTCCGCGAGATGGGGGAGGCCGCCACGCGGATTTCGCTGGCCGCGACCGGCCATAGCCAGCAGATCGCGGGGAAAGTGAAGATCTCGGCCAGTGACGCCACGGCGGCCTATCTACTGCCCCGGGTTCTGGCCGAGCTGCGAAACCGGGCGCCTGATATCACGGTGGAGATCGTCACCTCCAATGCGCTGAGCGATCTGCGCCGCCGCGAGGCGGATATCGCGATCCGTCATATCCGCCCGACAGAGCCGGATCTAGTGGCCCTGAAACTGCCGGATACCCCTGCGCATCTGTATGCCGCCCCGGCCTATCTGGCACGCTTCGGGCGACCGCGCACAGTGAGCGATCTCGCCGATGCGGCCTTTATCGGTATGGACCGGGTCGAACTGATGATCGAGATCCTGCATCAGCACGGTCTGACGCTGACGCCGGCGAATTTCCCGCTGCTGTCGGCCAACACGGTTACCTGCTGGGAACTGGTCAAGCAGGGTCTTGGGATTGGCATAATGTCGAACTGGGTGGCAGAACTGAGCCCCGAGGTCGAGAGGATCGATCCGCCTGGTTTCCTGCCGATCCCTGTGCCGAACTGGCTGACCACTCACCGCGAGTTGCACACCAGCAGGCGGATCAGGCTGGTTTTCGATCTGTTGGCGGAGATGATCGGTGACAAGGGCGCCCTGCGGTGACGGCTTCGCGCGGCGGGTGTTGCGTACCATCCGGTGCAACACCGGATCTCATGCCTTTGCTTGTTCTCGTATCCCTAGTGCAGCTTGAAAGTCCAACTGTGGCCATTCGCTGTTTCTATGACACGAATATCCGTCATGTTTTCAATGCCTTTGCCACGACCTGGCCTGCGCCCGATACCAAACCTGCGCCTCAACTGCAGAACCGGGCGTAGACAGCGGAAACTGCCAGAGATTTCACCCAAAGATACTCATTGGGAAACGCGGCGCGCACATATGCATCTCAGGCCGATCGGGCCTGCTCGACGAGTTCCAGCCACATTCCAATATCGCGCACCAAGCGAGCATATCTTTTTGTGCAGGCCGCCTGAAGGACAGATCTGCCAATGCCTCTCATATAGCGCATTCCATTTTGGGATCAGATAATCTGCTCCCAAAAAGGATCTTCCTGTCCGCCGATCCGTTCGGAGATCAGGTTAAGGACGCGCAAAACTCCTGAATGCGGGTGCAGGCGTTTTTCAGGTTCTCGTCAGATGTGGCATAGGACACGCGGAAGTTCGGGCTGAGACCGAATGCGCCGCCGAAGACGACAGCCACGCCCTTCTCCTCCAGCAAGGCCCTGGCAAAGGTCTCGTCACTGTCGATCACCGTTCCGGCAGGGGTGGTCTTGCCCATGCACCCCGCAATCGACGGATAGACGTAGAACGCACCTTCCGGCACGGCGCAGTCTATCCCGTCTGCGGCGTTCAGCATCTCCACCACCAGATCGCGACGGCGTTTGAAGATGGCGTTGTTCGCGGGGATGTAATCCTGCGTCCCGTTCAATGCCTCGACCGCGGCCCACTGGCTGATCGAACATGGGTTGGAGGTGGATTGAGACTGGATCTTGCGCATGGCCTTGATCAGCTCTTCCGGGCCTGCCGCATATCCGATGCGCCATCCCGTCATCGCATAGGCCTTGGAGACGCCGTTGCAGGTGAGCGTGCGGTCGTAGAGACCCGGCTCTACCTGCGCCGGTGTCGCAAATTCGAAATCGTCATAGACCAGATGTTCATACATGTCGTCGGTCATCACCCAGACATGTGGATGACGCATCAGAACATCGGTCAGGCCCTTCAATTCCTCCGCACTATAACCCGCACCGGTGGGGTTCGAGGGTGAGTTGAAAATGAACCATTTGGTCTTGGGCGTGATCGCGGCCTCAAGCTGTTCGGGGGTCAGTTTATACGCGGTCTGCGCCTGCGCCTCGGCGATCACCGGTTCGCCGCCTGCCAGCAGCACCATATCGGGGTAGCTGACCCAATAGGGGGCCGGGATCACCACCTCGTCGCCGGGGTTCAGCGTCGCCATCAGCGCATTGTAGAGGATCTGCTTGCCGCCGGTCCCGACGGTGACCTGCGCGGGCGTGTAATCCAGCCCGTTGTCGCGCTTGAACTTGGCGCAGATCGCCTGTTTCAGCTCCGCGATGCCGTCGACGGCGGTATATTTGGTCTTGCCCGCGTCGATGGCGTCCTTGGCGGCGGCCTTGATGTTTTCCGGCGTGTCGAAATCCGGCTCGCCCGCGCCCAGACCGATCACGTCCTTTCCGGCGGCCTTCAGCTCGGCGGCCAGGTTCGACACCGCGATGGTCGGTGAGGGTTTCACACGAGACAGGGTTTCGGAAAGTAGGGGCATATCTGGTCTCCGGGGAGCGTGGACCGCGCCTGCGTCAGGCGATCCGGTTTACAACGGGCAGGGCCATGCTTAGGGTCGCGCCGCGTCTCGATCAAGTCTTGATAGGCGCAGTCGCGCGTATGTCCGGCGCAGGATCGGCGCGAAATCCCGATTGCAACACCGTAACAGGAGACCCCATGACCCAAGAGGCCATACTCGGATCAAGCTGGTTTGACGAAGACACTGCAACCTTCGGCGACCGCCTCGCCGGCGCGCGCGAGGCGGCAGGACTGGGTCAGGATGAGTTGGCGCGGCGTCTGGGTATCAAACCCAAGACCGTCAAGGCCTGGGAAAACGACCAGAGCGAGCCACGTGCCAACAAGTTGCAGATGGTGGCAGGGCTGCTGAACGTGTCGATCATGTGGCTTCTGACCGGGCAGGGCGAAGGTCTGGACGGTCCCGACCGAGAAGAGGTTCTGCCGACCGGCGTCGAAGAGATGCTGAGCGAGATGCGGACCCTGCGCAGCCAGCAATCCCAGATCGCGGAGAAGCTCGGGCGGCTGGAGAAGCGCTTGAGGATCGCCCTGTCGGAGGGGCGGGTGTGACGACTGAACCACGCGATATCCGGATCAAGCGTCTGAAAATACGTGCCGAGCACCGGGGCATCAAGGAGATGGATCTGATCCTTGGCGGTTGGGCCGCGGCGCATCTGCCAACGGCCTCCGACGCTGAGCTGGACCTGTTCGAAGCAGTTCTGGCGGAGGCAGATCACGATCTTTATCAATGGGTTACGGGCCAATCCGCGGTGCCTGAGGCCTATGCCGCTTTTATCGGCACATTGGCCGGCACGGTGCGCAGCGGCGGCGCCTGAGACCGTGAGGCCAGGCCCGTCGCTGCCGCGTTGACCGGGACGGCCCGCCACCCGCGACGCCGGTACGTGGGCCGAAAGAGGCGAGCCCGCCGATCCACTTCCCAGATCCTGCACTCTTCCTGCCCGAAAAACAGGCGCTTTTAATCCTTTATTAACAGTTTCTTACGATTGTTTAACAGTTGGTTAAGCGTCTTGGGGACAGGATGGGGAGAAGAAACGGGCTGTCGGACCCGTGCCCTCAGAGAGTAACGAGTGAACCGAACCTTTCGTGGCGGCTGCGGCACCGGGCTATCCTTGCGGTGTGCAGCCGGGCCCGCGCGGGGTTTCTGGTGCTTTTGGCTCTGGCCTGTCTGGCGCCCTTTGCCCACGCGCAGGCGCAAAGCCTGACATGCCCGTCCGCCTCGGCCAACACGGCGGGAAGCGCGGTTGCGCAGCGCATCGATCTGGGCACCGGGGTCTGCGACACCAGCTTTTCCCTCCCTTCCGACGGGATCCTGATCAGCCTTGAGACCTTCGCCGCCCGCGACGACATCTACCGGATCACATTGCGGATCAGGCCCGCCGACGTAACCGCCGCCGGTTTCACCTGCGCCGGGGTCACGCCGGTTCAGATCAGCAGTTCCAGAGGCAGTTTCTATCTTCTGGCCTATGACATGCCCCTGGCCGGAGACGCCCATCGCTGCACGGCCCGCTACACCCGCGACACGGTGGAGATCACGATCCCGGTGGAGAGCCTTGTGGCGGGCACGGGCCAGAGCAAGAGCGCCACGCTTCGGGCCACGAGTTTCGAGCCCTCCGCCGGTGCGACCGACACCACCGCCCCCCGGGTCCTCTCGCTCGAACGCCACGATCCGGCCGAAACGCTGGTCTCCTCGGGGCCGCTGACCTGGCAGATCAGCTTCGACGAGGATGTGCGCAATCTTGACGCGAGCGATTTCAGCCTGAGCGCCAGTTCGGCGGGCCTGTCGGTCAGCGCGATTTCCGACAGGATCTACCGGGTCACCGCCGCGGGCGGCGATCTGGATGGCATGAATGGCCCAGTTGCACTGGAATTCGCCTCAACCCAGGATATCGCGGATGCGGCGGGCAACCCGCTGACGGACCTCACGCCCACCGGAACGAACGCGCCCGGTTATACGCTCGACACGTCCCCGCCCGGCGTCACGATCCTGAGCGACGCGCGCGATGCGAGCGCACTTGCCGCCATCCCGCTGGAGATCCGCTTTACTGAGCCGGTCACCGGGTTCGTGGCCGGCGATCTGGTGATCAGCGGCGGTACAATTTCGGATTTCACCGGCAGCGCCGATCGTTACGCCGCCCGTCTGCTGCCCGCGGGTGACGGGCTGCTGCGCGTGACGCTGCCGGCGGACCGGGCGACGGATGCGGCCGGGCTGGGCAATCTGCCCGCGCCGGAGTTCTCGGTGATTTCCGATCGGACGGCTCCGGGCGTCACGCTTTCAAGCCCGGTCAGCGACCCGAGCAATGCGGCACGGATCCCCGTGACCGTCAGCCTGAGCGAGGCGGGCGTTGCCGACCTGACCGGTGGAGATATCTCCGTCACCGGAGCAACGGTCGAGGGGTTTCAGGGGACGGGAACGAGCTATGGCTTCGATCTGGTTCCGGTGGCAGATGGCCCGATCCGCGCCGAGATCGCGGCAGGCGCTGTCCGAGACGCGGCGGGAAACGGAAATGCAGCGGCGGCGGTGCAGATCACCTCGGACCGTCGGGCGCCGCGGCTGGCCTCGACCACCCGGGCCACACCGGCCGAGGCGCGGACAAACGCGGACCGTCTGACATGGCGGGTGGTGTTCGACGAGGATATCGCAAAGCTGGACGCGGCGGATTTCGTGGCGGAGGGCACAACGGCCGCGGTTGCGGTCACAGCGCTCGATGCGCGGCGCTATGACGTCACCCTGTCGGGTGGGGATCTGGCAACATTGGAGGGGCCGGTCAGCCTGCGCCTTTCGGCGGCGAACGATATCACCGATCTGCCCGGGACACCGATTGCCGATCTTGCGCCCATCGGTGCGGATGACGGATATCTCATCGACAATACCGGCCCGGTCCTGACCCTGTCGGGCCTGCCGGGCGAGATCACGGATGCCTTCACCGCGACCATCGATTTCGACGAACCGGTGACAGGTTTCGACATCGATGATGTCACCGCCGTCAACGCGACCCTGTCGGAGTTCAGCGGTGCGGGGGCGCGCTATGAGTTGCGGGTGACGGCGGGACCCGGCAGCGATGTGCGCCTCTCCGTGGCTGCGGGCGTCGCCATGGATGCCGCCGGCAACCCGAGCGCGGCGCTGAGCGAGGTCAGCCTTCCGGTCGACCGGACCCCTCCAACCGTGACGATCACCGGCATGCCCGAGTATCTGCGCGGACCGGTGACGCTGACCTTCACATTCTCCGAGCCGGTGAGCGGTTTCACACAAGAGGATATCACCGTATCGCCCGTGCTGATGCTAAGCGCGGTGTCTGCCCTGTCGGGCTCGGTCTATTCCGCGACCGCGACGCCGGTCGGGGCGGGTCTGGTAAGCGTGTCGGTCGACGGGGATGCGGTTCGCGACGGGACCGGCAATGGCAATGTCGTTTCGGACCCCGTGACCGGAACGGTCGATATGACTGCGCCGCGCCTGATATCGGTCGACCGTCTTGGCCCCGCACTCACCAATGCGGACAGCCTGACATGGTCGCTGACCTTTTCCGAGGATGTCACCGGGATCGCCGGGGCCGTGATCGGGCTGACCGGAAGCACGGCGATCCGAACGGCGACGCCACAGGTGCAGCCGCGGGTCTATCACCTGACGTTTTCGGGCGGCGATCTGGCCGATCTGCCGGCTGGCACTGTGGCGCTTGATCTGGCGGATCTTGGCGCGATCACGGATGTGGCGGGCAACCCGCTCGACCCGGCGCGGCCATCGGGCAGTTATGAGGTCCGGATTGACAATACGGCCCCGTCCCAGATCGAGGCCCGATATCTGAGCCCCGCAGAGCCGGTCACGAGCGCGGATGTTCTGACATGGGAGATCGTGTTCGACGAGGATGTCACGGGTCTTGGCGCGGCGGATTTCACCTTGGCTGGCACGACGGCCTCGATCAGCTCGGTCGATCCGGTGCGCCCCGATCTGGCGCGAGTCCGGGTTTCGGGCGGGGATTTGGCAGGGCTGACGGGCATCGTCACGCTTGGCTTTGCCGCCGGTGCAGATATCCGTGACGGGGCCGGCAATGCGATGCCGGTCAGAGCTCTGCGCCATCTGGGGGCGGCACCCGGCGGAGCCGCATGGCAGGTGGACAACACCGCGCCCGTCATCGTCGCCAGCTCGCCGACCACGAGCCCATTCGCCACCGGGGAGATGCTGGTGCACCTGGCCTTCAGCAAACCGATGGTCTTCGATTTCGGCATGGCGCCCGCGCTTCGGATCGCAAACGGCTCGCTCCGCGATATCAGCTATCCCGATGCACAGAGCGCCGTGATCCGGATCGCGCCGGGCGGGCCGGGGCAGGTGGAGCTGAGCATCCCTGCCGGGGCCTTCCGCGACGAAATCGGGTTGGGCAGTGCCGGACCGGTCAGCCTGTCGCGGCGCTTCGACCCGGAAACACCGCGGCTGGCGGGGATCACGCGGGTCTTTCCCACCACCCATCCCAGCAATGCCGACCGGCTGAGCTGGCAGCTTGTCTTCAGCGAACCCGTCAGCGGCGTGGATGCGGCAGATTTTGTCCTGTCGGGCAGCAGCGCCGGGCTGGCCGTCACCGCGCTGGGAGAGAGCATCTATCAGATCGAAGCCTCCGGTGGCGATCTGGCCACGTTGACGGGCCGTGTGACGCTGGATTTCGCCCCCGGGCGCCACATCGTCGACGCCGCCGGGAACAGCCTGTTGCTGGGTGGGATGGCCGATCATCTGCCTGCACCCGACAACTGGGTTGACCTGGATCACACCCCGCCGGTGATCAGCCTCGGCTCCATCACGCCGGAGCCGTTCGCGACCGGGGACCTGCGCGTGGTGATGCAAAGCGATGAGCCGCTGACGGGCTTCGACGCCTCGGTGCTGGATCTGTCCAACGGGGCGGTCACCGGCCAAAGCCTTACGGATGCACTGACGCTGGCGATCACGATCGCCCCCGCTGCACCTGGCCCGGTGACGGTGACGCTGCCCGAGGGTGCCTTTCGGGATCAGGCGGGCAATCAGTCGGCGGCGCGCAGTCTGGCGCGGGTCTATGCGCCCGATCTGAGCGGCCCCCGGATCGACACCATCGTGCGGCTGACCCCGCCAAGCCTGCCCGGCAATGCCGATCAACTGCGCTGGCGCGTGGCCTTTGACGAGGATGTGACCGGCGTCGATGCAGGCGATCTGAGCTTTCAAGGGGCAACCCCGGCGACGGTCGATGTGCTGCGTGTGTCGGCACGGATCTACGAGGTCGAGATCTCCGGCGGCGATATTCCGGATCTGAACGGGGCCGTGACCCTTGGCTTTGCCACCTCGCGCGATATCGCCGATCTGGCGGGCAACCCGTTGCGCGAGCTTGCCGTCCGCGGCGCGGATGAGCGCGAGATCTTGCTCGACAATACCGGCCCCGGCGTGGTGATCGACAGCACCGCGCCGGAGCCCACCAATGCGGCCTCGATCCCGGTTGCGATCCGGTTCGATGAACCGGTCAGCGGGCTGGATATCGGCGATCTTGAGGTGAGCGGCGCGACCCTGTCCGGATTTTCCGGCAGCGGTGCGCTTTATGGCGCTGTGCTTGCACCGACGGGCGATGGTCCGATCCGCCTGGAAATCGACGCCGGTGCGGCAACCGATGCCGCCGGCAACCTCTCTTTCGCCCCGGCCGGGTTTTCACGCCGCTCCGACAGGACTGCGCCGAACGGGACCATCACCGGACTGCCGCCGACCCTGACGGGTCCTGTGGTTGTGGACATCGTGTTTTCGGAACCGGTGACCGGCTTCGACGCGGGCGACATCGCCCTAAGCAATGCGCGGCTGTCCGGGTTCGTAGGCAGCGGCGCCAGCTACAGCGCAACCGTCACGCCGGACGCGGACGGCCCGGTTGCGATCGGGCTTCCCGCCGGGGCGGCCGTCGACGGGGCGGGCAACGGCTCCCTCGCGTCTGCAGAGATGCGCGCGGTGGCCGATCTCTCCGGACCGGGCGCGGTTCTGACGGGCCTGCCCGATCTGATCACGGGGCCGGTTATCGTGCAGATCCGCTTTGAGGAGCAGGTAACCGGCTTCGATCTGGCGGGGCTTGCCGTCAGCAATGCCGAACTCAGCGCTCTGGAGGGAGGGGCCGCTTCCTATAGCGTGACACTGACGCCGCAGGGGGATGGCCCGGTCAAGCTCCGCGTGCGGGCCGCCGCCGCAGTGGATGCCGCCGGACATGCCAACAGACCCTCCGCCGATCTCAGCGCCATGGCCGATGTCAGCCGCCCGGTCGTGGTCATAAGCGGAGCGGGCCCCGTGGTGGCCGGGCCCTTCGTGGCGACCTTCGGCTTTTCGGAGCCGGTCAACGGGTTCGAGCCTGCCGATATTGCGGCAGTGAATGCGGATGTCTCCGATTTTGCCGGAGCCGGAGCCAGCTATACCGCCCGCGTCACGCCCCGGTCCGAAGGGCCGGTGGTGATCAGTCTTTTCGCCGATACCGCGCTGGATGCGGCTGGGAACGGCACCGATGCGGCAAGCCTGAACACATATGCCGATCTGAATGCCCCTGTCGTTACGATTGAGGGGCTGCCGAACCCGATCACCGGGGCCGCACGGGCGACCATCCGCTTCAGCGAACCCGTCGTCGGCTTCACCCTGGCCGATCTGTCCGCCGACAATGCGCAGCTGTCGGGCTTTTCCGGCAGCGATGACCGCTACGAGGTGACGGTGACGCCCGAAGCGGACGGCCCTGTCCGGCTTGCCGTGACGGCCGGCGGGGCGGTGGATCTGGCCGGGCTCGGAAACGGGGCCGTATCGGTCGAGGTTCCTGCCGATCTGACGGCGCCCGGTGTCACGCTGTCGGGTACACCGGCGGCGCCGGGCACGCCCTATAGTCTGGCGGTGACGTTCTCCGAGCCGGTCACGGGGCTGACGCTTGGCGACTTTCAGACATCCGGCGCCGATCTGGCGGGGCTTGCGGGCAGCGGGGCCAGCTATTCCATTCAGGTCACCGCGCGGATCACAGACCACTCCGTCTTTCTGCCTGCGGGTGCGGCGGTGGATGCGGCGGGCCGCGCCAGCCTTGCGTCAGCGCTCTTCGAAATGCGGCCTGACGGCACCCGGCCCGCCTTGCAGATCACCGGGCTGTCCGATCCGCTGCGCCGCGGGCAGCCTGTGCCTCTGATCTTCACCTTTTCGGAAGACGTTTACGGCTTCGAGCCCTCTGACATCGTGCTGGGTCACGCGGTTGCCAGCCAGTTTTCGGGCGGCCCAAGGATCTTCAGCGTGACGATCACGCCGGACGGGCAGGGGGTGATGTCGTTGTCGGTGCCGAATGGCGCGGCCCATGACGGCTCAGGCGAGCCCTCGATGGCCATGGCCCTGAGCGCGGAGGTGGTGGAGGGGCCGGACCCTCGCGAGGATATCGCGGCGTTTCTGGCCGCAAGATCGCGCGACCTGATCGCCAATCAACCGGGGCTGACCGGCTTTCTCACCGGGCCGCAGGGCGGGCGCATGGCCGCGTCCGTCACCCGGGGGCGTACCGACTTCGCGCTTCGGACCGCTGGGCGAGGCCCGGTCTGGATGTCGCTTCAAGGAGCGCGCAGCGAAGACGATGCCGGGCGGGACACCACCTATGCGCTGGCGGTGTTCGGCAGCCATTGGGATCTGGGTGAAACGGCCATTCTGGGCGCGATGCTGCAATTCGATCAGGCCGAAATGACCACCGCCGGCGGGATGAGCCTTGCCGGGACGGGCTGGTTGATCGGCCCCTACTTCGCCGCCCAGCTCCGCAGCCAGCCGCTTTATGTGGAAGGCCGCCTGCTCTACGGGCGGACGCGGAACGAGATCCGCAATGCGGGTGGGGCCGCTGACCGGTTCGACGGCGAACGCTGGCTGGCCATGCTGGGCATCACGGGCGCCTATCACGGGGCGCGCGTGAGCACCTTGCCCAGTCTCACCTTCAGCCATGTCCGCGACACGCAGGAGACCTACCGGGACGGCTTCGGCACGCTCGTTCCCAGGCAGGAGGTGCGGTTGAGCGAACTGTCGCTCGGCGTGGATTTCGAAATGCCGGTGGCGTTGAATGCGGGTGATCTGACGATCAACTGGGGTATGTCCGGGATCTGGTCCCGGGCGGAGGGGCAGGGCGCGGCGCGGGAGTTCTTGCGGGAGGGGGAAACGGCACGGGCCCGGATCGATCTGGGCTATATGTTCGACAACGGGCGGGGGCTGACCTCGGGTGCGCGTGCCTATCTCGACGGCATCGGCAGCGCGGATGGCCGTCTCAGCATCGGGATCGAGGCAGGGTTCGAACTGGAGTTCTGACGGTCGGTATGGCGCGGGGTGTTCGGCTGTGCCGAAGGCTGCGGCGGGATTTCGCCGGCCATATGTGCAAATTTTCGCCGTCTTCTGCAAATCTGTCCGGCTCTTAACCCATTGTTGGTTTTTTTCCCGCAAGTCTGGGTTCGAGCAGATATGCGGAGTTACAAATGAGTATGCACGCCCCCCTTGCGGAGACGACCCACCATGGCTTCATCGCCGGGTATCTGGAATCGTTGTCTTTGGTGGAGCGGCTGCATCGCCTGCTGCTTGACGTGATCAAGGACGAGTTCGAGCGTCTGGGCCTTCTGGACATCAACGCCGTGCAGGCGCTCCTGCTGTTCAACATCGGCGATAACGAGGTCACCGCGGGGGAATTGAAAACCCGGGGCTACTATCAGGGCTCGAATGTCTCCTACAACCTCAAGAAACTGGTTGAGATGGGGTACATGCACCACCAGCGCTGCGAGATCGATCGCCGTTCGGTCCGCGTTCGGCTGACCGAAAAGGGCCGCCATGTGCGCGATGTCGTGGCCGACCTGTTCTCTCGCCATGCCGACGGGTTGCAGGCCCATGGCGTTCTCGGCCCCGATGGAATCGATCAGATCAATCACTCGCTGAAACGGGTGGAGCGGTATTGGGCCGATCAGATCCGCTACATCTACTGAGGGGCCGCCGTCCGGCTTCCGGGCGATCACCTTTTGCGATCTAGCAAAAGCGCGCATACTGGCGGCATTGGTCCCATCGCGTGTGCTGAGTGACGGGATCTTTACCGAAGCGTGATCCAAAGCCATTCCTTCGTGGCTGCAGGGCTTCTGTCTCGTGACGTGTCGAAGTCACGGGCTGAGATCTGCCGACTGCATCGGATGCAGGCCTTGGCGCGCAGATCGGACCGGCGCAGGTCTTTCGGGCGGTTTGCCGTATTGCCTGGACATCATCAACCAGAAAAGCAGGCGTCTCGATGCCATTGAGGCGGTTATCTGCGGCATTTGGCGTATGGGATGGTCAGCCGGGCAGGCGTTTTCTACCCGCCCGGCGCGACTGAGTCCGGAATCGGGATCAACTCGTAGCCCGCGGCGGCAAGTGCCGGGATGATCTGGCTGTCCAGCGCCCGCCGGGTGACCGGGCCACGGAAGTGATGCACCACGACGCCGTCATTGTTGATGAAAAACGTCTCGGGCATCGCGATCACGCCCCAGTCCCGGCCATTGCGCGCGGCGTCGTCCCGCCCGATCCGGTCGTAAGGGTTACCCAGTTCATCGAGAAAGCTCAGTGCCTGATCGACCCGGTCGCGGTAATTCACGCCGAAAAGCGGGTTCCCGGCCTCCGCCAGATCGGTCAGCGTGGGGTGTTCGGCCCGGCAGGGGGGGCACCAGCTGGCCCAGAAATTCAGGATGACGAGGCCATTTCCCTGCAAATCGGCCCGCGTCAGAAGCGGCGTGTCGGCCAGTTGCTCAAGCGCCAGATCGGGGGCCGTGCGCCCCTCCTGCGTGGAGGGGAGAGCCGTGCTGTCCACCCCTTGCTGCAGGTTGTCGCGATTGGTCATCAGTTGCGCGCCCGCAATCGCGAAAAACCCCAGGGTCAGGAGCACCGGGAGCACCATGAGCCAATTGAGCTTCATGAAGACTTCTCGCGCCGCTGTTCGACCGACATCAGCCGTCGTTGAACCCGCCGCGCTTTCCAGACCGACATGACGACCACGGCGATCAGAAGCGCCAGAGATCCGGCATAGGCCGTCAGCACTTCGGTGGCATACTGTCCCAGATCCGGCATCAGGCCATCCTTTCCTGTGCGATCAACGCCTTCAGCCGCCGCACGCGTATCTCTGTCTGTGTGCGGTAGAGGACAAGCGCCACGAACAGCAACACGAAGCCCGCGATGCAGACCAGAAGCGGGTACCAGAACACATCGGAGATGTTCTGCTCCGCATCCAGCGACAGCGTTGCCCCCTGATGCAGACCCTGGTTCCAGAACACCAGCGCATAGCGCGAGATGATCGCGAAGACGGAGCCGACGAGACACAGCACCGAGGTGAGATCGGCCGCGGAATCCGGGTTCTCGATCGCCTCCCATAGCGCCATGTAGCCCAAGTAGAACAGAAACAGGATCAGAAATGAAGTCAGCCGCGGATCCCATTCCCACCACGTGCCCCACATGGGCTGGCCCCAGACCGCGCCGGTGAACAGCGCGATGAGTGTGAAGACCATGCCCACCGGTGCGGCCGCCTTGGCCGCCAGCGCGCTGACATGATGTCGCCGGATCACCCAGATCAGCGAGGTGACCAGCATCATCAGCCATGCATTGATCGCCATCAGCGCCGCCGGAACATGCAGATAGATGATCTTGACGGTCGAGCCCTGGCGGAAATCGTCAGGTGTGAAGAAGAAGCCCCAGATCAGCCCGGTGATCAGGCAGAGCGCGGCGAGTGTAGCGACCCATGGCAGCAGCATGGCCGAAGTGGCCATGAATTTGCGCGGATTTGCGTATTCCCAGAAAGACATGCACGCGAACTTAGGCGGGGCCGCGCGCGCCCACAATACGTCAAGCGGGCGCAGGTCTAGCGCAGATTGACGCGGAGGGCGGCTGCGGCGGCGAAGGGCAGCGTTGCGATGGTGGCCAGCGTAATGCCTGCGAGCAGCGCCAGCGGAGTGGTGGCATCAAGACCGGCCGCGCCCCGGGTTACGACCAGCGCGCCGAAAATGAGAGTCGGCACATAAAGCGGCAACACCAGCAGAGAGAGCAGCAGCCCGCCGCGTTTCAGCCCCACGGTCAGCGCCGCGCCGAAGGTTCCGATGGCAGACAGGGCGGGCGTCCCAAGGGCCAGCGATGCCATCAGCCAGCCATAGCCCGGGCCGGGCAGGTTCAGCAGAACGCCCAGGATCGGTGCCGCAACGACCAGCGGAAGACCGGTGGTCACCCAATGCGCCAGCGCCTTGATCGCCGCGACATTTTCCAGCGGCAGCGGGGATGTGGCCAGCAGATCGAGCGAGCCATCCTCCCAATCGAGTTGAAAGACCCGGTCGAGGGACAGAAGGCAGGCCAGAAGCGCACCCAGCCAGAGGATCCCCGGCGCGATGGTCGACAGGATGCCGGTATTCGGTCCAACGCCGAACGGAACCAGCACCGTGACGATCAGAAAGAAGGCAAGGCCCAGCCCGAACCCGCCGCCTGCGCGCACCGCCAGCGCCAGATCCCGTTTGAAAAGCCCGATCATGCAAAGGCCTCGTCGCTGAACGGGTCGCTTACGGGCAGCGATTTGGCCACGAAGGGCGAGATGTCGAGGATGTCGGCCTGCGGCAGGCCGAGGTCGATATGGGTTGCGATGATCGCACTGCCGCCGCCGGCCAGATGCGCGCCGACCGCGGCGGCGAACCGCGCCACATTGGACGCATCCAGCGATACCGTCGGTTCGTCGAGGCACCAGATCGCCCGACCCGTGACCAACAGCCGCGCCAGGCTCAGGCGACGTTTCTGACCGGCGGAAAGCTCGCCGGCCGGCCGGTCCAGCAACTCGGCCAGATCGAAGGCGGATACCGCGTCATCGATCCCGCTGCCGCCGAATATCCCGGCCCAGAACCGCAGGTTTTCGGCCACGGACAGCTGCGCTTTCAACCCGTCCGCATGGCCGGCATAGGCAATGGCATCCGGTTCGGCCACGATCTTTCCCGACAGGGGGGGGGTCAAACCCGCAAGGGTGCGCAAAAGCGTGGTTTTCCCTGATCCGTTCGGTCCGCGCAGGATCAGGGCCTGGCCCGGCGACAGGGGGAAAGACACGCCCGCAAGCACTTGTAGCGACCCGCGCGCGCAGGCCAGATCGGTGACCGTCATATGCATCGGTCGAGGCGTATCCGAAACACCGGGGCGAGGGAAGGCCCAGATCGGTGTCGCAGGACGTTGCGCCGCGGCTGTCTTGCGGGCGGGGGGTTGATAAACGGTATGCAATGGCATACAAAAAGTGTCGCACCCCGTCTGTCCGGTCTTGATCGGCTCCGGTCTTGGTGGCATAGCCCGGGGCAGCACCAACCGAATTCCACTGGATTATAGGGAGGCCCTAGCCCATGCCCATCACCGTTGGACACGATTCATCCGGCACCCGCAAAACGCTGAAAGTCGGCGACACGTCCTACGCCTATTATTCGATCCCCGCCGCCGAAGCCGCGGGTTTGGGCGATTTTTCCAAATTGCCCGCCGCGCTGAAGGTGGTTCTGGAGAACATGCTGCGCTTCGAGGATGGCAAGACGGTCAGCGTGGATGACATCAAGGCCTTCGCGGAATGGGCGGCGCAGGGCGGCAAGAACCCCCGCGAGATCGCCTATCGACCCGCCCGCGTGCTGATGCAGGATTTCACCGGGGTCCCGGCGGTGGTCGATCTGGCCGCGATGCGCGACGGGCTGGTGGCGCTTGGCGGCGACCCCGAAAAGATCAATCCGCTGAACCCCGTCGATCTGGTCATCGATCACTCGGTCATGATCGACGAGTTCGGCAACCCGCGCGCCTTCCAGATGAATGTGGACCGCGAATACGAGCGCAACATGGAGCGCTACACCTTCCTGAAATGGGGCCAGTCCGCGTTCAACAATTTCCGCGTGGTGCCGCCGGGCACCGGTATCTGCCATCAGGTCAACCTGGAGTATCTGGCGAAGACCGTCTGGTCCGACGAGGATCAGAACGGCGAGATTGTCGCCTACCCCGATACGCTTGTCGGCACCGACAGCCACACCACGATGGTCAATGGCGCCGCCGTTCTGGGCTGGGGCGTGGGCGGCATCGAGGCTGAGGCCGCGATGCTGGGCCAGCCGATTTCGATGCTCATCCCCGAGGTCGTGGGCTTCAAGCTGACCGGCAAGATGGTCGAAGGCACCACCGCGACCGATCTGGTTCTGAAGGTTGTCCAGTTGCTGCGCGAAAAGGGCGTTGTCGGCAAGTTCGTCGAGTTCTATGGCGACGGGCTGGACAATGTGCCGCTGGCCGACCGGGCGACGATCGGGAACATGGCGCCCGAATATGGCGCGACCTGCGGCTTCTTCCCGATTGACGACGAGACGCTCCGCTATCTGCGCCAGACCGGCCGGGACGAAGACACGCTCGCGCTGGTGGAGGCCTATGCCAAGGAAAACGGCATGTGGCGGAACCCGGGCTATGCGCCGGTCTATACCGACACGCTGGAGCTGGACATGGGCACGGTCGTGCCCGCGATTTCCGGCCCGAAGCGCCCGCAGGATCACATTGCCCTTGATGCCGCCGCGAAGGCCTTCACGGCCTATGTGAAGGGCGAGCGCGAAGGCAAGGATGCCGGCCCGAAGGAGGAAATCCGCTGGGAAGGCGAGGGCGGCGCGCCCGAACCTGTCGCGATCCCCGGCGACGAAGGCCATCACAAGCGCGGCTATGTCGATGCCGAGGGCGGCGCCTATCAGATGCATGACGGCTCCATTGTCATCGCGTCGATCACTTCCTGCACCAACACGTCGAACCCCTATGTGATGATCGGCGCGGGGCTGGTGGCACGCAAGGCACGGCAACTGGGCCTGAACCGCAAGCCCTGGGTCAAGACCTCGCTTGCACCGGGCAGCCAGGTCGTCTCCGCTTATCTGGAGGCCGCCGAGCTTCAGGAAGATCTGGACGCAATCGGTTTCAACCTCGTGGGCTATGGCTGCACCACCTGTATCGGCAATTCCGGTCCGCTTGCGCCGGAGATCTCCAAGGCCATCAACGACCATGACCTGATCGGGGTTTCGGTTCTGTCGGGCAACCGCAACTTCGAAGGCCGGATCAGCCCGGATGTGCGCGCCAACTATCTGGCCTCTCCGCCGCTGGTGGTGGCCTATGCTCTGGTGGGCGACATGAATGTGGATATCACCCGCGAGCCGCTTGGTCAGGACAAGGACGGCAACGATGTCTATCTGAAGGACATCTGGCCGAGCCAGGCCGAGATCGCCGAACTGGTCGAGAAGACCGTGACTCGCGAGGCGTTTCAGTCGAAATATGCCGATGTCTTCAAGGGGGACGAGAAGTGGCAGGGCGTGGAAACGACCGACAGCCAGACCTATGATTGGCCGCCGCAATCGACCTATGTGCAGAACCCGCCCTATTTCCAGGGCATGGGGATGGAGCCCGGCGTGATCTCGGATATCGAGGGCGCCAAGATCCTGGCCATTCTGGGCGATATGATCACCACCGACCACATCAGCCCCGCGGGTTCGTTCAAGGACACGACACCCGCGGGCAAGTATCTGGTGGAACGCCAGGTTCCGGTGCGGGAGTTCAACTCCTACGGTGCCCGGCGCGGCAATCACGAGGTGATGATGCGCGGGACCTTCGCCAATATCCGGATCAAGAACGAGATGCTGGATGGTGTCGAGGGCGGCTATACGCTCGGGCCCGACGGGCAGCAGACCTCGATCTTCGACGCGGCGATGGCCTATGCCGAGGCCGACACCCCGCTGGTGATCTTCGGAGGGGAGCAATACGGGGCCGGATCGTCCCGCGACTGGGCCGCGAAGGGCACCAACCTTCTGGGCGTAAAGGCCGTGATCGCCGAAAGCTTCGAGCGTATTCACCGCTCCAATCTTGTCGGCATGGGGGTGATCCCGTTCGAGTTCACGGGCGGCGACACCCGCAAGAGCCTTGGTCTGAAAGGCGACGAGACCGTGTCGATCACCGGGCTGGCGGGAGATCTGAAACCGCAGGATATCGTGCCCTGCACGATCACCTACGCGGATGGCTCCACCAGGGAAATCCAGCTCAAATGCCGGATCGATACGGCGATCGAGAAGGAATATGTGGAGCATGGCGGCGTGCTGCATTACGTCCTGCGCGACCTGGCCCGCGTGGCCTGATATCCTGATATAAGATCATGGGAAACAGCCCCGGCCGCCGCGCCGGGGCTGTTTTCGTTTGGGGCTTGCCACCGGGGCTGTGGCGGGCAGGATGACCCATGATGAGCGGGCATTCGATCACCTTTACCCATGCGTTGTGCCGCGCCCCATCCCGGTCGGTGACAGCCGGGCTGCGCGCCGAAGACCGGGGTGCGCCCGATGCGGATCTCTTCGCGCGGGAGCACGCGGCCTATGTCGCCGCGTTGCGCCGGACCGGCGCAGAGGTCACTGTGCTGGAGCCGCAGGAGGCCTTTCCCGACAGCGTGTTCATCGAAGATCCGGCGCTCTGTCTTGCCGGTGTCGCGATCCTTCTGCGCCCGGAGGCCCCGACCCGCCGCGGAGAGGTGGCCGCACTTCGCCCCGATCTGTCGCGCCTGTTTCCGGAGATCCGCGACCTTGGCGGCCCGGGCTGCGTCGATGGCGGCGACATTCTGTGTTCGGATACGGAGGTGATGGTCGGTCTTTCGGCCCGCACGGATGCGGCCGGTGTCGCCGCGCTTCGTCCGATCGTCGAAGATCTCGGCTATCGGATGCGGGTGGTCGAGACGCCTGCGGAGATATTGCATTTCAAGACGGAAAGCAGCCTTCTGGACCCGGAGACGATCCTCGCGTCGCCACGTCTGGCCGCGACGGGTTGTTTCAGCGGCTACCGCGTTATCGAGACCGCGTCGGGCGAGGAGGGCGCAGCCAATGCGATCCGGTTCAATGCGCCGGTGTTCCTGTCGGACGGGTTCCCGCGGACGGCGGAGCGGCTGGACCGGGTGGGCTACGAAATCCGGCAGTTGCCGATGTCGCAGGCGGCCCTGCTTGACGGAGGATTATCCTGTCTGTCGCTCAGGTATTCCCTGCGGTTGAAACCCTAGAGCAGCCGATGCTCTGCAAATGAAAGAGGTTGCTATGTCCGATCGGGTTTGTTTGGTTACCGGCGCTGCGGGCGGCATCGGCCGTGCGATCGTCAGACGCATGGCGCGAGACGGGCGGCGGGTGGTGTTCACCTATCTCAGCCGCGAAGCCGAGGCGCGCGCGCTGGTGGTGGAACTGGGGAAGCGGGTCGAGGCCTTGCCCTGCGATCTGAGCCAGCCCGGAGCGGCTGAGGCATTGGTCCGCGATGTGGCCGAACGCACGGGCCGGCTGGACGAGATCGTGTGCAATGCGGCGGGGAAGGCCGAAGGGCCCGTCGGCGGGGTGACGGCCGCGCACCGCGCGCTGATCGAGATCAACCTGACAGCGCCGATCGCCATGATGGATGCGGCAAGGGCGGTTCTGCCCGAAGGCGGCGCCATTGTCGCAATCTCCTCCATCAATGCGACGCGCCCGCCGGCTGGCGCCGCCGCCTATGCGGCCAGCAAGTCGGGGCTGGACGGGGCGGTGCGCGCCTATGCCCGCGATCTCGGGCAGCTTGGTATCAGGGTGAATGCCGTCGCACCGGGCCTGATCGAATTGGAGGAGAGGCCGCGCCCGCAGGAGATTGTGGAGAAGGTCATTGCGGAAACACCCCTCGGGCGGGTCGGCCGGCCCGAGGATATTGCCGCCGCGGTGGCCTTCCTGCTGTCGCAGGAGGCCGGGTTCATCACCGGCGAGATCCTGGGCGTCAGCGGCGGCTATCAGTTGTAGCTGGCGGTGCTTCGGCAAACTCCACATCCATCAGCCGGGCCCGGCCCGTCAGGTATTGCAGGATCTGGCGCGGAGACTGATTGATCTCGTTGCCGCCCCGGCGGAGCGTTCGCAGCGTCTTGCGCAAGCCCCTGGGCCGGACCGCCTTACCCAGAGCGGCGATGTCGGAGTTGTAGTCATAGGCGCGCTGCGTCGCCATGGCGGGCACCATTATCGCGGGTCTGAGCATCCGGCGCAAAGGGGATACCGTGTCGTTGAAGAGAAAATGGTCCACCGGCACTCGGATCCGGCCGCGCCAGTCCAGCGCGGCCCGGGCGCCGGCGCGCGACAGGATATAGGCGCCGCCGCCCACATGGCGTGAACACATCGGATGCAGGGCCCGTCCCGAGGGTGTTTGTCCGATCTTCGGGCCGAGCAACAGCCGGGAGGCGCCGTCTCCGTATTTCTCAAGCTTCACGGCATGGGTTTCGGTCGGGATCCAGTCAGCATCCGCCAGGATCTGCATCAGATCCCCGGCGAGATAGATGTCGTCCTCAAGAAACAATCCGTGGCTGGCGGAGCTTTTGAGAAACTGCTCCCAGGCGAGCGTGTGGCTGACGGTACAGGCTCGGTCGCCCTGACCCAGTTGCCCAAGCGGTCCATGAGTGGCGACGACGCGCGCGATCTGTTCCTCGGCTACGGATCTGGCATCGCAGGCCGCGATTCGCTCAAAGGTCACCCCGCGTTCCGCCAGATGCTCACCGATCCGCTCCAGCCGGTCAGGGCGACGGTCGAGGTTGATGACGAAAGCTGGCAGCGTCTGGGGCATGGGTCCGGCCGATCTTGTTCGCGCCTTCTGTCATGAACAGGGGCGGCTGGGCAAGACTGGCGGGCTTGGCTTGTTTTCAGGCGGTGCCGCGCATAAATGGGCGGGTCTTTCCGCAAGATAAGGCCCGTTTGCCAATGGACCCCTGGCCCTCCTATGTGATCAATCTGGCCGCCAACACCCGGCGGATGGAGAACAGTGCCCGCCAATTGGAGGCTCGGGGTCTGCCGTGGCTGCGGATCGAGGGTGTGAATGGCTGGGCCCTGAGCGAGGCGGAGCTGGCGGAAGTTTACGACGCTGAGCGAAATAGGCGCGACGCCAAGCACCCTTTGGTTCCCCCCGAAATCGGGTGCTATCTGAGCCACATCGAAGCGTGGCGCGGAATTGCTGAGGGCAGTGCAGGGGGCGGGTTCATCTTCGAGGATGATTTCGCGGCCAATGAACATTTGGGGGAGGCCCTGCGCCTGTTGAGCATACCTCAGAAGCGCTGGGACATGGTCAAACTGTTTTCCTTTGACGCGGAACCGAAGATGCTGGACACGGCGCCCCTTGGGCCCTTCACCATCGGCATGCCTTACCGCGTGCCGACCTGCCTCATCGGCTATGGCGTGACGAAAGTCGGTGCTGAGCGGCTCGTTGCCCGCGCACTGCCTGTCTTCCGGCCCGTCGATGAGGACCAGAAATTCTTCTGGGAAACGGGTCTGCGCGTCGCGCTCATCACTCCGCCACCGATTGAAGTGGGTGATCAGGAGGCGGAGACGGGAACGATCGGGCAAACCCGCCGCGCGATGCGCTCAGACCGATCGCGTGTCGGGCAGGCATGGCATAACCTACGCTACCAGATGCGCTATGAACGACAGTTGCGCCGAACGCGAGGTCGGACGAAATGAGCAAGAAAATCCTGCACATGCATTTCGGCAAGGACGGCGGCGCGGAGCGGTTTTTCGTCAACCTCGTGCAAGCGTTCGGCGAGCGCGGCGCGGAGCAGCGGTTCGTCACTCGGCCAAACCGGATCTGGAAGCATGAGATCGCCCCGCTTGGGCCGATCATCGAGAGCCATTATCGCCGCATCTCGCCCGGCTCGGCCCTGCTGACCTGGCGGGTGCATCGGATGATCCGCGATTGGCGGCCGGATGTGATCATGGCGTGGATGTCGCGCTCCTCCCGGTTGATCCCGAACCATCCCGGCGCGGTCAAGCTCACCCGTATGGGCGACTACCCGCGCCATTTGCGGAATTTCCGGTACAACGACCTGATAGTCGGCAACACGCCCGGCATCGTACGGGCCTGCCGCGATCTGGGCTGGCGGAAACCGGCCCTCGTGATCTCCAACTTTGCCCGCGAGGTGACGCCTGTGCCGGTCGACCGGGCTTCGATGAACACGCCTGACGATGCCTTCGTGATCTGTGGCTCGGGCCGGTTCGTGCATCGCAAGGGATTCGATGTTCTGATCCGCGCGGTCGCGCAGATTCCGGATGCCTGGCTTTGGCTGTTGGGCGACGGCGAACGGCGCGCAGAGCTTGAGGCGCTTGTCTCGGAGGTTGGCCTGGCCGAGCGGACCCGGTTTCCGGGTTGGGTGGATGAGCCGATGCATCATGTCGCCGCCTGCGATGTTTTCGTGATGCCATCGCGCCATGAACCGCTGGGCAACGTCATTCTGGAAAGCTGGAAGGCGCAGGTGCCGACCATATCCACACGCTCCGAAGGGCCAAGCTGGTTCGCGGCTGACGGGCAGGATTGCCTGCTTGTCGAGATCGACGATGTGGCGGGTATGAAGGCGGCGATCGCGCGGGTGAGGGAGGAGCCGGGCCTTGCGGCGCATCTGGTGGCCGCAGGCACCGCCACGCTGGAGGCGAAATTCACCAAGGATCGGGTGCTGGATCAGTATTTCGAGATTTTCGGCGGGCGGTATTGAGCCGATGCGCGTGCTGATCATCAACATGGCTGCCGCCACGGACCGGATGGCGTTCATGGCCGCACAGATGCGGCATTTCGGGTTCGACTGGGAGCGGATCGAGGCGGTCACCCCGGCCACGCTGACCCCGCCGGCGGCGGATCCGGTCTGGCATCGCTGGCAGCGCCCGTTGCGGGTGACGGAAATGGCGCTTTGCGCGTCCCACATGGCGGCCTGGCGAAGGGTTCTAGTGCTGGATGCGCCCTGTCTGGTGCTTGAGGATGACGCGGTTCTGGCCAGCGGTCTGCCCGGGTTTCTGCAGTCTGTCGACGAGCTGGGCGGTGTGGAGCATATCAGTCTGGAAACCCGCGGACGGAAGAAGCTGGTGGCCCGCGTGCCGCATCCGGGGGTCCCGATCCGGCGGCTTTGGCAGGACCGGACGGGATCCGCGGCCTACGTGGTGACACCGGCCGGCGCGCGGAAACTCCTGCGCCACGCCGCCACGGTAGGCGGACCATCCGACGCGATCATCAGCGCGACCTACGACATGGCCAGCTATCAGGCGGATCCGGCGCAGGCGATCCAGCTAGACCAGTGCGCGGCCTATGGTGTGCCGCAGGCGATCCCCACGACCTCTCTCATCGATGTGGTGCGGAAGCCGGCGGCCATGGACGGGTATTCGACGCTCCGGAGATACGGGTTCCGACGGCGGCGGATCATGGCGCAGATACGGATGGGCTTGCGGCAGGTTCTTCGCGTGTTCACCGCCAGCCGCCGGCATATCGTTCCGGCAGCGGACTGGCCGGAGATCTATGTGAAAACACTGGATGCGAAAGGTACGGATTGACCTCATCCCGCTTGCCGACAGGGTTTTTCGATCCGTGCGGCGGCTCGGGTTGTGGTGGACGGATTTCAGTGCGATGCCTGCGGCGCGCCGGTTTCAACCCTTGGTAAGCCGTGTTATGAGCGCGCGAAGCTAGAGACGGGGTATGCTGTTGGCGCCGGAAGACAAGTTGATTTCCCTGCTCAATTCCGTGCCTCTCCCGGCGTATTGCGCGGGGGTCAACCTGGTTTCCGCCCTGCGCGGATACAAACACCGGGTCAGGCCGCACGGACCTGATGGAACGCTGCTTGTCAGTGATGCTGACGCGGCCATCCATATCTGCCGCCGGGGCAGACATCGTCGCTACCGGCGGGGCGTGCAGGCAGCCATCAGTGATCTGGTCCGACAGTATCAGATCGACCGGTTGGACATCCCCGGAGGCGGCACATTCATCGATTGCGGTGCAAATGTCGGAGAAATGGGATTCTGGGCGCGGAACCGCGGAATGCGTTACGTGGCGTTCGAACCCGAACCTGCCGAGGCGCGATGCTGCGATCTGAACAATTTTGACGGCCGCGCGGAAACGCATCGTGCCGCGCTGTGGAAAGAGCCCGCGATGCTGACATTCCATAGCAAGCCGGACACGGGCGATGGCTCGATATTCGAAATGGATTCCAGCATCGGCACGACGCAGGTTCAGGGCGCCAGACTGGATGATACCGTTGATCTCGATGATGCGGCCGGCCCGAACATCTTCAAGCTTGAGGCCGAAGGGGCCGAGCCGGAAGTCCTTGCAGGCGCCGAAGCAAGTTTGCAGAATATCGACTATGTCGCCGTGGATTGCGGATATGAACGCGGTCGCGCGCAGCAGCACACCTTCGTCGAGGTCAACAGCTTTCTTACAGAGCGTGGATTCCGTCTTGTCGAAGCGCAGTTTCGCCGAGTGACGGCGATCTATCGAAATACGGCCCGTCAGCAATGAAAGGCTTCACCGACCTTCCGCCGATCTGGCTGGCGGGGTTTCTCTTCCTCGCGTGGTTTCTGGCGCGCGCGTTGCCTTTGGTCACGGCGTTCGGGCCGGTGTTTCGGGTTGCGGGTGGCGTCATGGCCCTTGCGGGGCTGGCCCTTATTGTCTGGTCCGCGATCTGGTTCGCGCGCAAGAAAACCACGATCGAACCTCATCACGATCCGCAGGTCCTGATTGTCGAGGGCCCCTACACATATTCCCGCAACCCGATCTATCTGGGCATGCTGATGATCCTGACGGGATTTGTGCTTTGGCTGGGGGTTCTCAGCCCGGTATTGCTGCCGGTTCTGTTCGTGGCGGTCCTGACCCGACGCTTTATCGAGCCGGAAGAGGAACGCCTGATCGGGGCGTTCGGGCTTGAGGCCCGCCGCTATCTGCAGAGGACGCGGCGCTGGTTGTAACGCCGTCTCGCAAATCCTTGATTGGCAACTGGCAGCGCGCGCGGCTAGCTATGTCGGGCAACACCAAGACGAAAGGCGACCCATGCGGCTGATACTGTCCTTCCTGATGGCCTGCGCCGGGCTGATGCCTGCGGCAGCCGCACAGGCAGATGAACTTGTGGTGGTCGAGTTGTTCACCTCGCAGGGCTGCTCTTCGTGCCCGCCCGCAGATGCGCTTCTGGGCGAACTGGCCCAGCGGGAGGACATCCTCGCGCTCAGCCTGCATGTGGATTATTGGGATTACATCGGCTGGGCGGACACATTCGCGACCCCGGAATACACCGCACGCCAGCACGGCTATGGGCATGCCGCCGGTTCTACTGTGGTCTACACGCCGCAGATGGTCATCGGCGGTGTCGATCATGTGGTGGGCTACCGGCCGATGAATGTGGCCGATCTGATCAACCTGCACCGTGCACAATCGAACCCGGTCGAGATCGTCGTGACCCGGCAAGGGGCGGAGTATGTCGTGCGTGCGGAAACCGGCATGCCCCCGCCGCGCCCGATGATGGTTGTCCAGCTTGTCGGATACTCCCCCCATGAAGAGGTGAGTATCAGCCGCGGTGAAAATGCGGGCCAGGTCGCCGAGTATCACAATGTGGTCACCTCCTGGCAGGTGATCGGTGAATGGGACGGGGCGGGCGTTTTCCAGTCGCGCGTCCGTCCGCAGGATGACACCCCGCTGGCGGTGATCGTGCAGACAAGCGGCTATGGCGCGATACTGGGCGCGGCCCGGCTGGATTAGTCGTCGGTAGGTTTCGAGAAGTAGCGGGCCTGCCGCCCGGGTTTCCATCGGCGGTGAACCCAGAACCATTGCTCTGGCGTTTCGCGCACCCTGGCCGACAGGCTGTCATTCAGCGCCTGCGTCATGGCGCGGGTGTCGCCATGGGCGACGGGGGCCTCCAGCGTTACGTCGAAATCCAGGCCATTCTCCTTCCGCCGGGCATAGAAGGGGATCAGGAGCGCGTCGTATTTCAGCGCCATCTCTGCGGCTGACAGCGAAGTCGGCGCGGGTTGTCCGAGATAGTCCAGGAGTTCACCGGCGGCGAAATACTGGTCGATCAGCAAGACGCCCTGACCGCCCGATCTCAGATGCTTGACGAACCCGCCGACCCCCTTGGGACCACGGGGGAAGACCGGACCGCCGAACCCCTCCATTGTCGTGACGTAATGCTGGTTGAAGTATCCGTTGTTCATCGGGCGGTAGAGCCCGCCGATGGAATAGCCCCGCACCGTCAATGCGGCGCGCGCCGCCTCGTAATTGCCGAAATGCCCGGTGATCAGCAGCACCGGGCGCCCGGCCGCGCGCGCGTCGGCCAAGGCCGCCAGACCGGGGCCCGACGGCTCCCAGCTCTTGGCGCGCGCCAGTAGGCCGGCGGTCGAGTAATTCTCGATCAGGGTGCGGCCGGTGTTGTCCAGAACGGCGGTGGCGATCCGCGCCGCGCGGTCGTCGGGCATGTCGGGCCAGATATGGGCCAGATTGGCAAGCGCCCGCCCGCGCGCGCCGGTCGCCGGCCCCACCACCCGCCGCATCAGCCAGCCCATCATCGGCACACGCCAGCGATAGGGCATGGTGCGGGCCAGTCCGATCAGCCCGCGCGCGGCGCGGTCGGTCAGCCAGTCCCGTGGGGTGAAGCTTTGCGCATTGGACACGCCCATATCTCTCGGGATCCTCTCAAGGCGGGCTCAGCGGGCCGATGGCGCGGCCAGAGGTGCGCGCCGGGCCCGGGTTTCGCGGTGCCAGACATAGACGCCGGCTCCGATGATCACAAGCGCACCGACAATCGTCATGGCATCGGGTCTTTCCCCGAAGGCGAAGAGCCCCCACAACGTGGCGAAGATCACCCCGGCATAGCCGAACGGCGCCACAGCGCCCGCCTCGGCGACGGTAAGCGATTTGATCAGCAGAAGCTGCCCGCCCGCGCCGACGATACCCAACAGCAGGAACAGCCCCAGTTCGGCCAGATCGGGCGGTGTCCAGACGAAGGGCACGATGGCGCTAGCCACCACCATGCCGATCAGCGCGGTATAGAGGAACGAGGTCAGAATGCCCTCGTCGCGGCCCAGAAACCGGGTGCTGAGCGCATAGCTTGCATAGAATACGCCGCCGAGCAGGGGCAGGGTGGCCGCAAGTGTGAACATGTCCGATCCGGGCCGGATGATGATCAGCGCTCCGGCCATCGCCGCCGCGATCCCGAAAATCCGGCGCGGCCCGAGGGCTTCGCGCAGGATCAGGGCGGCCCCCAGGGTCAGAAGCACCGGATGGATGTTCATCACCGCCGTGGCCGACGCGATTTCCATGAAGCTGAGCGAGGTGAAGAAACAGACCGTCGCCGCGAAGAGGAAGCCCGAGCGGAGCAGTTGCAGTTCAAGATGCCGGGTGCGGATGAGCAGATGCAGCCGCGGGGCAAGGACGGCCATCACCACCAGCGTCTGGCCCGCATAACGGGCCCAGACCACCTGCAACACGTCGAAGCGACCGGTCAGCAGCTTGGCCAGCGCATCCATGGCCGAGAACAGGAAGATCGCGGCCAGCATGTAGAGAATGCCCTGCGCCGTCGGCGTGAAGCGGTTCACCCCTTCGACTGTTCCGCCAGGGCTTCGATCTGGGGCCGGACGCCGTCGAGATTGTATCCCGCGGCGCGGGTCGCGGCGAGAATCTCGTCGGTCGGCATCCGGCCCGCTCTGGTCAGGGCCCAGACGATGCTGCTGCGGTTGCCGCTGGCGCAATAGGCGACCACGGGCCCGTCCGCGCCGGCGATCGCGTCGGCCTGTTCCTCCACGTTGTCCATGGTCATCCCGCCGCCGATGATCGGGTTGAAGACGAAGGCGATCCCCGCCGCTTCGGCCGCGGCCTGCATCTGCGCGGCCTGAAGGGCGGGCGGGTTTTCCGCGTCCGGGCGGTTGCAGATCACGGTGCTGACGCCTGCTTGGGCCAGTGCCGGCATGTCGGACGGTTCCAGTTGCGGAGCAACGGAGTAGGTTTCGGTGATCGGTCGCAGGTCCATCTGCAAGGTCATCCTTTCTGTCAGGCCAAACTGGAAAACCGCCGACGCAGTGGCGGTGTGGCCACCATGCCTGCTACCATGGCCAGAAGGAAGAGGGCACCGCCCCATCCGCCCCAGGCAAGCGACGCCATGGCCGGGCCGGGGCAGAGGCCCGCAAGGCCCCAGCCCGCGCCGAAAAGCGTGGAGCCGATCACCAGGTTTCGGCCCAGTTTCGGCTCGGGCGGCGGCGGAAAGGCCGTGCCGAGCGCCGGCGTCGCGGTGGCCCGGGTCAATCGCCAGGCCACTGCCATCGGCAGGATCGCCCCGCCCAGAACGAAGGCCAGTGTGGGATCCCAGGCACCGAAGATATCCAGCCAGCCCTGAACCCGGTTGGTGTCGGTCATGCCCGACAGCATCAGGCCCAGACCGAAGAGAGCGCCCGCAAGCGCGGCCACAACACTGCGCATCTCAGATCACCCCCAGGATATGGCGGAACAGCACCATGCTGATACCGCCGGCCAGCAGGTAGAACACGGTCGCCACGATTCCACGCAGCGACAGCCGCGAGATGCCGCAGACGCCATGGCCGGATGTGCAGCCATTCGCGATCCGGGTGCCGATCCCCACCAGAAGCCCTGCCGCGACGATCACCGCGATGTTGGAGGACAGATTGGTGGGGTTTGCGCCGAAGACCAACGCCACCAGGGCCGGGGCGCCCACCAATCCGCCGATGAAGGCCAGCTTTTCGGTCCGGTCATCGCCGGCGGCCGACCCATCGACGACCGAGCCCAGGATCCCGCTCGCGCCCATGATCCGGCCGTTAACCAGCAGGTAAAGCGCCCCTGCCGCGCCGATGATCAGCCCGCCAAGCAGGCCGTAAAGATACTGGATTTCCATGATGGCACTTTCGGTTCAGAGCGTGTTGAGCGGCAGCTTCAGATACGAGGTTCCGTTGTCTTCCGGCTCGGGCATCTGGCCGGCGCGCATATTGATCTGCAACGACGGCAGGATCAGGCGCGGCATGCCCAAAGTGGCATCGCGTTCCTCGCGCATCCTTACGAACTCTTCGATCGGGCGGCCTTCGCCGATATGCACGTTCAGGGCCTTTTGCTCGCCCACCGTGGTTTCCCAGGCGTATTTGTCCCGTCCGGGAGCCTTGTAATCATGGCCGACGAAGACCCGCGTTTCATCGGGCAGGGCCAGAATGCGCTGGATGGAATTGTAGAGATCCTCGGCCGAGCCGCCCGGGAAATCGCAGCGCGCGGTGCCGAAATCGGGCATGAACAGCGTGTCACCCACAAAGGCCGCATCGCCGATCACATAGGTCATGCAGGCGGGCGTATGGCCGGGCGTATGCATCACATCGCCGCGCATCTGGCCCACATGGAAGCTGTCGCCATCGGCGAAAAGCGCATCGAACTGGCTGCCGTCACGCTGGAATTCGGTGCCCTCGTTGAAGATCTTGCCGAAGGTGTCCTGCACGATGGTGATGTTCTTGCCGATCCCGATCTTGCCGCCCAACTGCTCCTGCAGATAGGGGGCCGCGCTCAGGTGATCGGCATGAACATGGGTTTCCAGAACCCATTGCACGTCCAGCCCCTCGGCCTTGACGAAGGCCACGATTTCGTCGGCGCTGTCGGTTGTCGTCCGGCCGGACGGCTGGTCAAAATCCAGCACGCTGTCGATTATCGCGGCAGCCTTGCCGCCCGGGTCACGCACCACATAGGACACGGTATTGGTCGCATCGTCAAAAAACGGTGTGATCTCTGGGTGCATCGGTCTCTCCATCGTTTAAGTTGGCATTGTCAATTATGTTGGGTTTCTTCCGCCAAGGTCAAGGCCGCTCTGCAGATCAGCTTGATCGAGGTCAAAGCTGGCCCGGTCGGGCGGCGCTAGGATCGGGGTCGGGCCAGCGCTGTGAACGGGCGCAGCCCCTTCAATTGGGGGAATTCCATGACCGATCTGGCAAGGCGTAAACAACAGCTCCTCGACCGATTGGCCGATCTCGAAGAGCGGCTGCACGAAATCGAGGACGAGCTCGACAGCCATCAATCGAAGGATTGGGAGGAGTTGGCGACCGAGCGCGAAGACGACGAGGTTTTGGAACAGATGGGCGTCAGCGGTCAGGCGGAAATCCGCCAGATAAAGGCCGCGCTGGCACGAATCGAGGCGGGCGAATACGGTTTGTGCACCAAATGCGATGAGGCGATCTCGGAAGAGCGGTTGGATCTTTTGCCTTTCACGCCATTCTGCAGGAGATGCGCTGTATAAGGAAAAGCGGAACGCAATTCGATGCAGGCACGTGGGGAGGTGCCTGCAAGGGGGGAAATTCAATGGCACCGAAACGACCCGATACCGAAATGGAGGCGGCCCTTTACGATTTTCTGACCAGCCGCAAGGCCGGAACGGCGGTCCAGAAACGACTCATCCGCAATTATGTGGACTGGCAGCGGGAGGTTCTGGCGGCGGATGCACAAATGCGAATGGCCGAACTGACGCCGGAACGGAAGACCGGTCCGGAAAACGCCCGACAGATCCGTCGCGTGACCTATCGCGCGGCGATCAACTCCTTGCCCATCTGAACGACCGACGGCGAGGGATGGGCCCCAGAGAAAGGAAAGCCTGCCATGGCAGAGACATCCAAGGACGGCCCCAAAGAGGGCGCACATACGGAATTGCGCAAGCAAAAGAGAGACGGGGAGCGAAAGCCCGATACGACGGTTGCCAAACGCTCCAAGCTGGCGGAGCAGGCGAAAAGGACCCAATCCGCTGAAGATGACAGGCTGGACGATCTGTTCAACGATATGCCTGTCTGACATCGCCACCTTGCTTGGCGGGGATCTTTTCCCGTCTTCGGATCGGGCGACCGGATTTCAGGTTGCCTGATAAGTCCACTTTAGTGCGCCAGCCTGTTGCATTCCTATGCAAAGGCGGTTGCCGGATCCGGCTGCGCCTGTCTAGATGATCTGCGACCCTTGGAGGTGCGGGACCATGGCGGAAATCCGGCTCAAGAATGTCTGCAAGCGCTGGGGCAGTTTCATCGGTGTCGACAACTTCGATCTTGTGATCCCTGATCAGGAATTCCTGGTTCTGCTTGGTCCCTCCGGCTGCGGCAAGACCACGACGATGCGGATGATCGCGGGCCTTGAGGATCCGACCGAAGGCGAGATCTGGATCGACGACCGGGAGGTCACGACACTCGACCCCAAGGATCGCGACGTGGCCATGGTGTTCCAGTCCTATGGGCTTTATCCGAACATGGATGTCTATCAGAACATCCGCTTCCCGCTGAAAGTGCGCAAGGTGCCCGAGGCGGAACATGACGCGCGGGTCAGGAAAGCGGCCGAGATGGTCGAACTGACCGAGTTCCTGCACCGCAAACCTGCGGCGCTGTCGGGTGGGCAACGCCAGCGCGTGGCGCTTGCCCGGGCCATCGTGCGCGAGCCGCAGGTCTTCCTGATGGACGAGCCGCTGTCCAATCTCGACGCCAAGCTGCGGGTATCGACCCGCGCGCAGATCAAGAATCTCAGCCACGAACTGAAGGTCACGACGATCTACGTCACGCATGACCAGATCGAGGCGATGACACTGGCGGACCGGGTTGTGGTGATGAAGGCCGGGGTGGTGCAACAGGTGGGTACACCAACGGATATTTATGACCGGCCCGCGAACACCTTCGTGGCGGGTTTCATCGGCAATCCCGCGATGAACCTGATGGAAGGGCAGATCGACAGTGGAACCTTCCGGGGCAGAAATGTCGAAATCAGTGGTCTGAACGCAGGCGCAGGAAAGGTTTCGCTTGGCTTCCGGGCCGAGGATGCGGCGGTGACCACGGCGGGGCAGGGGCAGATCAACGCGCCGGTCTATACGATGGAGCTTCTGGGCGATGCGACCATGGTCACGGTGCGCGCGGGCAACGCGCTGGTCGCGGTGAAGGCGTCGAAAGACTATCGCGCGGAGATCGGCGATCAGGTCGGCATTTCGGTGCCGCCCGAGATTTGCCACCCGTTTCACGCGGAGACCGGCGCGCGTCTGGATTGAGCCCCGCAGGAAGCGGCTTCCCCCAATGCTTGCGCGGCAAGCATCGAGGAAGCGCAGACAGGGTTACTCGCCCAGGGCGATGCCCTCGCGGCGCGGATCGGCACCGCCCTGCAACCCAGTCTCGCCGATGGCGATCACATGGATGCCGGAATTCAGGCCGCGTATATTCACCTCGTATCCTAGATCGGTCAGCGGCCCCTCCATCTCGACGGCGCTGGTGCCTTCTTCAAGATCATAGGTGCCAAACCGGTTGACCAGATGGGGCATGGCGGCGGCCTGCTGCACATCCATGCCCCAATCCAGATGGGCGATGATGGTCTGCGCCACATAGCCGATGATGCGGCTGCCCCCGGGGGAGCCCACGGCCAGCACCGGCGCGCCATCGCGCAGCACGATCGTGGGCGCCATCGAGGAGCGGGGGCGCTTGCCCGGCTCGATCCGGTTGGCGATGGGGCGGCCATCGTCATGGGTCCGGAACGAGAAATCGGTCAGCTCGTTGTTCAGAAGAAACCCGCCCGGCGCCATGAGCCGGGCGCCGAAGCCGTTTTCGATAGTCGTTGTCATCGACAGCACATTGCCGTCGCCATCGACGATCGAGATGTGGCTGGTCGACGGCAGTTCGAGCGACTGGTCATCGGCCCAGAGAAACGCGTGATCCCAGGCGGGCTCTCCCGGGGCAACCTCGGGCAGGGCGTCATCGCCCTCAAGAAGCGTGGCGCGATCGGCCAGATAATCCGGGTCCACCAGCCCTTGCGTGGGCATCGGCACGAAATCGCTGTCAGCCATGTAGCGACCCCGGTCCGCGAAGGCGAGCCGGGAGGCATCGCCGATGATCCGCCACGCCTCGGCGCTGTCGGGGCCGAGCGCGGACAGATCGAAGGCGCTGGCCATGCCCAGGATCTGCCCCACGGTCAGCGCGCCGGAGGAAGGTGGGCCCATGCCGCACACTTCATGGGCGCGGTACGTCACGCAGACCGGGGCGCGTTCGACGACCTCGTAAATCTCCAGATCGCGCAAGGACAGAAGACCCGGATTGCCCTCGGCGCTGCGGACAGTGTCGACGATACCTTCCGCGATCGGACCGGAATAGATGACATCCGCCCCACCTGCGGCCATCGCGCGTAGCGTCGTGGCATAGGCGGGGTTCCTCAGCAGCGCGCCCTCGGCCAGCGGGGCGCCGTCCGGCAGGAAATAGGCCGCCGTCGCCGGAAAGGTGGAGAGCCGCTCCGCATCATTGGCGATGGCCCCGGCCAGGCGTGGGGAGACGGGGAACCCGTCCTCGGCATGGCCGATCGCGGCGTCGAAGAGGCCGCCCCAGTTGGCGCGGCCCCAGCGCCGGTGCGCCTCCTCCATCAAAGCGGGTGTGCCGGGCGTCCCCACCGAGAGGCCGCCCACCACCGCATCGAAAAAGCCGAGCGGTTCGCCGTTTTCGTCCTGAAAAAGGGTGGGTGTCGCGGCCAGAGGTGCTGTTTCGCGCCCGTCCAGGGTGGTGATCTCGCCAGTGGCTGCGTCGTACCAGACCAGAAAAGCCCCGCCGCCAAGCCCCGAGGATTGCGGCTCCACCAGCCCCAGAACGGCCTGCACGGCAACCATCGCATCGGCGGCGGTGCCCCCGGCGCGCAGAACGTCGGCCCCGGCCTCGACGGCCAGCGGATTGGCGGCGGCGAGCATCCAGTTTTCCGATGTCACAGGCTGGCCCGCATCGCGCGCGGCTACCGCGGCAAGGGCCGCCTCCGAGAGCGCCATGGTCCCCGCTTCGGTCGCGATCTCCGGTGCGACGGCATCAGCCGCCTGCTGGGCAAGCGCGGAGGCCGCAAAGAGGATCAGGCCAAGCGCTGTGGCTGAAGGGAGGAGGCGAGGCATGGGCGGCACCTTTCATTCTGGGGATGATGTCAGGAGAGCCTGCGTCAAACTGCCCGGCAAGGCAATGGCGCGCTGGCGGCGGACCCGCGCGGGCCGGAGGTGACGCGGCTCAAAAATGCGCCAGACGACCGAACGGCAGGCCCGTCCGTGGCAGGCGGAAAAGATGGGCTGCACAGACCGGTCGAGGTCGAAAGCCGGGCCGGTATGCACAGGTTCGTGTCGCTAGTGCTGCGGGCTGTCATCAGTCCCCGATCATCGCGGTCGGGTGAAGGATGCGATGGCGCCCAAAGCCCGGGCCGGGCAGTGCGCGACCTAGGTGAGAAAAACGCCGATCACGACCGTCATCAGGCCCAGCGCGGATGCCAGAACCGCACCCATATTGATCGGAACAACCCGCTGCAGGCGCGCGCGCAATTCGTCATCGGAGAGGTTGGCCCGCTTTGCGGAGATCGCCGCGACGATGCAATAAACTATGGCCACAAGCCCCAGAGCCGCAAGACCCGTTCCAATCCAGATCAACACTTCCATGAGGCGTATTTCCTATTCGTTGCGGGCGTTCAGTTTGCGCAATTTCCAGACACAGGTCCAGCCTCTCTTGCGGGCCCACGGACAGAAGGGTAGAGCTTTTGCCCGATCCTCCAAACGCAAAGGCCCGTGACATGATGGACGACAGCGCCCCCCAATCCGACAGCTACCGTGTGACCGCCGACGAGTTGCGGCAGTTCATCGAACGCATCGAACGGCTGGAAGCGGAGAAGAAGGATATCGCCGATCAGCAGAAGGAGGTCATGGCCGAGGCCAAGGGGCGTGGCTATGACACCAAGATCCTGCGCAAGGTGGTGGCGCTGCGCAAACGCGAGCCCGACGATATCGCCGAGGAAGAGGCGGTTCTGGAAATGTACAAGGAAGCGCTTGGCATGCGCTAGGCAAGACCTGCTCCGGGGGATGAATGGCGCTTGATCTTTTCGCTCGCGTGGCCCTGTTCCCGCTTTTGGCGGGGCAGGCGATCTGGACCCGGAAAAAGGCGTTGAACCTGCCGGAACCCGACGGTCCGCGCCGCGCGCGGGTGGGGCAGGGGCCGGTATTGCGGATCCTGATCGCGGGGGACAGTTCGGCCGCAGGTGTCGGCGTCGCGACGCAGGATCAGGCGCTGTCCGGGCAACTGGCCGGGGCGCTTTCCCGCGAGTATCAGGTTCACTGGCATCTGATCGCGAAAACGGGGGCGACCACGCAGGATACGCTGCACCGGCTGGCACGGCAGGACCCGGCCCCGGGCCCCTTCGATATCGCGATCGTGGCGCTTGGCGTGAATGACGTGACAAAGCTCGTGCCGCTTCGCAGATGGCTTGCGCGGCAGGCCGCGCTGGTCGACCTGCTGGAGACCCGGTTCGGGGCGCGGCTGATCTATCTCTCCGGTCTGCCGCCGGTGCGGTACTTTCCGCTGCTGCCGCAGCCGCTCAGATGGGTGCTGGGCCGGCGGGCGGAACGTTTCGATGTCCACATCCGACGCCTCGCCTCGGCGGATATTCGGACCCGCTACATCCCGCTCAGCTTCGAGATGGATGCGGCCCTGATGGCGCCGGACGGGTTTCACCCGGGCCCGGATGTCTACGCGAAATGGGCAGAAATCGTCGCCGGACATATCCGGGCGGACTGGCCTCCCGACCAGACCTGAAGGCGCGACGGCGGGCTTCGCGTGGGGTTGTCCGGTGCCAGGCGGCGGGGGGCGCTTGAAAGCCCTGCGCGGCGGCCCCCGGTGGCAAGGGCCGCGCGGTGGGTGCCGACCAAGGCGGGCAAGCCGCGTTTACGGGGCGATATAGGTCAGGTTGGGCACGGCCGTGATGTGATCCATATCCGCCTCGTAATGCGCGCTGATCTCCTCGATCAGCTCCTCGGTCCAGCCGGGTGCGTCGAGTTCTTCCTCCAAGGCCTCTTCCAGAACGAACTTGTCGAGAAATGCGGCCGCGATCCGTCGCTTCTGCATCTCGGTTTGGGGCGGATGCTGCGCCAGATAGGCCTGCATCCGTTTGAACCCGGCCGGTTCCATGATCTTTTCCAGCAAGTCGTCGGCGCCGTTCAGAACCTGCCCCGGGCCAAGCCCCGCCATTTCGCGCAGGATCTCCCCCCAGATCAGCGGCGTATCCTCATTGTTCCAGACGGTGATCGGGCAATCGGGATGCGCACGGTTAAGCCGTTGCAGCATCTCGGACCAGGCGACGGCCTTGGGCTGCACCCCATGTGTGAACTCGTCGAAATCGTTGAAACGCGACGCGTTGAACATTGCCGGGATCAGCGTTGCGGGGTCGCGCATCGCGATGAAGAATTCCACCTGCGCTCCGGGAAAGAGATTGCGCAGCTTGGTCGTCTCCCGTTCGATCATCGGCCAGATCTGTGCCCCCTGAACGACCAGCCGATTGATACAGATGAAGCGCGGATCCGACAGGACAAGCCGGTCGCACCGGTCGCTCTCCGTGATGGCATCGAGCAACGCATCCTGAACGTCCATGGATGCGGGCGCGCCCTTCAGGGCGCGCGACGCATCGCGGATCACGGCGCGATAGCGCCCGGGCGGTGGCACGACGATTCCGCTCCGGGCCAGAACCGCGCGATTTTTCAATAGCGATTGGATCAGTTGATCTTCATCGGTGCATGGCGCGCCGAGGTGATAGACAACCTGCATTACTGACAAACCCAAACCGCTTTTTTCCGTTGCGGCCAAACCTATACACGCGCCGGACGTGACGCAAACCCCCTTGCTTACGGGCGATCCTGACTGACGGTGCCGGAGGGCCGCGTCCGGACCGGGCAGCGGGAGGCACGTGCCCGGCTTATGGCGGATGGCCGCGACCTAGGGCTGGCCGCGGCTCTCGACAGATCACTCGATCGCGCCGACCTCGCGATAATAGCGTGCGGCGCCGGGATGCAGTTCCATCGAGCCCAGCTGTTGTACGGCAAAGTCGATATCGATGCCGTCCACCCAAGGGGCATCGCTGCTGATCTGGTCCAGGTTTTCCCAGAAGGCGCGGGTGATCTGATACACCGTCTCCTCGTCCAGATCGCCGCGCACGCCGATGCCGACGGACGTGTTCATGGAGATCACCGGCGTTTCGTTCAGTTGGTTTTCATAGAGGCCCGGTTCCACCATTTCGATCCAGCGGAAGGTGCCGAGAAAATCGGTGACCGCCGCGCCCTCGGCGCTTTCGGGGCCGATGAAGCGGACGGTTTCGGTTTCGGTGAACTGGATGAACTGCTGGCACGGGTCGAGGCAGCCATTCACATACATCTCGATATTGCCGTCGAGGAAGGACTGGAACCCGGTCTGCCAGTTGGCGCTGATCGCCTCGTAGTCCTCGCCGACCACAAAGCCGGTCGTGGCTTCGATCCAGCGGCTGGCGGCGTTATACGCACCCCCGCCCTGAGGGCCCAGAAAGACGGTTGCACCTTCGATATCGTCAAGCGTCTGGATGTCGCTGTCGCCTCGGACCGCGAAATGGTAGTTGCCGTAGGGATACCACATCAGCAGGCGCAGGTTTTCCGCCGCTTGGGGCGCGTCGGCCTCGTTCTGGTACATGGCCCTCCCGCCTTGCAGCAACGCATAGATCGTGGGCGAGGTCATGGCGAAATCAAGATTGCCCCGCCCGACCTCCAACTGGTGCAACGTGGCGGCCCCGCCTGCGGCAACCTCGATCGTGATCCCGTCAAGATTGTCATTCACGATATTGGCGAAAGTCGCCATCGTGATCGCCTGGCCTAGGCTGGGGGCGATGGTTGCCATGCGCAGCGTCTGATCCTGGGCCAGCGCAGGCCCGCCGGCCAGCGCCGCCGCCAGAACGGCGGCCTTGATGAAATGGGTCATGTCGTCTCCTCCTGATGATCCGTGGGTCGGGTTTGTGAGTTTCTGATGCGGTGGATGGCGACAAGTGCCGCGCCAATGGCCGCGGCGGGCGCCGCGATGGCCGCGTGGGGCACAAGCACCGCAAATCCGGCGGCGACACGACAGAGCCGTTCGACCGGGGTCAGCCGCGCCACCTCCTGCCCGGCCAGCGCTGAGGCAAGAAGCCAGAGCGACAGGGTGAAGGCGGCAATGATCCAGGCAAGCGACGCCCAGGAGATTTCGGCGGCATCCATCATCGCGCGGGAGTTGGCGGGCTCCCCGCCGAACCATTCGAACAGCACCTGCAACTTGTAGAGCAATGCCGGGTGATAGACGAAGACGAACGGGATCAGGAATCCCGCGATCCCGATCCGCGCCGCGGCGAACCCGGTCCTGATCGGATCGGCGCCGGCAATGGGTGCGGCGGCAAAGGCGGCCAGCGCGACAGGCGGCGTGACCGTCGACATGACCGCGAAAAAGACCACGAACAGATGGAGAGACAGGGGCGGGATTCCCACCGCCTCGATCCCAGAGCTGAGCGCGATGACGATGATGAAATAAGTGGCGCCCGGCGGCAGGCCCATTCCCAGCACGATGGAGCCGAACGCCACGACGATCAGCACCACAAAGAGCGGCCCGGATGCCAGCTGCGCCAGCAGAAGCGAAAGGCGCCCGGCAAAGCCCGACAGCTGGATCAGCCCCACGATCAGACCGATCGCGGCGACGATGGTCACGATCGAGGCCGCCATCCGCCCCGCGGCGACAAAGGCGCGCCAGACCTGTCGGCGGGAGCGGAACCCGGGAAACAGCACCAGCGCCGAGAGCAGCGCCGCGGCAAAGCCGTAGAAGCCGGCCTTCGGCACCGAAGGCTGGATGAAGAGAAAGGTCGACAGGACGGCAAGCGGAATGATGAACACCAGGCATTGCCAGCGTTCACCGGGGTCCAGCCGCGGGCGCGCCTCGGCGGGCAGCGCGCCGATACCCTGACGCTGCGCCTCGAAATAGACCGTCAGAAAGGTGCCGAGATAGTAGAACAGCGCCGGCAGGATCGCGGCGACCACGATATAGCGGTATTCAAGTCCGATCTGGCCGGCCACGAAAAAGGCCACGACCCCCATCACCGGCGGCATGACCTGGCCGCCCGTGGAGGCCGCGGCCTCCACCGCGCCTGCGAAATGGGGCTTGAAGCCCGCCCGTTTGATGACCGGGATGGTCATCGTGCCGGTGGAGACCACATTGGAAACCGCAGCCCCCGACAGCGTCCCGAACAAGGCGGAACTGGCCACAGCGGAATGGGCGGCGCCGCCGACAAATCCCCCGGTCAGCCGGTTGGCGATTTTCATCAGCAGATCGCCCGCGCCTGACGCCATGAGAACGGATCCGAAGACGATGAAGATCAGCACACTGCCCGAGACGACCTGCAACGGCTGGCCGAACAACCCCCCGGTCTGCGCCCAGAAATTCTGAACCATGGCCCTGAGGTTCTGCGCGGCTGTCGCCTCGGACCCGGCGAGGATACCCGTCCAGTCGGGCAGGAGGCCCCGGGTGAAGAAGTATATCACCCACAAGATGCAGAAGATCGCGATGAATGCCCCGAAGAGCCGCCAGGTCAGGTAAAGCGTGACCACGATGATCACCGGGAACACGACGAAATCGATCGGTTCCGCCGAGGGCAGCAGCCCGGCATCGGTGGCATAGATCTTGACGATCCAAGCCCCGAAACAGCCCGTCGCCACGATCGCCATCAGCCGGTGCATCCAACGCCATCGGCCCGTGTCGCGCATAGCAAGAAGCGAGATCGCGAAGGCGAAGACGATGGGCAGGCCAAGTATCAGGCCGGTGGGTTGCAAAAATGCCCGCTCGAACGCGCGATAGCCGCCGCCCAGCCAATGGTCGCGCAGCAGAACCCGCTGCTCGCGGCGGCTCATATCGGCCCAGCCCTCGGTGGTGGTCTCCACGAACCAGCGCACGAAATCCGAGATCGGTCCACTGGCCGTATAGGTCAGGATCACCAGAACGAAACCCACCGCAAGGAGATCGGCGATCCGGTCGTCGGGCCGGGGCCGCGTGACACCCCCTGCGGTTGGATCAGTCATGGGACCCGGTGTCCGTGTCCGGCGGCAGATGGATCTGCCGGGCCGCGCCGCGATACGTCTCGGTGAGTTCGGGCGGCACTTCCGATCCGTCGTACAGGAAGGGCAGGATGCCCCGGCGCAGGCTCTTGCCGCGCATCGCCTCCAGATCCGCATCCGATCGGGTGACGCGCTGCGACATGCGCAGGCCCCAGTCCCTCAGATGGCCGTACATATGGGCGATCTGGTCGTCGTGGCCGCCGCTCTTCGCCAGATCGTGAAATTCCTCGGGGTCGGTTTCCAGATCGAACAGCATCGGCCGGAACCCGCCTTCGGCATGGATCATCTTCCAGCGTCCGTCGAAGACCATGAACAACCTGGCATCCTTCGTGGATGCGACCAGATCCGCCGCGAAGGGCCGCACCGCGTAGTCGTATTCGCTGATCACATACTCCCGCCAGTCCGGCGTTTCGCCCCGGAGCCACGGCATCAGCGAACGGCCCTCGATGATGTGCCGCGGCACCTCGCCGCCCGCCGCCTCGACGAATGTGGCCGCCAGATCGATCGCCTCGACCAGCGCATCGCATGTCGTTCCGCGCGTGGCATCTGCCCCGGCGCGCGGGTCGCTGACAATCAGCGGGATTTTCACCGACGGGTCGTGGAACAGGTCCTTTTCGCCCATCCAGTGATCGCCCAGATAGTCGCCGTGATCCGAGGTCAGCACGATCATCGTGTCCTCCATCCGGCCCGTGGCCACCAGATGGTCGAGCAGAACGCCGAGCTGGTCATCGCATTGCTTGATCAGGCCCATATAGGCGGGGATCACTTTCGCGCGGACATCGTCGCGCTGGAAGGCGGTGGAGATCTTGCCCTCCAGGAATGCCTTGAAAACCGGGTGCGTGTCGTCCAGTTCGCAGTCGTGCCGGGTCGGGGCGGGTACGTGATTGAGCCCGAACATGTCATGATAGGGGGCGGGCACGATATAGGGCCAGTGCGGCTTGATATAGCTGACATGTGCGCACCATGACCCGCTGGCCTGATCGATGAAGCTGATCGCCTGCCGCGTAAGCCACGGTGTCTCGCTGTCCTGCTCGCGGATATTGGCGGGCTTGTCGGCATTCCGGAACATCCAGCCCGATGCGATCTCTCCATTCTCGACCCCGGCATTCGCATAGTCGGCCCATGGATTTTCGCCCGCATAGCCCCTGGATTTCAGATACTCGTTATAGGGGGAGCGGTTTTCATCATAGAACCCGTCTGGCCCCTGTCCCCAAAGCCCGTCGTCACGGGTCCAGGCATCGAAACCGCATTCCGACTGGCGCGCGCCGATGATGCTGTCCGGGTCCAGCCCCAGCCGCGCCATGCCCTCCTTGTCGGCGCGCATATGGGTCTTGCCGATCAGCCAGCACTCCATGCCAAGCTTGCGCAGATGGTCGCCCATCGTCATCTCGCCGACGCGGAGCGGGTAGCCGTTCCACTGCGCCCCGTGGGAAGAGGCATAGCGCCCGGTGTAGAAACTCATCCGCGAGGAGCCGCAGATGGGCGATTGACAATAGGCATTGGTGAACCGGACGCCGCGCGCCGCGACACGATCGAAATTGGGCGTTTGCAGATGCGGATGGCCCGCGCAGCTCAGATAGTCGAAACGCAACTGGTCGTACATGATGAACAGAATGTTCACATGCAGGTCCTCCCCCTGACTGCTCTCCCCCGGGGCGGTGTTCCACCCTTGTCGCAGGAAGCCTAGTGCATCCGGCGCGGGTAGGGCAGGTGCAAAAAAGTTACTGCGATACCTTTTTGGAATACCCCGCCTTGCGGCTGGCGAACTCATCGGCCACGGCTAGAACGCAGTCGCGGAAAAACGCCGCCGCCGGTGTCAGGGGGCGTTGCGCGGAATGGGTTATGGCAATCGGAACGGGCGGGAAGGCCTCAGTGACGGGGATCCGCACGATGGGCCAGACACCTTCGAAATCGTCCAGAAACAGGGTCGGAAAGCTGCACACCATGTCGCTGTCTGCCAGCATCGACAGAATACTCAGCACACTGTCGGAGTTCAGATGCGGCTCCGGCGGGACCAACCCCATCGCGCGAAACCGCTCTGCGACGATCGGCAGGCGTTCCTTGGGGCCGATCATGATCCAGTCCGCATCCAGAAGCTGGGTGAGGCTGGTTGCGCCCGCGTATCTGGAACCGCGCCCGGTGACCACGCAAATTGGCGTCTTCACGATCTCGGTGACGTGAAGACCGTTGGCGCCGCTGCCGCCGGGCGCCGGCCCGATCACGAAATCGACCGCGCCGTTGCGCAACGGACCAAAGGCCATCGGTTCATGGCCGCCATCAATCTGCACATGCGCCCGCGCGAACCGGCGCCGGAACCTAGCCATCGCCTGTGGCACGAACTTCGTGGCCGCAAGGGGCGATACGGTCACGCTCAGATTGCCGTCGATCCCGCCCTTGATCTGGCTCACGTCTTCCTGCATCCGCCGGAATTCTTCGTGGATGACGCGGGCACGGCGAAGCACCGTCCGGCCGTGGGCGGTGACGCTGACCCCGCTTGGACCGCGCTCGAAAATCGCTGTGCCCAGATCCGCCTCAGCCTGGCGCAGGGCCTTGGTCAGCGCCGGCTGCGTCCGCCCGAGCACCTTGGCCGCGCCGCGCAGGCTGCCCGCATGTTCGATGGCCAGAATGATTTCGATATGCTTCAGGTTCACACGGACGACCATGACGCACCGGCGCCGATTGGTGAAGGGCAGAGCGCACCAGGCCGGGCGGCTTCGGATCAAACCGAAATGATTGGAAGTCCGGTCCGGCGTAGTCCGGCTCTCATTTGCAAGCCCGCGGCGTTGATAAAGCAGTGGATTTGGTTGTGAAACGGGAGTTTTTCCCACTGGACGCCCTTGACTGGACGCAACCCCGGCGCAGAGATGGTCTCAGGTGCCTGCCGCATCCCGTCAGGCCACCAGGCTGCCGTCCGTTACCGTAACCAGCGGCAAGGTTTACGATGCCATGTGCACCGGCTTGGCTCTCAATGGCCGGAGCGCCCCGCGTATTGCGGAGCTGAGCCCGAATGCGGCCCCCGCAGGTAGAAGAAATGCCAGGCCCGATCTGAGCAGGATGCGGTGACCACCGGACAGATCCGGCCTGGAGCCGCTGAGCTGCGCGGCACATCGTTCGAAGCGGTCGCGCCTGCCCAGATGCTTCCTGCCGACCCGGTCCCGCGAAGGGACGGGGGATATTCAAACAGAAAACTCCTGACTGGCCGTCTTGCTTTTCTGCGTTGCATCCGCTCGGTTTTGGTTGCTATATCCGCTGCAGGTTCTCGGAAAAGAGACCAAGAGAGTTGCCCCTATAGCTCAGCTGGTAGAGCATCTGATTTGTAACATAAAAAGTGATGTGCTCATACCTCCTCATGCTGACCCTAAGCAGCTGAAAAGAAATAATTTCTTGCTCGACTTCTCCTCATAGTCTTCCATGAAAATCGCCTGCAACGCAGGTGTTTTAGGAGGCTAAAATGCGACTAACGGAGCTTTCCATCAAAAATATGAAGCTCCCAGAACGGGGTCAGAAGACCTACTGGGAGAATGGGTTTGGCGTGCGGGTTTCCCAAGGCGGGCGCAAGTCATTTGTGGTCATGTATGGCCCGAACCGGCGGCTCAAGACGCTGGGTCGATACCCGGTGCTCAGCTTGAAAGACGCGCGGCGTAAGGCTCAGGTGATATTGGCGCAGCGTCCCGAGGAAAAGGACTTGCGCGTCACCCTTGCTGAGGCGCGCGCGCAGTTCCTGGCTGATTGTGAGAAACGTCTGCGGCCCTCGACCGTCTGGAACTACCAATACTATCTGAGCAAAGTAGAGAAGACCTACCTCGATGACGTTGGCTTAGAGGACTTCCCCAACACCTCCCACGCCATTATGAGCGCCAAGGTCTTCTTCAACTGGTGCATCCGCCATGAGCTGGCGGAGAAGAACCCGTTTTCCTTCTGCAAGGTGCGCTATGGCACCCGTGACCGCGTGCTGTCCGATGATGAAGTGCGGAAGCTCTGGACCTATGACTTCCCGCCCTTCTCAGACTACGTGAAGCTGATGCTGCTGACCGGCCTGCGGAAGGGTGAATGCGCCTTTGTCGTGCCGGGTGATGATTTGCTCACCATCGACGGCGAGCACACCAAGAACCGGCGGACGCATCGGTTGCCTATCACGCCGATGGTGGCGGAGCTGCTGCCGCGCCTAGAGTACTTCAACGGCTTTTCTAAAGCCAAATATCGCATCGACCGTGAAGTGCCGCTGCCGCACTGGACGCTCCACGACCTACGCCGCACCTTTGCTACCAATCACGCCCGTTTGGGCACACCCATTCATATTGTCGAAGCGCTCCTCAATCACGTTTCGGGCACTATCTCTGGAGTAGCCGCCATATACATTCGCCACAATTTCCTTGCCGAAGCCAAGGTAGCACAACTACGCTACGAAGACTTTATGTCTGAACTACTGGGGAAGGAATAGCGTAATGGTATGGTTGATAGCAGGATTGGTATTTGTGGCGGCGGGTATTGTGAACGAGGGTGGTGCTGCGCCACCGGGAATGGTGCTCTTTGGCCTCGTGCTCATGGCTATTGGTGCGTACCGAATATACAGAAAGCACTTCGCAAAGTTCTAGCACTCCCGTAAGGTAGTGCTCCCTGGGGACAAATCCCACGGGCATCGCGATGCTCCCAATATGGAGTGTTGTGATGAAACTTCTTACCAAGAAGCAGGTGCGCGAAAAGGTCGGATTTAGCTTTGCTCATATTGATCGCATGGAGAACGCCAATCGGTTCCCAAAACGGGTAAGGATCGGCTTCCGCGTGTTCTGGTCTGACGAGGAAATCGACGTCTGGATTGCTGCCCACCTGAATGCTCGCTCTTGACGGAGCCGGGGGAAGGGTGGTGCCTTCCCCCATTTGTGATAGCCCCACCTATCGCTCGGCCTTGGCTGTGCTATATCGTTATCCGCTAGTTAACGCACCGGTTCTGGTGCCTGGCCGCTCGGAGACGACGTACAGGAAGACCTCATGTCCGTATTTGAAGAACTCGCCGCGCTGGAAGAGCGTAAACAAGAGCTGTTGGCAAAGGCTAAAGCAGATGCCTTGGCGCGCGCTGAAGCCGCTGTGGCGGAGCTCAACCAGCTTGGTCTCGCCTACCGCTTGACCGCCCCACGAAGCGCCGGAGCCGCCACGACTCGACGGGGCGGCGTGCGGGAAACGGTGCGTCAGGTCATTTTCGCCGCGCCGGAAGGAATTGCCCGCGTGACGATTATGGAGGCTGTAAACGCGACCGATAAACGCAGTCAGCAATCGGTCGCCAATGCGCTCGCCGCCCTCAAGAAGGCCGGTCTGGTGGAGAGCAATCAAGGTATCTACAAACCTGTTTCTCAATGAGCGACCAGGTTAGTTACCGCAACTAAGTCTGGGTGTTGGGCAAACCCAACGCATCGCTCCTCATACGACTTCATAGCACATCCCATTGCGCGACGTTTTTTCCGTGACTCATCCCCTTTTCAGGGGATGGTTGGTCGGGCGAAGTCTCAGGGTTTCAACTTCGCCCACCTGTGTTGCTTTGGAGATGAGAAATATCTAACCGGAAATACTGCAATACTAACTGCTAGTACCATTTGACTCATCTCCGTTCATCCGCATTACTACTCCGAATAACTGGGGAGAGTACCATGCGCGTCAACTTCACGCATTCAGATGTCACCAAAGGAATACTCCGTAAAACAACTCATCCGGTGGTAACGGTGAGTGTTACGTTTTCAGAAGAAGAGCGCGCGCTCATTAAGCGCGAGAACTTCGATACCTATGTGCTTTTGGAATGTGTGCCACACAATGCCCGACCCGACCGCGACGAGCGCATCTACTATCTCACGGTGCGCAATCTGCTGCGCGGCTCGTATGAGTTCATGGCCGAGAACCATGTGGACGCGAAAGACTTCGAAGCGGCGGTGGTCGAACGGCTGAAGCTGCTGAAGACCCTGCTCGAAGAAGGCAGCACGGCGGCCAAGAGCAAGACTGTTGAAATCTGATTTCTTCGAAGAGATTGCCGGGCTGGTCATTATCTGTGGCCTCCTGGCCGTCACCTTCACTCTGGCGGTCTTTCTCACGCCTTATGTGCTGCTCATCGGGGGCACCGGGCTCTTGGGTTACATCTGGTATCACCATCCGGCGCGGCGCGAGCAGGAAAGCCGGGAGCTCACGCTGGCGCTCTATGAAGACGTGCTGCGGCAAACGAAGACGGTCTCGGTCACGGGTGAGCTGGAGCGGGCCCTGGCGCATTACCCGGACGCCATTCGCCTGCAAGTGACGCCAATTGCCGAAGCGCTGTTGCGGGGGGAGCTCCTGACCCCTGACGTGCCCGAGCCACCTGCGGTCTGCAACTCGGTGGAAGGTGCGCGCTATCGCGATAGCCTGGCCAAGATATCTCAGAACAAATCCGATAGCCGCAAAGTACGGTTAGCGGTCGGCATGGTGGCGGAGGCGATAGACGCGGTGGCCGGGCAGGCGCCCGAGAGTGAGGGCACAGTGATGGCGGATGTGGCCTATTGCCTGAAGGACACTCGTGAGGCGGTTACGCAGGCGGCGATGCCCTTCTACCAGGAGAATGACTACAACCTCTTTGCGGGGCTGCGGGAGACCATCGACCTCAACCTGGCCCGCGCCAAGGGAGTCTACCCCGAAGACTACACCAAGCCGGATGTGGTGCAGGCCTATCTCCAGGGCACACCCCTGGAATGGCTGTTTGAGCTGAAGGTGCCCTTCGGCGTGCCGGAGCCCCTGCGCTATGAGCACTGCTTCATGGTGGCGGGCACCGGCCACGGCAAGACCCAGACCATCCAGCATCACATTGCCCATGACCTGGCGGATTTGGGCCAGAAATCGGTCATCGTGATTGATAGCCAGCGGGAGCTCATAGACAACATCCTGCGGCTCGATATCCCGAAAGAGCAGATTGTCCTCATCGACCCCGAGGACATCGACTATCCCGTGGCCATCAATCTCTTCTCGGCTGGTGGTGACCGATTGGCGGGCTATTCGGCGCTGGAGCGGGAACAGCTGCGCAACTCAGTGGTGGAGCTCTACGAGTTTGTGCTGGCATCCATCATGGATACCAGCCTGACCGGCCAGCAATCGGTCATCTTCCGCTATGTGACGCGGCTGATGCTGGAAATCCCCGGCGCCACGCTGCACACCTTCCTCGATATCCTCGAAGGCGGCGACTATCGCCAGTATATCGACCGGCTGGAAGGCGTGGCCCGCTCCTTCTTTGACAACCAGTTCAATGACCCGGGCTTCAAGCGGATGCGCGAAGCGGTCATCCGGCGGCTCTACCTTATCTTGGAAAACCGTATCTTCGACCGCATGTTCTCCAACCCCGAAAGCAAGTTCGACCTGTTTGCCGAGATGAACGCGGGCAAGCTCATCCTTATCAACACGTCCAAGGCCACCTTGAAAGAAACCGGCACCAAAGCCTTTGGCCGGTTCTTCATTGCGATGATTGCCCAAGCGGCGGCGGAGCGGGCACTTATCCCGCGCGATGACCGCATCCCCTGCATCGTCTATCTCGATGAGGCGCAGGAGTATCTGGACAAGAACGTGAGTGTCATCCTGTCTCAGGCCCGCAAGCAGAATATCGGGTTGTTCATGGCGACCCAGGACTTGGAGCATATCCCGAGACCCGTTCTGAGCTCCATCCAGGCCAATACGTCCATCCGCATGGCCGGTGGTACCTCGGCGGCAGATGCCCGCGCCATGGCCTCCGAGATGAACGTGTCCGTGGATGCCATCAAGGATGTGCCGAAGCTCACCTTCGCCACCTATGTGAAAGGCTTTGTCTCGCGGGCCATTCCGGTGACTTTCCCGGTGGGCACGATGGAGGCGCTGCCCAAGCGTGATGCTATGGAGGAGCTGCGGGCCTATCAGCGGGCGCGCTATGCGGTTGCGCCCAATGTGGCGGGCGAGGGGTTCACCATGCGCGATTCGGGGCGCAAGCCTCCGGCGGAAGAGCCGTTCGAGGACACATGGTGACCCAGGCTGCCCCATCCTGACCGTCCTCCTCAGAGGGCGCTCAGGCGGCTAGAATGGACCCATGCCGCGCCGTCACCGCCTCACCCCCGAGAAGCACCTCAAACACGCCCCCTGGCGCTTCACAGCGACCGACAAGGCCGTCCTGACTCGTCTGGCGCAGTATCGGTATCTGAAGAGCCTCACGCTCCAGAAACTGACCGGACGACCCATCGCGACGGTGAACTACTCCCTGCGCAAGCTCTTCGACCGGCGCCTGATAGACAAGCCACACCGGCAGGTGGAGGGGTTCAACCATCTCAACGCCCCAGACATCTACGAAATCAACGCGCGGGGCAGGCGCTGGCTGACCGAAGAGGTGCCGGAGGTCACGACGCTGAGCCGGACGCACACCGAGGGGCCGCCCAAGCACTTCGCCCATAGCGTGGCCATATGTGATGCGCTGGCAGAGATTGAGCTCGAAGTGGCGACGGCGGGTAACGCGTTCATCCCCGCAGCCACCATCCTGGCCAAAGCAACCGTGCCAAACCCGCTGAAGATGCCCTGTACCATCGAGCACACGTTCCCGAACGGCAAGCATGAGCGGCTGGAGACGTTCATCATCCCCGATGGGGTGTATGGGGTTAGGTATCCTGACGGGAGGTCTGAGTTGGTGTTTTTGGAGGTGGAGCGGTGTAATCCGCGAAACCCTCAGACCTTGTTTCGTGCTTCACTGCTCCGGAAAACCCTCTCATATCGCGCGTTACGGGAAGCTGAAACGGCAAGATGTCTAGGCAAGAAATCCTTTGGTGTTCGATTTATTGGACTTAGCGACCGCTGAGTTCTGCTGTGATTTGAGCTTTTGAATGACTGCGCACTACTTTGAAATGGGATTTACGGGCAGGTGTGTATGGTACAGGAACCCTTTGCGACACGCTGAGGGCCGTTAGCGACCTGTTGACACAATTGAAACAAATATCACTTTTTCGTGATGCGTTTCGTAACTCGATGTCGTCGAATTCTTGTCGCGAGTTTTTACAAGCTGCGATTATCTCTCCTGTAATCACCAGTCGAAATTTTTGCACTCTAAGAATACAGCAGTTGTTTCAAGCTTGCGTATTGGTTGTTGTGCGTTCATAGTCTTGCACAACATGTAGCACGCCAGCCTACGGGGTGCATGTCCGAAAGAACATCCTTCTGGGCTCATTCCCCTGAAGGCAGCCATGACTGGGAATGATTGGGAAATATTGCCGATGCGAACGACTTTGAGAATGGCCATCGTTACGTCAGGAAGCCGCATGGTCAATATTCTTGACGGGGCGGGGGGGCTCTGGCTACGAACGCTCTTGGGCTGGTCTACTGCTCATCAACGCCGGGGTTTTCTGAGGTGACTCCGGGTGGTGCGTCGGGGGGAGCGGCTTGGAGCGTGTAGAAACCGCCCGGCATCCTGGGGGGAACTAATGTCGGAATGTCTTATGCCTTTGACGGTGTCTCGATTGGGTGAGTTCGAACAGCGCACTACGTGTGCCACCGCGCCCACGTCGCGTCGACACACTCCTAGTTATCCACAGCCTTGCAGCTATGCATCTGACCACCTACATGACATAGTAAAGAGAGTAAGAGATGCGGACATACGTGCCACAAAGTTGTCTCATTCTCGCCTAGCTCTTTCCGCCGTCGCGACGAAAGAACGCCGTGATGCGGGGCCAGAGTGCGCTCCAGAACCGCAAAAGAGCTCCGACGATACCGAGTGCGACATACACCAGAAACGCCCACGGAAACAGCTTCGTGGCCAGTTCGAAGTCATACGCGCTGGGGATGACCTTAGCTGCATAGTGTGGCGTTCCCGTGGCCATGTACGAAATGTGCGCGAGGCGTTCGAGGTGGTGAAGAAAGTTAGACGGCATATCGGCCTCCTAAGGGCTGGTGTAGCTGGGAGGGCTGTAGGAAGCCCGCCGAGCTGGAGTTGCGTTGCAGTGACTCCATAATACGGCAGCGGGTTGGGTTCTGCCTAGCCCGCTGTCCACAAATCCATCCACAGAGCGCGACGCTTTAACCCGAGGAAATCACTCGGGTTTTTAGTTGTCCCCTGTTAAGCAGCTGAATCAAAACAGCAAGTCGGGATTTCAGATAAAAATATACTGGGTTTGCGAGAGTTTTCTTTTTCGATATTATAGAAATCAAACCTCTAGCGGAGCCATCAGTGGACGCTTCTTTGACAAAGAACCCGCGAATCATCATCGAAGTTATCCGCGAACTTATCGATTCGGACTTTGAAGGGAATGTCCAGAGGGCGGCGGAAGAAATTTCTCGCGTTGCCTTGGAGGATAAGCGGTCAAAGCGGGACTACAAGGTAATCTCCGCCAGCATTCTCTATGCTATCATGGCCGACAAGTCGCACATCAAGTTCAGCCAGGTGGAAATGATTGCCACCTATATTGGTATTCCCGTTGGTGTGTTCCTCTTCCTGACCAGGATTAGAGCCAGCAGACGGGACAACAATGGAGCTGATTTGCAGTATCTGAAGAGCGTCTACGCGGTTTTGGGGGAGGTGTTCGAGCAGAACAGCGCCCCAGTGAGCTACGAAAAGATAAAGGAGATTGGGTCTGGCAACGTCCAGCTCTCGCTCTGGGAAGAAGACTCATCCGACGGCCCTTGATGTTGCCCTGCGATTAATGACACCAAAACTCATCACCGTCCGGCCACCGCCGAGCGAGCCCTTCCTCAATCAGGATGTCCCCCACATCACGCCCGTTGATGTATATGGTGGCCAAATCACGTCCCCGGCCCCCGACCGCGCCGCTCGGCACCAGCTCCCAATCGTTGGTGTTCAAGAGCTCAGCCAGCCGCGCTGACGCCTGGCGCGCCAACGCCACCTCTGCCGCGCCGCCGCAGACATCCGTATATGGTTCCGGTGTATCGAAACCCTCCAGCCGGTACTTGGTGCCCTGGAGCCAGAGCGTGTCGCCGTCCACAATGCAGGTGTAGCGATTGGGACTGTCGCAGAGCGCGATGGACTGACCCGATGCCGCGACGGCTATCGCAAGTCCAAAGGCAACGGCGACGATGGCAGTGAGTATTCGCATGTCTTGCTCCAGGTGACGGGTGCGTGCTTCATAGAACTGGATTTGGGTAAAACAATGACCACTCGGCCAGTGCCGTACCACATATTTGGACTTGCTTCACCGAAATGTTCGCGTAATGTTCTTCTGATGTCTCGGCGCTCCACACCACAGAAGAAGATTGATGAGCGGGCCTTCCCGGTGCGGGTGCGGTTTGCCGTGCCCGAACGGGGTCTCGGCGCACGGATGGACGACCTGCACCGCTGGTTGGCTGCTGAGGTGGGGTCAGGCGAGTACGCCGTGCATTCGTCAAGCGCGCTCGCCATGGATGCTACTGGTGTGTATCTCCGGGATGTGGCCGGGGCGCAGGCGTTGCTGCAGGCCTTCCCTGACCTGATGCTTGCCGATTGCCTCGACCGGGGCATATACACGTCTCCAGCCCACAGTGCGGCCTGGTCGGGACTGGATATCTTCAGCGTGTGCAACCTCTATTCAATGACCAAAGGGCAAGACGCTATCCGAGAGATAGCGAAGGCCTGGGACGACCGTACCGGGAATATGCCGCCCCTATCGGGTATCTTTCCGGACTATGCAGCCCCTGTTGTTTGGAATGGTGAGGCGGGACGGGTTCTGTCCATGATGCGGTGGGGTATGCCCTCGCCAGCCTTTGCCCTGAAGAACAAGAAGACTGACCCCGGCGTGACCAATGTACGGAACACGAAGTCTCCCCATTGGCGGCGCTGGTTGGGCGTCCAGCACCGCTGCGTGGTACCGTTCACATCGTTCTCTGAGTACGAGAAACAGCCTGGACAATCCCCGACACCGGTGTGGTTTGCGCTTGGCGATGACCGTCCGCTGGCCTTTTTCGCGGGTATCTGGACGAGTTGGACATCGGTCAGAAAGCTGAAGGAGGGTGAGACCACCAACGACCTATTCGGCTTCTTGACCACGGATGCCAACCGAGAGGTCGGTGCCATTCACCCCAAAGCGATGCCGGTTATCTTGCAGACAGCCGAGGAGATTGACCGCTGGCTCACTGCCCCAACCGAAGACGCGCTGGAGATGCAGCGCCCGTTGCCGGATGACAGTCTACAGCTGGTCGCCAAGGGAAACCGGGAGGATGTCGCGTAAACGGTTCTGGTGAGCACTTCCAAGCAGATTTAGCGCCACATCCGCTCAGCAATGGCCAATTCATCCGCTCCAAGCGCGTTGGTATAGATGGCGGTCGTGGTCATCGACGCATGACCCAGCCACTTTTGCACCATGTTGAGCGGCACCCCGCATTTGATGGCATGGATGCCATAACCGTGGCGTAAGCCCTTGGGGCAGGCCTGCGCGCCGATGATATCAGCGCGGGCCATCACAGACTTCACCCACCGGTAGGCGGTAACCCGGTTTAGGGGACGGTCGCCATGCGTCCAAAGCGGGGCGTGCGGCATTGCCATGTCCAAAGCATGTACTTCCGCCAGAAGCACCATCAGCCTTGCAGGCACCGGCACCTCGCGAAAAACCCCAGTCTTGCGTCGTTTCAGGGTTTGGAAGGTGATGGTCTGCGCGTCGGGTTGGACAGCCGAGGTCGTCAAGGCTAGCGCTTCGGAAATCCGGCACCCGGTCAAGAGCAAGGTCAGGCAGAGGCTCTGCACCTGGGGTGCAGCGGCACCGGTCGCCCGCAGGAAACGCTGCCGTTCCTCGGCATTGATATAGAGGCGCTGGCGCGCCGGATTGTAGAGCTTCATAGAGGAAACGGATTGAGCGTCATAGTTTGGGCCAGCCAACATTAAACTGGCGGCGTACGTCCCAAGGCCTCAAAGTGTGGCTTGAGTGAAACACTATTGCTAATAGTGTTTCAGCGGCAGATAAATGCTCTACAACAACAGCTTAGCCGATTGCCAGCATACGCTATCTGATGCAGTGAGGGAGCACAACATCCTCAACACCTTGGACTTTGACGATTGTACACTATTAGCAATAGTGTTTCAGGGTGAGTGTGGGGAAAGCTCTTCAAAACAATGGTCTAGCCCATAATCTTTATGGAGAGACCTATGAAATCCCTACTCTCGGCAGCAATGCTGGCGTTGCTTGCCCTTCCCGCAAACGCCCAAGACGGCGACGTTGACTTCTCGGGCGCCTATCTGGGCCTGAACGTAAATCGTTCGAGCTCCGACTCTTTCGATTCAGCATCCGTGGTCTCGGCCACATCCAACGGATTGGCGATCAGCGCTGGCTACCTCTTCGATGCCGGAGATTTCGTGGTGGGCGGTGACCTCACCTACCGCCGGAGCAATTACTCTGGGACGAATGTGACAACAGCAACGGCGCTGGATGGAACGATTACCGGTGCAGCAGTTGGTCTGAGAGTGGGCTACCCGATGGGACGCATCATGCCATACTTTGGCGCGCGGGTCGGACGTGGCACGGACGATTTTGGAACCGGTTCGTTCGATTTCAACTCCCGGGAGATTACGGTTGGAGCCGAGTTTGCGCTGACCGAAAGCGTTTTCACGAACCTGAGCGTCGAGCGGATAAGGCTCGACTATCGCGGTACCGACCTCAACCTGCGTAGCAACGTAGTCGCACTGGGCCTGAGCTACCGGTTCTGAGGCTTTGACACGACGCGGCTTCACTCCCGCGGCTCAGTCAAGCCGCCAGGTGTAGGGCCAGCAACCAGTTTGGAGGGAAGTGATGCAAAACACGTTGAGAAAACCGGCCCGGACACTCTGTACTCTTGTCGCGCTGGGGCTGGCGACAACGCTGCTGAGCGGCTGCCTGACGGCGGCAGCGGTCGCGGTGCCACTCATAACCACGGCGGGCATGACAGCTGCCACTAACACCTCAGTCGACCGAACCGTGAGCCACGCGGCACGGGTCAGTCGGATGAACTGCGGTCAGTTGCGGACAGAATACGCCCGTCTGCAGCGAGACACCCTGGGTCGGGTCAATCCGATGGGTGGCTGGGCCGGTCGGCGCGCGGCAGTAGTGTCTGCTGCCGCCGATAGAGGCTGCAACCTATCCAGCTAGGCAAATCTACCCCGAACTCTGTACTCAATCGAAGGAGAAAATCATGACAGTCGGAAGTGGTTTTGGCGTGGCAGCGCTCATCCTTGTGGTCATCGGTGCCATTATGCCGTTCATTGGGCTGCCCATGTGTTGGGTGGCCTTGGGCTTGGCGACCATCAGCGCGTTTGCAGGGTCGCGCGGTTGGCCCGTTGCGGTGGTCGCGATTGCCGCCGTCGCTTTCTGGTTCTTCACCCCCTCGCTGTGGGTTGAGGCGCTGGCGCATAACACCGGCTATGGTGCGGCCACGGGCAATGGCCCCATTTTGCGCATCGTGAGCCTCATCATGTTGGCCGCCCCGGTGGTGGGCATCTTCATGGCTCGCCCTGCGCAGCGTGAACACTAGGTGCGGTCGCCCGCCACATCTTCCGGGTGGGCGCAGTGCATAAAACAAAGAACTGAGTAAACGGGAGTATCTGATGCTGAGAGCACTCATCCTAGCCCTCTTGCTGCCCGGTGCGGCGTCTGCGGTCGAGGCCGATTTGCGAGATGGCATATGGCGCATTAGTGACCTGACACCCGCCTTCCTGGAGAGGTACTTACAGCTTCGCAACACCGTTGGGTTGGATGTCGAGACGGAGGGGCTGTCTCCGTTTGCGGCCAACCGGGCCCAGGAAGAGGCCCGCGAGGAACTGGAGGCGTTTTGGTCAGATTATCAAACAGACAACATCGTCATCTGGGTGGAACAGGTGCCTACCTATGTCGCGTGGGACGCCTATCAGATGGGTAGCCATCGGTTCTTGGCCTGTCTTCCCAGCCAGATTGATATTGGCGAATGGTCGGTTTTGGCTCTGCTTGCTGAACCAATGGCCCCACGTCGCAGCCCTTCCGGGCTGGGACGAGACTGCCGAACGGCTGCACAGCAACGCGGCTGGCACAACGTATGGTACCTGGAAGCGGTGAACCTGTTTGTGAACGATGACGCGTTTGCGGAACGCGTGTACGAGGCCTATGCTAACAGTACCCTTACCATCAGATACCGCTGCGTCCTGATGCGACCGCAACACAATGGCGTGGTCTGCAATGTCTCCAATGTTGAGATATTTGATACGGAAAGAGACGGGCTGGGCTTAATCTACTCGGTAAACGCTGAGCGCTATACCTGGTATTGATGGAGCAGCAGAGCTGACAGCTTAAGCGGTTCCACGGCGTGCAACCGAAATCAGGTGCGATAACGTACTCGGGCAATCTCGCCGTGTGAAATGCCTAGGATACTCTCGCGGTTAACCTGTCCTTCTGTGGGTCACGTCCTTGCTTGCCCAACCGATTTGGGATAGCTGCGACTTCCGAACGAAGTAACGGAAACATGGCCAAATTGGGTCTCAAAGACCCTTCTCTGAAAGAGTTGCGGACCTCCACAAAGAGGTGCAAAAGGCTATTGCTGACTATCAAAACCGCCAGCGCACTACGGCTTTGGTGAAAGCTGAGGCCGCCGCAAAAGAGCACGGGTTTAGTCTGAAAGAGCTTGTGGGTGGAAATGCATCCAGGAAGGTCTCTGCACCGAAGTATCGGCACCCAGACAACCCAAGCATTACCTGGACCGGCCGAGGACGGCGACCAACTTGGATTAACGAGGCGCTGGCCGCGGGGAAGTCGCTGGAAGACTTCGAGATCTAGACGGCCCTTTGCCGACCTTGACCAACCCTCGGCCATGCTGCGATAGCAGCCCGCATTGCCGACATTTGCTGCGCCAGTAAGATCAGGTGGTGGACGAATTCACAGTTCGCGGGACGAAGCTGCCATCCCAGTTTCTAAAGCGAATGACCGCAACTATGATTTGACGATCTTGCGACATCAGCCGTAGTTTGATGGTTCTGCTATAAAGGAACGCCACGATGCCAATGGAAACCTATTTGATCTACTTGGCAGCTGTCGCCGTGTTCTTCGCTACCCCGCCCGGCACCAGTCAACTTCTCATCATATCCAACAGCGTTAGGCACGGGCTAAGGCGCAGTGCATACACCATTGCCGGAGATTTGACCGCCAACAGTTTGCAAATGACGGGGGCGGCCTTTGGTCTTGCCGCGATCATCGCGACCTCAGCGACTGCGTTCATCTGGATCAAATGGCTTGGCGTGGCCTATTTGGTTTGGATCGGTGTTCAGCTTATTCTCTCAAAAGATCAGCCGGATGACGTTACCGCCAATGCATCAGGCCAATCGTTTCGACTGTTCCGTCAAGGCTTTGTGACTTCGATGGCGAACCCATTTTCCGTAGTCTTTTTCGGTGCTCTTTTTCCTCAGTTTATAGACCCGACCATGCCGGTGCTGCCCCAACTTCTCGTTTTGGGTGTTACGTATTTGGTGGTTGATGGAGCAATTCTGCTGGTTTGGGGATGGCTTGGAGTCCGAGCGGCCACGGCACTAAAGCGGTTTTCCTTCGGCCTTGTGAATAAGGTGTGCGGAGCACTTATGATCTGCGCGGCGGCGTTACTGGCGAGCAAAGACTTTCAGCCTCAGCGGTAGTCGCGAGAGCGCATTGCCGACATTCGTGCATAGCGCAGCATCGGTGAATCTGGGCTCGCTGCCACTATTAGATCGGTTGCAGCATGTTCAACTGCCTACAAGCACCAACCAGGCAAGGACGGCCCAATGCGGTCATTCGCGGGGATCGGTCTCGCTGCGTTGCAGCTTCCCCAAAGCGGCCGCTGGTAACGGTTCAAATATGCGAGCGATCAAGTCTCCACATACTGAATGAGTCGGCGCCGGGCTTCTTGGATCGACAGTTGCCCGCGTGCGCGGTTTGCGAACTGCGTAACGAGCTGGACGTTCCCATCGTAGTAGCCGAGGGAGTTGTCGATCCGGTCGAGTGACAGTCGATCATCCTGGTTGCCCCCCTCCGTGGCCGAGCGCGTCTCAAAAGGCTGGCCGGTCAAGGCGCAGCGACCTTTCTGCTTCTTCAGAAGCTGGCTCGTCAGAAGACAAAGCTCCGAGTAGTCCCCAGAGCCCACGTACTCCTTTCCGACCTTCACGGTCATCTTGCCGACACCATTCACACGTTGGATCGCGTTCGAGACTGCCCGACGTATCTCGGCCTCCAATGGAGGCTCCGGCATCACCGATCGTGCGTAGTGATATTCTGCTGGAATAGGCTCCAGTGGACCGAGCACTGCCTCATAGGCATCAAACCAAATGCACCGGTTCTGTTCCCGAGGGACTTCTGAGATCTGGATCTCACTGAGCTTGCTTCGGCGTGCCTCGAAGGCGTCCTCACTCGGCTGACCGGTGGCTGCATTCACCACCAGCATAGTGAGATCAGGGAATCCTAAAGGAGAAATTGCAAAGCTGTAGACGTCATCCAGCCATCTGCCGTTTTGCCTATTCCCATAGCCTCGAAGAGTGATCGCATCGGTGTAAGTCACTCGGCACTTGCTGATCGCACATCTCGCCAAGATATAGAGATCCTCCAAAACCCGTGCGGCGAGAGCCTCGGTCTTGTTGATACCGTAGTCCGGATAGACCTCCGGAATCTGGTCAGAGATCATCGCCAGAAGATCTGCGCGCGGTATTGGGCTTTCAACGTCCATACTTCAGTGCTCCGGTGCTCAAGGCGATCCTACCAAGTGGAGATAGCGGCGCAACACCATCGGCGTCTACTCTGGTCGCCGACTGTGCGGTATCCTGGGTCGACTATGCGTCTTTTGCGATGAAGAAGTCTCCGGCCCAGAGCTGCCGTTCACTGACCAATCAAGATGCTGCATCCGCACCCGCATACCGGCCATTCGCCGCGCGTGCGAAATGTTGGGATGGGTGAACTCGCAGAATGCGGACCCAGCCGCCCTTTCGAACTGCGAGTGCCGAATCTAGACGAAGCTCCGTCAGTCCCAAGTTCGATGGCTCGCGTCTGGCTGTGGCTATTGGAAAAGTCTAGCCGCGTCGTAGCCAAGCACGTGTCTAGGGTCGGAAAAGCCGCTTCTTTCGTTTGCGGCGTGGCTTTGATCGGTTCTTGGCTTTGCCGCTTGCCCACTTCTTCTCAAACCACTCAATTTCAGCTTTGTAGTACCGTTTAATCTCTTCGACCGACTTACTTTCCGATTCATCTTGAGAATTGTGCTCCTCCCAGCCTTTAAGCGCACTCTCAAGCTGACTCTGAATGTAAGAGGGAACATCATCGAGCAGGACGCGCAGGCACTGAGGGTAGACACCGGCAATAACATACGGCCTTCGCGCCTGCGGTTGACCGTAAGTCTGACTTTGAGCGCGCCATAGAGCTTCTGCCAGAGGCATGTCTTCGTCATGTTCGACGAAGTATTCAGCAACTTGTGCTGCCTCTGCACCGGTGACTGGAAAGAGTGTTCCGACATAGGCACGCGCTCCGGCGAACATGAAGCGACCTGCAAGTTGATGCCACGACGCGCAAGCGTTGTTAAAAATTACCGGCGAGCCATGAATTGCAAGCTCCCTCGGCATCGCAATGTAGTTGTGGTCAGCCATTTTTAGGGCCGCCGAGCCCAAGACGCGCGGTATTAGCTCTCGCTCAACAGGTTCGAGTTCCTTAGCGCGGTGCAGCTCTACGAAGTCCTTAATGGCCGTCCCGACGTCTATTTTTTCCGATTTCTTTGGATCGCTCCAACTAACTCCATCGAGCTCATGAAAGCGCTCGAATTGCATTACGCTTAGGATATCGGGATCATCCGTCTGACCAATACCAATCGCCGTATCGACAACTAAACGACGCTTCCGCCCAGAGGCATCCTCGAACTTGTACGTGAAACGATAGCCGTCGGCATCGCCGCAGTGCGTAGCGAACAGCAAGAAGTCATAAGGAAATAGCTCGACCGTGTTCGTGATGTCTCTGACGTTGGCGGTCTTCCAAGGGTAAGCCCTAACGAACACCCGGCGCTTGGCCAGTGATTGCGCAACGACCTCGACTTCCGGCGCCTGTGTTTGGCCGGGGTCCACTAAGACAGCACTTCGGACGCCCGTCGTGTTCGCATTTCCAGCAGCAAGGCCGTTTAGAACGGATACGCCGAGATCAGGATAGATTTCGAGATGGGTCGAAGGAATCTCGGGAAAGCCAAGGCCGTAGGGAATATGACTGGTGAAGAACGTCATACTTCCACCTTCGGGAGGAACGACTCCGGGGCACAGCTCTCGGACGCGCGTGGTCAGCTTAGCCAAACTGTCCGAGGCGCTCTGACCTTGGAGGTCGTACAGGCTATACAGTTCTTCAGTGAGTGCCTCGGCGACGCCCTTGTCTACTTCCGGAATGGTGAGAAGATCTGCATCGAGCGCGAATGCATAGTTGGCGGCGATCACCTCACTGAGCGGTTCACCGGCCTCGCACACGACGAGATGACTTCTTCCATTTAGCTCGTAGGTTTTTGTCCCAGCACCATCACTGAACTCAATAACCTGATCGTTCCGCAGCGCCGTGAGGAGGCCCACGCCTATGTGGCTCCTGCCCCACTTCAAGACCGCCGGAGGGAGATTTTTCTGAAGGACCCGGGCTAGGTCTTGAGCAGTGGCTGTCAAAATACTTCGCGATGGCAGGAGGTCGGCCATAGCCGCTCGTTGTTCGGCAGACAGGTCCGCAAGAGCGATCCGTCTAACGCCCGCTTTGGCAATCGCGTTGTTGCGCCGGACCGCCTCGCTTCGGCCGTCCGGTCTAGTCATTCGCGGGCCGTCGAGTATCGGCAGGTAATAGCCCGGACGATTGAAAATGCATGAGAGCCGCGCTGCCAATTCGGCGTCGTCGGATATGATGGCGAGTTGGCGGATCGGAGGGCATTGCATCGATAGACTGATGCCACGTGAATGACCCTGAGGCTACTCGCGATTGTTTGGTCCGCCGCTCTACCCGCCTCGTTCTGCGTTATTTCTGGGTATCAGTATGACGAACTAGGTGAAAAGGCTCATCGCCGCCATTAGGTAGGTTGCAGTATCTCAAAGAAACGGGCCGCGTCGGCTTGGAATGGCAACCCATTCCCGACCTTCGCCACACCAGCGAATGCCACGGTGCAATTTCGGCAAAGCAGACATTGAATTTCTTCCCAATACTACCCACTTTGAAATCAGTGAGATTTCGAGGTCAGCGCTGATGACTTTGGGTTTCACCGTCGGAGATGTCGGGGCGTGGCTGTTCATCCTCTGGGTTTGCGTGAACTGGTATATCAATCTCACCTTACCGATGGAGGACTTCATGAAAGCAACGTTTAAAACTGGTATGGATGCTCTCGCGGTTCTGTGGGCCTAGTTGGGTGAGCAGCCACGCCAACCACAAGATGGCGGTTTGGGCCCTCAGTTTGAGCTGGTAGACCGCGAGGGGGCGGTGCAAATCCGTCCCCCCACGTCACACCGGCCCAGAGCCGCCGTTGGCCAATGGGTCAAGATGCTGCGGCGCGGCCCGCCAGAGCCGCCATTCGCTGCGAGACCAACATCCGCTAGCACTTTGAAGTCGGGAACGCGACGCAAACAAGCGCTGAATACAGCAGGTTGAGCACCTGCAACACAGAGGTTTCCGCCCTGTCGCTATTGGAGGCATCGAGAGAGCCTGGGCCGCACAACATCACTCGAACCTTTGCTCGTCATCTCTGTCTCTTTTTGCCTCGCGGTCGCGCTCTTCCTGTTCCACCTTTCTTAGCTTTGGCACCACCTCTGCAAGGTATTCCGCCACTCCTGGAATTGCCGCTTCGGAGACTTCTTCAAGCGCCGTTATCCGCTGGCCAACGATGTTTGCGCGACTGCCAGACCAGCTCATTGGAGCTATGTGTTCAACAAACACCGAGAGCACTTCAACCGGGTTCGGCGAGGCCGTAATCAGCGCCAAGCCTTGTTCCGTTAGGTCATCAATTCCGCCATCACGACTACTTCCAAATGGCGAAATGGCTCGGGCAACCAAACTCCAAGCAGAGGCTTCGCCCGCGTTTGCGCACCAAGCAGTAAGATCAGTTGGTTCAATTTGAGAAAGTGGGTTCTCGAAGTGTGAGCTTCCTTCAAAGGCACGAAAACGCTTGTAATCCTTGATCTCACCTTGGAGAAGAGCACGGGTAAGGAACGGGTCGTACAAGAACTTGACTATAGTAGCGACGGCAGAGTCGAACTGATAGTAGCGCATTGCGGCCCCGTCTTCCGGGTCGAACAGACTGTCAAGCAGCTCTCCAATCGCAGCATCTTCACAATCGTATCTAAGGCAGTGCCCGAGGACTTTGGTCAGTCGATAGTCACCATTCCCGCCCGGATCGTTGTCATGTTCAAGCAAGTGCTTTGCGGCCGCCCGAAGAGCTACGCTGCGCAAGCCTGTTCCGAGCAACTCCTCAGTGTCCTTTTTATCATGAAGTCTCATAGAGAGCCCTTCCAAAAGGGCCCGCTCGCCACCTTCCTTCGTCACCATTACTCTTGCGAGCTGCTCCGCTCTCGCCGACCCTGAATCTTGATACTCCTCCCGCCAAAGCAGATCCTCAAACCCTCGGGGATTGTCCGTGCCACGGAGCGCTGCCAAGCAGCGTTCGAAGTCTTGATCAGAGAAGCTCCCTTTCGGATGGAGCATCACGATGATTGGGCGGAGCAACTCGTCAGAGGCTGCTTCATCTAGCAGCATAGCGGTCAAGGCTTCATCTGTGCTTGAAATCTCATTCAACGCACCACAAAGAACACCATAGTTAAAGTGCTTTGTATCGAGCGACTTGAGGCCGCCGACGAGTGTTTCCCATGTAGATCGACAATCCGAAGAGCACCGTATCAGGCCTTCTCCAAATGGTAATAAGTACGGAGCCCAACCCGGGTTGAACAAGCGATGGGCTTGCTCCTCAAGCATCCCATCAGACTGGCGACAGCGGCAACCCAAGATCCGCGCCTTTTCACTCAATCGCTTGCGAGATGCTTCAAATTTTGAAGGCTCCTCAGGATCGAAGTCCTCGTCCAGCGACCACATATCGTTGCCCGGATCAATGACGAGAGCTTCGATTTCAGAAAGCAAGTCTTGTGGAGCGAGCTTCTCTTCCAACGAGGCAAGGAGCGCCGCTCCGTCTTCATCTCGTTTCTCTTCTGCGACCCGCCGAAAGTCAAAATACAGCGCAGATCGCACGGCGTGCCAACCTTCCACCCAAGGCAGCTTGTCATTAATGGCATTAGAAACGTCAATAATTTCAGCGCGAAGGTCGGGGTAGCGCCAAAGCCCACGAAAGTTCGCGGCGAGGACCCTTCTGCACGATTTAGAAATTGTCTCAGAGTCGGATTGGGAGGCGTCACAGGCGATGCCGATGAAAGTCCTAAACCATTCAAGCCGCTCCTCGAAGCTTGGGCTGTGCCCATAGTCTCGTGGTCGAGCCCCAAACTCGAACGAGTTGGAGCTTGACCAACGGCTGGCCTCAAGCGCTGAGTCTAAGAGTTCGGCGCCAATCTGAACTCGCGTCTCGTTGCCGGAGTGCAGCGCAGCTCGAACGATTTCAGCCCTTTGGGCAGTAGTGGCATGAGTTCCAGATAGGTAAGCTTGGAACAAACCCTTTAGCTTGCCTCTTACGCTATCATAGTTGTTGTCCGGGTCTTCATGGTCCGCCACTACAAGCAATGCAGCAACGGCGCGTTCAAAGAACTCAGGATAATATGCAAGTCCTACCAATATGCTAAGCGCGACCGACCTAAATGAGTCTCGTGGCTCAAAGGATGCCAAGGTTTCAGGGTTTGCAAATGAAGCCTCTACCAATTCGAGTGCGCGAGCCGGAGAAACGGGTGCAATGTGCATCAAGAGTTCTCGACCGTGCTCGTTCAAAGCTGACAAGTCGGACAGGAGGCCTCCCTCGGATACCCATCCGTCTACGATTTCGACCGCTATAGGGTGCTCGTGCAGGAAGCCAAGGCGGCGGCCAAAGGACTTCAAAAGGCGCGCGCTTGCCTTTCGCTCGAAGGTGTCTGTGAGTTGATCAAGTGGAATATTGCTTAGGGCCTCGGAAGCTAACCGGTTGGCAACCGCATGTGGCAGAACGGCTCGCCAGCGCGACCTCTTCTGCGCGACTTGTCGATCAACTAGAGTTTGGGCTGCGCGATGCATTCGGAGCCTAGTCTGCTCACACAGCGCGCCCAGAAGCGCTAGCTCATCTACGCCCTCTTCGTCACTTTCAATTGAGAAAGAGTATACCAACGACAGAGCTTCGGCTTGCTCTTTGAGGCCAGAGTCAAGGTCGTGTCTTTGATAAAATAGACGATTGAAGAGTTCTTCATCCGACAACCGACCAAGCGTCTCATCAATTGGTGCGGCATCAGCGATCGCGATTGCGAGCCGAGCGTTTCCCTCTGAAAATTCTGCAATCTTTGCAGCGTTCACATTGCCCAGTTCGGGGTACCTTCTAAGGAGCAACTTCTCCGCAATTTGCGGCCCGTAGGCCTCCAACTGTACCACTTCTGTAGTCTGCGGCTTATCCTCACGGATGTCATACTCGACAGTAATCAGCCGGAGGGAATTCTCTTGCTTGGAGAGCCTCGACGCCAGCGAATTGTGTAGGTCAGAGGCGCAATTGTCTAAGACGACAGTGGCGGAAACTCCCTGCGCTATCATTGCGTCGACTAGGGCGCGAGCAGATGGTTCCGGTTCGTCACCGATATCTGCGTAGATCACTGAGGTACGGTCCAAAGGAGTGTCGCCAACCCCGTCCTCAAAAAGCGCCTGCACGAAGCGAGACTTACCAACACCTGAAAGGCCGGTGATCCTGATTGATTTTCGTGAAGCGTTTATTAGCCTCCGAACACTGTCTATGGCCTCGCCAAGCTGTAATGGCTGTTGGGAGGTTGAGGGAACGACCACTCTAACGCCATCGTCCAATATTAGGTCGTCGTTGGCGTCCACCGGAGTGGCGCTCCATCTCCCAAACGGGCGCCAGCCAGCAAGAGGTCTGCCGACAACCTCACGAACCCAAATCTGGACTGTAGGGTGCTGGCGTAGCCATAGGAGGAGGCGAGAACAATCGTAGTAGTCCACATGGATCGCATCGGGATTATCAAGACCAGCTAAGGCCTCATTCATGGCATCGATACGACGCTGATACATAGGCGGAGAGCAGTCCTCAGTCGAAGCAATGATGTAAGAGCCACTGTTTTCGACGAGTTCATGAATGATGGGTTTCGGCGTCCCTTCCGAGAGCATTTCGTCAAGTATCTCGGCACGCGCCATGCTTTTGGCCTTGGCCTGAAACACGTTGTCGGCTCTTGGGATAAAATCTCCGTCGAAGCCCTCTCGAGTTACCGTAACCCTGACATCCACCCCGCCATCGGGCGCTGTCAACGATCCTGACCATCTCACATCACGCAGGAAGCCACCGCGCGCTGATAGCTCCGCTTCGCACAGTCTAGCAACGAGTTCCTCCAGCTGACTGTCGTCTAGCTGCGCTAACTCATCTTTTCTTGGTTCAAAAATTGGCAATGCGAATCCAACTCTGCTCGAATGTCACTTGGACGCCGTTCAGAATTTTAGCGAGCGAACATTTGGAGAACAAGAGCTGCCCATCTTGGCAATTAGGAAAATCACACCTGCAAACCATGGCCTTTTAGTGTTTCGCAAAGTTTCCTGGATTGGACCTAAAGTTCTCTCAATTGTAAAAGGTCTGCTTTCAGCTAGAACCACGTCTCAACTCGGACCTGCAGCGAAAGTCCGTTCTCCGCCGATGCTGTTGAAAAAGTCTTTGTTGCAGCGCGGCAAGTCCTTTGATTCACTTGATTATGAGGGGATTGGAGGATTTCGTCATGATGGGCACCCAAACGGCACCGGCACAGTTGTTCTATGACTTCGATCTGGAGCGTCATGTTCCTTCCGGTCATATGCTTCGCGAGATCGACCGTTTCCTCGACGTGGATGGGATGCGGGAGGCCGTGCGCCCATTCTATAGCCACATGGGGCGTCCCTCGATTGATCCAGAGCTGATCATCCGGATGCTGGTCATCGGTTACGTCATGGGCATCCGGTCGGAACGTCGCCTCTGCGACGAGGTCCATCTGAACCTCGCCTATCGCTGGTTCTGTCGGCTGGGCCTGGAGGGAAAGGTCCCAGATCACTCGACCTTCTCACGCTATCGCCATGGCAAGTTTCGCGACAGCAATCTGCTGCGGCAGGTCTTCGAGGCCACAGTCGAGCGGTGCCTGAGGGAGGATCTTGTCGCGGGCGAAGGTTTCGCTGTCGATGCAAGCCTGATCTCCGCCGATGCCAACAAGGTTCGGTCAATCGCTGCCGAAGACTGGAGCCCGGAGGTCGCGCGTGAGGCCGGGACCCGGGCGGCGCGGGAATACCTGGAGACACTCGACGATGCCGCCTTCGGGGCCGCGTCGCCGGTCCAGCCGAAGTTCGTGGCGAAGTCCGATCCGGCTGCGCAATGGACCCGCGCCGAGGAAAGCCGCCCGTATTTTGCCTATGCCACCAACTACCTGATCGACACCAAGAGTTCGGTGATCATGGATGTCGAAGCCACGAGAGCGATCCGTCAGGCTGAGGTCGGAGCCTCGCGGATCATGCTGGACAGGACGGAGAAGCGGTTCGGCATTCGACCGGATTGGCTGGCGGCCGACACGGCATATGGCAACGCTGAGAACCTTGGATGGCTGGTCGAAAAGCGCAGCATCATCCCCTTCATCCCTGTCATCGATAAATCAGAGCGGACCGATGGCACCTGGTCCAGATCCGACTTCGAATGGGACGAGGCGAATGATCAATACATCTGCCCCGAGGGACACGCCCTCAAGCAATATCGCCGGAACTACTCCGATCCGAACAGGGGTCAGGACACCGGCGGGCGGAAGAAATATCGTGCCTTGAAGGCGACATGTCAGGCCTGTCCATCCAAGGAAGTCTGCTGCCCGAAAGCGGAGGCCCGATACGTCACCCGTGAACCCCATGAGGAAGCACGCGAGTTCGCCCGCGAATGCCGCAAGACCAAGGCCTACAAGGTATCCCGAGACAAGCGGAAGAAGGTGGAGATGCTCTTCGCCCACTTGAAGCGCATCCTCGGCCTGAACCGGCTACGCCTGCGCGGTCCCAATGGTGCCAAAGACGAATTCCTCCTCGCCGCCATCGCCCAGAACCTCCGAAAACTCGCGAAGCTGCGGCCTCAGTGCGCCAACTCGGAGGCCACGGCATGATCTGAGCGGCCAGATAGACGCCTCAAGGCGGCGCGACGGGCGATTGCCCGAACCAAACGGCGACACCCGAGCATGAGGGCAGCCCTCAACGCGTTCTAATGCCGACTTTTTCAACAAAATCCGCCCTTAACGACTGTGGATCCGACCGAAGACCGAACACAGGAAGATCTCAAGCACATATAGTAGTTCTAATAGATGGGGCGGAAGGGTGGTGGCGCTTTAGCGTCCATCACCTAAACAGTTCTGTTCATGCCGCCCGTATAAGTACAGCCATCTGAGCGAACAGCTCAACGAGCAACTCACCGGGTATGCGTGCCGGACCTGCACTTATTTCACGGCACTGAACCCACCAGGGCGGACGACCTGGCGCCTTTGCAGCGATAGCAATCGCTCAAGTCTCTCACACCCCGCGGGGACACCCGGCAAATCTGTATCTTTGTGTCGCTCTGGGTCACCAAAGGGGACGCAAGGCGGGTTTTTGCGCCGTTTGAGCCAATTATACGGCTCTAGTTCAACATATTTCCCAGCGATCGCGCGGTTCGAGAACGCGTTTTCGATGATTTCGCGCTTTTCCGGCGCATCGACGATTTCGTAAAGCAAACAAAGGGTTTTCATGAGTTCGAGAAAATCACGACGGTGTCGTGCGATGTCGCCCAAACTGGGCGCGGCGGCCCGTTCTTCCTTTAGGTCTTGAAGGCGTATGCGTCCTGCTCTTTGGCGGGTACGGTAAATGTCGTTGTCGATTGTTCCCTCCAACAGCAGGTCTGTGAGCCGTTCGAGGCGTTTCTCCTCGTCGGCGATGCGAAGGTCCAGCGACGCGAGGTCTCGTTGAGACTGCGCATCGGCGTCGGTGCTGCACCAGCTTGCTTCCAGCTTCGTTGCGGCATCTCCGGTCAGCATCAGCTTTTGCAGTCGATACCGAATGGCTTCATCCAGACGGTCTTCACGAATGGTGGCCGTGGGGCAATCCGGTTTCTGGCAGCGGTAGTAGCAGTGGCCCTTTTGCAGCTCTGGCGTCATCGGACCCTGGCAATGACCGCAGCGAAATAACCCTCGAAAGAGGTGATTGTGCCGGGTCGTTTTCGGGCCGCACCGGCCTGATTTGATGTCTTGAACCCGTCGAAAGAGACGCGTTGAGATGAGCGGCTCATGGACACCAGCAAACGTCTCGCCCGTGCGCTTGATGGTAATGAGGCCGGTGTAGAAGGTGTTGTTGAGGATGGTCTCGATGCCTCGCAGGGTGAGCGGCTGGTTTTCGTGATTGCGCAGCCCGCGTCGGGTCATCTCGGACTGGAGTGAACGCAACGAGTATTGCCTGCTGGCATAGAGTTCGAATGCTGTGCGGATAAGAAGTGCCTTTGCGGGGTCAGGCACCTTCGGTTTACCTCGCCCAGCATCCAAATACCCGATTGGAGCCCGAAACGGGTACAGACCCTGCTTCAACCGTCCGGTCATTCCTTTGATGGTCTCTTCCCGCAAGTTGAAGATGTAGTCTTCAGCGATAACAGCTTGGAGGTTGGCGGAGAGGCGTCCGCCACGGGTTTCGAAGTCGAGCCCATCGGCGGCAAAGTATGGTTTCACCCCGTATTTTGGCAGTTCGGAAATCAGCGCCCAATCGCGTAGGTTGCGGGCCGAGCGGTCGATTTTGTGCATGACGAGGCCATTGGCATTGCCGTTTTTCAAATGCTTGAGCATCTGGTTGAACACGGGTCGTCCGCGCTTGGCCGCAGTTTCTTTCTCTTCAAACCAATTGGTGATGGTGAGACCGTTCTGACTCGCAAAGGCCGTGATGGCGTCTTTCTGTGCTTCGAGTGATACACCCTCGCCTTGCTTCTGGGTGGACACTCGAATGTATCCAAAGCACTGTTTCATACATCAGTTTTAGGGTTCTCGGACTCTACCATATCCTCAGATTTTGGCGAATCTGGCCATGGCCATTTGCCCTCCGCCATGAGGCGCTCATAGACCCGTTGGCAGAGTTCGAGATGTCGCTGGATGTGTTCGTCTTCGATCATATGGACAGCCTACGTTCGCGCGGTCAGGAGCAATAGTCGCCGCCGGTTGTGCCCGGTCAACTTCGCGACCCCTTAGAGCACCGTGCGCATTGAAAACGCCCGGCTCGGATGTCCCTGATGCAAGAGTCGTACGTAGGCTTGATGGTTCGGCTGGGTGGTCAGCGTCTCCGGCGACACGTCTCCCAATTGGCTGGCCAAGAGCGGCGCATCCAGCGCGCCCAGACGAAAGGCCATCACTGTGCCCACATTCCCCAGAATGCTGGCCAGCACGCCGGGATTGGTTTGTGCGGTGTGCTGCTGCGCCAGCGTGGCAGACAGGCCGTATTTGCGCGTCTCGGCCAGGAGATGGGCAAAGCTTTCGCTGGTGAAGGCATGGAACTCGTCAACGTAAAGATTGAAGGGGTGGCGGTCGCCATGCGCTACAGTGGAGCGGGTGAAAGCGGCGTGCATCAAAGACGATACTAACATCCCACCAATCACATTGGCGAGGTCGCCGCCCAAGCGACCTTTGCCCAAGTTCACAATCACCCCCTGACCGGTATCCATGGCCCGACGAAATCGCAACGGCTCAACTGGCTCACAGAGCGCCCGGCGGACCACCGGATGCGCCAAAAACGCCCCCAGCTTATTCGCAATCGGGGCGACGCCATCAATGGCGGTCTTGTAGTTCATGCGGCCAAACTCTTCGATCCAGAAGGCGCGAACCTGTTCGTCACGCACCTGCGGCAGCACTGTCGCCCGGAAGTCTTTGTTCAGATAGAGCGGCATGATCTGCGTGAGATCGGGCGTCGGCGTATCAAGGAGCGCCAGAATGGCATAGCGCAGCAAGTGCTCCATACGCACACCCCAGGCATCCGCCCATTGGGCTTTCAGCGCCTCGATGAGCCCGGAAGCCACCAGCGGGCGGAGCGCAGGCGAGGTGCGGGTCAGCGGATTGTATCCGTAAGGTGAAGCCGGATCAGCCACATCCCAATAGAGGGCGTCAGGCAGCGCTGTGGCGAGCTCGCTGGCCAGATCCCCATGCGGGTCCAACAGACAGAACCCGATGCCTTGCGCGGCGTCCTGGCGGGCCATCTGACCCAGCAAGGTAGATTTACCGGTGCCGGTCTGCCCAATCACATAGAGATGCGACAGGCGGTCGGATTGGGTAATGCCGAAAGCCCGGTCGCCATACCGATGATAGGCGATCCCAAGCTGAGTGATGGAGGCAGGCTGACGCATGCCAGACAGTGTGCCGCTTGGCAGGTCTGGACCGTAGGCGGCAGGAGTTGCGTCCAGGACAACTGAAGGCAACTACCGGCGCCAGCGCCTCTTGGTAGACTACCTTCAGATTGCTCTTTGAACGCTCGCCTTTCCTGGGCTGTGGCGAACACTTTCGTTCGCCGTGGCCGGAGAAAGGAGAGCAAAGATGACACCAGATACACAAACACCACTGGACGAGATCGGCATGGTGCCGCGTTGCCGGAGCTGCGGCTCAGAACGCGTGGCGCTCGATGCCTGGGCGTGCTGGAACAGCGCAGCCGGGCTCTGGGAGCTCGAAAAGACCTTCGACGACGCCTTTTGTCATGCTTGTGAGGACCAAACCAAGCTGGATTGGTCTCGACCTGACGAGGCACCAACGGAAACGATTCGGACCCTCAACGATGCCTGGCGGTGTCGTGGCGAGGGGCAGGGGCAATTGCTCGTCACAAGCGGCGTGCAGGCGAAAGGCAGCGCCTTCGTCGTTGCCGCCGTTAAGGCCATGCGCGCGTTTAATGACTTTTCGGCAGACAATGATGTCTATCGGGAGCATGATTTTGGCGCGTTTGATCTCAACGGAGAGAAGCTGTTCTTCAAGATCGACTACTATGACCGCAGTCTCAGTGTTGGGTCGGACAATCCGGCCAATCCCACCGAAACAGTGCGGGTGCTGACACTGATGTTGGCCAGTGAGTACTAGAGCAGGTCGCTCCCTACGTTGGGAGCGACTTTTTCTTAAACCAGATCAGACCGTCGCGAAGAGGAAGTCATCTGTCGTGAGCGTGACCGAAGCCGCCATATCGACGCTGAGGAGGCGGACGCTTTCGACTCCATAACTAATGTCAATATGAGCCTGGCCATTGGACTTAATGTCCTTGAGTTCGAAAGTGAGGTCGTCAACGCTTGTTACGCCCCAGGCACTGAGGTCGATCAGGTCGATGCCCGCTTCGTATCCAGACACGGCATCTTTGAACCCATCGCCCGCTTGGAAGACGAAGGTGTCAACGCCGCCATGGCCTGTCATTATCTCCAAGCCGCCAGCGTCATGAATGACATCATCCCCCGTGCCGCCAAACCCGCGGACACCATCGGCTAGGAAGATGATGTCGTTATGGTGACTGCCGGTCATATTCTCGATGTCCACGTAGACATCGCCGAAGGCATTTCCGGTGCTGTTCGCCGCGTCATTCATGTCAATTGTGACGCCGCTGGTAGGCTCGCTATAAGAGACGCCGTCATTGCCGTTCCCGCCATCGTAGAGGTCAGACCCTGCACCTGCGAGGAACGTGTCATTGCCGTCTTCACCAAACACCAAATCATCACCCGCGCCATCAAAAGTCCGGTCGTTCCCGTCCCCGGCGAAGATGCGTTGACCAGTGTCGCCAACCTCTGTGCCATCTGCAGCCGTGAAGTTGTGATCAATGCGGTCATTGCCGGCGGTGCCGAAGAGGTCGGGGTCAGATGCAGCGAACACAAAGCTACTCGATGTGAGATTGGCCGCGTCTGCATCGCTGAGCGTCACGAGCGCCACGCTTTCCCCGCTGTAAGAGATCTGCACGTCGACAAATCCCGCTGTGTCCGTCGGTGTGGTGGCAATCGTGAGTTGGTCAAACCACTGCACACCCCAGGCGGAGAGATCAATGCGGTCCGAGGCGACCTCGAAGTCCGTGATGATATCCTCGGCGCCATCCCCGGCCACCAGGACGAAGACATCCGCACCCGCGCCGCCGGTCATGGTTTCCAGGCCGGACGCGTCGGTGATTTCGTCGTCACCATCACCGCCGAAGCCGGACACGTCGGCGGACAAACGAATGACGTCAGCAAAACCCGTCCGGACCACACGCTCGATGCTATTAAACGTGTCGCCTGCTGCATCGCCGGTGCTGTTTGCAGAATCGAGCAAATCAATTGTCAGACCAGTTGTTGAGCTTGCGTAGGTCAGCTCATCAAGGCCGGTGCCACCGTCATAGTGGTCTGCCCCGGCGCTGGCGAAGAACTGATCATTGCCGCTGTCGCCGTAGGATGCGTCGTTGCCAGCACCGTCATAGATAGCATCGTCGCCAGCGCCGCCATAGATGACATCATCGCCCGCAGCGCCGTCGACAGTATCGTCACCAGTTCCTGCACCCTCAGTCTCAGGGTCCGTGTAGAAGGCCCCGATGACATCATTTCCGTTGGTTCCGTCCACAGAACCCGGTCGCGAAGGAGCTGGGGCTGGAGTGCCGCCCCCATTTGTGAATGCATCGTCAACAAGAGTGGCGAAACCGCTGCCATCGTCTTCCATTGTATAAGAAATGGACCCATTGCCTGATATGACGCCCCCGCTCATGCTCCCACCCGCGATGTAGAAACCGGGTGGGCCCACAAAGCTGGTGAATTCATTGGCATCCAAGGTAGGGAGCCACGTATCCTCGTCGAACGGATTGTATCCTTTGGTGCCATTCAAGGTATAGGCTTCGAATACATGAAAACTCAGGTCGCCGTCTAAGGATTGCACAACCTGAACTGCATCATTGGGGTCGAAGTCTTCGTCCCAGTCGCCGGGAAAACGAAATTCTTCAGGACGAGTCACATATTCAATTAAGACCAGAAGTTCAGCCTCTGCGCCTCTCGTAAATATTTGACCGCTGAACCCGCTGAGGAAGGTCTGCGCATAGTATCCAAACCCACCGTCAAAGCTGACCGTCACCTCTTCGACAACTTCTTCTGGGTCCACTTCTGGAGATGAAATGGTCACCTCCGTCGTAATGCTGCCGGTCGATGGTGCTGTCAGCATATGGAAATCTAGGCTTGGCGGCGCATCATCATTTGGCGGTCCAAAGAGCGGCTCACCATATCCTTCGTAGAAAATTCGATCACCGGCGTCAGGGTTGATGATTACGGCGTCGATGAGTGTCCAGTCGAAACTAGGACCCAAGTCCAGGTCATCGAGGTCGAACGTGTGAAAGTTGTCTTCCGTAAGGCCTTCGATATTGACGACCATGAGCCGGGTGCTTCCCTCGAAGTAAATCTCGTCAGGACCGCTACCGCCCCAAATAACGGCTGTTCCTGGATCTGGAGGACCCTCAGGCCCAAACAGCCCCATTCCAGGGTCATTCTTGATGATTATGGTGTCGTTTCCCGCGCCCCCGGCGAAGTACTCCACCCCACCGTTTGAGGCAGAGACGAACGTATCGTCGTCATCTGTCCCGACTACACCCTCGATGTTGTCGTATGTGTCGCCATCGGCATGACTGCCGGTTCCGGTTCCAGTCGAGAAGTCGACTTCTACGGCACCGCTTGTGCTGGCGAAATAGATGAAGTCCTTGCCAGCGCCCCCGTCCAACGTATCCGCACCAGCGCCTCCGGACAGAAGATTGTTATCCGCGTCGCCGATGACTTCGTCATTCGATCCCGTACCGATGACATTCTCAAAATGGACCGCGCTAAGCACCAGCTCGAGAGTGTCGCCTGCTGACGCGCCGCCGGCGACATGGCCGTTACGGATATCAAAGAATGTCTCGAAGACCCCCGTGATCCCACTCATGTCAAACGTATCGCCGTGGTCTTCGTTGGCCGAAAGCTCTGAGCCATCCGCTGCTTCGCCGCCGGATACTTCAGGAACAGCCACTAATTCAAAGAAGTTGCCATCTATTGAGACTACATTGTCTGAAGAACTGCCGTTGACTTGCTCAACATTCGCAAGCGTATCTTCGCCTCCGGCGGCCTTTCTAACAAAAGTCAAACCTTCGAAGGTCGTAACGTCGAGCGTGCCGGTCTCAGCGAGGTAACTGATCGTATCCTCGCCACCACCTGCGTCCCAATAGTCGTTCCCCACACTTGAAAGAAGTGAATCATCCGCGCCGCCCGTCCTAATGATGTCATCTGACTCGGTGCCTGTTAGGTTGAAGGACGGCGTAAACACCGATACTCGTGGTGAGGTTGGTAATATCGGATTGGTTACAGTTAGCGGAACATCTCCGGTCATGAGGTTCGACCCAGAGCCTGGGAAACCCAATCCCATGTCAAAGATCGTCACGACCGGCTCGGGATTGGGGTTGTAAGGATCTGGCGTCGGTGTCGTAGTGACGACAATGTCAGCCGGTGTGACGGCACCTTCATATTCTGCAAAATCAATTCCTACAGAGTAGAGGAGGGAGTTTATATAGGTATTGCTGTTGAAATCGATATTGTAGGGGAGCTCAACTGGAGGGATCCAATCCATAAAAGTATCGTGAATCTGTTCTAGGATATTCCAAACGTCCGCCGGATCTCTGTTCCCTACGTCAATCGCGGTGGCGGCATACCATCCATCGACACCTGCGTTATAGGTGTTTTCCGGAGCGGTATGTGGCCGTACTGGCTCGAATACCCAATTACCCAAAAACACACTATCCGGAGCCTGCACTTCGATTTCTTGACCACCATAGACGATTTGCAGATGACCAAATCCCGGATTTACGAGAATCTCTTCACCGAAGGATTGCCCCGGATTGATGCGATTCCCCGCTAGAATGAGCTGCCCCATTTTCCACCTACTTTGACCAGATTGAGTTGTTGTTAACGATAACGCGGGTAACGCCGTTCTCCGGCGAATGCCAAACCGTTACCGTTGTCGAGCGAGATAAGCGCGCAAGGCGCTGGCGAGTCCACCAGCCTCCGTAGCGCGCCCCATTTTCTCTCGTATCCCATCGCATAGAGAATTGCGTCAGATCGCCGGTCACTCCGTGGATATGGGCGACGCTTGAAGCATCTCTTTGGAATACGTCCCCAAACCCCTCCTGCGCGAGCCAGGCTTCTATTTCAGAGAGAGTATTCAAGCCAGAGAAGACATGAAAAAGACAGGCTTCAACCTCCCCCTCACTATTGAGATCCCCCCAGTCAAAGGATGCGCTCACGTCAGGCGGCTGCCCCGGGGTGAAACCAGCGCAGTCTTCTGGGGTGCCATAGCGCTCTGCAAGCTCATCCGTAAGCTCATCAGAACGAGCAGGACCTGCTTGCTGTGCAAACGCGCGTAACTCCTTTGATTGTATTTTATCTTCGGCTTGCACGACTTCTGTCACCAGCATCCGCTCGAAGGTAAATAAATCTATTGAAGGGGAAGTGTGCAAAAGAAAATAGAGAAGTCCTATCGACACGATAGAGAACATTGCACGGCTCCTTTTAATTCGATAGTAGAGGGATTTTGTTGCCTGGTGAACCCTGACCTAGCGTCACGATTGCTCTACATTTCACAAATTGTGTTTTCGAGCTAACCTGGAGTTGTCAATTTCACAATGTCAATCCCGCAAGACTCCTGCCACTCACCCGTCATCACCATGGTGTCTTCGGTTGTTCCAACGGCAATCGGGCACGGCTAGCATTCAGGACGGGGATTTTGATACCCTGTTCGGTACGAAGGAATAGAGAACCGCTATAACCACCACTAAAGCGGTATGGTTGCTGCGAAAGGGTTTCACCCTTTCGCTTGTTCAGCAAGGCCATGCCGGCTTGGTGGTTTTCTGGTCTAAGCGTTAGGATCGTGCGCATCACGCAACTGACGGCACCTACCAGCACGGATGGAAGCTCCGTACACTGGGGCTGGCTTTATCAGTTTAAGCACAAACATCATGTCTACCGAGTTCGCACTCGACCTGAGGCTGGCCCGTCGCAAGTCCGGCCTCTCCCTGCGGGACACCGCACATTTACTCAACGTTCACAAAAGCACGCTGTCCGCGTTGGAGACGGGCAAACGCCTGCCCTCCGTAGAACAGGTCTGCCAGTTTTCACTCATCTATGGCCGATCGTTTCAAAGCCTCTTCAATGAGGTCACTGAGGATGCCAAGGCAAAGCTACAAGCGCAGCTGCCGAGCCTGCCCGGGCCCGGCCCCCGCTGGCCGGGCAAGCTGCAGCGTGAGAAGACCCTGACCCGTCTGAGCTCAAGGTTGAGCAATAACGATGCGCGCCATGGAGGGGCTTAGGGTGCTGTCTGTGGCCGTGGCCAGCGGCAAGGTTGGCTATGCCCTCTTTGTTGGTCAGCGGCTTACGGACTGGGGCACCTCGCGCATCGCCGGGCTAAGCCCAACCGTAGCCGTCCGAACCATGAGGAAGTGGCTGGCGCGCTTTGAGCCCGATGTGGTCATCACCGAGGCCATTCCGGGGGAGAGCCGCAAAGGCGACCGTAGCCGCGCCATCACCGCCGCGCTGGCCCGCGTGGCCCGAGACAAGGCCGACCTGCTCGATGTCACCATGGAGCGGGTGCAGGCCTTCCCGAACAAGTATGATGAGGCGGAAGCGCTCGCTATAGAGTTCCCGGAACTGGAGCCGTACCTGCCGAAACGGCGCCGGTTATGGGAGACCGAGTCTCCGCGCACCATCCTGTTTGAGGCCGTGGCGCTCGCGAAACTGCTCTTTGCCGACCCGGCACCCGTGATGGCACGGGCGATGGGGTAGCTCTTTGGCAATCAAGAAAGCCGCGACCCGAAGGTTGCGGTTTTTTCTGCGTTGCATCGGAGTGACTCGAAGGGCTATATCTCCCCGCACGTACTCGAAAAAGAGACTAAGAAGAGACTAAGACACGGTTTGCCCCTATAGCTCAGCTGGTAGAGCATCTGATTTGTAATCAGAGGGTCCGCGGTTCGAGTCCGTGTGGGGGCACCATCCGTTCCTTCCAGTCACCAACGCCGGTACAGGACGCGGTTTTGCTGTCTCCACTGTCCGGATGGGCCTATGCCGTGACGCGAGTATCTCCGAGCCATAAAATCCCGCGACCTGACCTCTAAAGCTCCATTTTCTGCCGCTCTGTGAGCAGATAGTCGAGCCGCGGCAGCTTTCCCGCGCCGCCGATCTGGCCCACGGCGAATGCGCCGCAGGCGATCGCCAGGTCCAGGCATTCCGGCATCGGCTTCCCCTCCAGCCAGGCGCCCAGAAACCCCGCGTTGAACGCATCTCCCGCGCCCGTGGTGTCCACCAGGTCGGCCTTTTGCGCGGGGCGGTGATACCGGGCGGCATCCACCGGGCGTATCTCGGCGCCCTCTGGGCCCTGTTTGACGATGGTCGCCACCCGCGGGGACATCGTGATGCCATTACGGGTCAACTCCCGTGCCTCGGCCTCGTTGGGAAAGAAGAGATCCACCTCGTCGATGATCTCCGACAGGCCGGGTTCCGTCAGGCTGCGTCCGTCCCACGAGCAATCCAGCGACACGGTCATGCCCATGGCGCGGGCCTCGCGGATCAGTTCGGGATGGTCGCGTGCGGTCGTGATCTCGCCCAGATGGAGATGGCGCGCCGCTGGCAGGGGGCCACCCAGCGACAGGGCCGCGCCCGGCCGGCGGGTGACAAAGGCGCGCTCATCCCCGTGAACAAGCGCCGCGGTGATCTGTGGATCGGTTCCCGCAGGGGCGGTATCGCAAAGCGCGCCCACCCGGTTGCTCGCCATTTCCGCCCGCACCACGCTGTCGAAAGGTGCCGCCGGCAGGGTGCCGATCAGTGTGGTCTCGTGGCCAAGGGCCGACAGATAGGCCGCCGTGATATAGGCCCCGCCGCCGGCGCGGAGCGCCAGCCCTTCGGCGAACACCTCGCGGCCTGCCGCCGGCACGTCGTCCAGACGCGTGAAAACCAGATCGCAATAGATCCGTCCGGCCGTCAGAATGCGCAGGGGCGCGTTCATGCAAGCGCCTCTCCGCTTGCGGCATCGAACACATGCAGGTTCCGCACGTCGAGATCGAGTGCGATCCGGTCGCCCGCCACCGGCGGTGTCCGGCCCGAGGCGGACGCGATGATCTCCTTGCCGTCCACATCCACGTAAACCAGCGTTTCCGACCCAAGCGGCTCGGCCACGGAGACGATGCCCGTGAGCACGCCGCCGCTTTCCACCACGTGAAGATCCTCGGGCCGGATGCCGATGGTCAGCGCCTTGCCCTCTGCTCCTGGGCCGGTGGCGAGTGCCGCGCCGGTCCACAAGGTCACGCCCGACGCGGTCCCGCGCCCGTCCAGCAGGTTCATCGACGGCGCGCCGATGAATTGCGCCACGAAGGTGTTCGCGGGCGCGTGATACACCTCGGCTGGGCTGCCGATCTGCTGGATATGCCCGTCCTTCATGATTACGATCCGGTCGGCCATTGTCATCGCCTCGACCTGATCGTGGGTCACGAACACGATCGTACTGCCCACCCTGCGGTGCAGTTTCTTGATTTCCAGCCGCATCTGCGTGCGCAACTGCGCATCGAGATTGGAAAGCGGCTCGTCGAACAGAAACACCGCCGGATCGCGGACCATGGCCCGCCCGATGGCGACCCGCTGACGCTGTCCGCCCGACAACTGGTTGGGTTTCCGGTCCAGATACTCGGTCATGCCCAGAATGCCGGCCACCTCCTCGATCCGCGCTTCTTTCTGCGCGCGGGTCATCTTCGAGGTGCGCAGCCCGAAGGCGATATTCTTGCGCACGGTCATATGCGGATAGATCGCGTAGTTCTGGAATACCATGGCGATGTCGCGGTCCTTTGGTTCCAGATTGTTCACCACCTGCCCGCCGATCTCGACAGTGCCCGAGGTCACTTCCTCGAGCCCCGCGATCATTCGCAGCGTCGTGGATTTGCCGCAGCCCGACGGGCCGACAAAGACAACGAATTCACCGTCCTGCACATCCAGATTGATCGAATGCAGAACCTCGGTCCTGTCATAGGTTTTCACAAGGTCGCGCAGCGCAAGATTGGCCATTTAGCTGGGCTCCGTCAGGGTATGAAAGGCGGCGGTCAGGGCGGCGTCTGCCTCTTCGAGCCGCCGGGCGCGGGTGTCGAGCGTGCTGCGATGGGCCGCGGCATCCCGGGCGTAGCCGTTCAGGGCCGCATCCAGCGCAGACGGGGCGGGGCCGCCGAAGACCGTGCGCCTGGCGATGAAGCTGTCTATCGACACAGCGTCTGCAAAAGCCGTTTCGTCTAATTGGGGATACCGCCCGATCAGGGCATCGAATGCCGCGACAAAGGCGTCATACCCGTCGCTGAGCGGCGCCCCCCGCGCGATGACGCCCTGAGCCGTTATCGCGGCGATCTCATGAGCCTGACGGAAGGACAGGCCTTCGGCGCGCACAAGGGTATCGGCCAGCTCGGTGATGGTCACGCAGGCCGCATCGGCATGGGCGCGCACCCGCGCGGCCCGGATCGTGCAGGCGGGCAGAAGCGCGGTCAGCAAGGCGATCACACGGCCTCCCGTCTCGAAGGCGCCGTAGCCTGCGGCCTGCACCTCGCCCTCGCTGTCGTTCATATCGGTGAAAGGGGTGTTGTGCATCGTCGTCAGCATGGTGTCGCAGCGACCGACGGTAACGCTGGCCAGATGGCGCAGATGTTCGATCGGCACCGGATTGCGCTTTTGCGGCATGATCGAGCTGACCTGCACAAGCGCGTTCGGCACGTAAAGCTGCCCGACCTCGAAGGCAGACCAGAATGCAAGATCCTGCACCACCCGCCCCAGATGCAGAAACGGCAACTTCAGGGCCGAGTACAGCCCGGTGATGTAATCGACACTTGCAATGCAGCCATAGGAGTTCTGCTTGGGCCCTGCAAACCCCAGCAGCCCGGCCACCCGCTCGCGATCAATCGGAAAGCCCGAGGTGGTGATTGCGGCTGCACCCATCGGGCAGAGATCAAGCGCGTCCCGCGCCGCCTCAAGCCGCGTGATATCCGCCAGAAGCACCTCGATCACCGCGGCCAGATAATGGCCGAAGCTCGTGGGTTGGGCGGGTTGCCCGTGGGTATAGGCAACGATCGCCGTTTCCCGCTCGTCCCGTGCCTTGCCGATCAGCGCCTCCGTCAGGTCCAGCAGGGCCGCCAGCATCGCATCGGTGCGGCTGCGCAGCGCCATCTTGAACGCCGTATGGTCGATGTCGTTGCGGGAACGCGCGGTGTGCAGGCTCCCCGCCAGATCGGAGCCCAGACGTTGCTTCAGCTGGTCCTCCACGAAGAAGAAGTAATCTTCATGCTCCCCGGAATAGCTCAGCGCGTCCAGATCGGTATCCGCGTCGATCCGGGCCAGCGCGCCGGCGATGCTGGCCCCGGTTTCGGCATTCAGAATGCCGGTTTCCACGAGCATCACCAGATGCGCCCTGTTGATCCGGGCCATATGGGAGGCGTAATGGGTTTTGACCCCGTCGAAAAGCGGCGCCAGAACCGTGTCGCGGTAGACCGGGTCGGGAAACGTGGAGCAATCCTTCACACGCATATCCTTATCTTTGCTTCATGAACTTGGCGGGAGTGGGAGGAGGTGACCCCGGTTCCCGCCAGCGATTGAGCGTCTGCATATTGTCCCGAGGAGGCCTCATCCCTTCAGCCCCGCCATCACGACGCCGCGAATGATGAAGCGCTGGAAGATCAGGAATACGACCAATGTTGGCAGCGTCGAGATAGCGGCCCCGGTCATGATCAGCTCCCATGCGACATCGGCCTCATCCCCGAAGGAGGAAAGCCCCACCGGCAGCGTGTAGAGCGCCGTATCCGTCGTCGCGATCAGCGGCCAGATGAACGCGGTCCAGTTGCCCAGAAACACGAAGATCGCAAGCGCCGCCAGCGCCGGCTTGACCAGCGGCATCGCCACCGACCACCAGATCTGCAACTCGTTCAGCCCGTCGATCCGCGCGGCCTCCAGAAAATCGTCGGGTACGGTTTCGAAGAACTGTTTCATCAGGAACACACCGAAGGCGGTCATCAGCCCGGGGAACATGATGCCCCAATAGGTATCCAGCCAGCCAAGTTGCTGACTCATCAGATACCACGGGATCACCAGCATTTCGGTCGGGATCATCAGCGTCGACAGGATCGCGATGAAGATCAGGTAGCGGCCGCGGAACTTGAACTTGCACAGCACATAGCCCACCAGACTGTCGAAGATCAGCGTCGAGATCGTGGTCAGCGTCGCGATGATCAGCGAGTTCAGGAACCATGTGTAGAATCGCCCGTCCTCCAGAACATAGGTGTAGTTTTCAAGCGTCGGTTCTTCGGGGATCAGGTTGAGATTGTAGACCTCGAAGGAGTATTTCAGCGAGGTCGAGATCATGTAGACCAGCGGCATCACCATCAGAACGCCGCCCAGAAACAGCAGCGCCCAACGGATGAACTGGGCATAGTTCAGCGGCGGTTTCGGCCGGTCGGGACGCAACAGCGTTTCCGAGGATGGCTTGATCCGGATGTCTTCGGCAATGGCCATCAGCGATCCCTCAGAATGCGAAGCTGCACAAGGCTCACGATCAGCAGGATCACGAACAACACCACGGTCTGGGCCGCTGCCGCCCCCATCTGGCTGCGCCCGCCGAAGGCCGTTTCATAGATCATCAGAACCAGTGGTTTGGTCGAGTTGAGCGGCCCGCCGGGATTGTTGGTGGTCATGTTAAACACGTGATCGAAGATCCGCAGAAACCCGATCGATGAGAACACGACCAGAAAGACGATGGTGGGTTTCAGCAGCGGCAGCGTGATCTCCCACAGCATCGTCCAGTTGGAAACGCCATCGACGCGGGCGGCCTCGTAATAGGTCGGCGGGATCGCGCGGAGCCCTGCCATGAAGATGATGACCTGAAAGCCGAGCCCGGCCCATACGGCGGGGGCCAGAACGGCCGGCAGGGCGATGGAGGTGGATTGCAGGAATTCGATCTGCGGGATACCGAACTGTGCAAGGAAGTTGTTGAACACGCCGATCGGGACCGGTTGATAGAACCAGCGCCAGACCCATGCCATGGCTACGGCCGAGGTCATGAAGGGCAGAAAATAGAGCGCACGGATCGTGCCATGCATGAAGCGCACCTTGTCCAGGTGATAAGCCACGAAAAACGAGATCACGAGGCTGATCGGCGTGCCGATGATCAGATATTCGAACGTGTTGACGAAGACGATCCAGAAGACCGGATCATTCCAGAGATCCACATAATTCTCGAACCCGACCCATTCCCGGCTGCCCAGAAGGTTCCATTCCTGAAAGCTCAGCACAAAGGCGTTGCCGGTAGGGTAGAAGCGCACGACGATGTAGAAAACGATGGGCACGGCCAGAAAGGCCCAGGCCCAGACCACCTGTTTCTGCCGGATGCTCAGCCGGTGCCAGTGGGCCGAAAGACCGGTCCTGGCGGTGGGCGACATGTCGTCTGATTGAGAGGTATCGGCCACGGGTTGCGATCTCCGGCAGGTCAGGAAAAGCAGGGCATGGGCGGGCCCGTCCGCGACGGTGCCCGCCCTTGGGTCCGCGGTCACTCGCCGTAATAGTCGTCCAGCAGGGCCTGTTCGGCTTCGGCAGCGGTGGCGAGGCTGTCGGCGACGGAGGCACCTTGCAGCTGCACCCGCTCCACCATTTCCACCATCAACTGGCGCTGCGCGCTCTCATCGGCAAAGCGTGTGGTGTTGGCATATGCGAGCCCACGGATGAACGGCCCGTAGACCGGATCATTGGCATTCTCGTCGGTCATGCCAACGGCTTGACGTGCAGGCAGTTCTCCCACGACTTCCAGCCAGATCTCCATCGCCTCGGCCGAGGTGATGTAGTCCATGAAGAGGACGGCGGCGTCGTATTTCTCGCCTTCCGCCTGACTGGTGATCGCATTGACCCAGTAGGAGGAGTAATTCGACCGTGTCCCGTCGGGACCGGCCGGAAGCTCCGCCACACCCCAGTTCAGCCCGCGCGTGTCGTTGAGCGCACCGATGCGGAACGAGCCGTCGATATGCATGCCCGCGCGCCCGGCACGGAAGGCCGCTTGCGGTTCATCCATGAACAGCACCTGGGTGACGCCGTGTTCTTCCTGAAGATCGGTGTAGAATTCCAGCGCTGCCCGCCCGGCATCGTCATTATAGGTGACGGTCCGGTAGTCGTCGCTATAGGGGGAGCCGCCGAACTGGCGCACCAGAACCTCGCGGAACCAGTGGTGATCCTGCGCGGTCATGCCGGTGGTGAGGCCTACTTGCGTGATGTTGCCCGCCCCATCGCGCTCGGTCAGCGCGGCGGCGATTTCGACCAGTTCGTCAAGGGTTTCGGGCGGGCCGTCTATGCCCGCGGCTTCGAACAGGCGTTCGTTATAGAACAGCGCAAGGCTGCGCACGGCGGTGGGAAGGGCCCAGTACTGGCCATCCTGCTCCATCGCGGAAACCATCGGGAAGAACTCCGCCTCGATCTCGGCGGGCGAGAAGACATCCGCCGGCAGCGGCTGGATCAGGTCGGCCTCGACGTAATCATTCAACCAGCCGTAGAAGAGTTGCACCACATCGGGGCCTTCGCCCGCCGGGATCGCGGCGGCGACCTGCGTTCTGTAATTGGCGTAGGGGAAATGGGTCATGGTGACCGTGATATCGGGGTTGGCAGCCTCGAAATTCTCGATCAGTTGCTCCATCGCAGTGACGCGGGCATCGAAGAAATACTGCCAGTATTCGATTTCGACCTCTGCCATGGCGGGGGCGGCGGCAAACAGCGCTGCGGCCGAAACGGCGGTCGCGGCGACTGTGGTCCGAAGTCCGGAAAACATTTTTGGAAACTCCCTGTTGTTGTCGGCTTGCGCGAAGCATGCACCGGGTCCGCGATTCGAGCGCGGGGATGATTCAGGATTAAGTCAAACCAATTGAGTTATCAAGCAACTTGAGTTAATCCCGGAGGCATGAGTCTGCCTCTCCTGCCCCCCGGATCGAACGCCGAACGCAGCCGCGCCTATAATCGCGGGCTGGTTCTGGGCCATGTGCGGCGCGCAGGCGCCTCGGGCCGGGCCGAGATTGCGCGTGCATCGGGGCTGAGCACACAGGCGGTGAGCAACATCATCGGAGAGCTCGTGGCGGAGGGCTGGCTGTACGAAGCCGGGCGCCGGACCGGTGGGCGCGGGCTTCCGGCCGTGACTTACGCCATCGACGGGGCGGCGGGCACCGCATTCGGTATCGAGCTGCGCCCCAATGCGGTGCTTTGCGCGCTGATCGATCTGGACGGGCGGGCGCTTTACACGGATCGCGTCGCGGTCTCGCGGGCCGATCCCGGTCATGTCGTCCAGCTGGTGAGCCAGCTTCTCGATCGTGCCCTGTCCAATAGCCGCACAAAAGTCGCGCGGGTCCTCGGCGCGGGCGTCGTGATGCCCGGGCCCTTCGGCAAGACCGGGCTGTCGGGTTTCCTGACCGAACTGCCCGGCTGGGAGGGGCTTGACGCGCAGGCCATGTTTGCCGAGGCGCTGGACATGGCCGTGACCGTCGAAAACGACGCCAACGCGGCCGCCATGGCCGAACGTGTGTCGGGGGTGGCGGCGGGGCTTTCCTCCTATGCGTTTCTTTACTTCGGCACCGGTATCGGCCTCGGGCTCGTGTCCGGGGGCACGATCTTCCGCGGCGCGTTCGGCAATGCGGGCGAAATCGGCCACGTCCCGGCCCCGTTCGAAGGCGGGTTGAGGCCGCTGGAGGAAATCGCCAGCCGGATGGCGCTGACCACGGCCTTGCGGCGCGCGGGCGAAGCAGCGGAAACCGTGACCGATCTCGACCGGCTTTTCGAACAGCGCCACCCGGCGATGATGGCCTGGATCGAGGGCGCGCGCCCGGCCCTGTCCCATGCGGTTCACATCGTCGAGAACCTCTACGATCCCGAAGCGGTGATCATGGGCGGGGCCTTGCCCGCAAGGCTTTTGCAGCATCTGACCGAAACCACGCCGCTGCCTTCTGTGTCGGTCTCCAACCGGGCGGATCGAAACCGCCCGAGGCTTCTGGCCGGCACCGCCGGCCGGATGACCGCGACCCATGGGGCCGCCGCCCTTGTCATCAATCAGACCCTCACGCCCAGCCTTGGGCTGGCCACCTGAAAGACGTGCCGATGCCCACCACCGACCAGTCCCGCATCATGGCGGAAGCCGCCACCCCCCTGATCGCCCGGATCTGGCGCGCGCTTCAGCCGCTTCGCTCGGTTGTCGGGTTCATGAACACGGGCGCCCATCCTGATGACGAAACCTCCGCAATGCTGGCCGTGCTCGGTTTGCGGGACGGCATCAATCTCAGCTTTGCCTGCGCCAACAGGGGCGAGGGCGGGCAGAACGATATCGGGACCGAAGCAGGCTTCGACCTGGGCACCATCCGCACCGCGGAGATGGAGCGCGCCGCCGAGATGCTCGACATGCGCCTCTACTGGCTGGGTCAGTCCCCGGAGGATACGATCACCGATTTCGGGTTTTCGAAATCCGGCGACGAGACGATGGCCCGCTGGGGCCGTGACCGGACGCTGACCCGCTTCGTCCACATCCTGCGGACGGAGCGGCCGGATATCATCTGCCCCACTTTCCTCGACATTCCGGGCCAGCATGGCCACCATCGCGCGATGACATCGGCCGCCCATGAGGCGATGGAGCTTGCCGCCGATCCGGCCTTTACCGGCAGCGATCTGCCGAGCTGGCAGGTCTCGAAGCTGTACCTGCCGGCTTGGTCCGGGGCGGGCGGTTCTTATGACGACGAACTGCCACCGCCCGAAGCCACGCTCACCATCGACGGGCATGGCACGGACCCGGTGCTTGGCGCGAGTTATGCCCGCATCGCGCAGCAATCGCGGGCCTTTCACCGCACGCAGGGCATGGGGCGCTGGATCCCGCCCGGGGCGGAGACCGACTGGCCGCTGCACCTGGCGATCAGCAAGGTCGGTCCCGATCGGGGGGCCATCACCGACAACCTGCCGGGCGATCTGCGGGATCTGGACCCGGCGCTGGAGCCCGCGCAGGCCGCCATCGATGCGGCATTGGCGGCATTTCCGGACCGGGCCGGAATGCTGGCGGCCGCCGCCCGCGCCCATGCAGCGCTGGATCAGGCGCAAACCGATCCGCTCCACGCCCATCGGATTGCCCGGAAACAGGCGCAACTGGCGCGCCTGATGCGGCTCTGTGCCCATCCCGATATTCGCGGGCGGTTGGCCGAACCGAGGCTGACGCCGGGCGAGAGCACGACGCTGGCGGTCGAGCGGCGCACGGCCGATTTCGGGCGCGCGACGCTCACGCCGGTCCTGCCCGACTGGATAGACTGCAATGGCGATGATCTGCGCCTGTCTCAGGCCGCGCGACCGAGCGACCCCTATCCCGACAGCTACGATCCCCTTGCGCCGCGCGCGCCCTCTCTGGCCGTCACGATCGAAACCGACGGGATCGCCGCCACCTCCCACATCGCCCTTGAAACGCCGCTGCTGGTCGGGCCGTCCGCCCGAGCGGACCTGTCGCGCCGCGCCGCAATCCTCAACCTTGCCCGCCCCGGGCGCAACATCGAGTTGAGCGTTTCCAACATCTCCGGCGGCACACCCCGGTTCAATCTTCCGGAGGGCTGGACACAAAGCTGGACCGGTCCGCAGGTTATGCTGGGCGCGCCTAAGGATGTCGCCGAGGGGCTATACAACCTGCCGCTCCTGCTGGACGGGCAGCCGGCCTATGGCATCCGCGTCTTCACCCATGATCATATCGCCCCACGCCTGCGCAGCACCCCGGCGATGCTCAGGCTGCGGATTGCGGATATCGCCGTGCCCAAGGCTCGCATCGGCTATATCGGTGGCGGGAACGACCGCGCGGCGGAATGGCTGGCCGCCATCGGCTGCGACGTGACCGAACTCGGCGATCAGGCACTTGCTTCGGCCGATCCCTTCTCCGGCTACGACACGATCCTGATCGGCGTGTTTGCGATCCGCTTCCGCCCGGTCCTGGCGCGCCACATCCCGGCCCTGCATGACTGGACCCGGAACGGCGGCAATCTTGTCACCCTCTACCACCGGCCGTGGGACAATTGGGATGCGGAAACCACCGCGCCCGCAGCGCTCGAAATAGGTCAGCCTTCGCTGCGCTGGCGCGTCACCGACGAGACCGCGCCGGTCACCCATCTGGTTCCGGACCACCCGCTTCTGACCACCCCGAACCAGATCACGCCGGGCGACTGGGACGGCTGGCACAAGGAGCGCGGGCTCTACTTCGCCAAGTCATGGAACAAGGCCTATATCCCGCTTTTGGCGATGTCCGACCCGGGCGAGGAGCCTCTTCACGGCGCGCTCGTCTCCGCAAGGATCGGGCAGGGGCGGCACACCCATCTGGCCCTGATCCTGCATCACCAGATGGCCCAACTCGTGCCGGGCGCGTTCCGCCTCATGGCCAATATCGTCACCCCGGACTGATCGCGCCCATGCGGGGAAGCTAGTCGGCTTCCTGTCTCGGCGTTTGCTGCACTTTGGCGGCACTATCTTGAGGTTTGAGGGGTCCAGCTCCGCCGGGCGATGCTCCTGGAACTGTCTGGCGTAAGTGGATGAATAATGCTTCACCAACAGTCTCTCCCGGCAAGAAGTTCGCCCGGCAAGAAGTTCGGAAGAAGAATTTCTCAATGAACGCCAGGTCGCCCATCTGATTTGTCAGTCTGTGCGCACCCTTCAGAAGTGGCGCGTCACGGGATATGGTCCAGCGTTCTACAAGCTCGGTCACTCCGTGCGATACTTGCAGTCAGAAGTGATCGCCTGGGCAACAGAGCGCAGGAAGGCGCACACTTCCCAATGACATCGGTAGCTCAAGATCGCGCTGACCGCGCAACCGCGCGTGGCCGCCGCCAGGCGGCGTGCGCGGTGCGTGGTCGGCCGGATGATTGAGCGAAAGGGGGGTCTTGTAACACCCCCTCCATAAATGCCGAAGTGTAAGATATCACAAATGAACGTAGAAACACTCCATGCAGGCTTCGATGGTCTTCGGGTCAATGTCGCGGCGCAGATATCTCGTCAGGTTCGAAATATCCTCGTATCGGCCAAGGAACAGGCCTTGGAGGTGAAATCACCAGTTCCGGTTGCGGTGAAAGACCAGAACCTCACTGGCAACCTAATAGCACGTGCGGTTGCCAGTGAGGTTAAACCCGATGAATTCTGGGACTTCGCGCGCTGACACCTGGCTGACCTGAAACGTCTATCCGACCAACACCGCCTGACCCTTGGACAACGTTTCGCTAAGGCTGAGGGCCGGTATCGGTTTCGGTAGGTTGGGCTTATTTTGTTGAAAAACTCTTCCTTGATCGGGTCGTAAGCGGCTGGTTCAGTTCTCTCAACGAGCGGGAGGATTGGCGATGATGGGACCGAAGCAGGAAGCGCAGGCGGCACTGTTCTACGAGTTTTCGCTGGAGGATCATGTTCCCCAAGATCACCTGCTGCGCTCCATCGATCGGTTCGTCGATCTTGGCAGCATCCGCAAATATCTTGCAGACTTTTACAGCCACACAGGTCGTCCATCGGTTGATCCTGAACTGCTGATCCGGATGCTGTTGGTTGGGTACTGTTTCGGCATCCGCTCGGAGCGGCGGCTGTGTGAAGAGGTCCATCTGAACCTGGCCTATCGCTGGTTTTGTCGCCTCGATCTGACCGACCGTGTGCCTGACCACTCGACTTTTTCGAAGAACCGGCATGGGCGCTTCCGAGAGAGCGAGTTGCTCCGGCATCTCTTCGAAACGACGGTGGCGCGGTGCATCGAAGAAGGTCTCGTCAGCGGCCAGCGCATGGCAATCGACGCGAGCCTGATCGAAGCGGATGCGAACAAACAGAACTCGACGCCCAAGGAAGAATGGAACGCATCGAACATTGATCCAGCCGAAGCACCGCGTGCCGTACGCGAGTATCTCGACACGCTGGATGAAGCCGCGTTCGGTGCGGCGAGCGAGGTGCAGCCGAAGTTCACCTCACATTCCGACCCAGCGAGCCAATGGACCGCGGCACGCAAAGGGCCAGCATTCTTTAGCTATTCCGACAACTACCTGATCGACACGGACCACGGCGTCATCGTCGACGTAGAAGCCACCAGATCAATCCGACAGGCTGAGGTTGGGTCGACCAAGACCATGTTGAAGCGGGTCAAGGAGCGGTTTGATCTGCATCCCGAACGGCTGATCGCCGACACTGCATATGGCACCGGACCGCTTCTGGGTTGGCTGGTAGACCGCCGGATCGCGCCGCACATTCCGGTGTTCGACAAGTCCGGACGCAACGACGGAACCTGGACGCGTGCGGACTTCGAATGGGACGCCGAGAACGATCAATACATCTGCCCGGAAGGACACGCATTGAAGCAGTTCCGGCGCAATTACTCAGATCCGAACCGGGGACCGACCGGCAAGGGCACGTCTCGGTATCGTGCTTTGAAAGAAGTCTGTCAGGTCTGTCCGTCCAAAGCCAAGTGCTGCCCGAACGCCGATGCGCGCAAGATCAGCCGCGAGGAACATGAAGATGCCCGTCAGGATGCCCGCGACATCGCCAAGACCCGCCAATACGAACTCTCAATGAAACTCCGCAAGAAGGTCGAGATGCTATTTGCCCACCTCGAACGCATCCTCGGCTTGGGACGGCTCCGACTACGCGGTCCATGCGGCGCAAACGACGAATTCCTCCTCGCCGCCACCGCCCAGAACCTCCGCAAACTAGCCAAGGTCTTTCCCGCACCGCAGCAAACGCGAAAAGCCTGACCAGAAAGGCGCTCGCACCCAGTTCAGTACGCCCCTTTCTGCGCTCGCAACACGTTGTTTTTCCACAAAATGGGCGGGAAGCGGAACTTCGCTGCAGAAACGAGAGATACAATGGCCAGAGCAGACATTCATCCACAAACCTTGTCAGGGCTCAATAACTTCCTCAGCTCTAAGAGCCGGCCGAGGTAGATGCCTCGCCTGGCAGCGAAACATCCAGCACGAAAACATTGATCCGACCTCGCAGATCGACTGGCAAATGCGCTTCGATTGCAGCTTGAACGCATCGCTGTAATTGTTTGTCCCCATGTCGGCCTCCTCGCCTCAAAGTTAGGGGGCAAAGCGTCTAAAAATCTAGGGGCACCTCAACTCCTTGCCCCGTCAGAACTTCAACCTGTCGCAACTTCGTGACAATTTCCTTGGGCTTCGGTCGCTTGTTGGCCATGTGTTTCCTCCGTTTTCCTAAACATAGCGGACACGCAGAACGTCAATGTCCTTAGAAGGACAGTCTTTAACCAAAGCTTAGTTTCTGTGACGCAGTCTATTTGATGAAAATCCAACCGGAAGGTGTGATCCTTGGAACCCGAAGAAGCAACATTTGACACCGAAGACCTAGCCTACTTCCCGTACTCCGCTGCGGAGGTGGCAGCAATTGCCGGATTGGCACGTCCCGTCATGCGACAGCGAGCAAATCATTTATTGATCGAACGATCCGTTCCAAACCGCTTGAGAGAGCACGCGGAGTTCGCGTTCAGCAACTTCTACGACATACTTGCTGCTGTATACTTGGAAGTTGTCTTTGCCCCTCTCGCCGATGTGCCTGCCGACAGTGCTACGGTCGGAGACGCAGTGACAACTGTTGCCGTCGGTCTGATGTATGAGCATCCGACACTAACAAGTGACAACGTCGAAGTAGCCGCGCTCTATATTGTAGACGCTATGGCACATATGCTGAGAGATACGATCATGCGCTTGCAGACCGTAGACCCTCGCTCCGCGAACAACTACTTCGCAGCAGGCGTTGGGAGCTCCCTGCACCAGTCGGTGACACTTGCATTGTCCATCTTCATCGGGCGAAGGTCAGGCCCACTACTTAGGGACCCCTGCATGACGAACGCAACCGCGCCAACAGTCTACTCTGAGCCGTGTGAGAGCTAATTACGGCTTGGCGGTAGGCTCGTCAGCATGTATCGCTGCACGATTCTCAGCGAATCGTGATGTAGGCTCAAACCGCGGCATGACGACGAAGCCGGAAACCAAGTGCAGTTGAGATATCAGCGACAAAAATCTTGGAGGCAATGCCGGGTTACTCCCTGCAAGCATCCGAGGTCCAGCTCCACTCAACCTCTGTCGTTGCGAGCATAAGTCTTTCTTGACGCACAGGATTTGTGCGGCGCCATTGGCGGCTTTCCGCTGAAAGGGGCCAATTCACGCAAATTTCAGCCGAACGGTGCGGGACATTCGTCCGCATTAACGCGCCGTTAAGAAATTGGATGATTTCTTGTTTGGGAAACAAAAGGCGGTTTTTCAGATGATTGAACATTTCGAATACTTGATCCGTATCGAGACCGCGTTGATCGCCGCTCGGGTGGAGGGGTTCTCCAACACGGAAAAGGCATTGCAGCAAATGCTTAGCTCTGTAAGGGAGGCTGCAAGCAAGGAGGCAGTCGATAGAGCCGCACATGCACAAAACTGATGGGCGCCCTCCATATCGTTGCCCCTGTCGTATCAAACTAGCTTTACCCTGGGTCGACGTTAAGACTGAATTAACCGAGTTGGCCTGAAACTGCCCTGTGGACAGTTTATGGGACAGACAGATGAAACCATCTGATATTATCTTAGATGCCGTCGCCAACATTGCAGACTACGAAGAAGAACACAACACAAGGGGCCTGGTATCCGGACTTGAGGGAGTACTTGCCGCTTTCTGCATCGACAGTGGCATGAGCGAACGAGAGGCGCGCAAAGAGATCAATCTGCGCATATTGAAGGCCCGTCAGGCAAGATGAAGACTTAGGGTCAGGACTCATAGCCAGTAAATGACGAGTGCGGCGAGAGCGATGGCTGACAGGAAGACCTTCGGGCATCGGTCGTAGCGGGTTGCCACGCGTCTCCAATCCTTGAGCCTGCCGAAC
>NZ_RCNT01000020.1 GCF_003688285.1 Rhodophyticola porphyridii
AGAAGGGCTCAAGACGCGCCATCTGCGCGTCTGTTAGCCAGAAAAGATCAGACATGTTCACCGCTCGTTTTTTGAACCGTGAATCATGCCGCCACCCAAAAATCAATGGGTCCTGACCCTAGTTCTGCAAGCTCAATAGCCTTGTCTTTCTCAAATGCAGTTGGCCCAGCAATCGTAGCGACTAAGATTATGCCGGGGTTTCCGTCACTGGAGGCGAGTGAAACATCGCGGACCAGTAAGCCGGTTAGAGTTGTGTCAGGACTCTTGTAATCGTGCTCCAAGCATTCAATCGTGGATGTAGAACGGGTCATCAGGCATTAATGCTTCGCGTCTCAATTATCTTTTGCGTCAATTCTGGCGAGTTACCGGCTCCGAACACTACTACTACGCTCTGACATAGATCAAGGCTTGCGATTCTGTTGGCGACGGTGTCAAAATCGTCAAAATAGCTGGCCTTGTCTTTGCCAATCTGATCAACAATGCTCAAAATATTCGGAATTTGCTTACCAGCTTCTCGCCCCATGAAAGTCTTTGTGAAGATGACTTTGTCGGCAGATTTGGTCGCCATGACATATTTGCCTCCGAACTGGTTCATTCTAGAAACCATGTGCGGCTCAATGACGGCAACGATAGAGTGCTTGGGATACGCAGTGCGAAGACTATTAAGGGTTGTTTCGACCTCTGTTGGATGATGACCATAGTCGTCGAAGATGCACACGTTTTCATCGGCAAAAATCTCCTCTAAACGACGCTCAACCCCTGCAAAGTTAGACATAGTAGATGCAGCAGTGTTGCTGCTCGCGCCCAAGGACACTGCTGCACAGAGCGCCATTACTGCATTTTGAGCGTTGTGCTCTCCAATCATATTTACTTCGAAACTCGAATGTCCGATATGACCAGAAACCGAGACAGCCATGCGGCCTTCTCTGAGGTTTCTTGCCGACCACTTAACCGTGGACGAATTTCCTAACGTAGCAATTGATGAGTAACCTTCGCGTAGAACCCATACTACTCTGACTTCGTTCGCGTCCAGTTGTTCTGTGCACTGGTCGACGACTTTTCGTACACCTGGGTCGTCACCATTGGCTATAAGTGTTGCGCCAAACTGCAAAGATCCAAGATAGTCGCGAAACGACTGGAAATATGACGCGTCATCTGGGAAGTATTCGGGATGCTCGTATTCAACATTGTTGAGAATGCTTAGATTGGGTTTGTAGTGCAGATAGCTATTGTTGTATTCGTCGGCCTCAATAAGAAAGATGTTTGAACTCCCTACGACTGAGTTTCGCCCCCAATCCTTTACAATACCACCCACGATAATCGTAGGCTCCATACCAGACTGCACCAACATGTGACCAAGCATTGACGACGTTGTCGTCTTACCGTGTGTCCCTGCGACGCAGACCCTTGTACTCCCATCCATAAGGTGGGTGCCAACAAACTCTTGCCAAGACATCAACAAGCCCGCCGCATTGGCCGCCTGCACTTCGTCGATTTGTGAGCGACGTTCAATGGCCGCCGGACTCGCTGCAACGACATCGACACCATCGATGTGTGCGACATCGTGCCTATTGAACAGGTGGTCCGACGGAACACTGCTGTTTCTAAGGTATGAACTGCGGATGTCAGCGTCGCATCCGCTGACTTTGAAGCCCTGCGCTATTGCAATCTCGGCCGCAGCCGACGCTGCCGCACCCCCAATCCCAACAAAGTGTACATGTTTTGCTCGCATGATTTATCGCCTTCTCTTATTTTTTAGTGTTTTCTGGACCGGCTGGAACGATTGCCGGTGCGTTTAATGATACCATCATCTACCGTTCCAGCAACAAGTCTTGCGCCTCGCCCTCTAGGGTCAGGACTCATAGCCAGTAAATGACGAGTGCGGCGAGAGCGATGGCTGACAGGAAGACCTTCGGGCATCGGTCGTAGCGGGTTGCCACGCGTCTCCAATCCTTGAGCCTGCCGAA
>NZ_RCNT01000021.1 GCF_003688285.1 Rhodophyticola porphyridii
TATTTCGTTGAAAAACTCTTCCTTGATCGAGGCGTAAGCCGCTGATTCAATTCTCTCAACGAGCGGGAGGATTGGCCATGATGGGACCGAAGCAGGAAGCGCAGGCGGCACTGTTCTATGAGTTCTCGCTAGAAGACCATGTTCCGCAAGATCACCTGCTTCGCTCAATTGATCGCTTCGTCGATCTGAGCAGCATCCGTGCGCATCTTGCCGATTTCTACAGCCACACAGGCCGTCCTTCGATTGATCCCGAACTGCTGATCCGGATGTTATTGGTTGGCTATTGCTTCGGCATCCGATCCGAGCGACGGCTGTGCGAAGAGGTGCATTTAAACCTCGCGTATCGTTGGTTCTGCCGTCTCGATCTGAACGACCGTGTTCCCGACCATTCGACCTTTTCCAAGAACCGCCACGGGCGTTTCCGAGAGAGCGAACTGCTGCGCCACTTGTTCGAGACGACGGTTGCCCGCTGCATTGAAGAGGGCCTAGTCAGTGGTCAGCGGATGGCTGTCGATGCAAGCCTGATCGAGGCAGATGCGAACAAGCAATTCTCTGCATCGAAGGAAGAATGGGACGCAGGGCGGATCGATGTTGAAGCTGCACCGCGCGCCGTGAAGGAGTATTTGGACACCTTAGATGAAGCTGCCTTCGGAGCAGCGACGCCTGTAGAGCCGAAGTACACCTCCTTCTCCGATCCCGCCAGCCAATGGACTGCAGCCCGCAAAGGCCCCGCATTCTTTGCCTATTCTGATAACTACCTCATTGATACCGATCACGGCGTCATCCTCGATGTTGAGGCAACGCGCTCGATCCGGCAGGCCGAGGTGGGGTCAACCAGGACGATGCTGGATCGGGTGAGGGCAAAGTTCGAACTGCATCCCGAGCGGCTGATTGCTGATACCGCCTATGGCTCCGGCCCGATGCTGGGCTGGCTGGTGGATCGCAAGATCGCGCCCCACATCCCGGTCATCGATAAGACTGGCCGCACTGATGGGACTTGGTCCCGCGCAGACTTCGAGTGGGATGCCGAGAACAACCAGTATATCTGTCCTGAAGGCGAAGCCCTGAAGCAGTTCCGCCGAAACTATTCCGACCCCAATCGCGGCCCGACCGGAAAAGGCGTCGCCAAATACCAAGCCCTCAAACATATCTGCCAGGCGTGCCCGTCCAAACCCAAATGCTGCCCCAAGGCCGACTGCCGCAAGATCACCCGTGAAGAACACGAAGATGCCCGCGATGTCGCGCGGGCCATTGCGAAGACGTCTCAATACAAACTCTCGGTGAAGCTCCGGAAGAAGGTCGAAATGCTCTTCGCCCACCTCAAACGCATCCTCGGCCTGGGGCGGCTCCGACTACGTGGTCCGTGCGGCGCAAACGACGAATTCGTCCTCGCTGCCACCGCCCAGAACCTCCGGAAACTGGCCAAGCTCTTTCCTGCACCGCAGCATCCGCGAAAAGCCTGACAACAGAACGGCTTGCGCTCCTTCAAATCGCCCAATTAGTTTGCTCTCAACCCCTTGTTTTTCCACAGAATCGGCTCCAAGCAGACCTTCACTGCGGTCGCGAGCGCACCTCGGCGGTACGGAGCGCGGGTGAA
>NZ_RCNT01000022.1 GCF_003688285.1 Rhodophyticola porphyridii
ATGGCGAAGGAAAAGTTTGAGCGTTCGAAACCGCATGTGAACATCGGGACGATTGGTCATGTTGACCACGGCAAGACGACGCTGACGGCGGCGATCACGAAGCAGTTCGGCGATTTTCAGGATTACGCGTCGATCGACTCGGCGCCTGAGGAGCGGGCGCGGGGGATCACGATCTCCACGGCGCATGTGGAATACGAGACGGACGCGCGCCACTACGCCCATGTGGACTGCCCCGGCCATGCCGACTACGTGAAGAACATGATCACGGGTGCGGCGCAGATGGACGGTGCGATTCTTGTGGTGAACGCGGCCGACGGGCCGATGCCGCAGACGCGCGAGCACATCCTTCTGGGCCGCCAGGTGGGCATTCCCTACATGGTCGTGTTCATGAACAAGGTGGATCAGGTCGATGACGAGGAGCTTCTGGAGCTCGTCGAGATGGAGATCCGCGAGTTGCTCAGCTCCTACGAGTACCCGGGCGACGACATCCCGATCATCGCGGGCTCTGCGCTGGCCGCGCTGGAGGGCCGCGACCCGGAGATCGGCGAGCAGAAGATCGCCGAGCTGATGCAGGCGGTGGACGACTACATCCCGACGCCCGCGCGCGCGGTGGACCAGCCGTTCCTGATGCCGATCGAGGACGTGTTCTCGATCTCGGGCCGGGGCACGGTCGTGACCGGCCGGGTCGAGCGTGGCGTGATCAACGTGGGCGACGAGATCGAGATCGTGGGCATCCGCGACACCACGAAGACGACCTGCACGGGCGTGGAGATGTTCCGCAAGCTGCTGGATCGCGGCGAGGCGGGCGACAATATCGGCGCGCTGCTGCGCGGTGTGGACCGGGACGGCGTGGAGCGGGGCCAGGTGCTGTGCAAGCCCGGCTCGGTGACGCCGCACACCAAGTTCGAGGCGGAGGCCTATATCCTGACCAAGGAAGAGGGGGGCCGTCACACGCCGTTCTTCGCGAACTACCGGCCGCAGTTCTACTTCCGGACGACGGATGTGACCGGCACGGTGGAGCTGCCCTCGGGCACGGAAATGGTGATGCCGGGCGACAACCTGAAGTTCACGGTGGAGCTGATCGCGCCGATCGCGATGGAAGACGGTCTGCGCTTCGCCATCCGTGAAGGCGGCCGCACCGTCGGCGCCGGCGTCGTCTCCAAAATCATCGAGTAACAGACCCCAGGGTTCGACGAGGCGCGGCCATGGTGGC
>NZ_RCNT01000003.1:0-5000 GCF_003688285.1 Rhodophyticola porphyridii
CAAATCGCCTGCCGGGCAATGAATGATCTGCGCTTCGCTGAAACGGCTTCTCTTCATCGTCTGTCTCCTCAGTTGGAGAACAGGCTAACCTCAAAGCGAGGACTTTTCAGGGGAGCAGGTCACTGCCGCTTGACGAGGTAGAGTATTCTGTTCGAGGGGAACCTGTCATTGGTTGATATATAGTGGTCTACGTTTGCTCATGCGTCTGGCAAAGTTCTTCAATCTGCCCCTGTTTTCTTCACCTATCAGAGCGAGAGGGTGCATCTGCATGTCCTCAACCTCAGAACACTCGGCCAGAATTTCTTTCGTCTTTTCAGCGCCGATCGCAATTTCGGTCTGTTCGCCGAAGTAAAGTGTCTCGGACCAATGGCCGTTAGCGCGGACCATCTCGTGATTGGCACATAGGATGTGGTGGTAGGTGACCCCATCTTGCGGCGAAACACGCTCAACCCCGTCAAGTTCGGTCAGCTTGACTGCCGGGACCATGACTTCGTCACAGCCGAACATCCTTTGAGCTACCTTCGAACGCACCAGAATCCGATGTTGTGGAGAGATCATCAGCATCTGTTCCGGGAACCCGTCCCCCAGTGCACCTTTGTTGATCAGCACCGGCGCGGATTTGGGATTGGATGAGATCTCTGCAAAACTGTGGACCGCTGACCCGACCCACAGAACCGGCTGCGGGCCATTGTCCCGTGTAATCACTTTCATGCCCGCGGTGATGTCTTCGACCGCGACGGGCCCGTCGACCGTGTCGATCAGGGTGCCGTTCACGAAGCAGATGTAGAGATTGGAAGACGCCGTTTGAGGGAAGTCGTCCCTGCCGGTCAACGTGTAGGTTTCGCCTTTGATAGGCTGGAAATCAAAAACAAATCCCTCGATTGAACTGACGGCGTCGGTTGCCTTGGTGAGCGCGTACATCTTGCCCACAGCAACACCGTTACTGTCGGTTATCTCATAGGCATATTCCGGGTTGATCAGTGTATCAACGGACTGGCCGTCGATCGTGCCTCTAAGAAAGTCATCCAGCCCGCCGGTATTGTCGCCCAGCTCGTTTCGGTCACCGAAGCGGTCGTCATAAGTGACGATGTCACCGCCGCCATTGAATGTAAACGTCTCGCCGATAAAGTCGAGAGAGCCACCTGTTTGAGTCAAGCTTGGAAAGATGTCATTCCAAGAAAAAACAAGTATGTCATATGTTGCCATTTTTCAGTTCCCGTCTCTTTCTGTTACTGATTACTGATTACATTTTGGCGTTATGCCAGCACTCAAACTTCCATACAACAGGCTGAGTACGCCAATGTGCATACGAATTCAGTGTCGTACACGTTGAATATGGCAAGTTTTTGTCGCTAGGAGCATCCCAGCTGTGACCGTCCTCACCTGAGTTGTCCGGTGTTATTGCTAGTGGTCGCATGAATGCCCCCGACGCAAGACATCGAACGAACTCATGCCCTGGTTCCAAGCGCCTATAGTAGCGTAGTATCGGCCAGCGGAGCTGTGCAAGAGCACCTTCACGAGACGATCACGATGCTTCCTGAGGCGAAAGGTTCGCTGCCGAATGCATTGGGGGTGCCCGAACGCGTCGCAATGATCGCCTAACTGATCAGTGAGACTCTCATCATCAAGCGTGGCATTACCCCCAAGATCGGCACGTTTGTCGCCCATGTGCTGTCTAGCCTGCCATCGATCAGGGTGTGTTGTTCGGGAAGGGAAATCGTAGAGAGAGATACTGTAAGATGTTTCTTTCTAGGTTTGGCGGTGACCTACTCTCCCACACCTTAAGATGCAGTACCATCGGCGCAACGGCACTTAACGGCCGGGTTCGGAATGGAGCCGGGTGTTTTGCTCGCGCTATGACCACCAAACCGAGAAAGAAACATCATATCCAAATCAAACACACGTGGTGTATGCTTTTGATCCGCAAAGCCTAGCTTTTACTGGATCAAATCAAGCCTATCGAACAATTAGTACCGGTCAACTGAACGCATTGCTGCGCTTACATCTCCGGCCTATCGACGAGATGGTCTATCTCGGTTCTCAGGGATACCTTGTTTTGAGGGGGGCTTCCCGCTTAGATGCCTTCAGCGGTTATCCTTTCCGATCATAGCTACCCAGCACTGCCATTGGCATGACAACTGGTCCACCAGTGGATCGTTCACCCCGGTCCTCTCGTACTAGGGGCAACTCCTCTCAAGTATCCTACACCCACGGCAGATAGGGACCGAACTGTCTCACGACGTTCTAAACCCAGCTCACGTACCTCTTTAAACGGCGAACAGCCGTACCCTTGGGACCTGCTCCAGCCCCAGGATGAGATGAGCCGACATCGAGGTGCCAAACGGTGCCGTCGATATGGACTCTTGGGCACCATCAGCCTGTTATCCCCGGCGTACCTTTTATCCGTTGAGCGATGGCCCTTCCACTCGGGACCACCGGATCACTATGGCCGTCTTTCGACTCTGCTCGACTTGTCAGTCTTGCAGTCAGGCTGGCTTCTGCCATTGCACTCAACGAGCGATTTCCGACCGCTCTGAGCCAACCTTCGCGCGCCTCCGTTACGCTTTAGGAGGCGACCGCCCCAGTCAAACTACCCGCCACACAGGGTCCCGGATCCGGATAACGGACCGCGGTTAGACATCAAGCAATGCAAGGGTGGTATCTCAAGGGTGGCTCCACAGGAACTGGCGTTCCTGCTTCAAAGCCCACCACCTATCCTGCACATGCATGGCCTGATGCCAGTGTGAAGCTGTAGTAAAGGTGCACGGGGTCTTTCCGTCTAACCGCGGGAAGCCTGCATCTTGACAGGCAATTCAATTTCGCTGAGTCGATGTTGGAGACAGCGGGGAAGTCGTTACGCCATTCGTGCAGGTCGGAACTTACCCGACAAGGAATTTCGCTACCTTAGGACCGTTATAGTTACGGCCGCCGTTTACCTGGGCTTCAATTCGGAGCTTGCACCCCTCCTTTTAACCTTCAGGCACCGGGCAGGCGTCAGACCCTATACGTCGTCTTGCGACTTCGCAGAGCCCTGTGTTTTTAGTAAACAGTCGCCACCCCCTGGTTTGTGCCCCCAGCCACTAGTTGCCTAGAAACTGGGCCTCCTTCTCGCGAACTTACGGAGGTATTTTGCCGAGTTCCTTCAACATCGTTCTCTCAAGCGCCTTGGTATTCTCTACCAGTCCACCTGTGTCGGTTTAGGGTACGATCTTACGGAAGAGCTATTTCCAGGAACCGATTAGCGGCCCACCCAATCCGATAAGGGTGAACAACCTTCACGATCCGTCACTACTTCCTGGCCCAGGAATATTAACCTGGTTCCCATCGACTACGCCTTTCGGCCTCGCCTTAGGGGTCGGCTTACCCTGCTCAGATTAGCTTTAAGCAGGAACCCTTGGACTTTCGGCGACAGGGTCTCTCACCCTGTTTGTCGCTACTCATGTCATCATTCTCGCTAGTGATCACTCCACCGGATGGCTCACGCCCCGGCTTCACAGTCAAACCTGGTCCTCCAAAACGCCCGGGTGGGCGCTAAAGAGGAACGAGTTTATTCACACTACGCTCCGCTACCATGCACTATGTGCATCCTCAGCTTCGGCTCATGGCTTGAGCCCCGATACATCTTCGCCGCAAGACAACTTATTTAGACCAGTGAGCTGTTACGCTATCTTTAAAGGATGGCTGCTTCTAAGCCAACCTCCTGGTTGTTTTGGTCGTCTCACCTGCTTTCCCACTTAGCCATGAATTAGGGGCCTTAGCTGGAGGTCAGGGTTGTTTCCCTCTCCACGACGGACGTTAGCATCCGCCGTGTGTCTGCCATCTAGTACTCCCGGGTATTCGGAGTTTGGTTAGGATCAGTAAGCCTGTGGGGCCCCATTACCCATCCAGTGCTCTACCCCCCGGGGTATTCGGATGACGCTCTACCTAAATAGATTTCGCGGAGAACCAGCTATCTCCGAGTTTGATTGGCCTTTCACCCCTAGGCACAACTCATCCCGACCTTTTTCAACAGGTGTGGGTTCGGCCCTCCAGTACGTGTTACCGTACCTTCAGCCTGGTCATGCCTAGATCACTCGGTTTCGGGTCTGATCCCTCAAACTCATTCGCCCTATTAAGACTCGCTTTCGCTGCGCCTACACCTAACGGCTTAAGCTTGCTTGAGAGACCAAGTCGATGACCCATTATACAAAAGGTACGCCGTCAGCTCTCAAGGAGCCTCCGACTGATTGTAGGCGTTCGGTTTCAGGTACTGTTTCACTCCCCTCGTCGGGGTGCTTTTCACCTTTCCCTCACGGTACTGGTTCGCTATCGGTCAGTAAGGAGTACTTAGCCTTCGAAGGTGGTCCTCCGATGTTCAGACAGGATTTCACGTGTCCCGCCCTACTTAATACGTCGAATTGAGCTTCCAATACGGGGCTGTCACCCACTATGGCCAACCTTTCCAGGTTGTTCTTGTCACTCTCATCGCTCGGCTGGTCCCCGTTCGCTCGCCGCTACTAGGGGAGTATCTGTTGATTTCCTTTCCTCCGGGTACTTAGATGTTTCAGTTCCCCGGGTTTGCCTTTATAACCCTATGTATTCAGGTTATAAATCCCTGTTTCAGCGACCTATTGATAGCAAGGCTAACAATAGGAAACTGTCAGGTGGGTTGCCCCATTCGGAGATCGTAGGGTCAAAGCCTATTCTCGGCTCACCTACGCTTATCGCAGAGTATCACGTCCTTCATCGCCTCTTACTGCCAAGGCATCCACCAAACGCCCTTCTCGCGCTTGATTTGATCCAGAAAAAGACAGGCTTTTTCTGCACCCGACCCCCTTTTGTGAAAAGGCCGGGCATTGATCAAAAGCATACTTTCCCGCTCCCCCGACTGGTTCGTCCGGGGGAACTTTGTCGACCATCCGAAGATGGTCTTGGGTTAGTGTACTTGACTTGGATTAGTTATCTTCACCTGCGGGGTCGAACCCCAGATCCGCCGCACTTGGCAGATCAGTGAAGAAACT